>NZ_JARXWN010000013.1 GCF_029892965.1 Dysgonomonas sp. PF1-14 | reverse complement strand
AGCCGGATACGCTGGAAGGTGTACGTCCGGTTCGGAGGCGAGTGCTTGGAAACCGACCATAGTAATATGATACGGCGCCGGGTGCTTAGCCTACAGAATAAGGAACTTTTTCCTGTGGTAACGATCATCATTATGGATGCGTTCATCCAGAAAATGAGGAGGTTAAAGGGCGTTCGCAAACAACTTATCGTAGAGGAAGCATGGAAGGCTCTTTCTTCGGCGAACATGGCTGAATACCTGAAATATATGTACAAAACAGTTCGTAAATATTTCGGGGAAGCCATAGTCGTAACGCAGGAGGTGGACGATATTATCGCTTCGCCTATTGTCAAAGAGGCGATCATCAATAACTCCGACTGTAAAATCCTTCTCGACCAACGAAAGTTCATGAACCGCTTTGATGTAATCCAGTCGCTACTCGGTTTAACCGATAAAGAGAAAGGGCAAATCCTGTCTATCAACATGGCAAACCATCCCGGCAGGTTTTACAAGGAAGTATGGTTCGGGCTGGGTGGCGTTCAGTCAGCGGTGTATGCTACCGAAGTGAGCGGCGAAGAATACCTGACGTATACGACAGAGGAAACCGAAAAAATGGAAGTGTTCAAAAAGACGGACGAACTCGGCGGGGACTACGAACTGGCTATTAAGCAAATTGCCGAAAGTAAAAGGCAATAATTATCAACCGGGGCATATGCGCCCCACAACCACTAAAAGATCATGTTAAAAAGATTCAGTAACGGGCAACTTGAAAAGCTGCTCATCCACACGGTAGGGATAAACAGTGTCCTTACCGAAGTCCTGCTCAAACCGCAGGAAGAAAGCGAAGAAGAAACGGAAGTCATAGGCGGCAACGCCCATATTGACATCCTTGTTATTGACCCTGCAAGCCTACTGAAAAAAGAGGCGAAAGAAGCGAAAAAGTAAGGAGGTGCGCCATGTTCAGCAAATGTAATATAGCCGACCCTTGCGCCGCATATCAGGATTTTCACCTGCGGGAGATTACGGGGCGTTGGGTAAGCCCGGACGGTGCGCCTGCGGTAAGAATTTACCGCAACACTTCCCGCAAGCGGGGAGGCATCCGTATCGAACTTACTTACAACAACCCGCAGGTGGTCTGTGATTGTACGGTGTATTGCTTGTTCGGTTTGTACTACATCGACCTGTACGGGCGTATCGGGATTGCTTATGACCGGGAGCGGGAGGTCTTATTGCTTTCCGCTTTCGGCGAATATGTCCGGGAAGAGGATTAGCCTACTTGGGCTAATTCTTCAACCCAAGTAAATAACAATTAAAAAATTATAGCAATGAAAAAGATTCTTTTAAGCCTTGTGTTAGCCGTTAGTTTCTTCGGCTTTGAGGCAAAAGCACAGTGGGCGGTGATTGACCCGTCCAACCTTGCTCAAAATATACTGACGGTTTCCAAAACAGCGACAACGGCAACCAATGTAATCAACTCGTTCAAAGAAATGCAGAAGATTTATAGTCAGGGCAAGGAGTATTACGACAAATTACAGTCGGTGCATAATCTTATCAAGGATGCCCGCAAGGTAAAGGAAACGGTAGAATTGGTCAGCGAAATATCGCAGATATATTCGACCAACTTCAACAAAATGCTGACGGATAAGAATTTCACCCATGCAGAACTGGAAGCCATATCTAACGGATATTCCAAATTACTGAAAGAAAGCGGTAATCTGCTTTCGGATATAAAGAATATCGTTTCAGCCTCCAACGGGCTTTCCATGACCGATGCCGAACGAATGGCAATCATAGATGAGATACATACGAAAATGATTGAGCATCGCAACCTGACGCGGTACTTTTCCAAGAAAAGTATCTCTGTTTCCTTTATCCGCAGTCAGGAAAAAGGTGATATGGAGCATGTACGCGCCCTGTATGGTGATCCATCCGAAAGATACTGGTAAGTCATGATGTTGTTAGCAATAGATTTTGAAAACCTGCATCAGATTCTAAGGAATCTGTATCAAGATATGATGCCTTTGTGCGCCGACATGATCGGTGTCGCCAAAGGGATAGCGGGTCTGGGTGCGCTGTTCTATGTGGCTTCCCGTGTATGGCAAGCCCTCTCGCGGGCAGAACCGATAGACGTATATCCGCTGCTTCGTCCCTTTGCGATTGGCTTGTGTATTATGTTTTTCCCCACAATCGTACTCGGCACGATCAACGCCGTTATGTCGCCTGTGGTAAAAGGAACGCATACCATACTGGAATCGCAGATAACGGACGTACAGGCATTACAGGCGGAGAAAGACGCGCTGGAATACGATGCACGGGTACGCGAGGGCAAAGCATGGTTGGTCGATGATGAAATGTACGACCGGAAAATGGAAGAGTTGGGAATCTGGGAAATGGGCGAGATTATCAGTATGTGGGGCGAACGCAAATGGTACGATATGAAAATGTGGTTCCGGCAGTTAGTCCGGGATTTCTTCGAGCTACTGTTCAATGCCGCAGCCCTCACGATTGACACCTTACGCACCTTCTTTTTAGTGGTATTGTCGATCTTAGGGCCGCTGACATTTGCCCTCTCTGTTTATGACGGTTTCCAATCCACGCTTACAAGCTGGCTTTCACGGTACATCTCGGTGTACCTGTGGCTACCCGTTGCCGACCTGTTTTCAGCGGTACTATCCAAGATTCAGGCACTCATGCTGCAAATGGATATAGGACTGCTCAAAGACCCATCATACGTGCCGGATGGCAGTAACGGCGTATATATCATATTCCTTATCATCGGAATAATCGGGTATTTCTCGATACCGACTGTTGCGGGTTGGGTTATCCAAGCCGGAGGCGGTAATGGTACACGCGGGGTAAACACGGCGGCAAGTAAAGGGGCTGCCCTTGCCGGAGGTGTAGCGGGAGCCGCTGCGGGCAACGTAGCCGGACGCTTATTAGGTAAAAAATAGACACGCAGTGTCTTTTATTAATTCAAAAACGAACAAATAAAATGGAGTTCAAAAGTTTAAAGAATATAGAAACATCATTCAAGCAGATACGCCTATTCGGGATTGTCTTTGTCTGCCTGTGCGCCGGAATTACGGGTTATTCCGTATGGTCGTCGTACAGCTTTGCCGAAGCGCAACGCCAGCGTATCTATGTGTTGGACGGGGGCAAGTCTTTAATGCTTGCCCTCTCGCAAGACCTTTCGCAGAACCGCCCCGTTGAAGCGCGGGAACACGTCAAGCGGTTTCACGAACTGTTTTTCACGCTCTCGCCCGACAAAAAAGCCATTGAAAGCAATGTAAACAGGGCGTTGTTCCTTGTCGATAAAAGTGCTTTCAAATATTATCAGGACATGGCGGAAAAAGGGTACTACAACCGTATCGTGTCGGGGAATATCAACCAGATCGTACAGGTGGATAGTATCGCCTGCAATTTTGATGTGTACCCCTACACGGCGGTAACATACGCCCGGCAAATGATCCTCCGGCAATCGAACATGACCGAACGCAGTTTGATAACCCGTTGCAACCTGATTAACTCGGTGCGCTCGGACAATAACCCTCACGGTTTCACGATGGAGAAATTCGAGATCGTGGAAAACCGGGACATCCGGGTAACGGAAAGGTAGGTGCGGATATGATACGGAAAATCATTCAACGTGTAAACGAGTGGTTGGAAGACCGCTTGCGTAGTATTGTCAGACCTCTAAGCCCCGATGCGCGGGTAATCGTAATCGTCACCATGCTGATAGTATTCAGCGGGCTGTCTATCTACATGACCGTTTCCTCGATTTACAATTTAGGTAAAGACAAGGGCGAACAAATGCAGATAGAACAGATAGAAACCCTGAAACTGCAACAGCAGCAGAGGGATAGTATTAATAATCAAAACAAATTTTATAATGGAACAGGAGAATTTGAATAAAGGAACGCCAGCGCCGGATAGTAAGACGGGAGGAGGAAAAGAACCTAAGAAGTCGCCACCTAAAAAGGAACTTTCATTGGCGGAGAGGCAGAAACGTAAAAAGATGCTGATAATGCCGCTCTTCTTCCTGATTTTCGGCGGTGCGATGTGGCTGATCTTCTCGCCATCAGACAAAGACGAAACAAAGGTCGAAGGGTTGTCGGGCTTAAATGCCGAACTACCTGTACCGAAGGATGAAGGGATAGTCGGGGATAAGCGCGATGCGTATGAGCAGGAAGCCATGAGGCAAAAGGAACAGGAACGGATGCGTTCTTTGCAGGACTTTTCTTCAATGTTCGACCAAGCGGAAGAGCCAAAGCAGGCAGAACCCAATCAGCCGGAGTATTACGAAAATCCGTCTGCACGGCAAACGAAACCAGTAAATAATCTGCAAGCCTCCGCAAATGCCTATCAGGATATAAATAAGCAGTTGGGAGAATGGTACGAAGAACCTGCCGGGAAGAGCGCACAGGAACTCGCTGTCGAGGAACGTATGAATGAACTCGAACGCAAGCTGGAAGAAGCCGAAGCGCGGAAAGCCGCAGAGGACGAACAAACGGCACTACTGGAAAAATCCTATGCGATGGCGGCGAGGTATATGCCGCCACAGGCAGGACAGGACGAAAACAACAATGCTGTTCCCTCTACGAAAGATAAGGTTAATGTTCAGCCTGTAAAGCAGGTGCGCCACAATGTCGTATCGCTGCTTTCTGCGCCGATGTCGGACGATGAATTTATAGAATCGTTCAGCCAGCCCCGCAACATGGGATTTCTTACTGCCGCCGGAAACGAGGGGGTGAAAGACAAAAACAGCATCCATGCCTGTGTGTACCAGACCGTAACGCTGACAAGCGGAAAAGAATTACAAATACGCCTGTTAGAACCGATGCAGGCGGGGAATATCCTTATCCCTGCCAACTCGGTTGTAACCGGGGCGTGCCGTATCGGTGGCGAACGGATAGAGGTTACGATTAATTCGATTCAATATGCAGGCAACATTATTCCGGTTGAACTGCAAGTGTACGATCTGGACGGGCAAAGGGGTATTTCCGTGCCAAACTCCGATGAGATAAGAGCCGCCAAAGAAATAGCCTCGCAAATGGCACAGTCGGCAGGGTCGAGCATTACAATTACCGATGATGCGGGTTCGCAGTTTGCCGCCGATATAGGGAAAAGCCTTATACAAGGGGCATCGCAGTATGTAAGTAAGAAAATGAGCGTGGTTAAAGTTACGCTGAAAGCGAACCACCGCTTACTGCTCTTGCCAAAAGAGAATTAAAATCCACTAAAAAATCAATGTTTAACGAATTAAGAATTAAAAGTATGAAACGAATCTTTTTGATGTTCACCTTTGCGGTGAGCGTATTTGCAGCCAACGCGCAGGAAGTAACCGAAGAAACGGTTACCGTAATAGAAACTAAACCCACAACGGGCGACTACTATCAGGGCTTTACCCGCCCGCTGACTTTTGACCGGATGATACCGCCGTATGCACTGGAAGTTACGTTCAATAAAACCGTTCACGTTATTTTCCCCGCACCGATTCGCTATGTCGATTTAGGGTCGGCAGATCTTCTCGCGGCGAAAGCGGACGGAACGGAAAACGTGTTGAGAGTGAAAGCCGCTTTGCGGGATTTCAGCCGGGAGAGTAATCTGTCCGTCATTACCGAAGATGGTGCATATTACACGTTTAATGTAAAATATGCGGACGAACCTGTAAAGCTGTCCGTTGAAATGACCGACTTCCTGAACGATGGGGAGGTGGTAAACCGTCCGAACAATGCCCTTGCCGTCTATATGGAGGAATTGGGACAGGAATCTCCGCTGCTTGTCAAGCTGATTATGCAGTCCATCTACAAAAACAATGACAGGGAGATAAAGCATTTAGGCAGTAAACGTTTCGGCATACAGCATACGCTAAAGGGTGTTTATACCCATAACGGGCTGTTGTATTTCCACCTGCAACTGAAAAACTCGTCCAACGTGCCGTTCAATATAGATTTTATCACGTTCAAAATCGTGGATAAGAAAGTAGCAAAACGTACCGCGATTCAGGAACAGGTGATCTGGCCGCTTCGAGCCTATAATAATTTGATGGTGATAGGCGGTAAACGCACGGAGCGCACAATTTTCACCCTGCCGAAATTTACGATTCCCGATGATAAAATGCTTGTTATTGAGCTGAACGAACAGGAGGGCGGTCGCCATCAGCGGTTCACAGTCGATAATGCCGATTTGGTGCGGGCAAAGGTTATTAACGAACTGAAAGTGAAATAACCATGAGGCAGCTATCTTTTATCATGGCGATTGCGTTGTGCCTGGTCTTTACAGACCAAGCACACGCACAACGTCAGCTACCGGGTATGCGGGGCATACAGGTAACATCGGGAATGGTGGACGGTATCTATTCGTCTAAGCAGGATAACGAAGCCGGATATTACTTCGGCGCGGCTATGGCTACTTACGCAAAGAACGGCAATAAGTGGATGTTCGGTGCGGAATTTATGAAACGGTATTATCCGTACCGGACAATCCGTATTCCGGTTTCACAGTTTACCGCTGAAGGCGGCTACTATCTGAAAATCCTGTCCGATGCATCAAAGACTTTTTTGCTGTCGTTGGGCGGTTCTGCCCTTGCCGGGTACGAAACCTCGAATTGGGGCGAAAAGACCTTGTACGATGGTTCTACGCTCCGGCACAAAGACGCATTTATCTATGGCGGGGCTATTACGTTGGAACTGGAAACCTACCTGTCCGACCGTTTGGTATTGCTCCTGACAGGGCGCGAACGCATCCTGTGGGGCAACTCTACCGGGCATTTTCATACGCAGTTCGGTATCGGGCTGAAATTTATAATCAATTAAACATAGAAGTACAATGAAAAAGTTTTCAGCATATTTTTTATACACGCTATTGCTGGGTGCAATAGTCTGTGCCTGTTCTGACGATATGGATATTAATAAGGTTTACGCATTTGATCTGGTTACTATGCCGGTTCAGAAAAAAATCGTTCAGGGAGAGGTGGCGGAAATCCGTTGCCGGATCGTAAAGGAAGGGGACTATCAGGACACGAAGTTTTTTATTCGGATGTTCCAGCCTGACGGAGTAGGCGAACTCCGGTTGGATGATGGACGGGTATTGTTGCCGAACGACCTTTATCCATTGACAAAAGAAACGTTCCGAATGTATTACACTTCACTTTGTACTGACCAACAGGTAATAGACGTGTATATCGAAGATAATCACGGACAGGTGGTACAAAAGACTTTCTCGTTTCAGAATGACAAGGGAGAGGACGAAACGGAAGATGATAATGATAATTTGTAGTTATATAGTATTCAATGCCCTATGCTGGCTATGTATAGCCCGGTCGTTGATGAATGCCCCGACAGATGTAGAACTGTGGGGAGAGGAAATAGACTAACAGGAAAGCACCCGGATTTATTTCGGGTGCTTACTTTCATTCAAACAGACTATGAAATATATACTAATGTTCTTCATCGCCTTATTGTATTTGCCCGCATTGGGACAATCAGGCTATTCTCTAAACAGGAAACCGGAGATAGAAAAATTCATGGAACAGGTGTATTCTGCAACGGAATTTCAGCAGATAGCCGATTCGTTGAAACTATCTATTGATGAGCTATGCGACTATCCGGTGATTTTTCCGATTAAGAAACCGGAACGTATTTCATCGGGATTCGGGATGCGCAAACATCCGATTTACAGGGTGTGGAAATTCCATACAGGAATTGATATTTCAGGGACTAAAGGTACTCCTGTTTACTCCACTGGAAACGGCGTTGTAGTCCGAAAAGGCTATTGTTCGGGATATGGAAATTATATTGAAATTCAGCATACAGGCGGTTTCCGTTCGTTCTATGCACATTTAAGCAGTACAATGGTAAATGTAGGGGATTCGGTAGAAATAGCCCTGCAAATCGCTTGCGTGGGTAGTACAGGGATAGCAACGGGTAGCCACTTGCATTACGAAATACGGAAAGGAAACCGCTTCCTGAACCCGACCGGATGGTGTAACCTGCTGTTTGAAATAAAAATACAGGCAGCAAAATACCTGTGCAATTAACAAAACTTCTTATATTTACGAAAATTCAACAGATTATGAACTATATAGAACAAAACTTACAACCCGGAGAAGAGATAAAATATGTAGCAAAGTTGCATTTCTTCCTGTTCGTGCAACCGATAATACTACTGCTGCTGGGATGGTGGCTTTACGGTTCCGAAACGGCAGTATTGCATTATGGCGGGATATTTCTGTTATTTATCGGAATAGTGTCATTGATACAGCGTATAATGGTAAAAATAGGCTCGGCTTATGCCGTAACCAACAAACGTGTAATCCTGAAAACAGGCGTAATCAGTCGCCGTGCGGTCGATTTGGTATTGGCGAAATGCGAAGGACTACATATAAAGCAAAGCGTTTGGGGTAGGATATTCGGCTTCGGAACAATAACCGTTACTACCGGAGGCGTTACAAGTTCATATCCGTTTATCGCCGATCCGCTTGCTTTCCGGCGGGAGATAAATACACAGATAGGATAATAATATGGATGATAGAATTAAAATTATAACAGATATAAATACGCTCGTAAAACTGCGTTTCGATTATATTTCAACAGAAATAGAATTGAGCGCAGAGGATAAAGCTAAACTTGAACCTAAACTGCGGGAGTATTTCAAAGAGTATGTACTGGAAGAAAAGTTTACTGCTTACGCGATGGAAATTGACGGCGAGATTGTTTCGGCGGCTTTTCTAATCATTGACGAAAAACCTCCGGGACTGAATAACCTGAACGGCAGGTATGGAACAATAATGAATGTTTTTACCTATCCCGGACACAGGGGAAAGGGTTATGCAACTTCTGTAATGAGTAGCCTTATCGTAGATGCCGATAATATCTTTGTGTCGGTTCTCGATCTCTATTCCACCAAAGCCGGAAAGAAGCTCTATGAAAAACTGGGTTTTAAGGAGGTGGAATATTCAGCTATGAGGTATTACACGAACGAATAAAAGCAACTTGAGTAACTTGTTAAAAAACATCTGACAAACAATTTCGTCAGATGTTTTTTATGGGTATTTTTGTAGAGAACAATATGTGACCTATCGCATTTAACTAAAATTATAATGCTTAAACTGTAATTTTTGATACAATGGAAATAGATATAACGAAAAAATCAGAAGAATTAAAAGCTTATGTTAGTCAATTTGAGACTACAATGTTTCTTGGCGATATAAGTTCCTTAATGCAGTTTATTCGATTCGACAATCCTATAAATTCTCTAAATGGATTAACTTCTCCACAGCGCCAATTATTATATTTAGCCGGACTTAATATAACTTCGGAGGTAAAGAATAGAGAAGAACTGAAAGCTCAATATAGCAACGAAGATTTTGAGCATATGAAAAGCATTCTGATTGATATCGAAAATGGATATAATCAATTTTTTTTCCCTAAACCGGATGATGTTATTGATGAGAATTGGGAAAAGAAACGAACAATTGCAATGCCAACATTTCTAAGTTATTTTAATCAAGGATTATTAAATTTTGAAGAACAGACAATAGAGAGAATTACTGAATATTTCACTCCTTTCAATAATGAAATACAGAAACATTTTGGATTAGAAGTTTTGGATTTCATAGAAATATACAATTTTATAGATGGTATTCCTAATAATTTTTTAAAAGACAATATAAACCCTAAAGAGGGACAGCAAACTTGGGAAGAATTTTGTAAAGAAATGCAACAAAAGGGGCTTATGCCTTGGGAGTGGCAGGAACATTTACCAGAGCATTTCACTAATTTATTTAATTGGATGTATGATAAAGGACGTATGTTCCGTTTTTCAAAACAGGCAATAGCTGATAGATTTGGAAAAGAAAAGGCGGATTCCTTTTTGAATGTATTCACTTGTGAAAGAAAAAAAGATGATTTCTTATATTACACAGAGGTAAATCCAATTCATAATAAACCTATTTTTAAGATAAGTGAAGATGAATATCAGGCTGTTGATATGCATCAGACAATTCAAGCTGTTTATAATACATTAGTTAATTTTTGTGTTTCGCAGAAAAAAATAGATGAAAAGTTTTATGCTGTTAGAGGGAAAAAACTGGAAGAAAAAATAGAAAGAGTCTTTCAACGTTTCTTCAAAAATAAATCTTTTGTTCACAAGAGTTTTTATACACAAGATAAGCACGAACAAGATTTATTGTTTATTTATGAAGGGCTTGCTCTCATTGTGGAAGCTAAAGCATCAAAAAGAGATGAACCAAGGCGAGATCCCGACAAAGCATATCCTTTAATATTATCTAATTTTGAAGAAACCATTCAAAAAGGTTATGACCAAACATATAGAGTTAAATCGAAATTCATAGATAATGAAGTATTAAACATATATTCAGATCAAGAATTAAAAAATCATGTGATCGATATTAGGACAAAAAACTATCCCAAAATATTTTCAATTGTAGTTACACTTGAGAGGTTTGGGCAAATTCAGTCAGACTTAGATAGTTTGCTTGAAATATATGAAGATGATAACTTTCCTTGGAGTGTCTGTATAGATGATTTAGAATCATTTTTATTAGTACTGGAAAAGCTTGGACGAAAAAAGAATGATTTTATCAAGTTTCTGGATATGAGAGAACAACTCCATGGTAGATTGATAACATCTGATGAGTTAGAAGTGTGTGGGGCTTTTCTTAGTAACAAAATAACACGAGAGCAACTTAAAGATGAAAATATCACGTTTGCTCTTACTCCTGATCTAACCGAAATTTTTGATGTTATTTACCGAAAGGAAGGTCTTGGTTTTGATAATGAAAAAAATATAGAATTAAAAAAAAGTGGTAAGTGTTTACCAATTGGTGGATATTAATAAATAATAATCCAACTCGGACATGGCTTTTTGCTTCTTTTTCTCCCGCATAAAGCCCTATTGAGATCAAACACGCAGGCGGTTTCCGCTCGTTTTATGCACATTTAAGCAGGATAATGGTAAATGTAGGGGATTCGGTAGAGATAGCCCAACAAATTGCTTACACGGGTAGTACAGGAATAGCAACGAGTAGCCACCTGCATTACGAAGTGAGAAAAGGAAAACGCTACTTGAATCCGACCGGATGGTGCTATCTGCTATTTGAATTATATTATAACAAAGAGAGATGATATATAAAAACATCTGAGAATTTGATACTTTACGCTTAGAATTATACCGTAAGTAGTATGTCAATTAATTTTTGTCTGATTCTACTGTAAATATTATCAAAACTATCAGTTGTAGCCACTGCGGTTATTGGAAAATCGGACATAGTTCCATCTCCAAAAAGTTTGTCCATAGTGGTGTTATATGTGGCCAATGCGTCATTTTTAGTTTTATATTGGGCGACTAAATTTTCTAAATAGTTTATTGATGGAGTAAATAAGATGCTTCGTTCATATACTCCATCACTATTTTTCAATTGGCTATATATTTGTGATGATGAATAAATTGAATTATTATTTAGTTGCACTACCCCTGGCACAATTAGAGTAGGTTGCATTCTATAACTTAAGAAGTTATATGATTCCTCATTTTCAGGCCTATCCCAACCCGATAGTTCTCCTAAACAAAAATCGATTAAAGATTTTAAGGAATGTTTTTTAGCAACTCTTAAAGTATCAGAAAGTATATTTGACAATTGATACCTATTTGATGTGAGATTTGATAACAAACTTGAAATTTCATCGTTTAGACTTAGTGATTCGACTACGGATGGAAGACTATCTAACCATTTATCTATAAGAATAACTTCCTTACCTATGGCTTCAGCATTCGAAGAGCCTCTCCTAAAATAGATTTTCCCAACTTCCAGACCCTTCATTTTTACTACGGGTGCTATAGGTTCTGAATATTTTGAAACAGGGATTTCTATAATTCCAAATTTTTTCGATTTATAATTTATAGAATAGTATAGGAAATTGGGTTTAGGATATACTTTATCCTTTATTTTTTCTTGAAAAGTAGCATCATCAATATTGAAATCAATTCCTATTAATTCCTTATTATCATTATCAGTTGATATGCCTATTATAACATAGGCTGTTTCTGTTCGGATTGTATTAGCAAAACTTATTATATCTTTAACAAATCCGGCTGTTTTAATTCCAGATTCGTCATTTATTATCTTATATTGTTCTCTTTTAAAATCCAATATCGTAGATTCTGGTCTACTAATCAAATTCTCAAAATCAAGTTCTGTAATCATATAGTCACTTTTTATGCAAAAATACGAAAATCGAACCAACAAAGAGTCATATTCAATTAGAAATAAACATTTGAACTTGAATGTAATTAGAACTTTTGTCTCTTTCTTCCGCATAAGGTTTATTTAAGCAAGACTATGGTAAATGTAGGCGATTCGATAGAGATGGGTCAACAAATTGCTTGCGTAGGGAGACCTTATGAAAAACTTGGTTTTAAAGAGGTAGAATATTCCGCAATGCGATATTATGCAGAATAAAACAACTTGTAGTAAGTTGTTGAAAAACATCTGACAAACAATTTCGTCAGGTGTTTTTTTATGGGTATTTTTGTATTCAGATTAAAATGAAAAACAATAATGGGAATAGAAAGACTTACCACATTAGCATTCTCAATGTATAGTAACAAGGGGGCTTATGCTCTTTTGCTTGGTGCTGGCATTTCTCGGTCTGCACATATTCCATCAGGATGGGAGGTCGAGAATATGCTAATAGAACAATTAGCCGCGACTCAGGGTGTTGCCGATATAGAAGATTGGCATCAATGGTATAAAGATAAATATGGAGATTCGGCAACTTATTCATCCTTGCTGGAAGAATTGGTTAAAGAACCGACTGAGCGTGTGCAGTTGATGAGAGGATTCTTTGAACCAACAGATGAAGAAAGGGAATTAGGTTGGAAGAAACCAACGAAAGCTCACGAAGCGATAGCTAAGTTAGCTAAGGAGGGTTATATTCGTGTAATTCTAACAACCAATTTCGACCGTTTACTTGAACGTGCACTTGAAGCAGAGGATGTTATCCCGCAAGTGATATGCCATGAAAGTGATATTGAAAAATCTACTCCTATTGTTCATGGCAAAACTGTTACTATCATTAAGATAAATGGTGATTATATTGACTGCCGCTTTCGTAATACGACAGAAGAATTAGATAACTATCCCGAAGCAATGAAAAATTACGTTAGTCGTATATTCGAAGATTATGGCCTTATTACTTGTGGATGGTCTGCAACGTGGGATAAAGGATTGGTTGATATTATTAATGGTTCATCATCTTCACGCTATAATTCTTTTTTTACGAATGTAGGAGAAGCAAGTGATGTTATGAAAACATTAGCCACATCCAGACGTGGTGAGATTATGCTAATAAAGGGGGCTGACGATCTCTTTACTGAACTTCATGAGCAAGTGGTAGCATTGGAGCAAAGCAATACAAGCCGTAGCTTGAATTACGATGTAATGATGTCAAGAGTGAAAAAATACTTATCATCAGAACAGTATAATATTGACTATTCAGACTTGATAGAGAAATTCGGCACTGAGGGTTATGATAAAATAATGGCAAAAGCTAATTATAATTTTCATCTCACGCCAGAGTTATTTTCCGCTTATTTTGAATTACACCATAATGCAGTGAAACCTTTGATAGATATAGCTATACTTGCAGCAAGATGGGGCAAAACATATCATATCGAAGCATTTGGGGATGTTCTGGTTAAACTATGCACAAAGCCTATCAGGAGTGGAGACTCTTATATTGATGGTACTCAATATCTACATGCTTTAGGTGCTACTTTATTGTTGAATGCAATAGGGATAGCATGCGTAAAATATGAAAGATACACAGAACTAAATAAAATATTAAAACTAAGCGTACCCGCTGGGAACTTTATAGGATTTTACAGAAAACCATTATTGTCCCTACTTGGTTCGACACATTGGAGTTACGATGAATTAAACCGTTTAGCTGGTATTAATTACATTTATCCGTGGAGCTTCATTCTTCTTGAAAGGTTACGTTCTCATTTCATAGGGTGTTTTACCGTTGATTCAGAATACGAAAATACTTTTTACATATGGGAACATTTGAAGTCTCTCGTTTATGGGTACAATCAATGTTATATGTTT
Organism: Dysgonomonas sp. PF1-14; assembly: GCF_029892965.1. GTDB lineage: Bacteria > Bacteroidota > Bacteroidia > Bacteroidales > Dysgonomonadaceae > Dysgonomonas. The sequence continues at coordinate 113,180 of NZ_JARXWN010000013.1, read as the reverse complement.
GATCGCTTCTATGTACCTACAGGGCAATTTCTCCGTAGTAGAGTTGAATACAAGATGCGTCAGAATGGCGAAGAGCCTTACAGTGTGTTTTTTGACAATGCAGACAAACTAAAAGGCGAATGGGAGCCTATCAAACAAGGGATGTTTAATGGTAACTATGATGAATATAAGAAGAATTTTGACCAAGCAGAAGAGTCTTACAAACAAAATATGAGCTATTAATTATGGCTGAATTAAGTATTATAATTTCTATCCTTGCTGCACTATTGACAGGTGGCTTCCTTATGATTTTTATAGAGAGCCAAAAAGTTGCTGGAAGCATAACTGATCGATTTCATTTTGTTATGAATCCTTTCTTTCGCCGTTTTAGTTGTTATGTGAAATTTATATCTTCCTTCAAAACTTGCTTCACTTTTAAGGTTACTAAAGATTCTGATTATATAAAGAGACTGAAAGATAATGTTGAGGAGATAGGACGATTAGGAGGGCAATCTATCGTATCGGGGCAAGATTTTCCCTCCGACTATTTTACGGCAAAAGAATTAGATTCAATTTGCAAAACCATTAACAACATTTGGTATCTTATTGATGGAAAGCAAAATTACATTGATAAACATTTGGAGTTTGACTCACGTCATGCAGAAATGTTTAGTCAACATACAAAAGACTATCTGGAGGGAATATCTACCAAATACAAAGGAATGCCATTAACAAAAGATATGCTGGCAAAAGTATCGGGCGATTTCTTTGTAGATATATATCAACCAATACAAGATGTACTTTTTGAGTATGAATTTTGGCAGAAAAAAGAAAAGGAATTTAAGATATTGATATTGGCTACAATTGTTTTTACATTGCTGACAATGATGCTCGTTTTATTATTAAACTGTTATATCCCGATATGGGTATACAAAGCGCTGTGTATTGTATGTTGCGGATTGTTGATTTTTGGACTTTTTAAACTTACTAATATAGACAATCTGTCAAAGAAAATTATGAGATAGGTGATTTTGTAGGGAAACAATTAAGTTTATGGGGAAATGGAGATATAAAAAGAAAAGTAAAATGTTTACTTATCGTCAAAGAACAGAAGTCGACTTAAGTAAACCTACTTATGGTAATATGGAACAGAAAAATAATTCAATCTGCTATTTATGCGGAAATGCAATGATAAGTGAAGAATTTTACTTGTCACACAAAGAGGAATTTAAAGAAACGCCTTGTTTTCTACATGATGAACACATAATCCAAAATGCACTTCACGGAAAGCTGAAATCCAACTCAATACTATGTAAAAGTTGTGGGACAATACTTGGGGATGATATAGATAGTCAGTTTGTTTCTTTGTTTGCCCCATTTATTGAACGACTTAAAAAACTCCTTATTAGAAAAGATCATGGGAGTAAAAATATCGTTACATTAAAAGGGCATCTATATAAAAACGAGGAACTAAATGAAAAAATAGACGTTCAAATAAGAGAGGGGAAAGTATCTCCCATTGAACCTTACTATGAGGTAGATGAGTCAGAAGGAAAGGTGACAATATACGCAAATGATAAAAGAGCTAAACAATATAAGCCTGTTGTTCAGGAAGAGATTAAAAGCAAAGGGGCTGATCCCGATTTTTTTGAATTTAAATCAAAAACAGACATACAAGATGAAGGTATTTTAGGCTATTTCTTTACAGAGGGAGTACCCAATTTTAATGAGATTTTTAAGAAGGGCTTTGTGAAAATTGCTGTTGATTTCGCAGCCCATTGTGGTATTAGTAGAGAGAATATGCCTCAAGTTCTTGAAATAGACAGTACCACACAAATAGGAAAACTCAAATATGAAAATTGCTGTTTCCCTTTCATTAGTATAGGCGCAATAGACACAATTATTGAGTTAAATAGACCTGATATTGAAGATTTATATCCAACACATACCATTATCCTATTTAACCAAAAGACAGAAAGTAGGAATCTATTATATTGTTATATTGACTTGCTAAGTACGTTTCAATATTATGTATTACTAAACCCTAATTACAAGGGCGAAGATATTCATGAAGTTTTTCATCAAACAATTATTAAGCAGGAGATTCCCGAAATTGATGTGAAGCGCATTCGACCTAAACATTTAAGTATTGTCATTCAGGAATATAATATTGATATGACGAAGTATAAAGGAGAAAGTTTATCTGATTTATATGACTTTATCGAGAAAAAAATTAAGAACTATCAAGTTACTCCATCTCTGAATTTTCAAGACGAATTAAAAAGAATGTTTAACAAGATATCTTTACCAATGGTACTACAGGTGGGTGGGAAAGATATTCCAAATACAGAAGAAATTATTTCGAGCATAAATTATAAGATACCAGACTCTCAAAAACGATCTATTATTTTTGAATACCATGATTATGTCGAAGATGAAAATAATTTTAACTATCAACTATTCAGAAAGATATTCTATGAAAACGATGGCGATGGAGGTGTAGAGGTAATGTCTTCTCCAGTTGAATGTAACAGCCCTACAATCATAGATGAATACAGAAAACAATATTGTCACATGAAATTTAATCAACTAAATAACTTTATAATTAACAAAGAAAAGGAAGACAAACTTGACTCCGAATAAATGAATACAAAAATATATTTTGATGAAGCTGGAAATAGTGGTGATAATCTGCTCGACAAAGAGCAGCCTATATATGTTTTAGCATCTCATAATTTTAATGAGGAAGAAACAAGACTGATTCTTGCTCCACTACTGCCATTAAATAATGGAGAAATACATTTTTATAAATTATGCAAATCTAAAAAATACCACAAAAGCATTATTGACGTATTGAATAATGAGATGTTAGATTGTTCTCGTATCGTCATGACAGCTGCTGACAAACGATTTGCTCTTTGGTGTAATATCGTTGACAAATTGGTAGAACCGTTTTATGCAAAAGTGCTAAATGAAGACATGAACAAAGGTGGTCGTAAATTGCAATTAGCCAATATTTTATATTGGATGCAAACCAAAATAGAAGACAAAGAATTAATTGAAGATTTTCTACAATCGTTCCAGAATTATTATAGAGAAAAAGATTTAAAGAAGCAAGAAGATTATAAAAATGATTTTCTTGTTGCATTGGGACGTATAGAAATGATAAAGGATGAGGATGTAAGAGAATTTTTTGGTTATATTTCTATGTGTAATGCTTTTGACCTATGGGATACACCAGGGCAAAAATACTCATTGGATTTTTCTATTTCTGAATTTAATTATTCCTGTAACCAATGGGGAGAGATACTTCAAGAAAAGTTTAATGTATACCATGACAACTCAAAGCAAATTGAACACTGGAAGGAATATATAAAATTCATGGCTGATGAAAGGATTCCAGAAACAGTTGTAGGATATGGTGATCGAAAACATATTTATCCTTTAAAAATTGACAGACTCGAATTAGTAGATTCAAAAACGTCTATTGAGATACAACTTGCAGATTTATTCGCAAGTTCTCTATCTTATTATTTGAGGAAAACGTACAATGGAATTAATGAACCATTCTTGAAAAAACTGGCTGAAACAAGATTCTTTAACCTCAAATGCTTTATGCAAATTGGAGCAGGGTTAAATCTGAATTCGGAAAAATTTGCGAAAGAGATGCAGAATGGAGGTGTGGATGGTGTTGATTTTATTGTTGAGCAAGAGCAAAAATACTTGAAAAGTAATATGTAGAAACTTCAATATGTGGCAGAATTTGAGTAACTAATTGAAAAACATGATGCAAAACTCCTCGCAGAGTATTTTTGTGGGTACTTTTGTGGAAAATTATTTAATATGGAAGCACCTCTATCTTTAAGACGGCCTATTAATTGGCAAGACTTTGAAACTCTATGCAAAAAACTTTGGGGAGAAATATGGGCTTGTACCGAAATTAAAAAAAACGGCAGAATAGGGCAAGCTCAACATGGAGTGGATATATATGGTATACCTAAGAGCGAAACCCAATATTACGGAATACAGTGTAAGGGAAAAGATGAATACACTGATAAGCAATTTACGGAAGATGAAATTATTGCTGAAATTGAAAAGGCAAAATTATTTCAGCCTCCTTTAAAGAAATTATATCTTGCAACTACGGCTGTAAAGGATGCCAAAATTGAAGAGTTTGTTAGAGTTAAAAATTTGGAAAACATAAGTGATGGATTGTTTGAGGTTCACATTTTCTCATGGGAGGACATTGTGGAACTTATTGATGAAAACAAAGAAACTCATGATTTTTATTTAAAGAGTCAAAACTACAAATCAAGGAAAAGCGTTTCTGTAACTTTTCAAAATGCCTCAACTGAGTTGATTATGACACCCGAATTTAAACAAACGACAATACATAGAACTCAAAAAATTATTCCCGCAGTTCCTTTAAACAACTCCCTTAGTGCCATTATGGGGCTTCATAATAAATTTGCAGCTATCCCAACTGTTGTTGCCAGATTTGAAGCGGCAAGTACTAAAATCAATCTAAGTTTGTGCCCTTTATATTTTCAGATACATAATACAGGGACTGAGCCTCTGGAAGAGTTTAAATTACTGTTTGAAATACACGGGGAGATACAGGAAGTAACGGATGATAACGAAGTAAGGACAGGTACGCATATTTCCCCAAAAATTTATCAAACCCCAGATGTCAGATTAAATAAAGAGAATAAGACAGGAAAAATATTGCCACAAGCATCTATTTTGGTTGGTGACGACACATTTAATTCCGATATGTTTTTTATCAAACCATTGCCGAAAGATTATAGTTTGGAAATAAGATGGAAACTTATTTCCAAAGATTTTAAAGATTCGGGAGTGCTTCAAATTACAGTTGTCCCGAATATAAACTTTGAATATAAAGATATTTTAGTTGAAGACCCGTATTTGGTCGGAATAACAGAAGGCGAGATAGAAGATGTACTTATTGATAAAAATGACGATTAATTATCGTCTATAACGGCTTTTTGCTTCTTTTTCTCCCGCATAAAGCCTTGTTAATGGCTCATGGAAAAAGAAGCCCGGGCAAAGTTTCCCCTGCCCGGATATAAGTTCTTAAAATCGTTTTCAAAGGCATTTATAGCCCGTTTTCGACCATGTACCGCAGCCTCCCGGCTACCCACTCAATAGAGGGTTTTCGTGGATAATGAAACGTTCTGCGGGCGATATTCTCAATAATAACAACCTCCTGTCGGAGTTGCACCGAATTACATTGCGGGTCTATCTCGTGCAAAAGTTCCTCCAGTTCGTAATAATCTTGTTGTGTGGCAATAATCGGATTGCCGATATATGCGTCTATCCTCATACCTCGCCGAATTTATCTGTTTCACACTCAATTATAACGACTTCTACATCGTGGGTATATAAGCCGTTTTCTTTGGCGTGATCTATCGCCAACTCTTCGGAGGTGAACACGCCGAAAAAGACACGGCTTGCCCTTGTCCTGTGAATATCTGTTTGGAATAATACAAATACTTTCATCATTGGATAATTTATAGGAGCGGGATTTCTCCCGCCCTTTGTTGAACTTCAAATTTATACGGCTACTGCCTCCGCTTTAGGTTGCACTTTGGGTATTCCGACAATCAGCACCTTATCCGCTTTCGGGGTTGGTTTCGTCTCTTTCTTCTCGGATTGGGTAGCTTTTGGCTGTTCCTTGCCTTTCGGCTTGGCGGTTTCCGACTTCGGGGCTGTGGTGTTCACTCCCTTTTTTACGGCTTTTTCGGCTGTTTTAGGGGTTTTCTCCGTCTTGGTGCTCTGTTCTGCCTTTTTTGCTTTGGCATCGGCTTTCGCTTTCTTTTCAGCCTTTTTCAGCCCTGCGATACGTTCGTCCAGTCGGGCGTTTTTCTTGCCGTATTCCTCTTTGTGAGTGCTTACAATCTCCTCTGTCTTTTCGGGTAGATGCTGTTTTGAGAACGCCAACAGCATACCGCCTTTTTCATCTCCTACGGTTCTTGTGCCGTCCGTTAGGTGGCTATACAGATAATCACGGCGTACAATGGTTTTCTGTTCCTCTGTCAGCGAAGATGCGATTTTGAGTTTCTTCTCGTCCGTCAGATAGCCATAATAATCGTTTTCTTTCAGTCCTACGGCTTTGTAGTTATGACGGCGCAACTTAGACAGCATAAAGAAATACATTGCCGTTTCTTCATCGGCGGTAAATGCCGACTGCGGTAGCTGTTCCGTGCGCAAAAGTTCCTTTAAGCCCTCGGCGGTCTTTTCGTCCGCCAGTTCGTTGTTACGCTTTTTCTTGGCTGTAAGGTCGGCGATTAACTGCTCGTTGCTCTTGGTGTCTTTAGTGGCTACCTCTTTGTAGTACATTCTTACGTTGCTATCGCCGATTTTGGCATACACACGGATTTTGCCCTGCTCTTTCAGTTCTTCAAGGTGCGCCGTCTGCTTGGTGTACTTTTCCTGCTCCTTGCCGTATTTCTCCTGTGCCTTGTCGTAATCTTCGGGCTTTTTGTACTCGGAGGCTTGCGGTGCTGTCGGTGCTGTGGGGTATGAATTAAGGTTATACGTTTGCACGTTCTTAAACTCATAACCGCCTTTTTTGATTATTTGGGTTGCCTCGTTGTCGTGGCTGTACTGTTCGCCGACAAAAACGAGTTTCGGGTCGGCAAGGGCTACGGCTTGCGCCTGTTCTACAAGATATGCCGTTTGTTTGTCCGATAAACATTTTTTATTGGTACACTTGCCACAACCGCCACCCTCGGCGAACAGGTCAAAATTGCTCGAATTGTGAATACATTTAAGGCACTTGGATTTATCGAAACTGTAATTATCAAGGTTGTTCGTATAACAGTTCCGTATCTTGCCCTCCAACACATTAGCAGAGATATTGCACCATTCGCCTGCGCCGTCCTTGCCTAAACGGTCGTTCAAAATGTCCTCCTGTATCTTCTTGTCGTACTTGCTGATAACTATCCCTGCCGATGCTGTCAGCTTGCCCTCTTTTACGAGGTTGGCAATACCTTTAACAAGGTCGCAAAGTTTCAGCGTTTGATAGATATGCTTTTCGCTCTTGCCGTATGCTACGGCGAGGCTTGCAATGTCGTATCGCTTGGTGTCGATAAGGCGTTTATAAGCCTCTGCCGCCTCCATTGCTGGCACGTCCTCACGCTGTAAGTTCTCGGAGATTGAAAGGTCATACGCCTGTTCGTCTGTTACCTCCCGAACAATGCAGGGGATTTCGGAAAGTTTGAGCATACGGCACGCCCTAAAACGGCGTTCCCCGCAAATAATTTCGTAATGTTCGCCTTTTTCTCCCTTGCGCCGTACCGTAATGGGCTGTATCAGTCCATGAACGGAGATACTTTGCGCCAACTCTTTCAGCGCATCGGCATCGAATGTTTTTCGGGCATTGTAATTGCTTGGCTCTATCAAATCCGATGCGATGTTTACGGCTTTGTGCTGTCCGTTGTCGGGGGTGCGTACCACTACTGCGGTTACTACTTCGTTTGCTTTCTCTGCTACTGCTACGGCTGTGCCGTTGTTCTTAATTGCTGTCATAATTGTAATTTTTTGAATGATTATTAATTGTTATTTGCTTTTGCTATTTTTTGATTTAACCACTTATCCCGCCTCATTCGGCACTCGGTAAGAGTCGGCATCACTACGCTAAAAAGTTCGCCGTCCGTGTCTCGATAATCGTATTGGCAGAGCCATTTCCCGCGAAAATCTTTGTAACGCTCATAATTTTCTTCTCCTGCGGGACATACTGATACTCCGTGCAAATTCATTTTAGGCTGTGTCATATTATTGTCTGTTTTTAGGTTTATTGGCACAAATGGGGCATATAACAAGGATTTCCAAAATGTCGTTATCCTCTTTGTCGGTTACATCGAAACTGCATCTTACGCTATCGCATCCGCATTTTCGGGGGTTATGCTCAAATGAAAAACTGTTATTCGGATAATTGTTTGCGTACTCGTTTAACGAGCCTAACGAATTGAAATACTTTGGTTTCATATCTTTTATGTTTTAGAAAATTAATACTATCAAAAGGAGGATAAAGCCAACGATAACGGCAAGGGAAATAAGACAGGACAAAACGCCTTTAATGATTGCCCACGCTAAATAAATCCCTGCGACAACCGCCACGAACGACCACCCCCAGAGGGCAAACCCCGCCACCGCAAAAGCTATTTTCAAAATCGAACCTATGCTGATTGGAAGGTTTGAGAATCGTTGTTTCCTGTTTTTTTCCGCTGTTCGTATCATAATTCTGACTTTTTTTTAAACGCTATGCCGTATCGGAGCCGGTTATGAGTGATCGAGTTTCAGGGGCAGAGAAAGGTAGTGTTTAGCCGATGCAAGTTTTTCGGGAATAAATACGCTCGCCGGAACGGAAAGAGGAAGATTTTTCACGAAACCGCCCTGCGGCTCGAACTTGCTTCGGCGTAAAGAACACGGAAATACTTTCGCACATGAAATCGAACACTTCATCGGCTAAGTCGGCATTCCGCTAAAAGAGGAAGAAATTATAAGATACGGGCAGTAGAAAAAATCCCCTTTACTCCCGGATAGTCTGAACAGGGAGTACAAAAAAGGGGCATATTTTGACCGCCGCCGGAATCAGTCTGCACTTTAGGTATAGACAAGTACAGACGAAAGCTACCAGCCCGCAAAGGATTGGTATATGGTGTATTTTAATGACTTACCTTTGTTATCCCGTAATCATAGTATTAACGAAAAAGGTAAATATTATGGAGATAATAAATATAGAAGCCCGCACTTTCGAGGCTATGATGGTGCGTTTTGAATCGTTTGTTCAGAAAGCTGAGAAACTGGTTGAAAGAAACAAAAATAAAGAGCTTGACGGTTGGCTGGATAATCAGGATGTTTGTCTGATTCTGAATGTCAATCCCAACACATTACAGTATCTGCGAGATAAAAGGAAACTGGCTTATACGAAGTTTAATCGAAAGATGTACTATAAGCCCGAAGATGTGGAGCGGTTTATAAACAATCTGAAATCGGAGTAATTATGAGTACAGAACTTGTAACAAAAGATAATGAGCGGATAAAATCTTTATTCTGTTCGCTCGATAGATTGTTAGACAGGATCGAAACCGTAATGACAGGGTATGAGCCGTCTTTGAACGGAGAACGGTTTTTGACCGTTGCGCAGGTGTCGGAAAGGTTGAAAATCAGTCGGAGGGCATTACAGGAATACCGAACCAAAGGCAAAATCCCTTACCTTCAATTAGGTGGTAAAACCTTATACCGGGAATCGGATATTCAAAAATTGTTGGAACAGAACTATCGTGAGGCATGGGAGTAATAACCCAACCGAAAATGCCAGATTCAATTCAAAAGGGCTACCAGAGTAATTTCCGGTAGCCCTTTTAAGTAGTTTGCTACATTGCTTTTCTTCGTTCCATCAGCTTATCCATATCCTCCGAAATTTTCTGGTCTGTAACCTTAGCATAAACTTGTGTTGTGGAGATATTGGTATGCCCCATCATTTTGCTGATACTTTCGATGGGAATACCCTCTGAAAGTAAGAGCGTTCCGAATGTGTGGCGGCTTTGATGATAGCTCATATTGCCCTTAACACCTGCAAGGAAGCCGATTTCAGTAATGCAATACCATATCTGGTCGCGGTTAGGCAATGGGAATACAGGCTTCGTATCGTCTTCCGTATTATAGAGCGACAGGATTTGTTCGGCAACCGGATGTAAAGGGACGTAGGCTTCAACCTGTGTCTTTTTCCGATGGATTCTGATAAAGGGTTTGCCTTCTGCCGTTCGTCCGATATGGCGGGGGTACAGTCCTTTCAAATCGACATAAGCAAGTGCCGTAAACGCAGAAAAGATAAAGGCTCGGCGAATCAACTCCTGAAACGTATTAGTCATCGGCTTTTCCATAATCAGCTTCAATTCATTTCTGCTTATGTGCTGTAATTTGGGCGGTTCTTTCTTTTCATACTTCACATCAGCAATCGGATTAAACCGGAGAATTTCTTGGTCAACGGCAATGTAAATCAATCGGTTCAGCCATGTAAAGCAATGGTTGATATGTCCCGACTTATATTCTTTGCCTTTTAGAAACAGTTTATAGCCTTCGCCGAACTCTTCGGTAATATCAGTAAAGGCAATGTCTTTCATTTTCAAGGCAAGAAGATATTCCCGTAAGTTATTTTGAGAAATCTTAGACTGGCGGTAGGTAGAGGTAGAGTTTATTTCCAATGAACGTATCCTTAACCGTTCACGTTCCGCCTCGCCCGCCAATAATAACATAGTGGGAACAGTATGTATTTCGAGAATCGCATTTTTAAGTAAGTCCACACTGACAACACCATATTTTTTTAGCGTGTTTTCATAAGCCTGTTCAATGCGCTGACGAAATGCTTTCAGTTGATGGTTAGCTTTTTCGTCTTTGACTTCTCCCTTTTTACTTTTCCAATCGTTAGGGTTACAAAAAATACCTGTTGTGATTACGGTCTGTTCGCCATCAACAGTAATACGGCAAAATATGGCGGTTGTGCCGTCTTTTTTTACTTTACCCCGGTTTATGTAGAATAATATTTTAAATGTAGATCGCATAATTGTAATATTTATTGATTGTTATAGAACTAATTTTAAATCTTTGGTAGCCTCGATATACTTATCCATATCCTCAAAGAGTTTCTTCGGGGTAACACGGGCGTAAATCTGTGTGGTCTTTATATCCGAATGACCAAGCATCTTGGAAACGGTTTCTATGGGAACACCGCCTTCAAGCGTAATCAGGCTGGAAAACGAGTGCCGCCCCATATGATAGGTCAATGCCCCTGTCATTCCGATTAGCTGGCGTATGCTTTGGAGATTCCATTTCAGGGCGTTATATTCCATTTTAGGGAATAAGGTTTCCCTTGATGGATTCTTATACTTTTCGATTAACCCGATGGCTTCGGGAAGCAGCTTCACCCGGCACAGCTTGCCGTTCTTACCACGTTGATATTTGAGCCATAAATCGCCCGCATCGTCTTTAGACAGGTTATCGTTGGTTATAGATACTACATCGACATAGGCAGTCCCGGTATAGCACGCAAAAAGGAACATATCACGGGTGGTAATATGCGACCATCGGTGTTCTTCAAACTGCAAATCCCGTATCTTTTCAAATTCTTCACGACTTAGGGTGCGAGGTGGATTAACTTTTTGCTTTAGCAAAGGATAGTTTACAAAGTAATGCCTGTCGGAATGCCCCTCCTTAAAGGCAATCCGGCAGATTTTCTTTAATATCGCCAAATAGTGGCGTACAGTTTCTACACCTAAATTTCTTTCGAGAATGAGATAATCCTGAAACTCCCGGATAAACTGTTCGTTTAGCTGGCTGAATGCAAGGTCTTTGACATTGTAGTTTTTGCTGACAAACTCACCTAATCTTCTCCGGGTGTAGAGATAATTGGGAATTGTGCGGTGGGAAACATCTATTCCGACACGCGCCCTTACCTCTTCAATATGGCGGTCGAAGAGCCGGAACAGTGTCATCTGCGTAGCTATGCCACCTTGAAACAGGTTCTTTACAGCTATGGCATCGAACGGTATATTTCGTTCGGTTAGAGTGTTGTAAGCCTCATTGATACTAAGCAGTAACTTATCTATCTTCTCGTTAATTTCGACTGCTTCCTGACTTTTCCCGTTCAAACGGCTGGCTCGTGGATTCCAAAGCGAGAGAGTGCAGGAGAGTTTGCTACTGAACTGTGCAACGGTATCGCCAACAGTTATTCTTCCCATAATCGGGGTCTTTCTTGACTTGTCAAGAACACTCTTTTTGAGGTAGAGTAATACCTTAAATTTTTCATCTTTCATACGCTTATATTTTGTGGGTAAAGTTACCCGTTTTATAAGCGCTCTTAATCATGTAAAACACAGCATATCAACGCAAAAGAACAATTCCGATTACCTGTTTTCTCTTGGAAACAGACAGGCTAACGATTTAGAAACTGAAATGTAGCGCAAATCTGCTTCGGGATAAACATTTCAAATAGCTTTAGAATAATGCAAACTTGTTCATTTCAAATATGTTACCTGCCGAACTGCTTCAATCTGCTTTAGTCTAATTCACTGCTTTTTATACATCTCGCGCGACACACATTTGCAGTTATGATGATTGACTTAGGGGTTGAAATATTTACAGTATCTAAACTCTTAGGGCATAAAGAATTAAAAACCACACAGATATATGCTAAGGTTTTGGATAAAAAGAAACAAGAGGCTGTAAACCTCATCCCGGATATTTCATTGGATTAAGATAATAGCTATGAATATAAGGGATATAAAAATAGACAGCATATTATCGGATATGGATATAAGCCGGGTTGTTGATAGAATTTTTCAAGTTGGAGAACGAAAAGAAACAACAGCTATTGCATGGCATACCAGAGAGGAAATTGATGCGCACTACTATGATTATTCACTAAAGGAAATGATTGATAAAGAAAATTCTTTAGGAATTAGCAAAGAAGATTTTCTAAACCTTATTTGCCGTTGGATGCTACTAAATAAAGAAATACAGCGCATTGGAGAAAAACGAGGAGGTATAATGGATACCGACAAATTAAAGTATAGGAAGAGTATAGAGCAAAGAAATTCTCTTTGGGTAGAAATAGAACAGATTTTTAACCTTGCTTCAATCCCGGCTCATTTTACCTCATCATTAAATGAAGATGCTGCGAGGTTGGTATATCAGGAACTAATTAGCAATAGTTATTTAGATGAAAAAACGCCGGAGAACGACTTTTTATATCGGTTAGGTGTAATTGATATGCCGGATAGTAATAGCCTCTTAAAATGGATAAAAACGAATAAAACCACAAAGGGCATAATCCCCAATAAAAAATCGCTTTTAAACTTTCTTTCTCTTATTGGTATATCCGACAAAGAAATTTCAGATAAGGCACTTAAGTTCTACTTCCTTCTCGCAGGCGAAAAGAGATAAAGAAGCAAGTAAAAGAATGGCTATTTTGACTTTCATATTGCGACTGTTGTTTAAAATTTGAAATTCCATGATACGGATGGCATAAACTTGAATAATGAATATTGATAGGTAGATAACTTATTGGGGTCGTCTTTATTTGTTTTGAACTCTATCATGTATGGGTTCTCTCTGCCATAGGCGTTGTATAGACCGATAGATAGTTCGGAAGTGAATTTCTTTGTTTTCTTCAAAACTTTGGTGGCTTCTAAGTCAAGTCGATGATAGGCGGGTGCCCGGTATCCGTTGCGTTCGGTAAAGTAAGGCACTTCGTAACCGTCAACCGGATATTTGCCACTGGGGTAGGTAACGGCATTGCCTGTATAGTAAACCCATGCTGCTGAAAAAGACCACTTATCATTGAGTTCGTACATACCAACAACAGATATATCGTGTGTTCGGTCTTGTGTGGCGTTATACCATTTATTGCTGTTTATACCGTCAATCTTCTTTTCCGACTTTGACAGCGTGTATGATACCCAACCGGTAAAACGTCCTGTACGTTTTCTCAACAGAAACTCAACCCCGTATGCTCTTCCTTTTCCAAATAATAATTCCGTTTCTATATCGTCTTTACGTGAAGTATTTGCATTGTCCTTAAAGTCTATTTGATTTTTCATATCTTTATAATAGGCTTCAACGCTAAACTCAAACCGATTGTCTGAGAAGTTGCGGAAGTAGCCTAATGATAGCTGGTCGGCTATTTGCGGTTTGATATAGTTTGAACTGGAAGTCCACCGTTCTGACAATTCGCTCATTGCGCTGTTCGATAGCAAATGTATATTCTGAGTTGTTCGTGCATAGGAGGCTTTTATTGAGGAACTGTTATCAAGGGTGTAATTAATCGATATGCGTGGTTCTATATTGAAGTAGGTTTTTACTATTTTGCCTGATTTATAGAACGTGGTATCAATAACATTGTGATTTTGATCTAATGTGTAGAAATCGCCTTTCCCAAGTACCGAAAATGCAGAAGCCCTAAGACCGTACAGTAATTCTATTTTATCTGAAAGTTTTAGTTGATTACTTATATAAGCACTGTTTTCCCAAGAATAGCGATGTTGAAGGATTCTATCCGTGCCTGTATCTTCTTGATATTTGAACTTTCCGGGACCTATGTCATGATAAGTGCTGCTATAGCCAAACCGCCATGTGCTTTTATCGGAAGTGAAGAGAGAGAAATCCTGTTTGAGAATATAATCATTGATGTTCGTTGATATTTTCATGTCAGTATCCATATTCTCTTCCGCTTCTGTTGAGTAATTATTGTATATGAAAGAGGTGTTCATCAATAGTTTGCTGTTGAAATTCCGACTCCAACGTATGGCGCCGGACAGACTACCATAACTATTATTAAACAACTTCTTCATACCGACAACATCGCGCCCCCAATATCCGGATACTATTAATCGGTCTTTATCTGACAGATTGAAATTCATTTTCATGTTTAAATCGTAGAAATATAGCGAGGTATTCTTTGCGTCTTCCGCACCGATTGCTTTTGCCACTAAATCGGCATACGTTCTGCGTCCACCAATAACAAAGGATGATTTTCCTTTTTGAATAGGCCCGTCGATACTAAGTTTAGAAGAAATAAGCCCGAGTCCCCCATTGAAATGATACTCTTCCATGTCGCCATCCATAGTCTGAATGTCAATGACAGAAGACAACCTTTCTCCGTATTGTGCAGGCATCGCCCCTTTGTATAAGGTAGCGTTTTTAATCACATCTGAATTGAATGTGGAAAAGAAGCCCATCAGGTGAGAAGTATTGTAAAGAGGAATATTGTCCAAAAGGATTGAGTTTTGGTCTGAACTTCCTCCACGAACGTATATACCGCTGCTTCCTTCGCCAGTAGAACGTACTCCGGGTAATAGTTGAATAGATTTGAGAATGTCTTTTTCGCCTAATAATACAGGGAGTTTTTTATTTCTTTGATTCTGATTTTCTCTACTCCACTTTGTACACTTGTTACGTTTTCATCTGCATCTCGCCCTGTAACTACAATTTCTTGCAAGCTATGAGCAGACGGTTTCAAGAATATATCCTGTGTAACTTCAGCATCTATCCGAAGTTTTATCGCTTCCTTGTCGTAGCCCATATAAGATACGACAAGAGTGGCTTCGCCCCGCGATACTTTAATCTTATATACACCATCAACATTAGTTACTGCCCCGTTAGACTCATTCCCCTGCTCTACTACTGTTACACCAATAAGTAATTCCCGGCTTTCATGGTCTCTTATTGTACCCGAAACGACATACTCTTTTTTACTGTTTTGTGCTATGCCATTATGTGCTAACAACAAAAACAATATTACTAAAAACATGAATCTTTGTTTGATTGTCATATACGTCTTTTTGCTCTTAATGATTTACAATGCAAAAGAACGTAAATGAGGAATAAGCTTTCAGCCCATACAGACTATATCCTATCCCTTTCGGACAAATGAAGACAAATCGGTCTTTTACTTATACTGAGAAATTTCTTTATCAGATGATATCTCACAAAACATATTTATAAAGAATCTGATGTTGTACGGTTTATTGAAAAACATTTCAGCAGTTTTCGGAGTATGAGCAAGATATAGGTTCGTTTCTCATTTGATTTTATGATAAACAAAAGAAAGGCTTTAAGATAAGATTTCCGATATCGTAAATTTAGTATTTTTGCGGATACTAAGCGACCTATTGGGGTTATAAACATTGAAAAATAATGATAACGAATAGTAAAACGGAAGATATTACAGAAATTTTCAGGCTTTATAAATTAGCTACTGATTTTCAGAAAATAATGTTTCCGGGGAATCAATGGCCGATATTCGACCAAGAGCTTATTTTTACAGAGGTTATTGAGAACAG
Source organism: Dysgonomonas sp. PF1-14 (assembly GCF_029892965.1). Lineage (GTDB taxonomy): Bacteria > Bacteroidota > Bacteroidia > Bacteroidales > Dysgonomonadaceae > Dysgonomonas. The sequence goes on along the minus strand of NZ_JARXWN010000013.1, from coordinate 97,335 downwards.
ACAATTTAAACTGATAATTGAAGATAGAATTGCCTGTATCTGGGCAATAACATATAGTGACCCTGTAATTTGGGAAAATGACGATGCTCTTTCTGCTATTTACATCCATAGAATAGCTACAAATCCCGACTTCAGAGGTAATAACTTTGTGAAAATAATTGTTGATTGGGCTACAGAGTTTGTTAAGGGGCAAAATAAGAAGTTTATTAGAATGGATACTTGTGGAAGAAATGAGAGATTAATCTGTCATTATGAAAAATGTGGCTTTCAATTTTTAGGCATAAAAAAACTTCAGGACGCCAAAGCATTACCTTTGCATTATCATAATGCAGAGGTTTGCTATTTTGAAATAGAATTGAGTTAAGATAATATTCTGGGGAAACAATATCCGATGGCTTTGTCTGCCTGTTCCGGAATTCATTATTCACATCAATAACGAGTTTTATATTAAAGTGTTTAACAACATGGGAGATAAAGACTTTTTTTAAGAAATGCTTTCGGGGAAGGATGTATAACGATCTTTCTCCAACACTTATACAGAAAAGAAAACAAACCGTTTTCCTGACAAACGAATATAATGATAGCTACGGAGAATCTAAAATAGTAATAGAAACATTATTGCGCAAATTTTTGAAAAAAGTTGGAGAAAAATGTTCATTTTGAGCTAAACCATAAATCCCAAAACCAACATACGGCTCGCAATATTCTGTATTACTAATACATCATAGCGAAGATAAGTTATTTATATTGAGGATAAAATCAAGTTAATAGAGTTTCTTTCGGATTGAAGCCGAATTGCTTTTTGTAGGCTGATGAGAATTTACTCAAGTTATTATATCCTATCTTATACCCTACATCGGCAATGGAGTTCCCGCTTTCAATCATTTTTTTTGCCAACTCCATCCGCTCTTGCTGAAAGTATTGGAAAATTGGTTTTCCAAAAACTATTTTAAAATTGGTCTTCAATTTCGTTGGGCTTATTCCGAATTCTTCTGACAGAGATTGTATAGTGGGACATCCATATTCAAGGTTTACAGTGAGCTTTTCCCGAATTTCAAATAAAAGGTTTATATCATATTGATTCTTGACCACTTCTTTTAAAGGAGTATTTTTCCTGTAATCAAACAAAGAAAATGTTTTTGCCAAAAGTTCTGCTGCAGAAGAATTGAATAATAAATCTTTGTACAAAGAATCCGATTCATTGATAACAAACAGTTTTTTTGCAAGCTGTTCTATGTTAGGACTTATTTTCTCGAAGATAAAAAAAGGATGTTTTATGGTATTACTATTAAGAATTAACGAATTATCGTTATGGCGTCTTTGTATCCAGTCAGACGATAGGATGACGGATAATACCTGAAATCGATACCCTGCCTTTATGTAGTTTGTATCAAAAGAATGCGAGGTTGAGACATAAATCCCATCCATAATTGTCATTTTTTCATTCCCGTCTTTTACAACAAGAAAGCTGGTAGGAGTATGAATCAGATACTTTATTGTTATTCCTTTATTGTCGGATTTGTCCCTATGAATACATATGTTTTTATTTAATACAACATCTGTCAAAACCAAGTCTATACCTTCTTCTATTTTTTGCACCTCAATATATCCTTTGCCATGTATCGGACTTATATTAACCCGATTCCCTTCAATCGGAGATTCGAAAAATTGTGCGATTGACTTTAGCCATTCATTAGTTGGGATTAATCCTAAAAATTTCATATCTAACATATTAATTCCGTTTCGACCTTTTGAGAGTCAGCATAAAGATAACGGATTAAATACGGCAATGTTCTATTTTTTAATTTCATTTTGAATTATTTTTTTATTATTGTATTTAGGGTTAATTAAACGGTTGTGGAATATTTTCTTCATTGCTTTAAATCAGCATATAATCTATTATTCTATGGTATTTAGAAATAAACTTCTATCTTTGGAACATAGTTATTTGAAACAATGGTAAACCAAAGCAGACCAAAGAGTTTCGCTCGTTTCTATATCGTTACCCATTGTTGACTTTCACTTCCTTAATTATCTGTTATTCAACGGATAAATTTCAAATCTTCTATTGTCTTACCGGTATGCGCTGGAGCGATATACAAAAGCTAACTTGGGGAGAAGTACAAGAGATGGATGGGCATACTCGAATTGTTTTTCGTCAAAAGAAAACGAAAGGCTTTGAATATTTAGACATATCGGATCAGGCACTCGCTATTTAGGAGAAAGAGGTAATCCCGAAGATAGGGTTTTCTTAGGGCTTAAATATTCAGCATGACACAATCAGGCATTAGAGAAATGGTGTATGAGAGCAGGGATATTGAAAGACATAACATTTCACTGCGGACGACATACATTTGCAGTGATGCAGTTAAACTTAGGTACTGAAATCTATACAGTATCGAAATTGCTGGGGCATAAAGAATTAAAAACAACTCAAATTTATGCACGAATATTAGATGAGAAGAAAAGGGATGCGGTTAATAAAATACCGGATATAGAATAAATGGAATACTAAAAATAAATAAACTTTATTTTCCAATTAGGATGTGTCACAGTTTGGCATATCCCAATTCTATTTTTGTATCAGCAAATAACAATAGGCGTACAGTTCCACGCTTTCTTGATCTATTAAAAGCTCCTTTAAGGAACTGAGGGGCAAAAAATATTATAAAATGAAAATTAATTATTTGTTGGGACTATTTATTTTATTTTCAGGATTAATGCTTTCTTGTAGTGATGATGCTAATAATGATATCTCGGGGATGAAATGCCTTACAAAGATAGAGGAAATGAACGGCGATGGCGATTACAAGTTATTCTCTTACAATTCGGGAGGAAAACTGATCTCCATCGAAGACGGTGATGAAGAAGGCCTGCAAGAAAAAATGACAATAAGCTATGACGGGGAATCAATCAGCAGAATACAAATATATGACCCTAAACTATATGTAACCTTGGATTTTAGATACAAAAATGATTCCGTATTTATATCCGGTGAAGATCAATTCAGAGGAAAAGTAAATGATGTTTTAGTGATTAATACTTTTGCTAATACCTTACTGAAATTGATTGGCAATCGTACCATAACATACAACTATGATGATAGAGGAAATATCACATCCACATCATACAGGTCGGATAAGTTGAGTTACGACATTAATCCATCTTTTTATTCTACGACCAGAGTTCCTTTTTGGTTTTTAAACTATCTTTACGAGTATTACGACTTTATGGAAAATTATGCAGGAGCTAACAATATACTGAATTCGTCTTACAAGGGATCGATTGAAGAGCAATATTCATATGAATATGGAACAGATAAATATCCTTTTAAAATGTTTCTGACTGACGAATATGATACAATAGAATATAGATTGACATATTAAAAGAAAAATATTATGGTTTATTTATGGAAAGTAACAGCAAAACAGAGTCTTGCTAATAAAATTGCAGCGGGAATGTGGGTAGAAATTGTAAAGACAGGAACTAATGCTAGGCCTAACTACCGAGAAATAGCAAGTGCATTCAATGAAAAATACAAATTCAACATTAATGAATCGAGTTGTAATGATATTTATTTTGATATAGTACAAATGAATTGACTTTTCTAAAAACAAATATTTGAAAAATGAAAGTTTACGCGCGTTATTTTGAAGAGAATGGATTAGGATTTAGGAGAGATACTATTCTTCAGTTCGGAGATAGTTGGGATTTGATAGGTTCTATAATTTTGATAAATCCGGGAAGTGCTGCACCTCGAGATACGCCTAAGCCGGATGTGTTAAAGAAATTACTAGCATTCAACTCCGTTAATCCTGAATCGTGGAAAGAATTTTCTGTTGATCCGACCATGGGACAGATAGAAAAATTGTTTAACGGACAATTTATTGAACAAAGCAAACCTTTAAATGGTGTTATTCAGTTATTCAACTTATTCAATCTGCGTAATGAAAATTTATCCAAAGCATTAGAAGCATTTGAACGATTAAAAACCACATCGAACCCGAATATAACAAGTCTTAAAGAAGATATTGCCAAAATAGGCAAGATGCCCGTGTACTTTGGCTGGGGAAGCACAGGGAAAGGGCAATTAAAACATATTGCTAAAAAGGCTTTTGAAGGATTATCCAAACAACCATATCTGAATGACAACTTTGATGATAATTTTTTCTATCATCCCCGTTATTTGCAAATGAGGTATAAAACGAATAGGAACGTAATTAAAATCCTGCATGATTTCTATAACCAAGATAAAAAATGGGATGGAATAACAACAGGGACAAATACGAATCCATCAAAAGAGGAGAACGAAAAAACCGTTGAGCTATGTGTAAAAGAGTTAGAAAAGGAATGGGCATATCATCAAAAAAAGAATAACAGATTCGTTATTGCAAATGAACAGTTATCGCTAACTGTTACACATACAGGAGGTGGATATATTGCCATCCGTCATTTGAACAAAGAAATAAAGACTGCTGAAAAGAAGCCTGAAATAGATGGAATATTGAAAAAATACAATTTTCCCCCTTATATCAATGATAAAGGCAACCTGATTTGGCTTGGCACAAAAAAACTTAGTAGCTTTAAAGGCTCCAATCCAAAAGAGATTTCAGAAAATATTATTTCAGAGTTAGCTGTAATGATTTCTGAACTAGAGAGCATTTATTCGTAAACAGTCCAAGTCACTTCATTGTAAGAAACTGCCATCATCGGGCAGTTTTTTTAGACCTTTACCTTGCGTGTGCTATTATTTGGCATAAGCATATTGTATCTTTATGAAAAATAATGATATGAAAAAAACTAGTAAGGACTCAACCTCCAACCTTTTCAACCGCTATGTATGGTTAGTAGATACAATCTATCGAAGAGGACAAATCACTTTCGAGGAGATCAACAAATGCTGGCAGCGCTCATCCCTCAATCTCGGCGAAGAAGATATTCCGCTGCGGACATTTCACAATCATCGCAAAGCCATAGAGCAAATGTTCGATATTATCATCGAATGCGATAAACGAAACGGCTATAAGTACTATATAGAAAACTCGGAAGACATGGAACGTGGTGGTGTGCGAAGTTGGCTGTTGAATACATTTGCAGTCAATAATCTGATAAATGAAAGCCATAGACTCAAACAGCGAATCCTTTTTGAGCAAATACCATCGGGACAAATGTACCTGACACCTATCATCGAGGCCATGAGAGACAGTTTGTCTTTAGAGATAACTTATCAGAGCTTCTGGTATGATACAGCCTACACGTTCGAGGTATATCCCTATTGTGTAAAGATATTCAAACAGCGGTGGTACGTTGTCGCATACAGTCCGGGCAAAGACCGTATATTCATCTATGCTTTGGATAGAATAAAGGCTATGACAATAACGGATAACAAATTCGTGCTGCCTACCGATTTTGACGGAGAATTATTTTTTGCTGATTGCTTCGGAGTTATAGCTGATGACGACAAAAAGACGGAAAAAGTGTTGATTAAAGTCTATGCTAATCAGAATCGTTATATCCGGTCGTTACCCCTGCATCATTCGCAAAAAGAGGAAGAAAATTCTGCCGATTATTCCATATTCAGCTATTATATCAGACCGACTTTTGACTTTCAACAGGAGTTGTTGTCGCATGGTTCATATATAGAACTACTGTCTCCCGAGTGGTTGAGAGAGGAGATGAAAAGGGAAGTAGAAAACATGAAAGATAAATACATCGACGGTAAGGAATGAAAAGTAATAACTTATACCCTGTCTTTGCCTACGGCAAATGGGGAGCAGTAGATAGGAATGGGAATCAAGTAATACCCATAATTTATACTTATTGTAGGAACATCATGTACGATTTGTCAGTCAACAATGTAGTTATAGTCATTAAAGATGACAAATATGGATTGTTGGATATAGATAGTTGTAAGGAGATAATACCGACTATCTATGATAATATATGGTGTTATGATGAAAAATTTTGGTGTGTACAGAGAGATAGTAAATGGTATCTTTGGAAAAAAGGCTCATTTTATATAATTGGAGAATATGACTCTGTAAGTTTTATCAATGAGGAGTTTATTCAACTTGAAAAGTCTGTAGATAATGAGTTCGGATATAAGCGTTATGTAAAACTTAGTTTTGTTTATTCTATTGCAGAAAAAAGAATAGTATCTACCTTTGAAGCCCATATTTTTTATAATGATTTAGCAAAAGTTTGTATTAATGGAAAATATGGATTTGTCAACCGCTCTTTAGAATTAGTTATACCTGCAACCTATGATTATGTAGAAAACTTCGAAAATGGCTTTGCTTATGTAAAAATAGAGAATAACGAATATTATATAGACACAATGGGATTGCGGGTTATATCCGGACCATTTTATCATGCAGATTATTCTGATGAGAATTGTCATGATGATACCATGTTTATGGAAGGAATTTGGAGCGAACTAGTCTGCTACGAGAAAGATGAATTTATTGGATTGAAAGGATTACAAAACCGAATAATAACTTTACCAATATATGATTTTATAGGTCTTGCTTACAGAGATAACGATAAATACATAAGTGTAGTTAAAAATGGGAAATATGGAGTAATAGACAAAGATGGAAATACTATCATCGAATGTCAATATGATTGTTTATGGAGTTCTTCTGAATTAGAGGATATATTTCTCATAGGCTGCGACTATATGGAAGGTGATTTATGGAGAAAAAGAGAATACGGTATTATCAATATAAATAATGAATTTATTATACCTCCCATATACGGCAATATACACATCATAAACAATAATATGGCGATAGTAGCTATTGACAAAAAAAGGGAATATAAGTATGGAGTGCTAGATTTTCATCTTCAAAAAATTATTATTCCTCTCATATATGATGAGTGTTCTTTTTATGGAAATTTGTTTTTCGTAGCAAAAAAAGGAAAATGGGGATACCTCGATTTAGAAGGGAATGAGATTATGAAAATTGAGCAAGATTTTGATTACTCTGTATATAAGGATTTTAATTATTATAGAGCCGATGACAGAAGATGGGGTTGGGAAGATTATTGTGGTCGGACTCCAGATTTTTCTAAATGTATTCTTCAAAAAGAAGTATGTTTTAAAGATTGGAAACCTGTATTTCAAGAAGAATGTCCGTTTTGATTCTATTACATTTAGTGTAGGTAATTAATTAAATTGCTATAAATGAAAATACTATTTTTCTCCGACACTCACGGCCAACACCGTAAACTGAAAAATCTGCCCCAGGCAGATATGCTGATTCATGCCGGTGATATTTCAAAACGTGGAGAAGACCACGAGGTGGAAGATTTTATCCGATGGTTCTCTGCATTGAACTACCCTTACAAAATATTTATAGCAGGCAATCATGATTTCTATTTCGAAGATGAAACAGTAAACAGAATACAGAAAATGCTTCCTTCAGATACTTACTATCTGTGTAACACAGGCGTATCTATTGAGGGTATTAATATATGGGGTTCTCCCATTACTCCAACGTTTTTCAACTGGGCATTCAACAAAGATAGAGGGAGTGAAATTGCTAAATATTGGAATAAAATACCCAAAAACACCAATATTCTTATTACGCACGGTCCTCCATTCGGTGTGCTCGACAAAACAAGAACCGGGCTGAATGCCGGCTGTGAAGATTTGCTCCGAAAAGTAAAATCAATTAAGCCTGCCTACCATCTGTTCGGACATATACACGAGAGCTATGGAGTCTGCGAAAAAGAGTATACAACATTTATGAATGGCAGTATTTTGGACGAAAATTATTCGCTTGTGAATCAGCCCCTATTGTTTGATGTAAATTGCTGAATAACGTGTAGATGTTAGGACTTGATCATGCAATTGGGACTATACATGTTCTCTTTAATTTTCCGTCTATTGGACTCTTTGTTTCAGGGTTACCATCATCTTCATCATTGTCATCTGGCAAATACAGCAGAATAAATCGTTTGTTAGATAATGAATTGTCTATTTGAAATTTTAATAATTTCTTAATGTCTTCATATTCTGTATTGACTGTCATTTGTGAGATAAATTCTATCTGTGATTTTGTATGCTCTGATATTATTATGACATTTGGCACGTATTCATGGAAAAGAATAAATTCAGATATAGCTTCTGATAAAGTTTGTTTCCAGTTACACCATTTGTTAAACTTGCCAACCCAATCAATGGGCAGAAGGCTACCATTCTCAAACATATAATCATATAAAGAATTTACAATAGCATCTACTTTAGACTGCTCTATGAATACATTTTCTTCAGTAAGTTTCTGATACACGAATCTCCTTAAGTCGGCATCACCATAACTGTCATTACGGTAAAGGCTATTATGCATTTCGGCAACATATTTTTCAATAGTAATAAATTCATCCTCGCTAACGGGTATATATACATGTAATTTGACATATCCGAAAGCGTCTTTATTTATCGGTTCTTTTTTCATAATTTTGTTTTTGTGATAGAATCTGTTGATAATAAATATAAAGGGCAAATAGTCTCAATTCTGCATCATCTCAATATGATGATTCAATACGATTGGACAAATTCAAATGCCAATGCTTTCGAAAATGAAACCAGTATTGAGAGTTTGGCTAAAATATCCGGGATGTCCGAACGTAATCTACATGTATATTTTCCGGCTTATATAAATGAAACTGTCGGTCAATATAAAAACCGAATAAGGCTCGAATATGCTTTGCAACTACTGAAAGAGGGCAAATATACCCAATCTGAAATAGCCGAACGGATAGGCTTTTCCAATGATACAGCCCTATATAATGTCTTTCGGAAAAAATTGAATACTACTCCTGCAAATTATAAAGCGCATTTTTTGACGGAAGCTATTATACAAGATGTTCCTGTTATTGATAGCAAAATTGTCGATTTACATGAAACTCCAGTTTTATTTCTTTCTTATATAGGCAATTATGAAGATTATACATCAACTATCTTTGAAGAAGATAGTTGGAACAAGTTGTATGATTATGCTTCGACAAATAATCTCTTACCCGAAAAAGAAGAATATTGGGGCATCTGCTACGATGATACGGGAATAACTGATGCCAATAAATGCCGTTTTTATGCTTGCATGACTATTACAAAACGCATAAAATCCCGATTAACAGACGAAGTTAAATGTATGACTTTACCCACTCAAAAATATGCGATATATACTCACAAAGGTTCATATAATCAATTGGATTCTTTTTATAAAGCCATTATGCTGAATATACCGCAGGGTTATCATCTTGACAATGGGTTAATACTCGAACATTATCTGAATAGCCCAAATGATACCGCCGAATCTGAACTTTTGACAGAAGTACTGTTGCCAATTACAAGCGTATGATTTTCACCATGGCCTTGCATTGTATTTTGCTTTCGTTATATCTTCCCATAAAGGATGTTTAATATAGAAACGGTAAGATTTTTCTTTAAAAGAAAGAAAAGCATCGGAATTATTACCAAATCTTACTCGAGATTTTTCTTCATTAATGGGAATATAACGGCTTGTAGTAATAACCGGTAATTTCTCATTTTTATTATTAACGATCAGAGGTAAATCTTCTTTCTCAAGCACAAATGCATCAATAAAATCAAACAAAGCCCAAGAGCATTTTAAAGGCCCGGTAATAATTTCTTTATCATTTTTCAGAAGGCTACGGATTAATATTCCTCCAAAATAATCTTCATTTGGCTCCCGCTTATCACCCCCACAATCTGTATCTGTGCATTTACTTTCTAAAGTTATATCAACCCCACTATCATGAAAAAACCATTTTCCACAACTTGCATTTCGAGGATAGGTAATAATATCTTCCAGGTCTTTGGTATAATAGTAAAATTCTATTTCTAAAAATTTGTAATGGTCATTCCCCTTTTCAATGCAGCATTCCAGAAATAAATACTTTGCTATTTCTTCAAATCGTTGCTCTATCTTATTGATATCTACATTTCTTAAATCTAATAAATCCCGTAACGCCGTAATATTTTTATTCATTTTTATATGTTATTTTCGGTTCTGCTTTTTCATTTCCTCCAAAATTTTCTTTTGATTCTTGCTGATCTTTGAACTTCCATTTACCCAGCGGTTTAGTTTCATCCCTACCCAAAACAGGAAAGCGAAAGCAACGATAAAGATAATTAATTCTTTCATCATGATTTTATTTTAATGATTGTTTTATATTCCACGAAATACAGTTCAAAGCTCCTCCAAGCCTGACAATATCAGCAACATCTATCTGCTCAATGTTTGTTTTGTAAATATCTTTAAATAACTGAAATGCCGGTTCATCTTCTTCTATCCCTATTGCCGGCAACAAAATAAGATTGTTTACTTGTAGGAAATTGATGTAAGCCCAATTTAATGTAGATTTCTTTGCTACATCATAATGCAGTTCGATGATTTCAAAATGAGGGTTTAATGCTTTTATTAGTCTTTTCCTCAATGGTTTATCAAAGTCAGCATAATTATTGAGTAAGACTTTCTTATCTTCTATAAAGCGAACCATTCCATCCGTATGTCCGTAAGGCTCGTTTTTATCCCAAGGTATTATTATTAGTTCTATTTGAAAAAGAGATTCAAGTTGATTAATGAGTTCAGTCTTAGAATATGTCGGATTTTCATCAAACACCTTATTTGTCATTATAATGGCATCATTGCATTTTATTATATTGCCTCCATCAATAACGATATCTGTTTTGATAGTATCAATATTCAGATGTTTACAACAAGCTGTCGGCTCAGTTATATATGATTTTTTCATTTGCAGATAATCAGGGCTGTAACGATATTGAATAAATGTTGATTCTGATATTTGCACAGGCATATAATCTCTAGCCCAGTAGTCTTTTGTAAAAGGCAATAATTCATGTTCTACATGGTGTCTATCTAAAATTTTGCTTATTGCTTTGTAACATCGAAAGTCTGTTATCCATTCCGAAAAATAAACGGTATCTGCATCCTTATCTGTTGTTAACATTGACATAATCAATTCATTTTAAGACAAAGGTAGTCCCAGTAGAGAAAAAGGAAGCTACTCAAAAGTGCAGAAATTCTTTTTCATCCTCATACAAAATTATATTCCATTCGGAAGTCTTATAAAAAATGACAGTCTCTAGTCTTTAGTGATAAACCAATATTAAAAAAGAAAATTGCTGGGTGGCAAACTATCTATGGTTTATTGGATATTTTTGTCAATACTGCTCTTTTAGAGAATTTTAAAGCTAACGGGAACAACTACGAAGCTCAACTCTATAAGATTGTCTCAAAAAGTCATCGACAGATATTTGAAAACTATGAGGAATATTCTAATCAAAAGTATAAAAGGATACAACTAATTGTTGATTTCATATCAGATATAAAAGATGTATTGAATAGCATAGCAAAAGGATGCTTTTATAATTATGATTCTTTAGTCATAAATCTCCATAATTACTCATATAATGCTAGATATTATATGGACTTTATCAAAACCCGCAATCTGGATATCCTTCAAAAAAACTCTACTTATAAGAATTTAAATCCAACAACAGAAGCAAATATAATTAGAGCAATATATGTAGCAAAGAAAGATGATGTGAGCTATTCAAAAAATGCATTAGAGTATCTTTATAATAAAATAAAAGATTTAGTAGATAAAGGTAAAATTGAACGAATTTGGGAAACCAAAGCGAATTATCCTAAATATAAAGAGCTTAGTGACATGGATCTCCAATTAGCAATTGATGAAATACAAGAGAAATATTTTGGATTAGGAGAGCAATTGAAATTAGAAATATGAATAAATTATAGCATCGGCAAGTAATTATTGATTTTTTATCAACTACTCAGATATATCTAAATAAATTGTCGATTATAAAGAGAGACTACAAATAAAGTTAGGTTGAAATAGCTAGAAAAAGATTAGCCCAATAATATTGTATTTACAGGATGCAAATTTTATGTGATAACTTAAGCGCTCCCCCATATATCAGTAACAAAAATAAACCGGTAAAACTATTTATCATATCTTTGTATTATTATGCAGCATATCCTGATCATAGAAGACGAACCGGGAATCTATAACTTCCTGAAACAAGGGCTCGAGGAAGAGGGTTATAGCATAACCATTGCTATCGACGGAAAGCATGGTTTAGAACTTTCTATGTCGGAAAACCCTGATCTTATTCTTCTCGACTGGATGCTACCCAAAATGACAGGAATAGAAGTCTGCAAAGCTATTCGGGAAAAAGACCCTGAAGTTCCCATCTTATTCCTAACAGCAAAAGATACCGTACAGGAAACAATAGAAGGGTTACAATCGGGAGCAAACGACTATATTAAAAAGCCATTTAGCTTCGAAGAATTACTGGAAAGGATAAAAATCCATTTCCGAAACTATAAAAGCAAATCGAACCTTACTCTGGGTAATATTTCACTCAATGTAAAAACATACGAAGTGAAGATAGATTCCCTTGATATTCCCTTTACTCAACGAGAATTTGAGTTATTAGAGTTCCTGATAAGGAATAAGGGCAATGTATGCAAGCGGGATGAGATTATAGAGAAAGTATGGGGTATAAGTTTTGAATACGACACAGGGGTAATAGATGTATTTATTAATGCCATACGTAAAAAATTGAATTTAGATAAAGATAACGGATACATCAGAACCATAAGAGGTGTAGGCTATATAGCTAGCGAATAAATATGAAAAGTCTTTCTTTCAGAAACAGAATCGCCCTAAACTACATAATCACAACAGCGTTGCTGATTGGTTTAGTCTTTGTTACTATATATGTGGTAGTAGAGTTTAATGTATCCGGACATCTGAATGAAGACCTACAACGGGAAGTTGACCGCCACTCTAACGAAATAGAAATTAAAGATGAAAAGATCGCTTTGAAGAGACATAAGGAGTGGATGGAACGCGAACATAATACCGTAGGTGTAGATCCTGTATTTATTGAGTTTCTCGATTTAGAAGGTAACCTTATCGACAAGTCTCCTAATTTAAAAGAAAGTCACTTACTTTACGATTCCGCCCAACCAGACAATGTGTTTTATAACGGGGAACTCGCCGAAAAAAGGATAAGACAGGTACAAGTTCCTATTTTGGACAAAAATGGTAAAAGAGTAGGACATCTCCTGGTTGCAGTTGCACGCGAAGGTTCAGAAGTCGTATTGGAAACATTGCGACATATACTACTAATCACTTATCCCATTATACTTATCATTTTATTTTTTGTTGCCCGTTTTATTGCCGGAAGAAGTATAAAACCAATCAACGAGATTATAAATACATCGAACAAAATCACACGGGACAATCTGACTGAACGCATTCCGTTACCACATAATAAAGACGAATTATATATACTCTCCGACACGATAAACAATCTTTTAGATCGTATAGAGAAAGCTATAGAACGGGAAAAGTCTTTCACATCGTATGCTTCGCATGAATTCCGCACACCATTAGCTGTATTGAAAGGTACCCTTGAGGTGCTGATAAGGAAACCGCGCCAGCAAGAAGAGTACGAAGAAAAAGTAAAATACTGTGTCAAAGAAATTGATCGACTCAATCATCTGGTGGACGAATTGCTTATCCTTACCCGATATGAAAATCAGAAGCGGTCTTTAAAATTAGAGAATATAAGTATTAAGCAAGTTATTGAAGAGACACTTAAATTTTTCTCGGAAAATATAGAACAGAAAAACATCCATATAAATACTGAGATTTCGTCCGAAAACATTACCCTGAAGACCGATATATATCTCTTTTCTACCATTATCAACAATATCCTCTCCAATGCCATTAAGTATTCGCACCAAGGTGGAGATATAGAGATTAAGGTTAATGAAAAAGATAAGTCTGTTTTCTGCGAGATTAAGGATAGCGGTATAGGAATACCTCAAAAAGATAGAGAGAAGGTATTCGACAAATTTTATCGTTCTACAGACCATTCCAATATTAAGGGATTTGGCTTAGGACTGCCTATCGTAAAAAGATTCTGTTCACTATTGAATATTCGTGTCGAAATATTCAGTAAAGAGAGTGTCGGAACTACAATTAGACTTCAAATTCCTCAATCTTAAGCAAATCTTAAGCTACTCCATTTAACATCTTCCTAATTTTGTTTATTACAAATAAAATTTAGGTAAAAGAGAGATAAATGCTAGAAAAGATCATACGGTTCAGTCTCAACCGCAAGCTTATCATATTGCTGTTCACTTCAGCCATATTCATCTATGGTATTTATTCCGTATTCCATATACCGATTGGTGCAGTACCCGATATCACAAACAATCAGGTACAAGTTATTACTACTTCTACTAATCTATCTACGGAAGACATCGAACAGTTTATCACCTACCCCATCGAAATGGAGATGGCTAATCTGCCGGGAGTACAGGAAATCCGTTCTATTTCTAAATTCGGTTTATCGGTTGTAACCATCGTTTTCGACGAAAGTATGGGAACTTATCTTCCTCGCCAGCTAATAGCCGAAAAGATAAAAACTGCATCCGAACTTATACCCGAAGGTTTCGGCTCTCCCGAAATGGGGCCTATATCGACCGGATTAGGGGAAATATATCAATATGTACTCGATGTAAAACCAGAGTATAAAGACAGATATTCCGTAGCAGACCTGCGTACTATACAGGACTGGATAGTAAAACGTCAACTATCAGGTATTCCGGGAGTAGTAGAAATCAACACATGGGGAGGCTACCTTAAACAATACGAGGTCGCGATTAATCCTTCACGACTAAAAGCAATGTCTATAACAACCGGTGATTTAGTGACTGCATTGGAGAAGAACAATAGTATCGCCGGAGGTGCATATATCGAAAAGGTCAACCAAAGCTATTTTATACGCGGTGAAGGCAAAATCAGTTCGATTGAGGATATTGAAAATATAGTTGTCAAAAATGTAGATGGTACCCCAGTCTTGGTGAAAGATATTGCCAGCGTACGTTTTGGCAGTGCCAATCGTTTCGGAGCGATCACAGGTAATGGCGAAGGCGAAAAAGTACTCGGTCAGATAATGATGCTCAAAGGGGCAGACTCTAAAGCAACCATCAATGCAGTAAAAGAACGCGTCGCCGAGGTACAGAAAGCACTTCCAGAGGGCGTATATATCAATGCATTTCTGGAACGGAGCGAACTTGTAGCTAAAACTACTTTTACTGTTGCGGAGAACCTTATTTTGGGATGTCTGATAGTGATATTTGTAGTCGTGCTTTTACTTGGTAATTTCCGCTCGGGCATTGTCGTTGCTTCTGTTATACCGCTTTCGCTTCTGTTTGCTATTTCCCTGATGAGGATATTCGGCATAGATGCCAATTTAATGAGTTTAGGAGCAATAGACTTCGGCATCATCATAGATGGGGCGGTTATTATTGTAGAATTCGTCTCGGCACAAATAACGGCAAGCGCCTCGAAACTGAGTCATTTACCGTTATCCGACAGGCGTAGGGAAGTAGACAAATTAACCCTAAGCAGTTCATCTACAATGATGAATTCAGCCATCTTCGGACAATTAATTATACTCATTGTATTCATCCCAATACTGTCACTCTCGGGTGTAGAAGGAAAAATGTTCCGTCCTATGGCACTTACCTTCAGCTTCGCATTGATAGGGGCAATGCTACTTTGCCTTACTTATGTACCTGTAGCTTCTTCTCTGATTATAAAACCACAAATACAGAAAAGAAACGGGATAACAGTCCGTATAATGAGATTATTAACCCGTTCTTACCTCCCTGTTATCACTTGGGCCTTGAAACACACGAAGAAAACATTGGCGGGTGCTGTTGGCTTACTCGTTTTGGCAGTAATTATATTCTCCCGTATGGGTGGCGAATTTATCCCACAATTGGATGAAGGGGATTTTGTAATACAACCTGTCCTGAAAACAGGAACATCATTAGCCAAGACGATTGAGATAACTACATTGATAGAAAAAACGATACTGGACAAATTCCCCGAAGTGGAGCAAATTGTGAGCCGCATCGGTGCTGCCGAAGTTCCAACCGACCCCATGTCAATGGAGGAAAGCGATATAATAGTGAAAGTAAGACCAAAAAGCGAATGGGTTTCGGCAAGTTCGAAAGATGAATTAGCCGACAAGATAAAAGAAGAACTTGAAGCGACCATTCCAAATATGGAAATCGAGTTTACCCAACCTATCGAAATGCGTTTCAACGAACTTATCTCAGGAACACGCTCTGATGTGGCTATTAAGATTTTCGGTGAAGATCTGGGCGTATTAGCTGAAAAAGCTGAACAGATAAAACATGCCATAGCTCATGTAGAGGGTGCTGCCGATATTATTGTGGAAAAGATAGACGGACTTCCGCAAATGACTGTGGATTATAACCGTACACGTATAGCTCAATATGGCTTGAATATATCAGACATCAATGATATTGTGGCATTATCTTTCGCCGGTACGACTGTTGGAAATGTATTCGAAGGAGAACGCCGTTTCGATTTGGTAATACGCCTAGAAGAAAATCTCCGTAATGATATTGAGGATTTGAGGAATCTGTATGTTCCGCTTCCGAATGGTGGACAAATCCCTTTGCGCGAACTGGCAAAAGTGGAATACACCGAAGGCCCGGCCAAGATATCGCGCGACGATACCAAACGCCGTGTTGTAATTGGTGTGAATGTGCGCAACCGTGATATGGAAAGCGTAGTGAAAGATGTTTCGGCGATTATCGATAATGAAATTAACCTTCCTCCGGGCTATTATGTGACTTATGGAGGACAGTTCGAGAACTTGCAGAATGCCAAAGACCGCCTGATGATAGCTGTTCCTGTTGCATTATGCCTTATATTTATTCTCCTGTATTTTGCCTTTGGTTCAATGAGGGAAACGTTACTTGTTTTCACAGCTATTCCGCTTTCCGCTGTGGGTGGCATATTGCTACTCTGGATGAGGGGAATGCCTTTCAGTATTTCGGCAGGGGTAGGCTTTATTGCCCTGTTCGGTATCGCAGTGTTGAACGGAATTGTATTGGTAGAACATCTGAAAGAATTGAAGCACAAAGGAATGAAAAATGTGGACGAACTGATACTGAAAGGTACTACCGACAGGCTTCGCCCCGTTACACTGACAGCTGCCGCTGCTGCACTGGGTTTCTTGCCGATGGCAATTTCATCTTCGGCTGGAGCAGAAGTGCAACGTCCTCTGGCAACTGTGGTTATAGGTGGATTGTTTACTGCTACACTTCTTACAATGGTGGTTTTGCCTATTCTTTTCAAAATGTTTGACAAAAATCTGACTCAGGATGAAGAAGATATTTAAAAATATATGGTTCATATCTCTATTGGCATTTAGTCCGGTCGTCTGTTCACAAAACAATCCCGAACTAAACAAACTGATAGAGACTGCACTTGCCAACAATAAGGAACTTAGTTCGTATCAATTACAGGCACAGGCTTCTAAAGCGAATATCAATACAGCTTTCGATTTTGACAAGACGACTGTTTATTATGGATATGATGAGAATAATGTTGCTCCTAATGACAAGGCTTTAAGGGTATTTGGTATTGAGCAGACATTTTTATTCCCTACTGTGTACGGTGCTCAAAGAAAGGTATATAAATCGCAATGGGAACAGAATAAAGCGTTGTATGAAATACAAAAAAACAAACTAACCCTTGCTGTTTCCCTTGTATATGAGCAGATTGTATATACTCAAAATAAAGAGGAACTATATACACAACTGGATAGCCTTTATTCAGCTTTCTCAAAAGCGGGGAGCCGTAAGTTCGAGCTAGGGGAATCCAATTATCTGGAAAAGATAACGGCAGAAGCCAAATCGAAACAGATTTATACAACACTGATTCAACTAAAAAGCCAGAGACAGGCGTTGTATGAACAATTGAAATCATTGATACAAAGCGAAGAGGATATCCATATATCTAACACTCAATTGGATTTACTCTTCATGGGAAATCCCGGAATTGGTAAAGAGTTGCAAAGAAATTATATGGAAACTGTCAGCAACACGTATTCTTCCCAGTTGAGACTGCAAAATCAAAGCTGGCTCCCCGACTTGAGTGTCGAATTATTTACAGGAACAAATAAGGGATTAGGATACAGACAAAACGGTTTTCAGATAGGGATCGCTATCCCATTATTCTTTAGTGGAAATATATCGAAAAAGAAAACGGCAAAGCTTGAACAACAAAGCTGGGAGGCTATGCGCAGTAACCGCGAAATACAGATGGAAAGTTTCTATATGCAAAAGCAGGCTGAACTAAACCAGCATAAAGAAATGATCAAGTATTACACTGAGAACGGTCAAAAGCTCTCGAAAGAAATTATAAAGACCGCTGATATGAGCTATAAAAATGGGGAGATAGATTTTTTTCAATATATTCAAAGTATGGAGAATGCTATCAGTATAGAGTCTGATTATCTGGATAATGTCCTTGCTTACAATAAATCATATTTAGAATTACATTATTTCAATTTTAACGAATAAGCGATGAAGAAGTATTCTTATTATATATTAACGGTATTATCAATTGCCCTGCTAAACTCCTGTGGCGGAGAAAGCAAATCGTCAGAAGGGAATAGCCCAGAACAGGAAGATACGGCTCTGGTGGAAGTTACCCAAGATCAATTTAATTCCATGAATATGGAAATAAGCACGCTTAAGGAAAGGGAATTCGACAATATGGTAAAAGCTTCGGGTAAAATAGATGTACCACCCAAAAACAGAGCGAAAGTAACTTCATTTATCGGAGGATATGTTAAATCCATTTCCTTGCTTGTAGGCAATAAAGCATCTAAAGGCCAACCATTATTAACTCTCGAAAGTCCCGAATACATTGATTTGCAACAGTCATATCTGGAAATAGCCGGACAGATGGAATACCTGAAATCGGAATATGAAAGACAAAAGACGTTATTCGACGAAAAGATATCTTCTCAAAAGAAATACCTCGAAGCCGAAAGCGATTATAAACGTGCCAAAGCTACTTATGAAAGCCTTCGCCAAAAGTTGAATATGCTTCGCATCAACCCATCGCAGGTAGAGCAGGGAAAATTCTCATCCTATATTACTGTCTACTCTCCCATTTCGGGAGATATCACTGTTATCAATGCAAATGTGGGTATGGCAATCTCTCCTGTCGATGTTATCATGGAGATTGTAGAAACACAGGCTATGCATCTGGAACTGGCTGTCTTCGAAAAAGATATATTCAACCTGAAAAACGGACAAAAAATAAAATTTACAGTTCCGCAAGTAGGTTCGGATGAGTTCGAAGCACAGGTTACACAAATTGGGAAATCAGTTGGAGGAAACGATCGTGTTATTAACGTTTATGCCTCTTTAGACACAGATACAAAGCGGAAACTATTGACAGGTATGTTTGTAGAAGCTCAGCTTATCGCTGATTCCCGCAATGCTATAAGTGTGCCTTTCGATGCTGTTACAACAGAAGAAGGCAATAACTTCCTTTTAGTTCTGGAATCGGAAAAAGAGAGTATTTATACTTTCCGCAAGACTTTAGTCAAAACAGGAGAAAGAAATGGTGACTGGATAGAAATTATTCCTGACGACAAATTAGACTCCGATACTAAAGTTCTGACTAAAGGAGTATATGATGTGATATAGCCAGTATAAAATTTGCTGAAAATTTAATTATAGTCATACTTGTATATGCATACGACAACCCAACATAAATAATACGAATCAACAGTTGAGCTTATGTCCGGCATGGTCGACGCAGAAAAGAATAGGGCGGTCATTTAACCAAAAAGAAGGTGTCTCAAGAATCGACACCTTCTGACTTTCTCTCAATCAAGTAACCTGCATATTTTCTGATTTATTTTGCGTGTGCGATCTTCTTCGAGCTTTTAAGTTATTGCTCGAAACAGATATGCGCGTAAACGAAGTTGCATATAGTGTAGGATTCATTAAGCCATTCCTTTTTGACAGATTACAAAGCTTTATTACTACCTTTGTATAGACAAATAGGTAAAAAACACTAAAAACTACTGAAACAGCAAATAAATCATGAAAAAAGCAATCTGGATTCTTGCAGGTCTGGCAATCACATTATTGTGTTCTCAATGTAAAAACAATCAATCTAATTCAGGAGAAAATAATAAAATAATATTGGATTCGTTAAGGGATGAATGTAGAAAGGCTGTTTACACCCCTGGACTCCTAAAAATAGCGAAAGAAATGGAAAGAGAAGCTCTCAAACAAAAAAATGATTCTATGATAGGTTCTGCATATAGTTTTATGTCAGGATATTATCAAAAAACGGGTATAGAAACATTTGATAGCGTGAGATTATATGCTGAAAAGGCTAAAGAGTATTTTATAAAAGGAGGGCAGCCCAATAGAGCACTTAGATTAGAAGCGAGTGTTGTGGGATGGGAAATATATATGGGGAAAAAAGAAGGCAACCTTGTTAGAATATTTGATTTGATTAAAAAATGTGAAGATCTGAAAGACTATAAAGCCATAATAGACGCCTACAATTTGTTAGGAACGATATATATAGTTCTGGACAATCCAAAAGAAACTTTGAATACTTCCCAAATCGCATTACAATATATAAGAACAATGGATGATCAAGATACTAAAGCTCAGACTAATTATTATATAAAAGTTTTTTTACGGTTAACGCAAGCTGCCAGCAGTATAAAAAACTACGACTTAGCGCTTACCTACAGCGACTCTATGAAATATTATGTTAATAAACGTCTTATCGGAGACACATCTCCAGTGGCAAAAGAATGGTCAATAGTATATGAAGAGCAAAGAGTCAGTGTTTTATTAAAAATGAATAAAGTAAAAGAAGCTTTTCCTTTTATTCAGAAGCTCCTACTATATCGAGATAATAATTTAATCGGAGAAAAAACACCCAGATATTATCAGACTTTAGGCACTTTATCTACTTATTATCTGAAGATCGGAGAATATAGCAAAGCCCTTGAACTAATAGATGAAGTAATTGAGTATAATAAATCATCTTCAAGCTATGATAATCTTAACATTGCAAAAAACAAAAAAGCTGATATACTTGCAGCTAAGGGTAAATACAAGGAAGCCTTTCAGATGAAATCAGATATGTTAACATTCATAGAAGATGTAAATATGGAGAACGCCTCCCGTCAGCTCAGCGAACTGTACACTATATATAACGTGGATAAATTGGAAAAACAGTCATTGGAAGATAAAGCAAAAGCTCGTTATTCCCTGATGGTAATTATATTCATGGGGATTGTTTGTTTCCTGCTGATAGCAATCACTTTAACAATTAGGCGCAATCTTAGAAAATTGAAGAAGAAAAACGAGAAAATCGTAGCACAATATCAGGAAATGGATAAATATCGCCAGCAGATCAAAGGACTCGCTTTAATAAAAGAAGGAGAATCGGCAAGTAGCGCCAAGGAATCCACTTTGTTCGAAAAAACGGAAGAGTATCTGCTAAATACCCATTGTTATAAAGATCCGGACATTAGCCGAGAATCTCTTGCCATACAGATAGGGACAAACAGGCAATACCTGACACAGGCCATTCAGGATAGTGTGAATATGACTTTCAGCGAGTATATAAATAATTACCGGCTGGAGTATGCTCGTCTTATGTTATCTGAAAATATAAATATCCCCATAGAAAAGATTTACACCTCGGCCGGATTTGTTAATAAAAGTACTTTCTATCGATTATTTAAACAAAAATATGATATGACACCTAAAGAATTCAGAGAAATAAGCTGTATGACAACCCATACAATCTGATTTTTCTGATTTTACCAACAAAAAATGCCCTTCCCAGATTTACTGTAATTAACATAAAATCAAGGTATTGCAATTGCGACACCTTGATTTTGCTGTTTTAATATCACTTTTTGCTTGTGTCATACCTCTTTTTTGCTTGAGTCATACCTCAACTTGAATAAAAAAGAGTATTAACAATTAGCTTTGTATAGCAAATAAGACAGGATAATAAGACTACATAAAGATACAAAACATTCAAGCTATTGAATCTTGTGTATTATCCAAATACATATTCAATATCTTTTTGCTTTTAATATACGAATCCTTCGCCAGACACAGAACACCTGATCCGTATTTTAACCCATATAAATTCACAAAACTTTAGTTTATTATGAGCTCAGGACAAACAAGTTATAGAAAACAAACAGAAGTCTGCTTTCAGCAATAATTACTCTAAATTTTAACTCTTTGTAAATTTGTTATGAAAACAACTCTCCGGACTGTTATATGTCTGGCAATCGCTTTTTTGTATTTTCAATGTAAACACAATCAATACATTGAAGAAGATGCTAATTTAAGCTTATTAGACTCTTTAAATAAAGAATGCCTTAAAGCCGATGCGGCCAACCCTACCGAACATTTAAGGCTGGCTAGAGAACTGGAAAAAGAAGCTTTTAAGCAAAAAAACGATTATATGAAAGGCATTGCATATGCTTATATAGCAGCTCATTATTGCAGTTTTGGGATGGATAACAATTTTGGGATGGAAGTATATGATAGCACGAGATATTATACTGAAAAATCAAAAGAATACTTTATAAAAGCAGAACGGCCTGTTGAAGCATTCAGAGTAGAAATGAACAGTTTAGAATTAGAACTCTTCTACGGAAAAAGAGATGGGACTTTTGTCCGAATATTTGATCTGATCAGAGATTGCGAAGCTTTGGACAACAATGAAATAAAAGCGGATGCCTATTTATTATTAGGATTGGCATATCTATATTCAAACAACCCCAAAGACGCACTGAATTCGTTTCAGGAAGGATTAGATATCATCAAAAAAATAGACTCTCAAAATCCGATGTATTGGCTATCAAAATATCCACCCACTCTTTACAAAATGGTAGAAGCCTGTGATCTGCTAGGCAACAATGATTTAGCGCTTGCATACAGTGACTCTATGAAATTCTATATTGATAAATATTCAACGAAACTTCCGGAAAAATATCCTGTGATACAATGTTGCATAATAGCATCAGACATGGGTAAATTCCGAGCATTCGTTAATATGAATAAACTAAAAGAAGCATCCCCTTACGCCAGAAAACTGGAACTATATACTGACAGTATACGACCTATGCACAGCTTGTACTATAGTGTTCAAGTATGTTTAGCTGAGTACTATATGAAAAACAAAGAATATGATAAGGCACTTAATTTAATAAATATGGCAGTCGATCATTATACAATATCTTCTGCATACGAAAATAAATACAACCTCAATGAAGTAAAAATCTTAAAATCTGATATCCTTGCAGCCAAAGGTGAATATAAAGAAGCTTTTACTTTGAAATCAGATGTATTATTATATACAAAAGAGGCAAACATGGAAAATGTCTCACGTCAACTCAGCGAAATGTACACTATATATAATGTAGACAAGCTCGAAAAACAGTCTTTGGAAGATAAAGCAAAAGTATATCATTCCCTGATGCTGGTTATATCTATGGGGGGTATCTGCTTCCTTATGATAGCAATCACATTGTTGATAAAGCATAATCTCGAAAAAATGAAAAAGAAAAATGAAAAAATTGTGACACAATATCAGGAACTGGATAAATACCGCCAGGAGATCAAAGGATTGTCCTTATCTAAATTAAGAGAATTAGAAAATGAAGAAAAAGAGCCATCCATATTCGAAAAAGCAGAAATATTATTATTGAGTACCCATTGTTATAAAGACCCGAACATTAGCCGAGAATCCCTTGCCATACAGATAGGCACAAACAGGCAATACCTGACGCAGGCAATTCAGGACAATGTGAATATGACTTTCAACGAGTATATAAATAATTACCGGCTGGAGTACGCACGCATTTTATTATCTGAAAACATGAATATTCCTGTGGAAAAAATCTACACCTCGGCCGGATTTATTAACAAAAGTACTTTCTACCGATTATTCAAACAAAAATATGATATGACACCAAAAGAGTTCAGAGAAATAAGCTGTATGAGTCATATAATCTGACTCCACTTATTAAAAATACTTTTTTGCTTGGGTCATACCTTTTTTTTGCCTGTGTCATACTCTGCTTTTAACGATAAGATTATTAAATAATTAGTTTTGCAGCACAAAAGCGAAAAGCAAAACATTTATATACAAAATAAAGACGAAATATTAGATATCTATCCATTCAATAGATATAGAAAAGCTTTATCAAACTTACAAACTCTTGACCTATATTTTAACTAACAAATAAATGAACAAACTTCTCAAACTTAATTCATTCAAACTAATGGAAAATAAAAGTATTTTTCGCACTTTATCTTTAATTTTATTATTGCTCACACAAGTTTTTGCATATGGGCAGGTTACTATCGGAACAGGGACAGAACCTCATAAAGACGCTCTGCTCGATCTTAAAGAAAACGATCAGGGGACATCATCCAAAGGAGTGCTGATGCCTCGTGTAGCACTCACATCGAGCATATCGCCTGCCCCGATGGAAAACCATGTGGCAGGGATGACCGTTTACAACACAAATAGTGTAGCCGACGTGGTTCCCGGTTATTATTACAATAACGGTGCACGCTGGGTACGTCTGGTGCCCGAAACCGACAGCTTTTTCTATATCCCGTCCATCGTACTGCCTACCGACACCGGCGACCCAGCCTACGATGATGCGCTGAAGCAATTTTCTTTAGACTTGTACGATATATATGCAGGGCAATTTGGCATGGCAGACCTCACTACTACAATAAAGAGCTCAAGTACGGCCACACTTCCCGTATTTGCCAACAATAGGCTGGACTACTTTGTCATCTACTACGACAAGGCTGTTTTCGAAATAGTATCACTCAGTGATACAGGGGTACTGGTCTACAAACTGGTAGACGGCTACACCATATCGGAGAAAACATATATGAACATCGTACTCAAAGTAAAATAACCATTGATGAAAAAGATAAATAATATAATTATCAAACGACTCTGTTTGATAGCACTACTCGTATTTACCTCTGCCATCGCATCCGTCAACCTGATGGCACAATCCGAGCAGACTATGTACTGGATAGGAGGATCGGGTAACTGGAACGATCTGTCTCACTGGTCTTTTAATTCGGGAAAGCTAGATGGAACCGTTGCCGGACAACCTTCTTCTGTACCGACATCTAATACAAATGTTATCTTTGATGGGAACTCGGGAGGCATAGGGTCTACAACTGCTTATACTGTAACTTTAAATGTTTCAGCCACAGTAAAATCTTTGACATTTGCTGAAACATTAACTGCAGCTAACTCACCGACAATTTCATTCGGAAGCACTCTCTCTGTTACAGAAGATGTTACATTACAACGTTATATAGCTTTTACAAGTTCTAGTGATAATAGTAGTTATTCGCTCAGTATGCAACCTGTTATTGGTTATACGTCTACCCTAACCACAAATGGAGCTCAAATGAATACTTACTTCTCCAAAAAAGGAGCCGGTGACTTAAATATCGAAGGTGAAATAAATTCTAATCATACACTGGAATTCAATGGAGGTACAATTAACTACAGTAGCGAAAGCCTTACCAACGCATACATTTCTGTGACAGGTAGTACTATAAATTTCCCAAACTTAAAGAACTTTCTTACAAGTTCGCGAGCATATACGACCAG
The DNA here is from genome assembly GCF_029892965.1 of Dysgonomonas sp. PF1-14. Taxonomy (GTDB): domain Bacteria; phylum Bacteroidota; class Bacteroidia; order Bacteroidales; family Dysgonomonadaceae; genus Dysgonomonas. Next base: position 71,685 of record NZ_JARXWN010000013.1, on the reverse strand, counting down.
ACTTTGGGTAAACTCCGGAACTATTAACTTTCCAATTCTAGAAACGTACGACACTGGCGGAGGAATCTCAACAAGTACCTCTAGTACCAGTAAAATTAACTTTCCAGAACTGACATCCCTTTCAACAGGTGCATTGTCTATAGGCGGAATTAATACCTTATTAGACTGTCCGAAAGTTCTTTCCATTACTGTCTCTGGTCCCTGTATTCTGGGCTCGTCCGCTACCTTAAACGCACCGTCTTGTAGGTCGTTTACAGGTGGAAGCATGACGCATACCTCGTCTGTACCTTTGCTTCTACCTGAATTAGAAACTTTCACACTTGCAGGAAATATGAGTAGTTCAAACAACTATAACTCAGTTATAACACTTGGAGAAAATACGAAAGTCACAGTAGGTGCATGGCCATTTCTAGGACGTGTAAATGCAAATAGATCTGTATTTAATATTATTAATGGTAATTTTTGTAATTATAAAGCTGGTAATAAGATATACAAAGTAATCATTAAGAACCTTTCCCAATCAGCTGAGATTACGAACTTAGGAATCATTGACGAACTTATTTTCGAAAAAGTAGGAGGTAGCTTCCCACGAAATGGAACTGTTAACATACTTCAATTAGCTCCTTCACAAGCATATACTATAACTTCTGGTAGTATTCTCACTATTACAGGTACTATCATTGACAACACAGCAGCCTGTGAAGCATATTACAGTATTTCTAATGGCACAATCAACAACAACAGTGGAGAAACTATTAAACTTACCAATGCTGTTATTTCAAATATAGCATCGAAGGGTACAAATGGCTTCGAAGTAACAGGAATAGATGGAGGAGGCAATACTGCTACTACAGCTGTGGCCGACTGGATATTTACAGAGCCCGCAGGCAAAACCCTGTATTGGGTAGGCGATGCAGGCAACCATGAGTGGAACGACAAGAGCAATTGGTCTGATGGAGGGGGAGCATATTGTATGCCGACCCGTTTCGACAATGTGATTTTCAATGAAAGTTCCATAGTTACAGAAATGATTACCGTTACCGGTGTTGCAGCGGAGTTTCATGACATTACTGTTACCGATGGATTTACCTCTCCACCTACCGCTTTATTTAATGGAGCAATGTATTGCTACGGTTCATGGCACATGTTGAAACCGGACATAACGATGTCAAATCAGGTAGTATTTTGTTCGGTAGACCTTAATGAAACTATCACTACAAGTGGTGCTAAGTTCAGCACTATAGAATTTAACGGTACTGGTGGCTGGATACTACAAGATGACTTCACTGCCAGCTCCAATCTTACATTCACTGCCGGAATCCTAAATACTAACAGTAGAGATGTAACAATAAAGGACTTTAAAGGATACCTGCCAGCGTTGTCTCATGGTAATCGGAGCCTTATTCTGGGCTCGTCTACGCTGTCTGTATCCAACTGGTATTATGCAGGCAATCTGAATGCCGGCACTTCCCATATTATAGTCAGTAGCAGTACCTTTACTGACAATCTAGCTAATTCTGAATACTATAATGTCACAGCCACCTATTCCAGTATAATACTAAATGTAGTAAATGGTAAATTTAATTCCGTAACAGCGTCTAAAGCGAACGCCACAGTTAATATTTCTAATAGCATGGAGGTTAAGGTTCTCAATTTACCTCCCAACTGTACGCTAATTGGGACCAATGGAATTGACCTCACAATTACGGAAGATATTATAACCAATACTCCCGATTGTAGCGGATTGATGGTAATGCATGCATCCATATTGTCGGACAACAACAAGTTCAACCTAAAATCTGATAAAGACATACATATACCGAATGTATGGATGCAAAGAGTACATGCAAGTAAAATAGATGGAAGTGCCGGTAGTTTTACTGCTACGGGGATAGATGAAGGCAATAACAGCGGATGGACATTCTCAAGTTCAGCATCGAAAGATCTTTACTGGATAGGGGGAGCCGGTAACTGGGACGACCCGTTACACTGGACTACCAACTCTGATGGCAATCCTATCGAAGGCGGCTGTGTTCCTACAATGACAGACAATGTATATTTCAACCGACATTCATCGACAGATGGTAAAGGATTCAACATTATAGTTCCAAGCACAACATATGGAGGGCGCTTCAATAACATGATAACTGAAAACGATGCTCCGTCCGGAATTACCTTTTCTTCCATAGGCATACTTTACTGCTATGGCAATATAGTAAAGCTAGGGAAAGCAATGAAATTTAATACAATTCAATTAATAGGCAACGTACAAGATGGTGAATGGATTAACAGTAGTAGCTCCACCACTTATTCCGGTACTCTAACCATAAACAATGCTAATGCCAAATGGAAAATATCCAATGATATGATAAAACTCAACACCTTTAATATAACTAATGCCGCACAAGTAGACTTCGAAATGGATAAATGGAAAGGGAATAACATTTCCATAAACAACACAACTCTGAATCTAAATTTAACAAACTTAGAATCAACAAGGTTTGCATTAGTAAGTAATGTTACGTTAAATGCAGAAAATGTAGACATGAAATTTACAGGAACAGGAATGAATGATGGTTTTCAATCCAGCAGCAGCTCATACGGAAATTCTGTAAATATCAAAAATGCAAATATTACTACAACAATATGGAAATATATTGGCAGTACCACCAATGCTAATTCTAATCAGTTACAAGCAGATGGCAGTAAGATAATGATATCTGTAATGCTTACAGGATATCCTGACCACAAATACAACATTGTTGAAACAAGTACCTCCACTAATACTATTAGTGGAGGAATAAATATTAATGACCTTATCTTAAACGGTAATTCTACAATTAGCAATAATAATAAGTTCGGTAAAATTACATTGATACCTAAAGGGCTGACATTACGCCTTGCAGCCGGAAGTACACAAACCATAGAAAGTGAGTTGATACTGAACGGCACACCTTGTAACTTCAACTACCTTCGCGCTGGTACCGAAACCGGAAGCACACAAACTAGTACAGCGACAATTAATTACCTCAACCACGACCACAATACATATGATTATGTGAATGTAGGCGGTATTATAGCAAGCAATGCAACCCTCGAATTCGATGTCAACAGTAGTAATTACGGACTAAATGAAAACGTAGTATTCATTGAAGGTACTCCCGGCCTTGTAGGCTTACCGGACAATACAGCCTGCAAAACTACCTCCGATGAAAACGGCAACGACAACGATGAGACTTACATAATCTCAGCAGAAGAGTTCTACGGAGGTCCGCTATCTACATACGAGTGGTCAAAACAAGTACTTGACAAAGATGGCAATCCGACACCTACATTCGCCCAATTAAATGTAGATCCTAAAGCAGTAAGTATAGATGCGCGCGATCATGGGCTAGGTGGAACATACAGAGTAAAGATAATATATGATGCCACTGCAACTGGTTCTGCTATCTGTACAGCTACCGATGAGATGACAGTTACTTATCAGCCACCGACAGTAATATTTCTCGATGGAACGAAAATATCGACTGCCTCCTACTGCGAAACGGATAAGAACACTATAGCCGACCTAGCAGACCAGATCATGAAAGAGTCGCCGGCTGCAAATTATATTAATAACTATGGCGGTATCATCAACTGGTACAAGAATGCAGAAGGCGGGGATGCTCTCGATGAAGAATCTCCATTGGAGAATGGTAAATACTACATTTCCCTTGCCGATTCCAAGACAAATTGTATCAGTCTGAAACGATCGGAACTTACAGTAAGTATCAGCACAATGCCGGAAGCAGACGCTGGTGAAGATATTACACAAAGCAACAATAAGAGCTTTACAATGAGCGCTAATAAGCCAAAAACAGGACAAACCGGATTATGGACTGTAGTCAGTGGGGCGGCAACCATAGCAGATGATTCGAGCTATAACACTACAGTTATATTGGCTGACCAATCGAAGAGTGTAACACTGGAATGGACTGTTACAAACGGAGCCTGCTCTGCCAGTGACAAGATTACTATAGGAGAAAAAGTTTTCATTCCCAGAATAAATCCGGGAGTAAGAATGCGGGTTGGAAATTAATAGTTATTAGTTAGTATTTCATTTCATCTTATCCACCCTTATTCTTATTACCCAATCTCCCACTGGCAGTAATACCAAACATCTGCTGTCAGTGGGAATTTTATATTAAAGACTTCCCTATACCAAATAAGTGCCCAGAACAAACAGCAAATGTTGTCCCAGTTTTACCGAACTTACTATATATATCAGCTATACTCCCACATCGAAAAAACGGTATATACCACAATGAAGCACATGAGCGAACTCCCATACGATAATTTCCTACAGGTACACAGATCATACATCGTCAATATCGACCATATACAATCAATAGAAGGAAACCTACTCAACATAGGTTCCCACAAACTACCTGTAGCCCGCAACCTGAGGGAAAGTCCCTTTAATATTATACTAAATAACCGCCTTATATCAAGGGAGTAAAATTACACCCCGCTAAAAGCGCTGAAACCTCCGTCTACTGGCAATACTACTCCCGTAATAAATTTAGCGGCATCGCTACACAGGAATTGTACTGCACCGTTGAGCTCCGTAATGTCGCCGAAGCGACCCATCGGAGTTTTAGCAAGAACTTTTTTGCTACGATCGGTCAGTGAACCATCCGGATTGATAAGCACCGCACGATTCTGATCTCCGATAAAGAAGCCCGGAGCTATCGCATTTACACGAATGCCGTCACCGTACTTCAATGCCATTTCGGTAGCCAGCCATTGTGTAAAATTACTGACAGCCGTCTTTGCAGCAGAATAACCCGGAACTCGTGTTATAGCAGAATAGGCAGCCATAGAAGAAACATTGATAATACAACCGCTCTTCTGCTTCGCCATCACTTCGCCGAATACCATCGACGGATAAACCGTTCCGTTCATATTCAGATTGGTCACCTTCTCCCATTCGGCAACCGGCATATCGAAGAATGCCTGATCGGGAGCCAGTGTTCCACCGGGTGTATTACCTCCTGCGATGTTCAACAGAATGTCTATCCTGCCCCATTTATCAACAACTTCCTTCGCTACTTTCCGCAAGCTTTCTATATTGAGGACATTGCCGATGATACCTATAGCTTCCCCGCCACCTATTGTCAACTCTGCTATACGCGCATCTAATTGTTCCTGACGGATGTCTATGGCTACGATTTTTGCACCTGCCTCTATAAAACTTTTGGCAATACTGCCTCCAAGTACACCGCCGGCTCCGCTGATAACAGCGACTTTCCTTGCTATACTAAACATTTCGTTCATATTTCAATGTTATTTTATTATTGTTTGTTATGTTCCATTTCATTTTGCACTGTGGCTATCACCCCGTCTATTTGCGCAAGGGCATACATACGTCCATAGAATGAATAGCCCGGATTATATCCCTTGTCGCCGTCATCGAGCATCAGCCTGCCATGATCGACACGCATAGGCAACGAAGTGTTCTCCTTTTCAAAGATACGTACAAGGTCTATCAAATGTCCGCGTCCTTCGAGGTGAGGGGCTTCTATAAAGTTACCATCGTCGAGGATGTCAGTGCTGCGCAGGTGTACAAAACGGGTACGCGATGCAAAACGGCGAGCCAGTTCCGGCACATCGTTATGCACTCCCGAGCTTAACGATCCGGCACAGAATGTCAATCCATTACATGGATTGTCTACAGCATTCAGTATCCAGTCTATATCTTCACCGCTGGTAACGATACGCGGCAATCCCAGCATCTGATAAGGCGGATCGTCGGGATGCACACACATGCTTATATTATATTCTTCGCATACGGGCATCAACTGCGACAGGAAATACTTCATATTCTCCCTTAGCGTATCTCTGTCTATATCTTTATACAATGCCAAAAGATTCTTGAAGATGGATACAGGATTCTTATCCCCTTCTTTTATATTTCCGTTGATGAAGCCCTGCGTCTTAACAATGATAGTATCTATCAGCTGATCTTTCTCGGCTTCTGTTATTGTCTTGTCCAGAGCATGAACTTTCATCATCTCCTCTGCCGAATAGTCTTTCTCGGCATTCTCACGTTTGAGTATCATGCAATCGAAATATGCAAAGCGTATCTTATCGAAATACAAAGATGATGTACCATCTGCCCAAGGATATACCAGATCGGTGCGTATCCAGTCTATAACAGGCATGAAGTTGTAGCAAACAGTCGTTATCCCTGCTTCGCCCAGATTAGCAAGACTCTCTATATAGTTAGATATCAGCCTATCTGCATCACCGCCACCATATTTAATGGCTTCGCTTACAGGCAGGCTTTCTACTACCGACCACCTGAGTCCGGCATTTTTTATATAGTTCTTCAGATCGTTGATAGCATCCAACGGCCATACCTCCCCATTGGGAATATCGTGCAGGGCTGTAACAATACCCTCCACCCCTATCTGCCTCAGCATAGGTAAAGTGATCTTATCCTTTTTACCAAACCACCGCCATGTTTTTTCCATTACCCCTAATAATTTAAATATATGCTATATTAATTCATTAACTTATCAAAGTTGATACTTTTTGCACTTTTTCTCCTTTATAACTTTTTCAATTGCCACGACTTTTAAGTCGTGGATTATCAGCTACCCGAGAAAAGACTTTAGTCAAAGATCATTTCGGCTAAAGCCTTTTATTTACCGACTTTATCATCCTCCAGCTAAAGCAGGAGGCAATTGTTTTTTAATGAAAACCTGACAACCAACGGTCACAGGAGCGAAGCGTATGTAAAAATCAGAAGCTTATAGCTATTAGCTGTCATACTTTTTCTTCGCGTCTTCGCGTCTTTGCGTGAGAAATGATTTTAACTAAAACCTTACATTTCTCACAGGTTTTACGTTCTTATCAAAGATCGCTTTCTGCCAATCGGGCGTAAAATGTTACGCCCCTACATAGTTGCTCCCGCTTTTTAACTAAAAACTAACAAACCTTGCACATTTTCCTATCCTTTTTAAAGACCGCTTTTTGTTAACTGTTGACTGATCACTGTTAACTGAATATATCTTATAGATAAAGATTCTACAAAGAAATTCATATCCTCACCAACAGTTCTAGTTATGGTGCTTCATGTCCAGTTTTATCTTTTTCAGATCGTCCAGTTCATGTACCGGACGTTCTACACCGTATGGTATATGTCGTTTCGAGAATGTCTGAAAATAAAGCAGGCAGGCATCTTTCCACCAAACGGCATTGCGAGCCTGTATTCTTAGTTTAGATTGTACCTCCATGAAGCGTTGTTTATCCACATATGGCTCCATCCTATCCCATAACAGTTGGTATGCACGAACCTCATGTACACCACTGTTGTATTTATAGCACAATTCATCCCACATTGTTTTTCCATCCTTCATCTTATAATCCCATGCTACATGGTGAAACCAGAGCAACAGATTTTCCGGACAAGTCTCTATATTATTATAAGTTTCATTCAATGGTGGGAAATACTGCGATACAGCATTACTACCTGTTGTTGTACGGTCGAATCCTAAACCGATATTATCTGCCTTGTGATAATATACCGAAGTCCAGTCTTCGCGCCCTGCTTCCGACAGCCATGGCTGAGGCCCGTAATGATGGTTCTCGGCAAAAATGTGATGAAGCCCCAATGGCATCATATAATCTACAACGGTCTCTCTCGAACTTAGCATCATATACTTTACCGGAAAAACAAATTCTTCACTATCTGTAAAGGTCATCTTAAGCCATTCGTCTGCAATTTGCTCAGATGACAATTCGTGATTCCATGCCAAACGGCCGAAAGCATACCAGTTAGCTTGTGCAAAGTGATGTCCGCACCAGTTGGTATCTTCTCCGATATTAGCTACTGCCGAAATTGCAGTAAACTTCTGTTTTCGCAAAGTTCCGTCTGTTATTTTAGCAACAGTAGAGCCTTTGCCGTCCGAGTATGTATCACTATCCAGTGTTTCTTTAAATAAAGGAGCTAAGTATGCTAAATGATTAGAAAAACCGAGATATTCCTGTGTTATCTGAAATTCGACCATTTCGGGTGTTTGCTTCAAAGCACCGAATAACGGATTGAATGGTTCGCGTGGCTGAAAGTCGATAGGTCCGTTCTTTATCTGTATTATTACATTATCACGAAATTGTCCGTCTAACGGAACAAACTCCATATATGCCTGCTTTGCCCTATCTTCTTTACTTGGGTTATATACAAACGCACGCCACATGACAATACCATTATATGGTTTCAGCACATCGGCAAGCATATTTGCACCATCGGCATGTGTGCGTCCGTAATCCTGCGGACCGGGCTGCCCTTCCGAATTGGCTTTCACCAAAAAACCGCCGAAATCGGGGATCAGCGTATAAACCTCTTTTGCCTTATCTTTCCACCACTTCTGCACTTCGGTATTCATCGGATCGGAATTTTCCAGACCGCCCAACACTTTTGGCGATGAAAAATTGACTGATAAATATACCTTTATACCATAAGGACGAAATACATCTGCAAGTGCTTTTACTTTCTCCAGATATTCGCTTGTCAATATCTGTGGAGAAGCATTTACATTATTCAATACTGTAGCATTGATTCCAATCGAAGCGTTTGCCCTTGCATACTCCTTGTAACGGGGAGATAATGTATTTGGCAGTTCGTCCCATTTCCACAACGAATAGCCGGCATAACCGCGCTCGATAGTGCCATCCAGATTATCCCAATGGTTGAGGATACGCACATCATATTTTGGAGATTCACTGACAGAGATTTCCCCGTTTATAGCTTTTGTTTCCTGCAATCGCAACAGATGATAAGCTCCGTAAAGTATTCCCCTTTCGGATAATGAGCTAATCGTTATCTGATTATCCTTATTACCTTTGATTGTAAACCCGTCATTACCAAGTTGACGAAGCTCTGCTGCGTTTTGTATATTCAATGTAACGGCTCCGCCTTGCCAGTAGTTTTTCAACTCCTCGAGTGCAGTATTAAGAACCGCACTTTTCTTATTCGCCGTTACTTTAACCTCTACTTTATTTTCCGTTCGGGGTAACCAGAGACGGCTTCCGTCCTCAGCGTGCAAAGGCAATAGATATACTAAAGCAATTAAAAATAAGATTATATTTTTCTTCATATTATTTATATTTATCAGATACTAAAGATAATAGAATAAGTTAACTAATCTCTGTCGGATGGATATTTCACCCCCCACGATTTTCTTAATCCGTCCATCAGCTTCATTATTCGCAATGTTTCTGTATGCGGCATAAAGGGAGATTCTATCCACCCGTTACGGATTGCCTCTATCGAAGCATAGACCTGATATTCGTATCCGGTTATCTGAGGAGGGCAATCGTATTGCGAAAGGATTTGATAATCCGATCCTACAACCATCACCTTCTGAGGATTATTTATATTTTCGACAATGATATATCCATTTTCGCCGGCAACAAGCCCCTGCCTGTCGGTCTTCGCATAAAGTGTACTGCTCAGAACAGCCATTCCACCTCCTGCATAAGTTATCGTAATACTGTTCTGACCATCTACTCCGGTGTTCATCAGTGTACAGGTCGAGGTTATATGTTCAATATCAGCACCTAAAATCATAGATGCAAAGTTGATCGGATAAACCCCAAGATCGAGTAATGCTCCTCCGGCCAGATCGGGATTTGTCATTCGCTCCATCCTGTAATTCGGATAGCCGAGATTCGCTGACAGATATACAGGTTTACCAATCACTCCGCTCTCAATAATTTCATTTATGGTTTTCGACAGTGGCATATATCGCGTCCAGATAGCTTCGGTTATAAAAACATTCCGCTCCTTCGCTATTTGCAATAACTCTTCGGTCTGCCACGCTGTTGCAGTAAATGCTTTTTCGCACAGGACAGGCTTTTCTTTCAACAAACAGATACGTGCTTCCTCATAGTGATTTGAATGCGGAGTTGCAATATAAACCAAATCGACATTCTCATCATCGAGCATTTTGCCGATCGAATCAAAGCTCTGCTTTATATTCCATTGTCCGGCAAAGCTTTGTGCCCTCTCCATCGTGCGTGAAACAACTGCATAGATTTCTACATCCTGCATTCCGGCGACTGTTATTGCCATTTTCTCGGCAATCCAGCCCGTTCCTATTATCGCTATTCTGAATGGAGTCATAAGTTTTTATTCTGCTAGTCCTTCTATTGTCTTTATTGTTCCGTCCTCATTATATTCAAGTTCTATAACCTTCATACTGCGTAACCATGTGCGCCCAGCCGAAGGAGCGGAATCGTGGTGAAACAAGTACCATTTACCTTTATATTCCACAATACTGTGATGAGTCGTCCATCCTATTACCGGCGTAAGGATTACCCCCTTGTATGTAAATGGCCCGTAAGGGTTGTCTCCGATAGCATAACAGATGCGATGGGTATCTCCCGTAGAATATGAATAATAGTATTTTCCTTTGTACTTATGTACCCATGAAGCCTCAAAGAAACGTCTTTCGGTATCACTTCCCAGAAGCGGTTTCCCGTTTTCATCCAGAATAACCACATCTTTGGGTTCTTCTGCAAAATCCAGCATATCGTCACTCAGGCGTACGATCTTACCACAAAGAGCAAGTTCATCACCTTCGGGCAAATGGGCACATTCCAGGGCTTTGTTGTTACGATAGCGTTGAAGTTGTCCGCCCCAAAGTCCGCCGAAGTACATATAAAAGTTTCCGTCTCCATCATCCAGCACAGCAGGGTCTATACTGTAACTTCCCTTTATCGGATTCTCCTGAGGAATAAAAGGTCCATAAGGTTTGTCGCTGATAGCTACACCCAGTCGGAAAATATCGTTCCTGTCTTTCAACGGAAAGTACATATAATATTTGCCGTTGCGGAAAGCCACATCGCAATCCCATAGCTGACGGCCAGCCCAAGGTATGTCTTCAACAGCTAACACGACACCATGATCTGTGACCTCTCCGTTTTCTACATCATCAAGAGAGAAAACGTGATAGTCTTTCATATTGAAGTGGTCTCCGTTATCATTTTCAGGCACCTCGCTTTCCCAGTCGTGTGACGGATAAATGTATATTTTACCCTCGAATACGTGTACCGAAGGATCAGCCATATAGTCTTTCGGAAATAGATATTTTGCTTTTTTCATTGTTGTGTTTTTTTAGTTACTTCGCCCTACGGGCAGTTACAAGTTACGCGTTTATTATTTTTTATTGCTATCTGTTTCAGCCATCTGGATCAACTCCTGTACAATCGGTTTTGCTTTATATTCACGATCGAAAAGCAATGGATAATCGGTACGCCCTGCCATCGGGAAATCATTTTTCCACGAGTTACCATCGGCTACACCCCACATAGTGACGCGGGCAACCTTATCTTTATTCTCCAGGAAAAGGGCGAAAAATTCTGCCATGCGCTTATCCCACGCCGTTGCTACAGAGTCAGGCAAGCCTGTTGTGTAAGGATTCATCTCCTGATTGTAACTTTCCGTATCGGCAATATTAGCCCCTACATTCTTGCGCGGGGAAGGCAATGCACTCATATCGAACTCTGTGATCATTACTTTCAAACCTGTACCGGTATAAGTTTCTATAGCTGCCTTGTATTCCTCTAATGTCGGAAAATCCATCCCGATATGCCCCTGCATGCCTATACCATCTATCCGCAAGCCTTTCTCCTTTAGTGATTTTACCAGATTGACTATAGCGTTCTGCTTACCTACATGCCATTCGTTATAGTCGTTGTAATACAATTCAGCATCAGGATCGGCCTCATGTGCATACTGGAAAGCCAGAGGTATAAACTCTTCTCCCAGTATTTCATAAAACTTGCTTTTGCGGTACGAGCCGTCTTCCATTATTGCTTCATTAACCACATCCCAGCCTTTTATGCGACCTTTATAACGGGATACAACTGTCGTTATATGGGTTTTCATGCGTTCTTTAAGTATTTCCGGCGATACATTTTTCCCTTTATCGTCTGTGAACAACCATCCGGGAGCCTGTGAATGCCATATCAGACAGTGTCCTGTAATAACCATATTGTTTTTTTCGCCGAGTTCCATAAACTTATCGGCATCATCGAAAAAGAATTCTCCTTCTTTTGGTTGCAGAAACATACTTTTCATACAATTCTCGGCAACTATGGTACTAAACTGAGCTTTTACGACATTGACAGCCGCCGTATCTTTTCCTTGTATCTGATCGACGTTCAAAGCTGTACCAATCAGAAACTTGTCTTTGAAAGCTTCTTTTAACGTGGGTTCTTTTGCCTCACCTGTTTTCGTTGTCTGGCTACAACCGATAAGAGCCATACACAGAACAGGGATAATAAATCTTTTCATAATCTGATATATTTATTGATTTGTTATTACTTATTCAAATGCCTTTCTTCTATCTCTCTGTTTATCTTGTCGATCACATCATCTTCGAGCTCATACTTCGAGATAATGAACATAGCCAACAGGAGCAGTATTGCCGGAATTACAGCTACAAGCCATAAGATACCCTGTTGTGCAAAAGCCGATTGTGTAACAGCATTCTTTTCGTCGAAATCGACAAAGGCAAGTACAAAACCGGGTACTACTCCACCCAAAGCCATTCCGGCCTTGAAGAATATTCCGGTCAGGGCATTTACTATTCCTGAGATTCTTTTTCCGGTAGTGTGCTCTCCATAAGAGATTACTTCGGGAACTAACGCCCACATATATCCTGTTGCTACGATCACACCTGTCGATTTTACAAACTGTGCCACAAGGACTAACCACACCTGTGTTTTAAGGGCGGGAACTACAGAAATCACATAGAGCATAGCCATACCCAGAATGGCGATGGTAAGAAACACATAAAACATCTGCTTTTTGCCTATGGCCTTTTTTATAGCGGGTACCATCGGCATAAAGATAAATGCAGGAATAGATCCGAGTGCTGCAAAGTATGGCAGCCAGTCGGGCGCCTGTACGTTATAGATCATATAGTAAGACCCAGCCGAGTTGCCGATTGCCATCATAGCAAAGGCTGTGATAAAGAAGAATGCCAGAATACGTAAAGGACGGTTGTGCTTAAACTCCATCCACAGGTCAGAAACCTTCACTGCTGATGTATCTTTCTCGTCCATCACAACTCGTTCTTTAGTCTGGGTATAACAGAAAATCAACAGAGCCAAACCTGAAAGGGCATAAATAGTCATAGTAATGAACCAGGCATTTCCTGCTTCCGGCGAATTTATCTTTCCATCGGGAGAAAGTGACTTTACTATAATAGGAATGCCATAAGCTACTGCCAGACCACCAAGATTGGCTAGGAACATACGGGTAGACGTAAGCTTTGTGATTTCGTCCGTATCGCGTGTAAGTGAGGCATTCAATGCTCCGTAAGGTACATTTATCAGCGTATAGCACATCGACAAACCAACATAGGTGATATAGGCATAAACCAATGAACCCGAGAAACCATTCCAGAAACAAAGAATGGCAAAGCCTGTCAGCGGGATACCTCCCAAAACGAGATAAGAACGATATTTGCCGAGTTTAGGATTGTGTTTATCTACAAATGCCCCTACCAAAGGATCCCAGACAACATCTACTAAACGAACTATAAGAAACATAATGGCCGCCGTTGCTGCCGGAAGGCCAAAAACATTTGTGTAAAAGATAAGAAGGTATTGTGCAACGGTTTGATAAATAAGGTTCTGAGCCAAGTCGCCCGAACCGAATCCAATGCGTTGCAACCACGATAGTTTGTAAAAGCCTTTCGATTCGGTATTTACGTTTAGTGTTGATTCCATTGTCTGATATTTTTTATTATTCTATTCTTATTATTCTGCCTGAAACTATGAAACTACAATACCTCATTATTTTTTCGTGGCAGTATCGCCTACGGTCAGCACATAATTATAGATATCGGCTGTCCCTTCACTCTGATAGCCTTCGACACATAATGCAACCTCGTATATTTTGCCAAGTTTCATGCCCATCTTTTCCCATGCTTCGAAATGCTTGCTCACAGATATGGTTCCTTTGGTCTTCTTATCGGTACGAACACTCCAATATTGCTTGAAAGTAGTATTGCCCAGAATGGAAGGCTGCTCTACACGTGTAGTTTCGTATATATCGTACGTACCACCATCAATTTTGACAGTTCCCTTACTTTTAGCTCCCGGCGGACGCCATGTTCCCCAAGCTTCTACTACATAGAACTCAACAAGGGGATCTATCGACCAACCGTAAACGCATAAGTAAGAATTGCCGACCGGTTTGTAATCGCTGTCGAAGCTAAGAGAAATGTCACCTATTTGCTCATGCGTTTTTGTCACGTCGAATTTTTTACCTGTACGGAACAGTGCATTGTTGATACTGCCCCATTTACACGCGAAAGCACCGTCTTTTTTCAACACCATGCTTACATTTCCCCTGTCGTGCCAAAGTTCATAGTTATACCCATCGTGTATGCCTATACTGTTGACTTTAATGGTATCCGAAAACTCTGCCTGAAAGGGTGATGCCGGTAGTCCTTCTTTATTGCGCAGGTTTGATCCTTCAGGGTTGTCTGCCCAAGCATACCTTACATATACAGGATTCTTAATGTTATTATTCCACACTCGTACCTTGTTTTTGCTCAGGACAACCGCATATGCCCATACATATTTTTTATCTGCTCCGGCTATGGCAAAGCCTCCCAGATCGGAATTGGCATACAGACCTGAACCAACGGACGAAAAAGTAAGGATGAGACTGTTTCCTTCTACTTGTGTGCTTTCATATACGGGCCCTGTACTCACTATTCCATTATCCTTATATGCTACGCGACAAGCTTCGAGAGCAAGACGCTGCCCCACTGTTTTCTTATTCAATGGATGAATATCGTTCCATTCTCCGGCATCTATAGTTACCGCCATGCCGGTATATAAGGTCTTAAGCGTTTGCCGCTGTGCTTCCCGCAACTCTGCCCATCCGCTTTCGGACGGAGTTTTACGTGCTTTCATAAAGTTTGGCAACTGTGCATAGATAAACGGCATTTGCAGATTGTTCCATTTCGCTCTCCAATCGTAGATCAGATTCGTCAGAAGGGCTTCATACTCCTTTGCTTTCCCTGTATTAGCCTCACCCTGATACCACAGGAAGCCTTTCAGACCATAGTTTTTCAGCGGAGCAATCATTCCGTTGTACAATCCCATCGGTTTATACTGAAAGAATGTTTGTGAACCTGCAGGAGAGATCTTTGCGCCTATCTTGTAGTACCAGTCGCCTGTAAGATCTACAGACTCTTCACCTACAATTATCTTATATGGCTTCTCTTCTACAAAACCGCCTCTTCCGCCATTGCTTATCACTCTTATCGTAACATTATTCTTTCCTTCCTTCAACAGTCCTGCCGGGATATCATAAATACGCGGAGGGTATTGATAAGAAACTGTTCCTACGAATGTACCGTTGATGAAGGCTGAATCGGCATCGACTATACAACCCAGACGCAAAACACCCTGTTTACCTGTCATGGATGCCGTAACGTCAAAATCTTTGCGGAACCACAATGAGCCGTTTACCTGTCCGACACCTTTATCAGCCCAGTATCCGGGTAATGATATCTGTCCCCAATCAGAGACATCAACCGCTTCTTTATTCCATTTACCGATACCTTTATCTTCCTTATTCAGAATAGAATGCCACTGATTATTACGCTGCGATTCGGTATTGCGCACACTGTCTATATAAGTCTGATTGGCACATATACGGGCAGCTTCGAGATAATGAGGGTAATCTTTTAGTCCTTCCCTGCTTACCCATGCCTCAGCCGGAGAACCTCCTACTCCTGTATTTATAATGCCTACAGGCACACCGTAGCGGTCGTAAAGGTCTTTAGCGAAAAAATAAGCGGTTGCCGAAAAATCGAGGATATTAGCTTGCGTTGCCGATTTCCATTCTCCGCCTTGTACATCGGTTTCCTCTTTATTGAAGTTGTAGTGCAGCGGCACCCGAAATTGTCTGATTTGTGTATTGTTGATCTGCTTTACTTCATCTGCGTATAAGTCAAGTACACGACGGATAGGAAGTTCCGCATTCGATTGTCCCGAACAAAGCCACACATCACCAATCAACACATCATTTATCTGTATGTCATTTATTTGTATCGTGTAAGGGCCACCTGCATTCTGAGCAGGTAATGTAACCTTCCAATCTCCGTTCTTATCGGCTTTTGTCTGATAAGATTTATCCATAAATTTTATGGTAACCGTCTCGCCAGGTGATGCCCTCCCCCAAAGCTGCAAAGGGATATCGCGCTGCAATACCATACCATCGCCGATCAGGCGGGGTAATTTCACTGTAGCCTGAATACCTAATGTAACAGACAACAATAATGCTGCAAGCAGGATGAGTGTAGTATATATTCTTCTCTGTTTCATACGATAGTTTATTTTTAGTTTGCAAATTCGCTTTGAGGAGCACCCAGATAACTAGGTTTTAATCCGCCCATATCCAGCATTATTTTTTGTAATACAATTCCCTGATCGAGTGGACGGAAACGAATCGTATGACGCCCTGCCTTGTCTATCGGGTGCGTTGTAGAAGTTTCAATAATACTATTGGCTTGCCACTCGCCCAGCTCGCCACGATAATGACCGTTTATATTTACGACTTGTTCTTTTCCTCGGTCTATAGATACAGCATAACGTAAACCTTTATTTGAATTGAAGTTCAATGTCGGCGAAACCAGAACAATAAGCCTTGCTTCACCTGTAGTATTCAGTTCTACATCATACTCAAGATATGTATTTTCATTTTCGGGGCTGGCAGTTACAGGCATGGTAGTGATTCCCGAAAGCGTTTTTCCCAAGTGAGGAATTACTGTCCATGAAATATTGGACGAGTTGTTCTGACGTGTAAAGTTCTCCGCTTCTACAGATACATAACCGTCCGATTCGGCAAATACTTTTTCTTTATAAATCATTGTCTGCATCAGGTATTCCACCTTCGGCATAATACTCTTATCAGGTTGTTGCCACGATGTGTAACCGATACGTACCTGATCCATCATATGAGCCCATTTGCCTTCGGCAATATCCTCATTGTAATGAACTGTCAATAACGAATCACGCTCGAAGCATTCTTTTGCCTTATCAGCCCATTCGTTTGCTTTCATATCACCTTTTGCCGCATATTCGCGATTCTTTGCCACAGCATAGTACATTTCATACAGATTGGAGCAGGCATTGACAGGGAATAGTACCAACTGATCGAAAGCATCTTTATTGCTGTCGGGTATCAGATAATACAGGCGCATGGCATCTACTACCAGATCGCGGTAATCGTTCACTACGGTTTCGAACTCGTTATAGTTTTCGATGCTGTAAGTGTTTTCGTTCAGCAACTCCGGTGTTACTCTGCGGTTGTATTTCGTATATAGGTTTATAATGCGTGCCGACTCTTTTGCATATTTTTCTCCGAATTGCTGTGCACACCATTGTTCGGTATGATCGAGCAAATTCTTTGCATTAAAACGGTTCGGATTCCATGCCATATCGAGGAAGAAGCTGATAGGGTATTCCATTGGCTTGAGATCGCCTACATTGACTATCCATATCTTATCCACTCCATACTGATAGGTCAGGTTCATCTGTTCCCAAACACGTTGTACAGGACTTATGTTAACCCACTTAGAGTTTCGTGGTGCGCCTACATAATCGAAATGATAATACATACCATAACCTCCTTTGCGTGGTTTTGCATTTAAATCCGGAAGTTTGCGAACATTGCCCCAGTTGTCGTCACAGAGAAGAAGGGTGACATCGTCAGGTACACGCATACCATTGTCATAATAATCCTGCACCTCTTTGTATAATGCCCACACTTGCGGGGTTTCTTCAGGTTTCTTGCCCGTTACTTCTTTGATGATATTTCGCTGGTCTTTTACTATTTTCTCCAGCAAAGCAATATTAGTTCCTTCTTCCATGGCTTCATCACCATCACCGCGCATGCCTACGGTTACTACTTTCTCCCAATTCTTTGCGCGTTCTATACCAAAACGCCAGGAGTCCTGCAAGATTTTGGTGTTTTTAGTGTAGTCCCATTGCTTCGAAAGATTATTTCTTTTTGTATATCGATGCCAGTCCTGCTGAGCCATTGCCATTGGTTCATGGTGCGATGTGCTCATTACAATACCCATTTCATCAGCCAGAACTCCGTTTTGCGGGTCATCGTCATAGAAAGCGCTCCCCCACATGGCAGGCCAGAGGAAGTTGCCTTTGAGACGAAGTATCAGTTCGAAGACTTTTTCGTAGAACTTATGGTTGAAATCGCCGAATGTAGCACCTGCCCAACCCCCAAGCGAAGGCCATTCATCATTCAGGAAAATACCACGATACGTTACTGCCGGTTCTCCATCGGTATAAGTACCCGACTTGATGAATATTTCCTTTTGCTTTTCGACAGGAACGTCAGCCCAGTAATACCAAGGGGAAACCCCGATCTGAGCAGACAGCTCGTATATGCCGTAGATAGTTCCGCGCTTGTCGCTTCCTGCAATCACTAATGCCTGACCAACACCTTCGATAGGATTGTCTATTGTCTTGATTATATATTTTTCATTCTTACCCAGAATGTCATTCGCTTCTATTTTGTTATCTTTTATCAACTGGTCTATTATTGCTGACTTACCTGCTGTACCTATGATAATTGTATATTTTCCTTTACCTCTGTCGGGTAAAGTTCCGGTTACTTTTGCGATGTCTTTCCGCAAATCTCCTGCTGCACGCAGGACTCCTTTGTAATCCTGATCGTCAGTCATTACAGAGGCTGCTTCGTTTTCTGAAAACAAGCAGAATGATGATGTTTCTTTATGAAATGTTACAAACTTGTCCGTTGCAGATGTCTTAATACTAAGGCATAATGCAATGGCCAGAAATAAATGTGTCAGATGCCGGTTTTTCATTATTTATATTCGTATAGTTTTACATGAAGAATGCTAAAATCGTCGACTCCGATGCGAACATGACGTCCCTGATGCGTCTGATCTCCATTGAGACGGCGGATGTAAG
Organism: Dysgonomonas sp. PF1-14; assembly: GCF_029892965.1. Classification (GTDB taxonomy): domain Bacteria; phylum Bacteroidota; class Bacteroidia; order Bacteroidales; family Dysgonomonadaceae; genus Dysgonomonas. The sequence goes on along the minus strand of NZ_JARXWN010000013.1, from coordinate 52,653 downwards.
AAAATTCTCCCTTTTCGTTTATACTGATTTCATCCACAGTGCCAATCCCTGCCCTGAGGCTACCGCTCCATATGGTTTGTTCTGTTTTTTGTCCACCTTGACTAATGAAACCGTCTTCTCCCAAGGTTTTCGTTTCAATGTTTTTTTTCTCTCCTTCTTTTTCAAACTCGATCACAATACCACTACCTGCAACAATGTATTCATTCTTTGCCAGACGAAGTATAATACCTCCACCCTCCGCCCATTGGCTGCCGTCTGTTGCACGTGAATCCCATGGAAGAGTAAAAAAATGGCGACATGTTATTTTCAGGTCATCGTAATGTATGATACGCTCTTTATTTTCTTTATCGAACAAAAGTCCTTTCGATTGTCCTTGTCCTTGATATTTGGTGAGGACAGGCATTAATTCTTTCAATTTTGAATAAGCCTGAGTCAAAGGTGCGTCTTGCGAACCATTTTCTATCGAGAATGGACAATAGCCGATTGCGTCATGCTCGCCAAATACATAAAAAGCCTGTACACCGTTATTATCACCCAATCTTACTTCGGGTATAAACAGTGGGTTATTGTGAAGCCTGTATCGGGCTACCCAGTCGGTAAATCCTTTATCATACAAATCGGGTGCTAATATGTCGATGCTTGGCGCTCCGCAATGCCAGATATCTATCAGATGTGCTAACGGACCTGCTGAAGGATATTCACCCGGCTTACGTCCACGACTATTCATCGCAGCATTTACAAACAATGGTATATTGTAAATCGAACGTGCCGATTGCGCCAGTTTCTCTACATATTGCGCATACGACCAAGCCATGAATATTTCGTCGGTGTACGCATCATTTCCAAAAACCTCCTGCCAGTTGCCTTTTGTTTTTGCGCCTTGTCTCTCCCACTTTTCGAGTAGCCATACATGCAGGTCTTTCTTGTTTTTGGAAAGATAATCCATTAATGTTTCGGGAACTTGTTTCTTGAACAAAGCATTAGCTTCGTTGGAATAGTCGCGGGCATCTTCGAGCATGCCGATTTCATTTTCTATCTGTACCATAATCACAGTTCCATCCTCTTTGTCAACTGCTGCAATATGTTTCATCAGTTGAGAGAAAGCACGGTTGTCTGCCTGGCACACATTTTCGGAAAATGAACTGGCTATTTCGAGTGGTTTACCCGCTTTGGTATATGCGCGCGGATATTTCTTATAATCTTGTTTAAACCATAGAGGAGCATAACAACTCATAGAATTTTTCCATGCACCAAACCACAGAAAGACTACCTTAAGATTGTGTTTGCGTGCTAATTCTATTGTACCGTCAATCAACGTAAAATCAAATTTACCTTCTTCGGGTTCTACCAAATCCCAATATGCAGGAACAAGAATCGTGTTCAGCTGCATTTTTTCGAGTTTGGCGCAAACCTGCCGCATATCTTCGAGTGAAGAGCCTGTAGAATTACCCAGTTCGCCGCCAAGAATGAGATATGGCTTCCCTCCGACAATAAGCTGGGTAGCTGTACCCTTCTTCGTCAAATGGGGACTGGTACTCTGTGCACACAGGAGTGAAGACAAAGCTATAAGGCAAATTAAAATTACATTGATTTTTTTCATCTCGTTTTAGTTATAAGGTTGGAAGAGTTATTTAATATTTTTTTCATTTTGTCATTTCGAATGAAGTGAAGAATCTTAAAAAAATTTCACTTCATTCGAAATAACAGTGAAGTATTTTTACTAAAAATTTATTTCATTACTAATCAATAACCCGGATTCTGATAGTTGGTCTTTTCTTCATCACTATTATCCAGATTATCGAACTGACCTGCCGGAATCGGACGCAAATAATGTTTTTTCTCGATTGGACGAGTATAACTTTTCGCTTCAAAGCTATATGCTTCACACATTGTATATGTTTTTGCGTATTCCTCGAGCTTTCCTGTACGTGTAAGGTCATACCAACGCAGGTTTTCAGCATATAACTCGCGTGAGCGTTCCATCAATATATAATCAATTGTGATAATAGCCGGCGTAGCAGTAACCATTGCACCGCCATTATTAGGCATACCTGCTCTTTTACGGATTACATTTACCAAATCTCTCGCCGAATAACCAGCCTGTGTGTTTGCTCCTTTAACAGCAGCCTCAGCTGCTATCAGGTATGTTTCGGATAATTTAGCTATCGGGAACGGACGTGATGAAGCGTCATTCTTCAATGCGCCATCCGGTAAATGATCGTCTCTGTAAGGCCCGAATTTCCATACTGAAGGATAGTTATGCCTTGTTATCATAGACGGAGTCCATACGCCGTAAGCCTTATTGGAATAATATCCGAACTTACCTGTAGATTCCAACAGCAACTTATTTTTGTCTACATCAGTAGCAGGGAAGTAAAATACAGTATCGCCATCGAGTATGTTTATATTATTCATTCCGGTAAGAATAGTACCATTATAAGCTTCGCGTCCCTGATAATTGGAACGAAACACTGTAACAAACGTTCCGTTGAAGCGGGTATCTATTTCTCTATCTACTGCAGGAAATGTCTTGGTAAACACTTCGTGAGTAGGAACCAGCAGGCGCCAAGGACGTCCTAAGTCCTGTACTGCCTGACGATAAATAAACTTATTACCGTTTACAGCCAGTTCGAAGTCCGAAGCCATAACAAAGTTGGAGCGATTAGATTTCAGGTTATCACTGGCATTTGCCCCCCAGCTATTTGACGTACTTTCGTCATATACATAGTCTGTAGATGTATGATCGGCACAAAATAGTATCTCGCTATTATAATCGTTGGATGCAACATTTACATCCCAAAATGTAGCTTGTAAACCAAAAGGAGCAGGTGTTTTTATTGCATTTATCGCTACATCATAAGCTAACTGAAAATATTCTGCTGTTGTTTTACCATTCGGATCAGTTTTACCGTTGCGTTCGAGCCACCATGCGTATGTCAGGTAAGCTTTTGCCAGAAAGTGTTGTGCTGCGATCTTGTTAGTTGCGCTGGTTACACGTGGTGTAGCAGGAAGCTCTGACACTGCGGCTTCTAAATCGGGTAGAATAGTTTTTGTATATACATCCTCTACCGAATTACGGGATGAAAGACGGGATGGAGTCGTATTGAACATCAATTCACCTGAACCCAAATCGAGAGGAGCATCGCCAAAGGTAGTTACGAGTAAAAAATAGTTGAAAGCACGAAAGAATTTTGCTTCGGCAATCAGTGCTGCATCAACTCCTGCTTCGGAGCCTTTCTCTATAATGGCATTACATGTATTGATAGCCGGGAAAGTATTGTTCCATACTGTGGGCAATCCGCCATTACCGGAATTGATATTGTATGCGTCCAAATCCAGACCATAGCCATCTTTATTATCACCATAGGTAGCCTCGTCTGTACCTCCTACAGCTAGATACATCATACCCGCAGGGCCATAAATCCAACGCAATTGTGAATACACAGAAGAAAGTCCTTTTTCAATACCTTGTTTCGTAGAAAAAAACTCAGGAGTTATTTCTGAGCGGGGTTGTTCATCTAAAACATCCGAACACGAATAGCTCAGAAGAAGTACCGCAATTATAATAAAAGAAAAAATATTTTTCATAACATATATTTTTGATATATTGTCAATAATTAGAATGATACATTTAATCCGAACAGATAGTTGCGTGTTGCCGGCGTATTATAACCTACAACTGCAATACGCGATGGTAGGACAGAGTTTGAAGCTACAGCCTGCGTAGAGCCATTTCCTCCATCAGCATTGGGCTGAGGATCCAGTCCTGTTTCAGAATAATAATCCGATGCAAAAATGAACGGATTCTGAACTGTTGCATATACTCTCAGCTTGTTCACACCTAGCTTTTGCATCCATTTACCCGAGAAATTATATCCTAAAGTAATATTTGTTATTTTCACATACGAAGCATCAAAGTAAGACAATGTACTTGCATATTTAGGGTTGTTGGTCACCTCCGGCCCATAAGGTTTCGGATAGGCATTTGTAGGATTGTCCTGTGTCCAGTAATCTATTTGTATCTGTCCTCGTCGTCCGCTGTTCATATTCAGATAACTTGTTTGTGAATGTAACGAGCTGACAAGCAGTCCTCCGCTTTTATAGCTTCCAATGATACTGAGGTCAAATCCTTTATATCCCACACGTGTATTGAAACCGCCCTGAAAATCAGGCTCTATCGACCCTAATATCTGACGGTCGTCATCATCAAGGGTAGTTCCCTGCTGTATTTGGCGTATTGGGTTACCATTTGCATCATAGTCTCCCGTATATTCTATCTTTATCATACCTACCTGACCAGTAGAGCCTTCATATTTTACGACTTCGTTCTCTTCTCCCTGTTGCCAGATACCAATTTTCTTAAAATCGTAGATAGCATCAATCGGCTGCCCTACAAACCAGCCATTTCCTTTATCATATAACTGTCCGCTGGCAAGAGACAATATCTTATTTCTATTAGCATAGACATTGAAACCTACATCCCAGTTCCAGCCATTATAATCTTTCAGTATTGTAGCATTCAATGACAACTCGACTCCTCTGTTACGTGTTTCACCCATATTTGTCATGAAAGTACCTGTAACACCAGAAGATTGGGGCAGGCTCTGAGCGACAAGCACATCATGAGTGTTTTGGGTATAATACTCAAATGTTCCTGACAAACGGTGATTGAATAATGTAAAATCAATACCGTAATTCCATGTTGTAGAATATTCCCAGCCTAAACTGTAATTTGGAAGGGTAGAAACATAATAACCACTTACATTCCGGTCTCCGAAATTATAATAGTTAGTGCTCAGCCCCCCAAGAGTTTGGTATGGTTGAATTGCCTGATTTGAAGTTTGTCCGTAACCAATTCTTAGTTTTAGGAAGTCGAGCCATTTCACATCTTTCATAAAATCTTCTCCCGTAATGTTCCAGCCTGCCGAAACAGCGGGATAAGTATGCCATTTGTGTCCATCGGATAATACAGAAGACCCATCGGTACGAAGAGTCGCGGTCAGCATATACTTATCGTCATATGAATACATTGCACGAAACATTGCAGACAGCAGGCCTCTCTTATAGTAAATCTGTTTTTCTGGATCGAAAGTAACCTTACCATTATCACCCAGCAAACCAAAATTATAGTGTTGAACAGCATCTGAAGTAATATCTTCTGCATAAGCATTAGAAACACTACTTTCTGTTTGTTCAGCCGAATACATAGCTACCAATCCTATTTTATGTTTTTCATTAATGGTTTTATCATAATACAAGAGGTTTTCTATTGTCCAGTTTGTCGTCTGAGCATTTTCTATTGTACCATTAGAAGTTTTTGACGCATTGAATGGTGTTTCAGCACCTTTATAATTGCCATAGTCATTCTGACGGAAGTTAAGCCCCAGATTCAAACGATAGCGCAATCCATCAATAATCATAACCTCACCATAAAGCGAGTTGTAAGAAGCAAAAGTTCTGCGACGATCTTTCCACCTGTCTCCTAACGACTCTATCATCATCGGATTATAATATACATCCATATTGTTGATGTACATTTCACCTGTTTTTATGGAACCATCAGTATTGTACGGATTGGTAAGCGGAGTAAGAGAAAGGATACTACCCAACGGATTATCCTGTCCTCCATCAATGATACCATATGAGTTCATCGTATTGATACCAAATTTAAAATGCCTCCCTATTTGTTGATCAAAGCTTCCTCTCAACGAGAATCGCTCAAATTCCTGCCCCGGCAGCACACTGGTTTCATCATAGTATCCAACACCAAAACTATAACCCCCACCTTTGGTAACACCCGATACATTGAGGTCATGGCTAGTAACCATTGCACTCTCGAAAACCAAATCCTGCCAATTGGTGTTTAGCGATTTATCCTCATCAACTCCATACTGCCAGCTAGCTCCATTTTTGATTGCTTCTTCACGCCATGCAGTAAATTCGCTTGCATTCATCATAGGATATTCGTTTAGTAGGCTTTTTACTCCATAATAAGCATTATAATTCACTACAGGTCTGTCATAGGCCACTGATTCACCTTTATACGTACTTATCATAATTACTCCGTTTGCTCCACGCGAACCATAAATTGCTGTAGACGAAGCATCTTTCAGTATATCAAGGCTTTTGATATCATTTGGATTAACATCGGAAAGACTTCCCATAAATGGAATTCCATCCAGAATAATCAAAGGATCGTTAGACCCGGTCAATGAACGTGTACCACGAATACGAATCTGCATATTTGCACCCGGCTGGGAAGACGTTTGTGTCATCTCTACTCCAGCAATACGTCCCTGTAAAGATTGCGAGATATTACTCGATTGCATCTCGCGCATTATGTCTCCGCGCATTGATGCTATAGATCCGGTCACATCTTGTCTTCGTTGAGTTCCATAGCCGATTACAACTACTTCGTCCAGTAGTTTATTATCTTCATCCAATACAATATCAATACGGTTTCTACCCGAAACATCTATTGCTTGCGGCTGATAGCCGATAAATGAAACAGTAAGTTTACCTTGTGATGATACCTGAATAGAATAATTTCCATCTATATCGGTCATAGTACCGTTAGTAGTTCCAGGTTCAACTACACTGGCTCCGATGATGGGTTCCCCTGTAGGATCTTTCACGATCCCCTGTACGGATATTGTTTGCGCATATGCCCACATGGACATAAAGCTGAATAGGAAGAACAGACCTATAGTCCGTAAATAATGATTTGTGCTTTCCATAAAATCATTCCAATTTAGTTAATTAATGTTTTAAAAGTGTTTTTAATATTCTATGATTAAGTTTCCTCTTTCATGGTTGTAACAAACTTACAAATGGTATTTGCAAGAGCCACCTATAAATGTTTCATTTTGTACCGGACATGTAACATCTGCCTCCGGATATGTAACAAAGACTATCTCCTGTGTTACATTTATACTTAAATAGCTTCAATTCTCATGGTCTTTCATATCAGACAGGTATTTATCCTGTATTTTAATCATATAGTTGGGCAATGAAAAACAGTCTTACTTGAATGTAAGGAATCTGAAATAGCACCTAAAAAAGGATAAAATAAGTAATAAATAAAAGCCGGGTTCAAAAGAAAAACCGGCTTTTAATTTCAATAAATATTATTGTAGTTCTCCGGTGAAGTCTTCACTTACGTCTTTTCCGGCCAATCCGTCGGCAACACCCTTATAAGCATGTTTGCGCTGATAGTTAGCATCCCATACATTCGGTCCATCGTCCGGAATCCAATACTCATGTTCTTTAGGATTATCCGAAACACCCCAGAGAGTTATTGCATACTGTTGAGCCGGTGGAACATGTTTTTTGAACATATCTATTACATATTGATACATCTCGGCTTGTGCTGCAAGTTGTTCGGCAGTCGGAGACGAAGTATTCAACTTGATATCCAATTCCGTCACTTTTATCAACTTGCCTGTTGCTCCTAATTTCTGGAACATCTGCGCAATATTATCTTTATTAGTATCGATAGCAATATGCATCTGTGTACCTATACCATCTACCACAGCACCCTTGCCTTCGATATAATTAACATAAGCGATCAGTCCATCGCACTTAGCAAGGTTATATTCAAGATTATAATCGTTAATAAACAGCTTATCATCCGGATTTCCGTACTTACGGGCAAGCTTAAATGCTGTTACTGCATAATCTTTACCCAGATAATCCTGCCAATAGAACTCATCGCTGGCTATATCGGTCTTACCAACACCTGTTTTTATTGATGAAGGTTTACCGTCATCCATTGGCTCATTTACAACGTCCCATCCTTTTACTATCGTTTTGCAATGACCTACCATTTCCGAAATCCAGCTTTCCATAGCAGCTCCGATAATTTCGGCTTTTTCTTCGTCTGTTTTTTCTACGATGGTTGCACTGGCACGAGCAATAGCATTCTTTGTAGCAGCTACTTCTTCTACTACGACATTATCGATGTAATAAGTTCCGGCAACTTTACCCATATCGAGATTCAATCCCGTCTCTCCACCATTTCCTGTAACTTCCCACACAACTTCAGTCCATGTTGCACCGGTAGTAACAGTACCCTGATAACGTGCCGTCCCTGTAGTTGAGCATCGCATACTACCCACAGCATCGGAACGTATCATAAATGAAACTTTATATTTTTTATTTAGCTCCCATGCCGTTGTAAAATCAGCATGGATTTGAGTATCCCATTCATTTCCATCTGCAGCATTCTGAATTTTCAAAGAACCGCCTCCCTGATAGGCTTCTGTACCAGTAGCCTGTGACATACAATCGGCAGCACCGTTATAGCGGCTCCATCCTTCTATATTACTATCGAATGTACCATTTGTAAGCAGATTGACAACAGTAGGTTCTGCATCCAGGTCTCTCACCCAGATATTATCTACATCTATATAGTAAGTCACATCCGGTAGGTATCCAAAATCGAACTGCATCTTAAAGGTTGCAGCACTAAAGTCATTTACGGTAAATAGTACCTGCTTCCACTCACTTGTCGTTTCGAAAGATTCAGTCCACGATCCTCCTGTATTATACCAATCCTTATATGGATAATTATTTTCAAGTCCACTGAAAGATACTCGCCCTTTTCCGGGTTGGTCGGAACGAATATAGAATGATATTTCATAAGTATGTCCTGAAACTGCTGCTATATCCGGTGATATCAATTGTAAATTATACGCCTGAGACGAACTTGAACTTGCAATCATCTCCACAGCCTGAGACGTAGAGGACAAACCTTTACCATCGACAACGGAAATACCTGCTCCCTTATTCTGCGGATTCCATCCACTCGCCAAACTTTTGTCTTTCAATCCTGTAAGATCCAGCAGGTTACTACCGGCAGGAGCAGGTATTACAACCGGTGCAATCAATCCATTCAGATAACTTGCATTCTGGTTGGAATGCCAAACCAGTGTGTGCCCGTATAATCCCAAACCTGCGGCTTGCAGACGAGGTATCAAATTATCGATATTAGTGAAGTCCAATGTTCCGTCCGATTTTACCATCCAGCGATGTTTCATTGCATTTCCAGTGGTTACTTCAACGAAATTCTGTTCAACTATATTTCTGTAAGTCTCATCGCTAAGATATAAATCGGCTCCCATGCCGACACCTAATATAAAATCGGTAGCATAATCTTTCAAAGGAGCGTAACGGGAAATTTTCTCAGCTAATTGTAGAGGCAACTCAGATTCGGTCACATCTCCATGTGAAGGGTCTTTATACCACTCCATCTTGGTATCATCGCATGCTATCAGACTCATTCCTGCCAATGCGATAATCGGTATTATATATTTGTATTTCATAATCTTTTTCATAAAAAAATTCATTAATCTTCAAAATCGCTGTATGTTGGCTTCTCAAGAGAAACAACACGCCAGTTATCAGTATATACTCTTATAGTAGTTTTAGAAGATACGAGTTCTGTCTCGCTATCTCCACTGTTTCCGGTAACATTGCTCAATACAATATTTGAGTTCTCGAAATACATTCCGAAGTTAGCATAGCTGGCATTCTCGCGTTCGGCAAGTACATCTTCGAATGTGAAAGTACCATCCGAGAATTTATAGAACTTGCTGAAAGGAATAGTAACTGTAGTCCATCCTGTTGTCTGGAAAGGTACAACTTTCCCGTCTACGATCCATGGCACATAGTTGTAAGTTGCGCCCGTCCATTCTCCTCCATTGAAATTGTTTATCAAGCAAAGTTTCAAAAAGCCTGTTCCCGACCATGCGTCCGGCACATAAATATCGAACTGAAATCCTACTTTATCAACAGCTGTACTGGCAGGAATATACGGAGTCAACTGTCCGCGCCAGTTGTCTACACCATTACCGGCAGTCCACACCTCTGTGTTACGGTTTTTAGCTGCATAGATAGTATCTATTCTTGCAGGACGATGTGGCACATAATTTCCTTTCGACACACTTCCTTCACCTATAGCAGCTGAAAGCAGATCGTCCGGAGTAATCATCCCCGCATTAGTTGCTGCCCCCCAATGTCCCTGAGTTCCGTTTCCATCGAAATCAAGAATGACTCCTTTTTTGAAATTGAAGTATGCCGGAGAGTATGCTCCACCGTTAGAACCTTCAACCATAATGGAACCGCCCTCTTCAGATACACCCACAGGCATTTTCACTATACAGAATTCACCGTCTTCATCGGATGTAATGTCACTTGTGACAACAACACCACCCGGAAATACAATTCTCTCTATTTCGGTAAGCCCCGAGCCGGAAAGCATGATATATTCACCTTCGGCAGGTAGTGTATTGGAGATACTTGTAATGCTCGGAGCGGCTGCTCTGATCTCAAAATCATAAGTTGTTTCAGCCGCATCTTTTACAAAACGGATCGTATTTCTCAGCTCAGCGTCTGCATCTGTAGTCGGTGTCTCAGACGAAATTCTGAGTATCATTGAATTGTCAGAGACTAATACCGGATTGAAGTAGGTAGAATATCCGTTAATATATACTTTACGTAATCCGCTGAAACCCGAACCTTCGATACGAATCAGCTGGCCTAAGCGGGCAAAACTGACCTCTCTGTCGGGAACGGACGAATCCGCATCTTCCAGAAACACTTTACTTATTGTAATAGGCGCACTTCCGTTGCTATCGTCATCATCGCTACAGGAAGTAAACCCGACTGCGATAATCAGCAAACCTAAGAGAAAGTTCATTGCCCAAAAATTCTTTATAGAACGTATATTTTTCATTGTCGTATAAATTTAATTTTTAGAATAAATCGGTAATTCTCTCTTCTGTAAATTCGTAAGAAACCGGTGCTTCTTTCAGTAGAGGATTTTGTACAACTTCAGACTCAGGGTAAGGCAACAGAAAAATACTGGCATCAATACTTCCTATTGCACGAGTGGTAGGATCCCGGCTATCGTCTATACTTGCAGTATTAGTAGCTGCATCGTACAGAAATGGTGTGATTGTCCCACGATCCTGAGAAATAATGTAATTGATCACTTCCTGTTGTTTGTAGTATGCACGGGCTACCAGATCGTACCAATAAAGACCTTCGATACAGAATTCCACACGGCGTTCGTGACGTAAATCTTCATAGCTGATACTTGTCTTCGGAGAAACTCCGGCGCGAGTGCGCAAGGCGTTAAAATATTCCAGTGCTGTTGCATCGGTAGTACTGGCACCATTGCCCAATACTGCTTCTGCGTAATTCAGGTAGACTTCTGCCAGACGCAACATATTTGTATTCAGAGCTGAATTCATACGCGAAATAGAAGCATTATCTTTAGTAGAACCTACAACTCCTTTTTTGACATTACATGCCTGTTCGGTTTTTTCATACAGATAACCACCATTAGCTTTATTTATTTCAGGATATAAATCCCCGTATCCCATCCATGTAGCTTTGCGGCGAAGATCAGTTTTTTCATATTCCTTCAGTACATCATAGCTTGCTCTTGTCCAGTATCCCCAAGCCGCATCATCTCCGGTGATTTCAGAATCACAGGCAAAATAAGCTTGCTGGGTATTGGTTACACCATAGTCGCCGTTAGGCACCCATTGAAGTGCAAACATCGACTCCTGATTGTTATTATTTTCTATGGTAAATATATCGGCGTAATTGGCCATCAGGCTGTAAACCTTACTTTCGATAACAACTTCAGCTGCTTTCTTTGCATATTCGAGGTACTGAGTATTACGTGTCCCACTGTTAGGATTATTGCTTAATCCGGAATATGCAAGATAGACACGTGACAACATGCCATAAGCAGCATATTTTGTCAATCTGCCTTTTTGAGAAGCTGTTGCAGGAAGATATTTAGCCGCATATTCAAAGTCACGCATAACGAACTCATAGACATCTTCCTGTGTAGTTGTATTCACAATAGGATTAGCAACCAGCTCATCCGGATTCTCATTTAAGATAACATTTCCCCATAATGAGGTCAGATACCAATATGCCATACCGCGCATGAAACGGGCCTCTCCTATGTATGGACGTTTTACCGATTCATCTAAAGCACTGCCACTAATACCGATGATCACCCTATTCGCCTGTTGTACGACATTGTAATAAGACTGCCATGCCGATACCAGCGGACCGGTAAGCCCTGTTTCGGTAAGGTCGGTAAACGGATAGATATAATCGGAATATGGAGCATAGAGGTTTCCGGCACGACCGTCACCCAATCCATAATAGAACTTATCATTGAAGTCGAACCACACTTTATTGTATAGTGGTGCTGTTGCTGCCTGAAAATCACTCTCCGACTGATAAAAGTTATCTCCTGTAATACGGTCGTTAGGTGTAATATCGAGAAAATCACTACAGCCTGTCAATAACAGAGAGCATGAGACAGCTAATGTGTATATTAATTTCTTTGTTTTCATGTTGTCTTTTATTTAAAATGTAACGTTCATACCGAATGTATAGATTCGCGGTGACGGATATCGTGCATTGTCGATACCGGTTAAACCTACACTCTGATTTGATGAACCTACTTCAGGATCGTATCCCGAATATTTGGTAAATGTATGTACATTTTGAAGGTTCATATACACTTTCAGATTCTGAAGTCCCATTTTGCTTATCACTTTGCGAGGTAAATTGTAACCAAGCGATATATTTTGTATTCTCAGGAAAGACCCGTCTTCAACAAACTTATCACTAAAGCGGTAGTTAGATGTCGATGCTCCCGAAGAAGCTGCTATACGTGGCATATCTGCCGCACCACTGGATATATACACATTACGGTAGTCGTTAGGTCCGTTAGGGTCTATCAGCGACAGATGTGCATAATCGCGTGCTTCTACGAGCAGGTTGGTGTTTTCACGTGGGTTTTCAAGGAATCGTCTCTGATAGTTCACTACATCGTTTCCGTAAGACCCCGACAAGAAGATAGTCAGATCAAAGCCTTTGTATGTAAATGTATTCCCGATACCGAATGTGAATTTAGGTTCAGGATTTCCTATATACGTACGGTCTTCTTCGTCAATAATTCCGTCTTTGTTTACATCCTCGAATATATAGTCTCCAATCCACATACCGTTTTCTCCAATCTCCATACCTTTAGGCAGGGCTGTAGCCTTTATATTGCCATCGGCATCTTTGTAATAAAAGTCGGTAGCTTTTTCGAATCGTCCGATAACTTTGTATCCGTAGAATTGACCGATAGGTTCTCCTACAGCCGTACGGGTTACAACCGTTGTTTCCGAACCTTCCTGAATCGTTGTGTTTATTATACTTGTTGAAGTATCTAGTGAACGTACTTTATTCCGGTTCATAGAGAATACCAGATTGGATCGCCACTGGAAATCTCTCTTATCTATATTTACCGTATTCAATGTTAATTCAAGGCCTTTGTTTTCAAGAGAGCCGATATTAGCCCAAGGCGGAGTAGCAGACCCCTGCCCCGATGTGCCCACATAAGAAGGTAAAGGCAATATCAATAAAAGATTCTTTGTTTTTTTATAATAAACATCGGCAATAAATTCTATCCGGTTGTTAAACAGATTCAAGTCGAGCCCCAGATTGCTGGAGTATGTAGTTTCCCATTTAAGATCGGGATTAGGCGTGTTACTTGCCAATAGTCCTGTACCCCAATTTGTGGCTACAGATGAATAGGTGGCCATATAGGCATAGTTTGATACATTTTGGTTACCTACAGCACCCCATCCGAAACGAAGTTTCAGGTTGTCAATTACATTATGATCTTTCAGGAATTCTTCTCCGGTAACTCTCCACGCAAGCGCAGCTGAAGGAAACCATCCCCAACGGTTATCCGGATGGAATTTGGATGATCCATCGCGACGAAGAGTTGCTGTCAGTAAATATTTATTATCGAAAGAATAAAACACACGTCCGAAATAAGAAAGAAGGGAACTGGCTCCACTGCTTCCGTTATTTTTGGCTGTTGTGGCATCCCCTGCATCCAGATCGGTAGCATTATTAGTAAGATAACCGCTACGATAACCTGACAGGTATTCCCATGATGACTTTTGCATTTCCTGGCCTAACATAGCATTAACATTATGTATTCCGAAGGTGCGGTTATATGTAGCAATATTCCTCCATGTCCAGAATTTATTGTACGATTTGGTTTGCGTACCTTCTCTTACCTCATTAGTTATTGCACCGAACTGGTAAGATGGGTCGAATCTATATGTATTGGTTACACCGTAATCGAATGAAAGTTCTGTTTTATAAGTCAGCCCCTCTATGATAGTAGCCTCTGCATAAGTATTAGCCCTTATACCCATCTTCTCGTTGCTATTCTCTTTTATCATAGCCAATCCGATAGGGTTATTTTGTACATATTCATCTGTATCGGGTCCGTCAAAATTACCTTCTGCATTTCTTACTGCCACATTCGGTGTTTGTTTCATTGCGATTTTGATCAGTGATTGATCAGATACAGTTATTTCCTGATCAGAGTTGCTGAATGCAAAGTTGATACCCATTTTCAGGTATTTTTTCACCTGAGAATCAAAACTACCGCTCAGATTCAAACGCTTGAATCCCGATCCTACAGCTATACCCTCCTGATCGAGGTATCCGGCCGAAAGGGCATACGAACTTTTTTCATTACCTCCTGTTACCGACAGGTTATGACTTGTCATAAAGGCATTTGAAAATAATTCATCTTGCCAGTCAGTACCTTTACCCAACAGGTCGGGGCGAACAAAGTTGTCGTCCCATTCTACTATTCCCATTGCAGACCTTTCGTTCTTATGTTCGGCATATTGCCGAAGATTCATCAAGTCCAGTTTCTTAGGCATTTGCTGCCAACCTACATATCCGTTGTAACTTATGGTTGCATCACCTTTGGTTCCGCGCTTAGTTGTGATAATGATAACCCCGTTGGCTCCGCGCGATCCGTAAATAGCTGTAGCCGACGCATCTTTCAATATATCCATCGACACAATATCGGACGGATTGATAGATGACAGGGCGTTATCGGTTCCCGATCCTGTATTACCGTCTATTACAACACCATCTATTACATAGATAGGTTCATTGGAAGCATTCAGTGAGTTGACCCCACGAATACGAATGGATGAACTACCGCCCGGCATCCCCGAGTTTTGTTGCACCTGCACTCCGGCAGCACGTCCTTGCAACACCTGATCGATAGATGTAGGAACACTCTTGCTGACTGCATCGCTTGTCACGGAAACGACCGATCCGGTCAGGTCACTTCTTTTCATCTGTCCGTATCCGACAACGACTACTTCATCGAGTAGTTTTGTATCTTCTTCCAGAATGATATTAAACGATGTTTTTCCTGCCACATCTATTTCCTGTGTTTTATAACTGATAAATGACACTTTGATTTTTCCGTTAGGAGCAACCCTCAACGAAAAATTACCGTCGATATCGGTCAGTGTACCATTCGAAGTTCCGACTTCCGATACGGCTACGCCCGGAAGCCCCTCACCTGTCACATCTTTCACCACACCCTGTATGGATATGTTCTGTGAAAATGCGAGAGTAGGTATTAGAAAGAATAAAAATAAAAGCCTAAAAGACTTCAATAATCTTGCATTTCTCATGATTAAGATTAATTTACTATTATTAAAAAAGATTATTTTTTTTTTACAGATTAACGTTGTGTGTTTGTTGGGGAATTTTTTCAGGTTTTCATATATTTTAAATGTTTAGATTGTAGGTTGTGAATCCTATATTGCTTATACAGCACATTTTGTGTATTACAAACTTATAAATTTAAATTTTCAAGTTCCTCCCTTAATGTATCACATGTTTTTCAGGACGTAACATGGCTTTTTCCATTGTTACATTTTCTTTTCTCTATGTAACATCAACGGTTAAAACAATGCTATCTCCCATTATTTTCCTATATTTGCAGTACACTTCCGTCTAAAACATCTTAATACCTATGATAGCAAAGAATGGAAACGCAAAGGCGTTAACTTTAGGATGCCTCTTTTTTTTCATCATAAACTCATATTTATCGGCTCAGATCGGAAAATTTTATTCTCCGGACGAAGACCTGTCCAATAGTCTGATAAACCAGGTGTATCAGGATAAAAAAGGTTTTATATGGATTGCAACAGAAAACGGGCTGAATAAATTTGATGGTATGAAGTTTACCATCTACAAACATATTCCCGAAGATTCCACTTCACTAAAGAATAACTATGTAAGAACTGTATTTGAGGACAGTAGCAATAACTTCTGGGTGGGATGCATGAACGGATTGATGAAATACGACTGGCCTACAAACTCTTTCCGTACAATAAAGATGTATAAGGAGGGGAAACTGATAACCCCACATGTCACATGTATCATAGAAGCTCAGAATAGTGGTGATATATGGGTTGCCACATCGGGACAAGGGGTTTTCTTTGCAAAAAAAGTTGATGATGAATTTCACATAGCTCCCCAGTTGTCGAATACACTGAACAGTAATTACCTGAGTCTTATATTTCAGGACTCGAAAGGAAATATATGGATCGGTTCGGAGAACAACGGGTTGAACCTTTTCACTCCGTCTACCGGGAGGATGAAATCCTTTACAGCCACATCGGGCATAAGCAGCAACAATATATCTTCCATTACAGAAGACAGGGAAGGTAATATTTTTGTTGGGACACTTACCGGAGGGCTCAACAGATACATTGCTGCGACAAACACATTTGAACGGATTGCCTACAAAGATAATATTCAACTGCCAATAAAAGACCTTTCGCTAAGCAAGGAAGATCTCTTGTATATAGGGACAGACGGAGCAGGACTAAAAATATACAACAGAGAAAAGCATGTAATAGAAGATTATGTCATCAACTCTGCACCCTTCGATTTTACAAAAGGGAAAGTACACTCCATCTTGCAAGATAAGGATAATAACTTCTGGCTGGGAATATTCCAGAAAGGAATAATATTCATTCCGGGAGCCGAAAAACGGTTCGGCTACATGGGTTTCAAGTCACTAAAGAACAACCCGATAGGATCGAGCACTATCATGTCTATCCACAAAGACAGAGAAGGCATTACATGGATAGGGACAGACAACGACGGCATATATGGCATCAATGAGAAAGGCGAGAGGATATTCCATCATACGCAATCGTCGTCACCAACATCAGTATCGAATACAATACTAAGTATATATGAAGATTCGAACAATGATCTGTGGATAGGCTCATATACAAAAGGGCTGGCAAAACTGAATCGCAGAACAGGAAGCTGTGAATACATTCCCGAACTGAGAAATGAGAAGATATATTGCATCAGTGAAGACAATGAAAAAAACCTGCTGATCGGCACATATGGTTCAGGACTTTTCAGGCTGAACCTGACAAGCAGAAAGATGATACATTACGAATCGCGTAAGAGCGAGAATGACGATTTTTCTATAGATGAGCTAAGCAATGACTGGATCAACGATATTCTTTTCGATAAAGACGGACTGATATGGATTGCTCACTATAAAGGTGTCAGTTGCTACAATCCGCAGAAAAACACCTTTATTAATTACCTGAGGACTAACACAATTTTACCGATAACCGTAGCTTACACCTTATTTGAAGATACGACAGGGAAAATATGGATCGGAACATCTAATGGCCTGCATGTATTCAATAAACAGGATCAGTCGATAAAAAGCTATACGACCAATGACGGTTTACCCAACAATGTGATTTGCGGTATATGTGAAGACAATGAAAGCAATAATATATGGATAAGTACCTATTTTGGAATCAGTAAATTCATCATTTCCGAAAACCGCTTTATAAACTACTATGCGGGAGACGGACTGCAAGGAAATGAATTTACACGCGGAGCACGGTTTAAAGACGCCAATGGTAAAATATACTTTGGTGGCATATACGGCATTACCAGTTTCTATCCGAAAGATATAACCGAAGTAAAAAAAGAACTGAAAGTCCTTATTACCAACTTTTTCCTGTTCAACCATGCTGTCAGGTCAGGCGACAAATCGGGTGGAGACGACATTATCACTACATCGGTATTAGATGCTGATGTATTCAAACTCGCATATACCGACAATACATTCAGTATCGAATTCTCGGCTTTGGAGTTCTCTAATCCCGAACGGATAGTCTATCAGTATATGATAGAAGAAATTAACCATGACTGGACGAACTCTTATCAGGGAACAAATCATGTCACGTACACGAACCTGAATCCGGGAACTTATACCTTTAAGCTTCGGGCTAAAGATCACGATAGCTATTCGGATATCAGAACTGTAAAAATCATTATATCTCCTCCATGGTATCAGTCGATATGGGCTTACGTTGTTTATGCAATACTAAGTATTTTCTTCATGTTAGCTATTGCAAATTATATTTATGCCCGCTTACGCCGCCGCCAAAGGGCTATGATACGGCGACACAAGGAACAGATCAATGAAGCTAAATTACAATTCTTCATTAATATTTCGCACGAAATACGGACTCCGATGACACTGATCATAAATCCGCTGGAGAAGCTGATATCGGAAAACAAAGATCAGAAGTTGCAGAAGACCTATGTAATGATATACCGCAATGCCCAGCGCATACTTCGCCTTATCAATCAGCTGATGGACATACGAAAGCTGGACAAAGGGCAAATGAGGCTTCATGCCCGCGAAACAGACCTTGTAGGCTTTATCGAAGACCTGATGATGACTTTCGAATATCTTGCCCAACGCAAGAATATTAGTTTCAACTTCATACACGAGACCGATAAACTGAATGTGTGGATAGACCTGAATAATTTTGATAAAGTTTTACTGAACATACTGTCTAATGCCTTCAAATACACGCCTGACAACGGGCACATTACCATAAACCTGTCTACCGGACAAGATGAAAGCGCAAGAGGTCCATTGAAGAAATATTTCGAAATAGTCATTTCCGACAACGGTATCGGGATAGATAAAGATAGAATAGACCAGATATTCGAACGGTTCTATCAGATCAGTAACGACTTCACCAATTCCAATTTTGGCACAGGGATAGGACTCCACCTTGCTAAGTCATTGGTCGAGCTGCATCATGGAACTATTTCAGCCGAAAACAGAGAAGATACACAGGGGACACGCTTTATTGTCCGCATACCTTTAGGCAGTGACCATCTGAATGCTCAGGAGCTGGAAAACGGAGAAGAGTACATGACAACGGACACTATATCCATTCCGTCTATTCCTGTTGAATTGCTGAACAGGAAAGAAGATGAAAACAAAGAGAAGAAAATAAAACCCCGCACAAAATATAAGATACTGGTAGTAGAAGACGAGGACGAAATCAGGGAATATATAAAAGACGAATTGTCGTCTGAATATAGAATTACAGTTACCGAGAATGGGAAGAAAGCTCTCGAACTGGCATTAACAGATAATCCCGACCTTATTATCAGCGATGTGATGATGCCTGAAATGGACGGAATAACCCTTTCCCGAAAAGTAAAACAAAACATCAATATAAATCATATACCTATCATACTGCTTACAGCCAAATCTACTCCCGAAAACAAGATAGAAGGGCTGGACATAGGTGCAGACGCCTATATATCGAAACCATTCAACACCGAACTGCTGAAAAGTACGATTGCCAATCTGATAGAAAACAGAGAACGCCTCATAAATAAATTTGGCAAACAGCAACAATCCGAAGAGAAAATACAAAAAATAGAGTTGAAATCTTCGGATGAAATACTGATGGAGCGTATTATGAAGATAATCAGTGAGAATCTTTCGAATCCCGATCTGAGCGTGGAAATGCTTGCAGCCAATGTAGGCATGAGCCGGGTACATATGCACCGGAAGCTAAAAGAACTCACAAGCCAGTCGGCACGCGACTTCATCAAGGGTATTCGCCTCAAACAGGCTGCGATTCTTCTTTCGGGCAAAAAACTTACTATATCGGAAGTAGCATACGCCACAGGATTCTCAAATCTGTCGCATTTTTCCAACTCATTCCGCGAATTTTATGGCATGTCTCCCAAAGAGTATGTTGCAGCACATTTACCCGATCCGTCCAAAGAAAAATAAGCAATTTAGCGGCTTTTTACACGAGATGTTACATACAGAAAAGTATGTGAAACAAATATTCTTCTTTTAGGAGTTCAATAGGCATATATTTGCCACATAATTCTTAAAAGTGAAATACCATGCAGAATACAGGCAAATTCTTTGTGCTACTTTCTTTATTCCTATTATTTACGGATATGGCAGCGCAAACTGAATCGGGAAATGAGAAAAAGGCTTATTTCAATTATTTCGAATATCGGGGAATGGATAAAGTCTTCGAACAAGAAATAGACCACAGCAAAGAATACTTCAACCCTATTGTCAGTGGATTCTACCCCGACCCGAGTATTTGCCGCAAGGGTGATGACTATTATATGGTGCATTCCACATTCGCATATTATCCGGGAATACCCATTCTTCACAGCAAAGACCTCGTAAATTGGGAACAAATAGGGTTTGTGCTGAATCGTCCCTCTCAATTGAATTTACCTGACGGACTAAGGCTGAGCGGCGGAATATATGCACCTGCAATAGAATACAATAAATACAATGATACTTTCTACCTCATCACTACCAATGTAGATGGCATAGGCAACTTCGTGGTGAAAACAAAAGACCCGCATGAAGGCAATTGGTCTGAACCTATAATATTGCCTAAAGTCGGAGGTATAGATCCTTCATTATTCTTCGATGAGGATGGGAAGGCATACATTGTTCACAATGATGCTCCGGAAGGCGAACCGGAATGGGACGGACACAGGGCTGTATGGATACACAACTATGATGTAAATACCGACCAGACTTTTGGTGAACGAAAAGTAATACTTGACGTAGGAGTAGACCGCAGCACAAAACCTGTATGGATAGAAGGTCCGCATATATATAAAATAAATGGCAAATATTACCTGATGGCTGCCGAAGGGGGAACAAGCGTAAACCACTCAGAGGTAATACTTATATCGGATAATGTGAAAGGCCCTTATACGCCATACGCAGGCAATCCGATCCTTACACAACGCAACTTACCCCAAGATCGTCCGCATGCAATAACCAGTGTGGGACATGCTGACCTGATAGAAACATCCCAAGGAGACTGGTATGCCGTATTTCTTGGTTGCCGCCCGTATATAGGAAACTATTATAATACAGGACGGGAAACATTTCTGCTGCCGGTAACGTGGAAAGACGGATTTCCGATTATTCTGGAGCATGGTAAGACTGTACCATCCATTGTAGAAAAAGAAGGTCTGTCTCCAATTCAAAATACACTAACAGGAAACTTTGTATGGTGTGACGATTTCGAGAAGAATACGCTGGACTATAAGTGGACTTTCATTCGCACGCCACAAGGCAAATGGTGGGATATAAAAGACGGAGCAGTGGTAATAGATGCCATTTCCCGCAATATCAACCAAAGGACGAATCCTGCATTTATCGGTTACCGTCAGCAGAATCTCATTTTTGAAACTGTAACAGAGCTTGTCTTTAACCCTGATAACGAGAAAGGACTGGCCGGACTGGTTTGTTATCAGAACGAACGATATAATTTCGTCTTTGGAAAGACAAATATCAATAATACAATGGCTCTCATGGTAAAGCGGAATGATGGAGGCACAATAGAAAATATCGGCAATTATATTATTCCGGCTCAATATGAGAAGACTCCGGTATGGCTGAAAGTGAGAGGCGAAAATGACAAGTATAGTTTCAGTGCATCCTTCGACAATGGAGCTTCATGGATCGGCATAACAACCGAAGCCGATGCTAAAAACCTCAGCACACAAAGTGCAGGAGGGTTTACAGGTGTAGCTATAGGCATGTACGCTACTTCTGATAATTGATTCTTTTAAATAATACATATTCATTGGTAAATTGGTATAGATTGTTCTGAAAACGGAGTTGCTGTAAGTTATAGAGCAACTCCGTTTTATTTATACAGAAAGCGGATATCCCGAAAGATACCCGCCTTGTCATATTCTGATTGTTATCCTATTTAATCTTTCTTTGCTTCATTGCCGCATATCCGAAATAAACGATAATAGCAGCATACATAAACAAAGCCAATATCTGAGACATGTTGCTTTCGAGCCATTCCTTATTTACCAGATCGACTCCGGCAAACTTAATGATGGCACTTACAACCCCCATCAATGCACCACCGGCAATAAACCCTGATGCGATCAATGTTCCTTTTTCCACACGTGCATTATTCAGTTCTGTGTCTTTACTGCGGCTGCCTACATACCAATTTACGGCGCCACCTATCAGCAACGGCACATTCAGGTGAAGCGGGATAAACATACCCAGAGCGAATGCCAGAGACGGCACTTTCATGAAGTTAAGGATCAAAGCAATCGCTGCACCTATTCCGTACAATATCCAAGGAGCACCCGTACCGGACATCAGCGGGTCGATAACAGCAGCCATCGCATTTGCCTGCGGCGCTACCAGCGCACCTTCCCCTGTGAAACCATACGTCTCGTTCAATATAATCATCACTCCCCCGACAGTTGCTGCCGAGACAAGAGTTCCTAAGAATTTCCAAGTTTGTTGTTTAGCCGGAGTAGTTCCCAACCAATAACCGATTTTTAGGTCGGTAATGAATCCGCCCGCCATAGACAACGCCGTACATACGACACCTCCCATAATAAGGGCAGCAACCATGCCTCCTGTACCATTCAACCCGACTGCTACCATGATAACGGAAGCCAGAATCAATGTCATCAGCGTCATACCCGAAACCGGATTCGTTCCTACAATCGCAATAGCATTTGCGGCTACGGTCGTAAAGAGGAAGGTAATGATACCTACAACCAGTATAGCCACAATAGCATAAAACAGGTTGTGCATTATACCCAGATAGAAGAATATAAAAGTAGCCAATATAGCCAGAATAACACCGATAGATATTATCTTCATAGATATATCGCGCTGTGTACGTTTTACTGCGTCGGTGTTTTCTTTTTTACCACCTTTCATTTCTTTTGCCGCAAGGCCAACTGCACTTTTAATGATCGGCCACGATTTGATGATACCCAGAATACCGGCCATTGCAATACCGCCGATACCGATATGGCGTGCCATTGTAGCAAAAATAACCTCTGGCGAAGCCGCAGCTATGCCTCCAACCAAATCGCCACCATCGATATAAGGAGCAGGATTGATCTGCTGCAACAAAGTATCTCCCAAGAACGGGAACAGAGGCACCAGTACAAACCATACCAGAGCCGAACCGGCACAGATAATAGCCGCATACTTTAATCCGACTATATAACCAAGTCCGAGAACTGCTGCTCCCACATTTACACTGAACAGCACTTTCGCCTTATTGGCAAGCGTTTCACCAAACGGTATTACACGCGAAGTGAATACTTCCGACCATGCACCGAATGTAGCTATCACAAAATCGTATAATCCTCCGATAAGACCGGCAAAGATCAACGGCTTAGCCTGATCGCCTCCTTTTTCGCCGGAAACCAATACCTGAGTAGTGGCTGTAGCCTCAGGAAACGGATATTTTCCGTGCATGTCGGATACAAAATATTTACGGAATGGGATCAGGAACAAGATACCGAGTATCCCTCCCAACAAGGAGCTCAGGAATACCTGAAAAAACTGTACTGAAATCTGGTCTCCGTATTTCGCCTGTAATATATACAGTGCAGGAAGCGTAAAGATAGCCCCTGCAACGATTACCCCACTACTGGCACCAATAGATTGGATTATAACGTTCTCGCCAAGCGCATTTTTTCGCTTCGTGGCACTCGACAGTCCTACTGCAATAATGGCTATGGGAATAGCCGCTTCGAATACCTGTCCTACCTTCAATCCCAGATAGGCAGCAGCAGCACTGAACAGCACCGCCATAACCAATCCCCATATTACAGACCATGGGGTTACTTCTTTATACTGTTTATTGGGAGACATGATGGGATTATATTCTTCTCCCGGTTTCAATTCTCTGAAGGCATTTTCCGGCAGCCCGCTCACCTTTTCTTCGTTTTCCGTCTTCACGTGTTCGTTATTTTTGAGGTTACATGATTCATGAATTAACAATGATACAAAGCTACATTTTTTCCTGTAAACAAAAAAGCTGCTCTATGACAGCTTTCAGCACTGGCAACACTAAATCAGACAGACAAGCAGAAGCTTCAATTTTCACAGAATGACTTTAGCCGATATCGTTCGGGCTAAAGCCTTAAAGTACCTCTTATATCAATCGTTGTGATAAGAAATATTTTTATGCTCACAAAGCTCTATCACTTTACTCTTTACCGTCATCACATCGCTATATTTCAGTTCCGCCAATTCTATCTTGCGTTGTTTTTGCCCACCATTGACCAAGAATACCAGATAACCGGGACCGATATTTACACTGCTGACACTCACCCACTCTATAGTGATTGTCTTCTGTTTTGGCAGATGCGCTTCTACCACTTCCTTATTTATTTTCAGTATTGAGGCAGGAAGCCATAATGTATTCAACAGCATCATGATGGCCGCAAAAACAAAACAGATAGCCCCTGCAAAAAACAAAAGGCCATAATTGCTAATCGCTGTTTGTGTAATAAGGATATACAAGCCGAATATGGCAAAATAAAGAGAGAATATAAGGTTCGTAATTTTCTGTCCTTTCGATATACCGTAGTTTAAATCTAATTCATCCATAATAATGCTGTTTGTTGTAATTTGTTAATACAAAGATGTGAAAATAAAGCGGGTTTTCAGACTTTGCATTTTTTTATTAATAAAGGTGTTAATATTAATGCCATCAGTAATGCCGATATAAAATTAACAATAACATGCCCGTAAAGTTTATAATTAAGTCCGGTCAGCAGTCTGACAAGAAGAATAAGAGCCACAATAGCAACAAATACTATCCAATAACGGATATTCACCTTAACAGTGGGAATATTACCGGCAGGCATCTTCCAGACTACCAGCAAAAGCGCCAATCCGCCCAATACCGTACTGGAATACTGTAATATCTTAAATACAGGTAATTGCAATCCGCCTATGCCCACTATCTCCCCGAACCATCCGTATCTTTCCACAAACCAACCTGTCTCGTGTGTAAAGCTATCCCATAGCAAATGAGAGAAAATACCGATCAGCACCGATATAACTACGACAATCCAGTTCTTTTTAAAATAGCTGTTCCAATCGAATTGCTTGTAACCGGCAAAACGTGTTTGCAGAAAACCGGGAAGATTATCAAATAGTGCATCCCTCACAATATTATGAAAGGTAAAAGCCAAAACGACAGCCAATGGTAAATCGAGCCAGAATACACCTCCCAGAGTGTGACTATAATCGCTCTGCATCCGCATCCTGAGAAAATATTCAAAATCGGGTATAACACTGCCTATAATCAGTCCGGTCAGCGAAACCCACCTCTTAGGCAGATAAGCTAAAGGTAGTACAGCTATAGGATGTGAAAAGGTAAATGGCATAACGTTCTGGTTCTATTCTTTACAAATATCCTGCACCACCAATCCGGCTAGTGTGAACCCGAAAATTGCCGTTATATGCACCAGCGTTCCGTTTATCTGAGCTTTCTTACTTGGGTTTTCTTCTTTCAGCAGAGCCGACTTTTTCGATTCGTCCGTTTCATATACCGATCCCTTGTTTTCCAACAATTCATCACTATATACACACAGGAACTTCTTTGCAGGCCTTTCTCCTTCTTTCATCTTGCGGCGAAGTGCAGCTGCCAGCGGGCAACCCTTTACCTTCCAGAACTCAGCAACCTTTATACGTGTAGGATCCATCTTGAGGGCAGCACCCATAGACGAATATAGCTTCGCCTTCGTGCGCGCGGCAGTACGAATAAGGTGTACTTTATATTTGAGGCTGTCGATGGCATCAATGATATAATCGTAAGTATCGAGCTGAAAGGACGCTGACGTATCTTCATTATACACTCCGGCTATAGCGGTTATATCTGCTTCGGGGTTTATATCCAATAATCTGGATTTGAGTGCTTCTACTTTCAGCTCGCCGATTGTCTTGGTCGTAGCCATCAACTGGCGGTTAATATTCGTCTCGCATACACGATCGGCATCTACAATGGTTAGTTGCCTTACCCCCATACGGATAAGCCCTTCGGCACACCAACTGCCTACACCTCCCACTCCGAACAATATAATACGCACCTTACCGATATGCACCATCGCCTCTTCGCCCAGCAGGCGTTCTGCACGATCGAATATCCCATTTATTTCGCTCATCAACCTTTTCTTTTTTCAGCACAAAATTACAACAAGAATTGCTATTATTCTGCAAGCAAAGTCAATAAAGTGAAATCCGGCACTTGCAGACATGAATTAAATTTTAACTAAAATGTAACGAAAGTAACGGATTTGTATTGTTTTGATCTTTCATTACTTTTCACCTTCCTCATCCTCTGCCGGCACAGATTTTAACTAAAATGTAACAAAAGTAATGGATTTACACTGTTTTGCTCTTTCATTACTTTTTTGCCTGTTCACATTTTCAAAGACCGCTTTCATTGGCATATCGACACATTACCGAATTGCCACATTGATATTCTATTGATAAACCTTTTCCATTTTCATACATCTGCACTGGAAAATACAAGCAATGGTTTCCGTATAAGAAAAATAATCATGTATCTTTGTCCCTCAAAGAAAAAAATACAAGTTTATGAACATCTTACTGTTAGGTAGCGGAGGCCGCGAGAATGCACTCGCCTGGAAAATAAAACAAAGCCGGAATGTAGAAAACCTGTATGTAGCACCGGGAAATGCGGGAACACATCAGATAGCCAAGAATGTAGAAATATCCGGTACTGATTTTCCTGCCATAAAGCGATTTGTGACAGAAAACAATATTGGCATAGTGGTGGTAGGTCCCGAAGAACCATTGGTAAGAGGTATTTACGATTATTTTATAAATGATCCGGAAATAAAAAACATACCTGTTATAGGCCCATCGCAGGAAGGGGCTAAACTGGAAGGCAGTAAAGACTTTGGCAAGCAATTTATGATGCGTCACAATATCCCTACTGCTCGCTACAAAAGCTTTACACTGGATCAGTTAGCTGAAGCTTACGATTTTTTGGAAGAACTGAAAGCACCCTATGTGCTGAAAGCCGATGGGCTGGCTGCCGGAAAAGGAGTGCTTATACTCAATAGTCTGAGCGAAGCTAAAAAAGAGCTGAAAGAAATGCTCGGCGGAATGTTTGGCGATGCCAGCAAAACAGTCGTTATAGAAGAATTTCTTTCAGGAATAGAATGTTCTGTATTTGTACTGACTGACGGCGACTCTTATAAAATACTTCCCGTAACCAAAGATTACAAGCGCATAGGCGAAGGTGATACCGGGCTGAATACCGGTGGCATGGGCGCAGTATCGCCTGTCTCATTTGCAGACCAGACTTTTATGAAAAAAGTCGAAGATCGTATTGTAATCCCTACTGTAGAAGGGCTGAAAAAAGACAATATAGTATATAAAGGATTCATCTTTCTCGGACTGATAGAGGTAAACGGCGAACCTATGGTCATCGAATACAATGTGCGCATGGGTGATCCCGAAACGGAAGCTGTAATGCTGCGTATCAAATCCGACTTTGTCTCATTACTCGAAGGTGTCGCTACAAACACACTCGGTAGTAAGTCTTTGGAAATAGACGAAAGATACGCCGTAACCGTCATGCTTGTTTCGGGCGGCTATCCGGGCGATTATGAGAAAAACAAAGAAATATTAGGGCTGGAATCGGTTACGGACAGCATACTTTTCCATGCCGGCACAAAACTGGCGGATGGCAAAGTGCTGACAAACGGCGGACGCGTCATTGCGGTGAGTTCTTACGGACAGACTAAGGATGAAGCCCTTGCTACATCTTTCAGAAATGCGGAAAAGGTATCATTTGATAAAAAGTATTATAGAAAGGATATCGGATTCGATCTGAAATAAATGGCAGCAATACCAAAATCATATAAGAAATATATTGCAGAAGGAAAAGCTATACTTTTCTATTCTATTGCTTTTGCAATATTAATGCGGGTGATCTACTATCTGAACTTCGATCTCTCGGTAGAAGTCGTATCGAACGGATACCTGTGGAAACCACTGTCATTATTGTTCAGCAATCCGTTGGTATCACTTTTGGCAAACAGTGTATTCACAGCAGGACTGGCATTATTAGCAGAAAACATCAATACCCAACATGTTTTCATCAGAAGGCGCACATGGTTGCCCTCTGCTTTCCTTATATTACTATTCAGTTGTCACCCCTCCTTCGTAGTAATATCTCCGGGATTTATCAGTTCCATCTTTTTCTTATTTATCATTTTCATCCTATTTGCGTCTTACAACAGCGAAATAAAGCAGATCCCGACCTTCAAGGTTAGCTTTATGATTGCACTAGGCAGCCTTTTTTCGCCAGTACTACTGGCATATATGCCTATCATCTGGATCTCGCTTGGCATAATGCGATGCTTCAATTTTAAGTCTTTTCTGGTATCGCTTCTGGCTATATTCATAATTTATTTTCCGGCATTTTCTTTTTATCTGTTCTCCAGCAATCTGGAAGGGTTTCTAGCCCCCTTTGTTTCGATAGGGCTATCCGATCTGAGCAATTTCACTTTTCTGGGATTCAATATCGGGCACTGGATTATTCTAGGCTTCTCGGTTATCCTGTTATCCATTATATTGAGCGACGACTACATCAACCGCCATAAGGATAAGATAAAGATACGTGCATACCTTTCCATGCTAGGCCTTATAGTCATTTTCTCTATGCTATTCTATCTGTTTTTCAATGTAGATATACAAACCGACCTTTTTATAGCTATCACTACGGGAATTGCCCTTCTATCTCATTTCTTTGCTCTGGCTGAAAGAAAAGTGACTGTTATCTTCTTCTATTTCTCAATTATTTTTTATCTTGCCATCTGTTTTTTACCTTTTTTATCTTTATAAACAAAACATTTCAAGGGATTTATACGTTTTAACACAAAAACGCGTTAACAGATAGAACGGACTATAAGAGAACGCCAATTGATCGTATATAACCAGCAGAGGACTTAGAAATTCGATCTCCACATACGGAGAAAAAAAATACGGAACCGGAATTGTAAACTAAAACCATAGGAGGACATAATGATGAAAACACTAATTACAGCTACACTGATAGTTGCATTTTTCTTCAGTTGCAAATCAGGAGACAGCCTAACCAAAGCGGAAACTATGGCCAAAATAGCCGAACAGGTAGAATCGTCCAGATACACATTTGTACCTCAGACAGCCCATCCAATGGGAGGCAGAGCGATAAACATTACCTCGTCTTACGAATTGAAGGTAACTAAAGATACAATTTCAGCTTACCTGCCATATTTTGGCAGGGCATATACAGCTCCTTACCCGACTGATGAAGGTGGCATAAAATTCGTGAGCACTAACTTCAGTTATGAAACAAAAGACAATGGTAAAGGACAGTGGTACACGACTATAGGCATCAAAGACGACCGCAGAAATGTACAACTCACACTAGATATCGGTAATACCGGATATGCCACTCTGACGGTGCGTGACAACACCCGTCAACCCATATCTTTTTATGGAAGAATTGAGTAATATAAATAATATTTCACCTTCCTGAACTGTTTTTTTAGGTATAAAAGTCATATATTTGGAAAATTATTGTTTATTTCGCATCTCTGAAAGAGACGCTGATTAGTTTTGAATATTTTTTTATGCAAATATCCTTCACCGCAGAGCAAATTGCTACTGTATTAAACGGTACAATCGAAGGGGATACTTCTGTTGTGGTGCACAACTTTTCTAAAATAGAAGAAGGAAAGCCGGGTACTCTTACTTTTCTGGCTAACCCTAAGTATACCCATTATATATATACGACTAATGCCAGCATCGTATTAGTGAATAACGACTTTAAGGCCGAACAGCCGATAAAAGCCACACTTATACGCTGCGAGAACGCATATGCAGCTCTGGCTATCCTGTTGGATATGGTAGAGAAGTTGAAACCCCAGAAAAAAGGAATCGAAGCCATGTCTTGTGTTTCGCCAAGTGCTACTATAGGCGAAAACACATATATCGGCGCCCTTTCATATATATCCGATAATGTTAAGATCGGAAACAATACTAAAGTATATCCTCAATCATATATTGGCGACAATGTTACCATCGGGGAGAATACAATTATTTATCCGGGTGTAACTATTTATGCCGGCTGTATTATCGGTAGCAATTGCATCATTCACTCCGGAGCCGTTATCGGCAGTGACGGATTCGGGTTTGCTCCCGAAAATGGTGTTTACAAGAAAATACCACAGACAGGTATCGTTATCTTAGAAGATGATGTCGAAATAGGAGCAAATACAACGATAGACCGCGCTGTGATGGATGCTACCATTATCCGCAAAGGAGTGAAGCTAGACAACCTTATCCAGATAGCTCACAATGTAGAGGTGGGGGAGAATACCGTTATGGCGGCACAAGTAGGTATCTCAGGATCTACCAAAGTTGGAAAAAATTGTATGATGGGTGGGCAAGTCGGTTTGGGCGGACACATTACCATTGGAGACAATGCCAATATCGGAGCACAATCCGGCATAATCAGCAATATAAAACCTGACTCTAAAATACTAGGCTCTCCGGCTATACCGGTAAAAGATTTTTTCAGATCGAGCGTTGTATTTCCCAAATTACCGGAAATGTACCGCAAACTGGCACAACTGGAAAAAGAAATAGAAACATTAA
This sequence comes from Dysgonomonas sp. PF1-14, assembly GCF_029892965.1. Classification (GTDB taxonomy): domain Bacteria; phylum Bacteroidota; class Bacteroidia; order Bacteroidales; family Dysgonomonadaceae; genus Dysgonomonas. The sequence goes on along the minus strand of NZ_JARXWN010000013.1, from coordinate 21,914 downwards.
AGTCAAACCTAAACAAATAAGAACCATATACTCAAAATTATAATGAGCAAACAACATACGCTAAAAGACAGTTTCACACTACAAGGAAAAGGTCTGCATACAGGACTACCAATTACAATAACATTTAATCCGGCTCCGGACAATTTCGGATACAAAATAAAGAGAATAGACCTTGAAGGTGAACCTGTTATAGAGGCGATAGCTGAAAATGTTGGAAATACTCAACGGGGAACAGTGCTCATCAAAGACAATGTACAGGTAAGTACCATAGAACATGGTATGGCTGCCTTGTATGCAATGAGAGTAGACAATTGCCTCATAGAGGTAAATGCTCCTGAATTTCCCATATTGGACGGAAGCTCTGCACAATATGTAGATGCCATAAACAAAGTAGGCATACAGGAACAGGCCGAAGACAGAGACTACTTCATTGTGCGCCACAAAATGGAAGTGACTGATGAAGAAACAGGCTCAAAATTAACACTCCTGCCTGATGACCGTTTTTGTATCAACTCTTTTATAGAATTTGAATCCAAATATATCCCAAATCAATCGGCAACACTGGAACATCTTGCCGATTTTGAAAAAAATATCGCAAACTGTCGGACTTTTGTCTTCGTACGCGAAATACAGAAGCTGCGTGATGCCGGACTTATAAAAGGAGGCGATCTGGATAATGCGATCGTTATCTATGAACGTCAGATATCGCAGCCCGAACTAGATAGTCTGGCCGATCTGCTTGGCGTTCCGCACAAAGACGCGACAGAGCTCGGATACCTCAACAACAAACAGATACTGTATCCGAACGAGCCTGCGCGCCACAAACTTCTGGATATTATCGGAGACATGGCACTTATAGGCAAGCCTATCAAAGGGCGCATTATTGCCACACGCCCGGGACATAAGATAAACAACAAACTTGCACGTCTGGTACGGAAGCAGATCAAGATGAGCGAGGTGCAACCTCCTTTCTACGATCCAAATAAAGAAGCGGTTTTCGATATCAACAAAATTAAAGAACTTCTGCCACACAGATATCCATTCCTGATGGTAGATAAAATCATAGAGATAGGACAGAAACACATTGTCGGTATAAAAAACCTCAGTGTAAACGAATTGTTCTTTCAAGGACACTTCCCTCAGGAGCCTGTGATGCCGGGTGTACTGCAAATAGAAGCCATGGCACAAATCGGCGGCCTGCTTGTCTTATCACAAGTAGAGGAACCCGAAAGATATTCAACCTATTTCCTGAAAATAGACAATGTAAAATTCCGCAATAAAGCCGTACCCGGAGACACTCTGATATTCAGATTGAATATGATGTCTGAAATAAGAAGAGGCATTGCCAACATGAAAGGATACGCTTTCATTGGAGACAAACTTGTTTCTGAGGCTGAATTTACGGCACAAATAGTTAAGAATAAATAAATTATATACTATGTCGAATATTTCAAATCAGGCATATATACATCCTGAAGCAAAAGTCGGTAAAAATGTAGTGATAGAGCCATTCGTATTTGTAGACAAAAATACAGAGATAGGTGATGGCACATATATTATGTCGGGAGCTAATGTAAGAGAGGGAGCCCGCATTGGAGAAAACTGCCGCATATTTCCGGGTGCAGTTATAGGTGGTATTCCGCAAGATTTGAAATTTAAAGGAGAAGACAGCCTGGCTATTGTAGGAAATAACACTACAATACGCGAATGTGTAACCATAAACAGAGGTACTGCTTCGAAAGGACATACGACTGTCGGCAGCAACTGTCTCCTTATGGCATATAGCCACGTTGCACACGACTGCGTGCTTAACGATTTCGTGATACTTGGCAATGCTACACAATTAGCAGGAGAAGTAGAAGTAGACCATCATGCTATCCTTAGCGGAGGAACGCTTGTTCACCAGTTTACCCGTATCGGAGCCCATGTGATGATACAGGGTGGGACCCGTTTGGGCAAAGACATACCTCCATACATCATTGCCGGGCGCGAGCCTGTTTGCTATTCGGGAGTAAATCTGGTAGGCTTGAGAAGAAGCGGTTATGCGAATGAGAAGATCAACGAAATACAGGAAATATACCGCACCATATATCAGGCAGGATTCAATTTCACAGATGCTATAAACAAAATAGAAAAAGAATTTGAAGAAACACCTGAGATGAGACTGATCGTAGACTTCGTAAAAGAGTCTCCTCGCGGAATCGTCAGAGGATATATGGGATAAAATACGAGAAACAATTACAGCATAAGCCCTGAACTGTTCGACAGTTCAGGGCTTATTGCTTATAGATACCAGCAGAAAAGCTTATAACATTTTCTCACATCTGCAAAACATTTAAAACTCATTATACGACATCATTATAATAAAAAGTCGTACCTTTGCACCCTCAAATCATTTATATGCAAAATATCAGAAATATTGCGATTATAGCGCACGTCGATCATGGCAAAACAACTATAGTAGACAAAATGTTGCTCGCCGGGCAACTATTCAGAGACAACCAATCAACAGGAGAACTTATTCTCGACAATAACGATCTGGAACGCGAACGCGGGATCACCATTCTTTCCAAGAATGTTTCTATCAACTACAAAGGAACCAAGATAAACATTATAGATACTCCCGGACACGCCGACTTCGGAGGAGAAGTAGAACGTGTGCTGAACATGGCAGACGGATGCCTGTTGCTGGTAGATGCTTTTGAAGGGCCAATGCCTCAAACACGATTCGTACTGCAAAAAGCTATACAAATGGGACTGAAACCGATTGTTGTTATCAACAAAGTGGACAAGCCCAACTGTCGTCCTGACGAGGTGCACGAAATGGTTTTCGACCTGATGTTCAGCCTAGATGCTACGGAAGAACAACTCGATTTCCCTACCATATACGGCTCGGCTAAGCAAGGCTGGATGTCGGAAGACTGGACTAAACCTACAGAGGATATAACTCCATTGCTGGATGCCATTGTAAAATATATACCTGCACCCGAAGTGCTGGAAGGCTCGCCACAGATGTTGATCACTTCACTCGATTACTCCAAATATGTGGGACGAATTGCAGTAGGACGCGTACATCGCGGCGAACTGAAAGAGAATATGGATGTATCGCTGTGCAAACGTGACGGAAGCATTGTAAAAACAAGAATAAAAGAGATAAATACTTTTGAAGGCTTAGGGCGCGTAAAGGTTTCCAGTGTAGGTTGCGGTGATATCTGTGCACTCATTGGTATCGAAGGATTTGAAATCGGTGACTCAATCGCTGACATCGAAAATCCGGAAGCATTACCGACTATCGATATAGATGAACCTACCATGTCGATGCTGTTCACGATCAACGATTCTCCTTTCTTCGGTAAAGATGGAAAATTTGTAACATCGCGACATATACACGACCGCCTGATGCGGGAACTCGACCGTAACCTTGCCCTACGGGTAGAATCAACTGAGAATGCCGATTCGTGGGTGGTGTACGGACGCGGAATACTTCACCTGTCTATACTGATAGAAACCATGCGCAGAGAAGGTTATGAATTGCAGGTAGGGCAGCCGAAAGTAATTATAAAAGATATAGACGGAGTAAAACACGAGCCGGTAGAAGAACTTACAATCAATCTTCCGGATGAATATTCAAGTAAGATCATCGATCTGGTAACCCGCCGTCGTGGAGAACTTACGATGATGGGCAGCAAAAAAGACCGGGTTTACCTCGAATTTGCAATTCCATCACGCGGAATCATCGGGCTGAACAATGCCGCACTCACATTATCTGCCGGAGAGGCAGTAATTGCACATCGTTTCCTCGAATTCCAGCCTTGGAAAGGAGATATGGATAAACGCATCAATGGCTCTATCATTGCCAGCGAATCGGGAAATGCCTTTGCTTACGCACTGGACAAGCTGCAAGACAGAGGGCGTTTCTTCGTAGAACCGCAGACTGATATCTACATGGGACAGATAGTAGGTGAGCATAGCAAAGAAGGCGATCTGGTTGTAAACCTTACCAAGTCGAAAAAACTGACCAATGTGCGTGCATCGGGAACAGACGATAAGGCAAAACTTGCTCCTGCAATCATTTTCAGTCTCGAAGATGCTCTGGAATACATCAAAGAAGATGAATATGTAGAAGTTACACCCCATTCTATACGTTTACGTAAAATATATCTGGACGAAAACGACCGTAAACGCATGGCAAAAAGCAGCAATTAATCCATTGAGCATAATTCTGTCGGAGATAAATTAATTCAGTATATATGCTTGTATATATCGGCATTTTGTGATATACTTGTACTTAAATAATTACTTTCTGACATTATGAAACAGATTATACTGGTACTGGTTACACTATTACTGACATCATGCAGCTCAACATTTTATTATTCTACCCTAAACACTAAGAATGAATATGTTGAGAAAGTAGAGAATGGAGATTTCCTGATCGAAACAGATAGTTTATGGATAGCACATTGCTTCAAAGGAGCAAATGCACCGGTACAAATCACTATATTTAATAAACTGAACGAGCCGCTATATGTAGACTGGCAGCAATCAGCTCTCATTATCGAGGGTTCAGCTTATTCTTATGCAGGAAACTCTGTTACTTTTCAGGGAAGAAGCAGTAGCGACAGCTACAATCCTAACGATGGCTCGTACTCATATTCATTCGGTAATTTCGATGGAGAGGTGAAGATACCTGCCCATACGTCATTTATTCCGCCACAAACGATGATTAGTGAGATCCCGTTACATCTTGACCCTAATTTCAAACAACTGGATAAAAATATATACCGAAGTTCTAATATAGGAGATAAAGATAATCAGGTATCTTCAGCGAAAAGAGCCGACTTCGATGAAGAAAACAGCCCGTTGCGTTTTACCAGTTATTTGACTCTGTATTCGAAGCCTGAGAAACCAATGGTATTCTCACAGGACTTCTATTTATCCAGCCTCATCAAAACAGGATTAAAACCCAACCGGCTGGCAGGTAATATGATCGACAGAGGGGATTTTTTCTATACTGAACAACCGGCCAATAATAATGCACTCTATACAACACTAGGCATTGCCGCTCTGGGAGGCCTGCTTGTGATCGGCATATTATATGGTGATGAAAACGTCTATTCAGACAATTATGATCTTGATTTTAATTTCGATTACTAAGCCATAGTCTTGTTATTCACTAAGTAATTTCACTGCATCCACATACTGTGCTATTCCTTTAGCTACCTGCTTTGCTTCGCGCATAGCAAGCACTACAGTCTGTGGCGTATGTACCACATCTCCTCCGGCAAATACACCTTTTCGTGTAGTCATTCCGTACGGATGCTCTTTAGTGATCACATATCCGTTTTCGTTTACTTCGATACCCAATGATGTAGAGACAATACGATTTGCAGGTTTTGATCCCACTGCAATAAACACACGCTCTACCGGCATTATAATTTCCCCGTTTGGCGTTTCTACCCTGATGGAGTTCAGTGTATTATTCTCACCGATACACTCTACTGTACGGCTCTCCCACATAAAGTTTGTGCCCTCCTCTAGTGCTTCGTTATATTCTGTTTTCAGGGCAGGAAGGTTTTCTTCTGTACCTCTGTATATTACATTTACCGATTTCGCACCCATTCGTAGTGCTGTACGGGCAGCATCCATCGCTACATTCCCCGCTCCTATTATGGCTACACGCTCACCTTCCATCAACGGCACAGCCTCGCGGCTTATATCTCCACTATTATACAAGTTGACCATTCGCAGGAAGTACGAAGACTGAAGCACACGATAGAGTTTTATACCCGGTATATCCAATGTTTTAGGCACAGACGTACCCGAACCGATAAAAACAGCATCGAACTCGTGAGCAAGCATTTCATCCACAGTCATTTTTTCGCCGACAAGGAAATCATTGATAAAAGTTACTCCCAGTGCCTCTATCTTTTTTATTTCGCGACGTACTATCTCTTTAGGCAAACGGTACTCAGGTATTCCGTACATAAGCACACCGCCCGGCTCTTTTTGTCCTTCAAAGACTACGACATTGAATCCTTCGCGTGCCAGATCTCCGGCAACAGTTAGTCCGGCAGGCCCCGAACCGATTACCGCTACTTTACCTCGTGTTTTAGGCTTCAGACGTTCTTTGATCAGCACCATATCACTATCGAAGTCGGCGATGAAACGCTCCAATTTCCCCACTTTCACAGGATTATCCTTTTTGTTCAGGATACAATGCCCCTCACATTGTTTCTCGTGCGGGCACACTCTTCCACAGATGGCAGGCAGATTACTTTTTTCGTTTATTATCTGCATGGCTGCACCGATGTTCCCCATCGACAACTGGTGTACAAATGCCGGTATATCATGCTCTATCGGGCATCCCTGTATACAGAGCGGATTCTTACAATTGAGGCAACGCTTAGCTTCTTCAATAGCTTCTTTTGTAGTATAACTGACGTTTGTTTCGGCGAATTTATCGTTTTTCATAATTATTTCTTTTTCTAAATAAGACCATTTTGCAATCTTCACTTTGCAAAAGTATATATAATTTTGCAATCTCAACATTACAAAACAAGCTTTTTTTACAAAATTCAACTGAAGACAGATTTTTTTACAACAAAATACTGGCTATCTTTTGATTATAACCTGAAGGGACAGACAGCCTCTGGACAAATAAGAAAAAAGATAACAATTAAAAAGTAAGGCTTAACGTAAGTCCGAATGTAGAACCGTTATGTACATCAAACCAAGGAGTGCCCGCGAGTGTCGCTTTCTTTGTTTTAATATTATTCCGACATGGATTACCGGCAAACAAGCCGATCACTTCATTCACAGGATCGATCAGAAAAGCAACTATATTTCCTAAAACAGGGGAACCGAACAGCTTGTAATTGTTAGCCACAATATGCCGTTTGAGGATATAGAATCCCTCCCCGATAAGGGCTCCGGCGAAAGGTGTCAGTATAAGATCCTGAATAGAAGGAATTTCCATAAAAGCCTCGATGCCGTATTCCCAGAAAAGTGTAGAGATACCTGCCCCGTAGAGGAAAGAATAAAACAGATTGAAGCCCTGACTGCGTGCACCCATATAATAAGCTGCACCTCCGTAAGGATGAAGTACATAGTTGAATATAAAATTATCTTTATCTACGACCGGCCCTTTCTTCACATTCCGCCACCACCTTTTGAAAGGAGGAGTATTCTGCATTTCTTTTTTGTTCCATGCCGTAGCGTCTTCGGGCAATAGATACAACACCCCCAGAGTGAGAAACCCAGCGCCATAGAGCACACCGGTATTTAATGCCAGCCTTTTGTAGTTCGGATAATTGGCCGTCATAGAATATGGCATATCATAAATATTCACTTTGGATGGATTTAGCTTAAAATTCATCTTGTACAGACTATCGGCAAGTACCGTATTCATCTGAAAAGACTCAACTGATAAGGCAGGGGCAGCCTGTAAAGTATCCGGTTCTGTCATTTTCCTGCCCAACTCGCAGGATTCTTCAAACTCATTTTGTTCATTCCGGGCACTGCTACTGAGAGCGCATGCAAATAATAGTAAAATGAAGAAGTATTTGCTATTCCGTTTATTTGTGATAGTTCTGTTTTCCATTTCGCAATCACTGAAAAATTTACAACAAGATAAATTTATCAACTATTTCATGAGCGATTTTTCAGAAAGCCAACTATTTGACTTTGCAATTCAACTTTTTACATAATTTAACCACACTGCAAATAGTTTGACAAATTTTCAAGAATCAAGGCAAGGTGAGTTTTATATGAATGCAGACCTGTCAATACGTTTCAGTCTGAATAAAAATAACTATCTTTGCGCCAATAAAAATGTAGCAGACTTTAGTTATGGAATACAACTTTAAAGAAATTGAAAAACGTTGGCAGCAATACTGGATTGACAACAAAATTTATAAAGTTACAGAAGACACAAATAAACCTAAATATTATGTACTCGACATGTTCCCGTACCCGTCAGGTGCAGGGTTACATGTGGGTCACCCACTCGGATATATTGCATCCGATATATTTTCGCGCTACAAACGCCTGAAAGGATTCAATGTATTGCATCCGATGGGGTATGATGCCTACGGGCTTCCTGCCGAACAGTATGCAATACAAACAGGACAACATCCGGCAATAACAACCGAACAAAATATCAAGCGTTATCGCGAGCAACTGGATAAAATCGGATTCTCTTTCGATTGGAGCAGAGAGGTGCAAACTTGCGATCCTCGTTATTATAAGTGGACGCAATGGGCATTTATTAAGATGTTCAACAGCTACTATTGTAACGATGAGCAACAGGCACGACCTATAGAAGAACTGATAGAAGCATTCGGCAATGTAGGAACCGAAGGTATGAATATAGCTTGCAGCGAAGAGTTGAACTTCACTGCTGCGGAATGGAATGCCTATCCGGAAGAAAAAAAGCAAGAAGTGTTGCTCAACTACCGTATAGCCTACCTGAGCGATACTACCGTAAACTGGTGTAGCGCACTAGGTACGGTACTGGCAAACGACGAAGTTATTAACGGCTTGTCGGAACGTGGCGGCTACCCTGTAGAACAACGCCTGATGCGCCAATGGAGTTTGCGTGTATCGGCTTATGCTCAACGCCTGCTGGACGGACTGGACACGATAGACTGGAGCGAATCTATCAAAGAAACGCAACGGAACTGGATCGGACGTAGTGAAGGTGCGGAAATACACCTCCCCCTAGCCCCCTCCAAAAGAGGGGGGAATAAATTACCTCCTAACCATACGACTAATAAGTCAGATTGGAACACTAATATAGATAATGCAAGAGAAAACCGGAAAAACCCGACAGAAGCAGAGAATATACTCTGGCAGATGTTGAGAGGAAAAGCTCTTGGCTATAAATTCAGAAGACAACATTTGATAGATAGATTCATTGTTGATTTCGTGTGCTTCGAAAAAGGTATAATCATCGAAGTTGACGGAGGTTATCATAATACTCCTGAACAAAAAGAATATGATGAACAACGTTCTGCCATACTAACAGATTTAGGCTATCAGATATTACGTTTTTCAAATGAAGAAGTAATAGGAAACATTGATGAAGTCCTAACAAAAATAAAATCATTTTGCGAAGCCCAAGTCCCCTCTTTTGGAGGGGATTTAGGGGAGGTGGTTGTATTCACTACCCGCGCCGATACTATCTTCGGTGTAACCTTTATGGTGCTTGCGCCCGAAAGTGAGTATGTGCCGTTGGTAACAACTCCTGCACAAAAAGCAGAAGTGGAGGAATATCAGAAAGCTACAAAACGCCGTACCGAGCGTGACCGCCAGATGGATAAAAAAGTTTCCGGTGTATTTACCGGTTCTTATGCCATAAACCCACTGAACGGAAAAGAAATTCCGATCTGGGTAGCCGACTATGTATTGGCAGGATATGGCACAGGGGCTATTATGGCTGTACCCGGACACGATAGTCGCGACCATGCTTTTGCCAAACATTTCAATTTGCCTATCATTCCTCTGATCGAAGGTGCTGATGTGTCGGAAGAAAGTTTCGATGCAAAAGAGGGCGTTATGATGAATTCAGGATTCCTTAACGGATTGCAAGTAAAAGATGCTATCGAGAAAGCAAGGCAATACATAAAAGAAAACGATTTGGGACGCATAAAGGTAAATTACCGCTTGCGCGATGCAATCTTCTCGCGTCAACGCTATTGGGGTGAGCCTTTCCCTGTTTACTATAAAGGCGATATACCTTATATGCTGCCTATCGACAAGCTTCCTTTAGAATTGCCGGAGGTAGATAAATACCTGCCTACAGAGACAGGTGAGCCGCCATTGGGGCGCGCTACTAAATGGGCATGGGATACTGCGAACGAAAAGGTAGTGGATAAGTCACTGATTGACCACAAAACCATCTTCCCACTGGAACTGAATACCATGCCGGGATTTGCCGGATCGTCTGCATACTACTTGCAATACATGGATCCGTACAATCCGAATGAGTTGGTAGCAAAAGACAAGGATGAATACTGGCGCAATGTAGATCTGTATATCGGTGGTACCGAACATGCTACAGGGCACTTGATATACAGTCGTTTCTGGAATAAATTCTTGTATGACATAAATGTTTCGTGTGAAGAAGAGCCGTTCAAAAAGCTGATCAATCAGGGAATGATTCAGGGGCGGAGTAATTTTGTGTACCGCATCAACGGAACGAATAAGTTCGTTTCTCACAATTTGAAAGACCAATACGAGGTACAGGAGTTGCACGTAGACGTAAATATTGTTCATAATGACATCCTTGACTTGGATGCTTTCAAAGCTTGGAGACCCGAATTTGCATCAGCCGAGTTTATCCTTGAAGATGGAAAATATATTTGCGGCTGGGCAATAGAAAAAATGTCGAAATCGTACCACAATGTTGTCAATCCTGACGATATGGTAGATAAGTACGGTGCAGATACATTACGTATGTACGAAATGTTCTTAGGACCGTTGGAGCAATCCAAACCTTGGGATACAAACGGAGTGGACGGTGTGAACCGCTTTCTACGCAAGACATGGGGATTATTCTATAAAGGCGAGGATTTCATTGTAACAGATGAAGCCCCTACAAAGGATGAACTGAAAACATTGCATAAACTGATAAAGAAGGTATCGAGTGACATCGAGTCATTCTCTTTCAACACATCGGTATCTGCCTTCATGATTTGTGTGAATGAATTGACATCACTGAAATGCAGCAAGAAAGCCATCTTACAGGAATTGATCGTTGTATTGGCGCCATTTGCACCGTTCATCAGCGAACAGCTTTGGTCTGCATTGGGTAATACGACATCGGTATGCTATGCAGAATGGCCTGCATTCAATGAAGAATATCTGGTAGAAGATGTGATTAATTATACAATCTCTTTCAACGGAAAAGCCCGTTTTAATATAGAATTTGCCGCCGACGCATCAAATGAAGAAATAGAGAAAACAGTGTTGGCACATCAGAATTCTATAAAATGGATGGAAGGCAAAACACCGAAGAAAGTGATTATCGTTCCCAAAAAGATAGTAAACATCGTACTCTAAGGTCACAGACCTTTATATTACTTTTGCAAGCATAACAATTAAAGGTAGTTATGATCAAAAGCATATTACTAAATACTTTCTACTACTTAAATAAAGAAAAGACCATAGATGCTTTTTAACTCCGTTAGCTTTGCCATTTTCTTCCCGATAGTATTTTTTATCTATTGGTTCCTGCTGAAAGGCAATGTAAAAAAACAAAATATATTCCTGCTGGTAGCCAGTTATTTCTTTTATGGCTGCTGGGATTGGCGTTTTTTGTTTCTGCTCGCCATATCCACCATCCTGTGCTACTATGGCGGGATGATGATACAGGAAGCATCTACTCAGGCTAAACGTAAGTTTTGGGTTACGACATCTGTTGTAGTCAATCTGGCTTTTCTCGGGATATTCAAGTACTTCAATTTCTTCATCGAATCTTTCCAAGACCTGCTCCATTTGTTCGGAGTAGAGGCACACCTGCATACATTGCGCATTATACTGCCTGTGGGTATATCTTTTTATACATTCCATGGGCTTTCGTATGTACTTGATATTTACAACAAGAAGATACAACCTACACGCAACTGGGTAGACTATTCTCTTTTTGTCAGTTTCTTCCCCTTACTTGTTGCCGGCCCTATCGAACGTGCCACGCACCTGTTGCCTCAACTGGAAGCACCGCGCACATTCAGTTATAAGAAAGCTGCAGATGGACTCAGGCAAATATTGTGGGGAGTGTTCAAGAAAGTTGTAGTAGCTGACGGATGCGCCGAATATGCCAACTATATATTCAACAATAGTGGCGAACAGTCAGGCAGTGCATTGGTACTGGGAGCCGTATTCTTTACATTCCAGATATACGGAGACTTCTCCGGATATTCGGATATCGCACTGGGAACAGCACGCTTGTTGGGGATAGAGCTATTGCAGAATTTCAAATTCCCGTATTTCTCAAGAGATATTGCCGAATTCTGGCGCAGATGGCATATTTCTCTTTCATCGTGGTTCAGAGACTATCTGTATATACCGCTAGGTGGAAGTAGAAACGGCATGCTGAAAACAATAAGGAATACATTTATTATATTCCTTGTCAGCGGATTCTGGCATGGAGCTAACTGGACTTTTGTCGCATGGGGTGGATTGCATGCACTATATATAGTGCCATCCATCATAATGAAAAGGAACAGGCGCAATCTCGAAATTGTGGCACAAGGTAAAACATTGCCATCGCCAGCGGATATATTCCACATTGGCGTAACGTTTATACTGGTTGTATTTGCATGGATATTTTTTCGTGCCGACAGTATCCAGCACGCTTTTTCGTACATAGCTCATATTCCCGACAATCTGTTTTCAATGCCATCTCTAAGTCCGAAAACGCTTATATATCTGGTAATCGCTCTGTTTATGCTGACTGTCGAATGGTTTGGGCGTGAAGGGAAATATGCTCTGGAGCGCTTCGAGACAATGAAAAGCAGTGTCTTCAAATGGCTGTTCTACTATCTGATCCTTGTGCTTATCTTCCTGTTTATGGGAGGTGAGCAGGTATTTATTTATTTCCAATTCTGATGCCATGAAGAAGTTTCTGATCCGCACCCTTATATTCCTTATTCCTGTCATCTTACTGGCATACCCGATAGATATGTTCATTTCTTACGGACTGAAACATTCTACGCTGAGTGACGGGGAACTCGAAGTATGGAACGATATATACAATGGTGATCTTAATTCGGAATGCCTTATATACGGATCATCCCGCGCATGGGTACATATCGACCCTATCATTATAGAAAAGGAAACAGGCGTATCTACCTATAATCTGGGGATGGATGCACACAACTTTTATCTGCAACTACTCAGACATAAGGAACTGTTGAAGCATAACCCAAAGCCAAAAACGATTATTTGCGGACTGGATATGAGTACACTTGGTAAGAGATATGATCTGTACAACAAGACACAGTTCCTGCCATTTATGCTATGGAATAAGCCGATGATAGATGCAATTTCTACATACGAAGGCTTCAATGAGCCAGACTATATAGTTCCTCTGCTGAGATATGTGGGCGATTTTGCAGCCATCAAGTCGGGAGTAAAATATTATATAGAACCGGACACCCGTTTCCGGACAAAAGGCTATCATGGATCGACCAGAGTATGGACAGAAGACTTGGATAATGCGAAAAAGCAAATGGACTCTTATACCATATCATTAGATACAATGTCGATTCGCTTATTTACAGATTTTATTCAGGATTGTAAAAAGTCAAATATAAATGTGATCTTTGTATATACACCCGAATATATCGAAGGAAAAGACTTTGTAACGAACAGGAGCGATATAATGGATATGTACAACAAAATGTCCGAGAAATATAGTGTACCATTCCTTGATTATTCTAACGATTCTATTTGCTATCAGAAAAAATATTTCTACAATACGATGCACATGAATTACGAAGGGAGTGAAGTATTTACCAAAGAGCTGTCCAAAGACCTGATTAAGTATAACCTGCTTAAATAATACCATATATGCCTAAAAGATATTTGAAAGAATTTTACTGGAAAGATTACGCTATCATCTTCTTCGGATTAGCTATCTATTCGGTCGGACTGATCGGGTTTATCAAACCTGTGGGAATTGTTACCGGAGGACTTACCGGTATTGCCCTATTGGTAGAGTATGCTTCGGGAATACCTCTCCAATATACTTATTTCCTTGTCAACTGCGCCTTGTTGGTAGTCGCGTTGAAGCTTCTCGGATTCAAGTTTATGGTAAAGACCATATACGGCGTTCTAGTGCTTACCTCACTGCTTACCATCTGCCAGTCATATATTACAGAGCCTATCGTAAAAAACGAACCCTTGCTATCGGGTGTTATAGGAGCCATGCTGTGCGGTACGGGTATCGGACTGGTATTCAGCTCAAATGGTAGTACGGGAGGTACGGATATAGTTGTAGCACTGATCAATAAATATAAGAACATCGCCTTCGGACGGGGTATGCTGCTCTGCGATTTTGTGATCATCTGCTCCTCATACTTCCTGTTCTACGACTATCAGAAGATCGTGTACGCACTTATAGTAATGGGGGTGATGACTTACTGTATCGACATGGTGATCAACGGATTCAGACAATCGGTACAGATATTCATATTTTCTGATAAATACGATGTTATTGCAACTGCCATAAATGCAGAACTACATCGCGGATGTACAATACTCGACGGAACCGGCTGGTACACAAAAAAACCAACTAAAGTCATCATCGTACTGGCCAAACGTACCGAAGCTGTCGGTATATTCCGCCTGATAAAAAGTATAGACGAGAGAGCCTTTATATCGCAAAGTACCGTAAGAGGTGTTTATGGTGAAGGATTCGATCAGATAAGGTAAATCCTATTACTCCTGTATAAATGAGCTTTGAGCTATATCATATTCCTGCCCTTATTTTTTTTCTATTCGTTTTGCTTTTTGTATTACGGGAAATGAAATATACCTGCCGGATAGCTTCTTCTCCGGACAGACGGTTCTTGATAGCAGCTCAGGTTATATTACTGCTGGGTGTTGCGATGAGAATTTTCTTTCTCGAAATACCAATTGGCAACTATACAGATGAGTCTATTAATGCATACGATTCGTGGTGTCTACTCCATTATGGTGTCGATCAGCATCTGGCATCGTATCCTGTGTATCTGAAATCGTGGGGAAGCGGGCAGTCGGCATTGTATGCTTATCTGGGAATGCCTTTTATCAAAATGTTCGGTCTGTCGCTTCCCGCCTACCGTTTGCCAATGGCTTTCATCAGCAGTTTTTCTCTTATTCTGTTCTATTATACTTTGAGAAAGACCCAAATAAACTATTTATACATCCTTGTCATCATATTGCTCTTTGTTGCCAGCCCATGGCATATAATGAAGAGCCGATGGGCTTTGGACTGTAACCTGTCGCCCGACTTTGTTCTTATAGGCACATCTTTATTTATTCTCGGATACTATAAGCAAGGGGAATCGATCAAACAATCACTTCTTTACATTTCCGGCTGCGTTTCCTTTGCATTAGCAGCTTACAGTTACGGTGTAAGTTGGTTTATGCTTCCTTTCTATTGTGTGTTTCTGGGAATATATTTTTATAGGCATCATAAGATATCCGTAAAAAAGATAGCGCTTTGTTTATCCACATTGATGATAATACTATTTCCGCTAATCCTCTTTGCTATCCAGATCGTTACTGAAGGAGAACAGTATCAGATAGGGCCTGTTACAATTACATCTCTGAACGAAAGCCGACACGAAAGTGAGACTATACTGGGAGCTTCAAACTTTTTACCGTTCCTATACTCCACTGTTAAAAGTGGAATTTACCTGCTTGTAATGGGTGACGACAGAGGTGATGTCGGACGGATAAGTTCATTTTATCTCTTTGGCATTTTCTATAACATTATTGCCAGCCCTTTCATATTGTATAGCTTCTATTACCTTTATCGCAAAAAGGCTGAAAGGAATATTTTTGATTCTATTATGGGGATATGGCTTCTAGCAACTATTCCTATTATGCTTCTGGTTTATCCGAATGTATATCACTGGAATCTGTTATGGTTTCCGCTTATCTACTTTTCTGCCCGAGGGATATTTTTTGTAATAAGGAACAGGAAATATTTAATATACATTGCTTTTGCCGCCATATTATGTTTGACTGTGGTCTTCGGCAAGAAATATGTAACATTCCATTCTACCCCTAATCAGGGATTTCCCGGGTTTCTGAGCGGATATAAAGACCTATTATTACTTGCAAAGTCAAAGAATCCTGATCATATCTATTTTAACTGGCCTCATTCTCTTGTCTTATTTTATGACCCTATAAGTCCTTACCTGTATCAGGAAACAAGGATATTGGGAAAGGAAAATAAAGCTTTTGAACAAATAGCAGGGTTCTCCAATTATCGCTTATATTTGCCTGAGGACATTGCCCCCACTCCAAGAACAGCATATCTTATTTACAATCCACATCTGAATGCTTACGAGATTGATTATAGTAAGTTCAATGTAGAAAGAGGTGAGAGCTTTACTTTATTGTGGACTGATTAAATATGCGAATCAGTAGTTGACAATTATATGTTTGTTTATTAGTTACTAGTTACTTCGCCCTTTGGGCAGTTACAAGTTACAAGTAAACCCCTTTATTTATCGTCTCCAGATCGTGCGTCAGCCCAGCGCCCTTAGCTTTATGGACGGGGTACCCGTAGGGTGAGAAAGGCATAAAACAAAAACGTGTTTGAGCTGATCTGTCGATTCGTATTATGCAAAAGCCATGAGCGAGTTTTTTTGTTTAGCCTTTGAGCCCTTTTACGGGTCGTCCTATGAAGTGGGGCGCTAAAGACTTTTTGATTCCTTTTGGGGCTTAGGCCAAAAGGAATGCAAGCAATCTGTGATTGCGCGCAGAGAATAATTGAACGTTTACTCAATACAATATCAAATACTGACTAACATTAAATATATATGAACACTGAACACCTGTTTGTCTTCCTTGTTTATTATTTATGAGCTAAAACTGCACATTATTGAAGATTCAAACAGCCTAAATAAATAAAGCATTTAGCAAAAAAGTGGATTACTATATATAGATTTGCATTTATAATAAAAATATGAATACAACTTTTTGTAAAAATTGCAACAGCCCAGTATCGGGAAATTACTGCACAGCATGCGGACAACCATCCAATACGGGGAAGATAGACCTTCATTACATTATGTATGAGCTACAGCATAGTATATTGCACATCGACAAAGGTATATTATACACAATAAAGGAACTGGTAACAGAACCGGGACAAATGATCAGTTCTTATCTGGCCGGAAAACGTGTCAATTATTTCAGACCTTTTGCTTTCGTACTTATTCTAAGCACTCTATACGGATTTACAGCACATTTTTTTGAGATATATCCCGAGAGCAGTCTCTCTATTCACTCGAAAGATGCGGAAGATCTCAACAGAATGCTTTCGGAATGGGTACACAGCCACTATTCACTGGTCATGTTTCTGCTAATTCCCTTCTCTGCATTATCTTCATTCATTGTATTTCGCAAAAGCGGGTATAACTACATCGAGCATCTTATTATATACTCATATATAACAGGAATACATGTATTGATATTGTTAGTAACCTATCCTCTTTTTTTCAAGTTTTATTCTGTCTATCTTTATACGGTTGTTATGCTTGTAAATCTTGCATACAATATATGGGTATTAGCGCTACTATTTAAGAAAGACTCATGGCTGGCAGTGATACTAAAAGCTGTACTCTGTATCGCTTTGTCATTTGTTATAGGAACTGTTTTAGTTACTATTATAGCTGTAGCTATAGTTATTATATTTAACATGTAAAATGAATCTGACCGGAAAGAACATCATCCTCACAGGAGCGTCTTCGGGCATAGGAAAGGAGATACTCGATATACTGTCGGCATATCCCAACACAAAGATTATAGCTGTTGCCCGCCATACAGAAAATATCCTGCAGACTGAGAATATATTCCCATTGGCTCTGGATGTGAGTACAAAGGAAGGAGTAGATAAACTATTTGATTCAGCTCAAGAGATATTCGGCAGTATAGATGCCTTTATAGCCAATGCCGGATTTGCCTATCTTGAAAAACTGACTGCTCCTGACTGGCAACATATAGAGAACATCTACAATCTGAATGTTTTCTCCCCTATTTACTCTCTCGAAAAGCTAGCAGAAACAGCAGACAACAGACCTGTAGCCTTCGCCTGTACTATATCGGGTGCCGGACTGGCTTCGCTTCCGGGCTATTCGTTATATTGCTCTTCCAAAGCGGCTCTGCACCACTTCATACAAACATACCGTTACGAACAACGAAAGAACATACAAATAACGGCTGTGTATCCTGTAGCAACACGTACAGACTTTTTTGATAAGGCTACAGGAGAGGATAATACTCCCCTGCCCTTCCCTACACAGGATGCGAAAACAGTAGCAAAAAAAATAGTAAGGGGAATAGAGAAAGGCAGAAAGAATATATATCCGTCTCTCCTGTTTCGTGTATTCTATCCGGTAGGCAGAGCTTTCCCTTTCTTGATGAAGATATATTCGCTAAGGGAGAAGCGCAAAGTGAGTAAATGGCTCGGTTAAGCCTTAAGCTCCTCCTTTTTCTTCGTATAAATACCGAGTACCTTATACCCGAGTATGCCGATCAATATACCGAACAATATACCGCAAAGCACATCTACAGGATAATGCTTTGCCAGATAGATACGGCTATATGCCACAACTGCAGCCCACAATATAGCCAGATAGCCAAATAACTTATTGTAGCTATTGTACTTTACAAATAAAAAGAAGAAAACAGCCATAGCAAAGGTGGTTGCCGAATGTGAAGAGAAAAAACTCGTACTTTCGCTATATTTTTCTATTGCATGGATAGAATCTTTCCACGCTATATTGTGAATAGGACGCGGGCGGCCTACCATCATTTTCACCAGATTGGTAAGTAATGCACTCATTCCTACAGTTAATAAAAAAGCGAGTGAGGTCGTTATTTTCCACGACTTACTTCTGAAATATATAAATGCAATCATGGCTATACACATCAGTGCCCATGCACTGTAAGAACTCAGGAAAAGCATAACGGGATCGAGCCAGTATATGTGTTTACCATTAAGGTATAAAAACAGCTCCTGATCGAGTTCTATGATTCTATCTAACATATTATAATACAATTTCTGACAAAGAAACAGCTTTTTTATAAAAAGCACGTATAAAATACGGATACATTTATCTATATATAGGGATACTAGTATTAAATAAAATTAAATGGTAATTAGTTGATCCGGCTCGTTCTTTGAATTATAATAATAAGGATGCACAGAAATGTAACAATGAAAGAAAATGGTGCAAATCCGTTACATTGGCTCCGCTTCACTCTGCCGAACGTTGTTTCGTTACATTTTAGTTAAAATAAGCGTTAGCTGTAGGGGCAGACCTGTGTGTCTGCCCGAATGAATGGTGTGCAGGTGAACACATGGGTTCGCCCCGACAAGGAAGAAAAGTAATGAAGAATAAAAAACAACACAAATCTATTACATTCGTTACATTTTAGTTAAAAACTTAATTCATATCTGTTGTTATTAACTACTGGTAATGCTGCTTTTTTACTCTTAGATACTGAATATTAAGTATAAAATGGTTTAATAAATTTGCACTGCTGCTTAATTGACATTAACGGTGTGCGTTATTTAAATATATTGATGTAAATTTGCATCTACAGCATATGGAAGAAACATTCAATATACACAGAGAAAATCTAAATGATAAGGAAAAAGAGTTCGAGAATGCACTTCGTCCTCTCACTTTCGGCAGTTTTAGCGGACAGGTCAAAGTAGTGGAAAATCTACAGGTATTTGTTACCGCAGCCAAAATGCGTGGCGAATCACTTGACCATACCCTGCTACATGGGCCTCCCGGACTGGGAAAGACTACCTTATCCAATATTATAGCCAACGAACTTGGCGTAGGATTTAAAGTTACGTCAGGCCCTGTATTAGACAAACCCGGTGATCTGGCAGGCTTGCTTACTTCTTTAGAGCCTAATGATGTTCTCTTCATAGATGAAATACATCGTCTGTCTCCTGTTGTGGAAGAATATCTTTATAGTGCAATGGAGGACTATCGTATTGATATTATGATAGATAAAGGGCCCAGTGCACGATCTATCCAGATAGAACTGAACCCATTTACGCTTATAGGTGCCACTACACGTAGCGGCCTACTTACCAGCCCTTTACGCGCACGCTTTGGCATCAATATGCACTTGGAGTATTACGATATGGATACATTGACCAATATTATCCTTCGTTCTTCCAATATACTGGATGTACCTACAGCCAGAGACGCTGCCGTAGAAATAGCCTCGCGAAGCAGAGGCACTCCTCGTATAGCGAATGCCTTGCTGCGTCGGGTAAGAGACTTTGCTCAGGTTAAGGGTTCGGGTAAGATAGACAAAGCCATTGCCACTTATGCACTTGAAGCGCTGAACATTGACAAATACGGTCTTGATGAGATAGACAACAAGATATTACTGATCCTGATAGACAAATTCAAAGGTGGCCCTGTGGGTATATCTACCATTGCAACAGCATTGGGAGAAGATGGTGGAACCATCGAAGAAGTCTACGAACCGTTCCTTATCAAGGAGGGCTTCATGAAGCGGACGCCACGCGGACGTGAAGCAACCGAGTTGGCTTACAAACATCTGGGGCGAAAGAAAGAAAATGAACAAGGATTTTTATTCTAAGGTCGCAGACCTGCTTAATACTTGAAAATGAACTTAGAACTATTCATAGCAAAGCGCATCCATTTCAGTAAGGAGAAAGGAGAGAAACGTACTTCATCTCCGGCTATTAAGATAGCCATAGCGGGCGTTGCCATTGGGTTGGCGGCTATGATACTGGCGCTGTCCATTGTTGTCGGGTTCAAGAAAGAAGTCCGAAATAAGGTTGTGGGATTTGGAGCGCATATACAGATTACCAATCTACACAATAACAGTTCTTATGAGACATTACCCATTTGCATTAGTCCGGAACTGAGGACACAACTAGAAAGTACCGAAGGCATACAACATCTTCAGGCGTTTTCTACAAAGCCGGGAATAATAAAGACAGATAGTGCTTTTCAGGGAATTATTCTCAAAGGAGTGGGTGAAGACTATGATTGGGACTTCTTCAAAAAGAACATGATAGAAGGTGCTGTCATTAATCGGAATGATACGACCATATCCAATCAGGTCATTCTATCCAAGAATATAGCATCTAAGCTCAATCTAAAGACTGGAGACAGCTTTCTTTGCTACTTTGTAGGGGAGAATGTAAGATATCGTAAGTTTAACATTACAGGCATTTATAGCACCAATTTTGAGGACTATGACAAACTGTTTGTCATTACGGACATCGAGCTTATCCGCAGACTGAATAGCTGGGATGACGATGAAGCAAGCGGTGTGGAACTGCTTGTGACTGATTATGATAATCTGGATAAGATTCAGCAGAATGTATTTCTGGAGATGATGAGCTATCGCGACCGGAAAGAGAATACATTGCTCACACGTTCTATAAAAGAACTGAATCCAATGATCTTCGGATGGCTTGACCTATTAGATACGAATGTAGTAGTCATCATTGTGCTGATGTTCCTTATATCTATATTTACTATGATTGCCGGCTTGCTGATCATAATCCTTGAACGGACAAATATGATAGGCATGTTGAAGACATTGGGAGCGCGCAACTATAACATTCGTAAGGTATTTTTGTATGTATCATCATTCCTTATCCTCAAAGGTATGCTTTGGGGCAATGTTATAGCGTTGGCATTGCTGTTTATACAAAAGTATTTTGGAGTGATTAAACTGGATGCTGAGAAGTATTATATGTCAGAGGTTCCTGTAGACATTAACTTCCTATATATTATCCTGATCAATGTAGGAACACTTGTATTGTCTATGCTAGTAATGATCATACCATCCTATCTCATTGCAAAGATATCTCCGGCTAAGTCTATCAGGTACGAGTAAGAGACATATCTCTACTTTTATTTCAGGAGGAAAGAATACCCAAATAAAACACTAGTAGGAGTCGGGCAAATCATTATATACAGCCAGCCACGAAAGCATCCAATGATCAACCAAAGATAGAAGTCCTATTGATTGGCTTGTTAGAGCTATCTAGCATATCCATACAAAAAAGTCCCCATACTATCTAGTATGAGGACTCTTCTTTAAAACGGCGGTAACCTACTCTCCCACTAATCGCAGTACCATCGGCACGACCGGGCTTAACTTCTCTGTTCGGAATG
>NZ_JARXWN010000012.1 GCF_029892965.1 Dysgonomonas sp. PF1-14 | reverse complement strand
TGCGCAGCGACTTTTGGGTTACCCGAAAGATTACCTTGCTCCTTTGACGACGAGAAAAAAAGAAAGAGGCGGCAGCTTCTTTGTTTTTTGATAGGACGGCAATGTTTACACACCGGGGTGTGCATAATACCGGAAAATGGGAATCAAGCAATACGATCAGTGTATTGCTCTTTGCTCTTCAAGGGTAGGCAGAGCAGTTTGTTATAGCAATACCTGAAAAGTTTCCCACTCTGATAATTTCGGATAATGTTTTCATCTTACATGGTATTTATGTGTATCCGACAGTGGATACAGCTGCAAATATAGGCAGCATTTTAGTATATTGTTGATAAACAAAGCTATGCGGGTATCTTTGCTGTGGCTTGCTTCCGATTGCTATCTATATAGGCAAATAAGGCTGTATTTGTTACTTGCGCTTGTAATATTACAAATATTACTGTGGAATAATTATCTTTATGCTATGGATGAACCAAACGGATATACCATGTATGCTGATATTCCCGAATCTCTTCGGAATGTACAGCAAAGCTTGGACGGTTTTGTGGCTATAAACTACGAAACAGCTTTAGGTATGCTAACCGGCAGAAATGTTGCTCCTGAAGAGATTATTCATTACAGAGGAAAGATATTTGATATTATCCGCAATAATCCGCCTCTGGAAAGTGTACCTAAATACTACGAAGACGGCCGGGAAGACTATCTTTGGTACAGTGATTTTTATGATGATATTTCTAAGGATACCTACCATACGCAGCAAGCGGGAGTTTGTTCAGGGACTCGTTGATATAGACGAACTAATCGAGCTGATAGAGGAAAACCGGGAAGAATAGTTAAAAAAGCATAAGTAGCCAGTTTTGTATGTATCACTAATAAATATTACCTCTATTTTTCAGAATCACATTACTATCTGTATATCAATATGTTGATAAGTAAATTTCCAAACCCTTATTAACTGACTTCCCAACTTTCTACGCCTTCCTCAAAATATACATGTTGATAATCAATACTATATAACTCGAGCCTGTTAGCTGATGCTGTTATGTTAACAGGGCAGGTATCGGAGAGCAGGTAACTTTGCTCCTGATTCCGGAACGGGAGTATATAACCTTGTAGGCTTCTTATCCTCCGGAAGATGTATGAGTATGGGCAAAGCCAACCGCATCAGGGATGTTTGAACAGAGGTATTAGTAATTATCAGTAAAAATTATCGTATAAACATTTAAAACAAATTCTTATGAGTGAAAATTTAGAAAAGAGCAAACCGGAAAACGAAAAACCGGATGTATCCGATATTTTTGATGACAGCACATGAACTCCTGCATCCGCAAAGGTAAAATCTTCACGTAAGAAAGATGAGGAAGAATATACCAAGCGGTTCTTGGGCATCAATAAGGTAAAAGACTATACGCCGGTATATATCGATGTACGGATGAAAGAGAAGCTGCAAACCCTTGTTGCCTCGCTCCAACATATCGTACCGGAGATAACACCGACCATCCTGCTGTCCAATATCCTTGCCGACCACCTGTCGGTAAACCGTGAACTGATAACCCGTGCTGCCAATGAAGGCTTGAAACGTTCTTTAGCCAGCACTTTTAACAGTGATAAAGAATAGAAGTTAAACGCTAAACTATAAAATTATGGAAATCGTATGTATGGATGCATCGGCATGGGAATTGCTGAAAAGGCAAGTGAGCAGATTAACATTTGAAGTAAAGGCACTGAGAGAATTGTATTGCCCCAATCCCCGTGACGGCTGACTGGATTCGGCAGATGTCTGCCGGGCCTTGGGTATATCCAAACGAACGCTGCAAACTTGGCGCAACAACGGGAAGACACCTTATGCTATGCTGGGTGGTAAAGTCTATTTCAAAGAATCGGATATCAACGGGCTGCTTCAGGCAGGCATGAAACAAAAGCAGAATGGATAAGTTTATCAATTACGAGTCCGATGAGTTCAAAGAGCTCAGCCGGCAGATAGAACAAGCCCTCTGCGATGTACAGGATGTACGGGATAAATACCGCCCTTCGCTGGCAGACAAACACTATCTGACAGGAGAGCAGGTGATGGAGTATCTCCATATCTCGCCCCGTACGCTTCAAAGCCTGCGTGATAAACGAATGATCTGTTATACCACTATCGGAGGTAAGATACTCTATCCCGAAAATGAATTAGAAGAAGTATTGCATCAAAACTACCGCTCGCCCGAATTACCATTCTAAGGCGGGAATGGAAGGAAACAAAACATTTTTTCTTTTTCATCTGCTAAACATTCTTTTTACAGGAAGAAGGATAAATCAGACAAATCTTTTCCTGAAAGGAAAACCCGTCAGGGCATAGGGTTTGGCGTTTTATTCTCTTCCTGTTATTTTGTGGGCAGATAAATAAGAAACGATTAGTAAAGAATTATATTTTTATTTACACTTTTGCAGGACAAAACAATAGCAATCAAAATTTTATATTTAAGCCGGTCAAACCCGGCAAATTGGATATAAATACTTATTTTTGTTATACCATTGAATATTCATATATATAAGATATACCTATGTGGTCCGATTGGAAAGAACGAATTAAATTAGAACCTAAAGTAAGGCACAGCCTGCTGTGGGAATATGACCTTTCCGGTTTCGACTGGCAATATATGCGGGCATTAGTTGTCGAACGTGTTATTGAAAGAGGCCGGGATGAGGATTATTATGCTATGTTCGCTCTTTATGGAGGCATAGAGGGAGTAAGACAGATTATACAGGATGAAGTATTGAACCTTTCCGATAAAGATATTGCTTTTGTTTGTACTGCTTTTAACTTAAAGAAGGAGGAACTCAAATGTTACATACGCAAACAGTCGAGGCAGGCACTTATGCCCTCTTAAAATCAATAATGAATGACGGTACATTCAATGGATTTGCACTTGCCGGAGGCACGGCTTTATCTCTATTGATCGGACACCGGAAAAGTATCGATCTGGATTTATTTACAACAGGTGAATTTAATCCGGTACAACTGGAACAATATCTTCAGAAAAACTATGCTTTTAAAGGTGATTTTCTGGAAGGCTATAGTCTGAAAGGTGAAGTAAACGGAGTCAAACTGGATTTCATTCGGCATGATTATCCGGATGTGGAGCCAAGAATACAGGAAGACGGCATACGCCTGTATGGACTGAAAGATATTGCCGCCATGAAGTTATCTGCTATTGGCGATAACGGGACCCGGCTGAAAGATTTTATCGATGTGGCTTACCTGTCCGGCTACCTTTCACTGAAAGAGATGCTGACGGCATTCGAAACGAAATACCCGCAGACAAATCCGTACCGGGCACTTAAAGGGCTCAACTATTACGATGATATCCGTTTCTCGGAAAGGATCGATTTGTTGGGAAAAGGCTTCCGTTGGGAAGATATAGCGGCTCGCCTGACAGACATGACCCGGGAGGAAAACAAACGTTTCCCGCATCTGAAAGAAGAAGCTGCAGGTAAAGAAAAGAAGCTACAGCAACCGGTTATACAGCCCAAGAAAAGAGGGCGGAGAATGTAAATTGTACATTGTACAAAATATAATAACGAAACGGATTGACTATAAAAAATCAATCCGTTTTATTTTACCATACCTAAACAGTCTACTTATTTTCGTATCATGTATTTTGAGGGATCAACTGGGTTATTCTCCCTTTTCTTTCTGATAAACATCGCTTTCTGTTTTTTACCGATACGTTTAATATTCCTATAGTCCGATTCATCTCTGTCGGTATCGAGCCGGTAAGTATCGCCGATCTTGTCTGTCAATACTGCCATATCTTGACTGATCTTTTCGTTGGTTATTTTGGCATAGATTTGTGTGGTGGTAATGCAAGAATGCCCGAGCATCTGTGATACGGTTTCTATGGGCACACCTTTTGACAAACAGACGGTTGTGGCAAACGAGTGCCTGGCCATATGCGTAGTAATCCGCTTAGTAATTCCACATAATTTAGCGATGCGTTGCAGGCATCGGTTCATACTATCGCCAAAAGTAGGAACAGGGAATATATAATTATTTTTGGCTACAAGACGATATTGTTCAATCAGTTGTTTTGCTACAGGAAGCAATTTTACATAGAAAGTGGCATTGGTTTTCTTGCGCTTGGCAATTAGCCATAACTCGCCATCGAAAGAAGTTTGAATATCATCGAAGGTTAGTTTCTTTACATCAGAATAAGCAAGCCCGGTAAATGCGCAAAAGACAAAAATATCCCGAATCTGCCGTTGCTTGTATCGGCGAAGTTCCACAGACATAAATCTTTTGAGTTCATCTTCGGTCAGATAGCCTCTGTCACGGGTTTTGGCTTTGAATCGGAATCCGGCAAATGGATTGACCTGCACGTAGCCTTTGCGTTGAGCGATCAGCATAATTTGCTTGAGTTTGGTAACGGCGGTAAGCAAGGTACTTCCTGCCAGCTTGCGTTCTTCTAATAAGTAAGCATAATAATCTTCGATAAACTGAGCTTCTATTTCCTTGATGGGGATATCAGACAAATTGTATCTATCCCTAAGAAACATCTCTACACGCTTGCGGTTAATCAATAGTTGTTCGTAAGAGCCTTCGGTACGGTCTTTACCGACACGCTTGGCATAACTTTCGTAAAACTCATCGGCTATAGAGAAAAAAGTGCGGTAATCATCTCCAAAACCCAGATAAGCGTTCTTGACCTTTTCGGCTGATACAAAATTATCTTTGTCGCAGATATTTTGGTATTGTTTGCCGATCTGTGTTTTAATGTTGTCTAGTTTCTGATTGATTTTTTGGGCTTCGAGGCTTTTGCCTGAGGCTTTGTTTGCCTTGGTGTCCCAAAGTGAGGGTTTGATGTTTAGCTTACAGCTAAACTGGGCGATACTACCATTGACGGTGATTCTCCCCATAACGGGTGCTTTGCCGTCGGGTTTCAGATTGTTCTTTTTCAGGTAGAACAGAACCTTGAATGTACTTCTTGCCATAACTCTGATTTTTAAGTTACAAATTTAGTTTGTTTAGAGTTATCCGGCACTATGCAAAATTATGCAAATCACTGTATAAAAGCAGGTTAAACAACAAATTCGAAATTATGCTCAGGTAACGACTTGGTAACTGAACTCGCCGCCAACTTTGCTTTTTTATGCGTTTATTCCCAAAATATCAAAAAGAACCGCTAATGTAATCCACTGACTACGTTATTGTTACCTTCTTTTGCTTTACCTCTCTTAAATGTCTGCTGTTTCTTTGAGGTACTCATTCATCTTCTGATTAGAGCAAACAGGAAATAATTTGCCATTCTTTTGTTGTCCTCTATACTTCTCTATAATTGCTAATGGGATTTCGAGCAAACGGATATTAGATGGTACACTTGTCTTTTGGCGTTTAGTCATTACCCATTGATGTCCGTCAAAAGCAGTTTTGATATTATCTTCTGTTAGCTGTGCTACATCAATGTAACTAAGTCCGGTATAACACATAAAAATAAAGATGTCTTTAACTTGTCCTAATCTTTCGGTTAAGAACTCTTTTTTGTATATGATATCGAGTTCTTCTTGAGTAAGTATTTCCCGAACGACTTTGGTTGTGCGGAATTTAAAACTACCGAAAGGATTAATCTTTATATCTGCTCCTGTATCTTTGATATAATAGAAAACTGCTCTGAATCGTTGGATAAACTTCAAAGCAGTATTATTACTGCAATTATGGGTATTTCGAAGAAACAGAAAAAACTTCTCTACAAACACAGGTGTTAGTTCAAATACAGGAATATCCGAAAGATTATATTCTGCCTTTAAGAACTCTTGCAGACGAAGTTTGGTTAACTTATAACGATTAGCAGTTATTTGAGAAGTATCTTTGCCGATCTTCAAAACATAGAACTCATTATATTCGTCAAAGTGTTCCAACAGCATCTTTCTTCTATCAGAATCGACTCCGAGTATAATGTTCTTAATCTTTTCGGGCAGAACATAGCCGTACTCGCTCAGTTGCTTATGATATAATTCATTTGCTTTTGCACTGATAGCTTCCAACAAACGATTGGTCTTCATGGAGTCAGCACCCTTGCCAACCGCCTTTCCATTCTTAGTATCCCAAAGTTCAGGTTTGATTTGTAACTTGGAACTGAACTGCACTTGTTCTCCATTTACAGTAATTCTTACCATAATCGAAGAATTACCGGATTTGTTCACTTCATTCTTTCGGAGATAAAACAATACACGAAAGGTTGACTTCATAACATTCATAATAGATCATTTTTTAGTGTTCAAAACTAGAATTAATTGTTAGAAGTCAGGAAGACAAAGAACTGCCAATATTCGACAAATGAGATACTTATAATCTAAATCGTTACGGTTTTTGTCTTTCGTGAAATCCGTAACGATTCCGTAACGAATGACTGTCCGATATCGGCATTTTAATGACTGATTATGTCTAAAAGGGAGAATAAAAAAACTCCCTAAGAATCTATCTTAGAGAGTTTTGTCTTGTTTTGTCAGAAATAAGTCTTTGGTTTTCCGACCTTTAAGTGATCCCGCTGGGTTCACAATCTTTATCTCGTAATCATCGCATAACCAATTATTTACAATAATCTAAAAAATAGATGGTAACGAATTGGTAACGATTTAATTTTATCCTTTTTTATCTATTCTGACTTCATATTGTCCGCTAAACAATACAGGTTCAAATCTACACATAATTAACCGACTATCCAAATCTTTGATTGTGAATATTCTAAGCTTTTGTGTAAAGTGCAAGCTTATCTATATATAGATACTTGCACTATACACAAAGAAATGACTCGTTTCTTAGCTAGATCTTCATTTCTTTATCAGTCAAGTCGAATAAGAGATCTTTCGATGACTAAAAAGAAGGCATCTCACTTTTAAGACTTAAAATTATTATTCCCATTTGAGACGGAGAGTTGCGCCTATGGCCTTTACTTGGTTTTCAGGAATACCAATTTCTGACGCAATTTTACTCCATTGAGAGACAGATGATATAACTTCTTCAATAATTTCCTCTGCTTTTTTAATATTCATTGAACGTGCTACTTCTATTAAATCTGTTTTTGTAAAATTATCACTTTTACCGTTCACTGACATTTGATGGCGGGAGGTAAATTCTCCTGTGGGATTGTAAGAATAAGCCATATCATAAGCCGGAGATAAACTCCATTGCCCTTGTTGATTCATAAGGAAAGAGAAATTCTTAGTATGGTCATCCTGGTTACGAGCTACAATATTAAAAATCATTCTTCTGTATACCTGTTCAGCTGCTGAATATGGAAGGCGTAAGGTGCGCATAGTTTGAAATAGCTGTTCATAAGAATAAACCCCGGGAGTATTAAAATCAAAATGTGTTAAACCGCATAAGGTTTGCATGTGGAGTTTTTCTTTTCCTCCAATCCGGTCAAAACGCCTTGTCATAAAATGCGCCCTGCCGTTTTCTTCCATCAAACGGCAGTCGGTCATCTCTATACCGCAACCAATAGCCATTTTATAGTAGGCATATTCTATTCTCCCATAATGGCTGGGATCTCCCAATTTGTTATTTGTCACGCCATCCAGCTTGATCAGCCAATGGGTAAAACCTTCAGGAGCATTCAACTGGCCGGACCTGACCTCATTTGTTTGTTCATTATATGCAATAACTGCTTTTGCCCTGGCTCCTCCGGCAGATGTTCCTACTTTCATTATCTGTAGAAGTTCGGACTCATTTCCTTCCAGGCGTATATCCAGTTTTTCTTTATTGCTTATGGCAATACGTGCCGCTTCTACCAGTCCCTCCAATTCTATTTTTGTTGAAACATTCGATATTACCTTTTCAGCAGGTTCGAACTCAAGAGCTCCCATACTACGTTTGCCCTGATACAATAACCTCTCTATTGGATTATATGAATCAGGATTGCGTCCCTGTTCGGCAAGCCATCTATTAATAAGAGCATTACCAAAATTATCGGGTAAAGAATCGGCTAGCATTCCGGGCAAGCCTTTAAATGTCTGAGGGTTTAATTCAGGGAAAGAAAAAATATATTGTTCCTGAAGCGGCATCCTTAATGGTGATACTTCAAGCCCTGTTTTTATAAAAGTAGGAGCATATTCAAAACTGGCGTTCTGAGTGCCGGGATTCCATAATACAACTCCAACTAATTTTCCCCATAGTTTTACATTAGCAAATTCTACCATTCTGATTCTTCTTTATTGTTTTTTAGATTGATTGTTCCTGAGGCGCGTTTGCGCATTTTTCCTTTCAGTTTGGCAACCTGTATAGGGCTAACCAATGCCTCTGAAATAAAATGATTAAGTAATTCAAGCTTTTCTAAAGATCTCAATAACTGTACGAAACTCTTCATGGAACCACTTCCTTTATTTTCAAAGTCACTGATTGCACTCCGCGAAAGACCGGACAACTCGCTTAACTGCTTCTGAGTATAATTTTTATTTAGTCTCATCTGCTTAAGCTGCTTTCCCAGATTCACAAGTATATTTTCATCACTGTTTGTATAACTAAATATAATGTCTCCTTTTTCAGTCATAACTTTCAAATTATTTATTTATAAAGCAAATATACGACATTAAATTAATTAATGCAATAATGATGTGTTTTTACGTCATTGATGTATTATATTGTAATTTATGAAGCAGGTTTAAGTCATTATGTGATATTGGCTCATTCCTTTCCCTGATGTGCCAATATCTTTTTCTATGTTGGAAAACTTTGCTAATAATCTAAACTGCATTTTTCATTTTAGCTACTGACTAAAAACGGTTTCGGGCTGTACTCCTTTCATTCGCCGTTTATCAGTTGGAAAGAAAAATTCTTCGCATGGTCGTCGCGGTTTTTATTCATCGCATCAAATATCATTTGTCGAAAGAGAGTATGTAGCTTTTTATGAACAATAGGATGGATTTGGCTGGCAATAAAAAATATTATCAGCCAAATGTATACAAAAACAACCACATTTGGCTGATGATAAACAGAAATACTTTATGAGAATTTACGTATTCCAAATATAAATGTTAAATTCGCGAATAACTGATAACTATAAATTATGAGCGGTATAGACACTGATTTTTTTAATGAAACTCAAGAAGGTTTTACTATCTATGTGGTAGAGCAACGTTTCGTTGTAGGAAGAGGTAGTGATTTTTTTAAAACTTTTCGTGGCAAAAAAAATATGATTACAACATCTGGGGAGGTGAAAAAAATCAAATCAAAAATATATCAATGGATTGGTAAAAATATCTCCAATATTACAGATCTAATGACTCATTGCTTTTTTACAAATATAGCAGTCGACATACCTCAAATAATCAATAATCTTGCTAAATTATTTTCTGTTCACGAACATCAAGCTGCTGGACCTGAAATAATAGACCCAATTCTTATTCAAGAAGGCAATGTAACCAATAAAGATCTCGCAGAATTAATATCTCTATACAAAAGTAGTATCCTGCGCCCTGTGATAGTTATACTTTTAAAAGATAA
The DNA here is from genome assembly GCF_029892965.1 of Dysgonomonas sp. PF1-14. Lineage (GTDB taxonomy): Bacteria > Bacteroidota > Bacteroidia > Bacteroidales > Dysgonomonadaceae > Dysgonomonas. The sequence continues at coordinate 136,483 of NZ_JARXWN010000012.1, read as the reverse complement.
TGATTTTGATAGAGCAAGAACTCTATTATCTCTTTGTCCTCATGGGATATTAGTTAAAATGATAAGAAATGATGGTTCCTCAGAATTGGACAAGATAATCAACACTGGGGTTGAGGATGTAGAATCATTTATTGATATATTTACGCGACAATGTTTTAGGGCTTGCTCTAAGACTGCTAGGGGAGTTTTGTATAATAAAGAGTGGGCAGAAAACTCTATCGTTAAATTATATGCTCCATCAATTTTGAGGCTCAGGACAAATCTCTTGTACGATCTAAAAGATAATGTAAGAGAAGATGTTTGCGACATTATTAAAAGATTACAAAACGAAGTTGAAACTAGTCATAGAAATAATGTACTAACGCATAGTTTTAGCTGTATGTCTAAGTTATTTCGAGTTTATTGTAATGATTATGGAGGGCAAGACATACAAGACGCATTGGATATCGCAAAATATATAAATAACGATATTTTATCAGCTCACGTTTATCGTTATGCGCATTTTATGAAAGACGTAACTCTTCATGAAAAGAATCTATATCTATCAAAAGCACAAGAAATATTTTCAAAAAATGGAATGGAAGATCATATGGTCTACTGTATGAATAATGAATTAACTAATCAGTTTTATACCGATCAGATTGGCATTAATCAATTTGAAGCAATGAAAGAAACAGCATTGTTTAATGTTCCTGGTTTAGTCGGAATGTCAATTATTTTAAATAATGTTGGTGTTGCTTATTTATATTCAGGAAAACTCGAACTAGCCATTGATATTTTGAATAAAGCAAAAGATTATGCAAAAACTGAAAATCGAGTGACACAAGAACTTGGTATTTTATGCAATTTAATGGTCGTAAAAGATTATTATGGAGAAGATATTAATGAAAAAGAAATATACAGTGTTTTGAGAAGGATATTCGACCATTTCGATATACAAAAAGGTGCTTTTTTATCTGCAAATTATATTACAAACATTATTGCAATTTCACTAAAATATAAAGGTCTATTATCTACCCTTTTTGATGAATTTGAAATATCCGATGTATTAAATAATGCCTTAAAACCCAACTTGCTTGGAGTTGGATCTTTAAACCATCAACTATATAAACTGACAAACAAGCATTCGGAATTAAAAAAACTCTTTAGTTATGATGTTTTATCTAATTCAAATATGCCTAAAACTTCAGGCATAAGACAGCGATTTATTTCTAATAACGGAATGAATCCGTCAATATTCAATGCTTGGTTGTAAGTGCTATTATTGAATTGGATAGTATAAAACCAGTCAGCGAAGAATTTGGCGTATCTTCTCTATATAATTGTAGACATTCATTCATTGATGAATTATAATCCAAATATTCTAAAGAGTTATGAAAATTAATTCCATTTCTAATGGTTGGCATGGGATTTATTTCCAAAAAAAAGACTCTATTAAAGGGGATATTATTTATAATTTGAGTTAATTCATCAAAAGATTTACAATAAATACGAGTATCTATCCTGCAAAATGTTTGGATGAAAAAAGATTTTGCTAAATCAACACATTTTTCTTTTGTAACATGATCAATAAAAGCGATTTCTTTTTTATAGCCAGAATGATGTTCTTTTTCTTGTTCTCCAAGAAACCATTGAGTGTCTCTATTATCCGGAATGTATAATATTCCAGGTAATACTTCTAATTCATTTGTTAATGGATTATATAAAATAGGAATGGTTAAGTCGAAGCCTTGTATAAATTTTTGATATGTGTAGTTCGTTTCAGTTTGTCCAAAACCCTTTTTAACTCCACAGCTGCTGCCAAGATTACATAATCTAAAAATCCCATTTGAATCTGACGAATCTATTTCTTCTGGAACATTGAATCCTTTAGCAAATGCTATCAAATTCGATAAAATCTTATTTTCTCCAGAGACAGCTGTTAATGTGTCGCAAGGTATACATGGAATGGCTAGAAACCCGCAAATACTAGGAACTAAGCCGAGCATAGATAGTTCACAATTTCCAGCGTTCAAATTGACAATAAAATCAAGAGGAGGTAAAGATTTATTAAAAGCTTTGTATGCAAATGTTCTAACATCTAATATGTATGGAATGCACCCGATTTCTTGTATTGCTTTTAGCCAATCGGATATTACATCAGATCTCCAAACATCATAATGTTCTGAACCAGGTGAGGATTCTCCTTCAAAAGAGTATATGATGCCAATAAATTTACCTCTGATACTTTTGCGTTGGTTTAGATAATTGTTCATTTTTAATGATTTTATACCCAATAATCATCGAATAGTATTGTAAATAACTGAGAATTTGGTGAGTAATACCATTCATTTTTGGTTTATAATATTTAGGTTTTCTTTCTATTTTCCATTTTCTTTCTAAGTGTCTATTTCCTGAACCATATCTAACAAAACGTTTGATAAACCTACGCATACCTCCTTCAAAATCATGAACTATAATGCTATGAGGAGCATATGATATCATGCCATGCTTAAATAGACGAATACTAATATCAACATCTTCAGCTGCAATAAAAAAAGATTCGTCAAAGCCATTTATTTTGCATAGTGCTTCTTTATAGACGAGTGAGTTGGCTGTTACTATATGCATTGGTATATTTTCCAACTTTTTATATTTACATGGAGGTGGAGTCAAACTTCCTTGAGCTTGATAAAAATTAGATAGTATATTGTTTTTATATGGAATAACACTTCCATTATAAGCAATAGAGCCATTTTGGTCAATTAAATAACCATTGAGAGTATTAGGCGTAGCGATGCAATCATCATCACAAAAACATATCCATTTACCCTTTGCTCTACTTATTCCGACATTTCTTGCAGCAGCAGCTCCACGCCTTTCACAAACAAATATATGTATAGGTATTTTTGAATTTGCAAAGTTCTTTATATTTAGAGATGGATTAGATAAATTATCAACTACTATAATTTCTAAAGGTAATTCACTTTCGTTTTTCCCACTTAGAAAAGAATATATGAGTCGATTCAAGTTCTTTTGATTATTGAAAGCTGGAATAACTATAGATATATCGTCAATCCTTATGGGATCTTCAATAATGATACGTTCTACTTCAAATAAGGTTGTATATTTTTCCAGATCCCTCATAATTTATAGTTATCAACCATTCCCAGCTAGTTGAAGTTTTCTTCTAGGATGTTTGGTCGATAATATTTTTTTCTGTTTACTGACGTTTACATGAGTGTATATTTGTGTAATAGCAATAGAGCTATGGCCTAACATATTTTGAATGTATTTTATATCTACATCTTCCTCTAAAAGTAAAGTGGCAAAAGTATGCCTGAATGTATGTGGTGTAATGTGTTTTGTTAATCCGGCTTTACTCACATAGGACTTTACCATCAATCTGACAGATTGCGTAGATAAAGGAAGACCTAAGCGATTTATGAAAAAATAAGAATCTTGTTTTATTTGATTTTTATGTAATTGGTAGTAGCGTTTAATTATAGACATAGTTTCAGTTTGGCATATTTGTATCATACGTTCTTTACTCCCTTTACCGAAAATCTTCACAACTCCATTTTTTAAGTTAATATCCTGAATCTTTAAATTACAAACTTCTGAGACTCTCATTCCTGTCGAAAATAAAATTTCGATAATTGCTAAATTTCGTACTTGTGCTTTATATGTATATCGTTCTGTATAGCTATTGTTTTCAAATTCTTGGTACATAATGGTTAATATTTTTTTCACTTCATTCAAAGTCATTACAGAAGGAAGGAGGTATGGCTCTTTCAAGCGAACTTTAATTTTTCGAAAAGGATTAATATAATCATCATCTTCATATTCTAAATAATTCAGCATTGCTTTTAATGAAGCAACTTTACGCTTTATCGTTTTTGGTTTGAGGTAAGAAATTTCTTGGAGGTAATTTTTCAGAGTGTCTTTAGACATACTTTTGAACTTTTGCTCATCATTAGTCCCTTTTATATATACTGCAAATTGTTTCAAGTCCGTAGAATAAGCTCGTAATGTTTTTGAATTCAAGTTTTTTTCGAATTGACAGTGGAAAATAAATCCTCTAATAACCTCATTTACACTCACATCCTGAGTATTCTCACCTAAACTTCTAATATCCATATTTTTCTTGTTTTAATAATTACAATGCGAAGAAAAGTATAAATGGTATGGAATTCAAACTGCACTATGTATTTGCAAGATGATTATATAAATGACCACAAAAGCAGAGTATTTCGGATGTAATTATGAATTTATGCAGAAGGAAGACGAAGCTGCATATAGTTCAATGCATAACATTAAATCAATAGCATATCGTATAAAAAATTATTATTTCAATTGGATAACCTTGACATTTTGTTGAAATAACTTAGGTTCGACATTTTTTCGTTGTCATTTTACCTCTACGATGAACCTTTTTATCATCAACATGAATAGTAACAATATCAATTTCTATTTAATCTTTATTTTTCTCTTTTGCAGTTTTTCTAAAAGAGCCAATATTGAAAAATAGTTGTTGTTATTTAGTTTAAGATACTTTTCAGAAGCAACATTAAATTTAATAACATCATTTGTAATTGTTCTAGGTGGGATTATTTATCTTAATTATGTCTTTTAGTATTTGTTCAGCATATTCATGGCCTATTGGATCTACAAAATCGGGTACTATAGACGAATAATGGTAATACTTATCAATGTAATATTTTGTGTCAGAATATTTTTTCAAACAAATACAGCATTTCGCAGCATTTAAACAAAGTCCTAAAATAACGCTGTGCTCTATAGGATTATCACATACGGAAAGTCCTAATTGAGCATAAAACAAAGAGTCCTCATATAACTTTTTTTCAGAAAGAATAATGCTGTAATAATGAGTTGAAAGGACTAAATAATCCGTCAATCCACATTTTATCTCAAGTTTTATACAACGGTTAAGATGTAACTTCATTTCTTCAGGAGAATAACAGCCCGTGAAAAATCGTAAATGTACAGCTGCAAATGAAAACATTTCTGAAAGTAGGTTACTTTCAAAATCATGTTTTGTTAAATATTTATTCGATGTCTGTTCCAGAAGCAGAATTGCATCTTCATATTGTTTTTCTCTGAATAAGGAGTAGGCTTTAATGCCTTCTTCATATCGTAAAATTTCACGTTCTCCAGCTTCTTTCCATACATATTTATTATCTGGCTCTCTATATAACCAAATTTTAAAGTATGATTCCTCTCTATAGGGCGTTTCAGGGAGGGATGAATTTATATTCTCCAACTCGTTTAATTTGATGTTTCTGTCTATTGACATTTTTGCATACAATTCCGCCTTTTCTTTTGAGATTAAAGCATTTTTCGAAAAGCCATGAATATGATAAATTACAAATAATTCTTTATGTATTGCAAATAAAATCCCACAATGTCCCCCTTGTTCTGCCAACCGCATGCAAACATTCAATTCGGCTATATATAATTCAATATTTTCGGTAGTAGAGTAATGTTTCAGAATATTATGATTTTTCGAATATACAGCATAAAAATACATACATGAAAAATTATAAAATCGTTTAGCGCTGAGTGCATCGTATGCAGCTTCTCGAAAGATAGGTACTGCATCTTTATAATGATTTTGCTCTAAACATAATGTGCCTATTCTACCTAATGTTGTTGAAATATTATTATATATTATGTCTTTTTTCAAGTCATATGAACCATCAACATATTGTGCCAATCTTTTATTGGATATTTTTAGGGATAAATAATAATATTCCAATGCCGCATGTATGTCAGTTTCTTTAAAAACATCTCCTAATGTATCAAATAAAGGAACCAAATAATGAATGTCAGAAATATAAACACTTGACAATGAGAAATAATTTCTGGGTATAATAGACAATTTTTCAATTATGGGTAATAATATGTATCCATTAATATTATTTTTATCCATATTTTCTTGGGATAACTTTTCTTTAAAAAAATAATCTATTATTCGACTTATATGTAAAGCACGATCAATATTTCCAATGGATTTGAATAATTGGATACACATTCCCAAGCATGACCATTGTGTTATAGATTGACTATTTAACACTGATCTTATTTTTTTATTGATATCTATGGTAGGTTTTAATGTTTCTTCTTCCTTCTGATTTATATATATTGAAGAATATATATTCTCCCACCCAGTTCGGCAGTAAAATTCAGGAAGTGTCGCTTCTTCAAAAACGAAGTCAGATACTGAATCTTTCAATTTTGATACAACATCGGGTATTGGCGAGTTAGGATAAACAACCCAAGTAACTCCATATTGAGCAAAAGATAAAGGTAAATAGTCAATGTTAAAAGAAAAATCTTCACCAGAAAACCCAAGAAATATAATATGATTTTCACTAAATATTTTTTTTAAGACATTATATTTACCGATAGAAAGTCCGCCAATCTTTTGAGTAACCAAATCTACAGCCGTGGAAGTGTTGGTAACTGATCCATGTATTTTATATAAATGTATATTTTCTGATTCATGTATATTATCAAATTGCAATGGATCATAGAAAACATTAACAGGAATATTTTGCTCTAGAAAAGCTTGCTCGATTAGTGTATCGAAGTTTGTTGTTACTATAGCTTTTATTTTTTTTCTTTCGGCTAATTCAGCAAGAAAAATATGATTTTTATTAGGACTTGATCCTTCAAGAACTTCAAGTAACGGAAAATATGCTTTCCCTGCAACATAATTAAAGATAAAATCAGATATACTAATTACAGGAATAAATTTCTCGATATCCAAATCATCTAAAAGATTATTCTTTTCACATAATATTTCGGCTCCTAAATTACCTATTTCTCTAAACAATGATAAATTATATTCCCACCAGCTAGGTAAGGAAGCTGGCTTTTCTTTAGAAATTCCAGCTCCGGCCACAATTACAATATTACCTTGTTTTATAAATTTTTGTAGGAGATCATTCATGATTTTCTGATATATCTATTGTTTTACAAAGTTAATTATTTGATCTCAATTTAATGTTTAGTTTAACGCTATAGTCAATTTAGATAACTGATAACTTATTATTATGAGTATTTTAGAAAGTATATTTGATGCGAGCAACATATGGGGGTTGATCATTGGAACGCTTCTAGGTGCTGAAATATCAAGATTCCTATATAGACCTAATGTTATTATCAGATTTGAAAGATTACAGCCTCTTTTTTCAGATAATGGTTTTTTTGCTTCTGTAATAGTAGCTAATAGAGGAAGAACTGCGTCAATAAATACACAAGGGAAGGTAACTCTTTTTTTTGATGATAAGAATTTGATGGAGCCATCTTTATTCAATTTTGATGCTTTTGAAACATCTTTACCCACATATAGACTAGAAAATTTAAAAATGGATTTTCCAAGACATCAACTTATTACTCCAGAAAAGAAAGTAAAAGAAATAAAAAACGTATCCTTGTGTTGGGCAACATTAGGAAATCCAGAAAAAGTTGAAATTAATCCAGGGGCAAGTGAAGCTTTAAATATTTTTCGAGCGCAATTATATATAGATAACGATAATAATCAAAAATTCTGGTATCTTATTTTCCCTTGTGAGCAAGGTTGGAGAAAAGTACGATGTAGAATAATGCTAAAAACAAATGATTCCATTAAAGGCAAATTATTTATTTGTCCTTCTAATACTTTTCCAACAGTAAAGAAAATACATATTTATATAAAAGAAGATTATCCCATATTATCAATACAAGAATTTAACTTTTTTGAAAACATCTACTATATATTTAAAAGAAGCAAATTATATTTTGATTAAATATAATTTTGGTAAATGTTCGTGTATTTTTTCGCACAATCTCTTATGTCATTCGAACATCTAAATCTCACTGCTTCACTTTGATTTCGTTCTTGGTGAAGCATTGCGTTAATTATCTTTTCTGCTAATTCTTTGCCTGATTCTGATTTAAAGAAAGATGCATGTGCATACCCATCTGCGATTTCCCTATAAGTCGGGATATCACTTAATATAGTAGGAATACCTAAGGATAATGATTCCGAAATAGACAAGCCATACGAACAGTATCTTTCAGGAGATATTACTATATCAACATTTCTATATGCTTCATTTATATCAGCGAAAGTTATTACTTTTATATGTTTCTCTAATCCATACTTACTAACAAGTTCATTAAAAGAAGAACGATATCTTTCACTGCTTTTTTTTACTCCTGTAAAAATGATCTTAAATGGAATTCTTTTTTCTTTAAGTATTGAACACGCTTCTAATGCAACATCATGTCCCTTTTGAAATGGTTGAAATCTTGATGGTAATAATAAAACAATATCATTTTTATTGAAATCATATTCTTCCTTTAGGGTAGATTCTTTTTGCTCATATTTAAAATAATTTAATGGAATGCCCAACTTAGTATCTTCTACTTTTAAATTAAATTCAGATGAAAAAAAATTAGCATAATATTTACTAGGAGTAAAAAGTCCCTTAATCTCATGTAGATTAGTTTTTCTCTCATAAACCAGTGTTTTCAAAAGATTGAAAAACCCTTTTCCCCAGTACCAATCATATTCTTTGTTATTTTCATGATTTGTTACTATAATATTTTTTAGCGATGATATATAAGACGCAGATATAAAGGAATTTAAATGAAATACATCCGCGTTAATTCCATCTAATTGTCCTTGCGTAAAATCAGACAAGCGTTTTAATGAATCTTCACTAAAGTTTTCACCTATAATTTCTTTTCTCAAAAAATTAGAAGAAAAACTTTCATATTTAGCGAAAATATTTTTATAATCAGAACCGCATTTTCCTAAAACTTTTATTCCTTCTACATAAGTCTCTTCCTCTTTACTGGAACAAACAATAAAAGGTTCATGTCCTAAAATTTCAAGTTCTTTACTTAAATTAATGAGGAATCGTTCTGTTCCTCCAATATATTTTTGATTAATCTCCCAATTAGTATGCAAACATATTTTCATGGTATATAATAATAAGTTATCAGTTGTTCACAAAATTAACATTTTTATTGAATAGAGAATTATATGGCATAGTATAATTTAAATCTGTAATTGTCCATACTAGTTTATTTTTCAAGTTGTCGATGAATCTTCCCGTTAAGAAAAAGATAACCACGGTCTTTAACCGTCATTAACGCCGAAGGGTTTATCCTTTGATCATTCAGCATAAGAACTCGTTCGTAGTATTTGAGTTGTCAGGCGAGAAGAAAACTCTGTACCTGAAAAATATCGAATCAGATTAAGTGAATAGACTATAAATATTGTACAATAGTATGGTTATTGCCTATATAAGTAACGACATAGGCCTTTTCTTGAACGTATGTTTCAAAGAACACATACCATTGCGTTGTATTGTTCTTTTTGAATACAGCATAAGATAAATTATCTCCATACTTGGAAAAATATTCAGGAGCTTTCTTTTTTTGTTTTTCGGGTAAAGAATTTTCTATATCGTCGAATAATTCACGAGCATACCTAATCGCATTCTCTTCGAAACCAAAATAATCCTTTTGATAAAGAATAGAAGCCAATTCTACGAAGTATTGCCTGACCTCCGGCAAAAACAATACCTTCATTTATTATACATTTTTCTGATGTCCGCCTCAATGCCTTCCATTAATTCATCTTTGGTTATGGCCCGATGGAGATTACTTACCTCAATTTTATCTTTCCTGACAAGTTCTATAACCTCATTGGTTCCTCTTTGAGTTATTACGATCCTCTCTTTTTTAGAAAGGTCTAAATATTTCTTTTGGTTTTTCCGGAAATCGGAACTTGTTATTATCCTTATATCCATTGTTGTAAAATTTACTTTTCTGCATTCATTTGTAAAGATAACAATTTGTACACTTAGTTGTACAATTATACTCAAAATAAATCATAATTATCCCCAACCCGTGTGTTTTTCATCGAATTTTAGCTATTTTAAAATGTAACATTCTGAAAATCAATGTCAATTTTCTAAAAATATACAGGGTGTATATACAGTGGTGTAATTATATTTTTCAACATTCAGACTTTTGTGGCATAAACATTAAGTTATGTTATTATGGATGTAATTACTATTGAAAGCCGGGCTTATAAAGACATTGTAAGTAAAATAGAGTCGATAGCCCATTATGTAGCGAATGCGACAAAACCAGAGGAAAATCAAGAAGAACTGGATGCTTGGTTAGACAATGATGAAGTCGCTATCATTTTGAATATCAGTACAAGGACTTTGCAAAGGCTCAGGACAAAAGGGCTTATCAGTTATAGCCTTCTGGGAGGAAAATGTTACTACAAAGGTTCCGATATAGAGAAAGCATTGAAAGACAGGGTTATCCGTTGTACTCCGGAAATAATGGAGAATTTCCGCAAAAATTTCATTTTCCATGTTAGTAAAAGATGATATACTGCGTCGTACAGATAACGGATTAAACGTATTCCGTCATTATCTGGATGTAAACTTCCGCATTGGAAAGAATTTCCTGAATCCTCTTTATAAAGACACCAAAGCCTCGTGTAATGTATTTTATGACCGGCATAAACAATGCTACCGGATGAAGGATTTTGGCAACGACGGATATAGCGGAGATTGCTTTGCCCTTGTCGGGAAAATATATGGGAAGAACTGTAGTAACCCTTCAGATTTTATCGAGATACTTGAAATAATAAATAATGATTTGAACCTGGGTTTAAAAAGTGACAGTGGAATCGTCAAGCCGGAAACCTATAGTACAAGCAGCAAGGAGCCACCACAAATCCAAAACCGGATAAAATCAAAAGGATTCACTACTGTTCAAAAAACGTTTAGTAAACATGAGTTTGAGTTCTGGAACCAGTCAGGTATAACTATTCAACTATTGAAGCAATATCATGTTGTGTCTTTAAAAAAGTTTTCGGGTGAAAATAGCGATGGCAAACCCTTTTCTTTTTATTCCGGCGAACAGGAACCCATGTTTGCATACACCGGTAAAAAGCGGTTAAAATTATACCGCCCATTTTCAGCAGTCCGTTATATGTATGCAGGAGAGCCGGAAGAGCATTATTGTTTTGGATTGGAGCAACTACCACCCAAAGGAGATATGCTTTTCATAACGGGAGGGGAACGGGATGTCCTATCTCTGGCTGCTCATGGGTTTCATGCTATTTGTTTTAATAGCGAGTCGTCCAATATCCCCAAGGGTATTATCCAAAAACTGACCTATCGCTTTAAGCATCTCATTATTCTTTATGATATGGACAAAACCGGATTGGAGTGTTCATCGAAACATCAGGAACAATTGTCCGGATTTGATATAAAGCGGTTACTCTTGCCATTGGAAGGAACAAAACAGGAAAAGGATATAACCGATTACTTTCGCTTAGGGCACAGCCGTGAAGAGTTTATGGGGCTATTTGTCCAACATCTTGACCTGATCTATTCGGAAACGATGGCTATCCTTAAATCGTGTGAAATAGATTTCAAGAATCCTCCGGCCAGCGTCGAAACAGTTGTTTCAATCAATGATGTCCCTTTAGGTACACAGGGAAACCTGCTGTGTATTACAGGAGGGGAAGGTAGCGGTAAAAGCAACTATGCTGCAAGCCTGATTGCCGGAGCAATGAGTAAAGGAAATAAAGATATCGATACCCTTGGTACTTCCATTCTTCCAAACAACAGCAATAATGCCGTCCTGCTTTATGATACGGAGCAATCAGAGGTACAGCTATATAAGAATTCATTAAATATATTGAAGCGTAACAGACAGGATTCCATGCCTGAATACTTTAAGGCTTATTGCCTGACAGGTATGTCCCGGAATGAACGCCTGCAAGCAATTGTCCAAAGTATGGATAAGTATTATTATGAGTTTGGAGGTATTCATCTGGTTATTATTGACGGTATTGCGGATTTGATCGGGTCGGCTAATGATGAAGCTGAGAGTTTACGGATCGTTGACGAATTGTACCGTTTGGCAGGCATCTATAAGATTTGTATTATCTGTGTATTGCATTTTGTTCCTAACGGGCTCAAGCTACGGGGACATCTGGGGTCGGAACTACAGCGTAAGGCAGCCGCAATTATATCTATCGAAAAAGACGATGATCCGAATATTTCCGTAATAAAAGCATTGAAGGTCCGTGACGGGAGCCCACTTGATGTTCCTCTCATCCAATTTGCATGGAACAAGGACGAAGGAATGCACTGTTATCTGGGAGAGAAAACAAAAGAAGAAAAGGATAAACGAAAAGAAAATGAACTGAAGAATGTGGCAAGAAGCATCTTCCGCCTTAAATCATTCTATACTTATCAGGAACTATGTGAGGAAATTCAACAGGTGATGGAAGTAAAAGACCGGACGGCCAAGAGCTATATCAAATTTATGCGGGAAAAAGAGATCATAATCAAAGACCCGTCAAACCCAAACATTTTTATTATCGGATAATTAAAACACTGGTAGCATGTATATAGATAAAGATGATTTTGAAGAATGGATGAAACGCATAATGGAGCAATTTGACAATCTCAATAGTAAACTAAACTCGGTAATACGGTTCGATCAGCAAATAGAAAAAGATGTCCTGCTTGATAATCAAGACCTGTTGACCATTCTTAAAATAAGCCAACGCACACTGCAGCGGATGCGCAACTCCGGAAAACTCCCTTTCCGGACCATTAATAAAAAGAATTATTATTTAAAATCAGATGTAGAAAAATATATTATGGAACACTTTGGAAAAGGTATGCCACCAAAAGGAAATGAGGAAACAGACAATAAAAACGAATAAGTTATGAATGATTTTTTAGTGAGAGTACATAAACAAATTATGGGTTCGATTTCGGAACTTGCTCCCAATACAGGAACCTTAACAATAGATATTGCCGTGGATGACACAATAGGAGGAATACTATATCGCTTCAAACCGAAATTTCAAGCGGAAAAAACATATATCGTGATACTAACAATCGCATCCGATGTGCAAATGAGTGACAGTATAGCCGGAATCGTATATCCGCTTATTGATAATATTCAGGTTAAAAACGACCGCTTAATCATTATCCACAGTAATGGCAAGTCAAAACAGGAAAATGATATTCAGACTTTTTTATCGGAAGAAGCGGATATGTTCCATCCGAATTATCTCAGGTTGCCTGTTTCAACTAATAAGGTCCTGCTAACTTCGATAAACGGGGAAAGATATACCGGATTAAAAAATATCCTGAAAAGATACTACTCGGATGAAATCGTTTTCATCGGGCCTGTAGCTGGAAAACAAATAGTAAACATTGAAACGTACAAGGATATTTGTAGCATCTGTAAAAAAGTAATATTCATTGTCAGCGGCATTGTTTTTCCTAAAACCCAGTTGCCGCAATGGGATAATTTTTATTGGAAGTATTATAATACATTGATTCCTATATACTCATTACCTGTTGAATACTCTAAACAATTAAAAAAAGAAGTTAATGAGTTAAGGAAGAATGACAGCAGAATAACACCCTTGATATTCTATCAGGATATTAACGCTCAGGAGAACGACTGGACTGTGATGTGCCCTTATTGCAATGCTGTAATTAATAAATATGAACCGGAAGATAACCGGTCAGCTTATATTCCCGAACCCGAAAATCGGATAAATGGAAATCTGCAATACCATCCTATCCTGATAGACGCCAGCCAGAAGTTAATCAATTTATTGAATGAAAGCTTTGAAGCTAATTGTTCCTGTGTTTGTTATGGGGGATGGGTAGAATCTAAAAATATGCAGTTATGAGTCCCGATCTATTAAACTATTATGTTGACAAACTGATAAATGCATCACTTATTTTTATTCTCACTATTGTAAGCTTCGGCTTTTTAGGGGTATTTTTCTGCCGAATAAAAAATAAGTGGACCAATAGAAAACGGAGAAAAACAACCAAAGACGATTGTCTTCAGGAGTTGCTTGATTCGGCCAACAGAAAGACTCAGGTAATCAACCGCCAGATCCAATCCCTTGATAAGTGTTCGGAAAGAATAGAAGATATGATTGAAACGGTCGATAAGAAAATTGATCATTTTACAAATAATCTCGATGTAAAATTGGAACAATTCAGAAAAATCGTCGGTTTATTGAAGGATATAGACAATAGTATTAAAAGATCTGCAACCAGTATAAGCAACAATACTGATATATTAGAAAGGAGGGATAAAGAATTACAGGATGAAATCGAGTGCCTGCTGTCATTAGAAGGAAAAACCGGAAGAGAAAGAAATACATTACTTCGTACCCATAAAGACAAAAAAGTGAATAAATATGGATTGAGCTTCAATCGTAATCCGGAAAATGCAATTTATCTTGATTCCCCGATTGATATTCTGCCCATGCCGTCAATTGGCAAAAGAGCATTGAAAACCCATTTTAAGTGCGAAAATATGGAAGATGTCTTATCTGTCATGTTGTTGCAACAAAGAATAGGATTATTGCAAAGAACCCGGAATATCGGTAAAAAATCGGTTGTTGCAATGGAAGATTACTTTAGTGAACTCGGGTTATTAACAATAAAGGACAAATGCTATACCTCTCAGGCATTTACTAAAGCAGGCACAAAAAACAAATAGCCATGCTATTTTGATTGAAAACAATGAGAGAGAGCTTCTTTGCCCTCTCTCTTATCTCATTCATCATTTTTTTTGCTTTTTCTTTACCAGCTCATACAAAGAGAGCAACTCTTTCTTCAATAAATCAACATCACAACCCTTATCTTCCGATACAGCGGCATAAGCATGCCCTAAATATGTTTTTTCAAACAACAGAGCCAGGGTTTCAGGTTCAATAGGACTTTCTATTTCCTTATTATCCAAAGCTTTATTGATCACATTTAGCCATACTTTAGTATCTGTGACAATTTGTTGTTTCGAAATTTTATTATAATTCGGATAAAAGTAATGAGCTTGTGATTCTATATTGAAATAGGCCATATTTACATTCTTTATGCCCAAATTAGCCATTGTTTTTATAGCGATGGCACTATTTGCAATAAAATCAAGAATGAAATTTTTAAGGCAATCTTTGTCCTTAATCGGAATATTCAGTACAGAGGATCTGTTGAGAAGAGAATTTTCAATAACCGCATTGAATATGTCTAGTTTTGTCTTAAAATGATAAAGCAAAGCACCCCTGCTCAATCCGGTGACTCTTTCCAAATCATCGAATGTAACTTTGTCGTACGGCTTTTGAGTAAACAAAATGAAAGCCTGGAAAACGATATTCTTTTTTGTTTCAGGTCTCGGAATTCTTCCCATCGTTAGGTTATTTTCAATACAAATATAATCTAATTCTTCTGCTTTTTATATCCTTTTAACAGTGTTTTGCTATTTTTTAGATATAATGCATCATTTTACAGTGAAAAATGCATTCATCTTAACATAAACAGTCTGTTTAGTATAATTGTTTCGATATTGCTACTTCTTTTTATATATACCGTTGTCTGCATTATCCATTCTGGCAAGCAAAGAAATTTTGAGTTCATCAAGAAATGCAGTCCGGTTGAATTTTCGTTTCCTTATCTCCCTGTACACATTAAAACAATCTTTTATTTCGAAATTGAAGAACGTTGACAACAGGTAAGTAAAATCTTTGATGTTAATATTTCCATTGTTAACGCACCCGGACTCAACCAAAGAATAGCTTAATTCAACAAGGTCAACAACCTTTCCGGTCCATTTTAATATTATATTCCTGACAGGTATTGTTTTGGATGTCATAGCAGAAGAATTTATCCGCCATGTGGCCAATTGAAGGTTAACATCTATGGCTGAGATTGCCTTGTTGATATAAGATATTCTTAAAATGTCTTCTTTATCAACAATATCCATCATAGATATGAGATCTATACGGATATAGCTAAGTTTGCAGTATACGGATTCCGGACAAGTTTGCCCAACGGCAACATTTAAACTCGTAATAAAATCGAGGTAAGCATCTTTTACCTCTTTTTCAACGAATGTTTCTTTTTCTAATAACGATAAAAGTAAATAAGATTTTCCTTCTTTTTTCATGATTCTTTGGTTTTAAATTTACGCTTAATATTATACCGTATGTACGGTATAATAATTGGAGTGCAAAGAAACCAAATCATGTATCACTGCCAATTACTGCCAAATGATGCCAGTGCATTTAGATTTGAGATAAAAACAAAAAACTCTCCTTACATTTATCTTGAATATTTCACCACTAAATCCAAATAAGTATGAATGAGAATTTAAAAGACCAGGATGTCCTTTTGGTATCCGAAAAGGACAGTAACAAGCTGAACGTCGTTACAGGAATGAACGAAGACGGTACACCCAAGACCGCTAAACCCGACCAAAAGAATGAGCCCGATTTCCTGAAAATTGACAAACAAGGTGATGCTTTGGAAAACTTTATGTCTAATTTTTTACGCCAATGTAAAGAGCCTACCCATTTTCATTTTTTCAAAGTTCCGTTAGCCGCTATCGAATCGACAGTCCTCGCATTACAGGAAATGCTGAAAAACCCGGATAACCCATCCAATAAAGAGATGCTGGACCAACACAGGGTGTTACCTGAAGCATTTGCCAAGAAGCCCTATCAGGCAATCGATGAATCCCGTATTGACTGGTCACAATTTGAGAAGTTAGGTGTAACTAAAGACATAATCGACAAAAACTCTTTGGATAAAATGCTTAACTGGCAGAAAACTCCCATGCTACTACCTATCAAAGCAGAGATCGGTGATACGACAATCCGTACAGATGCCCGTCTCTCTCTTCGGGAAACGCCCGAAGGAAAACTAAATCTGGTTGTCCATGCCGTTCGTAAAGAGCCACAATTGGATGGCTATGTTTATGGCACGCGATTAACGGAAGATGATAAGCAAAACCTCCGGCAAACGGGTAATGCAGGACGATTGATAGAGATAGAACCCGTAAAAGGTGAAAAGATGAAAGCCTTTGTTTCTATAGATAAGATGACAAACGAATTGGTTGCCGTCCGTGCCGACAAGATTAAAATTCCCAATGAAATCAAGGGAGTAACTCTTAATGAACAACAAAAGAAAGATTTGACAGAAGGAAAAGCCGTATATCTGGACGGTATGACCTCTAAGAATGGCAAAGACTTTAATGCTCTCGTACAGATTAATGCTGACAGGCGGGGGCTGGAATTTCGTTTTGATAATGCCAATAAATTAGAAAAATCGCAACAACAACCACAGCAACAGAAAAATGATGCGTCACAATTCCGTATTCCGTCTAAATTATTGGGAGTTGAATTGGCTAAAGATCAGCAGGAAAAACTGAAAGAGGGTCAAACAATTTATGTAAGTGGCATGAAAGATAAAGCCGGAGAGTCCTTTAACGCTTATATCAAAGTGAATGCAGAGAAAGGGAAACTGGATTTCTTTAAATGGAATCCGGATAAAGCCAAGCAAGTTACTCCGGACAATGCAAGTAAAACGCAAGTTGCGGTCAATTCCGAAGGAAAAACCAATGAAGCGACTAAGAAAAACGAAGAACCTCTTCAGAAAGGGCAAACTCAACCTTCAGAAAAACAGCAGGAGAAACAAGAAAAGAAAGAAGTTGCCCAGAAGCCTAAAGGGATCAGGAGATAAGATTAGTAAAAACACCACTAAAATCCAATAATAAATGAAAGTTTTGATTGCTGAAAAACCCAGCGTAGCCCGTGATATAGCGGCTATCGTTGGTGCAAATAACCGCAAGGACGGTTATTTAGAAGGTAACGGGTATGCCGTTACATGGGCATTCGGCCACCTCATAGGATTGGCTATGCCGCAGGATTATGGCATCACAGGATTTCAGGCTGAAAACCTGCCGATACTTCCGTCAGAATTTAAGTTGCTGCCCCGTCAGGTCAAAGACGGCAAGGAATACAAACCCGATCCGGGAGTGATGAAGCAACTTAAAGTTATCAGAGAGTTGTTTAATAAATGCGACCTCATTATTAATTGTTGTGATGCGGGGCGCGAAGGGTGTTTGATTTTCCGCTACATATATAATTATCTGGAATGTACCAAGCCTTTCGACCGTCTTTGGATAAGTTCACTTACGGATCAGGCTATCCGTAAAGGATTGGAGAACCTGCGTCCGGGAAAAGGATACGACAACCTGTACGCTTCGGCAAAAGCCCGGAGCCAGGCAGATTGGGTCATCGGGATTAATGCCTCAAACGCTTTATCAATATCAGCCGGACACGGGGTTTGGTCGTTAGGCAGAGTGCAAACACCCACACTCTCAATGATTTGTAGCCGATACCTTGAAAATAAAGATTTTAGACCGCAAACCTATTTTCAGGTAAAACTTCATACGGCAAAAGACGCAATGCAGTTCGCTATTATTTCCACAGAACGATTTGGCTCCAAGCAGGAAGCAGATGAAATATTAAACCGTGTCCGCTCCGCCGAATCCGTAAACGTGATAAGCAGCGAAAGGAAAGAAGCCAATCAGGAACCACCATTGCTCTACGACCTGACCGCCTTACAGAAAGAAGCGAACAGCCGCCATGGTTTTTCAGCAGATAAAACCCTGTCGGTGGCCCAATCACTTTATGAAGCGAAACTAATTTCTTATCCAAGAACAGGAAGCCGTTATATTTCCGATGATGTTTTTGCCGAGATACCCGCCCTTATCGGTCAGCTATCCGGTTACGCTCCATTCGGCAGTTATGCAAAAACATTGTCAGGGACAAGCCTGAACAGGCGCTCGGTAAACGATAAGAAAGTAACAGATCACCATGCCCTGATTATTACAGAAAATATGCCGAAAGATATTTCAGCTGACCAACGTATCATATATGACATGATTGTAGCTCGTGTGCTGGAAGCCTTTTCAGAAAAATGTACTAAAGAGAATACAACTGTTTCTTTAGATGCTTCAGGCGTTGCGTTTTCGGTTAAGGGTAGTGTAATTCTTATCCCCGGTTGGCGAGCGGTATTGAACGCATCCGATGAAGAAAAAGGAGACGATGAAGCTCCGGCTCTTCCATCTTTATCTAATAGCGACATACTCCCCATTAACGGAACGGATTTATTAGAAAAACAAACCAAGCCCCGCCCGTTACACACGGAGAGCAGTTTATTGTCTTCTATGGAAACCTGTGGTAAAGAACTTACTGATGAAGCCGAGCGCGAAGCAATCAAAGAATCTGGTATCGGAACCCCTGCCACCCGTGCCGCCATTATCGAAACGCTATTTTCTCGGGAGTATATTGTACGCGAAAAGAAATCACTTGTTCCCACTAACAAAGGATTAGTCGTCTATCTGGCAGTTAAGGATAAAAAGATTGCAGATATTTCCATGACGGGCGAATGGGAAAATGCCTTGAGTAAAATCGAAAAAGGCGAAATGGATGCCGATACATTCCATAGGGGTATTGAAGTATATGCCGCACAGATTACCACTGAACTATTGGGAGCTAAAATCGAAGGTGGCGGCAACCAACGTGAAAGTTGCCCTTGTCCCAAATGCAAAAGCAGTCAGGTGGTATTCTATCAGAAGGTAGCCAAATGTCAGGACGAAGATTGTGGTTTGATTATGTTCCGGAATAAGTCGGGCAAAGACCTGACTGACGGACAGATGAAAGAACTGCTTACCAAAGGTAAAACAGGAATAATCAAAGGTTTTAAGAGTAAAGCCGGAAAACAGTTCGATGCATCGTTGGAGATGGACGATGTGTTTAACATCAAGTACAAATTTTCTGAAAAGAAAAAAAGAAATTAATAAATACGGAGAAAAGTATGTACTTTTACCACAAATTCTTTTTCATTAAGTTTTTCTACTTTCTGAAATTGGATTTAGTGGTGGCTCCGCAGTAGGGATACGGCGGAGCTTTCCTGTTTTAGACTACGGCCCTGAACCGGAAGAAAAAGCATAGAGCGTTTATTCCTACTTTATCAATTTCGACCTCATTATTGTTTGTTACCCATCTGTTTTCTATTGTTCTGTCAAAATACTTGTCGCACATTTTTATTATGGCATCTATAACTGACAGTGAGCAGGGATATATCAACAATTCATAACATTTTTCTGTTGTCAGTATAAAACTCAATGTTCCGGATTCGGTCGGAATATCAAAAACCGTTCCCATTGAATCCTTTTTAACAGAAAAAATTATGTTATGGGAAGAGAGGAAAATAACAAGCTCATCTTTGGGTGTATCCAATATTAATGCGATATTTTCAATAATATATTGAAAATGTGTACTTAAATCGAAAGAAGATTTTTTCATAAGTTATAACGAAAACGTGGGCTCCAACATTATTCGCATCTGGGGCACTGGTATGCCTTGTGTACAAATAAGTTAGGCCCACGTCATAACGTGAGCAGTAAACTTATTAATCTTGTACACATTTAAAAATTACCAGTTTTCAGATGCAAGAATTAATAGCTACCACTAATAATATTTTAGACTCTTATGTTTATAAAAACTTCTATAAATTCAATTTCAACATCACAAAAATAGAAAAATATTTTATAAGTTTGTCGAACCACTAAAATCCAACAAAATGAAAAAGAATCAAAACAATGAACTGTCCTACTATGGACTATCTTTACTTTCTTATCTCAAAGAAAGTCATCCCCAATTAGTTTCGGATACAGATTTTGTCCGGTTGCGTGCGGATGCTGCCGCAGAAGCTTATTCCAATGCCATCAAAGAAGGGGAAACCCATTTGGTTGCGGAAGAACTGGCTAATCATGTGTTATTTAAAGATTTGCTTTTTTCAAAGTATGATACCCTGGTTAATGTTTTGTGGAATGAATTTTCGGATATCATACCGCAAAATAAAGCAAAAGAATTTGCAGAGCGTATTCTACCGGAAAGTGATAGTGTATTTTCCAAATACATCCTGTCCGATGAATTTGAGTCATCAAAAGAATATGATAAACTCTATACCGAACTAACCGGATTCATCAGCTTATGGCTGGAGGAGAATGAGCTTTAGTAAAAAGGCTCATTTAAAAGCAAATATCGAAGCAATACAATTAATATTCCTCCTTGATAAAGAAGATCGGAAACCAACAAAAGAAGAACAATCTATTTTGAAGCAATATGCAGGATTTGGAGGGCTTAAATGTGTCCTCAATCCTGCTAACTCTTTGACTGATACTGCTCATTGGGCGAAATCAGAACTAGAGCTTTTTCCTTTGGTCGCCGAATTGCACCGTACAATTAGAAATAATACGGAAAATGAGAGCGAGTATAAACGCTATTTCGGAAGTATAAAAAATTCTGTTCTAACAGCCTTTTATACGCCTCCGGAAGTTGTTAATGTTATTGCAGAGACTATGCATGATTGCGGCATCATGCCTTCCCGTATACTGGACCCGTCAGCGGGTACGGGAGAATTTGCCAATGCCTTTCTTCAGATTGCCGACAAAAAGAATGAAATGATCTCTTTCGAAAAAGATTTACTGACCGGGAAAATATTAAAATACCTATCTCCGGATGATAAAGTAAAAATCGAAGGTTTTGAAACCATTGAAAGCAGGTATAATAACTATTTTGATGTTGTTTCTTCCAATATTCCATTCGGGGATATTAGTGTTTTCGATGCTGCTTTTATGAAAAAGGATGCTTTACATCGTGATTCTACTAAGGCTATACACAATTATTTCTTTGTAAAAGGAGTAGAATCATTGCGGGAAGGCGGTATTATGGCATTTATTACCTCTCAGGGAGTAATGAATTCCCCGAATAACGAACCTGTACGTCAATGGCTGATGGAAAATACAAATCTGGTATCAGCGATCCGTTTGCCTAATAACCTTTTTACCGATTACGCAGGAACGGAAGTTGGCAGCGATTTGATTGTATTACAGAAGAATACAGTAAAAGAAAAATTGAATTTCGGAGAAGATCTGTTTATCCAAAGTTCCCAATCAGAAGAGACTGGCATCTACAATAGCGATTATTTCTACAATCACGGCCGGGTGGTACAGAACAAATCGTCTATTGGTACTGACCCTTACGGTAAACCTGCACAGGTATTCTTGTATGAAGGTGGTATTGATAAGATGGCTGATTATATGAGGCAGATGTTGAAAAGCGATTTGGAATCTAACTTCAATCTGGACCTATATAATCAGCATTCCACCATTCAAAAACAAGAAAAGTCACAAGTCAATATTTCTCAGCCTATCCAACAAGAATCGTCAGATCGACAGAATCAAATGCCAGAGGTAAAAGAGAAGACAAGCTATCAGGCATTAGAAGTCAATGTTTCTGAACCTGTAATGAGTTTATACGACTTGTTCGGTTTTACACAGGAAGAACGGACACAAATAAAGCCCGTTCGGGGAAAGAAAAAAGAAACGGTTCCGAAAGGTAAGCCTGTACAATTAAGTATGTTCTCTCAAGACAGCCCCCTAAATCCCCCAGGGGGAGGCAAGGAGGGGCTTTATCCCATTGAAGATGCCCGACTGGCCGAACAAAAAGAAAAGCTTCGGGAAGAGCAACGACAGGAGGAACGCAGAAAAGCATTCGAGCCACGCCCCTATTCAGGCGAACTCAAAGAATTTCTCAAAAGAGGCTCATTAGCCGAAGATAACGGACAAGTCGGTTTTCTGAAAGAACGTTACCGGGATGAAGCCGAGTTTCAGGCCTTGGATATATCTTTTGAACAGCGTTCTAAAATCAGCAGATATATTGAGATTCGGGATACCTACCATATGCTATACAATTACGAAGCCAAACATCTGACTGAACACGCATCACTTCGAGGAAACCTGAATATTTGTTACGACAACTTTGTCCGTAGATACGGCAACCTCAATGACAAGAAAAATCTTGATGTAATAAAAATGGATGCCGGAGGTCGGGAGATACTCTCTCTGGAAAGAAGTGTGGACGGCAACCTGCAAAAAGCAGATATTTTCTCCATGCCTGTGGCGTTCAATCCCAATGAAATCTCTGTCGTCGGTACTTCCGATGAAGCCTTAATAGCCTCTTTAAATAAGTATGGCGAAGTCCGGCTGGAGTATATGCAGTCCTTAATGGATGATAAGGACCGGAACGAAATCATATCCGAATTGCAGGGACGTATCTACTTCAATCCATTAATTCAGAATTACGAAGTCAAAGACCGCTTTATTGCAGGTAATGTAGTAGAAAAAGCCGAAGCCATCGAACGCTATTTGCAAAACCACCCTGATGATATACCCTCACAAGTATCTTTAAAATCTTTGCAGGAAGCCACTCCGCAACCTATCCGATATGAAGAGTTGGATTTCAATTTCGGAGAAAGGTGGATTGGTACGCCTGTGTATGAGGATTATATAACGAAACTTTTTGAAACAGATGTAAAGATAGACTATTATGCTTCCCGTGATGACTTTACTGTCAAAGCGGATAAAAGCAATATGATTATCAATGAGAAGTTTGCTGTACAAGGCGAAAGTAAGCTATATACAGGTATTCATCTTCTCAAACACGCGCTTCTCAATACAACTCCCAATATTACCAAAACTATAGAAGTATTGGATGATGAAGGGAAAAAGAAGGATGTAAAAGTACCTGACGGACAAGCCATACAAATGGCGAATACCAAAATTGATGAAATCCGTAATGGCTTTTCCGATTGGTTGGACGGACAATCACCTGAGTTTAAAGAAAAACTGGCAGAAAAATATAACCGCAAGTTCAACTGTTTCGTCCGTCCTCAGTATGACGGTTCACACCAGACCTTTCCCGGACTGGATTTGAGGGGCTTGGGTATTCCCGATTTATACCAATCCCAAAAAGATTGTATCTGGATGCTCAAACAGAATGGCGGGGGCATTGGAGATCATGAGGTGGGGGCAGGTAAGACGCTGATAATGTGTTGTGCTGCTTATGAAATGAAGCGATTGGGACAAGCCAATAAACCGATGATTATCGGACTCAAAGCCAATGTACATGAAATTGCAGCCACATTTAAAACAGCCTATCCCAATGCGAAGATACTATATCCCGGCAAAGAAGACTTTACACCACAGAAAAGAACAAAGATTTTCAATGAGATAAAGAACAATAGCTGGGATGCCGTTATTCTAACTCATGACCAGTTTGGTAAGATACCTCAATCCCCCGAAATGCAGCAACAGATATTTCAGGCGGAACTTGATTCAGTGGAAGAGAACCTCAATGTACTGCGTAGTCAGGGCAAGGAAATATCCAAAATGATGCTGAAAGGTTTGGAAATACGCAAGAACAATCTTGAAGTAAAACTTAGTAATCTGGCAGATACTATTAAAAATAGAACTGATGATGTAGTAGACTTTAAGATGATGGGTATAGACCATTTGTTTGTAGACGAGAGTCATCAGTTTAAGAACCTTGCCTTTACCACTCGACACGATCGTGTGGCAGGCTTAGGAAATCCTGAAGGAAGCCAACGGGCTATGAATATGCTGTTTGCTATTCGTACCATACAGGAAAGACGGGATAAAGATTTAGGTGCAACATTTCTATCAGGGACAACTATCAGTAATTCATTAACGGAGCTATATCTTTTATTCAAATACCTGCGTCCAAAGGAACTGGAAAAGCAGGGCATCAATTCTTTTGATGCCTGGGCGGCTGTCTTTGCAAAAAAAACTGCCGATTACGAATTTTCAGTTACCAACCAGATTGTGATGAAAGAACGCTTCCGCTATTTTATCAAAGTACCGGAACTGGCGTCTTTCTATTCAGAGATAACTGATTTTCGTACAGCTAAGGACATAGGAATAGACAGACCGGAAAAGAATGAGATACTCTATAATATTCCTCCGACACCACAACAACAAATCTTTATAGAAAAACTGATGCGATTTGCTGAAACCGGAGATGCGACCATATTGGGCAGACAGCCCTTATCCCCAAGTGAAGAAAAAGCCAAGATGTTGATAGCAACGGACTATGCACGGAAGATGTCGCTCGATATGCGGATGATAGATCAGGCATACGGTGATCATGTGGATAATAAAGCATCGCACTGTGCCGCTAAGATAGCCGAATACTACAATAAATACGACTTTCAAAAAGGGACACAGTTTGTTTTCTCTGATTTGGGAACATACAAACCGAACGAGTGGAATCCATACTCGGAGATAAAGAGAAAATTAATAGAAGATCATAAAATCCCTGCCCATGAGATACGCTTTATACAGGAAGCCAAGACGGATAATGCACGAAAAGCTATGATAGAAGCTATGAATGCAGGGCGAATACGCGTATTGTTCGGTTCCACAAGTATGTTGGGGACAGGCGTAAATGCCCAGAGGAGAGCCGTCTGCATCCATCATTTGGATACACCCTGGCGGCCCTCAGACCTGTCACAACGGGATGGTCGGGCAATTCGTAAAGGTAATGAAATAGCTAAACTGTATGCCGATAATAAAGTGGATGTATTGATTTATGCAGTAGAAAAATCATTGGACAGTTACAAATTTAATCTGCTCCAAAACAAACAGTTGTTTATCAATCAGCTAAAGACAAACAATATGGCTACCCGTACCATTGATGAAGGAAGCCTGGATGAAGGTTCAGGCATGAACTTTTCGGAGTATGTAGCTATACTATCAGGTAATACCGACTTGTTGGAGAAAGCCAAACTGGAAAAGAAGATAGCTTCTTTGGAAAGCGAACGGCAGGCTTTTAACCGGAGTAAGTCTTCTGCTATTTATAAATTTGAAGATATTACCCGTACTGTAGATAGTAACGGTGAGATGGTTGCCAGAATGACGAAAGACCTGCAACATTTTAATGATAAGGTACAGGTGGATAAGGAAGGTAATAAACTCAATCCGATAAAACTGGATAATCTGGGCACCAATGACCCGAAAGTAATAGGTGATAAACTCAATCAGCTTGCCAATAATGCTCGCACTAATGGTGAATACTTCAAAATCGGGGAACTATATGGTTTTAAAATCCTTGTCAAAACGGAAGAAAGCCAGAAGGAAGGTTCGATGTTTAAAGACAACCGCTTCTTTATCGAGGGAGAGGGTAGTATCAAATATTCTTACAATAACGGACATATTGCAACCGATCCGATACTGGCATCGACCAACTTCCTGAAAGCATTGGATAGAATACCTGTCTTAATTGAGAAATACCAATCGGATAATCAAAAGCTGGAAAAGGATTTGCCTATATTGAAAGAAGTAATGACAACTACTTTTAAGAAAGAGCCTGAATTAAAGGAACTCAAATCGCAGTTGGATTCACTGAACAGGCAGATTAATTTGACATTATCTTCTAAGGACAAAAATATGGAGCCGGAGAATAGTTCATCTCAAGCTGTTGGAAATAAGCAAAATGTTGATTCTGTTTCAGCAAAAAACCAATCTCAGATAAATAAGGGATTTCGTATTTAATTTTTAAATCAAAATTCATTAACATTTATAGCACCCTAATAGAATGGGTGCTTTTTCTATATAAACACTCTTCCTTCATTCGGATTGATATTTATATTCCCCCATATTGATCTGAAATCTTATTCTTCTTTCTTGTTATTTGTACAGTATAGCCTGTCTATTTTTGTTTCTTTATAACAAAATCAAATAGACCAATATCCTGTATTGATACATTATGCGGCTATATGTCAGGCTCACAATCTGCCATATATCATATTGATTTAGTATAAGGGTTCTGTTATTGACTAAATTAAACCAAAGTGTAATCACAAACTTTACCGGTTGATAATTAACCAACTATGCTTCCTGTAAGCATCATAAACTACATATAAATTTAACAAATTAATTTACTAAACATGAATACAACAATAATTGATAAAATTGTATTTGATTCTGCGGAATCATTTTTAGGATCCAATAAAAAAAGGTATTTCAGTTCAAGCTATAAGAAAATAAAATATGAGTTTACTGATTTAGCAATATATAACAATTCGTTAGTGGGAAATCTTGATTTGGATTGGCCGGATACCTGGTCGGAAAAAAGCGGAGAGAAACGGAAGCCCCATATCGGTTCATTAGAATTGTATGTTATAGCTGCGCGAATGGTAGAATACCATTTGAATATAGTTGATAATCTCAGAGAAGATTGTATAGAACGGGTTTGGGTCAATAATTTTGTCACTAAGGTCAGCCAGGGTGCTATTGAAGAATGCAGCCAGCTAGCTTGCAAATGCACAAAATTATCGCAGAATGAAAAAAATGGCCGGATCGATTGCCTTTTTGAAATAAAAATCAGTAAGGCTATGGTCCGTCTGGCAATAAATTACGATTTATGCCGAGAAAGGGCTTGTATGTCGTCTTGTGTCGGTAAGCCGTGTATTTCTTTCAATAACATGCTAAAAGCAAGCAGCCCACAAATTCCCTCGTTCCACTCTATCGGCTATAAAGTTCCGGTACATAAAATAACCAATGTAATGGTTGATAAAAAGGATTCGTTTATAGAAGCCGATATTGAATTACTGAATGGAGAACTGTCTCCCTCTTTCGGAGGATTAGGCCGTGCATATCAGCCATGTTTAACCTTCTGTGATATTATACTTACAACAGGGCAGTTGGCGCAGATACTCCTTTTCTCTTTAGATGATATAGACAGGGAAAAAGCAGGTAACCTTTGGATGCGTACAGCCGATTGTAAGTATTTCAAGCCGGTACCGGGAGAGACGAAAGTCCGTATCAGTGTCACTGATTCTACGATAATGAAAACAGGCGGAGTTACTTACCGGGCTGCAACATTATTACTGGATTACAACAATGGGGATAGTTTGTCCGAATGCCGTTTCGCTTATCAATTAAATCAAGATTAATTATGAAAAATTTGAAAATAGCAATGTCCGGTACTTATTCAACCGGAAAAACAACAACATCGTATGCATTAAGTTTTTTAACAGGCATACCCAGAACTCATGCGCAAACAATGAGAGAAATATTGCCCGTTATTTTGCCGGGGAAAAGGTTGGAAGAATGTACTCCCACCGATTTGTACGAGTTGGGAATCCGGCGTTTCACAGAACGTGTCCGTTGCGAGGCTTCTCTTTCCGATGGTTTCATATCCGATGGCTCGGCTTTGCATGAGTGGGTGTATGGAAGAGCCAGGTTAAAGATTGGGCTTAACCCTTCGGAAAATGTTGTGAAACGTAATTTCAATAAGCTAAAACTTATTCCATACCTGATTCCAATGCTCGAATTTAACAAATACTACGAAAGGATGGTTAAGATGCATACGGCGAATGCATATGATATTTTCATACATCTTCCTGTTGAATTCCCTATAGTAAAGGATGGACATCGCCCTGTAAATGAAAGGTTCAGGACTTTATCCGACCAATTTCTGTTGGATATTATCACGGAGCTTAAAATTCCATACATAACGGCAGGGGGAACAGTTGAAGAGCGGTTGAGAAAGATAACAGAAGAACTTGATCTTCCTATCCAAATGCCAATGCAAGAGGCGATAGCTCTGGCAAAACAGGAGACCTTCAAGCGTAACTCGTTGGAAATAGAGTATAGTAATAAATTAAAATAATAAAGATTATGAAATCAAATTTGAAAATAGCATTAGTTGGTTCATATGGGAATGGGAAGACCATAACGACATTGTCGCTCTGTAAAATCTTGGGGTTGCCAAGGGCGCATGTGGAAAATATAGATTCTTTGTATCAGAGAATCTATGGATCTTATAAAAATCCGAAAGAATATTCCACAGCAGAACTATTGTCATTAGGGCTGGCCCGTTTCCATAGCCGTATAAAGGAAGAGAATCCAAAAGGTTTTATATCGGATGGTTCTGTGTTTAATGAAATAGCATATGGCGAAGCCCGCTTTGAACTAAGCAGCCAAAGTGATAAAAGCTCCGTTAAAGATATTTTACATCGAAAAATATATCTGGATTACCGGAAACGTTTGTATCGGACTATTACTGATTATGGGAAAACGGCATATGATAAGATCTTTTATCTCCGTATAACACCTGCATCCCCTACAGTTTCAGGTACTAATCTGAAATTTCAGGAATGTTTTGAGAAAAATGTATTTCAGATATTTCAGGATAATAATATCCGGTATAAAACATTGACTGGCAATATCGAATCATTCATCAGCGAAATATTGAAAGAACTCGATATCGTCTTGCTGGATAATCCGGAACTGAAACAAATTATAATAGAAACATCAAAAGAAAAACAAACATTAAAAGAAGATTTTCATTATGGAAAGTAAGTCTAATCAAACAAATAAAAATAATATGAAGATAGTTGTAATTAACGGAAGTCCCCGGAAAAACGGGGCGACAGCCACTTTGTTAAAAACAATGGTGAAACATCTGGAAGAAAAAGGGAATGTTGATGTTCAATATATTAATATCATGGATTATTCATTACTGTCTTGCACCGGATGTATGAGTTGTTATCATAACGGAGTTTGCCATCTGAAAGACGGAGTGGAAGAGATAAACGGAATGATTGCCCAAGCTGATGGGCTGATTATTGGCTCGCCAACCTACTCAAGCAGTATGCCGGGTAGCCTGAAAACATTCATAGACAGAGGGCACTTTGTTCTGGAACAAGCTTTGGTCGGCAAATACACATTTGCCCTGAATACTTATGAGATTGCGGGAGGAGGAAATGTGATTTCTGGATTGAAAACTCTTTATCAATATTCCGGAGGAATATTATCAGGGAGCCATATCTGCAAATTACCATTTAACACCGATCCTCTATCCAAATCGGGAAAAGTATTATTGAAGAAAACAGATAAATTCTATAATTCAGTCAAATCAACGAAAGGGAAATCGCTGATAAACAGAATTATTAATTTCATCGCTCTGTATATAATAATAAAACCGCAAGTGCTGAAACGTCCTAAACAGTATAAGGCTGTAATCGAACGTTGGAAAAAACTGGGAATTTGTAAATAATTAAACTAAGAAGAGTGTGTGTCGGCTTAATTTGCGACACACACTCTTAACTTATCACTTTATAACGCGGCACATTAAAACATATAACCAAGAGTCAGTGAAAGAATCCTGTTCTCATAGTCCATTTCACCACCCATAATCGTTGCATTGCCTATATTCGTTAATCCCAGTTCATAAGACAAGCCTAAAGTATAATGTTTATACAGCTCAGCATTTACTTTGAAATTTAATCCGGCGTCAAATCGTTTCAAAATTTTATTGTCTCCGAATGTATTCGATTCCAAATCAATAGGATTTTCGTTTACCATACCCTTTGCTTTGGTTTTGCCTCCAACACCATAAGCAAAATATGGGCCAACACCCGCACCTAATTTTAGATTATCTGCGATCTGCTGTTTATATGTGGCATAAAAAGGTATTTGCAGGACATGCTGAGTTAATTTTACAGAAGCGTTCTGTACGGCAAGCCCTCCCATATTGCCACCTCCTTCACTTTTTATACCTTTCATACTGTATATTAACCCGGACTGTAGGTAAATATGATTTGTTAACTCATATTCAATAGTTAACCCGACACGGGGAAGTATTGGGCATTTTTTATCAAGAGGATCTGTTTCTTCTGTTGAATTAGAATAGTTAATTCCAGCCTCCAAGCCCCATGTAATTGTTTTGTTTTGAGCAACAATTGGCATTAAACCAATTAGTAGTAATGTACACGTCAATGTTAATAGATGTTTCATGTTCAAATGGATAAAATTTTTCACAAAAAAAGAATAAATGATTAACATTACCAAATTATTGTAAAATAAACCTTTATGAAAAATAATTAACATTTTTACAACTGACTGCTTGTACTGTATAAATATTTTGTTATATTTGTGCCACATGGTGACAGAATTGTGCCATGTTGAGGAGTAAACCAAGGAAACATATTTAACAAATAATACAAAACTAATATAATTTCAATTTTAACGCGGACACATCTGTCTGTATTTACTAACAATTTAAATTTATTCTTATGGCTTTTAGAGCAACATTATCCCTTGGCGGAAAAGAGTTTGACGTTCTTGATTGTGATTATTCACTAAAAAGAGATGTTGATTCAAAAGGACGCCCATCTTCAAACATCTATGGAGGTAAAGTAAGAGTACATGTGGAATCAACAGATGACACATCTATTCTTGAAGCGATGACCACGCAGTTCAAACCCATTTCGGGAAGTATCGTCTTCAAGAAAGGTGACGAAGAAGCTAAGATGAAAGAGCTTTCGTGGGAAAACGGATACATCATCGAATTCGATGAAAATATTGATGTAATAGGTAATAAACCTATGACATTAACATTTGTAGTATCAGCACAAGTATTGAAAATCGGAGGAGCTCAATTCGAACAAAATTGGCCGGCCGGTAATTAAAACAGAAACGGATGCGGAGTGGATCTTTCAGTTCCTCGCAAGATTTGAGTTATCCCTCCGCCATTCCGTTCTCTTTAGTGGTTTCCAGTAAGAATAAAAATTGGTGTTTTGATAACATCAAAAGCCTTTTTTGTATTCATTCTTATGGCAACAGAACAAAGATAATCATTTTTAATCTATATAAAATATATAAGTATGATAGAATACGGAATAGGAGGCAATGAAGTTCCGGTAGACGCATCTGAATCTATCGCTGCGATTCCCGAAAACAGAACTCTTATTATAGAACAATTGACGTCAGAAGAGCCTGTCAGTCCGGAAGTTGTAACCGGATTAACATCGATAGATAGTGTGTTTGCCCATTATAAGCCACAAGTAGATATTGAATTTGAAAATGGAGAAGGTCAACCCATAAACGAAACTTTGTATTTCAATAGTGTCGGAGACTTCTCTGTAAAGAATATGACGGAACAAAGTTCTTTTCTAAACCAATTGGATGGGGAAGATAAATTCTGGAAGAGTATGCAGAAACAATTGCGCTCCAATAAAATACTTCAACGAGCTTTACAAGATCCAAAATCAAGACAAGATATTATTGAAGCTTTGCGTGGTGTAAAAGCCGAACTTGAAGCAGCAGGAAAGGAAGAATAATAAAATAAAGGATATTAATATGGCAGAAGAAAAAGATACAGCAGTTGCACCTGAAGTCAAACAAGGAAAAAGTAAATCCTCTGCACCTTCAGCAAAAGAGGCAATTAATAATTTAATCCGTTTTGGAGGATTCGGCTTTCTTGAATCTATTGTGAGCGGTATAGCAGCAATGAACCCTGATAAGGTTGCCCGTAAAACGATGTTCCTTAATGATGAAGAGAAAAAAGGAGCAAGACAAAATTTAACGAACGAATTAGATCTTTGGTTAGAATTACTGGAATCGACAAATTCGATATCGGAAATGTTGGCGAAAGCTGAAGAAAAAGCCACAAGTGCATCGTCTCTTCTTTCGAAGAACCAGTTGGCCGCAGTAGATACTGTTTTCAGTCTGGAACAATCTTACCGCAATGTGATGCTGTTCTACAAAAATACCGAATCGGATAAATTAACGAATATATCGGTTGTTAACGCATCACGAGATCAGATTACAGATTTGGATAACTCGCGTTTCATCGATCATGTTTCCGCCGAACTAAAGCAGAACTTCGACCGTCTTGACTTACGTAATAACTATTCATATCTGGTAAT
Source organism: Dysgonomonas sp. PF1-14 (assembly GCF_029892965.1). Lineage (GTDB taxonomy): Bacteria > Bacteroidota > Bacteroidia > Bacteroidales > Dysgonomonadaceae > Dysgonomonas. The sequence goes on along the minus strand of NZ_JARXWN010000012.1, from coordinate 103,982 downwards.
ACCCGGTTGGCTGAAAAAGACTTCTGTTGTCGATAAATGGGGAAATATAGCTAATGAAAATAAAGTAGGCTTTTTTACCGATTTCAGGGATTTGGAAAGCCCTGATGATGTGATTGATGAATTTTCATCATCAGGTTTGGCTAGTGCTGAGATCCACAAATCGAAAATCCGGATGTCGTGCAACTGGCTGATGGGACGTGGCAAATATGCAGAAATAGGAGAAAAGAATGACATGCACGTATCTCCTGCTGCTGCTTTAGCCGGAAAGGTATATAGTTCGAATATCGCCCAAATTTCGGCAGGAAAAAAACATGGGGTTATCAGGGAGGTCGATAGCGTTGTTTTCTCTTTAAAGAAAAGTGAAATATCCCAGCTCGAGAAATTAGGTTTAATACCAATGGTGCATGAATACGGAAGTGTCATGGCCTTTTCTGGCAAAACCCTCTTTACAGGCGATAATCTTGGTCTTCAAACCTATTCGGTTGTGGGGGTATTTGATTATATTACAAAGGTATTGTTCGATTTCTTAAACCGCCGTGCTTTTGAAAATTGGAGCGGCAAGACCGAACGTGACCTTCGTTCACAAATCATTAAATTTCTTGATGGAGTGCAAGGCCCGGATCGTTTAATCGAAAAATTCAAGATTGTACGTTTCGAGCGTGACCCGAATCAGAAAGACCGTATCTATCTGGATATACATTTGACACCATTCTTTCCTGCCAAAAGTTTTGTTATTAAACTTGACGGAACGAAGGGTGAAGAAGAAAATACCTGGAATACGGATATTGAGCAACAATAAACTAAGCATAAAGTTGAATGGAAGAGTATCCGGGCAATCGCTTGTAGAGCTAACCCCGGATACTTAAAAAAACAGAGCATGGACGGAAAGGCGATACTAAAATTAAGAAGCCCTAAAAAAGAAAACATTCAGAACCTGTATCACGAAAGTTATGAGTTGACGCACTGTGAATACTCATTAAAAAAGAGTACCAACAAAAATGGTCAGGTGGATGGAGATGTTGCCGGTGGTGAAATAATTGTAGCCTTACCCATGTTACCCAATGACAACATAATGATATGGGTGCTGGATGTATCCAGAAAATATAACGGAGAAATAACTATAAATGATGCTTTTTCCGAGTCTTTAGAAAGGATATACTTTGAAGAGGGTCGTCCAGTAAACTTTCGACTGCATTATGAACCGGGAGATACAACAAATATTGTTTTACTTCTGACAATTAACGTTCAAAAGTTAACAATAGGAGAAGAGGAATATATCAACAAACGATAGCCAATGGGATTCTTTGATAAAATACGCAGCGGACGCTTGTTCTTTGGAAAAAAGGAACCCTCTCTGGTTGTCCATCTCTTCTTCAAAGGCAAGAAATATGTCCTTGAAGAATTTGATATGGAGTTCAAGCAGGATGTAGATTATAAAGGAAACCCGAACAGCCCTGTATATGGCGGCAAATTAACAATAACAATAAGTGATGTGCCGGATGATAATATCAATAACTGGATGATGGATTCTTTCAGTAAACGGGATGGGGAGTTTCGCTTCTTTATGAACGATGGAATGATCAGGGAAGGTGCTTTATTGCAAATTCAGTTTAAAGATGCTTACTGTGTCGATTATCAGAAAATGCTGAATCCACAGGGAGCAGGAGTTTTGACGACATTGGTCATATCGCCCCGTTATCTGAGAGTTGGCAATGAAGAATTTGAAAACAGGTGGAAGTAGGCATGAAAGATCATTATACCATACAAGAATTTTACCTGATGCTGAAACTTGGATTATTCAAGAGTGGCAAGGTCGGTAATTGGGGATATGTATCTATCAACAACAACCCATTATATTTAAAAAAGTCGATAGATAAATATCAGAATCAATTTTATGCAAAAAAACAATTGGGTATTGGCCTTTACCTATTGGACCTGTATCTGTTAGAAAGAAACAATAATAATCAGGGAACGTATATAATGGTTATATCGGTATGCCGTACAACCCTGAATTATAAAGAAAAAACATATGTATTGAAACTGGAAAGTATACATAATGTTGCAGATATAAAAGATGCGATAGTAAGCGGAAGCTTATCAAGAAAACGGAAATCTGTTTTTGGACGCAAATCAAGAAAAGCAACATTTGATGCCAGTCCGTTAAACTCAGTACAAAGAAAATATTAAAAAGAAAACGATTTTTATGGAACTTCAATACTATAAATTACCATTAGACTTGGAATCTATCCTGAATGGAGATGGAGAAATATCCACATGTAGTGAAATCGAGTCCATAGATCAACATATAGAACTGATACTGACTACTTGTCCCGGGGAGCATAAATTTAACAAGAATTTTGGTTGCCGTATCTGGGATATGGACTTTGAGAAGGTTGTTTCCCGTAAAAAATGGGAAGAGGATTTTACTGCTCATATCAAAGATGCTGTAGAACAATTTGAACAACGGATAAAGGATGTTGTAGTCTCTATACATATAACAGAAATTACAAGGGAAGACCGTGTGGCGAATACCACAGCTATAAAGAAAAGAGTTATTGTTCAGATAAAAGCACAGCTTGTTTCAACAAGGCAATCTTGTGGCTATAAATACAAATTATATTTAGGCCCTTTAGCAACCGAATAAAAGAATGATAAGAGATAACGGACATAGTAAGCACGAGATACTAAGCAGAATGCGAAGAATCACAGCAAATTTATTTGGCGTCAGTCATACAGAATTGCTGGATCCGATAATCAACCTGTTGTTAGAATCGTTGTCGGAAGAAATATACAAAATAGCCGGGGAAATAGAGAATATAGAAGATCGGATATTGGAAAAATTGTCATCTATCCTTGTCCCTTCAATTGATACGATTGCACAACCCTCTCATTGTATATTACATGCTGTTACCCAAGATAACATAACAGAAATAACAACTGAAAGCGGATTTCAGCATTTCAGTAAAAATCACAACCGTCATTATTCATTCTATCCGGTATGTAATACCAATATTCGAAAAGGGGAGATCTTGTATTTCGCACATAAAGGAGCAATTTATACAATAAATCGGGATTTATCCAAAGCGTTATACATCCGCAGTCAACGTCATGAAATGGACGATAATACATTCTGGCTGGGATTGGATTTAAATGAGAGTATAAAAGATATATCCGGATTATCGTTCTATTTTGATATAAATGGAACTTACGAAAAAAATAAGTATCTAAACCTACTTTCATATACAACATGGAGTATTGGAGAAGAAAAACTCTCAATTAATAAAGGTTTATCTCACAAAGAAGAGTATTATGAAAATGGCACTTTGGATTTGTTTTCAGGATGTAACTTGTCAACTCAAATAAACCAACGGATAAAAGAATTTTATCGTATTCGTTATTTTTCAATAACGGGTAATTGCTCGATAGAAAATAAAAAAGAAATTTTCCCCAAAGAATTATTATCGTCTTTTCCAGAAAATAGTATTGCAGGAATAGACAAATCTTTGATTTGGATAAAAGTTACAGGTTCGCAAAGATTGACATCAGATATCATCAATACCTTGCAACCCTCGATTAACACATTTCCTGTTGTGAACAAGGAGTTAGTTTCAAAAATAATGGAGCTCAACTCAACAATGCCTGTTATACCGCTCAATACCAAAACCAATACCTCATTCATTTCCATAAATAAAGTAACGGATTCTTCCGGAAAGAAATATTTTGACGTACCACTTTACAATGATACGGATAATACCTATGGTATTTACTCATTGCGGCGAGGAGGAGTGGAACGTTATAATAGAAGAGATGCAGGAGAATATCTTGCATATATAATAGAAGCATTGAGTTGGGAAATATCATCCTTTTTTAAGGACAAGGACGAAGTAAAGGCAGATATGAAAAAGATTGAGGAACAAGTTAATAAATTGATTCAGCAATTAAAGAAGAAGTTAGCTGAAACCAAAGACCGCTACGAAATAGAAAACTATTTATGGCTGCCATTACCGGATAAAGCAGGTGAAGTCTATTTTGTGGATTACTGGACAACCAGTAGTCGGCAAGCAAACCATATACGTCAAGGGAGTACATTCTTTTCCACAGCTGATACTATCACAGCCTATTCATTAAGTCAAACAATGGGAGGAGAATATGCACCCCGGGCATCCGAAAAAGACAACTTATATCAAAAGTCAATGGCTGAACACAGCTTATTGATTACAGATGACGATATCTTGGATTTTTGCTTGAAAGAATTTAATGAATCTATCAGTGAAGTCAAGGTTTGCAAAGGTTTTATGAAGAGTGAAAATCCAAAATTTGGTTTTATTGAAACAACAGATATTCACCTTAAACCATTGAGCGCCATGAAAGATTACCTAAACGAAAAGGATAAAGAATATTTTCATCAATCCCTAAAAAAGAAATCCCCGGCAACATATAATTACCGGATATTTATAGAAGACACATTATAAACCCAAGAGGCTACAAAGCAGAGTATATGGAACTTGTTTTTGGAAAATTTGTATTATTGTATTTACTGATGCCCTTGATTGGATTGGTATTAGGTATTGTTATGGTTTTCATAGCTAAAAAAAACCAACTGATGGGCAATAAGAAAATGATATTTTACTTCCTCTTGTCCTGCCTGATATTGGCATTACCAGCCTTGTTGGGCTTTATCGATTATTGGTTTATGCCCTATGCCTATATCGGATTGGCGACATTGTTCCTGATTTTAGGTTATTTCAATCTGAGTATATTAGCTAAGATCATAGACGGGTTTAAAGAAAAACCCTATTATATTGAGTTCCTGCTTGTTTTTGTAGTAATGTTTGTTGGTGCGGCATTCTTCTCCTTGGTTTTCAATTTATGTAATGAATTACAATACGGATTATGGGCATGTACATGTCTTTTACCTTTCATTTTTCCATCTTTATTTTTAAAGGCTTATCAAACATATTTGGATATCCCGTTGGAAGTATATAGAACATGGTCATATAATGGAGAGGCTGGGGAAATGACAGAAGGGGACTTCGATTCGAATAAAATAATCGTCGTTGAACTGGAAATCTTTAAACAAATAGAAGATACAAAACCGTTAAATATCAAAGCGAAATCATCAGAGATAACACCCTTCGACCTTTGGTTTAAAACATTCATCAGTGATTATAACAAAAAATCGCCACAAAGCCCGATTGTATATAAAGATAAGTCGGGAGTTCATGGATGGATATTTTATGTCAACACCTCTATTTTAGGACGTAAAAGGTATATCGACCCAAGCTTGTCTTTTGTAAAGAACAAGATAAAAGAAAAAAATGTCATTATTGCAAAAAGAGTGCAACAAGAAGGAATGAATTAAAACCATATACTTTCTGATTCTTTTGTGTGCAAAGGTGGATTAATTATTATACAGAAAAATATATCATAAAAATAAACAACTTACGAATGAGCGATAACAAATATAATTTGGTAAACTGGCAGGAAAGCATGGATGTTAGTTATCTGCATCTAGAACAAACCGAAAATTACTTTACAGAACGTTTAAGTGATAATCTGGCAACACGTCTGACTTCTTTCAACTATGGTTTGTTACCATCATCCGACAGGAGGAAAGGCTCTTCCGAATTTGAGATCAGTGAGATTATTACCGGTAAAGTAGAGATTAAACTAAGAAGTTGCAATGCCATTACTGCTGGTGGTTATCGTATAGCTTACAATCCTGTACATACCGAATATCTGTCACATACACATTCCTTTGAAGAAGAGAAGGGGCAAGTTGGTTCAGAAACAAAATATTGGGATGTAATCCTTTCTATTAATCCCTTTGAGAGAATCCCGACAGGCATGCCGGATGAAAAGGAAACTCCACCCCGACATCCTGATGTGAGAGAGCAATACCAGCTTTCCATCACTCCGCAAGGACATACCAACTACGAACAACTGGGCAAATACCATCTCATAATTGGCCGTATCCGTAAATATGGAAATCGTTACGAAGTTGACACTAACTATATTCCAGCCTGTACAGGTATGTGTAGCCATCCTGATTTATTGAAATATTATGAGAATTTCGGTACACTTCTCAATGATATAGAACGTGCTTCAAACCTGATTCTTGCCAAAATCAGGAACCGGTCACAGAATTCGCCATTGGCATACCACATTGCTTCGATGTGTGAGAACATGATGCGATATATATCCACTATATTTTTCCGTTATCGCAATACGGGAAGAGATGCACTTCCTGTAGATATAGCCGATTATTTTTCAACGTTGGCACATACTTGCTTTATTAGTTTGAATTTCATCAACAAGATAGAACGCGAAGAATTACTGAAGTATTTCTACGAATGGAGCGATATTACTCCCGGTTCATTCGAAGAGTTACTGTCCAATACATTGAGTGTCCGTTACGATCACAATAATATCCGTATGGTTATGTTGCAAATCGAATCATTCTTACATGTGGTATCCGAACTTTGGCTTAGGTTGAGTACCTTAGAATATATTGGTCAACATAAAGAGAATATAGTCATCTCTGAACGTTCTTATCAACAAGAAACAAAGAAAAAGGAATCCGGAGGCTGGACAATTTTAGATTAAAGTAAAGATGAAAAAAAGTTTTGTAGATATAAATACTATCGGTACAAACTTCAGGGCAGAGGTGCTGGCTTCCAAACTGATTGAGTCTGGTAGCAACGCTGAGAAACTTCTGATTGTCCGTCATAGGGGAGATAGAAAAGAAGTGTCTAAAGATATTGATAAAGTAAAATATCAATATTCCGAATTCGACATGATGGAATACCTGTATATCTATACAAACAGGCACAGTATTTACGATTCGCTGCCCGAAGGACTGTTTCATCAAACCTCAAGTTATGGAAGAACCCGTTCTACGGAAAGTATCATTCATGAAATAAAAGAACAAAGAGGAAAAGAATTGTCGATACGTAAGTTCTTCCAGCCCTTTGAGATTGCTATAGATAAACTGCTTATTGATGCGCAGGCTTACGAACAAAAATATGACAAGGCTCATTTCTACCGTAACCTGACCGATATACTAAAAGATTATTGGAATATATTGAAGTATCTGACAACCGGACAGGCTCTATTATTTATAAAAATAATCCCGATTTTGGAACACACTTCTGCCGATTTTGACTTAATGGCTAAGATAATGACTGTTATCTTGGATTGTCCGATAGGTATTCGTCAGGGTGAAAAATCGAGAATGAAGATGGATACCCAGAATTGTGTAAAATTGAAGGATTGGAGACTGGGGATTAATTCTGTACTGGGAAACGATGTAGAGTATGCCCAGCCCGACTTAATAGTTAATGTTGGACCAGTAAGCCTTCAGCAGATGCGCTTGTTTGAGTCGGGATGCAATAACAATTTAATATTGAAAGAACTGATAAACCTGATGATACCTTTCAATCGCAACACCATTGTTAGGTATCAGACAAATAAATCTGAAACCAGATTCCGTTTGTCGGGCGAAGGTCACACGGCATATTTAGGCATTAATACAACTTTATAATCAACACCTTAAAAAAGAAAGAATATGGCACCATCAGCAAATTTACTGGACGAAAAGCTTATCACCAATGCGTTTGTGCATATAGAAGGTGAACAGCTGAATATTGTTTCACTTTACCTTGACCAAGAATTTGGGCAACATCACAAATTCAAGGTTGTATTGGATTATGACATCATCAAGGATAGTTTCATGGGGAATCCACTGGAACAGATTGGTATGATAGGTAAATCTCTTGACATTGATTTACAACAAGGTAGAAATAGCGGTGGAGCCTATGAGTTCAGGGGTATTATTGATAAGGTATATACCGAAGGCAGGGAAGGAAAACACGGATATCTGGTGATCGAAGGTTCAAGCCCAACCAATTTGTTGGAAAGGGGTAAACGTCTTGATATATTTTCCGAAATGAGTCTGCAACAAGTATTTGAGGAGGTAACATATGCGATAACCAACAAAGCTTTTTCCAAATATAACAAACCTGTTTACAATGTTCCTATTGACTTCCTGATGCAATATTACGAAAGCGACTGGGAGTTTTTGCAACGTCTGTCGGCCATATCCGGCGAAACGCTGTTCTATACAGGACGTGATCTTGTATTTGGGCAATATAAAGACTGGGCGGCAACAGAAGTTATGTACGACAGGGAGATTACCCATATACAATTTGGCTCACGATTGTTAGCCAACACTTTTACAAATTATCAGTATCTTCCAGGAATGGATGATACGATTACCCAGGAATCGCCTGCTACAATAGAAAACTCTAACGACCGCTTGAATATGGCGGCGCAAAGAGGGCAGGATTTGGTGAAGAAGCGCCCTGTCATTGTTCCTTCGGCATTGAGTGTGGAAGACAAAGGTGCTTTGGACGATATGGTGACAAGACGTAAAACGGAAACTGCTGCCCAAACAATCTATGTGACAGGCAGGGCAAAAACATGTGCTCCCCGTATAGGACGTTTGCTGACTATACTGATGCCGGATGGTATGTCCGAATCGGGCAGTCTGGGTACTTACCGCATTGTGAAAGCAAAGCACTCCATTGATGAAAATCATCGTTATCAATGTGAATTTGAAGCGATTCCTGCCAGTTTGAAGTTCTTCCCAACTCCTGAATTGAAAATGCCTGTGGTTAATTCACTGAGGGGAACGGTAATCAAGAATGATGATCCGGATGGTCTTGGTAGGGTAAGAGTGGAATTTCCTTTTGCAGAAGACAGACAAAGTGCTACTTGGATGCGTGTGATGACTCCAAGTGCCGGATCGAGCGATATTGTCAACAAAAACAGAGGAATGGTGTTCGTACCCGAAGAAGGTGATCAGGTAATGGTGGGTTTTGAATTTGGCGATCCTAACCGTCCGTTTGTAATGGGATCAATGTTTCATGGAAAAAATACGGAAGGGGGTGGAATCAATAATGCGATTAAAAGCATGATGTTCAGAAGTGGTATCAAATTCGTCTTCAACGATGATGAAGGTTCTGTGCATTTGGAAGATCCTAGCGGATCGACTTATGATTTTGACGGTAAAGGGAATATTGCTGTGAATGCAGTGAAAAATATGAATCTTACTGTGGGTGAGAATATGACAATAGATATAGGTGAGAATTTGGATGTTAGTGTGGGCAAAGATGCTACTTCAAATATTGGGGGAAATCAGAAAACGGATGTTGGAGAAACAATTGAAGTATCTGCAAATGAGAGAAAGGAGAATATTGATCAAAATGCGGATATTAATATTGGAGAGAAGTTAACGCTTATGGCAAATGAAGCAGATATGTTTGCTAATGGAGGAGATTTTGTTATAAAATGTTCAGGAAAGGCTCTATTACAAGGAGTAGAAGATGCAAGAATTAGTAAAGGTTAATAGTTATGGGAAATTTCACAAGTTTTGCATATGATACTGCGTTGATGGCTTCTGCCACACCGCCCCCCCCTCCAAAGAAAGCAATAGCAATGGTAGAGTTCAGACCGCTGCCTGGAACATCTTATAATGGAGAATTCGGATTTGACTGGTTCAGGGTTGGAGATAACGGGGAGAGATCTTTCAAGAACGCGACTACTAATATGTCGATTAGTCTTACCGGAGGAACTACAACTTCAACTACCACTGTTATTACTCCTATAGCAGATATTCAGAATGAATATAAGAAGATTACTGTACTAAAGGCAAATCCACCTGTCAATATTACAGATAGTACTTATTATGTTCCATATCTTAACCTATATACTAAAGGGAGAGCTAATACTGTGAAAAATGGTGAAAAGCCACCTTTTGAAGCAGAATTACAGATAAAAATTACAATAGATGAAGAACTGGAAAAAGTTGAATTTGAATACGACAAAAAATGGTTCTCCATATCTTTTAACGGAGTTGTACAGGATACTCTTCCCGAGACAATTTTAACACCTTGTCCGAAAAGGGATTCTTCAATAATAAAAATAAGTTGCTACAATGAAGAATATGATGGATTTTCTTCGAATAAAGAACTTCTTGCATGGGCATATCCGAAAGGAAGTGTTGATAAAATAGATAGAAAATTAGTAGGTAAGATTAGAATTGGAGCAAATGACAAAAATCATAGGAAATTCGAGAAAATGGTTTTTATAAGAGTTAAAACAGATATTGAAGGTATAGGGTTAGGAGGTAACAGTAACTCAGGCCCAAGAACTGATGAAGAAGTTTATTTAAGGAGAGCTTTATATCAATCACTGACCTTTATGGATACTGAGCTTTATACAGAAGAACTTGATCTTACAGATAATGATGATTTTAAAATTACAGGGAGTAATTTTGGTAAATTTATTTATGAAAGAGGTGTAACACCAATTGGGACAATGGATATAAATAAGACAACTGACAGATGGCTTTATGTAGATCATATTGATTTTTTTAGCACTCTACACGCACTATTTATTGCAAGACCAGGAAACTCAAAATATAATAACTATTTTACAGCATTTTATTTTGAAGAACTTACATACGATTCTTATATAACTACCACAGGTGGAGGGGCTAAAACTTTAGGACAAGTAGAAAATATAGGAGTTAAAAATGTGTGCATATTCAGAGATAGAAATGACTGGACACTGGCACATGAAGCATTACACGGATATGGTTTACATCATCCTTTTAGTAGCTCTAGTAAACTCTTATTTATAAAAGAAGCAACTGATAATATAATGGACTATGGTTCTGCTCATCGTCCCTTTACATGGGCTTGGCAATGGAAAATTGTAAATCCTAAATTGAAAATATAGTTCGAAATAAATGAGAGGCAAAATTATATTTATATTAATTGTGTGCTTTCTATATTGCAATGAAAGCATAGCTCAAAACACGAATTTAATACCGATAAAAATGGATAAATTTGATATAAAACTTTTTAAAGAAAATGAACATGCAAAAGTATATACCTATAAGAAAGGTAAAGAAACTATTTCATTGTTTGATCTGAGTGATGTATATAGAAAATCAATCTATTATGAAGATAATGCTTTTGAGGATCATATATCATATTTCAAAGAAGAATTGACAGTTTGTGGTATATATAGAAAATTATATAATATGTATATTGGCACAATCAAATATTATGACATAAATGGTAATTTAGAAAAGGAACGGAATATGGATGCTCCATTCCCTTACTCTATAGACGATGTACGTAACTGGATAAAGAAAAAGTATGATGTTGATATCTTCGAAAAAAAAGAGGGGTATATGATGAGCCGAAGCGAAACTCCTATTCCTCATTATATGCTTAAGTTTCTGACAAAAGACGGGAAATTCATCATGTATAGCATAAATGGTGTAAATGGTGAAATCATATTTCAGAATATTAATGGTGAAGAAAAAGAAGTTAACCCTGTCGATTGGGCAAAAGAGGCTGCTAAAAGGAAGGAGCAGAAAGAGTGATGTAAGGATCTTTATTCTCTGCTTATTACAATGAATCAAAACTGAAAACATAACCAGCAAAGCAAAAGACTATTTTACTTATTCGGATTAATACCTATTGAGTTGTAATATAGTTATTGCCCAACAGAAAACAGATTCAATATTAAACTATATGGGAAAATTTGATATAGAACAATTTGAAAAAACAGTATAGGAATATGTTATAGCAATAAAGAAGATGATAGAACTATCGATTGGGCAAAAGAAGCTACTAAAAAAGGCAGTAATAATTATATGAAATAATAATGTTTTATCTACAAACAAATACACTAAATAGAACACTTATAACTGAAGACGGGAAGGAGAACCGCGAAAGTTTCAGTTGTGTCAGATATATTAAGTTACATACTTTAACTAATAGATCTGAAAAAAAAGTATTTTATAACAAAGACTTAAAAATGCACTTTGAGTCATCAAATTTATATCGCAATTACGAAATTGAAATTGTAAAAGTATTCGTTGAATTTGAAGGAGATTTGAAGAAAGCACAAGATTTTCAAAGAAGATTAAACTATAAATATGATTGGATACAAGTTGAGATATGCAACAATGGTAAGATAACAAATATTGGGAATTTAGAAGATATTCGTTCTAACTGGTTATTATTGAGACAAAAACTACAGGATGATTATGCTGGAGCCTCTGTTAAAGATTGTTTAGATAAGTTATCAAATCAGTTTTTAGATGATGACTATTTCAATAACCTTTTTATTCGATATTATGAGTACGGGCTTTTATTCCCTACTATACCAGAAAAACATACAGATACCTGGCAAGATAAAAGAATAATATATCTGGATACTTTTACAGAATCTCAAATGATTGAAACTACAACTTTTTTTAGTGAGAATGATGAGTTTAAGACATACAATTTAAATATAACAAAAGAGGCTAATAACAATCATATAAATTTAATAAGTGCTAATGGACAATTAGAACGGATTAAAAAAGATAATTTAATTCAGAAATGTGATGTTAAAGTAAAATACTTTTATGATGAATCAATAATAAATGAATGGAATTTCGGTCTGGAACGAATTGTTGAACCAAATAATAATTAATTGATATGGGTATATTCGCAATAATAGCAATAGTAGCAGTTGCAGTAATTGCTATAGCTTTAATAATATCAGCTATAATAAATGAAAAATCGTCTAATGCAACATCGGAAAATGAAAAAGAAGACACATATAAAAAAGAGAAACAAGAAAGAGAATGGACTGACCCCAATGAAAATGCAAAATATGTTTGTCATGGCGGCAAAGTACAATGTCAATTTTGTAATGTACCAATATCTGAGATTATAGTTACATCTACCACAGTCTTGTTACAAGACAAACCTTGGGCTACAGTGAAAGATAAAAATGGTCTAGTAAATTTGAATTTCACAGGATTGTGTATGCATCCATCCCAGCAAAAGCCGATGTGTCCACCACCACCTTGTAAAGCTGTCATTAATTTGGGTGAATGGAAAAACTATTCCGAAACAAAAATTGATAATATGAATGCTCTTGTAGTTCAATCAACAATACCATGTATGATCAGCGGGCAAGATTTAAAAATTGTTCATAGTGGACAGAGAGCAGAACTAGGAGCAATAGAACCCAAAGCAAAATTGGTGCCTCGAATAATAGAATCTTACTGGATGAACGAAGATGATGAACGAATCGAAACAATAGAACCGAATAAAAGAGCTAGCCTTGTAATAAGAACCGAAGATTACAAGAAAAAAGATGAGTTAAAAATAACTCTTCCTATAAATGGAGAAGAAAGAGAATATGTTACTTCTGTAAATAGTGAAGGTATTGCAATATTAGAAAATATATTTGTCTATGAAGCCAATCACTTGAAAAAAGAACCTCGCATAATAGAAGCTTATTGGCGTAATGAAAATGGAGAAAAAATATCGGAAGTGTATGCGGATGAAAAAGCAGAACTATTTATAAGGACAGAGGGGTATAAAAAAGGAAGTAAGGTAACTGTGACAATAAAAAAAGAGAGTAATAAAGCATTTGAACTTGGCCAAGAAAAAGTAATACGAATGGCAGAAGTTAATAGTGAAGGTATTGCTATTATAAAAAAATATAAATCTTGGACGTGATTTAATATCATATTAATTGTCAAATAACAATCGTTCGTTAAATTTCATATGTAATTGATAATCAGATTATTGCAAAATGCAATTCCGTTCATATAAATGACTTATAATCAACATATTGTCATTTTTAAAATATTGAAAATTCAAAAATTTAACGGACCATTGAAATAAAATATAAGTAACTATGTGTCAAAACGAAAGAGAAAATATAAATGTTGTTGTAGAAGTTGAAAATGAAAATGGAATAATACAAGAACAAGATGCAGAACCTATTGTTGCCATCATAGTACATTATGATATATATTGGGATAGGAAGGGAAAAGAAATTTTGCGGATACGGAATGAGGAAAGAATAAATCGCACATTCATCGTACTTACAGATAAAGAGACTTCTGATTTATATAAAAATGAAGATGGCAGTGTTGCTGGAGTTCATGGAATTAATAAAAATGTGGCAGAAACAACAGAGAGGAATATTTTGAGTTTGAGAGATGTAGAACATAGAATAGCAATTCAGCGATTAACAAATGAATCAGCAAATATTATTCAAATTGAAAATATCGAAGTCTTACTCGAAATGCTGAAAGTTGCAAAAAATGATAACGGAAACGGAGGAACAGAAGATGCTCAAAATAGAGAATATGGAGGAATAATAGATCTTAATGGAAATTTTGAAAACACACAAGGAGATCCAAGTAATCCTGAAAATCAAGAATTTGCATTCATTCAATTTGTGTATATCCCTGGTAATATAAAGTGTACGTTTCATACACATCCAAGTGGGGAGATTAAAAGATATTATTACAATGGCTCTGAATTGACAAAAAATGAATATGAGGAACAAAAAAAGAAAATAAATATGGGTGCATCTTTTCAAGAAACAACAAGGAATTGGCAACAGCCTCCTTCACGTCCAGATATTCAAAATATTGCGACAACAAATTATGTGTTTGCGATGAATAATAAAAATGTATATGTATATGATAATTTGGGGGTAAGGGCTTATTTTAAACAGAATATTATAAGTGATTTTTTGAAAGATAAGCAGAAACAAGAAACTGAGGTTCTAAAAAATAGACAAAAGCAAGAAAAAGAAAGTGCAAGAAATTTATCCAAAAATCAAAAAGCTGAGATGGACAACAGACATAAATCAGACATGGATAATCTGAAAAGAAACCATTTAAGGGAAGAGCAAGCAACACCAATACCAGTAAATAATTAAAAATGAAAAAATACATATTGCTTTTTCTCATGGTCTTTATATTCCAAAAGGGAATAGGACAAATTCTAACGACAACGGTTGTTGCTAAAAATAAAAATTATATTTCTGTAATAACATCTATGGATCAAGATCCTGTGCAACAAAAGCAAAATGAAAAACTAATCCAATGTTGTATTAAATACATAAAAGAATATTATCCTAAAATATCCTATCCTATAATTATTATTTTTGATTCTGGTCGATTTAGTGATTTTAGGACAAAGATTTTATATGACAACTACAATGGAGATGCTCTATTTGAATCAGATGAAAGATTGGACCAGTTAAAAAAAACAGGTGTCATATCAGATCAAATAGGGATTAAAATATATATTAAGAATAAGGATATTGATACCCTTTTGACTTTGTTAGACTACGGAATCACTCATGAAAAGAAATTTAGAAAACAGTTTTGGAAAATAAGAAAACAGCAGAGAATAACTGTAGAAGACGAAAATAGTTTAATTGTAGAAGAAAACGAAGATGTTAATAGAATTTTAAGTAAATCTAAGCGGAAAATAAAAGAGTTTTTAAATAATGAAAGATAGTCATAAAGAAGAAAATTCTAAACATAATTTTATAGTATGAAAATGATGAAGCATATTATTTCATTAATATTTATAATACTAAGTAATACATCGAATATCTATGCAGATACAGGCAAAGAATATTTATATTCAATGAAATATGTAACATTTGAAATTGATGGTAATTGGTCTGATGAAGAAATAAAAGCCTCTAAAGATTACAAAAACGCTATAATATGTAATGATTTTATACTAGAGAATTACTCAAATATTAAATTCCCCATATTTTTAAAAACATGTTTTGAAATTGGAAAGGAACCTTGTTGTCGAATAAGTTATGACACATATATTGGGGGAGGAGCATTAAATATAAATATTAATTCTTATGAAAAAATGGTGAAAGAAAAAGGTATACTTTCAAAAATTGGGATTAATCTTTGGATTCATCTGTACGAATCTCCCGAAAATATATTAAAGCTTTTAGAACATGCAATAAAACAAGAACCGAAACTGAAAAAGACACATAAGGAATTAAGAAAGATAATAAAAACCAAAGGTTATCTAACTAGTAAGGAACAAGAATTATTGGATGTAGAATAGGCATACTTACTACAGCTATTATCTCAGCATCCAAGTAGTAAAGTCGAAACATTTTTGAAAAAATATAGAGAAGATTCTTTAAACGGAAACACACTTCACCATTAAAATATAATTATTATGAGTGATATAGAAACTGTAAGTGCAGATATAGAAGGAATAAATGAAACAATTTTTACTCCATTAACAGTAACTGAATCTATTTTACCTATTGTTAAGGTTGAATTGTCAACAAATAATATCCCCGATATTAATTCTAAAGCTAAACTAACCCACTATGAAGCGACTGATAGGAATATTCCTGCAAGAAATCCATATGTGGCTGAACCTGACCCTAACTATACACATTTAGGTAGCACAGAAAGATATTTTATTTCATTACTAAAATTAAGGGTCATTCCTGGATCAAATATAAATCTGACTTGTAGATTGACGAAGGGAAGTACTTCTATTGGGCGTACAGTATCTGTTAAGATGCAAACACCAATAAGAGGTTTTACAGTATCTCCTGCATCAACAGATAATATGATGAAAGATTCTACTTTTCCGATTACATTGGCTTTTGCTTCAAGATTGAGGGATATTGAATCGTCTTCTTTTGATCAACAATTTGATCATTGTCCTTTGATATTTACAGTAGAGGAAGATGGAGCAGAGGTGGAAGTCGGCAGGCTTAATTTGATATTGGATAATCGACCTCTTTTCTATTTGAATGCAGAACCAAAAGATTACAAAGGTGAATATGGATTCGATTACATAAAAAAAGAATACGTAGAACCAGAAAGAAGAGTGAATGGAACAAAAACACCAATATGTACTACGATACCTCAATTACAAGCGGTATATAATCCAACACATTTTTTTGATTATCAATATGATGCATATTTTTCGTCTTGGATAGCTTTAATGCCTCCAGCCCAAGGGCAGACAACAGGTACCAATTACAGATTAAAATTGACCAGAAAAGAGTTAGCAGGAGATTTTCCAAATAGGTTTAATTTGGAATTCAGATGTACAAACCCAAACATACAAATAAATGATCATGCATTAAATAACATAAATGCTCCATATCGTATACCATATAGTAATAACCTGGAGTTTAATATTCGATGTGCGGGAGTTATTGCGAGAAATGCAGGGGATGAGGTTGCTATAGATATATTTGCTGTTTTAGAAAACACGAATATACAACCATATCAGGTCGGACGTATATTGGTCTATCCTAATAATAATGTGAGAAATGTGGAAATCGTTCTTGTTCATGTTGTATTTAGTAATTCTTGTAACGGACAATTGAATAGTAAATATAAAAGGAACGGAAATGATAGCTTGCAAAATATATTGAACAATAAATCTCTAAATCAGCTTTTAGTTTCTTGTTCAACGAATAATGTTGCTACACCTCAAGTTATTGATTTAAGAAATACAGCCGATGGACAAAATATAATTACAACATATGGATTGAATAATCCTGATATAAGAGTTTATAGATATAAAGATACAGATGGGGTTACGGATAGATTTAGTACTACACCTCCTGCTAGCTTTGAAGATTATAAAGAAGGATTAGCAGGAAATACGATAATTGGTAATAATCTAAATAATTTTAGAAGTGCTTTAAATAGGTTAGTTATATCCCAAGGAATATTGACTCCTTCGCAGCAAACAGCATTTGATAATCAAAATCTTAAAATTATTATGTTGATTAATGTTAACGTCCAAGAGTCAGCAAGTACATCTGCTGCTGATAGATATAATAGTAGTTTTACATCAGGTGAAGCTTTTATTGGAGGGAATACGACCCCTATCTACTGTAAAAGGATTACAAACGAGACTAAATTTAATGAAACTGTGATTCACGAAATTGGACATTTACTAGGCTTAAATCATACTTTTTCCACTTCTCTTCAATTTTTACATGGATATACTGATTTTTTTATGGACTATGACTATGATAATAATACTTTTCAGCGTACTAGCTATAGAAAAACTCTATTTCTGAAGTCAGAATGGGATACAATTGCTAGATAAAATATCAAAAAGATGAAAATATATAAACTTATTGGGTTAATTATCGTTGCTTTATTATCTGTAACCTGCAGTAGATATATTAAAGTAAATGATTATGATGGTCATGATACTTATGTCTATAAAGGGAATCGTAAAAATATGACTGAAACTAATTTTTATCCATTTGAACGGTCTTGGGATACAACCTTTACAGGGTATAAAATTGTATATACCGCTGAGGATCGAAAAGCTAGGGCTTATGTCTTTGATACTATTCCTTTTTGCGGTAAAAATAATAAATCAGTATCAAACACAATATATGAAGTGTATTATTATAAAGGGCAACCTCGCTTTACAAAAGAAGTTGGGCGATTTATGGAAGGAGGCTTTCGCCATCAGAATAGAAAAATAATTGATGTAAAAAATTGGGAAAAACAAGTAGAGTTAGGCTTAACCGAAAAACCGCCGAAATTGACAATAAAATACCCAATTCTTTCTAAAAAATTTGAATCAGATACAACTAATTATACAGCAAATGATATCGAATATATGCTCAAAGGTCACATACGTAGGAATAACGTGAGTTATGGAATTAATGATTCAGATAGCTCGTATATTTATCTTCGAAAAGATGGTTTTACCCGCCTGTCAGCTACTCCAAGTCGCATATTTGTGAAACAACCGGATAAAACTAGAAAAATGATTCCTTTTTGGATATCTGATTTTCCCGAAAATTTATCTGAATTGAATGTATTTCCAAATGAAAATGTTTCTGCTATGTTCCATTTAATACCCGATTCTTTATTGAATAGCAAATCTTGTGAATTTTCATTCGATAATATTGCATATAAAAACACCAAATACTCCCCTCCCGAATATTATGCTGAGTTTATTAATATAAAATTTAAAGATGGGAATTATAAAACATGGCTATATCATAAATATGAAGATGATAGTATTAATATATTAAATAAATATCCTTGGATGCGTAAATTTATTGATGATATTGAGTTTTTATATTTTTTACCTCCTTCAAATTATCAAGAATATATAGACTATGATTTTACACTTGGAGATACTTGTTGTCAGAAATCAATCCAAATAAGATAACTATGCAAGCACAATATCACAAAGAAATCATTCAAGGTTACTAGAATTCACAGGTTGCTTATCATAAATATATTTATATAAGTTTTTAGAAGTATGATAATGTATTCGTTATAAGTGTTATACGATTTAGATGGGCGAAGAAGAAAAAGGTATTTTAAAGGAGGCTCAAAGGAGATTATATTATAATCTGCCTTCAATTATTCAATTATTTGCGGAAGCGAAGGCTGAAACTAATCCGCAAATGCAAATCTCTCGTCTTGAATTATTATTAGATATGACACTACTGATATCAAAACACAGGAAGGAAAAAAATATTTCTCGAAATGCTAAAATATACTGATAATAAGGATAGTAAACTTGCAAAAACCGACTGGGATTTGTACGATAATTATGATAAACAGGTTGAAAATGGATATTATACTGTTACAGAATCTAAGATATGATTATTTAGATAAGTAAAAATACAAGATAAACCCTATGCGTGCCAAAAACCATAAAGAAATCACCAAAGGTTACTGGAAATTCTCCGGTTACCTTATCGCCTGTGTCTTTGCAGGCGTATTGATCTACTTCTGTTATATCAGGACATCCAATATTGAAGTAGACCGTATAGTAGAGAAAACTGAAGAATACGATAAAATCTATGTCAAGCAAATAGATTTAGCCAATCGGATTGATTCGCTCTATCAATATACGATGATGTTCAATACCAATAAGAACGATATACACCTACTCCGTTCGGTTAGTAGCCGCAAACAGGAAATTCTTTCCATGATGGACGATATGAGTAGCCGTGACATACGCCTCTATCAGAAGTTGATGAGCGAAGTCAATGTTTTTCTCGGAGTAAAAGACTCCATCCGAACAGCCAAAACAGAAGAAGGTATGATAAAAACCGATTTGTTGAAATGTACCGAAGAAAACAAACAGGCGTCACGCCAGTTAACCATTGGGGGAATAACAGTAAAAAAGTAGGATATGGATAAAAAAACAAAAATAACCAAAAATAAACGGGAAAAAACTATCGGCTTTGTATATGTATCTATCTTATTTGGAATAGCGACATTTATATGCTGTTGGTGCCTGTTTTACTATACTGATACTAAGAGCGAAACCCGCAAAGAATTTGTTATCGCGAAGATGGACCGCATCCGCGCTTTCCAAAATGTACAGGATGAACAAATGTTGATAGTCGATTCTATTTATAACAAGATCAAGACCTTTAATCCGGGCATTAATGCCAGCTACGAAGAGAATGATATCAAGTTCTATCTTGCCGAAATTAAAAAGCTCTATGACGACAACAGTTACGACGGACGCTATAAGATATTCTCACAAGTACCAGCCTTTTACAATATGTGGTTCGCCGATAAAAAAGAACTATGGAGCAAGCAGCAAAATATTATCCGTTTCAGTAAAAATTTAGAAGACTGCCAGATCGGATTGGAAAAGAAAGTAGATGAACTAAAGAATACAAAGAAGTAGATCATGCAAAAATTACTGAATCACCGGGTTTATATCATTATTATAGCCATTGCGCTCGTTCTTGGCATTACTTTTCTTGTACGTTCCTGTATGTACAGTAAGGAGATACAAGCAACAGTTAGTCCCTTGGATGTAGAGACGGGAATCCCCGTTTCTTATGCTGACAGCACTAAAGGAGCGGATAAGTGGTATTGGGAGTTTGGTAATGGCGACACATCGTCAGACAGGCGTGGAGAATATGTTTTTCCCGAAACGGGTAAATACCAGATACGCCTTACTGTTAATGGAAATCTGGAAAAGAAATTTATTGTCAATGTCCGTTCCCCTAAAAAAGACGAATCGTTAGACCTGATAAAGATTGATGCCCCAAAAGAAGCCTTGCAAGGAGAATATATCACATTTCGGGGAGTGGGAAATTCAAAAGACTGGCGTTGGGAATTTGGCGAAACAGGACAGGTCGATGCCATTGAGAAGAACGCTATCTACAAGTATGAATTACCGGGACGGTATATTGTCCAGTTAAGGACGGAAGAAACCAAATATCCTGTTGTACATCAGATTGATATCATACCACAGTATTCGGATACGGATACAACTGATGTAGCATCTATTATAGGGAACGATATAAAAGAGAAACTGCAAGCCATAGTAGATCAAAAGCCATTCAATAAGAACTATAACTATGTAATGAGCACTTATCTCTGCAACAATCCCAACACACTGGTGATTGTGAATAATGACAAGAAAAATGATTTCTATTCCTACTGTCAGGGATTAAAGATTATCGGACGAAAAAGAACAATAATAGAAAACGTACTGATCGATGTTGAAGAAACAGAAAGTTGTATCAACAAACTGATAGTTATCCAAACAGACTTAGAGCAATGAACATGCCGAACAAAACTACAAATAAACCACTAATACCAATCTTGTTGGGAGTTCTGTTACTTATTTCTTCCTGTGGACCTGTACATCGTTTCACAAGGGTAAAAAAAACTCCCCGTGAGTATTCCCTGAACTATTGCGGAGAGGATACCAAAGCCCCGAAGACGGACTTGAATAAAGAGCCGTGGATCGTTTATTCGGACAGGACAGAGAACCAGACTTACAACAATGGCGGAGGAAAGGTCAAAGCCAAAGATGTGGATTACCTTGACCCATTCCTTGTTATTGGCACCAAAAATAAAGGCGAATATTTGAAACTGATAAAATATACACCGGATATACTTAAAAACGGAAAACTCGATTATAAGAAAGCCGAATATTACGGCTGGATACATAAGTCTAAACTACTCTTAAATCAACAATCAGTAACGGATATCAACAGTGGAAAGAAAAACAAGATGCTGGCTGTATTTGCCGATACTTTATCCATTAACGAGCCGGAAAAATACTTTGCTGTAGATTCTCTGAAATTGTACAAAGATTTAGATCAGAAGTCACAGGCCGGGACTATTTCCCCTTATAGTGTTATCTATCAGCTCAAGCAATCAGCAGATGGAACAATGACCTTGGTTGCAAATAAACCTTATATCAAAGCTGAAACTGTAAAAGAAGATGTTTTGGGTTGGGTAGATAATTCCCTGATAAAAGATATCGGAACAGGACTACATGTTAACCTGCAAACCATCCCACTTGAAACCAAACATTTTTTCATAAATAAAAGCGAGGAGATTCCTGTTACGGAAGATATATCGGATGTAAGCCGGATGCTTTGTGAACAGTACAAGACAATCAGATTCAATCCCGTATCGTCTTATTCAACTAAAGATTCTCTGGTTGCTTTCAGAACCCGTATGGCTTTGCCTGTATTTGATTACAGCAACAACTACATATTCAATGTCAACGGAAATCAAATATCACACAAACAGTTCAGGGATATAGCCAAAGGACTGAAGAAAATCAATATATCTTTTGTCTTTGATGGAGGAGAGCAAACCATATCGCAGTTTCCGCAGATAGTTAATGCCTTGCAAAATCTTCAACCCTTGTTTGAACAATCGGATGACTATTACACTTACCGGTTCAATTGTGTGATGACCTTTGACGAAACAGGCAAGATCTTTCATCCGTTAAATACCGGTCTTACATCGGATTATTCCGAGATTGTTAATTTTCTGTCGGACAAGGCCAACATGAAAGACAAACTCCGAGCAATTAAATTACCCCGCAATTCATGGCCTGCACTTCGCAAGGCTGTGGAGTGTTTCGATAAACACAGGGATGCAACCAACCTGATTGTTTTAATCGGTGACAAAAGACTAACAAATTCAGGTATTGACTCAACCTTTACGAATCGTATACTAAAGAACAATTGTCGTATAGTGGGTTTTCAGGTGTATGCCGGAGAAGGTGATGATTACAACAACTTTGTTCTCGACATAGAAGATATGATCAACTCTTATGCTGACGGAATGATAAAAACAAAGCGAAACATCTTAGTATCTCCTGAACAAATAAAGCGGATAAATTATTATGAACAGGTAGGGGAACAAAAGAATAGCTATCGCCTGGACTTTCCTGCAAACAGTATAAGCCAAGGGGCATTGTTTTTCCCTCAGAAGAACGAATCCCTGCCGATGGAAATACTGACCAATAATGTGGACACCATCATTCAACAAATCAAACAGGATAATAATAGTATAACTCAATATATGTCGAAGGCCTTTCGTTCAGTTGGGAACAACAGGACTAGATTTGACAGCCTTTTCGTCCAAAACTTTGGCATAGATACTCTACGCATTCCACAGAAAAAACTAATAGGCAGTTTCGTTCAGGAAACACCGGGATGGTATGTGCCATCGAAAATCATTGTACTGAATGATTCAGTAAACAAGGTACAGGATTATCACCTGATGCTGTCGGAAGCGGAAATGAAAGAACTTAAGGAATTTGTTGCCACCTTGTCAGAAAAAGAAGTGGACTTTATTTATCAGCAAAAGAAAAAAGAAGATCAGAAGCGTAAACCCTGCAACTGTCCCGAAGACGATTTGTTCAGGGAACTGGAAAAAGAAAAAGCCGAAGCTCTGGCAAACGATACCATTATAGGGAAAGAAGAATTTTATATAAGAATTGTTGGTCCCGGAGAATATGCCAGTACAAAGAGAGTACGCAAGCATCTGGCAAAAACATTACTGAAACCTATCAAATATTGCAAATTGTGTAAAGAAAAAGGCAGTAAACTAAAACAACTGACACTTGCCGAAGCACAATATAGAATAACTGGATGTCCTACATCGAATAATGTTCTGAACGCTATCCGGATAAAAGACCTCAAAGATAAGAAGGTTGTCCCGGACGAAATGCTGGACGGCTTGGTTACTTATTACAAGAAAATGAAAAAGGAACTGGACAAGGCCGAACAATTTGAGTCGAATGGAGAAATATATTATTGGGTGGACAGGAAGTTATTACCATAAAACAGAAAATGAAAAGTAAAGAAGCCATACGAACAGATATAATACGCTATGCCAATTTGGTTTGGAATACCAAAAACTTCAATAATTTGAATCCTTTGGTGCAATTAATGATAGAGGAGGTTAGTCATGAACTATTCTTATTAGATAATAAACTGGAGGAAATAGACTATTCCGTACTTTGTAAATTAGTAAAGCGGCTATCCCCCCGAATGTATAACTACATACGGCCAAGTCATGCCATTTTGAAAGTAGAGTCTAATAAATCGATATGCAAATTAGAAAGAAAAGCCGGTTTTTTGTTAAAGAAATTACCTGATAATATACGAGAAAAAGATATAACATCAGTAATATACACTCCGGTAACAGATATAATACTTCATAAAGTAAACATTAATTATATTATTTGTGATAAAATCATCCATCAATTGGATAGTTCTGGTAACCGAAGGATTGTCGGAACCACTACGCAAAGATCAAAATACAACAAAGTCTGGATTGGTTTGGATATTGATACAGAAATAGAAACACTAAAGGATATTGCCTTTTATCTGGATTTTAAACATTTGCCTGATCATCACGAATATTACGATATACTGACAGAGTTAAAATGGAATTTCGGAAATAAGCCTTTAAAGACAACATATGGTTTCCCAATCCATAATGATACCAATCTTAGTAAAGAGGAAAAAGAAATATTGGATTTTTATAGAGATCATTTTATAACAATTAGTTCTAAAATAAATATTAAAGATATTGAAAAGGAAAATCTGCCAAAAGATTTAATTGATATCGTAGACAAAGAGATTACTTCTTCAATACCCCCTTTATATTGGCTATCTGTAACGTTTCCCGCAAATTTCTCTCAGGCTGACATAGAGAAAATGTCAATATCATTAAATGCCTTTCCTGTTATTAATAGATATTATAACGAAACGGATGTTTTAGAAAAAGACTTTGGGGCACTTGTTTCTTTATCATCTGGTATCCTGCAAGAATTTATTACAATAGAAACCATTACAGACTTACATGAAAACGAGTATAATTGTGTGGATTATGTATCCATCGAAGGTGAATACGAGGTCTTGCCTACCAAAAGAAAAAATATGGATGATCCTCGTATTGTAGACTATCTGGAGCGTTTGGTAGATATTATACATGATGAAAGGTCAGCATTTACAGGTATAGATAATGATAAGATCATAAATGTTTTGAATGCTGTGTCTTCTATTCAAGACAATGATACTAAAAAGATCGAACTAAATAGAATAAATGAATCGGCTGAGGTTGCTTTGCTAAGTGTAAAACCATGTGAAAATGCTGGTTCCATTTATGTTTCTTATTGGACAACACACGCCGATTTATTAAATGGAATACCAGAAGGTACAACGTTAATGGCTAACAAGATACCCGAGCTAACTAAAGCAGAAGTAATGTTGCTAACAGAAACTAATGGTGGTCGCAATTTGTACAATATGGAAAGCCTAAAAGCGATAAATAACTTTTACCTAACCTCCAAAAACCGGATACTAACGAAATACAATATTCTGAGCTTCTGTAAAATAGAATTGGGAGGATACATTGAAAATATAGATGTTGTCCGTAAAGCGATAATCAGTCATAAATTGAAAGAAGGTATTATTATCGTTATGGAGATACAAGTAACCCCCAAACGACAATATATTGATTATTTTAAACAAAAAGGAGTATTTAAAGACCTGCTCATAAGGTTACAACAAAGGTCTCCAAATAACTTCAATTATAGAATAAAGCTCATAGAATAACTAAGTTGAATGATAGATTCAAATCATATGGAGATTCTTATACGGAGTATAATCCGTTTGAAAAGTAGATAGTTGCCTGTTTTGTGACCGGCATCTTATCTTCTGCCAGAACGAGAGCAGAGGGATTGATAAAAATCCCTCATACTCTCAAACTTAAAAAGCAAAGTTTAAATAAATACAAAGGCGATACTTTAAATTATGGATTTTATAAACTTAAACGAAACAGTCAAAACGGCAATCAGGATATCACAGTCTATTGCCCGTGAATATTATAATGCGAACTATGGAGCATCGCACTTATTAAAGGCTTTATTGCATAAGGAAATCGGTATTCGCGATTTTGTCCTGAGTATGGATAAAGATCTCGGATATTTTGAAGAATGGGCTGAAATGCGTATCGAAGACTTTCCAAAAGCAGGAGTGGTTGCAGACATACAACCTGACGACAAAATTTCGATGGTGTTTGAAGAGGCAGATAATGTTCGCCTGAAACTGGGTTTATTGGAAATCAACCCGATTTGTGTATTGGCGGCTTTGGCACGTCCTAACATTGCATTTACTACTGATCAGCTAAAATCATTTCCATTGCGGGAAAACGAAATATTCGACCTCTATGTAAGCGGAAAGCAAACAGCATCGTCCATTGGGGTATCAAACCAAATGCAATCTTTCATCACATCGGAAGAAAACGGGGCAATGCCTCTTGTGAATCTGATGAAATACTGTGTCGATAAAACGGCATTGGCTCAGGATATGAAAGTGCATAGTATTGTCAGCCGCGACAAGGAAACCCGCATGATGATGGAAATACTCGGACGGCACAGCAAGCCGAATGTCATGATTATTGGAGATTCCGGTGTCGGAAAAACTGCTCTGGTTGACGGACTTGCACACGATATAGTAAATGGTAAAATACCACCATATCTGGCAGGAACTGTGGTTTATGAACTCGATACAGGAGCTCTGATTGCCGGCGCAACATATAAAGGAGAGATTGAAGATCGTATAAAAAATATTATAAAAGAAATAAGAGGCGTTGATAATGCGATTCTTTTCATAGACGAAATACATGTCCTGCTCGATCCTAAACAAGGGAATTCGGGAGCAGCTAATATTTTGAAACCTGAACTTTCGAAAGGCGATCTGACAGTGATCGGAGCAACTACTGTCGATGAATATCGCAAGCAAATAGAGCCGGATCATGCTTTCAGTCGCCGTTTTGAAGTACTGCAAGTGAATGAGCCCGATATTGCTTCGGCTATACTAATGATGCACTCTGTTTTGCCTCGCTATTCAGAATTCCACAAACTGGAAATCTCAAAAGAAGCCGTAGAAGAATGTGTTCGTATGGCTAAGCGATACGATAAAGACCGTCGTTTGCCCGATTCGGCTATTGATCTGATGGATAGAACAATGTCGGCTACAAAGATGGTGAATGAAACGGCGAAGGATGATATTCAGCATTTTACTCAAGAACTGGCAAATATAGAAGGGGCGGTCGAAAAATCGGATGAAGAGAGATTGGAAGATTTACGTTTCTTGCATTTTTCGATGCAGAACAGGTTAAGCCCGATTTTGCTGGGAATTATTACGGACGAAACGGATGTAAAGGAAATAGAAGACTCTCAAAAGTTATTTGATTATATAAATAAGTCATTGGATGTATTGCGGGACTTCGCAAAAGAGAAAATAACAGCTATACAACCACATGAAATAGCGGCAATTATATCCTCAAAGACTGGTATTCCGATTGGCAAGGTTCAGGCGCAGGAAAAAGAACGTCTGTTAGGAATGGAAGATTTATTGAGAAGGAGGGTCGTAGGTCAGGATGGAGCGTTAAAGTCATTGGTGGATGCTATTCTTGAATCACGAAGCGGTCTGAATAAAGCCGGACAACCGATAGGCTCATTCTTCTTGTTAGGACCAACAGGTACGGGTAAAACAGAATTGGCTAAATCACTCGCGGAGGTTTTATTTAATGATGAAAAAGCAATGATCCGCTTCGATATGTCGGAGTTTAAGGAAGAACATTCGGCAGCTTTGCTTTATGGAGCACCTCCGGGATATGTGGGTTATGAAGAGGGTGGATTATTGGTAAACAAAATCCGGCAACAGCCTTATGCTGTGGTTCTTTTTGATGAAATAGAAAAGGCGCATCAGTCGGTTTATGATATCTTTCTTCAAATAATGGATGAAGGGAAGCTTCACGACCGGTTGGGTAAGGAAGGTGATTTTTCCAATGCTATCGTTTTGTTTACTTCCAACGTAGGAAGTCAATGGCTTACAGAACAACTCAATCAAGGAATCACGCCCGAAACCACACAACTGATGGAAGTAATGGGGCAGTATTTCCGTCCCGAATTTCTGGCTCGACTTTCCGAGATTGTCCCATTCTCTCCGATCAATGAGACGATGTTGTTGAAAATATTCAACATACAATTACGTAGCCTTGAGGATGCTTTAAGTAAGCAGGGTATCGAACTGGAGATAGACGAAGAAACCAGAAAGATGCTCGCTTCAAGAGGGTTTACGCCCAAATATGGTGCAAGGCAGATCGCAGGAACCATCCGCACCCATTTGAGACGCCCTATATCCCGACTGATTGTAGGAAACAAACTCGCTCACGGGCAAAAACTTACGGTAAGAAAAGACGAAAAAAGCGAATTAATTTGGGATATCAAATAATAAGATATAATATTATGAATAATAGTACACAAGAATCAAAACAAATACCTTTAACGGAAGTATTAGTAAAAACTACTTATTTTACACAGTCTACCCATCCTAGTGATACAGAATGTTCAAGACCGATGTATTTTGGGTGTGGATTTATGATAAGGTATAAAGATGAAACTTTTTTTGTTACTGCAGATCATAATCTCCATCCTGAAGATTATGATAATGAAACCAAAGTAATGAAAAGGACTTGGGTTGATTATACTATCTCAATCTTTAATAATGTGAAACCAGTGGAACAGCCTTTATCGACAGTTATCACTCCTTTAGGAGGATTTTTCTATATGGAAAAATACGATATAATGAAACCTAAGGATTTACCCGAACTAATGGATGTTTGTGTTTGTATGATGAAGCCTATTAATTTCACATATCCGTTCTTAACAGACGAAGTGGTTTTTTCAGAGCATACCATAAATGTAGGAGAGCAGAAATTCTGTTTTATTGAAGATATGATGGAAGAACCACGAGAGAACATGATGTATTTTGTATTTGGTAAAATAAATGCCGAAACGAAAGGTATTCGAATACATTCAGAAAATACCCTTAAAGAGAATCTAAGATATATTTGTAAATCTGGTGATTTCTATTTATTAGAAACTCCTGACATTGTAGTCTATGAAGAGTGGGCAGGGCTAAGTGGATCTCCGGTTATAAGCGAAGAAGGGAACTGTATTGGTGTATTATGCTCAGTTTTACCTGAAAAAAAGATAATTTGTGTGATGTCAATAGAAAAAGTTAAAATGCTATTGGATTTAGCTATTTTGGAAAACGGAAAATATAAAGACATAGGCAATGAAAGTTAGTGAAATTATAGAATTATTACAAGACCAAAAGGAACGATACGGTGATAATGAAGTTAAAGTTCGCGACCATTATTCCGGCATTTGCTATAATATCGAATATGTAACTTATTGGAGTAAAGAAAAAGAATATCATATAGGTATAAGACAAGATGCAATAAGGGAAGATGAATAACAACATATGATAATCACAAGAAAAATACAAATATATCCAATCGGTACTCCCGAAGAAAAGAAAGTACATTGGAGTACAATATTTGGTTGGCAGGATATGACTTACCGTTTGGCTAACCAAATAGCAACACATCGTTATATTCAGGATGGGCTTATCCAAATGCTTTATCTGGAAGATGGTATAAAAAGAAAATTGGCAGACCATAAGAAAGATGAATTCGGTATTTTAAATACATCAAATCAAAATTCGACTTATGAGATTTCAAAAGCTTTTGACAAACTTCCTGCAGATATCAGGACATCAGTCAACCAGTATGTGAGTAATTATTATAACAAAGAAAAAAGTGAATACTTTACAGGTAAACGTAGTTTGAGAAATTACAAAAGAACACTGCCGATTCCTTTTCCGGCAAAATCGATGAGGCGGTTACAGTGGAACGAGGAGATAAACAACTTTGAGTTCGTCCTTTTCGGCATTTCTTTCAGAACACTTTTAGGTTATGACAGATCGAATAATCGAATTATGATTGAAAGATGCCTATCCGGAGAAGTCCGTATGTGTGGGAACTCAATACAAATAGAAGAGAAAAAAACTTTTTTACTACTTAAAATTGATATTCCATCCCAAAAAGTAAAATTGAATCCCAATAATGTTACTTATGCTATACTAGGCATTGACAATCCTATTATTGCAGCAAACAATGAAGATAACTTATACGATGATAAGAAATACCTGATCGGCTCTAAAGACGAGTTCTTTTATCAGAAGAAACAGATACAGGAAGCTTTGAGGCGTGCTATGCAAGTAGCAAGGTATAATAAAGGAGGTAAGGGTAGAAAACGCAAAATGCAAAGTATTGATCGTTTTGAAAAAAAGGAAGCCAACTATGTCAATACTAAATTACACACTTATTCAAAAATCTTGGTAAATTATGCAAAGAATAACAAGTCTCAAAAATTAGTGCTGATTGAACAATCCAAAAATGAAATTTCCGAAGGCGAACTGGCGATCTTAAGAAATTGGTCTTATTTCGGCCTCATAGAAAAGATACAATATAAAGCCGCTTATTGGGGAATAGAAATTGAAAAAAAATAATGAAAAATTAGCGGGGTAGCTGTATACCCTAAACGTAAGGCGCATTGCACTTATGAAGTATCTTTCTTTGATATATGCAGCAACTGGTTCATCATTGCAATTGTAAATATATTCTCATAGGAGAATATATTTACAATTTACTCTAAAGAGATTATTCTTTCAATAAATGCTGTAATTTTGGATCATTTTTAATCCTTTCTTTTTCATCCTCAATAATTTGCCCTACATCCAGTTTTATCTGACGATAATTACGGTTAATTTCATCCTCCATTAAATCAAGACCTTCTTCATTAACAAAATTGGTTATAATAGGGATTTTTTGATAAGCTTTTGTCTCTGCTGCTACTTTTGCATTATCTATAACGATTTCAGCATGAAATATCTTTTGTTCAATCCGTTCGTCAAAATTATCAGAAACAGAACCAACAAACATACCTTGAGTAAGATTTGATATTTTAGATGGTGGGATAAGTGAGTCCATTTGTGTGCTTATCGAAGTTGACTTATCCTGCTTATTGATTGTCATTGACTGACGTTTTTGTAATACCTTTCCGAATCGATCCGATAATGTTTTTGCTGTTTCTCCAACAACTTGACCGGAAAATATATTTCCGACCGTATTCATTACAACTTTGGCCTCTTTGTCGCCATAATCTCGATTCAGCTGGCTAAAATCCTGAAAACCAAGACACACTGCAACCTTATTGCTACGGGCAGTAGCGATCAGATTGTCAAGCCCTCTGAAATAGATAGTAGGCAACTCATCTATAATAACAGACGATTTGAGTTGCCCCTTTTTATTTATAAGTTTCACAATGCGACTGTTATATAACCCTAAAGCCGCTGAGTAAATATTTTGTCGGTCAGGATTGTTTCCAACACACAGTACCTTGGGTTCATTTGGATTATTAATATCCAATGAGAAATCATTTCCTGTCATAACCCAATACAATTGAGGGCTTATCATTCTGGATAACGGTATTTTAGCTGATGCTATCTGCCCCTGGAGCTGATCTTGAGCCCCTCCTTCCCATGCGTCCATAAATGGAGATAAATAGTTTTCCAACTCCGGATATGATGTCAAAACAGTGAAGGTATCCGCATATTTTTTATTCAGAAACTCAATAGCATGAGGAAAAGTGCAATATTTCCCATTCTGATAGATCTTCAAATACCAAATTATAGCAGCAAGCAGAATTATAGGTGATTCCACAAAGAAATCCCCTTGTTTTTGTATCCACGTTTTGTTCAAATTTAACATTATCGTGTATGCACTCTCATATGCATCGCTGATATCAGTCATGAATTCAGGAGCAATCGGATTGCATCGATGACTTTTTGCCGGATTATCGAAATTTATCACATAGAATTTAGGAGGAATCTTAAATTTGTCAAGATTCTTTCGCAACTCATTATAAGCGATGGTACTTAGGTCATCAAACTTATAATCATAAATATACATCGAATATCCCTTACTTAACTGTTGCCTAATATAACTATTTACAATAGCATAAGACTTGCCACTACCGGGAGTACCCAAAACAATCGTTGCCCGAAATGGGTTGACGACATTTATCCATCCCTTATTCCATTTCTTTTTATAATAGAACCGTGTCGGTAAATTTATGGAGTATTCATTCTCCATGAGCTTCATTTCCTGCATAAATGATTCGTTTTCCGTATTAAAGACATCATCCATCAGGTTATTCTTTAATAAACGGCTCATCCACAATCCAGCCATTAGCAGCAGGATATATCCGATAGTCATTGTGAAAATATATATTGCTGTATTGGCAACCAATGGTAATGGCAAGACTAATATCCACCAGTTAAGAAAAAAGAAAATAAACCCGAAAAACAGGAATACATATATTTTACTCCATGTTATTTTTTCTTCCTTTACCCCTTTTGTACCCAAACATGATAAACCTAAAAACACGACAGCAAATAACTTTGTCCAAAGTATATTAGAAAACAATCCTGCCGTGTTCTGAAAATTCAACAATATTTTATCCACAACACCTATATTGATTCCTATTTCCCGAATGGACTGGTAGCAGAACCAATAAATATGGATAATAACAAACAATATACTGATTGCCCGCATGAATTCCATCACTTTGGCTAATCCTCTCAAATCATCTTCCTGTTGCATAAAAATTAATTAATTAATTAGATAATGTGCCGATATGCCAATTAAGGCTGCATATTGGCTTATTTTTATAATTTTGGACCGCGTGGTTTTTTCCTCTTTCGTTTCATCCTGTTAGTAAAAGCAATTTCTTCATAATTATCCCCATGTTGTTCCATAGAGAAAATTCCGGCAATTGCGTCAGTTATAGATTCTTGTTGTTGGGAGTAATCATTATTAGATATTTTGTCATTCGAAAAATCATTTGTATGCTTTACATCTTCATTAAATAACCTTTGGAAAGTATTTGCGGAAAATTCTTTACCCATCCGTGAGCCATTGAAAACAACCTTTTGTTGATGGTCAATAAAAGTTACTCCATAAATACGTTTATCATCATTCTCCCTGAACAGGACAGATATATTATTCTTGGCCAGTTCCTTCTCTAACTGCTTTCGGGAACAATTATTCATCAGGCAAGATGAAACAATAGTTTTTGTCCTGTTATAAGACAACTTTCCTTTCATATCTTTCTTCGAAAAGGTAATCCGTTTTTGCAAGGCATCATAACCGACCTCTCTACTTATAAGAGATGCTTTGAATGGATTTCCGGTTTTCCTCCCTTTTTTATCCAATGCAGAATATATAAGTCCATTGTATGATTTTCCTCTTGCTTCCCCTTTAACCTCTTCAACGGTAACGCCATACAAAGAAAGTAAAGCCCGGTATTCGTTGATATTCTGGAAGTGGTAATTTTTCATTGCGCTTTTGACAATATTAGCTACCTGTTTCTTTATATTTCCTGCTTTCGGATTGACTCGTTTCAATGGCATTTTTTCAGAATAATGCACCTTTTCAGCTGGAAGCAATCCGTACTTTTTTTCCAACTCCCGGGTAATATCTTTTGAGCGTTTATGTTCAAAAGAGCCATTCATCCGTTCCCCGTTTTCTTTAACACAAGTAGTAACAATATGTAGGTGATGACGGTCGATATCTTCGTGCTTATATACAAGATAGGGTTGATTTCCATATCCTAACTTCTCGAGGTATTCCTGTGCTATTTTTTCAAATTGTTCATCTGTCAGCTTATCGTCCGGGTGTGGATTCAGAGAAATATGGACAATTGGTTTCTTGGTATTTTTATTTGCATTCAGATAGTCTTCAAAAGAACGTAATGTCAGGGAGGTTTTATATTCACCATCATAAGTTTGCATAATTAAATTACTGCAAAGGATCTTAGCCTGATTATCATCAACCTTTTCCTGATTGTAAGATAACGCTCCAAAAAGGGAATTTCCAAGACTAATATTCGCTACCATTGCTTAGATATTTAGTCTCCATTTCTTTCGTTAATTCTATCACTTGCTTATGAATTTCGACCAGTTCCATTGTCGCTTTCTCCAATTTATAAAGAAATGCCAGTGCTTTTTTCTCCGTAAAATTAGAGTGAAGAGCTTTGACTACCTGATTATAATTGTTACCAATCGCTCGAAATTGACCGAATAAAGTAGTCAATCTCATGTAATAATCTTTGATACTTTTATCCACTTTTGTGACAATAAATGGCCTGTCAAAAACACGGGATACGATAAAATCTGCCTTATTTTTCGCCCCGGACTGTTCGTATAAAGATAAAAACCGGGCATGACTGGCACTATTAAAACGAACCGAATAGCGGTAAACCGCCGGATCATCAACGGGAATTCTTCCCCCTTTTCTTTTTCTTAAAGGTTTTTCTCTGTTCATAATTATTGGATATTTAGTGGTTATCGCAGATCGTTACCTGCATTAAAATCGAAAATCTGATCTTGCAACTTCGGCGCAAGATTTCTCCCGACTTTCAGGGGAGCGGGGCAAGGAGTTTTGGGCTGCTGAATTTATTCAGAGCAGCTCAAAACACACCTTGCTGTGTTCTGACGAACACCAAAATCCACCCAAAGGGATGGATTAACATTAATCGATATGAGAATGTCTGTAACATAACTAGCGGGTTTACTCTGATGCTTGCAAAGTTAGGTGCTCTAAATGGGAATATTACGATGAAGATAGTAGCCAAATGATGCCAATAGCAGCCAAATGATGTCACCTAACTTTTTTATAATAAGGTTATTATTATTTATTATTTCTTTTGTCGATGTACAACTGGTTATGTAAATAATTATGCTCTTATCGGTATATATAAATATTTAAGGGATTATATACTTACATAAGTATGTACTTATACAATTATGTGAGTATGCGCTTATCGACTTTAGTGAGTATGCATATAACCAAAGATTTGAACCAATAGCTATACACAAAAGGGAGTATTTATTCAGATAAGGCAATAGTTGGAAATATATATATGCATTGTTATGCAGAATTATCTGAATAAATATAGTTCTATTTAATTAACTAAATAAGTTACAACATGAAAAAGAAGCCATTATTTATCGCTTTCTCTACTCAAAAGGGAGGAGTTGGAAAAACCGTATTTACTGTTCTTGTCGCAAGTTACCTTCATTATGAAAAAGGGTATAAGGTTGGGGTTATTGACTGTGATTATCCGCAGTACAGTATTGATGGTATGCGAAAACGGGAAGAGCAAATTCTCAGGGAAGATAACTATTATAAGCTGATGGCTTACAACCAGTTTAGCCGGGAAAATGAGTTGAACGCATATCTGGTAGAATCCGCGACCGGAGAGAATGCGATTAGTTGTGCCAATAAAATGATAGAAGAATCTTCTGTTGATCTGGATTTTATCTTCTTCGATTTACCAGGTACACTTAATAGTAAAGGTATAATTATGACCTTATCCCAAATGGATTATATATTTTCTCCGATAAGTGCAGACCGCTATGTGTTGGAAAGTACCTTGGAATTTACTTCCCTTTTAAATGAAAATATCCTTAGTATTAATAAGGGCAGTTTAAAAGGATTGTATTTATTCTGGACTTTGGTGGATAAAAGAGAACGCTCAAATCTTTACGATGCATATGCTGATGTAATTGCCGAGTTGGGGCTGCAACTGTTAAGGACTTATATTCCTGAAAGAAAATGTTTTCGACATGAACTGGAAAGCACACATAGGCCTGTATTTCGTTCATCTTTCTTTGCCGCAGACAAACAACTTGTTAGAAATTGCAAATTAGACGAACTTATCGATGAATTATTATCAATCATAAAATAAATCAACAATGAGTAAAAAGATAATACCTGAAGATATTGATGAAAATGCATTACTGGCATCAATTTATGCAAAGAAAAATCCGGGCATAGACACATCAGAACAAGATTTACCAAAAAAAGATAATGAACCTTTCACAGTAAATGAGCCTTCAACGAAACGAAAAAAGATATCCAAAGGAAGTTACAGTGAAGAATTTCTTGGCAGGAAAGAAAAGAACACGAAACGGCCCAGCGTATATATAGATTTAGAATTGCATAATATTATCTCTGAAATAGTAAAAGTTATAGCAGTAAAAATGACTGTCGGAGAATATATTGATATGGTACTATGGGAACATCTCAAACAAAATAAAGATGAAATAAACAAATTATATCGTCAAGACCGGGATGACTTAATCAAAATCGAATGACCATGATCCTATTTATTGTTATAACAGCTTTATTGTGTCTGCTCCTATTAGGAATTGATAGCTTCCGGCAAGTAAAACAAAGGAAAGAAACTGACACCCCTCATGAAAAGATGCCATTGGATTCTTCTAAATCTACCTCTATATTGGGAAAAAGCCATTATCAACTCAGCCAATTGCTGCCAAATGATGTCACGTCTCTAAAAACAGAAGCAGACATGAAAGATAATACTAAAGAAGAATCTACTTTTGCTGGGCCTTCTTTGGAAACAGAACATGATGATCCTGAAGAGATCGACGTGGATGTTCCGCCTTTGGAAAAAGAAGAGCCGGATGAGGATGATTTCATTGAAGAGGAAGAGATTACAGGACTATTTGGGCCGGAAGCAGAAATTGCATCAGGTGTTAGTGTTAACGATATGCTTAAGGCAGACAAGGTAATATCTGATGTGCAAGCAAGTGTTCAGGATGAAGAAGAAGCCGGACAAATTCTTTATCAAAACAGAAAGACAGATATAGTTGAACAGATTGCTTCAAATAGTTCTATGCGGATAGAAAGAATACGAGATCTGATGTACATTCATGAAAAGAAATATGGAATTGTAGAAACAGATACTCCCACAAATAAAGATTTAGAAAATTTTGATATTAACAATTTTATTCGGTAAAAGATGAAGATTTATGACTCCGGCTAATATGATTAAGCCACCACTAAAATCCAATTTAATTAAAGTAGAACCTTGTTATGAGGCCTATCCACCCTCATGACGCTAAAAACAATCATTTATGAAAAAGAAACTTCTTTTCTTTGCAGTGATATTCATCGCTTTTACTGCAAACATTTTCGCTCAGGGTAATGGTCTTCAAGGTATCAACGATGCCACTAATATGGTGACAAGTTATTTCGATCCCGGCACAAAACTTATCTATGCTATTGGAGCCGTCGTCGGGCTTATCGGAGGTGTTAAAGTATATGGGAAGTTCAGCTCCGGCGATCCTGATACCTCTAAAACTGCCGCTTCGTGGTTCGGAGCCTGTATATTTCTGATTGTGGCTGCCACTATCCTCCGTTCATTCTTCTTATAAGGGTCATAGACTCTCTTATTAACTCAAATGAGAAATAAGAATCAATATGAGTTCAACAACTATTAAAACAAGAAGAATGGAATACTCGATCAACAAAGGGATTGGCAAGCCCGCAGAATTTAAGGGTTTGAAATCCCAGTATCTCTTCATTTTCGCAGGTGGCTTACTGTCTGTGTTCGTGGTTTTCGTAATCATGTATATGATAGGCATTAGCCAAACCATATGTATTGGATTCGGAGGAACAGCCGCCGGAATCCTTGTCTGGGGAACTTTCCACCTGAATGATAAATACGGGGAGTTCGGACTGATGAAGCTGCAAGCCATAGCTAACCATCCCAAATACATTATCAATCGCAGGCGGATAGAAAACCTGTTCCAGCACAAAAGAAAGGAGGTTCGTTTATGAGAAATACAGCCAAAGCAGCCACGTTGGAAAGCAAATTCCCCCTGTTAACAGTTGAACATGATTATATTCTGAGTAAAGATGCTGATCTGTCGGTAGCCTATCGGATAGAACTACCCGAACTGTTCACTGTAACATCAGCCGAATACGAAGCGATGCACTCGGCATGGCTCAAAGCCATTAAGGTTTTGCCTAACTATTGTGTGGTACATCGTCAGGACTGGTTTGTAGAAGAGAAGTACAGACCAGAACTGGATAAGGAAGATATCAGTTTCCTATCCCGCAGCTTTGAACGCCATTTCAATGAACGTCCGTACCTGAACCATACTTCGTACCTGTTCCTGACAAAGACCACTAAAGAGAGGGCACGCCAGCAAAGTAACTTTAACGCACTGACACGGGGCTTTATCGTTCCCAAAGAAATGCAGGATAAAGAAGCTATCCAAAAGTTTACCGAGGCTGTCGGACAATTCGAGCGTATCATTAATGATTCGGGATTTATTAAACTCACACGTATTACAACCGATGAGATTGTTGGCACAGATTCCGGCGCAGGTATTGTCGAAAAATATTTCTCCCTGTCCCAGCAAGACACAACTTGTTTGCAGGATATTACCCTGAAAGCGGGAGAAATGAAAATCGGTGATAAATATCTCTGCCTGCATACGCTTTCGGATACAGAAGACCTGCCGGGAAAAGTACAGACAGATACCCGTTATGAACGGCTATCGACGGACAGAAGCGATTGCCGCCTGTCCTTTGCCGCCCCGATAGGAGTATTGCTCTCCTGTAACCATATCGTCAACCAGTATATCTTTATTGATGACCATACGGAAAGCCTCAAACGTTTCGAGAAGCAAGCGAGAAATATGCACTCTTTATCCCGTTACAGCAGAAGTAACCAGATAAACAAAGCCTGGATTGAAGATTATCTGAATGATGCACATAGCTTTGGATTGACCTCAGTACGTTGTCATGTCAATGTAATGGCATGGAGCGATGACAGGGAAGACCTTGCCCGTATTAAGAACGATGTCGGTAGCCAGCTGGCATTAATGGAATGTAAACCGAGACATAATACGGTAGATACGCCGACACTCTTCTGGGCGGGTATTCCGGGTAATGCGGGCGATTTTCCGAGTGAAGAGAGTTTTTATACATTCATCGAACAGGCCTTGTGTTTCTTAATAGAAGAAACCAATTATAAGAACTCGCCTTCTCCGTTCGGAATCAAGATGGTGGATCGGGTAACGGGTAGACCTCTTCATATGGATATTTCTGACCTGCCTATGAAGAAAGGAATTATCACCAACCGCAACAAGTTCGTGTTAGGTCCATCGGGTAGCGGAAAATCCTTCTTTATGAATCATCTTGTCCGCCAATACTGGGAACAGGGCACGCACGTTGTCCTTGTGGACACGGGTAATTCCTATCAAGGCTTATGTGAGATGATTCGCAGCAAAACGAAAGGCGAAGATGGAATTTATTTCACATACACCGAAGAAAATCCGATTTCTTTTAATCCATTTTACACCGATGATAATCAATTCGATGTAGAGAAAAAGGACAGTCTAAAAACTTTGCTTTTGACCCTTTGGAAAAGTGAAGATGACAAAATCACAAAGACCGAATCGGGAGAGCTAGGTAGTGCTGTTGAAGAATATATCAAACGGATACAGTCGGATAAGAGTATTGCACCGTGCTTCAATACTTTCTATGAGTTTATGCGGGATGAATACAAAGTGGAGCTACAAAGCAGAGAGATTGAGGTAGGCAAAGAAGAGTTCAATATCAATAACTTCCTGACTACCCTGCGGCAGTACTACAAAGGTGGGCGTTTCGACTTCCTATTGAACTCGGACAAGGAACTGGATTTGCTGAACAAACGGTTTATCGTTTTCGAGATAGACCAGATAAAGGAGAACCGCGACCTTTTTCCGATAGTGACCATTATCATTATGGAAGCATTTATCAATAAGATGCGTAGGCTGAAAGGTATCCGAAAGCAATTCATTTGCGAAGAGGCATGGAAGGCTCTTTCATCTCCGAATATGGCGGATTATTTAAAGTATTTGTACAAAACCGTCCGAAAATTCTTTGGAGAAGCCATTGTTGTCACTCAGGAAGTAGATGATATTATCTCGTCTCCGGTAGTCAAAGATGCCATTATCAATAACTCCGATTGTAAGATACTGCTCGACCAGCGTAAGTATATGAACAAGTTTGATGCGATACAGTCTTTGCTGGGACTGACCGATAAGGAACGGGCGCAAATTCTTTCCATTAATATGTCCAATAATCCAAGCCGATTGTACAAAGAAGTGTGGATCGGACTGGGCAGTGCGCAATCTGCGGTATATGCAACGGAAGTAAGTAAATCAGAATACCTGACCTATACCACTGAAGAGACCGAGAAACTCGAAGTGATGCGGCTCGCTGAAAAGTTGGGAGGAGATATGGAACAGGCTATAAAGCAACTGGCGGCCCCTTAATCCGCATTAGCAAAAAGAGAATAATAATTTATTAACGTATTAATAACAAGTTGAATATGAAAGCTAAATTTTTCATGTTGTGCGTAAGCCTTGTGCTTTTCACAACAAATATCAGTGCCCAGTGGACAGTCTGGGACCCGTCGAACTTTACCCAAAGTATTGTTAATACCAGCAAACAGATTGTCGAAACCTCTTCCACTGCAAAAAATATGATTAATAATTTTAAAGAGGTGCAAAAGGTTTATAATCAAGGTAAAGAATACTACGATGCGCTCAAAGCAGTGAACAAGCTGGTCAAAGATGCAAGGAAAGTACAGAAGACCATACTGATGGTAGGCGAAGTCTCCGATATCTATGTCAATAACTTTCAAAAGATGCTGCAAGATCCCAATTATTCCATCGATGAACTCAATGCCATTGCAACAGGATATGCCAAATTGTTGGAGCAAAGTAACGATGTATTAAACGAATTGAAAGGAGTCGTCAATATCAGTACCCTATCTCTTTCGGATAAAGATCGTATGGATGTAGTCAATAGCTGCCATGACTCGATGGTGGAGTATCGCAATCTGGTAAAATACTATACTAATAAAAATATCGGAGTATCTTATCTCAGAGCGAAGAAAAAAGGCGAGACTGCAAGGGTAAATGCTTTGTATGGCAATCCAAACGAACGTTACTGGTAATCTCAGTGTGCCGATATGCCAATGGCGCAAAGCAACAATAACATTGGCATATTGGCAAATTTTCACATTAAATTATTAGAATATGGATTTTGATCAATTTCACGAAACACTGCGAACCCTTTATGACCAGATGATGCCTTTGTGTAGCGATATGGCCGGAGTAGCCAAAGGAATAGCCGGATTGGGAGCATTGTTCTATGTTGCCCATCGGGTCTGGCAATCCCTGTCACGGGCTGAACCTATCGATGTCTATCCCTTGCTTCGTCCCTTTGCCATCGGCCTATGTATCATGTTTTTCCCGACTGTCGTACTGGGTACTATCAACAGTATTATGAGTCCTGTTGTGCAGGGAACACATGGTATGCTGCAATCCGAAACATTCGACATGCAGAAATATGCAGAGCAAAAGGATAAGATGGAGTATGAAGCCATGCGGCGCAATCCCGAAACAGCTTATCTGGTAGATAATGAAATATGGGATGCCAAACTGGACGAATTGGGTATTACTGATGTGGGAACGAAAGTCGGATTATATATTGAAAAAGGATTGTACAATGCCAAGAAATGGATACGGGAAGCATTCAGGGAGTTGCTGGAGATAATTTTCAAGGCGGCGGCATTGGTTATTGATGTGATACGCACTTTCTTCCTGATTGTTCTCGCCATACTAGGTCCTATTGCCTTCGGGATCTCCGTCTGGGACGGATTTTCATCCACCCTGACCCAATGGATATCACGATATGTGTCGGTCTATCTGTGGCTGCCTGTGTCTGATTTGTTCAGCACGATATTAGCCCGGCTCCAATCACTGATGTTGCAAGCTGATATTGTCCGGATGGAAACTGATCCGAACTTCTCGCTGGATAGTTCCGATGTTATTTATATCCTATTCCTACTGATCGGTATTGTCGGGTTCTTTACCATTCCGACTGTTGCCGGATGGATAATCTCGGCTGGTGGCATGGGTAACTTCGGTAAGAATGTGAATCAGACGGCAACCAAAGGCGGAGCAATAGCCGGAGGTGCTGCGGGTGCTGCTGCCGGAAATATTATGGGAAGGCTGAAAGGGAAATAACTTAATGAGCCAATGGTTTAGTATGCCAATTTGCCAATGAAAAAATGATTATCAGGCTCAGTAATCATCATTGGCACATCGGCACATTTTCAAATTATCACATTAGTATAATGGAATTCAAGTCATTAAAAAATATAGAGACCAGTTTTAAGCAACTCCGCATTTTCGGCATTGTGTTTCTGTGTATGTGTACTCTTGTTACGGGATATTCCGTATATAGTGCATACGACTTTGCAGAAGCACAGCGCCAGAAAATATATGTATTGGACAATGGAAAATCACTGATGCTCGCCCTCTCGCAGGACTTGTCACAAAACCGCCCTGTGGAAGCAAGGGAACACGTCAGGCGTTTTCACGAACTCTTCTTTACCCTTTCTCCTGACAAATCGGCTATTGAAAGCAATATCAACAGGGCACTGCTCCTGTCAGATAAAACAGCCTTCAATTATTATAAAGACTTGTCAGAAAAAGGATATTATAATCGCATAATATCGGGCAATATCAATCAAATGATACAGATAGACAGTGTGGCCTGCAACCTGAATGTCTATCCTTATCAAGTTGCTACTTATGGTAAGCAGATGATTATTCGCGAGAGTAATATTACCGAACGCTCTTTGATAACCTATTGCCGGTTATTGAATTCTGTCCGTTCTGATAATAATCCGCATGGATTTACTATCGAAGGATTCGAGGTCAAAGAAAATAAGGATATCAGAGTACTTACCCGCTAAACAGCCCCCTAAATCCCCCAAGGGGGACTTTGGGTAAACCACGAAAAGTAAATGATATGAAAGAGCGATTGAAAGAAGTCTGGTATTGGTTTGAGGATAAGCTCAAAGGCCTGTGCGGTGAGCTGACTCCCGATAAACGGATTGTAACCATTCTGATAATGCTTCTGATACTGACTATTGGCAATCTGCATTTTACATTTTCTACAATTTATAATTGGGGAAAGGAAAGTGAGAAAAAAGAGCAGATGGAAATAGAGCATATCAGGCAATTGGAACTGGAACAAAATAAGAGCAAAGAATTTGATTTTATGGATTCTGAAATGGAAGAGGAGCTGTTTGATCTGCATCGGCAAAAAATGAGACAGGACTCTATCGACAGTTTAAGTATTAACAAACAAAGATTTAAAGAATATGAGCGAACAACGAGGATTAAGCCCGGAGCAAAAACAAAAGCTTAAAAAGTATGCGGTATTTGCATTGATGGCGATTGTTTTTGCAGGCTGTATGTGGCTGATATTTGCACCATCCGATGCGGATAAAGCCAAAGAACAGGAAAGTATCGGGCTTAATGCTGATATACCCGATCCTGATGGTGGTGGACTTATCGGAGACAAAAAAGATGCCTATGAACAGGAGCAGATGCAGAAGAACCAAAAAGAAAGGATGCAGTCCCTTCAAGGGTATATGGATATTCTGGAAAATGAAACGAAGGATAAACAACAAGTGACTCTTTCCCTCGGCGATGAGCCGGAACAAAAGCCACAAGAAAAGAAAGAGCCTATTAACAATTCTGTTTCAGCCTATAAGGATATCAATAAAACATTGGGCAATTTCTACGAACAGCCTAAAGCCGATCCTGAAAAGGAAGAAATGAAAAAGAAACTGGAAGAACTGGAAGCTAAAGTGAATGAAAAAGAAGCTACCAAAAGCCAGATG
The DNA here is from genome assembly GCF_029892965.1 of Dysgonomonas sp. PF1-14. Lineage (GTDB taxonomy): Bacteria > Bacteroidota > Bacteroidia > Bacteroidales > Dysgonomonadaceae > Dysgonomonas. The sequence goes on along the minus strand of NZ_JARXWN010000012.1, from coordinate 60,267 downwards.
GATGAACAGTTGGAATTAATGGAAAAATCCTACCAGATGGCAGCTAAATATATGCCGAATGTGCAACAGGATAATAGCAGTGAAAGCCTGAGCAAAAGGATTTCCAATGGTACAGTGAAGAGTAGCGGTAATGGAAAGACAAAAGTTGCTCCCATCAGGCATATACAGAACCAGACAGTTTCGGCTCTATCCCAAAGATTATCCGATGAAGATTACTTCCTGATGTATGACCAACCCAGAAATACAAGCTTCAATACAATGGGTGGCGAAATGGGTGTGTCGGAGAAAAATACTATTTCTGCTGTTATTCATGATGATCAGACTGTTGTAGACGGGCAGACTACCCGTTTACGCTTGACTGAACCGTTCATGGCCGGAACAATGCTTATTCCGGAAAACACCATCATTACTGGAGTCGCTAAAGTTCAGGGCGAGCGGCTGAATATACAAATATCATCTATCGAATATCAGGGAACGATTATTCCTGTGGAGATGTCAACTTACGATTCTGACGGACAGCGAGGTATCTATATTCCCGGTTCATTGGAGATGAATGCCGCCAAAGAGATTCTGGCGAATATGGGTAATAGTGTAGGTACAAGTTTTACCATGACCGAGAGTACAGGCGCGCAACTGACCTCTGACCTGACAAAAGGAGCTATACAAGGCTTGTCGGCATATATGCAAAAGAAGATTAAGGAAGTAAAGGTTACACTCAAATCCGGCTATAAGGTAATGCTAATGCCGAAAAACAGTTAGGCAAGTGACACCTCCCCCAACCCCTCCAAAGGGAGGGGAGCAGCAAAGCCATGAGAGAATTAAAAATGAAAATTTAAAGTAAAAAACAATGAAAAAATACATTTTATTATTTGCGTTGGCTATCACGACGATAGCCATCAATGCCCAGACAGAAGAAGCAATTCCGGTTGTAAATCAAACGCAGGAAGAGATGCAGGAGGATTTGCAACAGGTACTTAAGCCGACTTATGGCGATTATTATGAAGGTCTATCGAAGAAGATAACCTTTGACCGGATGATACCACCATACGGATTGGAAGTAACTTTCGATAAGACGGTACATATCATTTTCCCTGCGCCAATTCAGTATGTGGACTTAGGTTCGAACCGTATTATTGCAGGTAAGGCAGGAACATCAGAAAATATCCTGCGGGTAAAAGCTGCTCTTCGGAGCTTTGAGACGGAGACTAATATGGCTGTTATCACTAATGAAGGTAGCTACTATACCTTCAATGTGAAATATGCCGATGAGCCGGAGAAGCTAAATATCGAGATGAAAGACTTTATGCACGATGGTATAGCTACGAACAGGCCTAATAACAGCATGGACATTTACCTGAAGGAACTGGGAAGTGAATCGCCGCGAATCGTTTACCTGATTAACAGGGCCATTTACAATACAGACAAGCGATTAGTAAAGCATATCGGTTCCAAACGTTTTGGCATCCAATATTTACTGAAAGGAATATATTCACATAATAACCTGCTGTATCTGCATACTTCGATAAAGAACGCATCTAATGTGTCTTTCGATATAGATTTTGTAAGGATGAAAATAATCGACAAGAAAGTAGCTAAGCAGACGGCTATACAGGAAACGGTTATCCATCCGCTTCGTGCTTATAATTTTATATCTACTGTGGGAGGTAATAAAACTGAACGCACTGTGTTCGCAATCGATAAGGTAACCATACCCAATGATAAGAAACTGGTTATTGAACTCTTTGAAAAGAATGGTGGGCGGAACCAATCTTTTGTAATTGAAAACGAAGATCTGTTGAGAGCGGAAGAAATTAATGAATTAAAGGTAAAATAGCATGAAGCGGATTATATTATTTATAACTCTGAGCCTAGCCTTGATTGGGCAGGCTCACGCTCAACGTTATCTGCCGGGACAGAAAGGCATACAGGTAACAGGTGGATTTGTCGATGGCTTTACATTGGAAAAGAAAGACGGACAAGCATTTTTCGGAGGTCTTGCTTTATCGACTTATACCAAGAATGGCAACCGTTGGATATTCGGAGCGGAATATATGCAGAAATCACATGAGTATAAAGATAAACTTATCCCTGTATCTCAAATAACAGCTGAAGGCGGATATTATGTGAATTTCCTTTCAGACAAAAGTAAAACGCTGTTCTTTTCTGTTGGACTATCTGCGATGGCAGGCTATGAAACGGTAAACTGGGGAAAGGAATTACTATTTGATGGAGCCACCATTACCAGTGAAGATAATTTCTTATATGGTGGTGCGGTATCATTTGAGATTGAAACATTCCTGTCGGATAGGTTCGCCCTGCTTATCAATGCACGGGAGCGGATACTCTTCGGTTCGGAGATCAATAAGTTTCATACGCAAGTAGGAATCGGGTTTAAAGTAATAATCAATTAGCCTATGAAAGAGAACGACGAATGGTACACGCCAAAAGAGATTATAGAATCTCTGGGAGTATTTGATTTGGACCCGGCTACATCTATTGAAGCCTATAACCAAAATCAATCAGCAAAGAAAATATTTACAGCCAAGGGTAACGGATTAAAACAGGAATGGAAAGGTCGGATTTGGCTCAATCCTCCATATTCCAATCCTTTAATCCAGCAGTTCCTGACTAAAATGGCAGAGCATAACAACGGTATTGCTTTGGTATTTGCTAAGATTGAAGCCAAGTGGTTTCACGATATTGTACTGACTCATGCCACAGCTATTAAGTTTTTGTATAACCGTATCCGTTTCTATAAACCGGATGGTACACAGGGTATGCAACCCCGGAATGGTTCGATGCTGGTGGCTTATGGCAGGAATAATGCCGAAATACTTATGAATAATAAGATAAAGGGAAAATTCCTGTTTCTGTAAATAACTAAAAACAAAATAATTTAAAATCAGAATAAAAATGAAAAAATGTGCATCTTATATAATCTTTACGCTATTGCTTGCGGCAATAGCGTGTGCCTGTAGCGACGATATTGATATTAAGCAAGGCTATGAATTCGAAGTTACTCACCTGCCTGTACCGAAAAAACTAAAGATTGGAGAAACTATCGAGATTCGCTGTCAGTTGGAACGAAGCGGATATTTTGACGAAGCAGCTTATCGTTTCCGGTATTTTCAGACTGATGGGAAAGGAGAACTGAGAATGGATGATAGTGAACCTTTCCTGCCGAATGATTACTATGATTTGGTAAAGGAATCATTTAGGTTCTATTATACTTCCCAGTGCGATGAACAGCAAGTGATTGACATTTACTTCTTCGATAATAGAGGGAATAGCCACATTCTGAGCTTTACGTTCAATAATGATAATGGAGAGGAGGAAGAGGTATGAATATTGTTTATTACTGTATGGCAGCCTATCAGATAATATCATGGGTTTGTATTGCTATAAGCATTCGCTGTGCAAAAACGGATATTGAACTTTTCGGTGAGGAGATTGAATAATTGAAATGTTAAAAAAGCTGGGTAAATATTTGCCTGGCTTTTTGATTATCGTTATTTTTGTTTTTTACAAAAAATCAATAATGAGCTACATAAATAATAATTTACAGACAGGGGAAACGATAGTGTACAAAGCAAATATACATTGGTATATATTTGTATTTCCTATCATTTTGTTATTGTTGGGGTTTATTTTTTATCCTAACGCAGTAAGTTCTGTTTTGCATTATATAGGGTTAGGGTTATTGATTCTGGGAGGAATCAGCCTTATCAAAAGGATTTTATTGAAAATGGGGACAGAGTATGTCGTAACCAATAAAAGAGTTATTCTCAAATCAGGTGTTTTTAGCAGAGACGCATTAGAATTAGTTTTAACAAAATGTGAAGGACTACGTATAAATCAAGGAATTATGGGGCGTATTCTCGGTTTTGGATCAATTCTGGTGACAACCGGTGGTGTTACCAACACTTTTAGATTTGTAGCAAACCCAATGAAATTCAGGAATGCTATAAATAATCAGATTTAGATTATTCGGTTGTAGCTAATTTTCATTATTTCCCTTTTTCCGGATAACGTTATAAGTTTTTTCTGGAGTGAGAACCACCTCATACTTCTCCAGTCTTTCGTAAATAGACCCTAAAGTTTTGCATCCATAGCGGCGGGGGTTGTATCTGGGGTATATTTTTTTTAGAATAAATCCGAGTTCTGATAAGGTAACGCCTTCTTTTTTATAAAAATCAAAAGCTTCGTCAAAAATATGTGCTTCCTTTTGCAGGATAGTTTCATGCGTGTCGCCACTCCCCAATATAACTCTCGCTTTCGGTTGTATATCATTATACTTAATTTTTTTGCCGAAAGTAATCTCTGCTACGGGATTATCAATAATTCCGTTATCATCAGTTGTAGAGCTGTCTTCCAGAAGTCTGGCTTTTCGTTTCCGGTCTTTTTCTTTCTTCTGCTTTTCCTTTTTGACTTTATCCTCTTTCAGTAATTGGGCTATGGATTTAATAATATCCGGCATTTCTTTACCGAAACGTTTGTAGTATAAATTTTCTATATGCTGCGGTAAGGGTGTCTTCCAAGTTTCCTGCTTATGATTATCCAGTTTCCCTAATTTATCAGGATTAAATCCTAATTCACGAGCCATTTGCACCTGCTTGTCGGATAGGCGGTGACGCTTTTGGGCAATCTTCCATTTTTCTAATTTCACCTTACTATTCATCCTGTTTCCTGATAAATTTACTGTTATAAATTTTGCCTGTCCAATTTGTGCTTATAACATTTCAGTTCTTCTTTTCTTAGATTAAAAACAGCACAGACAAAAGAAATTTCTTTATTGGAAAGATTCAAAACTTCATCCCGAACTATCAATCTTACGCCATCCAATCCTCCATAAAGAGCGAAAATGGCATAATAGTCTTCGTCCCAACCTCTTAGAATGACACGTTCGACTACTAAAGCCCGCATATATTGCCAATCAAAACGGGAAAGGTCATATTCCCACAACACGCTGGCTTTTACTTTGGGGTGATGCTTTATTTGTTCTTCCCAATCAGACCACATAAATACTGAATTACTGTTTTGTAAAAATAGTTATAAATATGGAATATTTGCTCTCGGTTTTTTGTTTCTCTTACATTTGTAAAAGTATATTAAGAGTTTAGCAGAATGGAAGTGAGACGCTTTTGTTACAGGTAGGACTGTCCTGTATAAATCTATATCCAGAGCTAAGTTTTGAGGTATTTGTTGTAGCTTGGCTAGACAAATAGGCTAAGGACTGCGAGATAGTTTTGTTATAGATAGGATTTCCATATCGTGAAAAAGAAAATGTCCGCTTTCCATTTTGTGTTTCTTTAGAATCTGGACAGTACTTAAGGCTACATTTGTAAGCTTGTGTAAAATAAGAGAAAAGATGATGAAGAACCACCAGCCACTAAATAATTTAGAGTATGGAAACGAGAGCTGAGATTATAAGACAAAACATTGGTATAGATGTATCAAAGAAGACATTTGTGGCTTGCCTTTGTACAGAAGATACCTGTGGAAGCCTCAATTATGGGAATCCAGTAAAATTTGACAACAACAAAACCGGTTTGAACCAGCTCATTAAGTGGACTCGAAAATTTACATTCTCGCATATACCTGTTTCCTTTACCATGGAAGCCACGGGTGTATACCATGAATCTTTGGCGGTTCATCTCTACAAGCTCAAATTCAACCTATCGATAATCTTGCCTAATAAAGTAAAATATTATGCTAAGAGCTTGAATGTAAAAACAAAGACTGATGCGGTTGACGCTAAAGTTATAGCTCGAATGGGAGTTGAGCAAAGTCTGGATGCGTGGATACCACCCAGGCCTATCTATCAAAAACTTCGTTCCTTGACGCGCTATTTACAAGAATTAAAAGAACAAAAAGTGGCTGTTTCTAATTATCTGGAAGCTTCATCGCACAGTGAATTTTGCGAAGACTTTGTAATAAAGTCCCATCAAAAAATATTTCAGACAATAGAGTTACAAATAATTGAATGTGAACGTCAGATACGAGAAACGATAAATGAGGATTCCGAAGTCGCAGATAAAGTCAGAAAACTTGAAACGATAAAAGGAGTCAGCACTATTACAATAGCAATAATCCTTGCTGAAACACAGGGCTTTGCTCTATTCACAGGCAGAAAACAGCTCGCTAGTTATGCGGGATTGGATGTCGTCGAAAAACAATCGGGTACGAGTGTAAGGGGAAAATCGCGTATCTCCAAGAAAGGCAACAGACGGATCAGGAGTGCTCTTTATTTCCCTGCAATAGTCGCTTCAATGCATAACTTAGCTCTAAAAGAAGATTATCAGCGCATTATAAAGGAAAAACCATATAAGAAAATTGGAATTGTCGCTATACAGCGTAAACTATTATTATTGATGTATACATTATGGAAGAAGAATGAAGTATGTTTGGCGATAATATAAACATCCGGGAATGGAGGTTAAGTTTTTCCTTCGTCTTCGGGCAATAGCCCGAAAAAAACAGGCAATTGAACAAATCAACTGCCTGCACAAGATAAACTTCCGTCCAATTATCGGTTGGAGTTTTCCTTCGTCAAAAACAAAGATAAAAAATAATTGCATTTTTATTTGCTTTTTAAAACAGTACCTTTTTTGTCCGCTCAGGCTCACCGAAAAAAGAAACGGACTGAAAATCAGTCCGCATCTTTAGGTTTGTTCTTTTCTTTGAAATCCGGAAATACATACCAGCTGTCCCTGTACTTATCTCCAATCAGATTAAATACACCTGTTTCTCCACAATTATCTGCAAACTGCTTAGCTTCCGATATGGTTTTGAACTCGCCTAACTTCTTGAATCCTACAAATAATTTATACATATCCTTGTTGTTTTTATGTTTTTCGACTTCAGCCTGCAAAATGGCATATGCTTCATTATAGTTTTTCTTTTTCTGCTCCAACTTAGCGTTAGCTTTAAGTAATCGTTCATCCGTTTCGGGATTGAAGAACAAATCGTTATGTGTCATATAATCGGTATATTCCGCTATTCTCCGTTCCACTTTTGTTATCTGCGCCTTTGCCGAAGCCACTTTTGACAAGAGGAAGTCAAATCCCGTCTGTAATCCTGTTCGCTTATCATATGCACAATGATATACCATTATCTTTTTTCGTGGGTATTTACATACAAGTTTTGCCCTGCGCCATTCGATCACCCACCGCCAACGGTCCAACATGGCACGGGGAAGGTCGATTATATGCAATACTTCCCGACTTCGGTTTTCGTCTCTTACCTCGAAAGTGATATATACCCAATGTTCTATCTTTAGTTCCCGTTCCACCTTTGCAAGGTCTTTAGCATCCTGCATCCAATCTTCCATACTTTCCTGTGACATGACATTGATAATTAGTTGTTATAAATCTGATTAATAATCTGTCACTTAGAGGTTGTGAAGACTGTTTTACTTCGCCCAGTATCGGAAATAGTTAAATGCCTGTCTCTGTCTATGAGCCAATACAGAAAAAAAATGATAGTGTCTTGTGAGATTACATGATAGCCGTTGAACAGGTTCAGTAATACAAGCGGTTCTTTTGCTTTCGCTTTCAATGCTTCTTCGCTTGTGGTATAAGCATTTTCACCGATACCGAAGCGCAGGGAGTTGTTTACTATATATTCTATTGTTCCGTATTCTTTCATCTTTCGGTAGATGAAGTGTTCCAAATCCCTTATATCGTGTATCAGGTCGAATGGATGCAGGGCTTCCAATTCTTCTTTCAGTTGGCTGTGAATATCTCTTAACATCGGCTCAATGGTAAACCATTTGGTCGGATTCTTTATCTTTCTGCAAGTAGCAGGGTCGTGAACGTCATCGAGGAATAAACCATTCTTGTCGAGTGTACAATAACAATCATAGCAGAAATGGGTATGATACTCGGTTTCACTCTTTTTGATAGACTTATTTATGATTATTCGTATTTGACCGTTCTGTAACAGATAGAAACGGATGCTCCACCTGTCGGCATCAAAAGCTATTTGATAATGCTTGCTTTCGTCTGTTACTCGATTAAGGAAATGTAGTACACCCTTGTACATAATTGCTATTTTATTGAGTTTCATGTCTATAATTGTTTATGGTTGATATTATGCTGCCAATCGTTTCTGAATGAGTGGCATATTCTTATTTACAAGTTTCAATATCTGATTATGATATTCCGTATTCTGATTACATACACCCTGACATTGAAGTACCTTGAGTTTTGACAGGGACAGTTCAATAGTTTCCAGTTTCTTATCATCCGTATAGGCTGAAAGAATAAGAGAATCGGGTTTTAAGTGGTAATCATTCGTGAATAAGCAGTGCTTCATGAAGTCCCCTTCCTGCACAATCTCATCTACACTCTCCAATACACGGATATGGATGAATCCGTCTGTAAATTCGATACCGAAGAATTTCGATTTCATTTCATGGAATAAGTTTTCACTCTCTAATGCTTTCTTTCTCTTTTCTTCCCTGCGTTGCTGTTCGGAATGTTCCCTTTTCTTCTTTACATACCTGTCATGCTCTTTCTTCAGGTTCTTCGGGCAAACATACTTGGCATTATGCAGGTCTTTTCCAAAAAAGCGGAGCAGATCGATATAGTCGCACCATTCACTTATATTTTGAATCTTATATCCATTGCGCATACAGATGCGGATAGATGCCCAATAGTCGCTTATATCCTTTCGGGTATTATAGGCAAAGTATCTGAATAGTTCTGCCTGTCCTGTTTTAAGCAGGGTTTCTGCTTTGTTGTTGCCTAAAAGGAAACTGAACACATCAAAGGGAGTAAGGTCATAGAACTGCTTGTTATATCCGCTTCTCTTGACTTCGGGTATTAACTTCTGGCGTGGGTATATTTCTGTCGGGGTAATGTTGTATAATGACCTTTCGGGACGTATTTCTAAATCACTCCACCAAAGCCAATCCTGGCGGAAGAATCCCATAGGACGAAGTTTAGCCATAGTAGCATATTTGCCATTTGGGGCAATCCAGCGTTGTACGACTTCCATATTGAAATATCGGGGTTCTTCTCCTTTCTTCATCTTACATTCCACATAGACGAAGCGCAGGACTTGGAAGCCTTCGCAAGTGGTAATAATACACAAATACTCATAGTCTAAAAATGAACGCTTGCGTGTTTCTTCAATCTTTAGCTTGGTCTTACAGTTCGGGCAATTACAATGCTCTGCCTTGTTTTCTTTATCTGTCCATGAGTGGTTACATTCTAAGCAAGTGATAACTCCTTTGGCTGTCTTTTGTCCGATATGCTCTATGCAGTTCTTATATGCCCATTTAATTTGTGCATCCGTTATTTTAGGCAGTTTCTTACTTGCTGCTACTATCTGTTTTTGAAATTTAGTTTTCGGTTTCATAGGTCAAAATAGGGTTAGTTGTTTAATCTCTGTTGTTTGTTTGGTTGCAGTCTTTTTCTTGGGCTGCATCATTTTGTTATAGGCATCGTTCTGTGCCTTTTGGATAGCATCTTTGCGAGCCTGTTCTTTTTCTTCTTCGGTAAGTTCCACCACATGGTTAACCGTTATATGGCAGTTATCCATTGGTTTACCGATTTCTATAGTATCCTCTGTATAGTAATGAACTGCCATTGACTGGATTTCAATGTCTGCAAAACCTGCACATCCGCTTTTCTGTACAGTATTCAGAATATATGTAATGCAGTCGTCTATATTTTTATCTGTTTTTGCGAATGATTCGGCAAACAGGGCATCTGTTTCTGCTCGTTTCTCCAAATAGGTCAGGATGGTTCTTGTGAATATGGTTGTTGATTTCATAATTGTGATAATTAATATTAATAATTTTCCTCTATATACTTATCCATCTTGCGGTAGCGGAATGGATATCGCCATTGTATATATTTTAGCATTTGATTGTATATTTCTTCTACTTCATTCTCACTTATGTCTTCGCCAGCATTTTCTCGTTGTTGATATGTAAAAAAGATTTCTTCATATTCCTTTAGATTGAAATATTGAGCAACATACAATCCTGCTTCTGCAAACGAATCCTCATGTGCGAACAACCCATTTAAAAAATCTTCAAATTTCTGCTTTTTCATTTTTACTTTGAATTTGTGGAGTAGGAGTTTCTGCCCCTTGTTATATTTTTATTTATTATTCTCTATTGACTTAGGTTGATAATGTTTTGTAGTTCCTTACGCTTACTCTTTTGAAATATCCATCCTGCTTTCTTGATGTCATTATAAGTCAATCGGGGATTAAACTTTCCACCCATAGCGGATAATAGGTCTTTGATAGGCTTGGTATCTCTAAACAGGGCAATAGCCTTTTCGGAATAATCGACTATCTCAAAATATAATTTTGTCATGGCAGTAGGGTTTAAAAGATGATTAATAGGATAAGTGATGTGATAATGGCAATAGAAAGAAGGGAGAGTATAATCCGAATGATAAAGTTGACTATCTTAAACACAAGACAGATACCCCCATAACAAAGTATAAGACCGATAACCACAGATGAATTTATACTCACTTGTGAAATACCCCACAGGCACAGAGCCACAACTGCAACCCTCGAACCCAATTTTATGATGATTCCGGAGGGGAGGGAGTTTTGTTTCAATATGTTTTTTCCGTTTCTCATAACTATGACATTTTTTTTCATGCGTCATCCGTCAGGTCGGTCGTTTTTGTTTCATAGAGCAACAAAAGGTATTGTGCTTTCAGACAGGCATGTTTTTTTGCAGAAATACGCTCGCCCAAAGGGAAAGAGGAAGATTTCTGTGAAAACCGGTAGGCTCTGAATATGAATGACTGAAACACTATCATACCTTTGCTCTAATGAACAATAGACCGAACAAGGAGGGCTCCTTGCCAACTGTGGAGTACCTATGTTTGAATCGGGAAAGGAAGTGACGTAAAAAAAATAAGTTATACGTTTTTGGTTAATTTTGATTATATAAAAACATAATAACCTCAAAATATATAACTTATATGAAAACAGCACAAAGGAAAGTATTAGATTTCAACGGACAGAATATCTATGTAGGCATAGATGTCCATTTGAAGAGTTGGTCGGTGACAGTTTTGTCCGATATCTTGGTCTTAAAAAAATTTAGTCAGATTCCACAGCCGGAAGCATTGTACAAATTTCTAGTGACAAATTATCCCGGGGCAAGCTATCACTCGGTTTACGAGGCTGGATTTTGCGGGTTTTGGATACATGAAAGACTGACAGCATTGGGAATCAACAATATCGTGGTGAATCCCGCCGATGTACCAACCAAGAACAGTGAAAAACTGCGTAAGACCGATTTAGTAGATAGCGGCAAGTTGGCCCGGAGCCTTCGAGCGGGAGAGCTGAAAGGTATATACACTCCGAATAGCGTAGCTCTGGAAATGCGTTCTTTGATAAGATTGAAAAATTCAATAACGAAAGATATGACACGGCAGAAGAACCGAATCAAATCGCAGTTACGCTACTTAGGTGTTGAGATTCCATTAGAGTATATCGAACCGCACTCTCGCTGGTCGAAACGATTCATAGCCTGGTTAAAAGACGTGTCTATGCTAACGCCGAGCGGTCGTCGTGCACTTGACATCCAGATCAGACATCTGGAGGAATTGCGTAAACAGAAATTAGAGATGACGCGAGCCTTGCGGGAGTTGGGCAATACGGAACAATTTCGCGAGTCGTTACGGTTAATCATGACCATTCCAGGTGTAGGCCAGGCTACAGGGATGACGTTTCTGTCAGAAATATGCGATATTTCACGATTTGAGAATGCTGAGCAACTAGCTGCTTATATCGGCATGATACCAATGTGTAATTCGAGCGGAGAGAAAGACGGAACAGGCGATATAACGGTGCGTAAACATGCCATCATGCGTAGCAACCTGATAGAGACGGCTTGGGTGGCCATCCGGCAAGATCCAGCGATGAGCTTGTTTTATATGGAGAACTGTAAGAGGATGATTCCGAGCAAGGCGATCGTGAAGGTGGCTCGTAAGTTAGTGAATCGCTTATTTTTTGTATTGAAACGCAGGACGGAATATGTCAATGGCATCGTATCATAGAGCAACAGTCCTTCCGGTAGACGGATTTTCGGGAGAGAATACTACATAACTATTGCGGCTTTGAAGTCCGCTTCGTGGAGTTTGCTCCTCTCGCCTTTGTAAACTAATGTGGAACTTGCGGCAGTAGCTGACCGCTATGGAAAGTCTGTTTACCGAAGGATTTTTATTGAGTTTTTCAAGCTATATAGACAGTATCGGTAACAAAAAAGAGGCAGTAAATCTGCCTCCCAAGATAGCGTTACCGCGTACCGTCAGGATGCTTATTGCTGACAGGTTGCTCTCCAGCAGAGCCCGTTTCCTCTTAACATCCTGACATAAAGATATAAATAAAAAATTAACTAAAATATAATTATCCTTTTTGTTTGGATTTCAACTGGAAAATAGTTATGGAAGAAACGGAAAAGGGCATCGTTAGATAGTGGATAATATTAATAATTATGCTATCGCAGCATATCAATACCAAGACAATGAATAACTCCTACTCAAGTGTAGCCTGAAAGAAGCTACTCTTAGTTTGTTATCCGAGACTGTTTTCGTAATAGTAGGTTATCATGTAATTTTAGAATAGGCTATAATAGTGCGTATTCGAATTACAAATGATATAACGAATGAAGGAAAGGGTCGCAGGATACATTGTATTGTATTATCTTTATATCTTACTTAAGAATAATGAAAATGGCCAAAAAGAAAAAGCGTCAAGGACACTATTGTCGGATTTGTGGTGAATACAAGGCTAACGAACGGTTTAGTGGCAAAGGACATGCAAAACATATCTGTAAGGAATGTGCAGCTTTACCACAGGAACGAAAGAACGAGTTACAATATATAAGCCAAATAGACCGGATTGCCGGAGAATATCCCCGTTCCAGACAAGATTGGGAATTTCTTGAAAAGATGTCGAAAAATAAGAAATATCCGGAAGCGATGGATTTTGCCCAAATGGTTTTGAATATGAGCCGAAGTCAATCTGATCCAGAGGAGAACGATGATAATGATTTCGAAGATTGGCAAGAAAAATTGAGTTTTTCTGAATTTGATGAGTTTGCAAAAGGAGATATTGAATCGGCAATAGAAGAAGATATTCGCGATTTCATTTTTTCAGTAAACGAATTGCCGACAGAAAAAGACAAAGATGAAATTCTGAAATATATCTGCAAGAACATGGCTTTTGGAGAGGGGGATATTTTAGTCTTGAATAAAGAGCTAAGTGTTTTGTTTGACTCTATTCTAAAAGAAGTTGTACTGGATTTAGAGAAAGATGATGACGAAGATTTGTGATAATTATTATCTTTGTTCCCTCATAAAAATGACAAGAAAAGAATGAAAAATTTAGTAGAAACATTAAAAACAAACTTTGAAGCATTTGCGAAAGATGTTGAATCACAAATCGAAACCGGGAACAAAGCAGCAGGCCAACGTGCGCGTAAAGTGTCGCTTGAAATAGAGAAGGCTTTGAAAGAATTTAGAAGAATATCTATCGAAGATTCTAAAAAATAAAAAAGAGAACCCTCTAATCTGCTATCAATAATGCATTTGACCAGATTAGAGGGATTTTTAGTTTATGACACTTTTTCTTTATATTGTTTTTTTCGATTGAGCTTCAAAGCTAGATTACTCATATCCTGACTGACTTTCATATCTAATACTTTGGCATAAATTTGAGTAGTCCTTATGCTGTTATGACCTAACATTTTTGAGACGCTTTCAATAGGGACACCATTGGCCAAGGTAACTGTCGTGGCGAATGTGTGCCGCGCTATGTGAGTCGATATTGCTTTTTCAATACCGCAAATTTCAGCAATTTCTTTCAGGTATTCATTCATTTTTTGATTGGAGCAGCTTGGTATCAGTTTTCCGTCTTTATCTTTTCCTGTATATTTATCAATTATTTGGATTGGGATATCAAGTAACATTATATTAGAATCTACTTTGGTCTTTGTCCTTTTAGTTATAACCCATAGATTGCCATCAAACGATTTGCGAATATTAGCTGCTGTTAATTTACATGCGTCGGTATAAGCCAATCCGGTGTAGCAGCAGAAGATAAATAAATCCCTTACCTGAGTTAGTCGCTTAGAGGTAAATTCCTTTTTGTATATAGTATCAATTTCTTCTTGTGTCAAAACCTCGCGGCTCACTTTATCATACTTGAATTTAAATTGAGCAAATGGATTAATTTTAATCTCAGCGCCCGAATTAATAGCAAAATCAAAAACAGTCCTGAGACGTTGAACGAATTTCATAGCTGTGTTATTATTACAACTATGCTCCATTAAGTATAAATAAAAACTTTCTATAAATATAGAATTTATATCTGTCGGCATAACATCAGTAATATTATATTTTACTCTCATAAACTCCTGCAATTTATTTTTTGTTAATTCATAACGGCTATAAGTTTTTTGAGAAGTTGTTTTTCCAACCTTTAGTTTGTAATGGTCATTGTGCTCTGTAAAATATTCAATAAAAGATTTTGCTCTTGCTGTACCTAATCCTAATAATATATTTTTAATTGATTCTGGGCAAACGTACCCCTTTTCTTTTAGTTGTTCCTGATAAATTTCCTCCATCCTAACTTTTATGCTATCCAAAGTCCTGTTGAGATTCAATGCATCCGCTGCACGGCTTGAACATCGACCAAGTTTGGTGTCCCATTGTTCAGGTAATACAGATAATTTAGAATTAAACTGGCTCATCTCTCCATTAATCGTAATTCTTACCATTATTGGAGCCATACGATTACCATTCAGTCTGTTTTTTCTTAAATAGAAAAGTACTCTAAAAGTTGTTTTCATAATCAATAAATTTTTGTTTGTAAAAATACTTTGTAGTGTACTGTTTGTTACAGACAAATTGTAGACAATGCGCGACAAATCAGGGACTTATTTGTTAAATCGTTACCATTTTTGTCTTGGTAATTTTGGGTAACGAATAGGTAACGAATCTTTGTCCGAATTTGACATCATTAAGTCTATGGAAGTCTTTTTTACAGAAGAAGGATAATAAAAAAACTCTCGCAATCTACTGATTACGAGAGTTTTTGTCTTTTTATTGACATCGGACTGTCTTTTCTGTCCTTTTGTCTTGTGATCCCGCTGGGGCTCGAACCCAGGACCCCATCATTAAAAGTGATGTGCTCTACCTGCTGAGCTACGGAATCTCCCTATTGCTTTAATAAAGCGAGTGCAAAGGTAGTTTAATTTATTTATTATCCAAACAAATAATAGTAAAAATTAGTATCAGCACTCAGATTTTATACTCATTACAGAGCTTAATAAAGATATATATTTCTGATTATAAATACATTATATAAACGTATCAGTATTTCAGATTTTTAAACAAAGTTCTGGCTTCACGAGCCCTGTTCAGGTAAGAAACCAGCATATCCCTGTCAAAATACCCCTGCGATCGCGGCGTATAAATAAGCTCGAACAGTGACAAGAGCTCCTTATCGGTAAACTGATCGAGCACAATATTGAAATGCTCCTCATCCCCTGTCTCGAAATAAAGAAGTGCCAAACGTTGCTTCACAGCCAGATTATTCGGATCCAGATCTAATAATCTTTCCGTATAAAATGCCGCTTCCTTATAATCCTCTTCCTTAATATTGACTATAGCCAATCTGTCGAGTAGCTGAAAATTATCCTCATTCTCAGGATAAATAGCCATAAGGTAACTCTTAGCCTCTTCGTAGCGCTCTCTTCTGAGAGCAATCTCTCCTGCTATCAGGTTCAGATCTACCGAATCAGGATTACCCGGCAAAGCACCTTCGACCACAGATAATGCAGCCGGATAATCCTCTTTTTGTATAAAAATATATGCCTGCTTCGAAAGCAATTCGTCCGTCTCTCCTTCTATCTCTTTATATATATCCAGGTTAGCCAATGCCTCGTCATACATCTCCAGTGCCTGATAGCATTCCGCCAGCAGAAGATAAAGAGTTGCATCGTCCATATCGCCAAGTAATAATTCGTTGAATATTTCGATAGCCTCCTCTACCCTATCCGACAAAGACAGGCAATGTGCTTTCAACTTCAGCACATTAGTATCCGAATCGTTTATAGTAAGCGCAAAATCGAACGCATCTATAGCCTTTTCGAACTCTTCCTGCAACGAATATAGCTTTCCCAGATTCACCCATGCCTCGTACGTGTAAGGCTCTATATCCAGTATCTTATTCGTTGTACTGATAGCAGCCTCAAAATCACCGGTCATTTCATAAGCATAAGCCAGATCGGACAATACCTCTATATTTTCAGCATTATATTTCAGGCTTTCTTCAAAATACAGGATCGCTTCTCTGAAGCGGTCTGCTTCGACATGCAGAAAGCCCAGTTCGGCAAGCACATTATCGAGTGACTCATTATCCTCCTTTTCGAGGAGTTGCTCCGACAATTCGTATGCCTTCACATAATCCTCGAGCTGAAGATAGCACTCGATACGAAGCAGATAAAGATCGAAATCGTATTCCAAAGACGATTGCAACAGTGTCAATGCCTGCTCGTAATCGCCATCGTAAACCGCCAGTTTGCCCTTTTTCACAAGCAAAGAAGTATTGCCGGGATGAATAGCCAGTCCGGCATCGATAATCTCGCGTGCAGTATCCAGATCCTCTATCGAATCATAATACTCAGCCAAATCACTGAATTCATCTGCATCGAAATAGGGATTCCTCCCCGCCTCATGCGCTTGTTTATATCTGCTTACCAATAACGATATATCTCTTTCAGGCATCTGATATTATTTTAACTAAAAAGTTACAATCAACGATCGCCGAAGCGAAAGCGAAGCAAAGGTAACACATTTTTCAGTTAGCAGTTAACAGTCATCAGTAAACAATCATTTTATAGTTAAAAGTGACTTCGCCATTCGAATTGCAACAAGTATTCTTTCTTTGCGTCTTTGCGTCTTTGCGTGAAACGATTATAACTAAAACCTTATAAAGATGACAGACTTTAGCCACCACTCCCCTGTCATTTATCATCTATCCAATTGGTAATAGTCAGTGAATTCAACACCAATGCCTCAGCCATAGGGCTGATATTCATGTCTATAAACCTCACATCGTATTTCAACTCATTATTCTTTTCTGTTTTAGAAGTCCCGAAGTTTATCAGCCGCTCAATCTTTCGTGCTGTCTTGAAATCACCTGCTACGACAGAACCACCTAACGCAAATTCATTCGCAGGAATACTGTATCCCAAAAACAAAGGCCCCGAATCTATATCCCCCAAACCTGTTTCAAAGTTACCATGCCGTTCTTTAAAAAGCCTGAATATAAGAAAATCCCAACTGAAATGCTTCTTATAGTTATTGTAAAGCTCTATCGCATATTCGCTATCGAACTGATAAATAAACATAACACTCCAGCCAAGCATAGATCCGCGCGGCTCCTCTCCTGCCCTTCCCGTAGCGGCATCAACTGTCGAATACAAAACACCCGTTTTTGCGTCCGTATAATGAGTTTTTGCGTATTCTGACCACTTACTGCATATCGCGCCGAAAACGCTGCCAGAATTGAAGCTATGCAGCTTGAGGGAGACCATTGCCACCGTATTGTCGGGTATCCAGATCGCAGAAGGATAAGATTCGAGATTGAGAAAGCTTGTTTTATTGTAACGGTGAAACAACGATTCGGAGATTTTATCATTCAAATCATTGAATATACTATCATCGGACAACAGCCTGTAACAGCCCATCATCAGATTGAGATGTCCCAGATACAAGACGGAATAATCAGGTATGGAATCCAGACCCGCCAATTCTTCATCAATGCCGTAAGGCTCATAAACGCGCCATTGCTGTGCCTTATCTATGCACTCCTTTATCAATGGAATCACACGCTCTTTATATGCCGGATCTTTTACAGCCAGATTGGTCAGTGCATACACAGAATATGAATAAGAAAAGAGCATAAATTCATAGCTGCTTTCATTACCTATCTTCGCTATTTCCGAATCGGATGTCAAAGGCTCATTAATTACACGCTCAAGGTAATTAAGTCGCTTGTCTATATCACTCGCAGAAGGATAGCTATATGTCTGAAACTGGATGAGGATTACCCAAACAGCAAAAACAGAGACTAACACTATGATTATCTTGATCTTAAGTTTCATTTTTCTGATTATATCTTTAATCCTGTCCCTCATATTTTAACTAAAATGTAACGAATGTAATGAATTTGCATTGTTTTGATTCTTCGTTACTTTTATTTCCTTTACATATGCTTCATTCCTCCTTTTAAATCCTGATTATATTATAGATAAAGATTTTACATTATCTTGAAACCTTATAAAGATAATCAACACCTTTGTTCAATCCAAAACTGTTCAACACATAGGCCGGAAGTCTGTGCGAGCAGGAGCAAAAAACAGCACCATTTAAAGTTAAATAATGCAGTATATACCTTAGAAAAATTGAATGTCGGGGAAATGTCGGGAAAAATACTCTCTGAAAAATATTTTAATTTTGAGGCAAAATATATCTTTGTCAGAGATTTTAAAGAAAATGAAACAACCAGAATTAGGACAGAAAATAGTAGCACTTAGAAAGAAAAAAGGTTTGACTCAAGAGGAATTAGTTGAAAAATGTAACATAAATGTTAGAACATTGCAACGAATTGAATCAGGAGAAGTCAACCCTAGAAGTTTTACGGTTAAAATCATTTTTAATGCGCTTGATTATGATATCAATAATGAATCATTAAATCAAAGACCTCAAATGTTCAACTATTATAAAAGAACACTTGATAAATTAAAAGAACAAATTCAAAACAATAATATAATGAAAAATTCAAGAAGCTTTTTTTACAATTATTTCTTAGCAACCGGAATTGTTTGGTTTTTTTGTGCAATTTCTATAGTGATATTTAAATTGGATTTTCAGATTAAAGAAATTTTATTAACTATAATTATTCCTCTTGCTTTTTCGATTTTTAAACAATTTACTAAAAAAGATTTTTCTCAATCAGCAGATAAAAAAGAAAGTCAAATTTGAAGCTACAAGATTAACCTCGCTGGCGCGGACATCTTGTCCATGTCTTACTCAACGAGCAACCCTTTTGCTTCACAATACACAGGCTCGAAGCCTACGCGAGCAAGCGAGTATATTTAAAAATAAATTGCGCTCCCTATGTCGGCAATCCAAACATAAAGAACGCAATTTATTTGTATAAGAAATAATCTGAAATCAGATTTATCTATCCTTAGCCTTCGCCCACGAATCCTTGAGTGATACAGTACGGTTAAATACCATATTATCAGCTGTAGAATCAGGGTCTACACAGAAGTAACCTGTACGCTGGAACTGAAATTTATCTCCTGCCTCAGCCGTTTTCAGATAGCTTTCCATCTTACAGCCTTTGAGTATTCTCAGCGAATCAGGATTAAGCAGCTCTGTAAGGTCTCTCTCATCATCTGCCGGATTTTCCACCATAAACAGGCGGTCGTAAAGACGTACTTCAGCATCGAAACTGTCTTCGGTAGACACCCAGTGAATAGTTCCCTTCACCTTGCGTCCGCTGTCGGGCATACCGCTCTTGGTCTGCGAATCGTACTCGGCATACACTTCGGTCACATTACCCGCTTCGTCCTTCTTACATCCGGTACACTTCACTATATAGGCATTTTTCAAACGTACTTCATTGCCCGGAGTCAGGCGGAAATATTTCTTCGGAGCATCCTCCATAAAGTCATCACGTTCGATATACAACTCACGAGAGAACAGTATGTCGTGACTGCCCGAATTTTCGTCCTCAGGGTTGTTCTGTGCTGTCATTACCTCCGTTTTATCCTCAGGGTAATTGGTGATAACCAGCTTCACCGGATCGAGTACGGCCGACACGCGTGTCACCCTTTTGTTCAGGTCTTCGCGCACAGCGTATTCAAGTAGTCCTATATCGTTTACACCATCGTATTTAGTATAACCGATCTTATCTATCAGGCTGCGGATTGCCTCCGGGGTATAACCTCTGCGGCGAAATCCGACAAGCGTAGGCATACGCGGATCATCCCAGCCCGAAAGTATCTTTTCTTCTACCATACGTCTCAGATTACGCTTACTGAGCAGGGTATAAGTAAACTGCAATTTGTTGAACTCGTACTGATGCGGGCGGTAGCCTCCTGTTGCCAGTTGATCTATAAACCAATCGTAAAGCGGGCGGTGTACCTCAAATTCGAGTGTACATAGCGAGTGTGTCACTCCTTCGAAGTAGTCGCACTGCCCATGAGCAAAGTCGTACATAGGGTATGCATTCCATTGCTTGCCTGTACGGTGATGCGGATGGTCTATAATCCGGTATATGATAGGATCGCGAAAGTGCATATTGGATGCGGCCATGTCTATCTTGGCACGCAATACCATACTGCCTTCCGGAAAATCTCCGGCATTCATTTTATTAAAGAGATCAAGACTTTCTTCTACAGGACGGTCGCGATACGGACTGTTGACACCCGGCTGCGTGGGCGTGCCTTTTTGTTTGGCTATTTCTTCGGCCGACTGCTCGTCTATGTAGGCTTTTCCTTCTTTTATCAGCGCTACAGCAAAATCCCACAACTGCCCGAAGTAATCGGACGCATAGTAAACATTCACCCAGTCGAAACCCAGCCATTTGATATCTTCCATGATGGAATCTACATATTCCACATCTTCCTTCACCGGATTGGTGTCATCGAAGCGAAGATTACAGATACCGCCGTATTTTTGCGCTATACCAAAGTCTATACAAATAGCCTTTGCATGACCTATATGCAAATAACCGTTCGGCTCGGGCGGGAAACGGGTCTGCACACGACCATCATTTTTGCCTGCTGCCAGATCGTTTTCTACTGCTACCTCTATAAAGTTGAGGCTCTTTTTAGGTTCTTCGGGATTTAAAATAGTTTCAGACATTATGGTATGGAATATATTATTTTTCGGTATTTTATTTAATCGTTCGAGCCTTCACCCGACAGATATTTATTGTATGCGGCAAAGAATTCTTCGTACTGATCTGTACCCTTGTAGCGGGCTATTATATCTTGCGATTCTTTGTATAGCTCTTCTGCCCTCTGCAAATCCTGTGCCTTTACCTGATCTAACGACTCTTTGCTAAGTTCTGCTGCCCTACGCGCATCGCCATCTACCGATGAGCATGCAGAAAAGCAAAAGAAAACAGCAATAATTGTTAATAAAGATACAAGTTTCTTCATATTAAAAAAATCAGGCTACAAAGATAACTCTTTCGTTATAAGTAACAGACATGAAACTATAAGTTTTTGATTCGGGTAATGTAAGTGAGGTATTTTTCTTACAGATAAACGCCTACTTCTCATTACTTTTATTTATGATTTTGTATCTTTACCACCTAATCTAAAAACCCAAATAATGAAAGGAAAAATACTTGTAACAGGTGGAGCAGGATACATCGGTTCTCATACTGTTGTCGAGCTGCAAAATGCAGGGTATTCCGTAGTTGTGATAGATAACCTGTCGAATTCGACAGCCGACTCTATCGACGGTATCGAACGTATTACCGGCGTACGTCCTGTTTTCGAAAAACTCGATTGTAACGACTACGAAGGCTTAAAAAAGCTTTTCACCACTCATCCCGATATCAAAGGGATTATTCATTTCGCTGCAAGTAAGGCAGTAGGAGAGTCGGTACAAAAACCATTATTATACTACAGAAACAACCTGAATTCACTTATCAATCTGCTTGATCTGATGCCTGAATTCGGCGTTAAAAATATCGTTTTCTCATCATCGTGTACTGTGTATGGCGAACCGGATCATAACCCGATAGACGAAACTGCACCTATCAAACCGGCAGAGTCTCCATACGGAAACACCAAGCAAATCAATGAAGAGATCATAAAAGATACAGTCCGGTCGGGAGCCGATGTGAAAAGCATCATCCTCCGTTATTTCAATCCGGTAGGAGCACATCCCACAGCCGAGATAGGAGAATTGCCTAATGGTGTACCTCAAAACCTCGTTCCTTACATCACACAGACGGCTATGGGCATTCGCCAACAGCTAAGTGTGTTCGGTGACGACTACAACACACCTGACGGCTCTTGCGTACGCGACTTTATCAACGTGGTAGACCTTGCAAAAGCTCACGTTATAGCAGTCGACCGTATGTTAGAGAACAAATCGCCTGAGAAAGTAGAAATATTCAATCTGGGAACGGGTAGGGGAGTTTCGGTACTGGAACTGATCAATGTATTTGAAAAAGTATCGGGTGTAAAACTGAATTATAAGATCGTTGGTCGCCGCGAAGGAGACATCGAAAAGATATGGGCAGACCCTAAACACGCAAATAACGTTCTGGGCTGGACTGCCAAAGAGAATATCGAAGATACGATGGATTCTGCATGGAAATGGCAATTGAAACTAAGAGAGAAAGGAATTATGTAATATCCGTTTTCACGATAATAAGGCTGTACTTTATTAAAAGTGCAGCCTCTTTTTTCTCACTCTAGGAATATAAATTCCCGTTCTCAGCTTTTATCCGGTGGTTCGTCCTGATTGTTCAGATAGTTTACTAAGGCTAATCTCCCTGTCGAGATTACGTCCAGTATTGCTTTTTTGCCACTTTTCCAAAACTGCTTTTTTGTATTGCCTGAGACATAAAAAAAGAAAAAGAGCACCGGGGAGGTACTCTTAAGAATTGTGTAGAAGAAAGTGTGTGATAAGATTGGGTATCTAATCCATTCGATACAAAAGTATGGCATAAAAATGGTATAAATGTTAAATATTATCATTTCTAACCACAAGTTTTTACTTTTTCTGAACAAAAGCTAACATGAAGTTGTATCTGTAATTGTTTTGAAATAGGGTAGGGGGTCTCCAAAGAAACAGTGTATAAAAAACATAATATTACCTTGTAAATATTTATAAATATTTACAATATTTACATTAATAATCAATTAGTTAGATAGAACGTTCGATTTGTTATTTCTAAAGTCGGAAGGGGTAAGACCCGTTATTTTCTTAAACGACTGATAGAATGATATACGATTACCGAACCCTACTTCGAGGGCAATAGCATCGATAGAAATAAGATCGGACTTAGGATTAGACATTATTTTTATCGCCTCCTTTATCCGGTGTTCGTTTATATATGTATTAAAGTTTTTACCCGTAGTTTTATTGATGGCTTTAGATAAATAATTGCGGTTTACATTTATTTGCCTCGATAAAGAATCCAGTGTAAGATCAAGGTCTTTATATACTTTTTCATTATTCACTAGATCATATACCTGCTTCATCAGGTCGAGATCCTCTGTATCCGGCTCATTGGTATTTTCTTCACATGAAGCAGACTTGCTTGTACTACTAAATCCCGGATTTGTTGTACCTGCCCAGTCCTGATTTTTTTGTACAAGTGCCCTGTACGCTTTTTTATTCTTATTGTACAATATAATGAATACTACCAGCCCGAGAGAAATAAATACAAGGATTATAAGGCCGTATAACAAACGATAAGTATATTTCTCTTCCTGATACCTCAACTCTTCGTCTTTTGCTATAGTTTCAGCTTCAAATAGCTCCTGCTCGGCTTTGATGATATACTTACTATTATACTTCTCAAGATATTTATTATTTACAGCCATCGTGGAGTCGAGGTATGCCTTTGCTAGTTGCCTGTCACCCGACCTCACATAGTATTCACACATCAGCGGGTATAGCTCCTGATAGGCATTGACATTTCCCGATTGTTCGATATAAATAAGTGACGAATCTATCATGTGTTTTGCTTTCTTCAGGTTATCTTTTTCCAGATAGCATTGTGCAAGTCCGACGGTAACATCAGATGCCGATTTGTAATCGCGTTCGAGCAACATATGGTTGAGCCCTGCTCTGAAATATGAAATACCTTCATCGTAATCTTTTTTCTGTATAAAACTATGCCCCAGATTACTCAACGAAACAGCATCGTATTTCGATTTGAACTTAACCCTGTCATGATTACTGAATGCCGACCTGAAATAATATTCGGCAGAATCGACCTGGCCTCTCTGATTATAGTAAGTACCAAGCATATTTCTGGCTTCCAGATTTGACCTGTCGAAATAATACCGGGAAGGTTTCATTGCTTTTCGTAGATAAGGTATAGCCTTATCATAATCCTGAAAAAAATAATATGCTTCACCTATACGAAAATTAAGAACGCCTTTTCCCGGATATTTATCATCTCCCACATTCTGAAGGACTTTATCTATCGAATGTATCTGGCTGAAGGCTCTGGCATATTTTTCAGAATTCCAATAAAGATCGAAAATCGACTCCATCGCTCTTAAGCGCAAGGAAATATTACCGTTTTTTGCCGATTTATCCGCTATTTCCTCTAGTTTTTTTACTTTGTGTGAGAACTGCATTTCATCACCATCGGGCAAGCACACAGCCCTCATAAAAACAGCTTCGGCTTCGAGTTCGCTATTATTTGCAGCTTTAGCTATACGTTCCATTTTATCGAGCTCCGAAGACCTACAGTCATCCGGCAGATTCCAAAAAACGTCTTCATAATATTCATACAAGTCGTCTACAACGGGAATAAAACCTTTATTTGCATAATTTATAAAAATAGAATCAGAATTAAAATAAATAGTTTTTTCGTATTTTTCAACGAATATACTGTCTCTGCTATTTGCATAACCAATAACTACATATAAAGATAAAAATAAGAAAAGATGATAAATCCTTAAAAGCAAAGTGCGCATAAGTCTTTTTTGTGTTAGTTCAAGCTAAAATCCGGGCTAATCTGGGTCTTTTTTGTCTGATGTAAAAGTAAATAAAAAAAGTGGCTAGTGCCACTTTTTAATAACATTTTTAATATGAAATGTTAAATCTTATCAAGAAAAGCTTTTACTTTTCCCATTTCTGTGAAATCCTTAATTGTCCCGTAAGTATAATCTTTAAGAAACTCTTCTGACAATGTAGTAGCTACACCTATTACCCGCATAAAAGCGTAGGTAGCTGCCTTGATACCGGTGAAAGAATCCTCAAAAACAACACATTCACCCGATTGTACGCCCAGATTTGTCTTTGCCAGAACGTAACCCATAGGGTCGGGTTTGCCTTTCTTAATGCTATCGGAAGTGATAATGGTATCGAAAGTATTCTGCAACGCCAATTGATCGAGCACTACCTGTACTTTATGGGTCGGTGAGCTGGTAACAAGACCTACTCTGTAACCCGATTCTTTAACATATGCGATAAAATCGAGTACACCCGGAATCAACAGTTTTTTGTAATCTATGGATTGTTCCATATCGGCACAGGCTTGCCTGATGGCCTGTTTTTCTTCAAGTGGCGAAATTGCAAAATAAAGTTCTATAACAGAACTGAGAGTCATACCTCTGATAATAGACGAAAAATTATCTATTTTCAACTCGTTATCTTCTGCTATTTTACTCCAGAATTTGTCGTACTCATGTTCCGTGTCTACAACAACTCCGTCTAAACCGAACAGTACTGTGGTGATCTTATTATTTGCCATTTCTTTTTACCTTTAAATTAACAGCCAATATGGGCTCAACAAAGTAAGAGAATTTTTCTTGGTCTGCAAATTAGAACCGTATTAAAATTGCAGTGTAAAATAAAGAGAGATGCTAAAAATAGCACCTCTCCATAATCGATATCTTATTTGTTTTCCTTCTCGTATTTCTTATCAAGCTTTTCGGCTCTCTTTCCACTCTCAGGGTGAGAAGAGAAAAGCTGTCTTGTTTTGCTTTTATCGATATTTGCATCATCCTGCAACTTTTGGATAACACGCAGAGACGAAGCCATTGCTTTGGCGTCTTTACCACATCTTTTCAGCAGTTCGTATCCATAATCGTCAGCTGCATATTCTGCTTTTTGCGAAAACTGCGCACCGGCCAATGCTTCTCCCAGTTCTCCCAGCTGAGATTCTGTAAGAGCAGCGGCAGCACCACTTGTAGAGCCTACTGCATCTTTAAGGGCAGAAGTAAGAAGGGCTTTTTTAAATGCTCCTTTAGAGTCTTTATTCACTATATGACCTATTTCGTGTCCGATGATTCCAAGTATTTCATCGTCAGTCAACAGTTCCATCAATCCTGCAAAAACACGAATACTACCGTTTGCACAGGCAAAAGCATTTTGGTCTACTACATAGTATGCTTTGATATCCATACCTTTTCTTTCGCTTTGCGGAATCTGGGCAACGATCTTTGCAAGTCTGTCTGCAATTTCTTTTTTCTTTCCTTTGTCCGTAGTTTCGCATAGTGGATTGTTCTTGTCAGACCAATCGACGTATTCCTGACAGTACTGAGCTATTTCCGCATCTGAAACAGTGAGTGCCTGTGCTGTTTTTTTAGCGGCATCGAGGTGTTTCTTGCTAAGTCCGAATTGTGCGTTTGCAGTGAAGCTACATGATAAAATCAGAGCTAAGGCTAATGATAGTTTTTTCATAAAAAATAAGTGTTTGGTTAAAATAGTCATTTAAGCATAGACAAAAGTAAGAACTCTTGGCATATAGTTTATAATGCCTTGAGTGGATGAACTTTCTTTGTCTCGAAATTTGTAGGTTTATATTTTATAAATATCTGAATAATAATACTTTAAAATATACACTGTCTTATTATTTTTTACTGTGAAGCTACACTAATTAATAATAAAACATGCGATCAGTGTTTTTCCAGATGCAGGATCGGATAGCCCTTACCTTCTCCATCGTACTCGTCCCTGCCTACTTCCTTAAATCCTAAATGATAATAAAAATTCAAAGCCTGTGTGTTTTGTTCGTTCACATCTACGCGGCGCGCATTAAGCTTGTTTACGGCATAATCGAGCAAAATCTTTCCTATGCCTGATCCTCTGCTTGCATTGTCTACAAAAAGCATTTCAATGCTGTCATCTTCTATACCCAGAAAACCCTTGATTACTCCTTCCTCATTCTTATAGATATAGAGCGAAACGTGCTGAAAATAAATAGGTATATGAGATTTATAAAATTCAAAATCTTCTTTCGACAGAAAGTCATGGGTGGCTTTTACTGCACTCTCCCATACGTCTATCAATACCGGATAATCTTGTTTACTAGCTGGATAAATCATTGTAACAGATAATTTTATATATATAAAAGGATCAGTCTATGACCAATTCATTTCCGTTTTCAAATTTATTAAATGATACGATTCTGGAGAAATCTGAGAGCATTATTTTTTCATTTATAGATGTAATATACTTTACAGGTACTTTCCCCATGAATGAAGCCCACTCCGAATATGTACTGGGAGGGCCTATTATATATGAGCATTTCGACAGGGCGTACAAGTCTTTTATTCCCGAAGAGTCGGGTATAACAAAATAGTTGAGCCCTTTGAAATTATCCAAATCTATACTTTCGTTCGAACACAACAGGAATTTTACCTTATGCCCTTCTGCCGTCAACAGTTCGTTGAGGGTATTCATCATATAGTAATAATCTTCGTCTACATAGTAGTAAATGCCATCGAGCCACTCGCGGTAATCTCCCCTGCGAATGTGTACTCCCACTACTGTATCTTCCTGCACCGAAGAAAATACCTGATCGACAGCTCCGGTAACGCCTTTGCTGAAAGTAAAAATCTCACGTATGCCGTCCGATTGCCTTTGCACCATGTCAGCATTTCCCAACCGGTTCGACCAGCCTTCGATCAGATTAAGATTGAATAATCTGGAAAAAATATTAGGCCGACCATTTTGTATGTAGCCCTTTGCTTTCAGAAAATGGAAAAACTTACGTGAAAGCTTTTTAGGAGGAAAAGAGATAAGCTTGTTTACATTAAGATTCTCGAACCCGTCGGAATATTCAGAAAAATTGACTGCCTGCATTTTTTCCTCATGTTCCAATCCGTATGCAATGGAAGGTACTAACGACCATATCCTGTTGCACAACTGTCCGGGAGAATCATAATTTATAATCATTTATATACTCAATTACCACCCCTCCTGCCTCCCCAAAAGGGGAGGAGCCGCAAAGCGACCAATTTCTTTTACTCTCTTTGTTCTCCCTCTCTATTGGAGAGGGTTGGGGAGAGGTGTATTTATTTTATACATTAAATCTAAAGTGCATTATATCTCCATCCTGCACTATGTATTCTTTTCCTTCGACATTCATTTTTCCGGCCTCTTTTACAGCAGCCTCTGAACCTAAAGCAATAAAATCGGCATACTTGATCACTTCGGCACGGATAAATCCTTTTTCGAAGTCGGTATGTATCACTCCGGCGCATTGTGGCGCTTTCCATCCGGCTGTGAAAGTCCATGCGCGCACTTCCTGTACTCCGGCTGTAAAATATGTCTGAAGACCCAGAAGTTTGTAAGCTGACTTTATCAGACGGGCAACTCCCGATTCTTCAAGTCCTATTTCCGAAAGGAACATCTCACGTTCTTCGTACGATTCGAATTCGGCTATTTCCGATTCTATCTTTGCTGCTACTATAAGTATTTCAGCATCTTCGTCTTTTACCGATTCGCGTACCTGCTCTACATAAGCATTGCCCGAAACAGCACTGCCTTCGTCTACATTGCATACATACATCACAGGTTTGTAGGTAAGAAGATAAAGCTCTCTGGCCATCTTCTCGTCTTCTTTGTTATCGAACTTCACTGTGCGGGCAGATTTTCCCTGCTCGAGAGCTTCTCTGAATTGTACAAGTATATCGAAAGCACGTTTGGCATCTTTATCTCCGCCTGTCTTCGCTTGCTTTTCTACTTTCTGTATACGAGCCTGAACGGTTTCAAGGTCTTTGAGCTGAAGCTCTATATCAATGATCTCTTTGTCACGTACAGGATTTACACTACCGTCTACATGGGTAATATTATCATCATCGAAGCAACGAAGTACATGCAGTATGGCATCTGTTTCGCGTATGTTGGCAAGGAACTTGTTTCCCAGTCCTTCGCCCTTGCTGGCACCCTTTACCAGTCCGGCTATATCTACTATCTCTACAGTAGTAGGTAATATACGGTTTGGTTTCACCAGTTCAGCAAGCTTGTTCAGCCTTTCGTCAGGAACTGTTATTACCCCCACATTGGGCTCTATCGTACAAAAAGGAAAGTTAGCCGATTGTGCTTTTGCATTCGACAAACAGTTGAAAAGAGTAGATTTACCTACATTGGGAAGCCCCACTATGCCGCATTGTAATGCCATTATTTTCTTTTAGTTTTAGTAACAGTTTAAATTTGAGCGAAAATATTTCATATAACTGTTTCCGATTATTCTTTGGCTCTTATTTTTATTCTTTCTTCTCTATTTTCTACTTTTCACTCTTGGTTTAGCCCGCTAAACCTGCGAATAAAAAGAAAAAAATATATTGAAATAATACAAAACAAGATTGCCAATCAAATTTAAACAGTTACTTATTTTTAGCTTACAAAGATAAAACTTTTTTAGTTAGTATAGCAATTTGCTTACAATGAGTGACTATTCAATATATTTTAACTAAAAAGTAACGAATGTAACGGTTTTGCATTGTTTTTGTTTTTTATTACTTTCCGGTTTTACAGGATTACCGTTGTGTACCTGTCGTCATCGTCTGTCTCCCCATTGTCCTGTTGCCGGATTTCGTGGGGTTGTGGTGTGGTTACTTTATCCAGAAATTTATTCACCATCTGCGTGGAGGCTTCCACATCGGCATCTTTCGGGAATTTTAGGACAAAAGGCCTGCTGGTCTGTTCCGTTTCTTTTTGCTTTTCACGCTTCTTGTCCTGACGGTCGAGCACGAGTTTCATCACATGTGCTCCCGGCGCACGCTTGCGTTTGGTCACTACGCGGTTCTTTATTTTCTCGCCGCCCCAGCCATCGTCTTCGTAGGTGATGCGTTCGGTGACTTCTATGTAGCCTTCGAGCTGGTCGCGCAGGGAGTGGCGCACAAGGGTGGCGAGAGATTCGTCGCGGCGGTCTTCGGCTTCTTCTATGGCTCGGCGGAAGTCGCTGCGGGTTTTCTTCCATTCGTAAAAGGTTTTGGTAGTTAGTTTCAGGGTTCTGCAAATTTCGGTGATGGTGTAGCTGTCCTGTTCGATAAGGCGGACAATTTTGTCTACTAGTCTTTCGCTATATTTCATGATTTCAAAATGCTTTAGTTAATACTTTTTCGGTATTGATAAAGTTGTTTGAAAAGGATGAAAGGTTTAGATATTACGGGTAGGGGCGTAATATTTTACGCCCGAAAAGAAAAAGCACTGCTAAATTATCCAGCAGTGCTTTTTCGTATATATTAACGTGAGTTCGATATAAAAATAGTATGTAATCAATTGTTTTCCAAAATATATGGTGCAAATTTCGTGCCCTTTGTGGTTTTTCTTTGTGTCCTTTGTGGTAAAAGAAATAAGATTTAACCACAAAGAGCACAAGGTTTTACACAAGGCTCACAAAGAAAACATATAACTAGCTGATATTTAGATACTATTATTTCGAACTCACGTTAATTTACTTTCTCCGCTCTCCCATATCAGCAGCAGCAGTAAACAATATATCGGTAGACGAATTAAGGGCTGTTTCCATCGAATCCTGTATCACGCTGATAGTCATTCCCACACCTACTACAAGCATAGCCGTATCCATAGGTATATTGAAAAGACTGCAAGCTACAGGAATAAGAAGTAACGATCCTCCCGGAATGCCCGACGAACCGCATGCTCCCAAAGCTGCAACAATACTAAGCAATACAGCTGTAAGCAGATCGACCTGAATACCTAAAGTATGTGCGGCTGCAAGCGTAAGCACAGTAATGGTAATAGCCGCACCCTCCATATTGATGGTAGCTCCTAATGGTATAGACACTGAATAGGTGTCTTCATGTAATTTCAGTTTTTTGGCAAGCGCCATATTCACAGGAATGTTGGCTGCCGAACTACGGGTAAAAAATGCCGTTATTCCACTTTCTTTCAGGCAAAGGAAAACAAGAGGGTAGGGGTTCTTCCTTATTTTCCAATAGACAATAATCGGATTAACTACCAGTGCTATGAACAACATAGTGCCTGCCAATACCAACACTATATGAAGATATTCAGCCAGAGTCTTCAAACCTGTAACTGCAATAGTGGAAGCTACAAGCCCGAAAATACCGATGGGTGCAAAACGGATAATAACCCTGACTACAGCTACAACAGCATCGGAAAGGTCAGTAAATATCTGCTTTGTATTATCGGATGCTTTCCGCATAAAAATACCTATCCCTATCGACCATGCCAGTATTCCTATAAAATTCATGTTTAATATGGCATTTACAGGATTATCCACAATCTTGAAAAGAATATCTTTCAATACTGCCAGAATTCCCGATGGTGGTAAAAGATCGGTTTCTACAGCCTCTTTGAAGGTAATGGTCGAAGGAAACAGAAAACTTACGATTACAGCTACTATTGCCGATAAGAAAGTGCCGAGTAAGTAAAGCATAAGAACAGACTTTATACTGGTTTTTTGTCCGGTTTTATGGTTGGCTATAGCCGATATAATGAGCAAAAAGACCAGTACCGGAGCAGCAGCCTTGAGCGCCATCAGAAATATCTCGCCTAACAGACCTACCTGAACAGCCAGATCGGGAAAGAAGAAACCAAACAGTACTCCAAGTACCAAACCTATAGATATCTGGAGTACAAGGTTTCCTTTCAGTATAAAGTCTTTTACATTCATAGTTTTTCAAAATATACCAATCTGTTTAACGGTACATCCATCGTTATTGTTTGCCCGCCCTTGTATGTTTTTCCCAGATCGTCTTTCCATTTGCCTTTCGGTAGTTTCACACTCCTTTTATTATCGACTGCAACTACAGGTGTTACCATATACTTATCGCCCAGCATAAACTGATCTTTGCATTCGGCAAAACCTTCGTTCGGGAAGGTATATTCCATATGTCTTATAATAGGCTCACCCGTACGGGAAGATTCCTGTGCACATTCTATGATATAAGTTCCGAATTTTTCGTGCAGATGTGCCATATCGCGCACCATTGACAAACGTTCCTTATCGAGTACACGCCAAGGGGCAACCGAAAACTGCATCATCGGCATAAGGGTGTGTACCTGTGCCGACCTTACTATCAGATCCTGATTGAAATCCTTAACATTCAGATTGGTAAATGAAGATATTTGTCCGCCACCTATCATATCGGGACAAGCATAGGCATAACCGAACAATCCGGCAGCAATCATTTCAGGTATCAGCGATTGCAACGCACCATATGAATAATGTTTGTCACCTAAGCGCTGAACAAGTGCCTGTCCACCCATTTGCCAGCCTGCGCGGTATTCGTTGAACGGAAATTCAAGCCCTATCTTAGCCCATGCCAGTGTATGATCGGTAGAGGTGGCATCTTTCTTATAGCTGTCTATATACTTCGTATTGTAAAAGGAATTGTCTCCTGCATCGAATTTAAAACCATCTATGCCGTAATCCGTCTGCATCTTTTTCAGCACCGATACAAAATAAGCAGCAGCTTCGGGATTGGTAAAGTCATAACATGCACTTTGTCCGTTCCACCAGTGGATAATGGCAGGAGCCCACGAACCTTTTTTCTTTATCAGATATCCTTTCGACATCAGATAACGGTATTCCTGACTATCGGGACTCACAAACGGACATATCCACAGCATTACTTTGAAGCCCATAGCATGCAGTTTTTCTACCATCGCTTTAGGATCGGAAAACTTTTCGGGGCGAAACTCAAAGTTACCATAGTATTTTTGCCAGTTATCGTCTATCATCAGTACTCCTTTCGGGAAACCGTTGTCTATAATAGCTTGGGCATACTTCATTATATCTTCCTCATTCTGATTGTACATCAGCTCTATCCATGTATTGTACTGCGGCATAGTGAAAAACAGCGGATCGGGCAATACACCACTTGGAGGAAAGTATTTTGTACAAGCAGCCAGATAAGCATCTTTGAGTGTGTTGCCGGCTTTGACTGCACTTATCGTTTCGTAGTCGTATTTTATGACTATAGACCTATCCTTTATCTCAAACCTGAAAGCCTGATCGCTCCATATATACCTCCCTTTATTGGAAAGGAACAGGGGTACTACCTGATTGTTATTGTTCTGGAGGGCAAGATTAAATTCTTCCACAGGTTTTATATACGGCATCTGCGATCCGTAGGCTACTACACCTCCCCACCAATACTCATTTTCATCGAATGGAACAGTACTTACTTTTTCTGTCTGTGCATATAATCCTACCGAGAAAAGAGATACTACAAACAGAAAAAAGATACTTGCTTTTTTCATTATTTAAAATTTAGATTTAAGGTTAACAGGTTAAATTATTTTATTACTTCATCTATTACTGCTTTTGCTACTTTTTCCATCACGTCATATCCTGCTTCGGTAGGATGCACGCCATCGTATCCGTAGCTGGTTATCAATGCTCTGTTTTCATCATGCATCACAGCAAAATAATCTATATATGCAAAACCTTTTTCATTGGCATATTTCTTTATCTTAGTATTTAATGATTCTATTTTGTCGGGAACATTCTTTATATCCTTTCTCCAGGGATATTCTCCTGCAGGGGTAATTGAAGACAAAATCACTTTTATGCCGTTTGCATCGGCCAGTTCGGCCATCGACTTTATATTTCCGAGCGTGAAATCAGTATTGTAAGTACCGGTATTCTCCGCTATATCGTTCGTACCTATATTTATGACTACAGCTACAGGCTTTAGGTCTATCACATCTTGTCGGAAACGTAACAACAGTTGTGGGCTTGTCTGTCCACCGATACCACGTCCTATATAGTTATTGGAGTTAAAGAAATCGGGATGCTTATCTGCCCAGCCCTGTGTGATAGAATTACCTATAAATACCACTCTTTTTTCACCTTCAGCAGGTGCAGGCAGTTCTGCATTGGCTTTCTCATATCTTTGCAAACCGGCTTGTTCATTAAAACTCTGTGCCTGTGACGAAAGCCCCAGAAAGGAAAGTATAGACATAATTACTATTATTCTTTTCATACCTATCAAAATCTGAATGTGTAACCTACACTGTAAAATATATTGTTTCCATAAGGCGAATGCTTATCCTGTACCACATCGTACTGTATCATGGCTATCATACCCTGAAAACGCAGACCTGCACCAACAAGGAATGAAGGTACAAATTTACTTTCGCTTACTTTACCGGCACCATAATAATCTATAGTCTGCCACATACGGCTTATCTCAGGTTGAATGCCGAGCACTATATACTCGATAGGGTAAACACGCCCGAACAGGTCGAAGCTCAGATAACTTGCATTCCATTTGTAGTCGTAATATTTATCTTTATAATAGGTA
Organism: Dysgonomonas sp. PF1-14; assembly: GCF_029892965.1. Classification (GTDB taxonomy): domain Bacteria; phylum Bacteroidota; class Bacteroidia; order Bacteroidales; family Dysgonomonadaceae; genus Dysgonomonas. The sequence continues at coordinate 25,964 of NZ_JARXWN010000012.1, read as the reverse complement.
TAACCCAATCCTGCACCGGCAGTAAAGTATTTATTGAAATCGTAACCTACCTGCGGAGAAATACCTACAACAGTATAATCGCCGAATTGCAGGCTGAGGTTACCTCCGAAAGTCAGTTTAGACGCATCAAACTTGGAACCGGAAGAGTAACCGGAACTCTTGACAGCAGTTTTGCTTGTAGTGCTTGTTGTAGTAGTTGTTTGTCTCTGATCGTACACATTTCCCTGATTATCTACATATATCTGTGAATGGCAGGCTATGCTTGCGCTCAACAGAATAGAAAGTGCTAAAATAAACTTTTTCATACTATATCCATTTTTTGATTCGATTCTTTTATAAACATTAAAAGTAATAAAGAGGTTTTATAACTCTTAGCAGGCAAAGGAATCCATCGTTATAGAAACCAATTTGACCAGCTCGTTGTACTCAGCAAAGGAAGATAATAATAATAGAACCCTGTAATCTTCATACCAGTCGGGTGAACTGATAATGAAATCGGGCTTACCGTCTCCATCCAGATCACCTATAAAAACCACTTCGGTACAGGTATCCGAATATTCTTTCATTTCGGTTATACACTGCGTTTTATCACCATCGGTAAGCATAAGTTTGTATTCTACCAGGCTGTCCCATGATGTACTCGCAATATTACGCTTGGCTCTGCCCTCACCTCTTAACTTATACGATACATTATTGAACGTAAAACTCTTTTCTTCACCCGGAAACAGGGAAAATCTTGCAGCAACAGTATCTAAAGCCTCTTTTTCACTATACTTATTCAATCCCCTGAAAAGATAACGGCAATCGCCTTTCGTATCGAGGGTGGGTTCGAGCATATCGCCTCCGTAACATTCATTTTCGTATGTATTCACTTTTTCTATGCGGCAGGGCTTAAGTATATAACTGTCTCCTTCCTTAAACAAACCAACGATCGTATCCATTATATGGAAAAGCTGTTTATTGAAGTCCGTTTCGTTATACGTCATCGGCTGAAATACTTTTATACCTTCGTACGAAAAGTTCTTGAAATACGCTTCGTAAAAGGCAGCAAATTCTTCCTGTTCTTTAGCAGACAAGGTATCTACAACCTCTTCGTTGACGAATCGTTCTACTTTTTCGTACTGATCGTTTTCGGGTTGTTGTTGCTTCCTGTTACAAGAAGATAAAGCAACAATACTTATAACAATGAACAATAAAATATTCCTCATACGCTTATACAATTTAGTCTTTCCTCGATATTTTATGTACAGAATGAATTAAAGAACCACCGGAAGTAATACCTTCTATAACAACTGAATATGTAGTGGAAGCATCCGCAGTATAAAAATTAATATCCGCTGTTCCTGATTTATTTGTCTTAATATCCGGATTCCAATAGACAGTTGTTCTTAAATCGGGTTCAACAGCCGATCTTTGTTCATTGGTTTCATACTGTGGTGAATAAAATTCTTTTGTCACCTGATAACCGAGCGGAGTTATTGATTTTATATTAAACTTATCCTCATTTTTTAAATTTATTTCTCCCCTTTTAGTAGTGATCATTATTACACCATCACTTCCTCTCCCACCTAAAATAGCAGCTGTTCCGTCTTTCATTATTTCCACTTCGTCTATATCACTTACGGGTATCGAATATAACATATCCATTTCGTATTGAATACCATCAACCAGTATTAAAGTTTTTTCGCCTCCACGTATAGATATCTTGTTTGGTAATACTTGTACTCCTGCAAAAAGATTTAGTAACTGAACTACATTTGTAAAGCTATATTTTTCAATTTCTTTATATGACTTACGTATATTCATATTGGATGAATATACAGATCTTTCCTTATTATCATCCATGTTTTTCCTACCCAATATCTCTATATCTTTCAGATAAATCATACGCATACCGTTAGCCAGTAGAAAATTTTCATCTGCTTTTTTCATGTATTTTTCAAATAATGAGCGATTTTCGACAGTACTAAGTGGTAAAGAGAATTTATTATCGGGAAAAACTTCTTTATCTATCAACAGTTCCACTCTCCCACCTCCTTTTTTAGTAAGCCCCTGTATAATGAAAGTAGTACTGTCGGGTGCTTCAAAACCCTGAAGATGAAACCTGCCATCTTTATCTGTCAGTGCTTCTCTGAATATATTATTCTGCAATGAAATTAAAGTCACAGGATAGCCATCCGATTTTTTATTCATAAAGAACCCGCCTTTAACAGTACCCGATAAATATTGTCCCAGTTCCAGATAACCATTTGGCTTTTCCAGATCACCTTTAAGTACTTTGCCTACATTATATCTGCTCCATCCCTGGGTCATCATCAATAAATCTATGTTTAAAAGCTTGTCTCTTATATCACCAGAAAAGTAATGTGCAGGCGATTCTACATGACCTTTCAGCTCAGATGTAAGCAATAAGGATGATAATATATTGACACAGGTATCTGTTTTCACATCCTTATCATCGGTTACAGAAACCGATAGACCGGCCACTTGTCCGTTATTCTCAAATTCCTTCAATTTTATAGAACCTTTCACCTGTTCCCTGCCAGCATAATTGCTTTTGTCAGTGATAAATTCAATACCTGTCTGCTCCGACTTATTTACATTAAAGACAAGTCTCTCACTCACAGGGTTCATATTCCTATCCACCAGTAAAATCTGAATTACACCGGAGGGCAAACTGTTTTTTAGTATAGTTACAAAAGTCTTTTCTTCATTCCACTTAAATGTATTTAATATATGTCCCCTGCATTGTATCACAACATAATAGTCATTATTCAAAAGCTTCTCTTTTGATACACGCAACGATAAATGAAATTTGTTACTCAGGCTGTTTACACTCAAAGCCACCTGTTCGGCTGTAGCTGAAGGAATACGGTATTTTTTCTCCAAGCCTGCATTATTTTTACAAATTGTATAAAATACGCTATCTATTTGAGAATTCAGTATCAATAGTCCCATACCAAGATGTGTAGATCTGAAACTATCTAAAGTATCGCCTCTCTGATTTATTAAAATACCTTCTATATCTTCACCCAATCCATCAGAATTTAGTGCCTTAAAAGCAATTCTATTTACTGTTCCGGCAATATTGTATCCGCCTTCGGGTAAAAAAGATACTTCGAAGTCGGGACGTGACGGTATTGCAATGTATTCTTTATGGAATTTCCCTTTATAATCGTATTTTACGAATAATACTTTCTTTTTAGAAGGTACTTTCAGCGAAAAATCTATCGTGTAATCATCTTTTACTTTCACCGGCTTCAGGTTACCATTCTCATCCATTATCTCTACTCTATCGGGCTGTATGAAAGTATTCTCTTTTATATCTGTTATACGCAATTTCACACTCAATTTCTTTTCGTTTTCATACGAAAAATCCGATTCGGTTCTGTAAAGGGCAGTCAACGGATCACCTATACGAACCGATCGTTTAAAAAAATAGTCGTCTCCAAAGCTTTCCATAAACCGGGTATAGAAACGTAACTGATATTCACCTTCAGCCATATCTTCGGGCAGGCTTATATGACCATGATACGCCCCGTGTACAGGTCTTACTTTTACTCTGCTGATAACAGAATCCATAGGATCTATAAGTTCGGCATAGACATAGCGGCTGATAGAATTGGGAATATTTGTACTGGCATCGGTAAGGTATGTACGAAACCATATATTTTCTCCTGCAACACAGTAAGGCTTGTCTATTTGTGTATAAAGTTTTTCCTGAGGATAGAGCCTTAGCTGTTTTTCAAAATTTTCTGCTATTTTTGTTATAACGGAATCGGAAACATCATCAGTCTGGCTTTGTACCTTTCCCGATATAAAACTTATAAATATGAGAATAAGATAATATTTCTTCAAACAAGAGTTATTAAACATTATATTTATATATATTCTTTTTATTTAAACTTTAAAAAAACTCATGTTGATGATTATAGGCTGTTAATAGTGTTTATTCTTTTTTGTTGTAAAATTTGGTTATTCTATTATTAAACATTCATCATGCCTGTAATACGAGTTATTAAAAGAGACAAATTTACTCAATTTATTTATATAAAGACGTTTGTGAACTTTATTAAAAAGATGTTGATAACTATCGGTGTTTAAAACTAAGCATTTTATTTTATGCACAATTTATGTTCATAAGACTTTGATATATCATTTATAATTTCTTTGTGATTTTTAATTGTTTGTTGCGACTTATTTATATATGGAATTAAAATCCGAAAGACAGCGAAGATTGTTTAAAAAATATATCAACAGTTTTCAACAGGTTATAAACAACTTATTACAGTTTTAGGGTAATGGTTTCTTTTGTGTAATTTAAATAGCATATTACCAGATAAATATATAATTTTGTTATTCAATTAATATAAAAATTATCAGATGAAAGATTTTTTTAAAAGTTTATTAGCTTCCATATTAGGATGCTTTATAGTATTGGGACTGTTGTGTCTGATCATGTTTATTTCTCTTGCAGCCATGATGTCTTTCAGTTCGGAAGAAAAATATACATTGAAGGATAACACCATACTTACATTGAAGCTCGAAGGAGTTTTGTACGACAGAGTAGAAGATAATTCTATATTCGATGCCATTATGGGACGTAACGAACCTCCTAAACTCGGGTTGGACGATATACTGTCTTCTATAAAAAAAGCGAAGGAAAACGATAAGATAAAAGGTATTTATATCAATGCCGGCGCTTTTTCAGCATCGGGCGCATCGCTTAAAGAAATAAGAGACCAGCTGATAGACTTTAAAGAAAGCGGTAAGTTTGTAGTTTCTTATGCTGATGTCTATACACAGGGCTGTTATTACCTGTCGTCTGTTTCGGACAAAGTAATACTCAATCCTCAGGGTAATCTCGACCTGCATGGTTATGCAGCAGTACCTACCTTTTATAAAGGTTTGCTGGATAAGATAGGAGTAGAAATGCAGATTTTCAAAGTAGGTACATTCAAATCTGCCGTAGAGCCGTTCATGCTCGACAAGATGAGTGATGCTAACAAAGAGCAGGTATCTTCTTACATGAACGATATGTGGTCGACTGTTACAGACGAGATTTCTGCTTCGCGGAAAATATCGGTAGCAAAACTGAACGAACTGACCGATTCTCTGGTTACATTCAAAGAGGCTAAAGCTATTTTGAGTGACGGACTTGTAGATACGCTGATGTATGATACAGGTGTAAAAGAATATCTGAAAACATTGCTGAAAGTAGAAGAAGTGAAAGATGTACGCCTGGCATCGGTAAAGGATATTACTACAGTACCTTTTATTAACAAAAAATCGGCAGATGATATAATAGCTGTTCTTTATGCCGAAGGAAGTATCTCTGACGGAACAGGCAGAGAAGGCATTACGAGTAAACGTTATGTAAAAGAAATAGAAAAACTAAGAGATAATGATAAAGTAAAAGCTGTGGTCTTTCGTGTAAATTCTCCGGGAGGTAGCGCCTATGCATCGGAAGAAATATGGGAAGCTATAGGCTTGCTGAAAGCTAAAAAGCCGGTAGTAGTATCTATGGGCGACTATGCAGCATCGGGAGGATACTATATATCTTGTAATGCTTCTAAAATTATAGCACAACCAAATACATTGACAGGCTCTATCGGTATTTTCGGCATGTTCCCGAACGTGGAGGGACTGACAAAGAAAATAGGTGTCAGCTTCGATGCAGTGAAAACAAATAAGTTTTCCGATTTTGGTAATATGACCCGTCCGATGAGAGAGGATGAAAAAGCTATTCTCCAGAACTATATAGAGCGCGGATATGATCTGTTTCTTACCCGTTGTTCCGATGGTCGCGGTATAGCCAAAGACTCACTCGATCATATTGCACAGGGACGAGTATGGACTGGTAATCAGGCTTTGAAAATAGGTCTTGTAGATGCTCTGGGTAATATAGATACAGCTATAGAGGAAGCAGCTAAACTGGCCAGCCTCGATGATTATTCGTTACGCAGTTTCCCTAAAAAGGTAGATGTATTCGAAAGCCTGCTTATGAACCAGAAAGAAGAACTGGCTACTAAGGTTATGAAAGAATATATGGGTGCTGATTACGAATATTTCAAAACATTGAAAGAAATTAAAGAACAGGATTTCGTACAGGCACGTATGCCGTATGATATTGTTGTGAAGTAAATGTATTGATTATATAAATGAAACAGCCAAGAGGTAATACCTTTTGGCTGTTTTTATTTTACTTTTTCATTCTTATGCTTTGAAACCGGCATACAGATTTACCATGAAAAATTGAGCCTTACGATAGTTCCCCACTCATCAAATTTCATACTGGTAGGATAGCCTTTTGCATTCAGAGTCCAGTCGTATATATACACGTCATATTCAGGATCTCCTTCCCATTCTTCCGCCAGTTTTAGCGGCAGGTTCTTCGTCGCTTTCCCCAACAATCCTGCATAATAGGCGTATTCCATTTCGTCTATATCCATGCCCATAAGCGTATCGAAGAGCATAATGCAGCCCTTGTTTTCGATACCTTGCGGATGTGCTTCGGATGTGTAGATAATGGCCGAGGTGTTGTAATAATAGCTATTGTCTTCTGTCATCTTCACGTATGTGAGATTGCCGTCTTTGTATGTCATAGTTGTTGTTTCGCTGTCGTTGTTCCCTGATTCTTTTCTCTTCACATGGTTGAGCTGGCCGTCGCCGTTGTACCCAAACTCCCATGTGTCGATGGTACTATCTTCCGCGAATGTTTGTTGTGCTTCGCTGGCAAATCCGTTAGCTCCTATTTTCAGCCTGATTACGAAACCTTCTTCGGGATGCATCAGATCTTGAAAGTTCATTATTACAATATTATCTCCTCCTGTCGATTTTGTTTTTGCCGGATATTCGAAAGTCACTTTTTCGTAAGTATTGGATATTTCTTCAAGTAATCCGTCCGAATTATACTTGAGAGTAGACTCGCCCACCTTTTTGGGCAAGTCGCCCGTAAATACTTTTTTTGCGCCAAAGTTGTAGCCATTGTTGTTATTGTTGTCGTCATCGTCGCTACTGCACGACGAAAGGAACAAGCCCGCAAAGATAAATGTAAGTAAGAATAATAGTTGTTTTGTTTTCATGTTGTTGTTTGCTTTAATTGTTTGTTACTCGTTTATATAGAAATTTTTTCTACCTTTTTTTAAATCGACCCTGCCTGCTGCGAGAGAGGCACGGACAAGATGTCCGCGCCAGCGGGTTCAAAATCATTCTCGAATGCGAAACAAGTAAAAAATAATTAGGATAAAAAATTGTTAATAAACAAAAATGTCCTGATTTACCAATCAGGACATTTTTGTTGGATAAAAAGGGATATTAATAACAAATTGAGAATTATTGCCGATGAGTTACTGTTAACTGCTTACTGTTTTATATGTTTGAGTGTCTTTTTATATTCGCCGGGTGTAACTCCTACTATCTGCTTGAAGGCTGTATAAAAGGGCGATGTGCCCGCAAATCCCACTTTTTCGGCTATTTGCTGCATGGTGTAGGCTGTGTGTTGACCGTTGCACTGTGCTTTGAGTATTTCTTTGGCCTCTTCGATGCGGTAAAAATTGACATACTCGTTGAATCCTTTACCCAGGCTGCTGTTTATAACTTTCGACAGATAGTCGCGGTTGGTGGCAAGCTTGTCGGCTACCACATTTATGTTGAGCCCCTGCGTACGGTATATCTTTTCGTGGTCGAAGAGTTGCTCTAGTCCGGACAGTATTTCTGCGAGGTGCCTTACCCCATTCCCGTTTTCGGCTTTTCCTGTATCGGAATCTTCCGGCAGAACTTCTCTGGTTTTGTGTGTTCGCCCTATATACTCTGATAATTCTTCATTTTGCTTGACGATGCGGATGTGGTCTTGCCTTTTTTTGCGCTGGAAGTAATAATAGATAAAGAACAGGGCAATCAGTGAAACACAGGCTATTAGAAATAAGATGGACATGATTTTTTGTTGCCTGATGGTCTTATGTGCCGTTTCTAATTTTTGTTCTTTCTGTTCGGTTTCGTATTTTACTTTCAGTTCCTGGATGGCTGCAAATTTTTCTTTCACAAATACTGAGTCACGAAGTATATCGCGTGCATCTAATGTTTCCACAGCTTCGTTCCATTTGCCTTGCCCGACTAATGCTGATAAGGTATTGCCGTATATATCGATCATTAGATCTACATTGTCGGCTCGCCGAGCTATACCCATAGCATCACTAGCATAGGTCAATGAGTGATCGTATTGCCTTAGTCTATTATACACACCAGCTTTTGCATTGTATGAACGTGCCAGACCCATTGAGTCTTTGTACTGTTCTTTTATAGCCAACGATTTATCGAGTAAGCGCAGGCTTTCGGCATATTGCCCTTTCTTGAAATATATGTCTCCTTCGTTGTGATATATGACGGCCAGACTAGCCGGCATACCACTTGCTACGGCTATTTCCTCGGCATCCCTAAAAGCTTGTAATGCTTCGTCAAAGCGCTCAGTTTGTACTAATACCGTACCCAGATTGGTATTGGCCATGCGCATCCCATTTTTGTTTCCAGTTTCTGCATATATCGAAAGAGCTCTTCTGAGATTTTGTTCGGCCTGCTCATATTCTTTAAAGCGAATGAGGATGTTTGCTATATTCAGTAAAGCATTTGCCTCGTACTCTTTATTCCCTTTTCTGACAGCTGCATTAAGCACCTGTTCGAAACAGTAGCGAGCCGAATCGAGCTTTTCCATTCGTTGAAAAGACAGCCCCAGATTGTTGTTTATCCTGTCCACGTAATCACTGGCTTTAACATGCCCTGCTACAGTAGATTCAGCCATCCTGTAATATTTTATAGCATCTCTTGTATTTCCCTTTTTATTCTGATTGATACCTATATTGATATATATGGAAGCTTTGTTGATGGTATCTTCTTCGATCCCTTTTATACTGAGGCACTGTTGATATATGGAATCGCTAGCATCTAATTCTTTTTTTTATAGAGTATGCCAATCCTATTTGCATATTCGCTTCTATGGTTTGCTTTGCAGACAGTTTGTCTTTATCGTGGGCTAAGACTTGCTGCAATGCCTGTATAGCCGAATCGGGGTTGTTGAATGTCAGAGGCTTGGAGTCGTTGATGATTTTATCAATTTCGGCATTTGCCTCTGTGGTAATCTCACTTTGCCGGGACTGTTGTCCACAGGATGTGGCAAGTAATGATAAGAGGAGCATAAATGCGTATAATCTTGCTTTGTCGTGAAGTGTAAATTTCATGGGGTATTTTTCTCTGGGTTCTTAAATTTCTTTTCTCTTCCTTGTTTCAAAGATATAAATTATCTAGATGCACCACAGGTATGTTCGATTATTTTGTACCGAACTTATCCTATCAAAATGATATTTCTGAAATAAAATAACTATATTTATCGGATGATTAAAATTCCGTCTGTGCATATCAATAAATGGTTGCTGCCTTTTTCATGGCTGTACAGGTTGATTGTATATATACGCAACAAATTCTTCGACTGGGGAATACTCAAACACGAGGAGTTCGATGTTCCTGTTATCTGCATCGGTAACATCACTGTAGGCGGCACAGGCAAGACTCCGCACACTGAGTATCTGGTAAACCTGTTGCAGGAAAAATACAGGGTAGGAGTGCTCAGCAGGGGATATAAGCGTAAGTCGAAAGGCTTTGTACTTGCCACACCCCATTCCACTAGTCTCGAAATAGGAGACGAATCGTTTCAGATAAAACAAAAATACCCCGATGCTATTGTAGCTGTAGACGGTAACAGGCGAAGAGGGATCAAAGAACTGCTGTCGCTGGACAATCCTCCCGAAATAATATTACTCGACGATGCTTTCCAACATCGTTATGTGAAGCCGTCATATACTATTATATTGTCAGACTTCAATCGTCCTGTGTACGACGACACATTGCTTCCGGCAGGCAGGCTCAGAGAACCGGCGTCGAGCCTTGAGAATGCCAATATAATATTGGTAACCAAGTGCCCCGAAGACCTGCAACCGATCGACTTCCGCATTATTTCACACGATATAAATGCGTTTCCTTACCAAGGGCTTTATTTTACATCGTTTACATATAAAAATCTTATATCTGTATTTGAAAGCGAGAATAAAAATCTAACATTAGATAGCCTCAGAAGCAAACATATCTTGCTGGCTACCGGAATAGCTTCGCCTAAAATGATGATAAACAAGCTTTCGGAATATACTACCGAAATAGATATACTGACCTATCCCGATCATCATAATTTCAGGGAAAAAGATATAAAGCATATTTCAGAACGATTCAGAAGTATAAATACAGATGATAAAATTATTCTGGTAACCGAAAAAGATGCCGCGCGGCTGGTGCTGAGAGACGACATAGACGACGATATAAAAGAGCATTTGTACTATCTGCCTATCGAGGTCGCCTTTATGGATAAAGAAACAGAATTTAAAGAAAAAATATTTAAACATGTTAGAGAGAATTCAAGAAACCGCAACCTTTATAAAAGGTAAAGTAGCAGTAGTTCCCAACATTGCTATTATATTGGGTACAGGACTGGGAGAACTTGTACATGAAATAAGTGACAAAAAAGAAATTCCGTACGAAAGCATCCCTAATTTTCCGCTTTCGACAGTAGAAGGACACAGTGGAAAACTTATCTTCGGAAAACTGGGAGGTAAAGATGTGCTTGCCATGCAGGGACGTTTCCATTATTACGAAGGCTATACTATGCAGGAAGTAACATTCCCTGTGCGTGTGTTTCAGGCTCTGGGTATCAAATACCTGTTTGTGTCGAATGCAGCAGGAGGTATGAACGGCAGCTTCGATATAGGCGACATCATGCTTATCGACGATCATATCAATACATTCCCTGAGCATCCGCTTCGCGGCAAGAATTACAAAGAACTGGGCACGCGTTTCCCGGATATGAGTAATGCGTACGACAGAGATCTTCAGAAAATGGCGAAAGAAATAGCCTCTGAAAACAATATTAAACTTCAGCATGGTGTATATGTAGGTACGCAAGGGCCTACATTCGAAACACCTGCCGAATACAACTGGTTCCGTATTATTGGCGGCGATGCAGTGGGTATGTCTACAGTGCCCGAAGTGATAGTAGCCAATCATGCAGGCATGAAAGTAATGGCATTCTCTATTATTACCGATATAGGCGTTATTGGCAAGATAGTGGAAGTGACACACGAAGATGTACAGGAAGCTGCTAAAATAGCTCAGCCGAAAATGGCATTCATCATGCAGGAGGTGATAAAAAGGCTGAACTAATAAAGTTTTTATATCTGATAAAATATGAGACTGTCCCACAAGTATAAGGGGCAGTCTCTTTTGCATTTTAATGAGAAGTATTCAAAAAGTGTTTAGATTAACGTGAGTTCGAAATAATAGTATCTAAATATCAGCTAGTTATATATTTTCTTTGTGAGCCTTGTGTAAAACCTTGTGCTCTTTGTGGTTAAATCTTATTTCTTTTACCACAAAGGATACAAAGAAAAACCACAAAGGGCACGAAGTTTACATCATATATTTTGGAAAAAAATTGATTACATACTATTTTTATATTGAACTCACGTTAGATTAGAAGCCATTGATTCTCAAGAGGACGGGAGCATACTTTAATATGTGACCTGCGACTGATAAAGCTGGCAATGAAGCAGATGAATACTTTTGGCACATCTTCATTATTTTTTCTATTTCGGTTTTACCCAGAACAGATCAGGATTATTTGTCTTATAATCGATCCACATCCTTTTCTTTTGCTCCTTAACGTCTTTCTGAGGCGATTGGTTCAGAGCATCCAGCGGTAGAAGCTGTACATATACAGCGTCTTCATTGCCTGTCCTTGTTTCCATATTGTATTTACTCTCAGGAGAGCATTCGAGCCTGTAAAGGTTTTTAGCCATATACGTCTCCAGATAATATTCTTTTGTCTGTTTCTCTTTATGGTTCCAGTTAGCATCTTCGTTCAGTACCAATGGCCTGCCGTCTATCAGGCGTTCGCGTACTTCCTGTATGCCGAGTAACACGCCGTTTTCGTCTTTCACGTATGCTGCAAAGCTCGGGTCTATCCATATCCATTTACCCAGATCGTTTGAATATACAGCATTGATAACATGGCAGTCGTCAAATTCCAGCTCTTTTGGCATACAGGTAACAAAGCGTGACTTGATGCCCATAGCCAGATAACATTCGTTGAGCGCTGTGGCAAGCATACGGCAGTTGACACCCCGATTTTGTTCTTTACACACCTTTATGATGTTCATAGCATTTCGTGGTGAAGGGTTCGAACTGCTTCCATCGTGAGGTACGAGGTCGTGAAGCCAGTACATCAGGTTCATTATTTTTGAGATTTCATCACCGTTTCCGGCTACCGAATCCAATTTGTATTCAGCCCTTAGTTTTTTCAGGTCAGGATTATCGGAAGACATGTAAGTCCATTCGGGTATCGGGCGCTGGTCGGAATAGTTGTATTCCTTTGCATTCTTCAATTTAGTGAGATACGACATTTCCACTTTTATCTGCGTCCATGCCGAATCGGTACCATTGCGCAGGATAACAAAGTCATATGTCTGATTCTCTTCCACATCGAACGATATGGAGTCTATATCGGTATAAAAAGTAACTTTCTTGCCACCACCTACCGATGTATATACGTCAGGTTTTATGTCGGGCATTATAGTCCACGCTTTTTCCCTGAAAAATTTTCCGTCCCTGATATCCACAGTATCGGAAGTCGCTTTTACAATTCTTATTTCGTCTTTTGATGCTTTTGGTGTACACGAGGTGATGCAGATCAGGAGCAGGGCTGAAATAATGGTGCTTGTTGTTTTCATAAATAAGGTATGGTTATGTTTTTTATCAATCTATAAATAGATTGACGTACAAAAAACAGAAATGTTACAATATGTGTTTCGGAAAGGGAGAAATATTTTTTCTGAAGATATGGTAAAAAAAGAGTAAATTTGCTTTATCATAACAAAATAAATAAATGAAACGGACAGAAATAGCTCAACTGGGTGAATTCGGATTGATAGATCACCTGACTAAAAATATAGAACTCAAAAACAAGAGTAGCGAAAAAGGAGTAGGGGACGATGCTGCGGTATTGTCTTACGGTGATAAGAAAACACTTATCACTACCGATCTGTTACTTGAAGGCATACACTTCGACCTGATGTATGTTCCGCTGAAACATCTGGGATATAAATCGGCAGTGGTTAATATTTCGGACATCTGTGCCATGAACGGGCAGCCGAAACAAATAACTGTTTCGCTTGGTATATCTAAACGATTTTCGGTTGAGGATCTCGATCTGTTTTATGAGGGCGTATATCTGGCCTGTGAAGAATACGGTGTGGATGTCGTAGGTGGCGATACTTCCGCTTCGCTTACAGGACTTACTATCAGCGTTACTTGCATAGGTGAGGGCGAGGAAGGTAAGATAGTGTACCGCAGCGGGGCGAAAGATACCGATCTGATTTGCGTTTCGGGTGATCTGGGAGCCGCTTTTATGGGGCTTCAACTATTGGAACGCGAAAAGGCTGTATATGACGGTAAGACTGATTTTCAGCCCGACTTTACAGGAAAGGAATATTTGCTCGAACGTCAATTGAAACCGGAAGCCCGTAAGGATATTGTCCGCTTTCTTGCTGAGGAAGGAATTGTTCCTACATCAATGATCGACGTTTCGGATGGTTTATCTTCCGAACTGAAACATATCTGTAAGCAGAGCGGGGTAGGATGCCGCATATTTGAAGAGCGCATCCCTATCGACTATCAGACGGCTATGATGGCCGAGCAGTTCAATATGAATGTGACTACTGTCGCCCTGAATGGCGGCGAAGATTATGAACTGTTATTCACCGTACCGCTTTATCTGCACGACAAAGTATCGAAGATGAAAGGGGTGCATGTGATAGGACATATCACTAAAGAGGCATACGGGCTTGTGCTCGAAACGCGTGATGGTGGCGAGATAGAATTGAAGGCGCAGGGCTGGAATTCGCTTGGGGAAGAGATTTAACAAATTCGTAATACTTTATCTATACAGAGAAGATAACAAGCGTGTTATAAGATGGGGAAGTAACAAATGTGTAAATAGGTAAAATCCGTTACATTGATTCCGCTTTGCTCTGTCGAACGTTGTTCGTTACATTTTAGTTAAAATCCGGGATTGCCTCCTGCTTTAGCTGGAGGATAACAGGGTAAAAAGATGAAAGACTTTAGTCAAAATAGTTTTGATTATTGTCATTTCGGAACGACTCTCTACTCAAGAATTAAAAGTCGCGGTAATTAAAGAAAAGTAATGAAGAATCAAAAACAGTGAGAATCCATTACTTTCGTTACATTTTAGTTAAAATTGAATATCCTGTTTTAATATACAGTATCTTATGAGAAATCCTGTATTTGTATTAGCTCCCGATTCTTTTAAGGGTTCGATGACAGCTAAACAGGCTTGTGAGGCTATGGAGCGTGGCATACGAAGAGTATTACCTACAGCCGAATGTATAAAAATACCTATGGCTGATGGGGGAGAGGGTACTATGCAATCGTTGGTGGATGCTACGGGTGGACGGTTATATGAATTGGAGGTTATTGGGCCTCTTGGCGTATCTGTATTGGCTCAATATGGGATTTTAGGGAATGGTAATACTGCCGTTATAGAAATGGCTTCGGCCAGTGGAATACACTTAACGGATAAGAATACACGCAATCCGCTTATTGCTACTACTTATGGTACAGGACAGCTTGTTAAAGCCTGTTTGGATAAGGGCATCCGGAAAATTATACTCGGAATAGGAGGGAGTGCCACTAATGATGGTGGAGCGGGTTTTGCTCAGGCGTTAGGGGTCAAATTTTTGAATAAAGAAGGCGTAGAGCTGCCATTTGGCGGAGCTGCTTTGTCAGATTTATATAAGATAGATATTTCATCAGTCGATGAAAGGTTGGCTGATACAGCTATAGAAGTTGCCTGTGATGTTACTAATCCGTTGTGTGGAGAAGAAGGTGCATCATTTGTTTTTGGCCCTCAGAAGGGAGCTACCGACGCTGAGATGAAAATATTGGATGAGGCACTTTACCATTATTCACACGTAATAAGAGGGCACTTAGGTAAAGAAGTAAAGGATATTCCCGGAGCCGGAGCTGCGGGTGGTTTGGGTGCCGGATTACTGGCTTTTACGAATGCTCGCCTCGAAGGGGGTGTCGATCTGGTTGCCCGTTATACCGGTTTACATGAAGCTATAAAGCAAGCAGACATTGTATTTACAGGCGAGGGAGCTATAGATTCTCAGACCCGATATGGGAAAACACCCTATGGTGTGGCACGGATCGCAAAGATGAAAAAAAAGAAAGTGATAGCTGTTGCCGGTTGTGTACTTGGGGATATAGGGGATTTTAATGATCTCGGTTTTGACGATATTTTTAGTATTACCTCCGGAGGTATGTCTTTAGAAGAAGCTATGGATAGGGCTGAAGAGAATATGGAACAGGTAATGGAAGATGTGATAAGATCGTTTATCATGAAGTAATTCTTTATAGCTATTCAGCACTTTTATCTGATCTGTAAGATGAAATATTTTTCTTATATTTTTGGATAGTATAAAAATTGTCCTATCTTTGCACACGCAAACATAAACAAGTATACAAAACTACGGTATTGGTGCCATAGCTCAGTTGGTAGAGCAAAGGACTGAAAATCCTTGTGTCCCCGGTTCGATTCCTGGTGGCACCACTTTTAAAAGACTTCAAATTTGGTAAATCCCTGAAAATAAAACGTTTCAGGGATTTACTTTTTCCAAGAAATCCTTCATTTTTAGCAAAATTAGGCAGTTCCCTCGGGCTAAATCGTGGACAATTTTATCCACGTAAAAAAGTGTCCACGAATTGCGCCTTAAGTCGCTGATTGTCTTATCGTTTAAGATTCTCTATTAAGCATGGTTCAAGTATCTTTAAACCATTAATTTTTAGAGTATGAGACAGACTTTTAATGTGCTTTTCTTTATTCGGAAAACACGAGCGTTGAAATCAGGAGAGAATCCTATCATGTTGCGAATCTCAATCGCAGGGCAATTATCAGAAATACAGCTAAAGAGAGCTGTAAAGCCTAATCTTTGGAATCAGAACAAAGAACGATGTATGGGCAAAGATGCCGCTTCGTTGGAAATTAACCGTTATCTGGAATCTGTAAAACTCCGTTTGTTTGAAATCCACCGCAAGATGGAGGAAGAAGGCAAGCTAATCAACCCTATGGAAATAAAGCGGAAGTTCCTCGGACTGGATGAAGAACACAAAATGTTCTTTCAGGTATTTCAGGAGCATAACGACAAGTGCAGGGAGTTAATCGGTAAAGATTACGCCAAAGTAACCATCTCTCGTTTTGATACCTGTTTGAAGTATTTTCGGGAAATGAGCCAAAGCCAATATCAACGAAAAGATATTCCGCTAAAAGAAGTCACTAACGGTATGATTCATGATTACATCCACTTTCTGAAAGCCGAAAAGGGATTGCAAGAAAATACAGTTATCCGTTACATGAAGGTAGTAAAGAAAGTACTGAACATTGCGGTGAACTACGATTGGATACAAAAGAATCCATTTGGCAATATCCGTTTCCACGAAAAAGAAGTAAACAAAGAGTTTCTAACCAAAGAAGAACTGGAAACACTACGCACAAAAGAATTTGATATTCCACGATTAGAACTGGTGCGGGATGTATTTTTAGTGCAGTGTTGGACTGGACTCGCCTTCATAGATGTATCCGAATTAAAAGAAGAACATATCATTGCTGATAATGACGGAAACCTATGGATACGAAAGGAAAGGCATAAAACCGGAATCATGTGTAACGTGCCATTGCTTGATGTTCCATTGGAGATTATTGAGAAGTATAAAGACCATCCACTTTGCCAGAAGAGAGGTGTTTTACTCCCTGTATTGAGCAATCAAAAGATGAATAGTTATCTCAAAGAAACAGCAGACATTTAAGAGAGCTAAAGCAAAAGAAGGTAACAAGAACGTAATCAGCGGATTATAACAATGGTTCTTTTTGATATTTTGGGAATAAACGCATAAAAAAGCAAAGTTGGCGGCGAGTTCAGTTACCAAGTCGTTACCTGAGCAAAATTTCGACTTTGTTATTTAATGTGCTTTTATACAGCAGTTTGCGTAATTTTGCATAGTGCCGGATAACTCTAAACAAACTAAATTTGTAACTTAAAAATCAGAGTTATGGCAAGAAGTACATTCAAGGTTCTGTTCTACCTGAAAAAGAACAATCTGAAACCCGACGGCAAAGCACCCGTTATGGGGAGAATCACCGTCAATGGTAGTATCGCCCAGTTTAGCTGTAAGCTAAACATCAAACCCTCACTTTGGGACACCAAGGCAAATAAAGCCTCAGGCAAAAGCCTCGAAGCCCAAAAGATCAATCAGAAGTTGGACAACATCAAAACCCAAATCGGCAAGCAGTACCAACATATCTGCGACAAGGATAATTTTGTATCAGCCGAAAAGGTCAAGAACGCTTATCTGGGTTTTGGAGATGATTACCGCACTTTTTTCTCTATAGCCGATGAGTTTTACGAAAGTTATGCCAAGCGTGTCGGTAAAGACCGTACCGAAGGCTCTTACGAACAACTATTGATTAACCGCAAGCGTGTAGAGATGTTTCTTAGGGATAGATACAATTTGTCTGATATCCCCATCAAGGAAATAGAACCTCAGTTTATCGAAGATTATTATGCTTACTTATTAGAAGAACGCAAGCTGGCAGGAAGTACCTTGCTTACCGCCGTTACCAAACTCAAGCAAATTATGCTGATAGCTCAACGCAAAGGCTATGTGCAGGTCAATCCTTTTGCCGGATTCCGATTCAAAGCCAAAACCCGAGACAGAGGTTATCTGACCGAAGATGAACTCAAAAGATTTATGTCTGTGGAACTTCGCCGATACAAGCAGCGGCAGATTCGGGATATTTTTGTCTTTTGCGCATTTACCGGGCTTGCTTATTCTGATGTAAAGAAACTGACCTTCGATGATATACAGACTTCTTTCGATGGCGAATTGTGGTTGATAGCCAAGCGCAAGAAAACCAATGCCACTTTCTATGTAAAGCTACTTCCTGTAGCTAAACGGCTGATTGAACAATATCGCTTAGTTGCCAAAAATAATTATATATTTCCTGTTCCCACTTTTAGCGATAGTATGAACCGATGCCTGCAACGTATCGCTAAATTATGTGGTATCAGCAAACGGATTACCTCACACATGGCCAGACACTCGTTTGCCACAACCGTCTGTTTGTCAAAGGGTGTACCCATAGAAACCGTTTCACAGATGCTCGGGCATTCTTGCATTACCACCACACAAATCTATGCCAAAATAACCAACGAAAAGATCAGTAAGGACATGGCGGCACTAACAGATAAGATTGGAGACACATACCAGCTCGATACCGACAGGGATGAGTCAGATTACAGAAATATCAAACATATCGGTAAAAAACAAAAAGCGATGTTTATCCGGAAAAAGAGGGAGAATAATCCGGTTAATCCGGCAAATTACATCATGCGAAAATAGGATTTAATAAATGGAGTAAAATTAAACAGGTCGGAGCGAGTCGTTTCCGTAGCAGGCGAAAGGTCGTTCCGCAGGGGATGAAGCAGTCAAGTCCGGAGCCCTACGGGTCTGATCTTCGAATCTCCACCCTACCGGGTTGTATTCTCGCTCTGAGACTTGTCCGTTCACCCGACCTGCGAAACAAAGGGAGAAAATCCCCTGCAACGAAACGACTCACCCCGACGATGACGCATAGCATCAAAAACAAAACAAGCATCCCCTGATTAACATCAGGAATGCTT
The DNA here is from genome assembly GCF_029892965.1 of Dysgonomonas sp. PF1-14. Lineage (GTDB taxonomy): Bacteria > Bacteroidota > Bacteroidia > Bacteroidales > Dysgonomonadaceae > Dysgonomonas. The sequence goes on along the minus strand of NZ_JARXWN010000012.1, from coordinate 7,113 downwards.
GTTTTTTGATTTAGAATGTGGGCAACTTCAACTCCCTCCCCTTAGATTCTGCATATACATTTTACTTTTCCTATTCCTATCGGTTTTCATCTTATTTGTCCACCGTTAGATAATTAAAAAGGCAGTTCGGGAGAACGATAGTTCCGATGCAATACATCCTCCAACTCTTTTTCGGGATAGAGTATCTTGCCTCCGACAGTCGTATAACAGATTATCCGCTTATCACGCAGGCTTTGAAGCGTACGGGGCGAGATATGGAGATACTCCATCACCTGCTCTCCACTCAGGTAACAATCGTCTGCCAATGTTGGACGATGTTTCTCACGAACATCCTGTACATCGCAGAGGGCTTGTTCTATCTGCCGGCTGAGCTCTTTGAACTCATCGGACTCATAATTGATAAACTTATCCATTCTGCTTTTGTTTCATGCCTGCCTGAAGCAGCCCGTTGATATCCGATTCTTTGAAATAGACTTTACCACCCAGCATAGCATAAGGTATCTTCCCGTTGTTGCGCCAAGTTTGCAGCGTTCGTTTGGATATGCCCAACGCCCGGCAGACATCTGCCGAATCCAGTCAGCCGTCACGGGGATTGGAGCAATACAACTCTCTCAAAGCCTTTACTTCAAATGTTAATCGGCCGATTTGCCTTTTCAGCAATTCCCACGCTGATGCATCAATACAAACAATTTCCATAATCTTAGTCTTTTAAATCTTTTTCGTTAAATGTGCTGGCTAAAGAACGTTTCAAGCCTTCATTGGCAGCACGGGTTATCAGTTCACGGTTTACCGACAGGTGGTCGGCAAGGATATTGGACAGCAGGATGGTCGGTGTTATCTCCGGTACGATATGTTGGAGCGAGGCAACAAGGGTTTGCAGCTTCTCTTTCATCCGTACATCGATATATACCGGCGTATAGTCTTTTACCTTATTAATGCCCAAGAACCGCTTGGTATATTCTTCCTCATCTTTCTTACGTGAAGATTTTACCTTTGCGGATGCAGGAGTTCATGTGCTGTCTTCTAAAAATTCGGATACATCCGGTTTTTCGTTTTCCGGTTTGCTCTTTTCTAAATTTTCACTCATAAGAATTTGTTTTAAATGTTTATACGATAATTTTTACTGATAATTACTAATACCTCTGTTCAAACATCCCTGATGCGGTTGGCTCTGCCCATACTCATACATCTTCCGGAGGATAAGAAGCCTACAAGGTTATATACTCCCGTTCCGGAATCAGGAGCAAAGTTACCTGCTCTCCGATACCTGCCCTGTTAACATAACAGCATTAGCTAACAGGTTCGAGTTATATAGTGTTGATTATCAGTATGTATATTTTGAGGAAGGTGTAAAGAGTTGGGAAGTCAGCTAGTAAGGGCTTGGAGATGCCTAATTATTAATGTATTGATAGACAGTGCGCAATAGGGCATTTGGGAAAGGAGGCAATATTTATTGATGATACATGCAAAACTGGCTACTTATGCTTTTTTAACTATTCTTCCCGGTTTTCCTCTATCAGCTCGATTAGTTCGTCTATATCATCGAGTCCCTGAACAAACTCCCGCTTGCTGCGTTTGCGGTCATTCATCATTTGCCCGATGGGGATATAGTGTATTTCGCTACCGTAGCGACGTATATTGCCTTCGCTGCGGAAAGAGATAAAGTCTTTGTTGCCTGCGGCAACTGACATCCATGTACCTTTGATATAGCCTTTGGCGGAAAGTTCGTCAAAAAGGTAGACCAATGATTTTTGGTTGGTTACCTGTAAGGCTTCGGGAAGTTTGCCCGACAAGAGTTTTCTGAGTTGTGCCGCTTTGACGGGACGGCGAAACAGGCGTATCTTTTCAATATATTCTGCCAGTAGCTTGTATTGTTCGTTATTCAGTTTGGGCTCATAGGAACGTTTCTTGAACTGTTGTTTGTTTTTAGTAGTAGATTTCGATTTGGCATTTTCAGTTACAACTTGTTCTTCAATGGAGATTTCTTGTTTGTCTACTTTGGGTGTATCGATAGGTCTACTTACTTCAATTTTTTCTTTTGGCTTGGCTTCTTTATTGGGATAATTTGCCAACAGGCGTTCGAGGCTGATAAGGTCTACCAGTTCCCTGAAATAAGGTAAATCTATTTTAGCTAACTCTTCAGCATAGTTAGCAGGAGTTATTTCATTTTGAGGTTTTGTAAATGTCCTGTACTTATGATAAACCTCCTTGGTAATATCATCGTAGAAATCACTATACCAGAGATAGTCTTCTCTACCATCGTACATATATCGTTGTACACTTTTCAAAGGAGGATTATTACGGATAATATCCAGTATCTTGCTTCTTAAAAGAGCAATATCTTCTGATGTGGGTTTTGCATTGGTGTTTACTGATAAAGCCGTTTGATAGTTTACCTGAGAAAAACGGTCAATACACTGTCCAACATCCCTAAACTGTAACTTGGCTACATCTTCCTGAATATGTTCATCATTAGACTGGTACATATTTCAAAGATACTAAAAAATCATGAGTGATATTACCCATATTACTAACAGAAGTAGCTAAAGTTAGTTGGATTGGCAATATGTGTGGCAAATAAATGTAAGGTAAAGCAAAGTTATACCTATCAAATTATCAATGATATAACTACAATAATTATAATATATATTTGTGCCTGTATCCATGTTGTATGCCCTTAAATATATAGTAAAATGAGAATATTTATTAAACCCATTCAACCTAACTGCTCTACCTACCCTTGAAGAGCAAACGGCAATACACGGATGGTATTGCTTGATTCCCATTTTCCGGTATTATGCACACCCCGGTGTGTAAACGTTGCCGCCCTATCAAAAAACAAAGAAGCTGCCGCCTCTTTCTTTTTTTCTCGTCGTCAAAGGAGCAAGGTAATCTTTCGGGTAACCCAAAAGTCGCTGCGCATCCTTTTGAATTACTCCCGAAAATACCTTGCCCTTGCAGGGGGCTCAGCACCATACAGCCTGCTCCCGATGGTCGCATGACTGATGGAGCTGTGTAGCGATCCTGCACTTCATCTCCCGTTGGTTGACTCCGTTACGGCTCGCCCGAGTCTCGGAATACACTCGGATTTTCCAAACCTAAAACAAAATGGTTATGGAAAATAAAGAGAAGAATGGCAGAAAAACAGGTCGTCCAAGTAAAGGAGAGAAGAAACTAACTATTCCAATCAATCTGAAATTGACCGAAGATGATTTTAATTCGGTGAAAGAAAAAGCAGCCAAGTTAGGAATGAAACCTACTCAATACGCACGGGAAATGACATTGAAAGGAAAGGTTAAATCCCGCTTCACCTTGGAAGAACTCGACCTGATACGCAAGCTGTCGGGCATGGCGAATAACCTCAACCAGATAGCTAAGCAAGCGAATAAATCCGGACTACCCAATACGGCCGTGGAGCTTATTATTATGATGAACCAAATCAAAAAACTGTTGTATGATCGCTAAGAATATCAAGGGAAAATCGTTCAAAGGTTGTGTATCCTATGTCATGTATGAGGGAGCGACCCTACTCGAAGCAGATGGTGTTTGGGCGGAAACGAAGCAGGATATCATCCGCAGTTTTGCCATGCAACGTTCCGGCAGGAAAGAAATAAAGCAGCCTGTCGGGCATATCCCGATTGCCTTTTCTCCCGAAGACAGCCACAGGCTGACTAATAATTTCATGATCCAATTGGCCAAAGAATATATGCAGGAAATGGGGATTAAAAACACCCAATATATCATTGTCAGGCACGATAATACCGACAATCCCCACCTGCATATTGTCTACAACCGTATCGATAACGACCTGAAACTGATCTCCGTCAATAACGATTACAAGCGAAATGTCAAAGTTTGTAAGAAATTAAAGGACAAATACAACCTGACTTACGGTAAGGGAAAAGACAAAGTCAAACGAGAAAAATTAGATAACCCCGACAAGGTAAAATACTATATCCACGATGCGATAAAGTCGGTTTTACCCACTTGTAAGAATCCGGCAGATCTGCGCTTTGCTCTGAAAAAGTTCGGAATAGAGATTGAATATAAATGGAAACGGACAGCCAAGGAAATAGGAGGTGTGTCGTTCCGGCACGATGGTATTGCGTTCAAAGGTTCACAAATTGACAAGAAATTCAGCTTCGAAAATCTCAAAAAAGAGTTTGAAAAGAATATTAAAGCACAGCAGGAACAGGTAGAAAAAGAACATTCAAAAATACAACAGCAAACGGAAAACAAAGCGAAAAATCGATCTATTGGTGGAGTCGAATTGACAACAGAGCAATGGCAGACTTTAAAAGAAGGCGGTTATATCTATCTGGAAAATATGAAGACAAAAGATGGAAGCGGGCCATTCTCGTTATACGTTTTTTTGAATGATGAGAAGAATAAAGTCTTTTTTAGCAACAAGAATCCCGATGAATTTGTCAAATTCGGTAAGTATGAAATGCGTATCAGGGATAAAATCCTAATAGAAAAAGGATATATAACCAAAGCTAAAGTCAAATGGTATGGTATCGGAACTTTTGCGTATCCGTACCTCTGGAAAAGTAATAAATCTGACACAGAATATCAGGAAAACTGGAGTGATCCGAGAATCCCAAAGGCGCAGGAATTAGAAAAAAAGATTAACAAAAAACAGAATAATAATCGAAATCTGAAAAAGAATAAAGGACAAAGATTGTAAGAATAAATCTTTATAATGAAAGGGTATTAATAATCTAGACCAATTCTAAATTGCTAAAAGGAAAGTGTTAATCTAATAACTACAGAACAACTAACGATTAACACTTTATATTATAAATATGCTGTTTGGTTGATGAATATGTACATGTTTTATAACATATTTTGTCATATTAAATTTAAGTAAATAAATACTAATTTTAACGATATATTTGTTTTGTCTATCTGGTTCTATCGGAAATATTGTGAACTAATTATAGAATAGTAAATATCCTAGCTAGAAAATGTTAAGATATAATTGAATTTGCTAGAATATTAAGAGATTTTTAAAGGTTAGGGTATTAAAATAGGTGTATCATTTTGAGAACAGTTATATATCCCAGATCGAACATTATGTACTTTTACTGTTGTTTTGAAATATTTTGATAGACCTCTGTATTTCTTGCTTAAAAGAATTTCCCAATTAGGTAAAGACGAATGAATTATATAACTATCCTGGCTAACTAACTACTAAATAAAGGTATAAAAATTATAGTAATAATTTTTTAGAGAAGAAGAACCAATGAATAAAATGAAAGAAGAAAATATACTTAACAAGGTAGATCTGAATATTACTGTACAAGCATTATCTCCTGCACCTTTTCAATGTAAAATAATTATTGATGGTGTTGTTTCTGAAGGTGATGCATATGCTCGAAGTGCAGAAGAAGCCAAAGAGAAAATAATGCAAGCATATGGACACATGTTTGATGACATAGAAATTGAATGTTATCCAAAAGGTAGTGATGGAAATCAGTAGTAATAAATCATACAAGGCTCTATGCTATTACTTGAATAAAATCGGAATTCGAGTAAGTGCTAAAACATTAAAAGACAGTTTGAACAAACATCCCTTTAAGGATGGTGTACGGGGCATTAGTGATACATTGGACGGACTTAGAGTAGAACATCTGGTTTGCCAATTAACAACAGAACAGTTAGAAGAAATAGAAACACCATTTATTGTTTTTACTACTACTGAAAAAGATCCTATTGGAATTGTTAATTACATAGGTGAAAAAATAAATGTGTATTCGCCAATATCCGGTAATCTGGATATAAGCCGTGATGTTTTTAACCGGATATGGACAGGCATTGTAATTGCAGGTGAAAAAGGAGAGAACACATATAATGAAAATTGGATAACGTATTTTGTTAAACAATGTATCAATTGGGTAGAGGAAAATATATTCCTTTTATGCACTATATGCTTTATTCTTATTTTATCCATTGGCATATTTAATAATCAAACATTCAATATTTATGAAACTCTCATCTATGTAATAAAAGTTTCAGGAGTAGGAATGTCTGCTATTATAATTTATAAAACATATTTTAATCGAAATATATTAAAACGCTTTTGTCAGATAGGAACAACTGTTGATTGTAACAGTGTATTAAACTCCAAAGTTTCAAAATTTTTCGATTGGATAGGATTCGGAGAATTATCTTTTATCTATTTTCTCTCTACATTGTTGTGGGGGATATTTCTGACTGATTCTCCTCTTTCAATATATATTATATGCTCGGGAATAGCATTTTTATTTACTATATTTTCCATTATCTGGCAAGGTTTCATTGCTAAAAAATGGTGTCTCTTATGTATGATTGTTAATCTTATAATTGTTTTGGAACTCGTTGTTAGCAGCATAAACTACAAAACAATAAATATATCTGTTTTAGATTTTACAGGTTTGGCTATTTGCTTTATATTTAGTCTGTTCTGTTGGATAATCTTTAGGGATTTACTGTTTATAAAGAAAAGAAAACAGAGATTAGATGATAAGAATATAGAATTACTATCTGATTTAGAATTATTTAATCTATTATTAAATAAAAGTTCAAAAGTACAACCTTATTTTTCTTTTGCTCCATTGTCCAACAATATAGAATCTTCCAATAATTTATTGATAATAACCAATCCTTCATGCGGTATATGCGCTAAGTTACATGAAGAAGTAAAAACAATGGACAATAATCTTAATATTAATCTGATTATAGCATTGGACAACAAAGATAAAAAAGGGAAGGATGCCGCTTTAAAAATAATCTCTACATATCAAAAAGATGGATGGGAGAAAGCTTTCGTAATGATGGAACATTGGTTTCATTATAAGCGGACAAATGAGGACGTTATTGTTAGTGACGAGGCTCACTTTGTTTTAGAGAAACATCAGGAATATTGCCGTCTAATCAAACTGAAAGGGACACCATTGGTCGTTATTAAAGGGCATGTTCTTCCAAGGATATATGAACTTGAGGATTTAAAGTTATTGTTATAATAAATTATAGTTTGATAACAGAGACTCGCCATCTTTGTTCATCAAAAAAAGCCTCCTTGCAAGACGTAGCTAAACTAAAAAATCTTGACCGGATTTTATTACTAACTAA
>NZ_JARXWN010000011.1 GCF_029892965.1 Dysgonomonas sp. PF1-14 | reverse complement strand
TTTTTGTTTTTTGTCGGGGCTATATTGTTTACCCCCGAATATATATGGGTCTATTTATTTTCCCCCCCTACAGCATTGAACACGACAATAAATATTATGTATTACTTAATATAAAATAAAACATATATGAAAAGAATCGAATTATTAGTACTCTTATTGTTAGCAGCACTTATTTCTCAGGCTCAGCCGCCATATCCGCAAAGCCGGATAGAAACCAAAACGATAAAAAGCGAAGTATTGTCAGCAGATAGGGAATACACTATTTTCCTCCCTAAGAGCTATGACACCGATACCAGCAAAAAATATCCTGTCTTGTATCTCTTACATGGGATGATGCAAACGAATAATGATTGGTTTCATCGCGGGTATGTAAAAGATGTGATGGATCAGTTGACAGCCTCAGGAGAAGCCAGTGAAATGATAATAGTTTCGCCGAATGCCGGAGGAGACATGAGCAAAGGCCATTGGAATGGTTATTTTGATATGCCGGGCTGGAAATATGAAACATTTTTCTTTACAGAGTTTCTCCCCTATATTGAGAAAACATACAGAGCTATAGGAAATAAGCAAAGTCGTGCCGTTGCAGGCCTGTCTATGGGTGGCGGTGGAGCTACAGCTTACGGACAACGGCATAGCGATATGTTTGGTGCTGTCTATGCTATGAGTGCATTAATGTCTATCCCCGAAGAAGGAGCCCATCGTTTTGATGATCCGAATAGCCTGATGGCAATTCTTACGCGTTCGGTAATTGAGAACAGTTGTGTAAAATATGTGGAAGAAGCCGATGAACAAAGAAAAGCGCAACTGCGTACCGTTGCATGGTTTGTAGATTGTGGCGATGATGACTTTCTACTCGATCGTAACATTGAACTTACACAAGCCATGAGAAAAGGATTTATTCCTTGTGAATTCAGAGTGCGCGATGGAGGGCATACATGGGAATACTGGCATTCTGCACTTTACACCTGCCTTCCATTTGTCAGCCGAAGTTTTAATAAATAAATTCAGCCTGTATTATTAGAAATATACTATTGTCCTGTAATATGAAGATTAGCATATCATTAATTTGTGTTTTCCTTTTATCCGGCTTTAAACTATCTGCACAAGAGTTAAAATTATGGTATAGCCGCCCCGCTCAGATATGGGAAGAGGCGCTACCATTGGGAAACTCCCGACTGGGTGTTATGGTTTATGGCAACCCCGAACGCGAAGAGTTGCAATTGAATGAAGAGACTATCTGGGCAGGAAGCCCTTATCGTAACGATAGTCCGGAGGCATACGAAGCATTACCAGAAGTAAGAGCGCTGATTTTTGAAGGAAAGAATAAGGAAGCTGAAGATCTGATAAATAAAAAGTTTCTGACACACCGCCATGGAATGCCTTATCAGACAGCTGGGAGCCTGATTCTCAATTTTAAGAATCATGGCAAATATGAAAATTATTACAGAGAACTGGATTTGAACAGAGCTTTATCCACTACACGCTATATATCAGATGGAGTAGAATATAAGCGGGAGGTATTCTCTTCCTTTTCCGATGATGTCATTGTCATGCATCTCTCTGCCAGCAAGAAAGGGGCTTTATCTTTTAGTGCAGAATATACCTCTCCAGCAAAGCACACCACAACATCAACCAAAGAGAATGTGTTGGTACTTAACGGCAGAGGTTCCGATCACGAAGGTATTCAGGGAGCCATACACTATCAGGTACATTCTATGGTGAAGAATACGGATGGGGCTGTTGCTATTTCCGGAAATAAAATAACTGTTACTGATGCTACCTCGGCAACCATCTATATATCAATAGGAACAAATTTTATTGATTATAAGACAGTCGGAGAAGACGAGGGAGAAAAAGCATCAGGAAAATTAAAGCTTGCTTATTCGAAAAGTTACGAAACGGCTAAGAAAAACCATTCGGATATATATGCAAAACAATTTAACCGCCTCCAACTCGATCTTGGGAGTAATACAGCTTCGTCATTACCTACAGATGAAAGGATAATGAACTTTCAGCAAAGCCATGATCCGTCACTGGTTGCACTGTTATTCCAGTTCGGGCGTTATTTATTGATTTCGTCGTCTCAGTCCGGTGGGCAGCCTGCCAATCTGCAAGGAATATGGAACAACCAGCTTACTCCGCCCTGGGATAGCAAATACACGATCAATATAAATACGGAAATGAATTACTGGCCGGCAGAAGTAACCAATCTGTCCGAAACCCATTTCCCTCTATTCCAAATGTTGAAAGAACTGAGCGAAAGTGGTAAAGGAACAGCCAAGACTATGTATGGGGCTGATGGATGGGTAGCCCATCACAATACCGATATCTGGCGAATCACAGGAGTAGTAGATGGAGCTTACTGGGGAATGTGGCCGAATGGAGGAGCTTGGCTCTGCCAGCATTTATGGGAACATTATCTATTTACAGGAGATAAGGAGTTTCTTGCTGAATTTTATCCGGTAATGAAAGGTGCGTCCCAATTTTTCCTAAGCACTCTGGTGCCTCATCCAAAATACGGCTGGATGGTAACCTCTCCGTCTGTGTCTCCCGAGCATGGCCCATACGGAACCTCAATAACGGCCGGTTGTACTATGGACAATCAGATCGTTTACGATATTCTGACAAATACAATGAAGGCAAATGAGATACTGAACAAAGACAAGACATTCCGTCAGCAATTGCAAGACATGGTAAAGAAACTACCTCCTATGCAGGTAGGAAAGCATGGGCAGCTACAAGAATGGCTCGAAGACCTCGACAACCCAACAGATGAGCACAGGCATGTATCTCATCTATATGGTTTGTATCCAAGCAGCCAGATTTCACCGTATTCACACCCCGAACTTTTCGAAGCTGCCCGTAACTCGCTTACTTTTCGTGGCGACATGGCTACAGGTTGGTCTATTGGCTGGAAAGTGAATCTATGGGCGCGTTTATTCGATGGCAATCATGCTTATAAGATCATCAGCAATATGCTTACTCTGGCTGATAAAGATAATGAAGATGGAAGAACATATCCTAATATGTTTACTGCACACCCTCCATTCCAAATCGACGGTAACTTCGGGTTAACAGCAGGTGTGGCCGAGATGTTGCTGCAAAGTCATGACGGTGCCGTACACCTTCTGCCAGCATTGCCGGATAGATGGGCCGATGGTTCGGTCTCGGGGTTAGTTGCTCGCGGTGGTTTCGAAATTGCTATGAAATGGCAAAACGGAGAACTCCAGGAAACATCTGTCCACTCTAAAATTGGAGGAAATCTCCGTATCCGTTCCCATGTACCACTTACAGGCCATAATATTAAAAAGGCTGAGGGCAAAAACACAAATGTACTTTTAGAATCAGTACACATTGCCGATCCCATCGTTTCTGATGAAGCATTACTAAAAGGGATTGTCCTGAAAGAAACATATGAATATGACGTATCTACAGAGCCTGACAAAATTTATATATTCAAAAATTTAGATTAACAAACCAAACTTTTCAATACGATTAAGGGAGATGCCTGAGATAAATAGGCATCTCCTTTTGTTTTCTATGCTGTGAAGAATGAAAACATAAAGTTTTAACAACTTATTCCCGGCGTTAACTTATTGTATATAGCACAATTATGTTTGTGTATCTAATATTAGAAATAAAATATCTAAAATGGGAATAGCTTAATTTATGATTAATTTACATTTGTACTAAGAGGTCTAAACTAGCTTGTGGTTTCAAGAATAACCAGACTCAATTAACTATAAATCTCTTATGCAAAAGAAAAATTGTCTCTTATTTCTACTGTTTTTTTAAAGAGTAAATACTCTTTCTGTTTTGATGTTTAACCTTAAAATAAAAAATTATGAATAATTTCTACGACAACAGTTGATCTGTTTTTTAGATGGATTTGATCGAACTGAAAAATTACACAAGACTTCTCAGATAAATCCAGATTTCACCTCTCTAAAAAAATTAAAAACAAACAGTTTAACAAGTAAAAAGGATGAAGAAAAAAATAAAGAAGATGTATCAAACAATTTCCTCCGATAAAAACAGGAAGTTGTTTTTGATAGGATTTCTATTCTCATTATTAGTCCTGCCAGGGCCGGAAGTATTTGCTCAAAGCGGGCAAACGGTTACAGGTGTAGTGTTAGATGAGCAAAAAAATCCTATTGTAGGTGCTACAGTCGCTGTAAAAGGAAAAGCTCTAGGTACTTTTACCGAAGACGATGGTTCATTCTCTATTAAAGTCCCTACAGGAAGTCAAACTCTTGTAATCTCGTTTCTGGGAATGGGAACACAAGAGGTTTTGGTACAAAACAAGAATCATATTACTGTCACGCTTAAAGACGATAATATACAATTAACCGAAACTGTTATAGTCGGTTATGGCCAGCAGAAAAAAGCTAGTGTAGTAGGAGCTATTACACAAACTACAGGTAAAGTACTCGAACGCGCAGGAGGAGTTTCCAGTGTTGGTGCTGCTCTTACAGGAAATCTGCCGGGAGTTATTACAGAAGCCAGTACAGGTATGCCTGGAGAAGAAGATCCGCGCATCGTTATTCGAGGTAGAAGTTCATGGAATGGTAGCGATCCTCTGATATTGGTAGATGGAATAGAACGCCCTATGAACAGTGTAGACATTAGCTCAGTAGAGTCGATCTCAGTCTTGAAAGATGCATCGGCTACTGCTGTGTTTGGTGTTAAAGGTGCAAATGGGGTTATACTTATTACAACTAAAAGAGGAGTTGAAGGAAAAGCTTCAATCAGAGTAGGAGCAAATGCTACATTGAAAGCACCATCGAAGCTTCCGGGTAAATATGATGCTTATGACGCTTTGAGTATACGTAACTCTGTTATCGAATACGAACTGGGACTAAGACCGGATGCTTGGGCTAATATGACACCTGTAAGTATCATAAATAAATATCGTAATCCGGCAAATCTTGAAGAAAGCGAACGTTATCCGAATGTAGATTGGGCAGATGCATTATTTGAAGATTATGCTATGTCTTACAACGCTAATCTCAATGTAACAGGTGGTACGAGATTTGTTAAATATTATGCAGGAGTTGACTTTCTGCACGAGGGAGACCTCTTTAAACAATGGGATAATAACAGAGGATATAACACAGGGTACGGTTTCAACCGTTTGAACGTACGTAGTAACCTCGACTTCCAACTGACACGCACAACTGTCCTCAAAGTTAATCTATCCGGTTCTCATGGAGCAAAACGCAGCCCTTGGGGTGCATCCGGTAATGAGTACACAATGTGGCAGGGAGCATATAGTGTAGCTCCGGATGTTTTTCTTCCAAAGTATTCGGATGGCACATGGGGATATTATGAGCCTGCACCGGTCGCAGCAACCAACTCGGCTCAGAATCTTGCTATTGCAGGTAATATGTTGAAGACAACTACACGTATTAATACAGACTTTACACTGGATCAAGACTTGAGCATGTTAGTAAAAGGCCTTAATGTGAAAGGAACAATATCTTGGGACAATGTATTTGTCGAAACAGAAAGAGGAATTACCGACCTGAATAATGGAACTCAGGCAAAATGGATAAACCCGGAAACAGGCGAAGTACGCTGGAAAGAAAGTTATGATGGCGATAACCGGTTCGACTTCGACGAAGGTCGTAAATGGACAACGAGCCCGGGTGTAATGGAAAACTGGTCTACTCAACGTAAACTTTACTATCAACTTCAGCTTAACTATGGCATAAAACTAGGCAAACACGATATAACAGCAATGGGGCTTTTCTCTCGAGACGAACACGCAACAGGCAGCCAGATACCAAACTATCGTGAAGACTGGGTGTTCCGTGCTACATATGGCTTCAACGACAGGTATTTCTTCGATTACAGTGGAGCATATAACGGCTCTGAAAAGTTCAGCAAAGATCACCGTTTTGCATTCTTCTCATCAGGGGGTATCGGCTGGATGGTAAGCGAAGAAAAGTTTATGAAAGGGATAAAATTCCTGGACATGTTGAAACTGAAAGCATCATATGGTTCGATCGGTGATGATAATATCGGCCAACGCTGGCTCTATCTCACGCAGTGGGCTATTGGCGGTAGAGACGGATATAGAGGACAATCCTTAATGGGACCAAATATGGACGAATACAGTCCTTATACCTGGTACAGGGAAACTCAGATCGGCCGACCGGATGTTCACTGGGAGAAAGTTACAAAAACCAATTATGCAGCAGAATTCTCATTCCTTAATGGTTTGGTTTCCGGTGAATTGGACTTCTTTACAGATAAACGTACAGACATCTTAATCAATGGAAGCAATCAGGCTATACCTTCATATTTCGGGGCAACTCCTCCAACAGCAAATCTGGGTAGAGTGAAAACAAACGGATATGAATTGACATTGAAGCTGAATCATCAATTTAAAAATGGATTGCGACTATGGGGTAACTTCAATCTGACACATGCCAAAGACAAAGTTCTGTCTCAGGATGACCCTGAATTATTACCATACTATCAGAAAAAAGCAGGTAAACAGATTGGCCAGACAACGACTCACGTAGGTCATGGTTATTATAACTCTTGGGATGAAGTATATGGTAGTACAATACATGATAAAAATGACAATCAAAAATTGCCGGGCAACTACCATATTATAGATTACAACGGAGATGGAGTGATCGACACTTATGATGAAATACCATATGGTTATTCCTCGACTCCTCAAAACACATATAATGCAACTGTAGGCTTCGAATGGAAAGGATTTGCCGCATTCGTTCAGTTCTATGGGGTAAATAATGTGACTCGCCAGGTAGTGTTCGGCAGCTTTACCGGAGGACAGAATCTTGTATATGACGAAGGCTCATACTGGACTAAAGAGAATACCAATCCGGATGTTCCGATGCCACGCTGGCTTTCTACACCAAGTGAATATAGCAGAGGACACCGCTATATGTATGATGGGTCTTATATCCGCCTGAAAAATGCGGAAATATCTTATACTTTCGATTCAGGTTGGGTGAAAAAACTTGGTCTCCAATCATTGAGGCTTTATCTCAACGGTAACAACTTATGGGTATCGTCAAAAATGCCGGATGACCGCGAATCGAACTTTGCCGGTACAGGCTGGGCGTCACAAGGTGCTTATCCTACAGTGAAACGCTTCAATCTGGGTATTAACATTAATCTATAAAACTAGATAAAATGAAAAAATATATACAATCAATTCTGTGGGTAGGGATCATATCGCTGGCTTTTAGTTTCACAGCCTGCGACGACTATCTGGACAAGGAAGTCGACTCTTCAGTATCTCCCGAAGAAGCCTTTAAGAATTTTAACAATTTCCAGGGATATACAGAAGAACTCTACCATTGTATTCCCGATTTTGCCAAAGGATATTGGACAAATTCATTCAATTGGGGAGAAGACGAAATTACAACTACCAGCATCGACTACCATTTCATAAGCAAAATAGACAATGGTGACTTTTGGGGATGGCAATCCAGATATGATGGATGGAACTCGGGATGGCTGGACAGACGCAACTCTGAAGTGAACACAAATGCAGACCGTCTCAATAAAGCTCTATGGGCTTTCGGTTGGTATGGAATACGTAAAGCCAATATCGGACTCGAAAATCTGGATAAGCTTACTGAAGCAACTGATGAGGAAAAACGATTGATAAAAGGACAATTACTGTTTTTCAGAGGATGGTTCCATTTCCAATTTATGCAATATTTTGGAGGACTTCCTTATATCGACAAATCATTGTCTACAGAGAATAAATTAACACTGCCTCGTTTGAGCTATCAGGAAACGGCAGATCGTGCTGCACAGGATTTCCGCGAAGCTGCTGATTTGTTACCTATCGACTGGGACAATACTACTGCCGGAAAAAGAACGCTGGGTAAAAATCAGTTGCGTATCAATAAAATAATGGCATTAGGCTATCTGGGTAAAAACTACTTGTGGGCAGGCAGTCCATTAATGAACTCAGAGTCGACCGGAAATAAAACCTATAATCAGGAATATTGCAAAAAGGCTGCTACAGTATTCGCAGAATTGCTAACTCTTGTAGAAAGCGGGAAAACACAATATGCTCTAGTTGATTTCTCTAAATATTCTAATCTTTTCTACACAAACGGACAGAGTTGGAAAATGCCGGGTGAAACGGAAGCTATCTTCCGCGGGCCGTCATACGAACCGAACTCATCAAACTGGGGATTGTCTAAACAGTATCAGCCGGGTGGTATATTGGTAGATGAAAATGCAAAATTCGCACCTACAGCTAACTATGTGAACTACTATGGTATGGCTAACGGTTTGCCGCTTACCGATTCCGAAGCTGGATTCGATAAAGAACATCCTTGGCGTGGACGCGATCCTCGCTTCTATCATGACATAGTTTATGATGGAGTAAAATGTGTGGAAGGAACGATTAACCCTGCCGAAAATGAAAAAGATCGCTATGCAAATCTTTATACAGGAGGAAGTTATCGCGACATCAGATCTGGAAGCCGTACAGGTTATCTGCTTTATAAATTTATCCCGATAAGGGCGAATAAATATGACGATGGTTACGGTTGGGGTTCGAGCAATCATATACATATCAGTTGGATGCGTTTGGCAGACATATATCTGATGTATGCCGAAGCTGCTGCAAATGGTTACAACTCACCGCAAGGACAAGATGCAAATTTCGATAAGTCGGCTATCGATGCAGTTAATGTAATCCGTAAACGTGCCGGAGTAGATCCTGTGCATAGTAAATATTTAGGATCTGTGACTTCTTTCATGAAAGAGTTACAACGCGAACGTGCAGTAGAATTAGCTTATGAAGGACATCGTTTCAACGACCTACGCCGCTGGTTGCTATTGACAGAACAACCATACACACTGAAAACATCACAAGAGTTTGACAGAGCTCCCGGATTTAATGCGAATAAACCGGAAGATAATAGAGTCCTGAACTTTAAAGAAACAGTTATTCTTGAACGTCAGCTTTCATCAAAACATTATTGGTTGCCTCTCAAGAATGTGGATGTGCATATGTACTTGGAATTCCCTCAGAATCCGGGTTGGTAATATTTGAAAAAGGATTTATATAATTAAAAATTAGGAAGTAATGAACTATATAAAAATAGGAATAGCAATATGCATTATGCTTGCCTTTTTCACACTGAAGTCGGAAGCACAGACTTTGGGCAAGGTAAAAGTTGAAGCCGTAGTCTTAGGGGCGGATAATAAACCTTTGCCGGCAGCAGAAGTTATTTGTGAAGAAGAGGAGACAAGCATTGTTACCGATAACTTGGGTAAATTTTCATTAGATCTATACCCCAATTCATTGGTACTTATAAAAGCTCCGGGCTACAAGTCCAAATTTGTGGATGCTTCCCTCGCTCCAAAAGAAATTGTATTGGAAGCCGAAGATCTTGATTTTGTTCAGGTAGCTTTCCGTAAAGTAGAAAAGAAAGATCTGCTCGGAGGTATCTCAGTTGTAGATTTACCGGAGAAGATGGAAAAGAACTATACAACCTACAGTCTGGATGGTATGGAAGCTTATGTAGGTGGTTTTAACGGAAACCTGTGGGCTATGGGTGATTATTTATTGTTGATTGACGGTGTTCCCCGCGAAGCAACTAATGTATTACCCTCAGAAATAGAGCAGATAACGTTCCTGAAAGGGGCTTCTGCCGTAGCTTTATATGGCAGTCGTGCTGCTAAGGGAGCTATCTATATAAGTACTAAGAGAGGAAAAGCAAATACAAAGGATATAAATGTACGTGCTAATACCGGAATTCATGTACCTAAGAGTTATCCTGAATATCTGGGTTCGGCCGAATATATGACTCTGTATAATGAAGCTCGCAAAAATGACGGATTAGCGTCATTGTATAACGATGAAGCTATCTATCACCATGCTTCGGGATTAAATCCATATCGTTATCCGAACGTGAATTTTTATTCATCCGATTATGTTAGAAAAGTCTATAACCGTTCGGATGTAAATGCAGAGATAACAGGGGGAAATGAGCGTGCACGATTCTATACCAATGTAGGATTTGACTACACAAATTCCCTTCTGAACTTCGGAGAAGCGAAAGATGACAATACAAATCGTCTGAATATACGTGGTAATATCGACCTGAATATAAACAGCTTCATAAAAGGGAAAGTAGATGCTGCTGCGATATTTTACAATGCACGCGGTGCTCATGGCAATTACTGGGGACAAGCCGCGACATTGCGCCCTCATCGCCTTGCGCCATTTATACCGGTTGATATGATTGATTCGGAAGATGTTAACTCTCAGGGACTGATTAATAACACCAGTAACATTATCAATTTCGACGGACGCGATTATTTCTTGGGAGGTACACAGCTCGATCAGACAAATCCGTTTGCAGCTGTTGCAGCAGGAGGCTATAACAAGTACACCAGCAGACAGTTCTTTTTCAATACATCATTGGATATAGATATGGGAAGACTGCTTAAAGGTTTATCTTTTCATACACAGTTTGCTGTAGATTATTCGACCAACTACAATCAGGCTTATAATAATTCTTATGCAACTTTTGCCCCTAACTGGACAAATTTTGCAGGCTCGCAGACCGATATGATCGCCAGCTTAACCAAATATGGTGAAGACTCGAAAAGTGGTGTACAGAATATAAGCAACAGTACTTACAAACAAACAATTGCTTTTTCGGGACAATTTAATTACGAAACGGTACTGCAAGGCGACCACAAGATTTCTTCAATGCTGATTGCCAATGGATATCAGCAATCCCAGTCGGAAGTTTATCAGAAGGTAAACAATGTAAACCTTGCTCTCAATGTGGCATATAACTATAAGGATAAATACTATGCCGAATTTAGTGGGGCAGGCATACACTCAGGCAAGCTTGCCGAAGGTAACAGAATCGCATTCTCTCCGGCTATTTCGTTAGGGTGGAGATTGAAGAAAGAAGCATTCCTTGAAAATTCTTCAGTTGTCGACGATTTAAAATTAACAGCATCTGCCAGCATTTTAAATTCAGACCTCGACATTTCAGAATACTATCTGTATGAGACATATTATACTCAAATAAACGGAGCATGGTATAGTTGGCGGGATGGTACTCTCCAAAAAACGACCGATTCGCGGCGTGGTGGAAATAAAGACTTAGGCTTTATTAAAAGGAAAGAAATAAGCATAGGAGCAGAAGCTATCCTTTTCAATAAAATGCTTACTGTTAATACTTCTTTCTTTGCTAACAGAATGGAAGGATTGTTGGTTCAACCTTCAACCCAATACCCTATGTATTTTATGACCTACTGGCCTACTTCATCATTTATGCCGTATAAAAACTTCAATAACGACCAACGTATCGGATTTGACTTTAGTGCTACGCTGAATAAGCAAATTGGTGCGGTAGACTGGTCTCTTGGTGTTGCCGGAACAATAAATAAGACTAAAGCTGTAAAACGTGATGAAATGTTTGAAGACGACTATCAGAATCGTACAGGCAGACCATTAGACGCTCTGTGGGGACTGCAAAACGACGGATTCTTTACAGATGAAACTGATATAGCAGAATCTCCTTCCCATGCATTTGGAGAGGTTAAACCTGGAGATATCAAGTACGTTGATCAGAATGGTGATGGAATCATCGATACTAAAGACGAAATCTATCTGGGTCGTGCAGGCTGGAATGGAGCACCTTTTACCTTTGGCATTAACCTTACTGCCAAATGGAGAGACTTAACATTCTTTGTGTTAGGAACAGGGAATTTCGGTGCATATGCCTTCAAAAACAATTCTTACTACTGGGTACAGGGTGATGGAAAATACTCGGCAGTAGTACGCGATCGTTGGACAGAAGATACAAAAGACACCGCTACATACCCTCGCTTAACCAGCCTGACCAGCGACAATAATTTCCGGAATTCAGATTTCTGGTTGTACAAAACTGACCGATTCAATCTGGCAAAGGTACAGGTAACTTATGACCTGCCTAAGCATATTCTGGGTGATAGTTTTATCAGAGGGCTGTCCGTATATGTAAGCGGAGCTAATCTGCTGACTATAGCTAAAGAAAGAAAAGTTCTGGAATTGAATGTGGGAACAACTCCACAAACCCGATTCTATAATCTGGGAGTTAAGGCTGTATTTTAATAAAATAATGTCATAAAAAAATCAAGATATGAATAAATATTTATATATCCTTTTATTTGTCGCTGCATTGTTTACCAGTTGTGATGACTTGTTTTCGCCGGCAAATGAAAACATCAGAGATATAGATGCCGAAAATGATGATGCCGGTTTCATACAAGGTATTATTCTGAATGGATATACCCGTATACCAACCAATTCGTGGTCATTCAATGATGTAGCTACCGATGATGCTGTTACCAATGATAAGTATAACAACAATTATATGAAAATGGCAACAGGACAATGGACTGCAAATAACAACCCTATGGATCAATGGAGAAACTCCAAAGCTGCTATCCAATATCTGAATATTTTGTTGGCAGAATCCGACAAAGTGAAATGGGCAGATGACGAGACAGTAAGCCGCCTGTTCAATATGCGTATGAAAGGCGAAGCCTATGGCCTGCGTGCATTGTTTATGTATTACCTGTTGCAATCACATGGTGGATGGACTGCGGACGGTCAATTGCTGGGAGTTCCTATTATTTCTGAACCGGAAACTCCTGAATCGGACTTCAACCAACCTCGTGCGACATTCGATGCATGCATGAAACAAATCTATGCAGACCTTGATAAAGCCGAAGAACTACTTCCTCTCGATTATGAGAAAGTAAGTGAGATTCCGGCAAAATACGGAGATATTACGATGGATGACTATGAGCGGGTATTCTTTTATTACCCCCGATTGCGCATGACTGCGCGTATTGCCAAAGGAATACGAGCCAAAGCAGCTTTGCTAGCCGCAAGTCCGGCTTATGCATCAGGGACTACTACAACATGGGAAGATGCCGCCAAATATGCAGGAGAAGTTATAAACCTGAATGGTGGCCTAAGCTCTTTAGCTTCTGACGGATGGACATGGTATGCAAACCATTCCCAGATAAACAATCTACAGGCCGGGGTTAATCCTCCGGAGATTTTATGGAGAGGTGATTCTGGCAATTCTTTAGATTTGGAACAAGACAATTATCCACCATCTATTTACGGAAGAGGTCGCATCAATCCAACACAAAATCTGGTAGATGCATTCCCTATGGCAAACGGTTATCCGATAACTGATCTTGCAAATTCAGGATATGATAAAAATGATCCTTATGCAGGCCGCGATCCCCGCTTAGAAAAATATATCATAGTAAATGGCAGTAAAGCAGGCCCTTCGAGTAGTACTATATATACTGAAGAAAACAACACTATAGATGGGCTGAATGCCAATGAATCGGCTACACGCACAGGTTATTATATGCGGAAGCTGCTTAGAGAAGATGTAAACCTTAATCCGACATCTCAAAATCAGCAGAGACATTATAATCCTCGTATCCGTTACACCGAAATATTCCTGATATATGCAGAAGCTGCGAACGAGGCTTGGGGACCTACCAACAGCGGTTCTGTCGGATTCTCTGCTTACGATGTTGTCAAGGCTATCCGCTTGCGTGCAGGAGTAGGTAAAGATAGTGGAGATCCTTATCTGGAATCTATCAAAAATGATAAAGCAGCAATGCAAAAGCTTATCAGGAATGAGAGACGTCTCGAACTTTGTTTCGAAGGGTTCCGCTTCTGGGATCTGCGTCGCTGGGAAGCACCAATCAATGACGTAGCCAAAGGAATTCGCATATCCGGAGGTGCTTATGAGGAAATCTCCGTAGAGAACAGAGTATATAGGGATTATATGTATTATGGTCCGATACCTTATAGCGAGGTCCTGAAATGGGATGCTTTGGTACAAAACAAAGGATGGAAATAATTCTTTAATCTAAAAAATAAAAGAAAATGAAGAAATTGATTTTTATATTATTAGTTCTCACGACGTTATACTCTTGTGAAAATCAGGACTGGGAATTTGATGATTTCGATTATACAACTACATATTTTGCATATCAGTATCCTGTAAGGACAATAGTATTGGGTGAAGATATATTCGATACGTCTATGGATAACCAGCATAAATGCAAGATTATGGCAGCTATGGGAGGTGCGTATACCAATAATAATGATGTCATTATTGACTTTAAAGTCGATAATTCACTCGGAGAGAATCTGATATTCAAGGATAATAACGAGGAGATTATGGTTATGCCTTCAAACTACTACTCACTTGCTTCGAACCAGATAAAGATACCTAAAGGTGAAATATCAGGAGGAGTTGAAGTACAACTGGCCGATGCCTTTTTTGCCGATCCATTGAGCATAAAAAGGACTTATGTTATTCCGTTGGTAATGACAGGTGCTCAACGTGTAGATTCAATCCTGAGAGGAAGCTCAACTCTGAGCAATCCGAATAGACTGAATCCTGCTGACTGGAATGTTTCTCCTAAAGACTATACGCTGTACGCTGTTAAATTTATCAATACATGGCATGCAAATTATCTGCGTCGGGGAAAAGATATAATTAAAGGAAAAACTGATCCGTCATTCGACAAAACCATCATACGTCATAAGCAATTTGTAGAGAAAGACGAAGTATGCAATCTGCTTACCCGCTCGCTGAATATCGCAGAATTCCCTCTCGATATTCAGGACAAAAATGGCTACGATGTCGATTGTACACTTCTTCTTACATTTGATAATGCAGGAAAATGCACTATCACTTCCGAAGATTACCCAGTTACCGGAACCGGACAATTTGTCGAAAAAGGAGATAAGGATAGTTGGGGAGGAAAAGATCGTAACGTACTCTATTTGAGTTATGAAATAGATCTTAACGACATAAAATATACAACTACCGATACCCTTGTTGTACGCGACAGAGGAGTTTCATTGGAAACATACATACCGATATTGAAGTAATTACCTTAATATTTAGACAATATGAAACATTATAAGAAAATATTATTGGCCGTAACAGCATCATTGATGATGGCATCCTGTGCCGATAATGATATCTTCGATTATCAGGTTGACAGACCGGGAAGCCTTGATGTCTGGGAATATCTGAATCAATACGATGCATTGAAGACCTATGTAAACCGTTCCGAAAATCCGGACTTTAAGTTAGGAGCCGGAGCTAGTTTATCGGACTATATAAGCAGAGGAGTCGGATACAGATTGCTTAATGCCAATTTCGATGAAATAACCATGGGTTGGGAAATGAAGCATGGAGCTATCGTGCAGGGCGATGGCAGTCTGGCACTTGATAATATGAAAAAACTATTGCAGATAGCTAAAGAGTCCGGTATGTCTGTCTATGGGCATACTCTCTGCTGGCATGCTAATCAGAATGCATCTTATCTGAACGGGCTGATAGCTCCTATAAAAGGAGAGCCACGATGGGATGTAATTATGGAACAGAATTTTGAAACTGACGATGAATCAAATTATCAGTATAACAATAACGCTATAATGAGTTTTACGGCAGACGGAGAAGGAGCTTACGGAACTGGAAGAGCATTGAAAATAACAAACAGTGAAAACCGTCCTAACGACTGGGATTGTCAGCTCTATTTGAAATTCTCTCCCAAAACAGTAGCAGGCGACATATATGAACTTAGTATGGACGTGCGTGCCGATGCTCCTGCCACCTTCAGCGATCAGGCTCAGAGAGAACCAATGCAATATAAGCACTGGGTATTTTTCGGACCGGTCAGTGCTACCACTCAATGGCAGACCATCACTAGGCAGGTCACAATATCTCAAGATCAGGCAGAATGCGGAGCTATCGCTTTCAATCTGGGGTTGACCGGTACTAATTACTATTTTGACAATATTACCCTTAAAAAGTATGATGATGGTACAGGAGGAGGTTCTTCATTAGATCCTAGCATAATAAATAATGGAGACTTCGAAGCCGGAAGCATTGATGGTTGGGGATGTTGGGGTAGTAGTTCACCAACGATAGCAGTATCGGCAGCCGGAGAAGGCAATGGCGATACAGGATATGCTTTGGTTATAACAAACCCTACAGCTGTACAGGGTTGGCAAGCTCAGACTGCTTATGATTTTGCCACACCTTTGACAAAGGATTCTGATTACAAACTGAAATTTAATGTAAAAGGGACAGTCGCGGCTTCAATTACAGCCGGAATACAAAGTACATCTAATTATTCAGCTAATAGTTTTGGTCCTTTCAATATTACTACCGATTGGACGGAAGTAGAATTAGAAACTACTATTACAGAAAGTGACAGGAATCGCTTCCTTCTCGATATTGGCACCTATGTAGGATCTATATACATAGATAACATATCATTATGCCGGGTTAATCCGGAGGGAGGGAATGAGAGACCGGATGAAGAAAAACGTGAACTTATAGATAAGGCGCTCGAAACTTTCATTGCAGGAATGATGGAAGCCTGTGTTGGTTCTGTTAAAGCATGGGATGTAGTAAATGAACCTATGGATGATTGGCCGGATCCGTCAAAACTGAAAACCGGTATTGGTAAAGATAACCTTTCTGCAGATGAATTTTACTGGCAGGATTATCTGGGAGAATATTATGCTGCAAGAGCTATCGAATTGGCCCGTCATTATCACGAAAAGAGTGGCGGAAATCCGAATGAGTTGATTCTATTTATAAATGATTACGGATTAGAATCTCCGGATCAGAGAAAATGTAATGGCCTTATCGCATATATCGACAAGATAGAAAAAGATAAGGGCGTGAAAGTTGATGGTATCGGTACACAAATGCACGTGACCTGCAACGAAACATCGATGCAGGGAATCAGAGACATGTTTACCAATATGGCTGCAACCGGAAAACTGGTAAAAGTATCGGAACTGGATATGGGCTATAGAATACCGGGCACAACTGAGAACGTAAAAACCAGTGACCTGACCAGAGAGCAAGCAGAAGAAATGGGTGTGTTCTATGAAGAAATAGTGAAAGCATACTTCGAGCTTATCCCTGCCAATCAACGCTATGGAATCACTCACTGGAGCCCGCTGGATAGTCCGGAAAGTTCGTCATGGAGAGGTGGAGAGCCAATTGGCCTTTGGACACTCGGATATAACCGTAAACCTGCATACGGAGGATTTGCAAATGGTCTGGCTGGCAAAACAATTGCCACAGACACTAGTAAATAATTGTTTTAGGGTCAGTCCCCCCTACAAAAAGGGGGACTGTTTCCAAGCATTGGTTATTGAATCTGAGACTTTGCTAAAACCAGTAAAGTATTAGAGTTTTTTATAAAAAAAAAAATCATTTTTGATGAAAAGGACATGGATATTATTTGCTGCTATATTTACAGCAATAACGACTACACTATCAGTTTCTTGTACTAATGGCACAAATAGTCAGGAAGCTGGATCTGAATCGAAAGAAAAAACAGCACGATTCGATTACTACAAATACGAGGGAAAAGATGCATGGTTCGACAAAAAGATTGATCCTAAAAACCAATACAACAACCCTGTAGTAGCAGGTTTTTACCCCGACCCATCTATTTGTCGCAAAGGGGATACTTACTATCTTATCCACTCTTCATTTAGTTTCTTTCCGGGAGTTCCTATTTTTACCAGTAAAGACCTTGTCAATTGGGAACAGATAGGCCACGTTTTGGACAGGCCTTCACAGCTTAATGTAGAAAGTCAGGAAATCTCAGCGGGAATCTTTGCTCCGGCTATAGAATACAATCCCTATAATGATACTTTTTACATGATTACTACATTCTCTTGGGGAATCGGTAATTTTTATGTAAAAACAAAAGACCCGATGAAAGGATGGAGCGATCCTATCCTATTACCGGAAGTTCAAGGTATAGATCCGTCTTTCTATTTCGATGAAAACGGAAAAGGATATATCGTTCACAATGATGCTCCGGACGAAGGGAAAGCATTATATGAAGGACACAGGGTTATTAAGATATGGGAATTTGATGTGGAGAATGACAAAGTTGTTCCCAACTCGAGCAAAATTGTTGTTGACGGAGGTGTCGATATTTCTCAAAAACCAATATGGATAGAAGCTCCGCATCTTTACAAGATAAACGGATATTACTACCTGATGTGCGCAGAAGGAGGTACAGGAGGCTGGCATTCGGAAGTGATATTCCGCAGCAACAACCCGATGGGACCATTTAAACCGGCTGCACACAATCCAATCTTGACTCAGAGAGATCTGCCCGAAAACCGGGAAAATAAAATTACCTGTGCAGGACATGCTGACATGGTTCAGACTCCGGAAGGTGATTGGTGGGCAGTATTTCTGGCATCACGTCCTTATGAAGGAGGTCTGTTTAACACAGGTCGCGAGACATTCCTTCTTCCGGTTAAATGGGAAAACGAATTTCCAATCATTCTTCCAAAAGGTCAGCAGATTCCGACTGTAGCAGATAAGAAAGGTTTAACAGGCGAAGCTAAATACCTGACCGGCAATTTTGTTTACAATCAGGAGTTTAACGATGCTAAACTAGACTATTCCTGGATATTTATCCGCACTCCGAAACAAGATTTTTATACGATCAAAGACGGAAAGCTGAATATAACTCCATTAGCGATTAGTATAGAAGAGAAGAAATCGCCATCGGTAGTCCTACGTCGTCAACAGCATACAAACTTTGCTGCTGAAACACAATTGGAATATACTCCGAAAACATCAAATGATTTTGCAGGATTTACTCTATTTCAAAAAGAAGAAAATCAGTTCCTGTTTGGAAAAACAATCTTGGACGGAAAAGAATCTCTTGTTGTTTACCGTATGGAAAAAGATAAAAAAGTAATGGCTACTATTCCTATAGACAAGAAAGATCAGGCATCACCTGTAAAACTTAAAATAGAAGGAAAAGGGCGTTATTGTGACTTCCTGTATAGCTTCGACGGTGTCGACTGGAAAAAACTGGTATCTGATGCCGATGCTTCAAATCTGAGTACAGAGAAATCCGGAGGCTTTGTAGGGGTATGTATAGGATTATATGCTACTAGCAACCACGCAATGAAGTAAATATAATTGATAATTTCGGAGGGGTCACCCTCCGGAATTATTGATAAAATCAAATCCATGAAAAGCCATATGCAAAGACACAACAAGATATTAAAGCTTAGCTTAATAGCAATATTATTCTTGAGTTTCGCCTTACAATCGGAAGCAAAAGTAAGGTTGCCAAAATTGGTTTCTGACGGGATGATTCTCCAGCGCGACCAGCCAGTAAAAATATGGGGTTGGGCTGATGCCTCAGAAAACATAACTGTTACATTTCTTGGTAAAACATATAAGACCAAAGCCGACAAGACTGGTAATTGGTCGGTAACTTTACCTGCACAACAAGCAGGGGGTGGCACTTATGAAATACAAGTGAATAACATAACCATCAAAGACATCCTGTTCGGCGATATTTGGCTTTCTTCCGGACAATCTAATATGGAACTGCCCATCAGGCGCACACTAGACTTGTTTGCTGATGAAGTAAAAAATGCGAACAACCCGCATATCCGCTTTTTCAGAGTACCAATGCACTACAATTTCAACGAAGCAGAATCCGATTGTAAGAGCGGCGAATGGAAACCCGTTACTCCGGCAAATATCATGGAGTTTTCAGCGACAGCCTACTTCTTTGCAAAAGACCTGCATGATAAATATAAAGTTCCAATCGGTATTCTTAGTACAGCTATTGGGGGCACACCTGCCGAAGCTTGGATAAGTGCAGAAACACTAAAGAAATACCCTTCATTTGAAGCCGAAGCAAAAAGATGTGCAGATACGGGCTTTATAGAAGAAACACGCAAACAGGAACAAAAGAAAAACCATGAGTGGTATATGGGAATGCTACATGCAGATAAAGGTATCAGCAAATGGCATAAAGAAAACATTGACATATCCGGATGGAAAGATTATTACCTTCCCGGTATGTGGAAAGAAAAAGGAGTAGATATAAAAAGAGGTATCCTCTGGCTACGCAAAGAATTTAATGTATCAAAAGAAGATACAGGTAAGTCTGCAACCCTTCGCTTAGGCTATATCATCGATTCCGATTCAGCCTTTGTAAACGGAAAGTTTGTAGGCACAACAGGTTACCAATACCCTCCCCGCATATATAAAGTGCCTCAGGGAGTGCTGAAAGAAGGCAAGAATACTGTTGCTATTAGAATTGTTACTAACGAATGGGGAGGAATAAAAGAAGACAAACCCTATAAAATAATACTCGACAATAAAGAAATTGACCTGACAGGCATCTGGAAATACCGTGTAGGTGCAGAACTTCCCCCATCGCCGGCCGGCACAGCTTTCCAGTATAAACCGATGGGCTTGTACAATGGCATGATTGCACCCCTTACAAACTACAAAATAAAAGGAGTGATCTGGTATCAGGGAGAGTCTAACGCCGGAAGAGCAAAAGAATACACAAGATTGTTTCAGGATTTGATTCAAGACTGGAGAGCACAACGGAACGAACCGGAGTTGCCTTTCATATATGCACAACTTCCCGAACTAAATAAACCATCCAGATACCCGTCTGAAAGCGGTCTGGCTGAACTAAGAGAAGCTCAACGCTTGGCACTAAAGCTGCCATATACAGGTATGGCTGTAACACTCGGTTTAGGTGAGTGGAACGATATCCATCCGCAAAACAAGAAAGATGTCGGCCGTCTTTTGGCAATGGAAGCACAACGTGTGGCTTATGGAGATAAAGACATCGTTAGCACAGGCCCTCAGCTTGAAGGTGTAAAGATAGACGAGAATAGTATCGTCCTCACATTCGTGTCAGTCGGTTCAGGTCTGTACTCTAACGAAATACTTAATGGCTTCATGCTTGCAGGAGCTGACAAGAAATATGTGTGGGCTGATGCTGTAGTAATAGAACCGAATAAGGTAAAAGTCTGGAGTAACCGGATACAACAACCCCTATCAGTCCGATATGCGTGGGCTGACAACCCGCAGGGTGCAAATTTAAAAAATAAAGAAGGTCTGTTCGCTTCACCATTTCAGGCAGAATATTCCGACACCATTATAAGTAATAAATCCGGGATGCATGACGGCTTCGGCTACGAACTCTGGCATGATAAAGGAGATGTTAGCATGATTTTGAAGGAAGGTGGTGCATTTGAATGTAACTGGGATAATATCAACAATGCTTTGTTTCGTACAGGCAAAAAGTTTGACAGTACCAAAACCCATGACCAAATCGGCACTATTTTCCTCGATTATAGTTGCGATTATCAGCCGGATGGCAATTCATATCTATGTGTTTATGGCTGGTCGGTTGATCCGCTTGTAGAGTTTTATATCGTCGAGGCTTGGGGTAGTTGGCGTCCGCCCGGGGCTGAGCCTAAAGGTACTGTAGAGATTGGTGGCAGCATGTATGACATATACGAAACCACGCGTGTAGAACAGCCTTCCATAGAAGGTGACACCACTTTCCAGCAATATTGGAGCGTGCGCACCAATAAAAAAACGGAGGGAACTATTCCCGTTAGCGAACACTTTAAAGTCTGGGAAAAAATGGGTATGAAACTTGGAAAAATATATGAAGTAGCATTCTGTGTCGAAGGATATCAGAGTAAGGGTAAAGCCAATTTATATAAACACAGACTTACCGTTGGTGATACTGTAATTGGAAAATAATAATATAGCAAAAACAAAATACAATGGACTCAACATCACAAACAGCAACAGAATCAAAAGGTTTCTACAAACTGTCGGCAATACAGCGTATCGGTTTCGGTTCGGGCGATTTAGCCCAGAACCTTATTTATCAGACGGTATCGATGTATCTGCTTATATTCTACACCAATGTTTTCGGCATATCTGCCGCCGCCGCAGGAGTTATGTTCCTTATCGTGCGGATTGTAGATGTCATCTGGGATCCGATAGTCGGAGCATTTGTAGATAAACATAATCCTAAGCTAGGCAAATACCGCTCCTATCTCGTTTTGGGAGGTATCCCGCTTACAGGATTCGCTATCCTTTGTTTCTGGAATGGTTTCTCGGGTTCATTGGTTTATGCCTATATCACCTATGTGGGTTTGTCGATGTGCTATACGTTGATAAACGTTCCATACGGGGCACTCAATGCTTCGCTCACCCGCGACACAGACGAAATCACAAAACTTACGTCTACCCGAATGTTCCTTGCTAATCTGGGCGGTTTGGCTGTAGCTTATGGTATTCCAATTATCGTAAAGGCTCTTTCCCCCGATGGAAAGATCAATTCCCCTGAAGCCGGAAACGCGTGGTTCATTACTATGACGATCTATGCAATTGTAGGATTGGCTCTGCTTATTTTCTGCTATACCCAGACCAAAGAACGGGTAGTGATGGACGAAAAAGAAACCGAAGATGTAAAGGTATCCGACCTGTGGATGGAATTCAAACATAACCGTCCCCTGCGTATATTGGCATTCTTCTTTATCACTGCTTTTGCCATGATGGCAATAGGCAACTCGGCAGGGTCGTATTATATGATTTATAATGTGCAATCACCCGATATGCTGCCCTATTTTATGGCTCTAGGCTCTATCCCTGCATTTATCTTTATGCCGATGGTGCCAGCCATAAAACGCAAGATAGGCAAAAAGCGTATGTTCTATGTTTTCCTCTCCGTCGCTATTGCCGGAATGGCATTACTCTATGCAATCTCAGTGATACCGGCTCTCAAGACACAGGTCTGGCTGGTATTTGTAGCCCAGTTTATCAAGTCTACAGGTATAATTGTTGCTACTGGTTATATGTGGGCACTAGTTCCCGAAGTTATCTCTTACGGAGAACATACTACAGGAAAAAGAATCTCTGGTATTGTCAATGCCCTTACAGGTATTTTCTATAAAGCAGGTATGGCACTTGGTGGAGTTGTTCCCGGTCTGGTACTGGCTTTCGTGGGCTTCGACAAGGATAATCAGGTTACACAATCGGCCTTTGCCGAACAAGGCATCTTATGGCTGGTAGCTGTAATTCCGGCTATATTATTGGTCTTAGCTA
Organism: Dysgonomonas sp. PF1-14; assembly: GCF_029892965.1. Classification (GTDB taxonomy): domain Bacteria; phylum Bacteroidota; class Bacteroidia; order Bacteroidales; family Dysgonomonadaceae; genus Dysgonomonas. The sequence goes on along the minus strand of NZ_JARXWN010000011.1, from coordinate 152,205 downwards.
TGTTCATTATTTCCAGATATGAACTGGAGGATGATGTAATAGATAAAATAAATAAAGAAATTGAAGAAAGGCATATGAAAGGCTGATCTATAGATATAAATAACAAAATATAAACATGAAAAATCTAATTTATTTATCCCTTTTCTCTTTTTGCCTTATGGTAGCAATAGCCGGATGCTCACAGGCAAAAGCCGGCGATGAGAAGAAAGAACCTACTTTGACAGGTGCGTTAAATGGTAAGTTTTACATCGGGACAGCATTAAATCTGAACCAGATACATGGAAAAGATTCAGCTTCAATAGACATTGTAAAAAAACAATTTGATGCTATCGTTGCCGAGAACTGTATGAAAAGTATGTTCTTGCAACCTAAAGAAGGAGAGTTTTTCTTTGATGACGCTGATAAATTTGTTGAATTTGGGGAGAAAAACAACATGTTTATTACAGGGCACTGCCTGATATGGCATTCACAGGCTCCCGGATGGTTTTTCACAGACGACAAAGGGAAGAACGTATCACCGGAAATCCTTAAAGCTCGTATGAAAACCCATATAACGACAGTTGTATCCCGTTATAAAGGTCGCATAAAAGGTTGGGATGTAGTCAATGAAGCGATTATGGAAGACGGTTCTTACCGCAAGAGTAAGTTCTATGAAATACTGGGAGAAGAGTTTATACCTTTGGCTTTTCAGTATGCACATGAAGCTGATCCTGATACTGAATTGTATTACAACGACTATAATGAATGGCACGTCGGAAAACGTGAAACCATTGTTAAGATGGTGAAATCGTTAAAAGAAAGAGGGATACGTATCGACGGTGTAGGAATGCAGGGACATATTGCTATGGATGGTCCCAGTCTTGAAGAATATCAGGCAGCAGTAGATGCTTATGCTAATGCAGGAGTAAAAGCAATGATCACAGAATTCGAACTGAGCGCATTGCCTTCACCCCGTAAAAATGTAGGTGCTAATATCTCGGAGATTGAAACTTACCGCCAGGAAATGAATCCATATACAAATGGATTGCCGGACTCGGTAGCAACGGCATGGACGGAAAGGATGGCCAGCTTCTTCAAGCTGTTTCTGAAAAATAAAGAGAAGATCAGTCGAGTAACCTTATGGGGAGTAACTGATAAGGATTCCTGGAAAAATAATTTTCCTATGTATGGACGGACAGATTATCCTCTTTTATTTGACAGACAACACGAGGCAAAGCCAGTAGTACAGCAAATAATTGATCTGGCAAATAATATGGTAGAAACAGAGAATAGCAAAAAGAATTAACTTAAAAATATAAACATTCATGAAAAAATCAAGATATTTACTTCCAAAGGATTACATGGCCGACCCATCTGTTCACATATTCGATGGCAGGCTTTACATCTACCCTTCCCACGACTGGGAGAGCAGAGTACCTGAAAACGATAACGGAGACCATTTCAATATGAAAGACTACCACGTCCTTTCTTTAGATGACGTAGAAAACGGAGAAGTCACAGATCATGGGGTGGTATTGTCTGTAGAAGATATCCCTTGGGCTGGCCGCCAGTTATGGGATTGCGATGTCACTCACAAAAATGGTAAATATTATATGTACTTCCCTTTGAAAGACCGTAACGATATATTCCGTATCGGGGTTGCTATAAGCGATAAACCTTACGGGCCATTCATTCCCGAGAAGCATCCGATGCCGGGTAGCTATAGTATAGATACCTGCATATTTGAAGAAAACGGAGAATACTATATGTATTTTGGTGGCATTTGGGGTGGACAGCTTCAGCGCTACCGCAATAATAAAGCATTGGAATGTGCTGCTTTCCCTGCCGATAACGAGCCGGCTTTATGTGCAAAAATAGTCCGATTGAGCGATAATATGCTCGAATTTGCAGAAGAGCCGCGCGATGTGGTAATTCTGGATAAAGATGGGAAACCGTTGACACAGGGTGATACAGAAAAACGCTTTTTCGAAGCATCGTGGCTGCATAAATACAACGGTAAATACTATTTCTCATATTCCACAGGCGACACTCACAATATCTGTTATGCAATCGGTGACAATCCTTACGGACCATTCGTTTATCAGGGAGTGATACTTACCCCTGTAGTGGGCTGGACTACACACCATTCTATAGCTGAGTATAAAGGTAAATGGTATCTGTTTCATCACGACTGTGTCCCATCTGATGGCAAAACATGGCTTCGCAGCCTGAAAGTAACGGAATTGGAATATAACCCTGACGGAACGATTAAGACAATAGAAGGTTTAGATAAATAGATACTTACTTGGGTTTTAGGTAAAGGTTTCAGTTTTTTCAACAAGGGCGGAAACAGGTTCGCCCTTGTACTTATTATTGTTAATAATATTATGACTTTAAAACATACCATGAAAAAAATATTAAGCGTATTAACTCTTTTATCCTGCATGTTGATCAGTTGTAGCAGTGATGATGACAATAACTATGAAGTTGATTCTTTCTGCAAATTTACAGAATCGGACATTTCGGTGCCTAATGAATCGGGGCAGAAAGTTATAACTGCTGAATGGGCTTATTCTGAATGGGAGATAACAACCGCAGAAGATGGCTTTATTACAAATATAACTCCATCAAAAGGAGGTAAATCCGATTATAAGAACAAGACGAATATTACTATTAAATATTCAGCAAACCTGTTAGCGACCAGTCGTAGCCAGGATATTTTTATTACAGATAAAAAAAGAGGCAACCGAGAGAAAATTACAATAAAGCAAGGAGGTTCGGTTCCGGAAGAAATAACTGTAAATCCTCAGGTTCGCTATCAGCATGTGGTCGGCTTTGGAGGTATGTATAATCCTGTAATATGGCTCAGAGGTAATCTGATATCAGAAGAGGAGATCACTAAAATGTACAGCCCCGATGGCTTAGGGTATAATATACTCCGCCTGATGGTTTATCCAAACGAATCAGATTGGGCAGCAGACATTAAGGGTGCAAAACTGGCACAACAGTATGGAGCAACTATCTTTGCCTGTCCATGGGATTGTACAGATGCCTTATCGGAGACAATCATAGTGAATAACAAAGAATACAAGCATCTGAAAAAGGAAAATTATCAGGTCTACGCCGACCATCTGGTGAAGTATATCAACTACATGAAGAACAATGGAGTAAATATATACGCTATCTCTGTACAAAATGAGCCAGATATGGAATTTACATTCTGGTATCCGCAAGAGGTTGTAGACTTTGTAAAAGCATACGGAGACCAGATAAGAGCGACAGGGGTAAAACTTATGTCTCCCGAAGCCTGCGGCATGCAGTCGGAATATACAGATCCAATACTGAATGACGCTGAGGCTTTTGAAAAAACAGATATATTAGCAGGACATTTGTATCAGGGTTTTACCGATTTAACAAATGGCTATGTAAAGAACAGGCATGACTATATCTGCGGACTATATGATAAGAAACTAAAAAATTCCGGAAAAACATGGTGGATGACAGAACACCTGTTCAATGACGGAGAAAAAGAAACGAACCAATCCTTATGGAAATTCCGCCAATGGTCTTATAACCTGGAAACTCTGGGAAAAGAAATACACATGAGTATGGAAGGCTACTGTAGCGCATACGTTTACTGGTACCTGAAACGTTTCTATGGTATGATAGGTGATAATGACGACCGGAGCCTGAGTGAAAAAGGAGGTAAAACTCTCAAAAATGGCTATATAATGTCTCATTATGCTAAATATGTAAACGGGCGGCAGAGGATACAGGTGAGCAAGCTGGAAAACAACAGCGATATATTGATTACTGCATATTCAGGTCAGAACGATATAACTCTGGTTATCATTAATAATGGAAATACAACTGTAGGCGGACTGAAAATAAACATTCCGGTTGCAGCTAAGAGTTGCGGAGCAATAGAAACATATGAACATGAAAACATGGTGAAAAAAGATATCGCTTTTAGCTCTGATAAAAAATCTGCAACAGTAGCATTACCGGCAAAAAGTATCATTTCGGTTAAGTTTGATATATAGGCCGTTATTCATAAATTAGCAAAAACTTTATCTATAGGATAAATAATAAGCTGAAAATTGGCTATGGTAATGTGATAAATAAAAAAGACCTGTAATGTTTGTCAGGTTTTAGTTAAAATAGTTCTCACGCAAAGGCGCAAAGAAAAGCTCTTGTAACTCGTAACTGCCTGTAGGGCGAAGAAACAGCGTTCGGCGTTAGCCAATTGAAAATCGACGAAGCGAAGGCGAGTCAAATTTGTAACATTTGATTTAAAACTAATCTAACAGGTATTCTACAATAAACCAAATAAAAATCATTATGAGATTTCTTACATTATTAATTTTATCTTTTTGTTCTATAGCACCATTCCTCCCTATTTATTCGCAAGATGCCATAGTAATAAGTCCGGACAAACAACTGAGTTTAGAGTTATCCATTGAAGGTGGTAAATTACGATACACAGTAAATTATAAAGGAAAGGTAATGCTCGAAAAATCACCATTAGGATTACAAACAAATGAGGGTGATTTCAGTTCCGGTCTGTCATTTATTGAAAAGTCTGAAAATAAAACGAGTAGAGTCTATACACAAGATAAAATCAAACGTTCTCAGATAAATTACGAGGCAAATACATTAAAATATACATTTCAAAATACCGAAAAAAGACAAATGTCCATCCTTTTTCAGGTTAGTAACAATGATATTGCTTTCCGCTACGAACTTCCTGCATGGGGAGATCGTATGGCATGTGTGGTAGAAAAAGAGGCTACGGGCTATCGCTTCCCTTCGTATGCTACCGCCTTTCTGTCTTATATGATGGATCCAATGAAAGGTTTCGCCCGCACTTCTCCAAGCTATGAGTCGGGTTACCAGTCTGATGTACCGGTGAAAGATACCAAGTCAAATACCGGATATGTGTTTCCCGGACTTTTTCGTATAGGAGAGAATGGATGGATTTTACTATCCGAAACAGGGGTAAGAAGCTTGTACTGTAGTTCACATCTGAGTGCTTATAACGATGGCATATACACCGTTGAATATCCAAATCCGGGAGAGAATAATGGTTTCGGAAGTTCTGGTGCTCAGTTAAGCCTACCCGGAGCAACTCCTTGGCGGACAATCACTGTTGGCGAAAATTTAAAGCCGATAGTAGAAACCACCATTCCATTCGATGTTGTAGAGCCACTGTACGAACCATCGAAAAACTATAAATATGGAAAAGGGACATGGAGCTGGATTGTGTGGCAAGATGCAAGTATGAATTGGGACGATCAGGTGAAATATATCGATCTTGCCTCAGAAATGGGTTATGAATATATTTTGATCGATGCTTTGTGGGATGATAACATTGGTTATGACAAGATGAAGAAACTGATAGAATATGCAAATTCCAAGAATGTGGATGTATTCTTATGGTACAATTCCAATGGTAGTTTCAACGATGCTCCTCAAGGCCCTAGAAACAAGATGAACACATCTATAGCCCGAAAAAAAGAGATGAAATGGTTGAAAGAGGCCGGCGTTAAAGGATTGAAAGTAGATTTCTTCGGAGGTGATAAGCAGGAAACTATGCGCCTGTATGAGGATATCCTCTCCGATGCCAATGATTACGGACTGATGATTATTTTTCATGGATGTACCCTGCCTCGTGGTTGGGAGCGCATGTATCCGAATTATGTTGGAAGTGAAGCAGTATTGGCTTCCGAAATGTTGATCTTTTCGGAAGATGTGAGAAAGAATGAATCCTTCTTCGCATCTCTGCATCCGTTTATCCGCAATGCTGTAGGCTCTATGGAATTTGGTGGAGTTTTACTAAACAAATACCTGAACAAAGGAAATAAAGAAGGACAAGAACGTTTGACAACAGATGCCTTCCAATTGGCTACAGCTATACTGTTTCAGAATCCGGTACAGATGTTTGCCCTTACACCAAATAATATGACAGATGTTCCCAAGTTCGAAATAGACTTTATGCGTAAAGTACCTACTACGTGGGATGAGACCATTTTGATAGACGGTTATCCTGGCAAATATGCTGTCTTGGCTCGTCGCCATGCCGATAAGTGGTATATAGCAGGTGTAAATGCACAAAAAGAGCCTCTTCAACTTAAACTGAATGTTCCGATGCTGAAAGGGAAGAAAGTACAACTTATAGGTGATGATAAGAACAGAAATACTTATACTAAAGATATAAATATCGATAATAAGGGAATCACCGAAATTACATTACAACCTAATGGTGGATTTGTATTAAATGATCTATAATCTTATTTATTAAAACATTATGACAACAAAAATCTCTTCCACTATTTACGTTTTAATATTTTCCATCGTTTTTTCATTGGGAATCTTCTGCACAGGATGCTCTGAAAAAAAAGCAGAGGAAGAGTTACATATCTTCCTGTGCTTTGGACAATCGAACATGGAAGGAAATGCAAAAGCAGAAGCGCAGGACTCGATTGGTGTTGACGAACGTTTTATGGTTTTGCAGGCTGTTGATTGTGATTCAGCGCGGGTGAAGGGACAATGGCGTACAGCAATACCTCCGCTTGTACGTTGCCATACAGGCCTCTCTCCTGCCGATTATTTTGGACGGACAATGGTTGCAAATCTCCCTGAGAATATCAAAGTAGGGATAATCAATGTTTCTGTTGGCGGTTGCCGGATAGAGTTGTTCGATAAAGATAATTATGAGTCATATGTAGAAACTTCTCCGGACTGGTTGAAGAATATGGTAAAAGAATATGATGGCAATCCTTACCAGCGGTTAGTCGACTTGGCTAATCAGGCGCAGGCAGAAGGAGGAATCATAAAAGGAATATTATTGCATCAGGGTGAATCAAATTCAGGCGAACAGGACTGGCCTCAGAAAGTAAAGATCGTATATAACAATCTTCTGAAAGATATAAATCTTGAGGCGAACTCTATACCTTTACTGGCAGGCGAACTCGTTAACACAGACCAGAATGGAGCTTGTGCAGGGATGAATGAAATAATCAGGACATTGCCTGATGTTATACCAAATACATATGTTATCCCATCCGATAGCTGTAAGGGCATCGAAGACCGTCTGCATTTTAGCGCAGAAGGCTACAGAGAATTAGGCAAGCGTTATGCAAAACAGATGTTGTCCTTGTATAAAGTAGATAATACTAAATAAGTCTTAATCAGATAATAATATTGAATGTAAAGTCATGAAATCTATTTTTTATTTAATGATATTGGTTACAATGTCACTATCACTTTCATGTAACTCTGCTTATAACTATGATACAGGTAAGGGGATTACATTAGAATTAAGTGAAGGGAGTCTTTCCATCATTCCCTTAAACTCTTCCTCTGTCCGCGTTAAATACGCTAAGCCCGGAACTGCATTCCTGGAGGAATTGATTTACACAGAAGAATTACCTGTTCCTCCATATCAGGTAAAAGAAAGCTCGGATGAGATTGTGATGACGCTGGATAACATATCTGTCATATTCGATAAAAAAACGGAAGCACTTACATTCAAGGACAAAAATGGTCTTGTTATTTTACAGGAAAAAGCCGGAGGACGTCTGATTGAAAATACTACAATACAAGGAGAACCTACCTATAAAGCAGAACAATATTTCCTTTCCCCCGAAGACGAGTATTTGTATGGTACCGGACAATTTCAGGATGGTTATTTAAATATCAGAGGACTGACACGTCGTCTTACACAGGTAAATACCCAAATTTCTATACCTTTCATATTATCTAATAAAGGCTATGGCCTGTTGTGGAACAACTATGGCCTCACCGATTTCAATCCTGCTACTGATTTTGTAGAATTGAACCAGACCGCCGAAAAAGGAGAGACTGTGACTGTAGATGCTACAAGTACCACCGGAAACAAGAAGGAAACACGCAACATGAATACCTTTACTGCAAGCATGGATATTCCTTCTGCCGGACAATATTCATTATTGCTGGATGTAGGGCAGAAAATGGCGAGAAAGCATTTTCTTTCAATAGATGGCAAGAATGTCATCAATATAAATAATACATGGCTTCCACCTACAACGTCAGTTATTGTAGATTTGTCGGCAGGTAAACATAATATAGTTGTAGAAGGAGTAGACAATGATAAGCCTGTAATCTATTGGCGCCTCGTATCTGACGAAACAGTATTAAGTTCGCCTGTAGCACAGGCTCTGGATTATACTGTATTTGCAGGTACGGGAGACGAGGTCATTGCCAGTTATAGGGAATTGACAGGAGCAGCACCAATGATGCCACTATGGGCTTTAGGATATATCCATTGTCGGGAGCGTTACCATACACAAGACGAATTACTTGAAAATGCGCGGGAATTTCGCGAACGCGGATTACCTATTGATATGATTGTACAGGATTGGCAATATTGGGGTAAGCACGGTTGGAATGCGATGCGCTTTGACGAAGACCTCTACCCTGCCCCATCACAGATGGTAAACGAATTACATGACATGAATATCCGCCTGATGATATCAGTTTGGTCAAAAATAGATAAAAACTCGGAGGTTGGGAAACTAATGTCAGATAATGGCTACTATATTCCGGAAAGTGACTGGATTGATTTCTTTAATCCTGAAGCTGCTCAGTTTTATTGGAAAAACTTCAATGAAAAATTATTACAACCATACAAAATTGATGCCTGGTGGCAGGATGCTACCGAGCCGGAGAATGATGATTTACAGAATAAGCGGATAAATAATGGGCAGACTCCGGGTGAACTATTCCGTAATATTTATCCTCTCTATGTAAGCAAAACCATATACGAAGGATTACGCAAAGATGATCCTGAAAAACGTAGGGCAATGATATTTACTCGCAGTGGGTTTTCGGGCATGCAACGATATGCTGCTGCAACATGGTCAGGAGATGTTGGTCACGACTGGGAAACCCTGCGACGCCAAATTGCGGGAGGATTAGGGCAAATGGCTACAGGTCTGCCTTGGTGGACTTATGATGCAGGAGGCTTTTTCAGACCCGGTGACCAATACACCAACAAGGAATATCACGAGCAATTTATACGATGGCTACAGGCTGCAACTTTCTTCCCATTAATGCGTACTCATGGTTATATGAGTAATACAGAACTGTGGAGATATGGAAAAGATGTAGAGGACATAACTTCTCAGTACTTGAAGTTCCGTTATAGGATGTTACCTTATATATATTCTGTTTCGGCTAATGTTTCTTTTGACGGTTACACATTGATGCGCCCTTTGGTTATGGACTTCCCTTCCGATAAGAAAGCTTTGGAGCAACGCCATCAGTTTATGTTTGGTCCGTCATTACTTGTCGCCCCTGTTACAGAACCGGCAGTTAATAAATGGAATGTCTATCTACCGGAATACGAAGCCGGATGGTTCGATTTTTGGAATGGAAAAAAAATAAAGGGAGGACAAGTAATAGATACCGAAGTAGACATAAAAAAGACACCGCTATATGTAAAAGCCGGATCTATCATACCATTAGGCGATGAAAAGCAATATACATCAGAGAAGGCAGATGAGCCTTACGAAATCAGGATATATAGGGGGGCAGATGCCAGATTTACGATATATGAGGATGAAGGAGACAACTATAATTATGAAAAAGGTAAATTCAGTACTTTTAGCTTCATATGGAATGATGTTGAACAGAAGCTTGAAATAACAAAAAGAGAAGGGGAGTTTTCCGGAATGCAAAAAGATATGACATTTAATATCGTTATAGTTAAGCCTGAATCAGGAACAGGATTTACCAAGTCTTTGCCATCTAAGATTGTGAAATATTCGGGAGAGGCAATAGTAGTATTATGTAAAGAATAAGCCTTTAATTAATATCATTGATATAATATAAAACAATCATAATGAATACAATATTTAAAATACTCATAATCAGCATTTACATATGCTTGCCAGTGCATACATATGCACAGAAAGCACACAATCCGGTTATCTTCGCTGATGTGCCTGATATGTCGATGATAAGGGTAGGCGATACATATTATATGAGCAGCACCACGATGCACATGAATCCCGGTGTTCCTATCATGAGATCAAAAAACCTTATCGATTGGGAAATTGTCAGCTATGCTTATGAGACGTTGGGCGATATAGATGCTTTCAAATTGCTAAATGGTAAAAATGCTTATGGGGGTGGCACATGGGCAAGCAGTATCCGCTATCATAATGGTGTTTTCTATGTTTCCACTTTTTCTAACAACAGCAACCTCAACTATCTTTTCTATACGGATAATCCGGAAAAAACGCCATGGAAGAAAATATCATATCAACCTAAGATACACGACCATTCGCTTTTCTTCGATGATGATGGCAAAGCCTATATGATTAGCTGTGGCGGCAGGATCAGCATCAGAGAGATGAAAGAAGATTTAAACGGTATCAAGGAAGAAACTACGAGATTGCTTATTGAAAATGCCGATGCTATTACAGGAAAGGAAAGAGGGCTTCCCGCCGAAGGAGCCCAAATGTTCAAGGTAAATGGGAAATACTATATTTTCCTTATTTCGTGGCCGAAGAATAGTATGCGCACCGTTTTACTCTATCGAGCCGATAACATTATGGGACCATATGAAGGTAAAGTAGTCCTTGAGGACAAAGGTGTAGCCCAAGGTGGGTTCATTGATACTCCTGACGGGAAATGGTATGGTTATTTCTTTCGCGACTATGGTTCTGTAGGACGCATACCATACATTGTTCCGATGAAATGGGAAAATGGATGGCCTGTATTCGGTAATAATGGACGTGTCCCCGATGTTTTAGATATAGAAGCCAATCAGCCTTCTATTCCTCAGATTGTTGCGTCCGATGAATTTATCAGAAAATCGGGTGACCGGGATTTACCTTTAGTATGGCAATGGAATCACAATCCGGATAATAACCATTGGTCTGTAAAAGAACGCCCCGGCTACCTTCGCTTGAAAACATCCAGGTTAGACAAGAGTTTTACCCAGGCTAAGAATACATTAACGCAGCGTACATTCGGACCACAGTGTTCAGGAGAAATAGCAATAGACATAAACAAAATGAAAGACGGTGATTTTGCAGGATTGGGTCTTTTGCAAGAAAGGTATGGTGTTGTCGGCGTGAAAATGGAGAATGGTAAGAAATTCATTTTTGCCGGAAATGCTCAAAAGAGCAGTAAGGAGACAGAGAATTACGAAGAACTGGAAACTATTCCCCTAAAAGGCAAAAAGGTCTATTTCAAAGTCGAAGCTGATTTCAGAGATCTTACTGACAAAGCATATTTCTACTACAGCTTTGATGGAAAAAATTGGAAGCCTATAGGGACTCCACTGAAAATGGCATACACTCTATCCCACTTTATGGGTTACCGTTTTGCCTTATTCAATTATGCGACTAAACAAACCGGCGGATATGTAGACTTCGATTATTTCAGAGTCAAAAGTATCAAACATAAAGATGAACTGCAATAAACCTGTTCGTATGATAGACTGATGAATAAAGCCATTTTTTATGAGTAGCGCAAACAGTCTTATTATTCAGATAGATAGGATTTGGAGAAAAACTCCATACAGCAGTTTCTTCTACTTCGTCATATTTGGAATAAATCGTAATGGAAGTAATATTCAACGTAGAGAGGAAAAAGGAACTATTCTTATCCAAAAAGTCGTACATCATTGTATTCTTTCCCCAATCAATTATAGAAATCAGGCTTTCTTTCAATAATAGAAGATCCTCTTTTGATATTAATTTTCGCTCAAATTTAACAGTTACAAGTTACTAAATTTTCCTTTCTCTAGTATACTAGAACTCTATAATCTAGTGCACTAGTTTTTAGTCCACTGACTTGCTAGTTTAAAAGGCTCCGCCAATTGCGTCACAATTTCTCTTTTTTCTCTCGTAGGGGCAGACCTGTGTGCCTGCCCGCTTATATGATTTTCGGGTGAACACATGGATTCGCCCCTACGACATCACGACTGTTTTTTAACTAAAACCTGACAACTCTTACACATTTTACATCAAATTCAAAGATCACTATCATTGGCATATAAGCACATCACCTAATTAGCACATTGATATATTATAGATAAATCTATTCACTTTTCATCCTCTTATCGCAGAATCCTCTAATAAAGACAGAAGGACTGTGCCAACCGACACTAGATATGCTGCGGGGAAATGCCGTATCCACTCATCGTAAGCCGGGGGTGGCTCATAAGTTAGCCACCCCCTTCTCATTATAACTTCTCGATCTGTATCTATCTGATACGGCTTATCGTATAGCTGTATCTGTATTCTTTATCGTGAAAGCGATACTTATCCAGCGGCTTTGCACCCCATGAATCCCGTCCGGCAACACCACGTTGAAAGAGGTCGACACATAGTACAACCTCATTGCGTGGCATCACATCCGACCAATGCTGCTGCTTCTTGGTAGTTCCGGGATCTAAGTCTTCAGGACGAAGATTAGTGGCACTTACCGATAACGGTTGTGCCCCACTGACACGAATACCTTTTCCATCCTTGTTCTTCAAGGTAAGCCATCTTACATCTGTTTTGTTACCTGTCTCCTGTGGACGATAGTAAGCAAACGCCTGTTCTTCTACCTTACCCTGCCATATTCCCATAAAGGTGTCGGCATTGCGGTCTATATAGTTTTCGTGAGGGCCACGACCATACCACGTAAAGTCATTATAGCTTTTCGGCAAAGTCAGTGCCATACCAAAGCGCATTATCTCGGGCAGGTCGTCAGACAAGGCTTTGTAAGCAGCGTCTATAGTGAGGCTACCATCTTTGTTCACAGTATATGTCATCATTACTTTAGCCTCGATCCCCTGAAGTTTGCATTCATATTTAAACGAAATACCTCCGTTCTTCTCTTCATCGCCCAGATAGGTGTATTTGACGTGCATGTTAGCAACCGACCATAAGCGCATATTGTACTGATCCCACGATCCGAAATCGTTATCGGTAGGGGCACGCCAGAAGTTAAGATGCGGCAGATCGTTAAGTACATTCCTACCATCATCAGTATAACGTTCGAGTCCGCGCCGTTGGTTATTAACGGCAAATTCATAGACCAGTGTTCCCGATTTTACAACAACCTTATCGGCTGTCTTCGATATATCGAGTGAACCTGAACCATTATCAGTTATAAAATAGTTATTCGTTCCAAATGCAAACTCTTCACGTGCTACTTCAAAGTCTTTTTTCAGGAACGGAGTTTCTGCTTTATTATAGGCAAATACCTGTAGGTAATATTCCACCCCTGCCTGTTTTTTCATCTGTGGCAGATTCAGCTTCACATCTTTTTGTGATCCGGCAGGAGCCAGTACTGTGAAACTGCCTTTTCCTTCGGGCTCACCATTTCTGAGCAATACCCACATATACGAATAGTTATCATCAGTAAGGTCTGTAAACTGAAAATCGTTAACGACTGTGATAATTCCGTTATCCAGATCTTTGGCTTTGAACAGTATGTTCTGATATACTTTCTTCACTATATGTGTATGCGGCAAATAGTTCTGATCGGGACTTATAATTCCGTCCATACAGAAATTACCGTCATTTACCATATTGTAGCCGCCGAGATCACCTCCGTATGCCCAGAAAAAGCGTCCTTGATCGTCTTTTGCCGGATATCCATGATTGTACCACTCCCAGATGAAACCGCCCTGCATATTCTTACTGCTGCGCATCACATCCCAGTATTCCTGAAAGTTCCCCATACTGTTTCCCATAGCGTGTGCGTATTCGCACATGATGTATGGGCGCCCCAGATCTGTCTTTGCATTGGCTACCATTGATTCCCACGACGGATACATCGGAGCCAGAATATCGGTATTGCGAGCACTGTTCATTATATCCCAACTATTGTATGCCTGTTCATATTGGGTAGGGCGACTCTTGTCGCGCTCCTTAGCCCAATCGTACATATCGAAGAAAGCTTTTCCGTTACTGGCCTCGTTACCCAGCGACCAGAAGATAACTGACGGATGATTCTTGTCTCTCTCTACAACACTCTTTATCCTGTCGAGATGGGCAGCAAGCCACTGAGGAAAGTTAGAAACATTCTCAGCCCCATAGCCCAATCCATGCGATTCCAGATTTGCTTCGTCTACAAGGTATATTCCATATTCGTCACACAATTTATACCACAACGGTGGCTGAGGATAATGTGATGTTCTTACGGCATTTATATTCAACTCTTTCATCAGTTGCAGGTTACGCATCATCACTTCGCGGTCTACTACCTGTCCGGTCTTATAGTTGTATTCGTGAAGGTTTACACCTTTGAAATATACTTTCTTACCATTAACGAACAGTTGTCCGTCATTGATCTCTATCTTGCGGAAACCTACTTTGTGCGAAGTAACTTCCACAATTTTGTTCTTGTCATCTTTGAGTGCGATCAACATTGTGTACAAGTTCGGCGTTTCGGCTGTCCACTTCAATGGGTTAGACACTGTCCCATTCAGAACAATATCCTGCACACCGTTAGCCGGAATATCCAACTTCTGTGATTTAGAGAACACGCTCTTATTACTTTTATCCAACAGACTGACTTCTACCAACTGTGTTTTATTATTTCCTGTGTAATTCTTCAACTGTATGTCGACACTGAACAATCCGTTTTTATAGTTCTTATCCAAATCGGGATGTGCAAAGAAATCAGCTATACGCGTTTGAGCTGTACTGTATAGATATACACTCCTGTTGATACCACCCAGCCGCCACATATCCTGATCTTCGAGATAAGAGCCGTCTCCGTATTTATAGACCTGACATGCCAGTACATTCTTTCCTTTACGTATATACTTCGTAATATCGAACTCTGCCGGACTTTTGGCATTTTCGGTATAGCCTACCTTTTGCCCGTTCACCCAGACATACATTGCAGTAGTACCTCCATCGAAGTGGATGAAGACTTTGCGTCCATCCCAGTCGGCAGGTATATCGAAGTCTCTGCGGTAAGAACCTACCGGATTGTTTTCATTATCTACATAAGGCGGATTGACAGGAAAAGGATAAACAACATTTGTATAGAAAGGAATCCCGAATCCGTTAAATTCCCAGTTGCCCGGCACAGGCATATCCGCCCATTTACCGGTATCATAGTTTTCTTTATAAAAATCCGCCGGAGTATCTGCCGGTTTCGAAACCCAATGAAATTTCCATACGCCGTCTAATGACTGATAATAAGGTGAGGATGAGTAATTGTCATCTACAGCCAGTTCGTGATTGGGATACGGTATAGAAGTAGCTCGCGTATTCTCTTTATTAACGGCGAAAATCTCAGGATTCTCCCATTCAGGAGTCTGGGCAAGTAGCCCCGCACCGAAAAGTAACGAGCAAACAAGTAGTGAATACTTCATGATATTCTTTTTTGAATTAATTATAAAGGTTCTTAAAAAACGGGTCACAAACAACTGTGAACAAGAGTTCTAAGATAGCAAGAAAAGTTAATATAGCCAATGTTTTTCGGGCTGCAATTAACAATTATCTACGGTTAATCCATAAAAGAGATAAGTCCGCCATCTCAAAAGATAGTCGGACTTATCATAGAGGCCTAATACTCTATTTAACAAACATCTATATCAGTATCAATATCCAGGATTGTTTGGCAACAGGTTAGGATTCTTATCTATTGCAGTCTGAGGTATCGGGAATAAGTTATGTTTATCTTCAAATTTTCTTGATTCAACAAAGAAGTTTGCTCCATCCAGATTTACTTTATGGTCACCGTTCGGATATGTTTCGTCCAAAACTGTTCCCTGCCTGCAACCTAAGGCATCACCATTCATCACATCCTTTGCAATGCCCCAACGCACTATATCGAATCTCCTTAATCCCTCAAAAGCAAATTCGACACGGCGTTCGCGACGAATGAGTTCACGAAGTTTAGTCTGATTTGCATATTTCGTACGGTCTACAGCTGGCATTCCTGCTCTTGTACGCACTTTGTCTATAGCGTTATACATATCGTTATCTATCTGGTTCAGCTCTATCTTGGCTTCAGCCAATGACAGCAATACTTCAGCATAACGGAACATAAAAATGGTGCGGCTTGCATCCCATATATCATCGAATTCTTCACCGTTACCAAAATATTTACGGAAGTTATATCCAGTAGAAGTCGCATTGTTAGCACTCTTCGGATAGTCTGGGCTACTCTCCTCAACCGATCTGTAAACAATATTGTTCCAGTTCTGACCGGGATAAACAATAGTTGCTCTCAGACGCGGATCTCTATTGACATACGGATTTTTTTCATCATATTCGCCTGCTGCTTTAGCTTCTTCGATGGTTTTTCCATCCGCCATTTCATAGGCATCTACAAGCGATTGCAATGGAATAACAGAAGACCATCCGCCCGAGCTATTCGGATAAAATGCGCCCACAGAATTACCCAGATCGCCTTTAACATGCTGATAAGCATATATAACCTCATCTGTATCTTTGTTTTCCATGCGGAAAAGGTCTTCATAGCCGATAAGTGTACGTTCTCTGACCTGCCGGGCTGCACTGATAGCTTCGCTATACATTCCTTTGAACAGGTACATACGCGTAAGGAGAGCATAACCGGCATCTCTTGGAATCCGTCCTGTTTCAGGATTTTCGAGCAAGTCTAGAGTCAGTTCTTTGAGTTCGTTAACAATAAATTCCTCGACGGTTGCTCTCGGGTCTCTCGGCACTTTCGATTCGTCCGGAGTATTGAATGTCTGTGTTACCAAAGGGGTATCGCCATAGTACTGAGTCAAAAGGAAATAGCGGTAAGCTCTGAGAAAACGCACTTCGGCAACATAGCTTTTCTTCAGCCCATCGGTTGTAAATTCTACATTATCTATATTTTCCAAAAACTCGTTGCATCTGCGTATTGTTATGTACTCAAACACTTTCATTTTTCCCGGATTTCCCGGAGTCATCGTTCCGTTACCCAGTTCCATGTAGCCTTCATGCGAATGGTTATTGTAAGCATTATCAGTAGCACAATCTCTGTACCACAGCGCCCAGCTATCTTCAAAGCCGCGGTAACAGCCTGTCAGCGCTAGTTTGGCATCGGCTTCTGTTTTCCAGAATGTAGAAGGAGACAGGGCATCGCTTGGATTCCGGTCGAGAAAATCGGAACATGAAGTAAGTATAAGTGTCGAAATAAGTAAATATATATATTTTTTCATATAATAATCCTCCTTTAATTAGAATGTAACGTTAACACCGAAAGTATTTACCATAACCTGTGGATAATGGCTACCTCTTCCTACAGGAGCCTCAGGATCCCATCCTTTGAGGAAGCTTGTAAAGGTCAGCAAATTTTGTCCGCTATAGTAAATCCGGGCTTTGGTAATGCCTATTTTCTTAGTTATATCCATCGGTATAGTATATCCTACCTGTAGATTTTTCAAACGCAGATAGTTCGCATTCTGAACCCAGTATGATGAATATAATGCAGGAGAACTCGGTGCACTTGTACCTCTGGCACTGACACGAGGGACGCTTGTATTGGTATTCTCCGGAGTCCATCGGTCCCTCCAGTAAGTAGTTGGTTTACCAACGTCTCCTCTTATCTCTCCGATAGGTTCTGAGTTCAGATACCCATCGACTCCGGCTGCACCCTGGAAGAAGGCTAGAATATCAAAACCTCTGTATTCGGCTCCCAGATTGAAACCAAATGAATATTTCGGTTCCGAATTTCCTATTATGACCCTGTCTTCGGCATCTACTTTCCCGTCTTTATTTACATCTACATATTTTAGGTCACCAGGTTTCAGATTGTTCCTTATTGTCACATTCGGCCCATTATCTATCTCCTCTTGAGACTGATACAATCCATCAGCCAGATATCCGTACAGGCTCTTATACGAACTTCCAACCATTTTTATATAGTTGCCGTCGTCACCGAATATCACGTCCTGTCCGGCCAGTTCCAGTATTTTATTTTTGTTATACGAGAAGTTTCCTCCGAATGCGAATGATACCTGATCGATCTTTTTGTTGTAAGTCACCCCTACTTCAAAACCTTTATTAGACATTTTACCTACATTATCATAGAATTTCTCTAAAGCGAATGTCTCAGGACTAGGCACTTCCATAATGATATCAGTAGTCAGGCGGTCATAATAATCGAATGTAATATTCAGGTCGTTAATTATTCCCAGATCGAGGCCGATGCCCCACGAACGCGATTTTTCCCATTGCAGATTCGGATTTTTTGCATATTGGGTAGCACCACCCTGAACAATACCTCCATTAAACGGATAACCCATACCTTTCAATGTTATGGTCGGCACGGTAGGGTAATAGTCGCCGGCAATTGCGGCCTGATTACCGAGTTTACCCCACGACCCTCTCAGTTTCAGATTAGAGATCGTACCTCTCAGCGATTCCATAAAATCTTCTTCAGAAATTCTCCAACCGGCACTGAACGAAGGGAAAAGTCCCCAGCGGTTTCCTTCAGCGAAACGGGATGATCCATCGTAGCGGAAGTTGGCTTCTAGCAGATATCTGCCCATAAAGTCATAATTGGCACGTCCAAACCATGACAACATCGCTAATTCGCGGGTATATCCTTCATTTTTCATTCCGGCTTCACTACCTGCATTCATATCTCTGAGGTCGTTGCTCGGGAAGTTCTGACGATATGCTTTTATTTCTTTGAGGTGATAGTATTCGGAATGGAATCCGGCCATCAATGCCAAATTGTGTTTCTGTCCAAAGGTTTTGTCATAATTCAGCAACAGGTCGGTAGAAACAGTTTCGTCCGAATTATCTTTCTGATTCATCTTATTCGGTCCGTGATATTTGTTAGGATTGTATTGGATATCTTTTATAAATTCGAGTTCGTCCTGCGTATATGTCTTATACGACAAGATACCCTTAATAAACAGATTATCTACAATGTTATACTTCAACGATCCTATCCCTAAAAAGTAAGCTCTTTTTTTATCTATTGTCTGATCGAGGTCTATCCATGCTATCGGGTTACCATCACCGATAGTTCCATAGTCGCCATTCGATTTGCGATATGGTATCCAAGGAGATATAAGGTTAACCTGTCTGAAAATCTGGTCAACACCACCTCCTACATACGAATTGGTCGGTTCTTGCAAATCCATGCGCGTATATGACAGGTTTACTCCGAAATCTAACTTTGAAGTAACTTTTATATCCAGATTGGTACGCACATTGTATTGCTTTTTACTGGTGTGCTTAATAACACCCGCCTGATCGAGATAGCTGAGGGAAGCCATATACCTGATACGTTCTGTTCCTCCGCTGAAATTCACGTTATGACTAGTCTGGAAACCTGAGCCTTGATAAAGCAGATCTTGCCAGTCGGTATTAGGATAGTTATCCGGATCGGAACCGTTGCGCAATAGTTCTATCTGATCGGCTGTCCATCGTGGAGCATTGTTCGGATTGTCATTTTTCAATGCTTCGTTGTAAAGCTCGGCATATTCGGCAGAACTCATATAATCCGGTAATCTGGTAGGCGACTGCCATCCGAAGTTTCCGGCATAGTTAACAACTGTTTTTCCTACTTTGCCCCTTTTGGTAGTCACCAGAATAACGCCATTAGCGGCTTTCGATCCATAAATAGCCGAGCTGCCGGCATCTTTAAGTACAGATATGGATTCAATATCATTGGCATCTATATTGTCCATCGTAGCTTCTACCCCATCTACTATTACCATCGGGTTGACTCCGGCATTGAGTGTACCGGCACCCCTTATTCTAATAGTACCTTTATCATGTCCGGGCAATCCACTACTCTGTACTACCGAAACTCCGGGCAGCAATCCCGCCAACCCCGCCGACACGTTACTCATAGGTCTGTCGGCAAGCAACTTACTATCCACTGTGGCTACAGATCCGGTCAGGTTTACTTTCTTCTGTACCCCATAGCCGACAACAACAACATCGTCAAGCTCCGTAGATTCTTCTTCCAGTACGACCTGCATATCGGAGGCAGCTTTCAATTCCTTATTTTGAAAACCGATATAGCTAATGACTAGTGTAGCATTGGGGTTTACCCTGATGGAGAATTGGCCATCTACATCAGTCATCGTGCCATTAGTCGTACCTTTTTCTACCACTGATACTCCAGCCAGGGGAACCCCCGAAGCATCGGCAATCTTACCGGATGCCAGCAACGCTCGTTGCTGTTCGTCCTTTACACCTCGTGTTTCGACTTTTTCCGGTCTCTTCCTATTCTCTACTATAACAATTTGGTTTCCATTGATGTGATAAGTCAGATCTAAAGGAGGTAATACCTTGTTGAGAACACCTTCTACAGTCTCATTTTTAGTGTCTACCGAGACTGTTTTATTCTCTACAACTCCTTTTTTATACAAAATTACATAATCAGAGTTTTTTTCTATTTCGGTAAATAATTTTTCTATCTTGATATTCGAGAATTTCAAGGATAGCATTGCCTGCGAATACGTATCCACAGCCGATATTGTACTACCAAAACCCAGAATGAATAATATAAGATATACTTTCATAACTTTTAGGGAAAAACTTTTTTTAGGTTTTTCTAATTTAGTTTTAGACTTTTTTCTCATACATTTGAATTGTTTTGATTAACATTGGTTTTTGTTTTTTAAAATGACTCTAAAGCGTGTAATAGGCCAATATTGCACGCTTTTCTTTTTTAGAAATAAGGTTTTCTTTTCATAACATTCTTTTTAATTTATAAAACACTGTTTAAAACAGTATTCCCTAAACTCTTAAAACGGAATAGAACACGTTCTATCTAACACTTCCTATATTCTCTACAATTATCTACAGATAATTATTTAATTACGATAACACTACCTTCTTTTGTATAATTCATTTCGGTAGACAATGACAGGTTATATAATACTGTTTCTATGGTCTCTTGCAGATCTAATTTTCCTTTGTATTTTTCTAATGCGAATCTATTATCATAGCGGATGTCTATTCCGTAATGACGCGACAGCCTGTCGAAAATGATATCGAGCGATTCTCCGTTGAGTTTCATCACATCATCCTTCCAGCAGATATACGTATAGGTATCTACATGCTTTATATTGTGAATACCCTCTTTAGTGAAGAATCCCTGATCGGGTTCCAATTTACCCTTCGAAGTACTGGTAACAACTTCAACTGAGCCTTCTACCAAGACTACCGAATTGGTAGCATCGGCGCTATAGGCATTCACATTGAAGCGTGTTCCCAGCACCTGTACCGAAAATCCGTTGGTATGTACAATAAAGGGTTTAGCAGCGTCTTTAGCTACATCGAGGAATATTTCGCCATCAACTATAATTTCTCTGCTTTTCTTACTGAATGTTTTCGGATAAACCAGTTTTGTTCCTGAATTTACCCACGCGGTAGTTCCATCACTAAAACGGATAGTTGTACGCCTGCCTTTAGGCACAACCACAGTCAAGAATTCTGATCCGATGCGTGACGACTCCATCTTGGTATCATTTCCGACAATAAGATTACCTTCTTCTGTCTGAGTGATTGTTTCGTTATTATCTATGTTGGCTTGTTCTTTTCCGGCAATAATCTGTATTTCGCTTACATTCGTGTCAGTTCCTTCTATCAGAGATTGCAGGCGGTCTTTATCTGATATGCTCACCGGATTGAAGTATAGCCCGAAGGCAATAGCAGCACAGGAAGCTACGGAAGCTACGGCCGTCCACAGATAGAACCGTTTGTTCTTTCTCTCCTGTTTTCGTCCGGCAATGGCGCCTCTTAGTTTTATATAATCGCCTTCTATTTGGGATTCGGAGACATCTGGCATTTCTATTTTCAGATATTGCAATAACGCAATTGCATCATCTATCAACTTTTCCTTGTCGGGATAAAGCTGAAGTAATTCTTTCATTTCATCCGGATCGTTCCTCTCCGATAATTCTACAAAATCATTATCGAAGATGAAATCCTCTATTTTGTTGTATTTTTGATATGAGTACTTCATAAAAGATTATCTATTTTATAACATCTTTTATAACAATACAAAGGCAGCTCGATTTTGTAATCAGATATTTTCGAAATTTTTTAATGTATTTTCGAAAACTTCATTTAATAACTGTTTAAATTTGACCGAAAATATTTCATATAGCTGTTTCTGATTATTCTTCGGCTCTTGTTTTTATTCTTTCTTCTCTATTTTCTACTTTTCATTCTTGGGTTAGCCCGCTAAACCTGCGAATAAAAAGAAAAAAATATATTTGAAATAATATAAAATAAAAGTACCAATCAAATTTAAACAGTTACTTACAGTAGTAAACAATGAGTATAAGGAAAATACCAAGATCGTAATCAGAGCTATTTTTCCTTATTTTACTAAATGCCCTGTAAGTAAGGTTGCGGGCGGCCTGCTCCGAGAGATTCATAACTCTGGATATTTCTTCATAATCCATCTGGTGCAGGAATCGCAGATAAATTATTTCTTTCTGACGTACAGTCAGCTGTGACAAGACTTTTGTTACAAGAGTATTAATTCGATCTTGTTCTTCTTTTTGTTCAACTCGATTCTCATCGACAGTAAAATTAAGTTCGAAACTCTCGATCTTCTCCAACCCCGAATATTTTTTATTTGCCTTTATCGTATTTATACATGCATTACGCATCGACGCCAGTAGAAATGGTTTTATGGTGGCGAAATTTTTTATCAGATCGGGTTTTGTATATAATTTTACGAATAAGTCCTGAATAATGTCTCTTACCAACTCCTCCGTTATCTGAAAACTCAGCCCATAGGAATATAGCATTTTGTAACTTAGTTTGTACAGATCGGAAAAGGCGTTATCATCACCATCCGTGAACATTACCCACAGGTTATTGTACTTTTCGTTATCAATCAAAAATCTAGACATCTGAATATCTATAGTCCTTTTTAACCTTCGCAAAGATAATAATAAATTCCTGTTTCGAGCCGATATTCTATTACGCATTACCTGTTAAAGGTACTTCAAGACGTATTGCAATTGAATGACAACCATTAAACAAGAATGACCGATAAATATATTTTATCGGTCACTCTTTTTATCTATAAACTCCTTCTTATTGTTTATTGCAACAATTTCAGAGACAGTACATATGTCATTTTTTCTTCCAGAGTTTCTCCATATCTTCCAATGTCTTACCTTTTGTTTCAGGGAGACGTTTCCAAACGAACACTGCTGCAAGGATAGCCAATACACCGTAAACCCAGTATGAGAATCCGTGATTGAACATACCAACCAATGTATCATTTTTGTCCATGATAGGGAATGTCCATGAGATAAGGAAATTGGACACCCACTGCGCGGCAACGGCTATAGACATCACGCTAGAACGTACCGAGTTAGGAAATATCTCGGCTAACATTACCCAACATACAGGGCCCCACGACATAGCGAATCCGGCCGTATAGGTAAGCATGAATACGAGTTTAAGCCCTCCCGGAAGACCTTGCGAGAATGATGTACCCAGTCCGAGCATAGATACTGCCATCACTAAAGCCCCTGTTATAAGCAAGGGTTTACGCCCGAATTTATCGACGGTCATAATAGCCAGTACGGTGAATGACAGATTGATAATACCTACAATAATCGTTTGCAGTAATGCAGAGTCTGTTCCCGACCCCATGCTCTTAAAGATTTCGGGTGCATAGTACAACACTACGTTTATACCTACAAACTGCTGGAATGCCGACAGTAAAACTCCTGTGATAATGATAAGGAATCCGTAAGATTTTATCGGAACATACAGTGCGATTAGAAAACTCACGATCATAGCTATCTCCAGCGCGCTGGATACTCCTGCCAGTGAAAGGGAAATAATACCTACAACAAACAGGATGAGCCATGTCATCATAAAGCGATAATATGGTTTCAGCGACACCGGTTCTTCACTATCGAAGCTATGCCTGATATCGTTAATTTCTTGTTTGGCCATAGCGCTGCCTACCAGTTTGTTGAGTATGCCCTCGGCCTGTGCCACACGCCCTTTCATTACCAGCCATCTAGGTGTTTCAGGAGCCATAAACAACAGCAGGAAGAATATCAGGGAAGGGATTCCCAGAGAGGCAAACATCCATCTCCAGCCGGTAGTATGCAACCACTCGGTATCTCCCTGTTTTGCTATAAAGTAGTTTACAAAGTACACAACCAGCATACCGAAGATAATGGCAAACTGATTGAGTCCTACAAGACTTCCCCGCTTATCGGGTGGCGCTATTTCTGCTATATACATAGGCGATACCATAGAGGCAATACCTACTCCTATTCCGCCGATTATTCTGTAGAATACAAAGTGATAAACAAAAGAGTGATCGCTTTCGCTCGGCATACGGAAACCTATTTCCGGCCATGCAGAACCGACGGCAGCCAACAGGAAAAGTATCGCTGCTGCAAACAAGGCTTTTTTGCGCCCGAATGTCTGACTTACCCAGCCGGCCATAGCTGCACCGAATATACATCCTATCAGAGCACTGCTTATCACAAACCCTTCCATTGCGTTAGCTTCGTTAAGCGGCAATCCCATCGGTTCGATGAAGAAATGCCTTAAAGACTCCACCGTTCCGGAAATTACTGCTGTATCGTATCCGAAGAGCAGCCCTCCCAATGTCGCAATCAGGGTTAATTTAATGGTATATGATTTACTTGCTTCGTTGTTATTCATTGGTAAAGGTTCTTTTAAAGTTATGAGTTATAAATTATGAATCATGAATGTATTAAATCATAACCCATAATTCATAACTCATAATTATTTTTAGATATACATATTCACAATAGCTTCGTAAAGCTCTTGTTTACCGCTTATCTGTTTTGGTTCGCCCACTTTGTGTGCGATTGTACGCAAATCTTCAAGAGTCAGTTTACCATCTTCAAATGCTTTACCATCGCCACCGTCGAATGATGCATAACGTGTCTGACGCATTTTCTTATAATCAGAGTTTTCAAGAATATCAGCAGCTACTAACAAACCGCGGGCAAATACATCCATACCCGAGATATGAGCGATGAACAAATCATCCATATCTGTTGAGTTACGACGAATTTTAGCATCGAAGTTTACTCCTCCGTTACCCACTCCTCCGGCAGGAAGCATTACAAGCCATGCATGAGCGAAGTCATAGATATCAAGAGGGAACTGGTCTGTATCCCATCCGTTCTGATAGTCACCACGATTAGCATCGATGCTACCCAGCATACCAGCATCTACTGCTGCTTGCAGCTCATGTTCGAATGTATGTCCGGCAAGAGTAGCATGGTTTACTTCTATATTTACTTTGAAGTCTTTATCCAAACCATAATTGCGAAGGAAACCGATTACAGTTTCAGTATCATAATCATACTGATGCTTAGTTGGTTCCATTGGTTTAGGCTCGATAAGGAATGTTCCTGTAAAACCATTTTTGCGTGCATAGTCGCGAGCCATAGAAAGGAATTGAGCCAAATGGTCTTTTTCGCGTTTCATATCTGTGTTCAAAAGGCTCATATAGCCTTCGCGTCCTCCCCAGAATACATAGTTAGAACCACCTAGAGCGATAGTTGCATCGATGGCGTTCTTCACCTGAGTACCTGCACAAGCCACAACATTGAAATCAGGGTTTGTAGAAGCTCCGTTCATATAACGTTCGTGACTAAATACATTGGCTGTACCCCAAAGAAGTTTCACGCCAGAAGCTGCTTGTTTTTCTTTAGCATAGTCAACTATTGCTTGCAGGTTTTTTTCATATTCTACCCAATTGCTACCTGAATCAACCAAATCCACATCGTGGAAGCAATAGAACGGAATGCCCATTTTTGTCATAAATTCAAATGCAGCATCCATTTTATATTTAGCCTGGCTGATAGCATCGTTGCCTATTTTCCATGGATGATGTATCGTACTTCCTCCGAACGGATCGCCTCCTTCAGCGCATAGCGTATGCCAGTATGCCATAGAAAAACGCATCCAGTCTTTCATTGTTTTACCCATTACCACACGATTCTCGTCATAGAAACGATAAGCCATCGGGTTTTTACTTTCTTTTCCTTCAAATTTGATTTTTCCTATTCCCGGAAAAAATTCTTTTGTTCCTTTTAAAATTTCCATGATTCTAATAATTTTTTAGATTGATTTATACAATTGATTATTTTGTCTCTTATTATTTATTTTTACAGTAAATTTCTCCATTGCCTATAAGCTTCTCTGTACTCTGCTTTTTTGCCATGTTCAGGTTCTATTACTGCCAGTTTCTCTAATGAAGCAAAGGCTTCTTGAGGAGTAGCATAAAGCCCTATACCTATCCCAGCTCCTTTAGCTGCACCTGCGGCACCATCAGTATTGTACAGTTCGATGGTTACATCACTTACGCTTGCCAGAGTCTGTGCGAAAATCGGACTAAGGAACATATTGGCATAACCAGCCTTTACAGTATTGATATTCATTCCCATCTCGCGCATGATCTCCATCCCGTATTCGTAGGAGAATACAATACCTTCCTGTGCAGCACGCAGGATATCTTTTTTGTCATGTATATTAAAATTGATACCATGCATGGAACAATTCACATCCTTGTTACCTAGCACGCGCTCTGCTCCGTTACCGAACGGAATGATACTGATCCCTTTAGAGCCGACAGGCGACTGTGCCGCCAGATTGTTCATATCGCTGTACGACAGGCCTTCGAGTGCCAGATTGCGTTTAAGCCACGAATTAAGGATTCCCGTACCATTGATACAGAGAAGTACTCCGAGACGTACCAGTTCGGGGGTATAATTGACGTGAGCAAAAGTATTTACACGAGATAATTTATCATAATTCAACTGATCCAGAACACCATACACAACTCCCGAAGTTCCGGCTGTAGAGGCTATTTCTCCCGGCTCGAATACATTGAGTGATAAAGCATTATTCGGCTGATCTCCGGCACGGTACGAAACAGGCGTACCTTCTTTCAGACCAAGCTCTTTCGCCGCTTCTGACGAGACATAGCCCTGTATGCCGAATATCGGTTTAATCTCAGGAAAGAAACTTTTCGGTATGCCGTAGTAATTCAATACATCTTCCGACAGGGTGTTGGTCTTGAAGTCCCAGAAAATACCTTCCGACATGCCTTCTATGGTAACTACTATATCTCCGGTCAGTTTCATGCCGATATAGTCGCCCGGAAGCATGAGTTTATCTATCTTATCATATACATGTGGCTCGTTTTCTTTTACCCATGCCAGTTTGGAAGCGGTAAAGTTGCCCGGTGAATTTAGTAAATGGCTTAGGCATTTTTCTTCGCCTATAGCCTGAAATGCTTTCTCGCCATAAGGCACAGCGCGGCTATCACACCAGATGATGGAATCGCGCAGCACATTCTTATCTTTATCTACCAGTACCAGACCGTGCATCTGCCAAGTAATACCGATTGCCTGTATATCTTCTCCTTTTGCTCCCGACTTCTGCATCACAGACTGGTGAGCCAGTTTAAGGTTTGTCCACCAATCGGCAGGGTCTTGTTCTGCCCAACCAGATTTTACGGCTTTTATGGCCATCTCTTCTTTCGGAAAAAAGTCTGAGGCTACTATCTTCCCTGTATCGGCATGCACCAGACATACCTTAACTGACGAACTACCTATATCGTACCCTAATAAATACATACTTTTTTGAATTATAAATTATAAATTATGAGTTATAAGTTTTAAATTATGAATTATGAGGTTCACTTATAATTTACAACTCATAATCCATAATTTCCTTAAATACTTGTTTTCAGTTTATTATAAGCTTTCTTATCGAACTTATAATAGCGTGCTGCCCTGTGCGACACATCCTTTTGCTTTTCTTCCAGTGCAATAACATACGACATGGCGGCAACTTTTTTATGGAAATTGCGGATATCTATCGACTTGTTATAGATAGCTTCATAAAGCTTATGCAACTGGCTGATCGTAAATTTTTGTGGCAATAATTCGAACACAATAGAAGGACTGTGTTCTATCCATCTGCGAATTTCTATCAATGATTCTTTCACAATCTGGTTATGATCGAAAGGCAATTGTGGAACATCGTCAATCGGACACCATTCAGTCTGTTTGTATTTCGATATATTATTCAATTTCCTGTCTACTTTACACAACGACAAATAGGCAACAGTTATCAGCCTGTTAATATTTGGCTGGTAAGCCACATCAAGCCACTTTACATCTCCCGGATCGTTAGCCCTGTCAGGTGATGCAAAGCAGCGAAACTGTTTCAGCGACATCCTCCTTATTCCTGTAAGTTCGAACAGCACTCTGTGAGCGGCATCGTCCACATCTTCTTCATTATATATAAGGCTACCAGGTAGTTTCAGGTCCTTCAACCCCTTTCGGTCAACATTCCTTTGTACCAACAGAATATTGAGCTTATCATCTTCGAAACCAAAGACAACACAGTCAACTGATACATAGGTATGGATAAAACTCGTTTTCATGGTATAATGCTATAGGTACTTATTGTAATTAGTACAAATATAAAATTTCATTTCGACAAGCAAAAGCATTTGAGAAATATATTTATGTTAAATAATTGTATAACAATATATTACATATAGTACTATTTACAATATGAATGCAGCTCCATATTGTAAATACGACATCAAGCATTCCGCATAAACAAAGGGATTAGAAAGAAACAAATTAACACACCGCAGAACAAGGTAGTATGTTAATTTTTACAATAAGCTTTGGCTATAAATCGAATAGATTTTTTAGTTCACTGATACCTGTATTATTGAGTGACGCGGCTTACCGGCATTGTGCAGCCTCGTCTGCCGATATAAAACCTCAGTTACGGTAAGTGTGAGATGGGGACATGGTCTTTATGCGCATCACTGTTTCTGTAACTATCTGAAGAATGCCCCTTTAATCATTTGTCCGCATTCATATCCTTGTTGATAAAGATCGGTAAGCTTATCCACATCTTTTTCTATACGATCGACAATAATTGGCTCTTGCGGACGAATCACAAATATATCACCCTCAGCCTCGAGCTTCTCCACCAATTCCAGTTGGGCATTATATACACTGTTGCGGTGACTGAGAGCATCACGCATGGCCGGATATTTCCTGTAGATGAAACCCGGAATTTTCACATCTTTACTTTCTTTTCTATATCCCTCGTTGCGGGTAAGCACCACAACATTTTTCTTATATCCCTGCTCCATAGCCCGCACAACGGGAATAGAATCACAAATCCCTCCATCGAGCATTGGTACATCGTCTACATAAGTTACAGGGCAGAGGATAGGCAGACTGCTCGAAGCTTTTACAATATCTATCACCCTGTCTTTATTGCTCCTTTCTTCAAAATATTCAGCTTTACCCGTCAGACAGTTTGATGTAACCATCTCAAAACGGTTGGGATTAGAAAAATAAGCGTCATAATCATAAGGTATAATGTTCTCGGGAAATTCATGGAACAAGAGGTCGAAATCCATGATATTACGTTTTCTGATATAATGCTTTATCCCGATATATTTATACTTCTCCAACAGGTCTATATTGCTGTATTTAGCCCTTCCTCTTTGATGGGACATATACGACAGCCCGTTGCATGCACCTGCCGAAACACCTATCGTATATGGAAAACGAATACCGTTGTCCATAAAGTAATCGAGTACACCACAGGTAAATACCCCCCGCATACCGCCACCTTCGAGTACCAAACCTATATCTGCCAGATTTTGCTCCATATCATTTATCTTAACCGATCGAGATGTAAAAATACATATATTTTTTAATTAATATAAAAGGAAAAGTCCTGCTGCCCTTTCGGACAGACAGAACTTTCAAATCAATATATAGAATGATGTACTGCTTACTTTGTCTGAGCCATCAAGTTAGTACGGGTATTATTTACCTTGAAGCTTTTCATTGCAAGAGCTTTTCCGTTATTATCATAAACCGGATAAAAATGCTCTGATCTATCCGACCATGTTCTGGTCTTTTTATCCCAAAGTGTATAAGTGAAGCTGGCTCCTCCCAACGTATTATAGTCGTATTCATACTTTTTGGCACTAACCCATCCGCCCCGATCATTCCATTTATATACAACTTTCATTTTCAGGTCTCCTGCAACATCAAAGTAATAAAGAGCCTTGTGCAGAGGAGTTGAATTATCCTCTTCGAAAGAGATAACTTCTTTTACACTTCCCGACTCGGTAGCTGTTGTATTACTCAGCACTTTTACCGGATCACTTGCATAGGCATTTACGATAAGTAGAGATGCCATTAATACTGATATAATTATTGATTTCATAACTGGCTGTTTTTAATGTAATTATTAATTCCCTTTTTCTAAAAATCGAACTAGAAGCGCTTTCTATTAAATATGACGGGAATAATTCAGAATAGTTACAAAAAATCCAAGATATTTTCAATTCCGCAAAACAAACAACACATAAAACATTATATTACAACACATTAACCTACACCACAAACAGAATAAGAAAATTGATTGTATAAACACCAAAGCCGGAAGTTGAACCGGACAGTAGCTTGTAATATCTCATGATGGTTAAGGCCTTAAAGACAGAAGAGACATCTGGCATAGCCAAACATCTCTTCTTGTATGTTTCTTTAATATTAATATGCCCGTGCAAAAATAACGCGTTGGGCAGATGGTTTACCTGTTACCATGCACTTGCCGGGAGTCTTGTCTCCTTCAAGCGGAATACAACGGATCGTGGCTTTTGTTTCGGCTTTTACCTTTTCTTCCGTTTCGGGAGTTCCATCCCAGTGAGCAAGGATAAATCCGCCTTCTTCAATCTTTACTTTAAATTCATCGTATGAATCTACAATAATAGTGTGCTGCACTCTATGATCAAATGCTTTCTGATAGATATTCGTCTGAATCTCATCCAACAGCTTTTTGATATATATATCCAGATTATCACACGAAACGGTTTCTTTGGTCAATGTATCGCGGCGGGCTACCTCTACAGTATTGTTCTCCATATCGCGTGCTCCGATAGCGATACGCACCGGAACACCTTTCAGTTCGTACTCAGAAAATTTCCAGCCCGGCTTTTTATTGTCGGCATTATCATATTTCACACTTATACCAAGTGCTTTGAATGCTTTCACCATTCCTTCTACCTTTTCATTTATTGCAGCCAGTTGCTCGTCTCCTTTATAGATAGGGACGATCACTACTTGGAAAGGAGCCAGTTTAGGCGGCAGTACAAGTCCGTTATCATCCGAATGCGCCATAATCAATGCCCCGATCAGGCGGGTAGACAGCCCCCATGATGTAGCCCATACATAATCCATCTTGCCTTCCTTATCGGCAAATTTCACATCGAATGCCTTAGCAAAGTTTTGCCCTAAGAAATGAGAAGTACCCGATTGGAGGGCTTTTCCGTCCTGCATCATACCTTCGATGGTATAAGTTTCTACCGCTCCGGCAAATCGCTCTGATGCTGTTTTCACCCCTTTAACCACAGGCATAGCCATATGCTCTTCGGCAAATGTGGCATATACATCCAGCATCTTACGTGCCTCTTCTTCTGCCTCATCTCTAGTTGCATGAGCGGTATGACCTTCCTGCCACAGAAATTCCGCTGTACGCAGGAACAGGCGCGTGCGCATTTCCCAGCGAACTACGTTAGCCCATTGATTGACCAGAATAGGCAGATCGCGATACGACTGAATCCAGTTGCGGTATGTATTCCATATAATGGTTTCGGAGGTAGGACGAACGATTAGTTCTTCCTCCAGCTTTGCCTCCGGATCTACAATGACACCTTTCCCATCCGGATCATTTTTTAAACGATAGTGTGTTACAACAGCACATTCTTTAGCAAAGCCCTCCACATGGTCTGCTTCCTTGCTCAAGAAGGATTTGGGAATAAAAAGCGGAAAGTAAGCATTCACATGTCCTGTCTCTTTAAACATATCGTCCAGTTGACGCTGCATTTTTTCCCAGATAGCATATCCATAAGGTTTTATAACCATACATCCACGCACTGCCGAATTTTCGGCCATATCTGCTTTAAGTACCAGATCCTGATACCATTGATTGTAATCCTGACTTCTCGACGTCAGTTCTTTCAGTTCTTTTGCCATACTTTCGTTTATCTATAATGATCAATACAGATGGTTATACATTCATTGAAGCGCAAAGGTAACATTTTTTCAGTTAGCAGTTAACTGTTGCAAGTCAACAATTATCAAAAAGAGAATCATCTGTTATCAGAGAAAAGGTAACAAAGGTTACACATCTGCATTATTTTTTATCTCTGTTCCTTTCTCGCCTCTCTGTCACGCTGACCGCAGGGAAGAATCTCTTCACATATTACCCCGTATTATTAACTAAAAACTGACAACCAACGGTCACAGGAGCGAAGCGTATGTAAAGCAGACAAGTTTATCAGTTTTTAGCCCACTGGCTTACTCGTTTTAAAAGGCTCCGCCAATTGCGTCACAATTTCTTTTTTTCTCTCGTAGGGGCAGACCGGTGTGTCTGTTCGCTTATATAATTTTCAGGCGAACACATGGATTCGCCCCTACGACATCACGACTGATATTTTAACTAAAACCTTACAAAGATTACACTTCTTCATCAATTAGTTCCAATTCATTTTCAGCTTTTAACTTCTATATTCTATAGATAAAATACCAGAAAAAGAATAACATCAGGCTTTATATATAATGCCTGTGTGTATTTGATATTGTATTGAAGAAAGGTTGAATTACATTGAGCATAACTACTATCTATTTCTGGTTTTTAAAATATGGCTCATGTCTAACGCGCACTCCTGTGCTTGTTTTTCATTTTACATACGCTTTGCTCCTGTGACCGTTGATTGGCATTGCCCAAAACGAAACAAAAGGCTAGTGCTCCGCTCCTCAGCGACCTGTCAACGGCTTGCCGGCTGAAGGGGACAAACGGGCTATCGCCCCATCCCCTTCTACGCCGCCTGCACCGGACAGGTGCCCGCTTGCGGAGCTAATGCACAGAGTCGCGATGCGCTGACAAGGCAGGGTAATCGTCTCCAAATCATGCGTCAGCTCGCGCCGTTAGCTTTATGGACGGGGTACCCGTAGGGAGAGAAAGGCGTGAAACGAAAACGTGTTTGAGCTTATTAACAGATTCGTATTGCACAAAGCTATGAGCGAGTTTTTTCGTTTAGCCTTTGAGCCCTTTTACGGGTCGTCCTATGAAGCGGGGCGCTAAAGACTTTTTGATTCCTTTTGGGGCTTAGGCTAAAAGGAATGCAAGCAATCTGTGATTGCGCGCAGTAGAAAATAATAGAACATATAACTTCAACTACTGATTCGCATATACAATAAAAGCACAAGGTATTCAGATATATCATCACCACACCTTTAAGGATAAAGGTTAACTCAAAAATATTATTTTATATCTTTGCTTTCTAAAAATCATACGAGCTATATGAAATATACTGATATCTTACTCGATCTGGACGATACGCTTATCGACACTGTAGAGAATACCCGCCTGACGCTGATAGAAATATATGACGACTACGGGCTGGGCAATTACTTTCCGTCCTTCGATGACTTCTATGCTGTTTATAAGGCTAATGTAACTCAATTGTGGACATTGTACAGCAGCGGAAAAATTTCGAAAAAGACTTTGCAGTACGAACGTTTTGTCGCCCCCCTCACTCCCGTAGAAAGTATCAGCACAGAACAGGCACTTGCCATGAACGATGATTTCATAGCACGCATCATGCTGAAAAAAACACTGATAGATGGCGCTAAGGAGTTTTTAGATTATCTGTATCCAAAATATAAAATACACATCTTGTCTAACGGATTTACCGAAATGCAGTTCAAAAAGATTACCAGCGCAGGACTAGACGGATATTTTGATAAGGTAATCCTCTCTGATAAGGTCGGTGTAAACAAACCCCATCCCGATATTTTTAGTTTTGCGCTGAACGAAACAGGCAAAACGAATAAGGAAGTAATCATGATTGGTGATAATCTGCATACTGATATCAGTGGAGCCCGAAACAGTAATATAGATCAGATATGGTTCAACCCACAGAATCAGCACTCGTCTGAATTCACCCCTACATACACTATCACCAGATTGGCCGAAATAGAGAATATCTTATAAAAAGATTCTGAATCGTTTATTAAGTTCAAGAATAACAGCCGACATCAGTACGGACAGAAAGAAATAGATAGGGAACATAACTATCTCTGCTTTATACGGAGATCCGGTTATTATAAATATTGCCAGAATATGAACGAAATAAATGGATGAAACCATCTTCGACATATAGCCATCACCTCCTACTTCGTATTTTGAATACTTCAGCACTGTAAGGAATAGAAGAGGACAAAGAAATGGAACAACAAAGTAGATCTCGTCCTTAGCCGGATTCACCTCATTCAGCTTAAAGTAGTATACGAAAGTAGATTCTACCAGCAGAAGTACCATCAGTACCGCAGCCAGCACCACCATTCCCGTACTTTTAAAGAAAGCCTTTTCTTCCAGATTGTTTTTCTTTATATAATAACCCGCAAACATGAACGGGAATCCCATGAACAAGAATGTACGGACAATAGTAGGATACATATATATATGTACATCGAGAAGATAGATCTTCTGAATCACATACCCGATAAGGAATAAGACATAAGCTGTTATAAGCATTACTTTCATATTGCACTTATGCGTCAGATAGATAAGAAGTGCTGCCCCTATCAGACTGGCAATATACCAGAGATGATAGTATCCGGTAAAGAGATTTATAAGTATCAGCTTCTTCCCTCCTCCGGTCATATACCAGACAAACGGGAAATAGATGACTGTCCATGTAACATAGATTATCAGGAGCCGCGACAGATATTTCTTCACCTTAGCTTTATCATGCGCAATATCGGCAAAATAATAACCATTGACTATAAGAAACAATGGGACAGTTACACGTGCAAAACCGTCAGAAAAAAACCAACCAAACAGTCCATAGTCCGATATATCACTGTGTCCGCTTATAATAAGCATTATCAGAGCCAGTTTGGTATAATCGAGGGTAATATTTCTGCCTGCAGTGTGTGCCATCTAAAAAGTGCAATTATAAAATGGAAAATCTATATTAAAACTCGTGTTACGCGCACAAAGATAAAACATTAATCAGTTTATTGAAAGAAAAACAAATAAACCATAAATTTATTTTCATCTGTTTGCCATGATACAAATCAGGCAGATTAACGTACATTTGTACGCTTTTATTTCCATGCTATTATGAACAAAACAAAAGGTATTGCCCTAGCCCTGATCTCGTCCGGTACATTCGGACTTATTGCCCTCTTCTCAATCCCGCTGCTGAAAGTGGGTATGCATGCTCCATCTATTTTGTTTTACAGGTGCGTATTTGCCACCGTTGTATTGGGAGTAATATGCCTTGTCAGGAAAAAGGAGTTCCGCATATCGCCAAAAGCGGCTACACTTCTTTTCTTTCTTGGTATGCTATATACCATAACTGCTATGGGCTTGATCTATTCATACAATTTTATTTCCAGCGGAGTTTCCACTACTATTCATTTTCTCTATCCGGTGTCGGTAGCCTGTATGATGATCATTTTCTATAAAGAAAAATTGTCACGCAACCTGCTTTTTGCAGCCGTTCTGTCTTTAACGGGAGTAGCATTACTTTGTTGGAGCGATACAGGTTTCATCAGTACTAAGGGGCTTTTGGCTGTGCTGATGACAGTCTTCACCTATTCCGTTTATATCGTAGAGTTGAATAAACCCGAATTGAAAAAGTTGGAACCTGAGATAATCACATTCTATGTGATGCTTTTCGGAGGATTTATATTCTCTGTATTTTCCTATTCTACAACAGGTATAGAGCTAATTCCCGATACGAGCTCACTTCTCAATCTTATCGGTCTGGCTTTGTTTGCAACTGTATTGTCCAACCTCACCCTTGTAGCCGCCGTTAAGCATGCAGGTTCTACCATTACATCCATACTCGGCTCCCTGGAACCTGTTGTGGCTACAATGATAGGAGTATTTCATTTCAGTGAGCCGTTCGGATGGAATAGCCTGATCGGATTACTATTGATTATCGGGGCGGTTACACTGGTTATTCTTACCAATAAGGAGCAGGCGAAGTAGGCGTTTATATAATTTTTAAACTGATTTTATATTAACTATTGCACATTTTTACTATTTTTGTGCGATAAATTAATTATAAACAGCTATCGCATATATTAAGTAGCTAATAAATCATTAAACGAATATAAAGATGAGTAACAATTTATTAAAAGGCAAGAGAGGTATTGTTTTCGGTGCGCTGAATGACAAATCTATTGCCTGGAAGGTAGCGGAAAAAGCGGTGGAACAAGGAGCAACTATCACCTTGTCGAATACACCTGTTGCCGTAAGAATGGGCGAAACAAACGCTTTAGGAGAAAAGTTGAATGCTAAGATTATAGCTGCCGATGCTACAAATCTCGAAGATCTGGAGAAAGTATTTGTAGAATCGATGGAAGCTCTTGGCGGAAAAATTGACTTTGTACTTCATTCTATCGGTATGTCTCCGAACCTGCGAAAAGGCAGACAATACGACGACCTTGACTATGGATTGTTAGATAAGACATTAGATATTTCTGCTGTTTCATTCCACAAGATGATGCAGGTTGCTAAAAAACTGGATGCTATTGCAGAAGGCGGTTCTGTTCTTGCACTTACACACATTGCAGCACAACGTACATTTACAGGATACAACGATATGGCAGATGCTAAAGCGCTGCTTGAATCGTTTGGCCGCAGTTTCGGTTACATCTATGGCCGCGACAAGAAAGTACGCGTGAATACAATCTCTCAATCGCCTACACTTACTACTGCCGGACAAGGTATCGGTGGTATGGACGCATTCTTCGACTTTGCTGAGAAGATGTCTCCTCTGGGCAATGCTAGTGCAGAGTCTTGTGCAGACTACTGTATCGTCATGTTCTCAGACCTGACGCGTATGGTAACCATGCAAAACCTGTTCCACGATGGAGGTTTCTCAACGATGGGGCTGACTCAGGCTATTGTAGAAGATTATATCGAAAAGAAATAAGCAAACAACAATATTTTGAAGAACGGCTCATAAATAACAAATTATGAGCCGTTTTCTCATATAAATCTACTACTTTTGGGTTCAGGTACTGTTATTATGCGTACCTCATTGTTATACCCGGTAAATATGCTTATAAAGTTATACGAAGAAAACCCAAACCAGAAAGAAATAGACAAGATAGTCTCTGTCCTACAAGACGGCGGACTGATTATCTATCCTACCGATACGGTATATGCCATCGGTTGCGACGCGCTCAATGTGCGGGCTGTGGAGGAGATATGTAAGATGAAGAATATCAATCCGGCAAAAAGCAATCTCTCCATTATTTGCTACGATCTGAGTAATATCAGTGAATATGCACGAGTGGATAATGCAACTTTTAAGCTGATGAAGAAAAATTTGCCGGGAGCCTTTACGTTTATATTGAATACTACGTCCTCTCTTCCAAAGATATACAAGAATAAGAAGACCGTAGGTATACGTGTGCCTGACAATAATATTATCAGGCAGCTGGTACATGAACTGGGAAATCCTATTCTTACCACATCAATAAAAGATGATGATGAGGTTGTAGAATATACCACAGATCCCGAACTGATATACGAAAAGTATCAGGACATGATAGATGTTGTCATTGACGGTGGTTATGGAGGAATAGAAGGCTCTACAGTGGTCGATTGTACGGGAGATGAACCGGAGATTATACGACAAGGTAGTGGAGAATTAATTTTGTAGAAGCGTATTAAATCAATATATTTGCAATCTTCTTTCCGGGAGGGTGAATTGCAATCAAAATAACAAAATTGCTAATTAAATAAAACCTTATGAAAGCAAAACTTACATTTCTGTTAATATTTACTTTTGCTTTATTATCGTTCAACGCTTGTAAGGACAGCAAAGATGACGATGATTTGGGCAAGGAAATGACTGATGATGAATATACAAACAGATGGATATATAATAAGATGAAAAGCCTCTATCTGTGGAATACCGATCTGCCGGCGTCTCCAGACTTCACGCAGGAATCCAAGCCTTTCTTCCGAAGTATTCTTTTCAGATATGGCAATGTAAATGGAGACCGCTTCTCGTGGATAGAAGAAGACAAGTCGAAAGAAACAAAATCCCTGTTTGCCGAACCTAATCTGGGATTCGAATATATCCCGATGTCGTACTTTGCTACAGGCGTAGAGAAAGAGAGCTCCTCTCTCGGCTTCTTTGTAGTGTATGTGCATAAAGGTTCAGATGCAGAATCGAAAGAACTGAAAAGAGGACAGGTAATTTACAAGGTTAATGGTACTGATGTAGATTACGATAATTATAAAGACATATTCGATGGTAAAACCTCTCTTACTTTGTCGGTGTACGACAATGACGGAGCGAAGACAACTTTAAGAACAATACAGGCATCAGAAAAAAAGAAATCACCTGTATTCATCAGCAAAGTTATCCCGAATACAAAAATAGGATATCTCATGTATAATGGCTTCGAAAGAGGGCCTGATGAAGAAGATGAAAATAATTTTGAATACGACATCCAACTGATGCAAAGCATCCAAAGTTTGTATAGTCAGGGAATTACTGATCTTGTACTCGACTTGCGTTACAATCCGGGAGGATATCTTACTTCGGCTATCGACTTGGCAAGTGCCCTATATCCCGGCAGGACAGGTAAGATTTTTGCAAGAGAAAAGTATAATAAGCACTTCGAAGATTCATTATTAGCAAAATATAACAATGACAAGTCTATTTTTGATGACTATTTTCTTGAAAAAGCATATAATACAGATGTAACGATTCCTAAATCGAAGCTTACCCGTTTGTACATCATTGCTGCCGAATATTCTGCCTCTGCGAGTGAGTTGGTGCTACACAATCTGAGACCCTACATGACAGTATATCATATTGGAGAAACCACAGTAGGGAAAGATAAGGCTTCTATGACTGTAGATTCGAAAGATAGCCGGATAAAATGGCAAATACAGCCGCTTATATCCCGACTGTCGGATGTGGACGGCAACGGAAATTATATAAATGGTCTGACCCCTGATAAAAGAGTCTCGGAATGGGCAGAAGGTTATACGATGCAAAGGGCAATTTATTCAGATGGTAGCGAAACAGAAATACCTTCATTGTCGATGTGGATAGGTGGGCTTGCCGAACTAGGAGAGCCTTCAGAGCCGTTGCTTGCCGAAGCTATCTATCATATACAAACAGGTAGCTTCAGACCAAATGTCAAATCAACGACCCTTCCGTCGAAAACATCGGTGCGGGTGCCGCGCATACAACATAATAACGAATCACGTCAGCGGATAATTATAGACGCAGATAGATTCTCGGATTCAAGAAAGAATAAATAAAAACAGATAATATACTGATGAAAGTAATGAAATTTGGCGGAACATCCGTAGGTTCCGCTGCTAATATTGCGAATGTAAAAAAGATTGTAAGCAGGGAAGAAGGCCCCATAGTTATAGTTGTTTCAGCTTTCAAAAGTATAACGGATAAATTGTTACTCACCTCAGAACTTGCTGCTATAGGGGATTACTCCTACGAACGCGAGTTCAGGGAAATTGTAGAACAACACACGACTGTTATCAGTAAGCTCGATATTCCGGAAGAGCAACGTCCAAAACTTGAGGCGGAAGTTAATCAGTTGCTTGAAGAATTGAGCAATATTTTTAAAGGAGTATTCTTAATAAATGATCTTTCCCCTAAAACTTCGGATAAAATAGTCAGTTACGGAGAACGCTTGTCTTCTCTGATTATCAGCTATGCCTTTTCCGATTATGAGTTACTCGATGCCACAAAACTGGTCAAGACAGATTCGGCTTTCGGTAAGCATACACCTGATATTGAGTTATCCGGTAAGCTCATTCAAAATGCATTCGAAATATCATCGAAGAGAATTTTGGTAGCCGGATTCATCTCTACATGCAAAACCACAGGCGAGATAACAAATCTGGGACGTGGCGGTTCCGACTATACTGCTGCTATATTTGCTTCGGCACTCAATGCCAATATACTCGAAATATGGTCGGATGTTGACGGGTTCATGTCTGCCGACCCGAAGGTAATAAATGGAGCACATGTAATCGAAAATCTGTCGTTTACAGAAGCCACCGAACTTTGCAACTTTGGAGCAAAGATTATCTATCCACCGACAATATTCCCTGTTTATCACAAAAATATACCCATCAGGATAAAGAATACCTTTAAGCCCGATGCATCCGGCACATATATTTCGCATGATGGGGGCAACGGGGAACAGAACAGGAAGAATAAGGCAATGATAAAGGGGATATCTTCCATTTCCGATTCGTGCCTCATTACTGTTCAGGGACTTGGCATGGTAGGTATTATCGGAGTCAATTTCCGCATATTCCGCGCACTGGCAAAAAACGGTATCAGTGTATTCCTTGTATCACAAGCCTCGTCAGAAAACAGTACATCGATAGGTGTGCGTTCTGTCGACGCAGAACTAGCTGTGCACGTACTCGAAGAAGAGTTTGAAAAAGAAATTGCTCTGGGTAGTATAAACCGCGTTCTGCTCGAAACAGATTTGGCAACTGTAGCTATTGTTGGCGAGAACATGAAATATACACCCGGTATTGCCGGAAAGCTTTTCGAAACACTGGGCAAGAGTGGCATCAGTGTCATCGCTTGCGCGCAGGGAGCTTCGGAGGTAAATATCTCATTCGTTATCAAGAATAAATATCTGCGCAAAGCGCTGAACTCTATACACGATTCATTCTTCCTGTCCGACTACAAAGTACAGAACCTGTTCATTGTGGGTATCGGCACAGTAGGCGGCAACCTGATAGAACAGATCAGGCACCAGCAACCTAAATTGATGGAGCAATACGGACTAAAACTGAATGTTGTAGGTATTGCACGTGGAAGTAAAGCGCTGTTTTGCAGGGAAGGGATCAGCCTTGACAACTACAGGCAGGAACTTGAAGAAAAGGGCATCCCCAGCAATCCCGAAATACTCAGGGATGGCATCATAAATATGAATATATTCAACGCTGTATTTGTAGATTGTACAGCCAGTGATAAGGTAGCGCAGATATATGGTGACCTGATGTCGAATAATATTTCGGTGGTTACAGCCAATAAAGTGGCAGCGTCATCCGCTTACGATAATTACATCAGTCTGAAAAACACAGCACGTGAACGTAATATCAAGTTTCTTTTCGAAACGAATGTAGGAGCCGGACTGCCGATTATAAACACAATGAACTCGCTTGTCAATTCGGGAGACCGTATCGTAAAGATAGAGGCTGTATTGTCGGGCACTCTCAATTTCATCTTCAATGCCATAAGTAAAGAAGTACCGTTCAGCAAGGCTATCTATCTGGCCAAAGAGCATGGATATTCCGAGCCCGACCCGCGTATCGACCTTAGCGGGATGGATGTTGTGCGCAAGCTTGTTATCCTTACGCGTGAGGCAGGATACAGGGTAGAGCAGTCCGATGTAAAGAAAAACCTCTTTATTCCGGCCAAGTATTTCGATGGCACAATAGAAGAATTCTGGGCTGATATCCGTCAGATGGATGCTGAGTTCGAAGCTAGAAGGAAAGAACTGGAAAGTGAGCATAAACACCTCCGTTTTGTTGCAAAATACGAAGATGGAAAGTGCGAAGTAGGGCTACAAGAGGTAGGACAAAACCATCCGTTCTACGAGCTGGAGGGTAGTAACAATATCATACAGATCACTACAGAACGCTATAATGAATATCCGATGATAATAAAAGGATACGGAGCAGGAGCAAGTGTTACGGCTGCCGGAGTGTTCTCCGATATTATCAGTATTGCAAATGTGAGGTAAAGCCCCTGTATTCATTTTCCGGCTTATGTTGAAGCCATCTCACCAGAAAGTGAAGATGGTTTCAGTAACTGTTTAAATTTGATTGGCAATCTTATTTTGTGTTATTTCAAATATATTTTCTTCTTTTTATTCGCAGGTTTAGCGGGCTAAACCAAGAGTGAAAAGTAGAAAATAGAGAAGAAAGAATAATCTGAAACAGTTATATGAAATATTTTCGGTCAAATTTAAACAGTTACTCAGTATTACCCTACAAATGAACCTGCAATAAAAGCAAGACCGATTAAGATCAGCCCTCCATAAACATACTTATAGAAAGAGTTTCCACTTAGCTTTTTGTTCAGATACCGCCCTAGAAAGATAGCCGGAAATATGACCACTAAAGAGTAGGCAAAATTATGAAAGACTTCGGTCGTAACCATTCCTTTATAGATATATCCTACTAATCCCAGTAAGTTTGCAGCCAGAAAATAAGCCTGTAAAGTTGCACGAAAATACTGTGCATCCCACTTTCTCATATTGCCGTAGACAACAAGAGGAGGTCCGTTTGCACCATAAGCCCCTCCAAAGACACCTGATAAAAAACCACAGATAAAAAGCCAGAACTTGTTATCCTCCTTGAGTGTAAGCACATTTTTGGCAAACAATGAATAGAGTGAATACAATATTATTAAAATACCGAGCCCAGTTTTGACATATAGCTCATTACCATAAAAAAGAATCAGTAAGCCGAATGGAATACCCGGCATGGCAAATAATATAAGCCATTTTGCACTTGAAAGGTGTATCTGTTTATAATCCTGGATAACCACAGTCAGAGCAACAGTTATCGACATTAGTACCGTCAGAGGAACGGCAACTTCTATCGGGAGTAAAAAGCTAAGGAGAGGAACGGCAATTAAGGCCTCCCCAAAACCAAATGTGGAACGGAATGTTGTTGCAATAAAAGCAATAAGTAGTATGTAAATAATCATTGTTATGCTTTACATCGGTCTGTATCTCAATCTCTGCTAAGGTACGAAAAAATAGGAAATATCTCTTCCTGACAGAAGTGTCAATTTGCATACCAGCGACTATTGAACATTACCAAAAGTTGTTTTTTAAATATATTATAACGAATTTTGTGCTTCAAAACGAATTAATACTGTAAAAATGAAAACAATTATAATTCTGGCCGATGGCGCTGCTGATGAGCCGATAGCCGCACTCGGAAATAAAACGCCACTGCAAGCTGCAAAAAAACCATATATAGATATGCTCGCCGCCAAAGGGAAAAGCGGAGAACTGGACACAATACCTCCGGGCTTTAAACCGGGCAGCGAGATTGCCAATCTTTCCGTACTTGGTTACGATGTACCGAAAGTATTTGAAGGGCGTGGTTCGCTTGAAGCAGCCAGTATGGGAATAGATATATTGCCCGGTGAGATGGCTATGCGCTGCAACCTTATCTGTATAGAAGATGGCAAGATAAAGAACCATTCGGCAGGACATATATCAAGCGAAGAGGCTGCCGAGCTGATCTGCTTCCTCGATAAAGAACTAAACGATGGAAAGGCAAGCTTCTATCCGGGAGTATCGTACCGCCATTTACTGAAACTAAAAGGTGGAAATAAGCACCTCGATTGTACAGCACCTCATGATGTTACAGGTACACCGTTCAAAGATGTACTTATAAAAGCGGAAGTACCCCAAGCACAGGAAACAGCCGACTATCTGAACAGCCTGATACTCAAATCGCAGGAATTACTGAAAGACCATCCTGTGAACCTCAAACGTATAGCCGAAGGTAAAGATCCGGCAAATAGTATATGGCCTTGGTCGCCGGGCTATCGCCCACAAATGCAGACTTTGCAGGAACTGTTCGGTATAAAGAGCGGCTCTGTTATCTCAGCTGTCGATCTGATAATGGGTATCGGTGTTTATGCCGGTCTCAAACTAATTCATGTAGAAGGAGCAACCGGACTATGGAATACCAACTATGAAGGAAAAGCGCAGGCAGCAATAGATGCGCTGAAAAATGACGACTTTGTATATCTTCATATCGAGGCTAGCGACGAAGCAGGACATGAGGGTGACTATGAGTTGAAAACAAGGACAATAGAGGATCTCGATAGTCGTGTAGTAAAAACGATATACGAAGCTACTAAGGATTGGGACGAAGCTGTAACGATTGCTATTCTGCCTGATCATCCGACCCCATGCGCTATAAAGACACATACTAACAAACCGATTCCGTTTCTGATCTATCGTTCGAATGGACAAGCCGATGATGTAAAAGTCTATGATGAGTTCGAATCACCTAAAGGAGCTTACGGACTGATACGTGGTAAAGAGTTTATGGAAACACTGTTCGGTGAAAAATAGAAAGCATATAGAAATGTAAGGGGCTTGATTCTGGGAATCAAGCCTCTTACTGTTTTATGATTTGGCTTTCCCTTTTTTCTTTTTCCGCATAGTGCCTATCAGCAACTCCTGTAGCTTTTCGGGAGTAATGTTGGCTTCTATCTTACCTTCACTGGCAAATGATATCTTTCCTCTTTCTTCCGAGATAACAATCACTTTGGCATCCGTCTCCTGAGAGATTCCCAGAGCAGCCCTGTGGCGTAATCCGAAAGCTTTTGGTATATCCTGATTCTGTGATACAGGAAGGATGCATCCGGCAGCTTTTATCTTATTTCCGGCAATGATCATCGCCCCATCATGCAGAGGAGTATTTTTGAAGAATATATTCTCTATCAGGCGGGTACTGATGTCTGCTTCAAGGATTTCCCCTGTTTCTTCATAATTGCCGAGCCTTATCTCTTGTTCTATAACAATCAGTGCTCCGGTATAGGTCTTAGCCAGATTCATACATGCCAGTACCAGCGATGTGACGACCGA
This sequence comes from Dysgonomonas sp. PF1-14, assembly GCF_029892965.1. Lineage (GTDB taxonomy): Bacteria > Bacteroidota > Bacteroidia > Bacteroidales > Dysgonomonadaceae > Dysgonomonas. Next base: position 107,492 of record NZ_JARXWN010000011.1, on the reverse strand, counting down.
ATCGTTCAACTCACCCGAATCTTTCGACCTGAACAATCGTGTGAAGAACCGGAATGTCCTGTTTGAACCTAAGGAGATAAGGAAACGCCTGATTTCGTCCTGAAAAATGATAATGATAACGAACAACCCGATATTGACAAATTTATCGAGAATGGCACCCATTAGCCTCATTTGCAGCACCTGAGAAACGAGTATCCAGATAACAATAAAAGCCAGTACCCCGTTGAAGATAACGCCTGTACCCGATTTGGATACAATCCGGTATAACTGATACATCACTGTTGCTACCAACAGGATATCTATTATATCTTTTATTCCGAAATTTTCTAACATAAGGGCGAAACGGGATTATCAATTTCCAAAGATAACGGATTTCTTTTATTTTTTACCACTTAACGGGCTTCTTATTCCAGCATCAGGTTTATAATCGGGTGATGCGACTCAAAGAACGGGTGATATATTTCACCTGTCTCTTCCGGTCGGAATCCGAACAGAAGTTTACACAACAGACGTATATCCACCTCTATATCATAATCGCCGTCAGGGCTGAGAACAAGCTCTACACTCCCCTTGTCGATCACGTAAACAGATGCCTTTTGTAAAAAACTGTCGTTGACCTTTATTCTGAACTTTTGAGACAAGTTGGCTTTGGCATACATACTCAGTGCAGACCATACATCGATGATACGTGCCATAGCCGACAGGTTGGTCTTAGGCGGATATCCGTCCAGCCTGTACTCTTTCCTTATCGCCTCAAAGTCCTCCTCACTCTTTTGCACACAGAAATCTAACGGACGAAACATTGAGTCGAGCACCCTGTATCCTTCCTGCGGATCAGCGTATGTATCCATTATTTCTTTCAGCGGGATGAAATCGTCACCTTTTTCGAACACCTGTTCGTAGCCAAATTTTTCATAAAACCCATATAGCCAGTCTTCGGCAGGGATAAGGATTGCCAGCACAATACTTCGTTCTGCTATGATGCGGTGTGCCTCGTAGATCAGTTTTGCCATATAACCCCTTTGACGATGTTCCGGCAGTGTGCACAATCCTGCCAGATATGCAAAAGGAATCTCCTGCCCATAGAAAGTTATAGTGTACGGCAGCATCTGCAATGAAGCAACGGCTATGTCTCCTTCAAAATAGATGAGTGTATTTTCGTCCTTGTACTTGTAAGTAAAGAAAATATCAAGAAACTCCTCTGTATCTTCAAAGCAGGTCTTCCACATCTGGCGGACTATCGGGGCGGTATGTTCGTTGGCAAATCGTATCATAATCCGAAAATACAATTTTCCGGTGATTCCGTCTTTACGTTTTTGTTATTAAATACTTATTTAAGCGGAATTAATATAGCTTCTTCAAGTAAAATGTCCGGATAGTAAGACATTTTGGCTTTACGCAGATTTTCAAGTCCCATATCTTCCTCTCTGTTGATATATGTAAACTCTGATGCTTCGTGTTCTATAAACTGCTGATTGATAATCGTGTATGCACCGTTCACTTCTCCGAAAGCTTTTTCTACATGCACTACAAAAGAATCTCCAGTAAGTGGCTCGCCTATGGTGAATGCCACTATTCTGCCGTTTACCCTTACTGCACCTCCGCGTAGTTGCAGCGCATCGAAGTCGCGCAATAATATCTTAGTCGCTATATAATCGAAGCGTTGCGAAAAGTCGATCTTGGACACATTCACTTCCTCCCACTCATCCAGCATCTCGGCACATTCGTCCAACTCTTCGCGCGAAGTCAGTGGGAAATATTGCCAGTCGGGATTGTCCGCCTTGAAGCGATTGATATGGTTCCGCTTGCTTTGCAGCTTTTTCCCCGACAGTTTAATCAGCTTTTCAGAAAGATAAATGTACTCATCATTGTTCCTGTCCGGAATATAACGGAATTTATAAGGCACTTCTTTCTGTATTTTCTCCCACATACGTGTGGTAATTCCCTTCATCTGAAAAGGTATCTTATTCTCTTCCGCATCTTTTATTATCAGCTCGAAGGCATCTGCCAACGGCATTTTCCCGATAGGCATCATATAATAAAGCTGCCCGTCAGAGTCCTGAAAACGGAGAAATATAGTCCGGTGCTCTATGGCAAATACAGTTTTAAACTTGGCATTCCATGCATAGAGATTGGCAAAGCAGAAGTCGCATGCACGATATATATTGCCCGCAAAGCAAGCATCAATGTCTTTTTTGTCAGACAATGTAATTTGTTTAAAGTTGATCATAAAATGAATATAAAATTCTATCCATAAAACAAAGCCAGTACAAATATTGTTCCAAAATCATTTTATGGATATAACGTTCCAAAGCAAACATACAAAATATTTTAACTAAAACCTGATAAAACCCAGCTATCAATCGTTGATTTATTAAACCTTAAATTCTTTTAAATCTAATAATTACTCAAAGTATGCCAATCGGCATTTGAAACTGTATTTAGCAAACGCTCGATTCCCTGCTGTGCGTCCTTACAAAATTGCTTGCATTCCTTTTGCGGCAACAACAACCAAGCGGCACAGAGGCAAGGCGTATGTAAAAGCAAACAGGCAGAATGACTATTACATCACACTACCTGTCTAACTATCTAATAGAAGTATATACTTTTAGAGTCTGTTTAAATTTTATTCATTCAGATTTTTAGAGCCATTTTGGGAATAATTTATTCTTTTTTGAGGTGATAATAGCGGGCTATTTAAGCCGATAAAATGGATAAATTAAACCAAAAGAGCCTAAAAATGAATGAAAAAGAATCTGTAATAAAATATTTTGGTAAAATTTAAACAGACTCTTAATTCAAATATTTTTTCAGTTCCTGCACCCATGCAGCAATACGGGACTCGGTTTCGTTGTATTCATTATCTTCGTCCAGAGCTAAACCTACAAAACGGTCGTTAACAATAGCTTCCGAATCATCAAATGTATATCCGTCAGTTGATACAGAACCCACTATCTCTACTTTATTTTTCAACGCTTTATAGATAATATACATTCCTCCTGCAAAACTGGTAGAGAAAGAGGCACTGTCTCCCAAGCCAAAAATAGCCACTTTTTTACCGGAGAAATCCATTTTCTCGATTTTAGGCAATAGTATTTCCCAATCGTCCTGCAAATCGCCGACACCTGTTGTCGATGCGCCGAGGATCAGAAAATCATATGGTTTCAGGTCGTCGATGGTTACGCTTTCTGCATTGAACAAAGCAGCCTGATCGAACGATGCTTGAATTTTTTCCGCTACCGACTCTGTGGCTCCGGTAGATGAGCCGTAAACTATTGCAATTTTACTCATAACTATTTTTTAATTTATTTTACTAACTATCAATCATCTGGAACCACGCAAGATAGCAGGAGCCATAAAACTCTGAACTATCCCCCTTAATGCCAGATACATGATAAACGCAAACCACAGGATATTGTTCGCCGAAACATCTGAAAAGGCGAAATATATAAGAAAAAAAGCAGAGACCGCTATCAGCATCGAATTTCGCATCTGATGCGATGCTGTAGCCCCTACAAATACCCCGTCCCAGAGGAAAGCCGCAAAGCCGGCTACAGGGATCAGCAACACCCAAAACTGATACTGCTTTGCCAGTTCTATAATATTCTGCTTGTCAGTGAGTATAGCCAGTATCTGATCGAGAAACAGTGCATAGACAAGTGTAAACAAGGAGACAATAATAATACCCCATAAAAACAGTTTCTTTACCAGAAGCTTTAGTTGTCCCCTGTCATTTGCTCCGATAAACTTTCCGGTCAGCGCCTCTGCTGCATAAGCAAAGCCATCCATCATATACGAGAACAGGATAAACATCTGCATCAGGAGAGCATTTACCGCAAGTATATCTTTTCCCGATTTGGCCGAAGCAGACATAAAAAATGTAGTAACGGCAACCAAAGCCATTGTACGGATAAAAATATCGCTGTTGACTTTGAAAAAAGGTATATATGACCTTAGATTGCGCAACACCTCGAAATTGAAATATTGCTTCAAATAACCATATTTTACATTCCATATAAACAAAGATGCCAGAAAGCCCGAGTACTGTGCACAAAGCGTAGCTATAGCTACTCCGCCGATCTTCATGCCGAATCCATATACAAGTAGGAAACTCAGTCCGATATTCACTATATTAACTCCGATAGCTATAACCATCGGAATCTTTGCGTTCTGCATACCTACATACCAGCCGTTGAATGTGTACATTCCCAACACTGCCGGCGCAGCCCAGACATATATATAAAAATATTCCTGTGCGTATCCCCTCACAGACGGTCCTGCATCCAGAAAATAGAAACCGACAAGGGCTATGAAATATTGTAGCAGGATGATAAGAATACCCCCGATCATTGCCACAGTCAGCGAACGAAGTAGAATGTTTGTCTGTTCGGCAGTATTGTCAGCTCCATAAGCCTGTGCTGTAAATCCACTCGTACCCATCCGTAAGAACGAAAAGCTCCAGTATATAAAATTGAAAAGCATCGTAGCCAGAGCAATAGCCCCGATGTAGTCTTCCGAATCGAGATGCCCGACGATAAACATATCTACCATTCCCAATAGCGGAACGGTGATATTAGATATTATATTGGGAATTGCCAGACGGAATATACTTCTATTCATATCGTTTGCAAAATTACGATAGTAAAAGGAGAAGTACAAATGTTAAATAACAATCGCGGTTCTTTTCAAATTATTGTATCTTTATACGCTAATACCGGATATGAAATATGAAACAAAACGAATATACTATGGATGTAAAAATTGAGGAAAGCTGGAAAGAGCAGTTAAAAGGCGAGTTTGAAAAAGATTATTTCATAAAACTGACCGATTTTGTAAGAGACGAATACCGTACAAGAAAGACTTTTCCACCTGCAAAACTGATCTTCAACGCTTTTGAACATACTCCGTTCGATAAGGTAAAAGTTGTGATACTCGGACAAGACCCCTACCACAACGACGGACAGGCACATGGCCTGTGTTTTTCCGTTCCGGAAGGCATTCAGCCTCCCCCATCGCTTGTAAATATCTTTAAAGAGATAGACCGAGACTTGGGTATTCCCGTACCGCCATCGGGTGATCTTACCCGTTGGGCTAACCAAGGTGTGCTGCTACTAAATGCAACACTAACTGTAGAAGCACACAAAGCTGGCTCGCATCAGAAAAAAGGGTGGGAAGAGTTTACCGATGCAGCCATTCACAGGCTGGCAGACAATCGTGAAAATCTTGTTTTCATCTTGTGGGGATCGTATGCACAAAAGAAAGCATCATTTATCGACACTACCAGACATCTGGTATTAAAATCGGTGCATCCGTCACCATTATCGGCTTATAACGGATTTTTCGGCAACAATCACTTCAGTGAAACAAACAAGTATCTGCAATCAAAAGGGATTACTCCTATAGAGTGGTGAAAAAATAATAGCAAAAGAAAAAGCCTGGAAATTCGGAATTTCCAGGCTTTTATTATATTGTTCTATTATATCTTACGATGTTCTTATCGACTTACCTTCACGCAATATAGTTTTAGAACTTATGCCATTCAGTGAGCAAAGTTTGCTAACTGTTGTTTTGTATTTTCTGGCAATAGCTCCGAGTGTATCACCTTTCTTCACACGATGATATTTTACATTACCCGATGCATATTTATTTTTCACATTGGCTTTAGAACGTGTAGGTGATGATGCCAGTGTATTTATATTTACCCCTTTTGAGCTTCTGTCATAGCTTCTGGCTGTAACCAGATAAGTATCTTTATGGCAAACTTTATTATTAAAGTCTACAATAAATGAAGGGTTGATAGGATTTCCTAAAAAACGGAATTCGAGATGCAGATGCGATCCTGTAGAACGTCCTGTATTTCCTCCTAAGGCGATAGGTTCGCCCGATTTTACGACTTGATCTTCATCTACCAGAAATTTAGACAAGTGTCCATAAACTGTTTCCAATCCATTCGTATGGCGAAGTGTCAGATAATAGCCATATCCGCGGCGCTCGTATTGTTTTACGCGCACTTTTCCGTCAAATGCGGCATAGATAGTATCTCCCACCTGTACTTTCAGGTCGATACCGTAATGCATCCTGCGACGGCGGGGGCCGTAGTTCGAAGTCACATGTCCCATAGTAGGCATTGTGTAATTCGACAAATCTACCCAGAACGTATCTGGTGCATTTTCTATAGAGCGATATGCATTTACATATCTGTTGTTCCATATACCTCCATACAGATCGTCCGCAGGTATTTCGCCTTCAGCCAAGATACGTTCTTCCTGTATTTCTTTCAATAAGGAAAGGTCTCTCTTTATTTTTATACCATCTGCATATAGATTATTCGAATTGGAACGGCTATGGCGCTGCTTGTACTTTAGTTCTGCTCTCTCTGTATTAGATTCCTGATTTTTGCTGCTTTGGGCAAACCCGCTCATCGGTATTAAAAACATTGCCGCTAGTGGCAGGTATTTAAGCCTCTTGAAGCTATCGGTCAAAGTATGTTTTCTTCCTTGCATAATATAAGTTAAATCTCATCACTTGCGTACAAGTTGGCAAGTGTAGATAGTTTATAATCAAAAATTTCGTCGTCTCTAAAAAATCTTTTCAATTCTATTTTAGCCGATTCGGTTGAATCTGACGCATGAACGATATTCTCCTGTGTACTTACCGAAAAATCGCCACGTATAGTACCTGCTGCTGCATCGCGTCCGTTAGTAACACCTATCAGTGCACGTACAACCTTAGCAGCATCTATTCCCTCCCAGCATTGCACTATGACGGGGCATACCTGCATAGAGTCTTTCACACGCTGAAAAAACGGCCTGTCTTTAAGATGTGCGTAATGTTCACTCAAGATAGTGTCGTTCAATAGTACCATTTTCATTCCGGCTAACCGTAAACCTTTTTTTTCAAAGCGAGAAACAACCTCTCCGACAAGCGCCCGTTGGACACAAGATGGCTTCAGAATAACGAGGGTTTTCTCCATAATTTTTTGCTTTTAATAAATAAGATTTAGTATATATAACCGTCAAATATAGAACTTATTTCATTGTTCCGCAAAATTATAAACGTCAAAAAAGGACAATTTAACAGCAAACCGGATATGTTTTAAAGCACGTTTTAGAATAAATATCCCGAAAACAGAAGGATAAGAGCCATGCCCTCAACCTTTTCGATTAACTATTTATAACAGGCTCCACTCCTGTGTTTTTTAACGTTCACTATCTCGGAAGGCTCATCTGAAAACAAAAAAGTATGAGTCTCTCTCATACTTTTTCATATCATTCTTTAGATGTTACTCTTTGAACATTTCATCAAAATCAACGACTTGTTTTCCGGGCAATACCTGATTGAGGACAACTCCGATAATAGATGCCAAGGCCATACCTTCGAGTGAAAACACTTTACCTATATGAATAGCAGCACCTCCAATACCGATTACCAGTATAACGGATGAAATAATGAGATTACGCTTACGGCTGAAATCTACTTTATTTTCGACCAGCATGCGTAGTCCGCTGGATGCAATAATACCAAACAGCAATATGGATACCCCCCCCATTACAGGAGAAGGAATGGTGGTGAGTAAAGCAGCTATTTTTCCACAGAAGCCAAAAAGTATAGCAAAGATAGCTGCACCTACAAAGAGGTATATACTGAATGCGCGGGTAATAGCCAGCACACCGATATTCTCACCGTATGTAGTATTCGGAGGGCCTCCGATAGTAGCTGCGATCATAGTAGCAACTCCATCACCAAGCATAGAACGGTCGAGACCGGGATCTTTGATCAGGTCTTTCCCCACCACTTTACTCAATACCAACTGATGACCGATATGTTCGGCAATAGGGACTATCGCAACAGGCACCATCAACAAAAACACACGCCATGTAAAGGTTGGTATATAATCGACAAATGGTATAGTGAACGGCGGCAGTTGTATCCAATTAGCGTCTATTACAGGTTGCAGATCTACAATACCGAGGCATATAGAAAATATATATCCGCCGATGATGCCAACTAATACCGGTATAACACTTAAGAAGCCTCGTGTAAAGATTGCTGTCAGGATAGTTATGGTCAGTGTCACCAGGCCTACCAGCACATAAGTAAGATCGTATTCTCCGGCCGGATTGTTTGTAGCCATCCGTATAGCTGTTGCTGACAACCCCAGTCCGATCACCATTATCACAGGCCCTACTACCACAGGCGGCAATAGCTTCATCAGCCATTTTGTACCCGACTTGGCTATGATCAGCGCCACTATTGCATAGGTAACTCCGACAAGAAAGCTGCCGACAAGAAAACTACCGACACCGACACCCGATGCAGGGTCAAGTTCGAGCCCCTTTACTGCAATGATGGGATTTATAAAAGCGAATGAAGAACCCAGATATGAAGGTACTTTACCTTTAGTTATGGCAATAAACACAAGTGTACCTATACCACTGGAAACAAGAGCTACCGCCGGACTCATACCCGTAAGGGCAGGGACTAGTACCGTAGCCCCAAACATAGCGAAGAGGTGCTGGATACTTAAAAGAAGCCATTGTGCCGGTTTAGGTTTTTCCTGGATACCCAGAACTATCTTTTTTTCGTCATTCTTCATATCAAATTCATGTAATTAGTTAAGTTAAAGCCGAAAAAGAATATGTCCGGCAAAATTCCGATACAAAAATAGTATTTATTGAAAAACATACAATATTATTCCTCTCTCAAAGAGGCTTCCAATTCCACAGCACAACATAAACAATTCATTATAAACAGAATAACACACTTCGAATTTTAATTTTAAACATAGTAAATATTCTTTTGCAATAATTATACTTACACACTCCAATTTTTACCGAGAATGAAAAAACAAAGTGAGGCAAGCGAATGTTTTATACCAGAATTGAAACAATTCACAAACGCTAAAATTAAAAAGATTACGATTATGAAAAAGATTATTCTATCAGGTGTTGTAGCAGTTGCTCTTTTCGCCTCTGCAAATATTATGGCTCAGGATGCTCTCACTAAAACCAAGCAAAGTGTAAAAACAGAAACAAAAAAAGTGGATGCTAAACTTGGCGAAGCAAAACACGATGCAAGCCTTCATATAAAAGATGCTAAAAAATCAGCCGACTCTGATGTAAAAGGCATCAAACAAAAGGCTGACAACAAACTGAGCGAGGAAAAAAAAGAAACAAAAGCCGATGTAAAAAAAGCGGAAAAGAGAGTCAAGGCTGACGTACAAAATGTAAAACAAAAACTGAAATAAGAGTAAAGACAGATAAGAAGAAGACATGTAGTGAACAGAAGCGATCCTGAGAAGAAGATGACCCCGAAAGTCATCTTTTTTTGTTTGATGAATATAACCTGTGTAAGGGGTTATAATATTATCGTGAATTTATTTGTCAATTAACTTTTATTTCGTTAATTCGCACCCAAAACTTATTTATCAAAAACCTACCATTTAAAGATGAACTCTACAAACTCACTCTTTCCTGTCGAAATACAGGATTATACAATACAAACTCATTGGATAAAGAGACATACAAGGTCTAAAATGATATATCTTAACCCGTGGTGCATTTAGCTAAGAACCTGTTTAAATTTTACCAAAACATTTTGTTATCGTTCTTTTTTCGTTCATTTTCAGTCTCTTTTTGTCCGATTTTCCCCTTTCTTCAGCTTGAATAGCCCGCTATTCGCGCTTCAGATAAGAAAAAATCATTCCAAAAATAGTTCTGAAAACCTAAACGAATAAAATTTAAACAGGCTCTAAACCTCAGACTTATATTTTTAGAAAGTCAAGAAAGCGAATCGAAACTTTATTCTCACAATTATGCGACCAATATATGATTCGAAGAAATTATGCTAAGTCATTTGATGGGTTCAAGAATAGGATACTATCTAAAACAATGGCTCTGATCGTCATACAACTCATTAATAAATTAAACAACCGAAATATTAATAACCTAAAAACCGAAATCGCTTAAATGCACCATGGGTTAATGAGTCTTATAATAATTAAGATATATAGATTTTTTTGGAGGCTAAAATTTCTGGTCTCCATTCTACTTTTATTCATTTTATTTTATCTATTTCCAGCATTAATACTAATACCTGTAAATATTTTCTCTAATGCATCTCAGCTTATTACTCCATCTATTTTAGAAAAGCTTTCTTTTTGGAGAACTTGTATAATATCACCATTCATAGAAACACTCCTATTTCAATTCTCATTGTATATATTATTAAGAAAAATATTCGAAATAAAGTCTGTCTTTTTAATAATAATACTCTCTAGTATTATATTTAGTTTGTTTCACTATTTTAGTATAGCCTATATATTATATACTTTCTGTGCCGGAATAATCTTAAATTTCACATATATTTTCAGTATCAAAAAACTAAAAAATACATATTTTGCCTTCCTTATTGTTTGGGGAATACATATTTTTAAAAACCTGATTGCATTTTTCGTTAATACAATGTTATGAAAAATTACATCTTAAAGAACTGTCTACTATATACTGTGGTCGGTATTATTGTCTTTATTCTGAAATATTATATTTTTCAGAACAGAAATATTCAGGAGATTCTGATAAGTATTGTAGTTATAAATGCAATTCTATTAGTTTGGGATTTACTAAACTATAAAAGAAAAAGAAAAACGTAAGGCTGTCTTATCACAAGACAGCCTTTTTGGATGTATTAAAAAAGTAATTGTTATTTAGAGCCTGTTTAAATTTTACCAAAATATTTTATTATAGATTCTTTTTCATTCATTTTTAGGCTCTTTTGGTTTAATTTATCCCTTTTATCGGCTTAAATAGCCCGCTATTATCACCTCAAAAAAGAATAAATTATTCCCAAAATGGCTCTAAAAATCTGAATGAATAAAATTTAAACAGACTCTTAGTCTTCTTTCTCCCTCTATTTCTCCGATTGTTCTTTTACAGCTTTTTCATAACTTTCGTATTGTTTCAGCTTCTCCAGATTGCCGGCGGCTTCCGGCGATTCTCGTTCTTTGAAAACCGCTCATTTTCGAATAAACATAATGTCATTTATTTTTGTTCATATAAAACAAATAGAACTTCTAAAAATACACGATAAGAAAATTATATGGTCTAATAATAAAGCCCTGACAGGTTTCAATAAAATTCAGTTTTCACAAATGACAGAAAGCAAGAAAGAGGGATATAGATTATAACTATCACCATTAGACAGTTATAAAGAATCAATAATAGAAAAATAGAACTGTCATTTTGATATTATAGGCGCTTTTTTCTTATATTTGTCGGTTCAGTCCAATATAGTAGCATTCTTAAAAAATATTATACATGAAGAGATTATTATTACTGATCATATCCTTAATTACCATAATCGGTGCTTACTCGCAGGAACCGGCCAAATGGACGATAAAACTGGAAGATAAAGGCAATGGAGAAATCGAACTTGTTACAAATTTCAAGATAGATCCTACATGGCATCTCTATGATATACATATACCCGAAGGCGGTCCTATGCCCACGAGTTTATCTGTAGACAAACTGAAAGGAGCTACTAAAGTCGGCACATTCAAACCAGTCAACTCCAAGCTTAAGAAAAGCTATGACGAGATATTCCAAATGCAGGTAGGTTATTACGAAGGACAAGCAACCTTCGTTCAGCGCTTCAAGGTAACCGACAAAGCAGCCTTTGTACTCGAAGGTGACCTACGCTCGCAGGTATGTAGCGAAGTCGACGGACAATGTATCCCTATTAAGATAGACTATAGCTATACAGCAAAAGACCTGCCCGCAACATTGGTTGTTGCCACAGGAGAAACAGATAAACCAACAGAGGAAAAACCTGAAATAAATGCATCAGACAGTATCAGTACCGACTCTTTATCTCAGGCTGTTCCGGCTCCGGTAGCAGCCAATGATTTATGGGCACCTGTAGTAGATGAATTAAAAGCATATGGAGCTGCGGGAGACTTGTCACAAGAATCGTTATTAGGTATCTTGTTCTGGGGATTCATCGGTGGGCTCATTGCTTTGGTTACTCCTTGTGTGTGGCCAATAATTCCTATGACTGTCAGCTTTTTTCTGAAGAGAAATAAGAAAAGTAAGGCAAAAGCAGTGAAAGACGCTTTGACATATGGTATAGCTATAATAATAATATATCTGACTCTTGGCTTGCTTATCACATTGCTGTTCGGAGCAAGTGCGCTGAATGATTTATCTACAAATAAGATATTCAACCTATTTCTATTTGCCCTGCTTATCGTCTTTGCTGCTTCATTTTTCGGAGCATTTGAAATTGTATTACCATCATCATGGACAAATAAAATAGATAGCAAAGCTGATTCTACAACCGGCTTTATAAGCATATTCTTCATGGCATTTACTCTGGCCTTAGTCTCGTTTTCATGCACAGGGCCTATCATTGGCACACTGCTCGTAGAAACAGCAACATCCGGAGAAATTTTAGGTCCGGCAATAGGAATGTTCGGTTTCGCCTTAGCATTATCCATACCTTTTACTCTTTTCGCCATATTCCCTTCCTGGCTCAACAATATGCCAAAATCCGGAGGATGGCTCAACTCGGTAAAAGTCGTACTTGGATTTTTAGAACTGGCACTAGCCCTAAAATTCCTGTCAGTTGCTGACATGACTAATAAATGGGGAATCTTAGACCGCGAAGTATTCCTTGTTTTGTGGATTGTGATCTTTGCATTGTTGGGAATCTATTTGTTAGGCAAACTACGTTTCCCGCACGACAGTGAATCCAACCATGTGGGAGTATTCCGGTTATTTTTAGCTATCATATCATTAAGCTTTGCTGTATATATGGTTCCTGGGCTATGGGGAGCGCCGTTACGTGCGATCAGCGCTTTCGCCCCATTGCCAAAAACCCAAGACTTCAATCTTTATGAGGGTGCAGTACATGCTAAATTTGAAGACTATGAATCCGGAATGGAATATGCCCGCAAAAACAACAAGCCCGTCATGATAGACTTCTCCGGATATGGTTGTGTCAATTGCAGGGACATGGAAACTTCTGTATGGATAAACCCTACCGTAAAACATATGCTTGAAAATGAATATGTACTGATAACACTTATGGTAGATGACAAAGAGAGTCTACCACAAACAATAGAAGTTCAAGAAAATGGAAAAACCACGAAACTGAAAACTATCGGAGATAAGTGGAGCTATCTGCAACGCCACAAGTTCGGCACTAATTCGCAGCCATATTATGTACTGTTGAGTCCGGAAGGGAAACCGATAGGGCCTTCATATGCCTATAATACAGATGTAGAAAAGTATATACAATTTCTGAATACGGGATTGGATAACTTCAAGAAGATAAAAGACCTGAAAACAGAATAAACAATACGGAAAAGCAGATTTCATGGAAAGTCTGCTTTTCCTTTAAAATATTAAGGCACAATGCACACAAAAGAACAAAAGACAGAGGCTTTCGGCAGACTCCTCGACATTATGGACGAACTGCGGGTAAAATGCCCCTGGGATGCCAAACAAACAAACGAAAGCCTACGCACAAATACGATAGAAGAGGTGTATGAACTGTGCGAAGCCATCATCAGAAATGACGACAACGAGATAAAGAAAGAACTAGGCGATGTACTCCTTCATGTAGTTTTCTATGCTAAGATAGGCGAAGAGAAAGGCACATACGACATAGCCGATGTATGCAATGCACTCTGCGATAAGCTTATTTTCCGCCATCCGCATGTATTTGGTGACGAAGCTGCTAACACTGCCGGCGAAGTAGAAAAATCATGGGAGCAGATCAAGCTGAAAGAAAAGGGAGGCAATAAAACAATCCTCGAAGGCGTACCCGCCTCGCTCCCATCCATAGCTAAAGCACATCGCATACAGGACAAAGCCCGCAACGCCGGATTCGACTGGAACAAGAAAGAAGATGTATGGGATAAAGTCGCGGAAGAACTGACCGAACTGAAAAATGAGGTAGCCCACATGAACGAAGATAAGACGGAAGCCGAATTCGGCGACCTGTTCTTCAGCCTCATCAATGCAGCCCGCTTATATAAGGTGAATCCGGATAATGCACTGGAGCGTACTAACCAGAAATTCATTCATAGATTTAATTATATAGAGCAGGAAGCCAAAAGGCAAGGACAAAACATTAAAGACATGACACTAAGCGAAATGGACGCCCTGTGGGACAAGGCAAAACAATCAGAATAAGGGCTAAAAAAAGATACAAAGGAGCAACCCGATCGTGGAAGCTCCTTTTGCTTGTTGTCATTCAATATTTGTCTTCTTGCACTACTGTCTATTACCTTCTTTATTCCAAAAGTTAATATATTTTTTAGCTACTGTTATATAGTCATGATTTTTCTCGACAAAGAAACGGCTTTTTCTTGAAATTTCAGGAATTTCTTCCTTGTTTAACACTAACCACTCCAATTTATCGAATACATCATCCTCATTGGGATGAACATTTATGATTGGTTGATTCTCCTTATCATCATACAATTCGTAGATATAAGGCTCCCCGCCTCCGACCAGAACTTTACCCTGAGCCATTGCCAAAAGGGCATTCATGGCAGGAGTATGTGAATACAACTGATCGAGCACCACATGTGCCTGCGACATCAGCTGTTGATATACATCATAACTAACGGACTCCACTCTGGTTACAATTATATCATCAGGATATTTTTCTTTCAGACGAGCAAGGGAACGCTCCATAACGTCAGTACCCTTAAACTTCTCCCTCACCTTGTTGATACCGATAAAGAAGTTCACCTTCTCGGGCACTTCTTTTATTTCCTGAAATTCTATCTCGGAGGTATTCAACGGCAGTGGGATATACTCCAGTTTATCTGCAAAGTATGGCTCGTATGATTTATAATACTCAAACAGACAGGCAGAAATACCGTCTACAGACTCGGCAAGCTCCCTGTTAAACGCTTCGAGCGGCGTACCTATCCATTTATCGATAAACCGCTGATTGAAATCCACATTTATCGGCTTACCATCAACAAAGAACTCGGAGTAATCAAATATCTTATTTCCCAGACAGGCCTCAACCCAAAAAGAATCGTCACCAAAAGCACCCATAAAGACCTTTTGATTATTCTTTCTCAACTTCTTATACAGGTATCTGTTTACCTTTACATTCTGGGTAGTAAAACAAGGATTGATCAACTGTACAACATCGTAGCCCTTAAAGTCTTTGAACTTGTTGTTGACAGACATCATACTGCTCAATGTATCGATCAAGCCCGAACTTTTACGGGTAAGATCGACATCGCGCGGATAATTTTTAAAACCATCTCCATCCGAAGCCGTTAACACTTCGTGTCCCATCGAGCGTAGTCCTTCAGCTAAGGTCAGATGAGCGCGGCTGTATTCGCCAACTAAAAGAATCTTCATATGTTCTCGTCAAATGCAGTACAAATATAATACAATTATTGTATAATGTATTTATCTCAGCCGATCAAATCTTTCTTTTTGATTATAAGCGTATTGTTATCATCGATATAAAGTAAGGGGATAATCTCATCCGTCAGAGCATCTTTATTGCATTTTTCTACATCTTTTGTCTTATAAGCCACAACGTAGTAGCTCTCATTATTCTCAGAATTTTGCACCGATACCTGCTTCTTTTTTACAGAGTCAGTATATTTCTCCGACAAATCAGCAAAATCAATATCTTTCGCTAATGTCTTCACATAATATTTGTTGTGACGATGAGAATCGTTTGCATATACCAGATAGGTATATCCGCCTTTCTCCCCCACAGGTGAAGCCAGGCATACACGAAAAGCACCGTCAACTTCCATTTTCGTCTTCTGTATATGCTTTTTTATCGCTTTCAGCCAGACGGTACCTATAACAAACAATATAAGATAAGGGGTAATATACCACGAAATCAGCAAATCCTGCTTGTACAGATAGAGTATCCCGACCAAGCCAACAAACAAGAAACAAACAGGAGGTACCATAAGTACACTCTTCCACCACATTGTCCTATTCAGATAATCTTTCTTAAATTGCTGATCTTTCTCAAGCTTTGCATAATCGTCCTGTTTCATAAACTACGGATTGAAATATTTGTTAAAAACACAAAATTAAACTGCTTTGCCAACTTACCTGCCTCAAAAAGCATAAAGTTTCTAAAAACGGAAAAATATAAACATCTATTATCAAAAAAGCGTTATACTGGCAGAAAAAAATTAATTTTACATCCGGTTACTACCAATGTCAGCAATTTATAGTATAGATAAATGTCTCGGATTTTGATGAAACAGAATTTGTAGCCCGACTCAACATATATGCAACAAAGATGAACTACCCGACTTACAATGCAGCAGGACTGACCCTTTCTAAGTTTAAAAGACTGATGAACGGGTTGAAAAACAACCTCACTACTGACGAACTATCTAAACTCCGCACAGTAGTGAAGAAGGCTATGTCTGATGGCGTCTACCGCAAAGATGAGAAAATAGGCAGTATCACAGACCTCACTGTCAGCACAAGTATAATCCTTATAGAAGAACTCGGGCTGAAAAGCGCATCTATCATTGCCCTTATCCTCTACAGGCCGGTTATGCACAAATGTGTATCATCTGACGAAATAAGGAAACTATTCGGCAATGATGTGGCAGATATTGTAGCCGGATTGATCAAGGTAAATGCACTCGATGTAAATGAGTCGACAATGGCATCCGACAACTACATCAAACTGCTGATAACCCTCGCCGAAGATATGCGGGTAATCCTTATTAAGATAGCTAGCCGCCTGCACAAAATAAGATGTGCCGAAAGCTATCCCGAAAAGTATCGCCTGCAACTGGCTGTAGAAGTATCATACCTGTACACGCCGTTGGCACATAAACTGGGTTTGTATAATATAAAAACCGAGTTGGAAGACCTTTACCTGAAATATACCGACAGAGAGGCTTATGATTTCATTTTGGAGAAGATAAGTGAGAGCAAAGCATCCCGCGATAAATATATTGCAGAATTCATAACACCGATAGACAATAAACTGAAAGAAACAGGACTGAAATACGATGTTAAAGGACGCGTCAAGTCCATTTCTTCGATCAACAATAAGCTAAAGAAACAGAAGATAGACTTTGAGTCTATCTACGACCTGTTTGCCATACGTATCATACTCGAATCGCCACTCGATAAAGAGAAAGCCGAATGCTGGCAGGCATATTCTATCGTTACCGACCTGTACACCCCGAACCCGAAAAGGCTGAAAGACTGGCTGTCTATTCCCAAAAGCAATGGATACGAATCGTTGCATACAACAGTAATGGGACCCGAATCGCGCTGGGTAGAAGTACAGATACGTACCCGTCGCATGGATGAAATAGCCGAACGCGGACTTGCTGCACACTGGAAGTATAAAGGCGTAAAAAGCCAGTCGAGAATGGATGACTGGCTGACCGGCCTGCGCGAAATGCTCGAGAACAAAGATATGGCATCGGGAGAAAAGCTCGAAAACTTCAAACTCGACCTCTACGATGACGAAATATATGTCTTTACGCCAAAAGGAGATTTACACAAGCTACCGAAAGGTGCGACCGTACTCGATTTCGCTTTTGCCATACACTCGCGCGTAGGTTCTACCTGTGTGTCGGGAAAGATTAATGGCAAGAACGTTTCTATACGGCACAAACTAAAAAACGGAGACCAGATAGAAGTAGTAACTTCTCCGAATCAGTCTCCTAAACAGGACTGGCTGAACTTTGTAACCACCTCGAAGGCAAAAAACAAGATACGCCAAAGCCTCAAAGAGGAAGCCAACAAGCAGGTAGAGATAGCCAAAGAAATGATGAAGCGCCGCGTAAAAAACCGCAAGATGGAGATCAACGATTCCATCATGATGCGCCTTATCAAAAAACTGGGCTTTAAGACCGTTACCGACTTCTATATCAAGATAGCGGAAGAAGCCCTCGATGTAAATACCGTAATAGACCAGTATCTGGAACTGGAGAAAGGCGAGCAACACGAAAAGCACGAAGCCATTAGTGCCGAGAACTATGTTGTACACCAGACCGAGAATATAAAAGAGCTGACCAGTAAGGAAGAACTTGTTATAGACCACAACCTGACAGGGGTAGACTACAAACTCGCCAAATGCTGTAACCCGATATACGGGGATGAAATATTCGGCTTCGTATCTTCGCAGGGGATAAAGATACACCGTAAAAACTGTCCTAATGCAAACGATATGATATCGCGGTTTGCCTACAGGGTGATCCCTGCCCGATGGACAGGCAAATCGGGTTCGCTCTACACCGTTACATTACGGGTTATCGGTCACGACGACATCGGCATCATCAACAATCTGACTTCGATCATAGCCAAAGAATCGGGCATAAATATGCGTTCGATCAGCATAGATAGCAACGACGGATTGTTTCATGGCAGTATCTCGGTCATGCTCAACAACACCGATATGCTCAACGGGCTGATAAAGAAGCTAAAAACCGTAAAAGGTGTAAAAGAAGTCAGCCGATTAAGTTAGCAAGTAAGCTTCGATTTTAACTAAAAGCTTACAAAAACTACTCAAGTATGTAAAGCTTACTTGTATTGTTTTTATCTTGTTGGGCTTATTTAAGTAATGGATAATAAATATTGTCGTATTTTCTTAGGTAGTAGTAGGGGCGAAATATCTTTCGCCCGATATAGTTGCAGGCGAAAGATATTTCGCCCCTACAGCATTGAACACGACAATAAATATTATGTATTACTTAATTGCCACGACTTTCAAGTCGTGGATTAATTGATCTACCCGAGAACAGACTTTAGCCAAACTTAATTTGGCTAAAGCCTTTTATATACCGATTTTGCTGTCCTCCAACTAAAGCAGGGGGCAATTAAATTGCATATGTACTCTTCTCGTCTTTACCGCGCTTTCGCATCAGTGATTGCTAATTCAATTGTGTGAGACTCATTTTTAACTAAAAGCTGACATCAGTTACAAGTTACCTCGCCCTATCGGGCAGTTACAAGTTACAAGTATTTTTCTTTGGGGCTTGCAACTCCCTCTCCCTTTGGAGAGGGCTGGGGTGAGGTGAATTTTAACTAAAACCTGACATTTCTGACAAATTTACCAACTCTTTCAAAGATCGCTTTTTATTGTTAACTGTTGACTGTTAACTGACATATAGATAAACCTTCAAACAAAAAACACACCACTCCCCTATTCACATTATTTAAATAGCTATGTCACGATATTTTTATTACTTTCGTAACTGCAAAAATGATCGATCAAGGAACCATAGACCGGATAATAGACACAGCACAAATAGTAGATGTGGTGTCGCAGTTTGTCACACTCAAACGACGTGGGATTAACTATGTGGGACTGTGCCCTTTCCACGAGGACAGAAGCCCGTCTTTCTACGTTTCTCCTGCAAAAAACATCTGTAAATGCTTTGCCTGTGGCGAAGGTGGTACGGCTGTACACTTCATTATGAAGCACGAACAGCTGTCGTACTTCGACTCACTACGCTTCCTTGCCAAGAAGTATAACATCGAAATACAGGAACGGGAACTCACCGACGAGCAAAAACAGGCATACAACGAGCGTGAAAGCCTTTTTATACTCAACGACTATGCCCGCGATTACTTTAAGAACACACTTCACGAACATATAGAAGGTAAATCGGTAGGACTTAGCTACTTCAAAGAGCGTGGGTTCAGGGAAGACATTGTCGAAAAATTTCAGCTCGGCTACAGTCTCGAACAGAGAGACGCATTCACACAGGAAGCCCTGAAAAACGGTTATAAAAAAGAATATCTTGTAAAGACAGGGCTTACGATAGAGAATGAAAACAACAATGCACTTATCGACCGTTTTCGCGGACGTGTGATGTTCCCTGTGCATACCCTTTCGGGTAAAGTTATCGCATTCGGCGGACGCATACTCCGAAAAGCTGAGAATACAGGTAAATACATTAATTCGCCCGAAAGTGAAATTTATCATAAAGGGAACGAACTGTACGGAATCTACTTTGCCAAGCAGGCTATAACCAAAGCCGATTGCTGTTTCCTTGTAGAAGGCTACACCGATGTAATATCCATGCATCAGGCAGGAGTAGAAAATGTAGTATCCTCGTCGGGTACTGCCCTCACACATGGACAGATACGGCTCATACATCGGTTTACAAATAATGTGACTGTTATATATGACGGTGATGCCGCCGGCATAAAAGCCGCCCTGCGAGGAATAGACTTGTTGCTCGAAGACGGCATGAACATCAAAGTTGTGCTTCTGCCCGATGGCGAAGATCCCGATTCTTTTGCCCGTAAACAGAATGCAGGATCGTTTAACGACTACATAAAACAACATGAAGTAGACTTCATCCGCTTCAAGACCAAGCTATTGATCGATGAAGCCGGAAACGACCCGATAAAACGTGCGACACTGATTTCAGATATCGTAAGCAGTATATCTGTTATCCCCGATAATATTATACGTACTGTATATATTAAAGATTGCAGTATTCTGCTCGATATAGACGAACGTATATTAGTACAGGAAGTCACTAAGAAAAGGCTTGCTTATCTGGAACGCACCGCACCCCAGAAAGCTGCGACCGAAATGCTGGCTGTCAATAATGACCTGTCACAACCTGTTATACACAGTAAAGTAGAGCCTAAAAGCACACCGATAGATAAGTTCGAGCTGGCAATACTATATTATATTGTACGCTTCGGTATGGAAATGCTGACAGAAGAAGGAGAGCCGGATAATAGCATACCGATGAATGTAATCGACTATGTAAAATTCGACCTCGAACGCGACGAACTCTGGTTCACCAATCCGCTATATGCCAAAATACTGGATGATGCTGTAGAAAGAAGGGAGAATCCTGATTTTGTTCCGAGCCGTTATTTCCTCGCTCATCAAGATCCGGAGGTGAGTAAAATTGCGGCCGAACTGCTCAATGACAGATATCAGCTGAGTAAGGTACATATAAAACAATTCGGCGAAAATCTCAAAGAAGAAGACACACCTCTGGCCGAAGATAAACATCTGACAAAGAATGTTCCTCGTGTCCTCACCGAACTGAAAGATGCATATATCTCGAAACGAATCAGATACATAAAAGACCAAATGGCCGAAAAGCAAAAAGATGGTAACCTGGATGAAGCTATTGCCCTGATGCAACAAATAAAGGAATTGGAAGAAATCAAAAAAGCCCTTGCCAAAGTTTTAGGCGAACGCATTATATTGAGGTGGTAAATGCCATCTCTATTATTTGCTTACACAAAGCACTAATATCTTCATATTTTTTATCTCTTTGTGATTTTCTAAACTATACAACGACTAATAAGTAAAACATCAAAAAAATCAAAATAACAAACACTATGTTTTATCTCGAAACACAGGACATTGTAAAACAATACGGAGACTATACGGCTCTGAGCGGAGTGAGCGTTCAGGTGCCGCGCGGCTGCGTCTACGGACTGCTGGGGCCTAACGGTGCCGGCAAGTCGTCACTTATCCGCATCATCAATAGAATTACCGCCCCCGATGAAGGTAAGGTACTGATCAACGGAAGGGAATCGGTAGCCGACGATGTATTCAACATCGGTTACCTGCCCGAAGAACGCGGATTGTACAAAAAGATGAAGGTCGGAGAACACATTATATTTCTCGCCCGCCTGCGTGGACTATCCACTCAGGAAGCACACGAGAAGATGCACCTCTGGCTTAAGAAATTCGATATAGAATCGTGGATAGACAAGAAGGTGGAAGAACTATCGAAGGGGATGCAGCAAAAAATCCAGTTCATAGCCACAATTATACACGAACCCGATCTCTACATTCTCGACGAACCGTTCAGCGGTTTCGACCCGGTGAATGCAGAACTGCTGAGAAACGAGTTACTGGAACTGAAAGCGAAAGGAAAAACCATTATCCTATCCACTCACAACATGGAATCGGTAGAAGCACTCTGTGACGAAATCACCTTGATCAACAAATCGAAAGTCGTACTGCAAGGCAATGTAAAAGAGATACGTGCCCGTTACAGGAAGCATATTTTCAAACTGGACGTATCGGGTGACAGCTTCGACATGGAATCATCGCATTTCAGCATACTGTCACAATCTACTACCAATAATGTGACCGAAGTACGCATACAAAGACACGACAATGCTTCAAACTCGGAACTGCTACAGGAAGTAACACGCAAGTACGAGGTACTCACCTTTGAGGAAGAGCTGCCGTCAATGAATGATATTTTTATACAAATCGTATCCCAGACAGAAAAATGAACGCATTAGGACTAATCATACAGAGAGAATTCTCATCCAGAGTAAAAACAAAGACTTTTATTCTGACTACGTTGCTCACCCCGCTCCTCTTCGCAGCCATGACCTTCCTGCCGGCTATACTGATGATGGTAAGCGACAACGACGACATCAGGAAAGTATATGTCATAGACCAGACCGGAATGTATGCTGGCCTGTTCCAGAACTCGAAAGACTATGAGTTTATTACACTGGCTGCGGATGACACTACAAAAAAAGAAAAAACAACGGCACTGTTACAGATCGTAGGCGACTTGGGGGTAAATCCTAACGCCGCTACATTCTTTTCCGAGAAACAGCAACCACCGCGTGAACTGACAGCCTATATCAACAATACCTTGTCGGAAGCAGTAAAAAACAAAAAGATAGACGATTTTACCACCAGCAGCAATATAGACGTGCAACTGGCTACTGATCTGCAAAATCTGCTGAAATCGAAAGATAAGATAAGTGTATCCACCATCCGCTGGGATGAAACGGGAAAAGAAACCGAAACACTGGGAGAAGTAGCTTCCATGGTAGGGATGGTACTTACTATCTGTATGTTCTTCTTCATTATGATGTACGGACAGATGGTCGTACAAAGCGTGGTGGAAGAAAAGAGTAACCGCATTATAGAAGTTATTATATCTTCGGTAAAACCTTTCGACCTGATGATGGGGAAAATCATCGGTGTAGGTCTTGTAGGCCTGCTTCAGCTGATGGTCTGGCTCATATTGGGAGGCGGCATAATGGTAGCCATACAGATGTATTTTGGTATAGATCCGAACAGTATGACCTCAACGATGGAAACACAACAAGCTATGGCCATGATGGATAATGTAGAGATCAGCAAATCGCTGAACGAAGTATTCAGTATCAACTGGGTACAGGTAGCTGTATGTATGATCCTTTACTTTATCGGAGGCTATCTGTTATTCTCATCACTATATGCCATGTTTGGCTCGGCTGCCAACGATTCGCAGGAAGCACAGCAACTGATGATGCCACTCAGCGTGATCCTGATTCTGGCTTTCTATACCGGATTTGCAGCTGCCCGAAACCCCGAAGGAGCGATGGCATTCTGGTGCTCGCTAATACCGTTTACCTCGCCTGTAGTAATGATGGTACGTGCACCGTTCGAAGTGCCGATATGGGAACTGGTAGTATCTGTCGTATTACTTTTCATTACAGCCATACTAATGGTAAAACTGGCGGCAAAAATATACCGCGTGGGAATACTGATGTACGGTAAGAAAGTAACCTTTGCCGAGATGTTTAAATGGCTGAGATATAAATAATGTGAGTCCGATATAATAACATTTAAATTTGTGATACAAGTACCGGAAAAGGCAATGTCAATTTTCATGGTTTGCTCTGCTTTTTGCTTCCATAAATAGGTCTCATCATTATTTATCTGTTATATTTGCAGAGACACAAATATACGAGCCTTATGTATCTGCGCTTTTACATATTATCTATATTACTTTGCACTACAGCCTTTGCTGCTTCGCAAACTAAAAAGCCGGAACCGTTCAGGCCGGACACGACAATTTCAATATCTGAAAACGTTAAACAAGTGGAAGCTGCCGATACGATAAAAGCATTCGTTATTGTAGAACAGATGCCCATGTTTCCGGGAGGGGAAGCGGAGATGTACAAATTTATAGCCCAGAATCTCAGAGTTCCTACATCTTATATTGAGGAGACCGGCATACAGGGACGTGCTACCGTTCGCTTTATTGTCACAAAAACAGGAGAGATTAAGAATGTGAAAGCTATCAGAGGATATAGTGCTATGTGTGATTCTCTTGTGAGTGTAATAAAACGTATGCCGCACTGGATACCCGGCAAACAAAATGGAGAAACTGTAAATGTATATTACACATTACCAATGAACATTAACCTTAGACGCTAATTAATATGAAAAGTAAATACCTTATACTAATCGCCACCGTATTACTTATCTCGTGCAAAACGAATAAGAATACAGATACACATATCACTCCGGTAGAAGAAACAGCCACCGAAGCAGGACATCTTATTCAGCCTATTATAAACAATGCAGCTGATGTAGACACCACAAAAGTATATGTTACAGCAGAGGTTATGCCTTCTTTTCCGGGAGGAGAAGCAGAGATGCACAGATTCATAAGTGAGAACATCAAATATCCTGTTATTCCTGATGATAAAATAATGGAGAACATTCGTACTGCTGTAAGATTTACCGTTACACGAACAGGAGAAATAAAGGATATAGAACCTGCAAAAGACCAATACAAAGGCACAATATTGACAGACTCACTAACAAGTGTTATAAAACGTATGCCCCGATGGATACCGGGAAAAGAAAAAGGTGTACCTGTCAACGTATATTTTACAATGCCGTTACATGTAAATCTAAAAAGATAAGATCACAAACAACGTCAATATATTCATCTAAAAAAAACAGGAGTTTATATCAAAAACGACGATGGTATGGTAAAGATAAGGCTTTCTTGCTTTAGCGAATAAAAAAAAGCCAGTTCAACGAAGGACTGGCTTTTTTTATAATTATAAGCGAATTATTCTTTCAGCAATTCAGCGATTTTTTCGACTGTCTTTTTGGCATCGAGACCTCTGGCTATAATTTTACCGTCTTTGTCGAGCAATACCAAATGAGGAATTGAAGATATACCATAAGCACTTGCCAGTTCACTATCCCAGAACTTGAGGTCGGAAATCTGAGGCCATGTAATGTTCAATGCCTTTATACCATTCTTCCATGCTTCTCCTTCTTTATCGAGAGAGATACCTACTATTTCAAGCCCTTTGCCTCCGTACAGTTTATAAGCTTCAACCAGTTTAGGAGTCTCGGCACGACATGGCCCACACCACGAAGCCCAAAAGTCTACCAGCACATAGTTACCCTTGCCTACATAGTCAGACAAAGCTGCATCTTTTCCGTCAGGTGTTTTTCCTTTCAGATCGGTGTACATTTT
The DNA here is from genome assembly GCF_029892965.1 of Dysgonomonas sp. PF1-14. GTDB lineage: Bacteria > Bacteroidota > Bacteroidia > Bacteroidales > Dysgonomonadaceae > Dysgonomonas. Next base: position 82,231 of record NZ_JARXWN010000011.1, on the reverse strand, counting down.
GCCTTCGGCTGTAGCATCCAAAGCTGCTGCTGTAGCCTCTATCTTTTGTATTCTCGGAATAGTTTTAAATTTCGGATCGATAGCCGCGGTCAGTTCCTTCAGTTGATCAACCGAGAAACGATAATAATTGCGGGATAAGATATAAGCGCCAACCTGATTTTTCACGTTCGACTTGACAAAGTCATATGTCCCGCTTGTTATCAGATTATTCTTTTCGTCATATTCCTTCTCTAAAGAAGCAAGTAATTCAGAGTTCGCTGTATCTTTTCTGGCTTTTTCTGCAATCACCCGCATTTCGGCACTGATATCATCCGCTTTCAGCATGAGTGCCTGATAAGCATTATTTATAGGTGTTCCGCGTACCGTAGATATAGTATCCAGTGTGACTTCTATTTCGCCCGGTTCTACAACAACCGATACCGGCCTGTTCATTTTTTCTGAATCGTCGTTCAGCACCACATAGTGCATGATAGGGCCTTCTTTAGCCAATCCTTTAAATATAAAGGTACCATCTACAATATTCGCTGTATCTATATTTACACGGTCTTTCCACTCTCCATCCAGTGTTTGCAGATAGACTTGTTGTCCGTCCCATTCTCCACCCGGTAGTGTACCCTTAATGGTAAATGCATCCTTCTCGCCACACGATGTTGCTAATATCGCAATAGCTGATAGAAATAATATTATTTTTTTCATCTGAACAATATAATAAATTGGTTAATATATAAGTTTCCTGTTATCTCTTGTTTTAAAACAAAAAATATTTACCTATTGTTTATTCCGCTCTATTTATTTCAATACTTCGGCTATTTTAGCATCCAGTTCTTTTCCTCTTAATTCTTTTGCTACTATAATACCGTTCCGATCGATTACGACAGTATGAGGGATCATAGATATACCATATACTTTCGATGCCTGTTTTACATCGTCGGCCAACTGAACCCAGACCATCTTATGTGTCATAACGGCGTTTACCCATGCCGATCTGTCGTCATCTACAGATATACCGACTATCTCCAGTCCTTTAGATTTGTATGTCTTATATGTGTTTATAAGATTAGGCATCTCCTGAATGCATGGCCCGCACCACGAAGCCCAGAAGTCAAGAACCACACACTTATTTTTGCCTGCATAGTCGGATAGTTTCACTCGCTTACCTTCTACATCCACCAATTCTACATCGGCAAACGGCTGTCCTACTTCCGGTATCACCCTGTTAAGTTCTTCTGCAAGATCCTTTATTTCACGAGTATTACGGAAAGTACTGTCAGACAAAGAAATCAGTTCTTTTATTTCATCTTTTGTAAATGAATTGAAAGAAGAATAGAACATAAACTGTCCGGCCTTATTAGTCATATTCGCTTTAACAAAATCGTAGCTTACTTTTTTCATTTCTTCCTGATGCTTATCCATTCTCGTTTTCACGTCCTGTCCGTTGGCATCGAGTGGTACGGCATCTACATTTCCGGCTTTGTTCACTTCTTCTATCAAACCGCCTATTTGATTCATTACAACAAGCAGCTTATTAAATTCTTCATTTTTCGGAGTTCCGGCTAATAATACATCTTTCTTGTCGAAATTGACTTTAATTGTACCCGGTTCGAGGATAAGTGTGGCTACAGGCGATTCCGGTTCCGGCTGTTCGAGCTTTCCTACTGAGAGGAATCCCATAATAATATTTCCATCGCCGATTCCTTTCAGCGTGAATTTACTATCTTTTATAACAGCAGAGTCCAATACTGTAGCCGACTGGGCGTTCATACTGTCTATCTTTTGCAGATATATAGTTTTGCCCTCAAAGGTAATTTCCGAAAAATTACCCTCGATCGTATAAGCGTTTTTATCCTGACAAGAATAGAATACTGCTGTCAGAACTAATAAAAACAATGTGATTTTTTTCATTATTATAGTTTATTTTAAATGGTAAAGTGCAAAGATAGTAAATAGTTACAACGGGCAGTCAAAAAGAAGGCACGATTAGTTTCATTACAAACCGTTTTTTTCAGAAGGAGCGACATGCCTAATTAGCCGATATTACATCATAAAGTAAAAACTTTATCTATACGTCAGACAACAGCCGGGTGTCCAAACCTCCCAAATAAAGCCCGGATAGGGCAGCAAAAAAATGTAAGCTTTACATACGCTGTGCTCCTGTAACCACTGCCTGTAAGCTTTTAGTTAAAATATTATCGTGGAAAGGTCAGAAACACAAAAGAAAAAATATGTTACCTTTGTTACTTTTACATATAGTCCGCCTCTGTGGCTGTCAGTTGTCATTTTTCGGACAGCTATTTATTTTATGAACTAATATTAAATCGCGTTAATGAAGAGAGAAAAAGCGGTACTTCCATTCTTATTCGCAGGACTACTTATATTATTATACTCATGTTCGGAAGAAACAAGCAAAACCGAAAGATACATTGGTACCCGGATTTCGAACACTCTGCAAATGCTGAAAGAAAGGAAAGTAACAGCGGAGGAGATAATAATAGAAAAAGAACTGTTATACGAGCAATATACACTCGAAGACAAATATCCGTACAAAGATACAGTACGCCGTTTCCAATGGGATAAAATCAAAGAGAAGCTGGCACATCTGGAGACTACCCAACTGGTACACGGCAAATGGGGTATCCTGCAAAACTACCGCAACGGAAACGGAGAAGCACCCCTTGTACGCAGCTATAAACGAAACGAATACAAGCGGGTAGCCGACACCATTGGCGTAGAGCGGTTTCAGGGAATCCCCCTTTACCTGACAAATGATACAGTGACACCGGAAAGATATGGCAGAGACGGTGCACTGATAAAGATATGGCACAACAGTACATCCAATTTTATCAGGATAGAAACGACCGATTTCGATGGAGAATGGCTTGTACCGAAAAGGTATGTAAAAGTAGTCTCCGACACTGTCACATTCAGGCATGCCATCATTGTAGACCGCTACAACGAAAATATCGCCACACTGGAAAAGGTAGGTAAGAAATGGTTGGTCAGAAGTATGAATCCGGCTACTACCGGACTACACAAACCGCCTTATCAGCAAGAGACGCCTTTGGGAATGTTTGTCATTCAGGAGAAAAAGTACAAAATGTTTTTTCTGGTGGACGGAACTACACGCACAGGAGGTTTCGCGCCTTATGCAAACCGCTTCATAAATGGAGGATATATACATGGAATACCGGTAAACGCCCCACGTACAACCTTCATCGAATACAGTGCATCGCTGGGTACGACTCCGCGCTCGCATATGTGTGTACGTAATGCCACTTCGCATGCCAAGTTTGTGTATGATAATTTCCCTGCATTGGAGACTATTGTTTTTGTAATAGAATAGAGGTAAGCCCCACAAGAAGGAAAGGCTTCTCAAAATGACGACTTGTCAGTTCCCTGTAAATACAATTCTGCTGTTTTGACAGAAAATGATTTTGGCACACATTTCGCTTATCCTTACACAGAAATAGATAATGAAATAATATATAATATAACAAATTTAAAAATTTAACAGAATTATGAGTATTAAACCATTAGCAGACAGAGTGCTTGTGAAGCCGGCTGCCGCAGAAGAAAAAAGTGTGGGAGGTATCATTATTCCTGATACAGCAAAGGAAAAACCACTTAAAGGAGAAGTTATTGCAGTAGGAAACGGAACCAAAGACGAGGAAATGGTAGTAAAACCAAACGACAATGTTCTATATGGCAAATATGCAGGAACAGAGATCGAACTCGATGGTGAAGTGTATCTGATCATGCGCCAATCCGACATTCTTGCAATTATCTAAGTAGTGTACTAGCTATAAGTTTACTAGTGTACCAGACTAAAATATATTAGTGGTACTAACTAACAATTAACTAGCAAACTAGAAGTCTTTAAAACTCAAAAACTTAAAAATACAATGGCAAAAGAAATCAAATTTAATATTGATGCTCGCGATGAGCTAAAAAAAGGTGTTGATGCATTGGCTAATGCAGTGAAAGTAACACTTGGCCCTAAAGGCCGTAACGTAATCGTCGAAAAGAAATTCGGTGCACCTCACATCACCAAGGACGGTGTTACAGTTGCTAAAGAAATAGAATTGGAAGAAGCATTCCAAAATATGGGTGCACAACTTGTAAAAGAAGTTGCTTCTAAAACAAACGACGATGCCGGAGACGGTACAACTACAGCTACAGTATTGGCTCAGTCTATCGTTAGCGTAGGTCTTAAGAACGTTACTGCCGGTGCAAATCCGATGGATCTGAAACGCGGTATCGACAAAGCCGTTGCTAAGGTTGTAGAAAACATCAAATCTCAGTCGGTAGCAGTAGGTGACGACCTGCAAAAAATAGAACACGTAGCAAAAATATCTGCAAACGGTGACGAAACTATCGGAAAGCTGATTGCTGAAGCTATGGGTAAAGTAAAAAAAGAGGGTGTTATCACCGTAGAAGAAGCCAAAGGCACTGAAACTTACGTAGATGTAGTAGAAGGTATGCAATTCGACAGAGGTTATATTTCTCCATATTTTGTAACTGATACGGAAAAAATGGAGGCTGACCTTGAAAACCCATACATCCTGATCCACGATAAGAAGATCTCTGTATTGAAAGATATTCTTCCTATCCTTGAGGCATCTCTCAAATCGGGACGTTCGTTGCTTATCATAGCAGAAGATATTGACTCCGAAGCGCTGACTACTCTGGTAGTGAACCGCCTTCGTGCAGGTCTGAAAATATGTGCTGTAAAAGCTCCGGGATTCGGTGACCGCCGCAAAGAAATGCTTGAAGACATTGCTATCCTTACAGGTGGTATCGTAATATCGGAAGAAAGAGGTATCAAACTGGAAGCAGCTACTATAGATATGCTTGGTACGGCCGATAAAGTAACCATCAATAAAGACAATACAACAATCGTAAACGGAGCCGGCGCTAAAGATGCTATTTCTGCACGCGTTTCTCAGATCAGAGCTCAGATGGAAAAAACAACTTCTGACTATGATCGTGAAAAACTACAGGAACGTCTTGCTAAACTTGCCGGAGGTGTTGCTGTTCTTTATGTTGGTGCACCATCGGAAGTGGAAATGAAAGAAAAGAAAGACCGCGTAGACGATGCTCTTTCTGCAACCCGCGCTGCTATCGAAGAAGGTACAGTACCGGGAGGTGGTATAGCTTACATTCGTGCTATCGACGCCCTTGACAACATGAAGGGTGAAAACGAAGACGAAACTACAGGTATCGAAATCGTTAAGCGTGCTATCGAAGAGCCTCTTCGCCAAATAGTAGCCAACAGCGGTAAAGAAGGTGCTGTAGTGGTACAGAAAGTACGCGAAGGCAAAGCCGATTTCGGTTACAATGCCCGTACAGACGTTTACGAAAACCTGAACGCATCGGGTGTTATAGACCCTGCTAAAGTTGCCCGCGTAGCTCTTGAGAATGCTGCTTCTATTGCAGGTATGTTCCTGACAACAGAGTGTATCATTGCTGACAAGAAAGAAGACAATCCTGCTCCAATGCCTCCGATGGGTGGCGGAATGGGTGGAATGATGTAATCTTTCCTGCATTCGGGACTTGTCTTTACTAAACCTAAGTTTATAAGACAAAATAAAAGATGGTTTCCAGGCTTAGTCCGGAAACCTTCTTTGTTTTTATATTACACTTAAAACAAGCATGTGTTAATTTATAATTCATATCGCATTATTATTGCATATGACCTTACAATATGAGAAGAAGTCCCGACACTTCTCATTAAAAAAACAAAAGAGACTGTCCCTTATACTTTGGGGACAGTCTCTTCAACATGAAAGATAGTTCTAATAGATTTTATCTCTTGATGACAGGCGTAACATTTTTATTACTAATTACACAATCTTTAGTTGAACAGTATGGAAGCTCTTTAGCTCCATTTGCCTCTATAAATATTGCATCCTGACAAATATCCGAAGATTCATTTGAGAAATCGAAGTCAACGTCCAGAGATACCCAAACCGGGTCTCCATTTTGGTCAACCAGAAGATTACCATCGATATCGGTAGCCTGCACTAAAGCGGTTTTAGCCGGTGATTTGATCTCGAACGTGAATGTGCTCTGTCCCGAAGGAACACTGAACCCTTCCACAAATAATAATCCTTCCATACTAGCGTCTATCGTAGCTCCGGAAAGCACCGTTCCCGGTGTCGATTTCAGGCTATTGTTCACATAAGTAAACTCTTCATTGAAGCCAATATCAAGTAGACTATTTACGATTGCATCATCGTTAGGGTTGTTGAGCGTAATAGTCACTGTATATGTTTTATCTTCTTTATAGCAACTATTATCAACTTTAAACTCTTTTACCTCAACACGCTTCGGACGGTTCGATACCGGTAGTGCATTGACTTTTGTCTTTTCACAACCCGCAGTCAACCTGTCGCAGCTATACAGAGGATCAGCATCGACTTCTCCACTATCAACAATTCGCTTATACTCCAGCACTGCCTGATTTTCGTACACTTTAGGAGCAACCGCATCATCTTTGAATACGGCTGTGGCTCTGAATGACAACATTGACGAACCCGGAACCATAAGGTTATCTATCTTCAGTTCTCTAGCACCGGCATATTCATTTATTGTCGCACTGCTTATCGCAGCATCATCTACAGACAATCCTCCCGATACCCAAATCATGCCATCATCCAGTATATCTGAGAAATTAACAGGTTTAGGGCTACAGTTTGTATTGTGTATATTGAATGTATAGGTAACTTCTTGACAAACCAGAACTTCTGATGGAGCTTCTTTTGTAAATATAAGACCATCTTCGTTAACAGGAGGTAATGGCTGAGGGCAGGTAAACTGCATAGGGCCTATACCTAATCGTTTATTTCCTGTGACTCTTCCTGTGGCAGTATGCTCTACAATAACTTCCTGTACCGGATAATCAAATTCGACATGCAGTTTACCTCTTGTTGCCGTATAAGACGATGTAGGACGACGTTTAGCAATGGCATAGCTGCCCCTTATTTCATAGGAACTTCTGTTAGCTGCCGCAACATAGCTTAAGCGTGCCGGGACCTCTTCTCCGTCACATTTTCCATATACTCTTACCTTATCGTATTTCCCACTACGGTAATCTATTTCAAATACATCGAATTTAGCCGCAGCAGCTTGTTTTACAGTCGGAGCCGCTGTCTCGGTAAAGCTAATTGATGTCTTCATCAGAGCCTGAGCATTTGTTCTGCGGTATTCTCTTAATGATCTTTGCGAGGAGGCTCTCGGATATCTGCTTACCCACTGACCCGGAGAAGCTATACTAGCTGCTACTGTAGCTGTAAAATTATCACCCAAGTCGTAAACTTTCGACAAGCCACCACGAGTCCATGTTGAGAAATCCAGGTTCTTAGTACCTTCAAAGTCACAGCCCTCACATGTCCCAGGTAAGGCCTTCACACCAATAGAGAAGTAAGTGAACTCGTCGGTGAATGTATAGTTTATCACCTGCTGACCATTCACATATGTACTAGGAACAGCTTTATCCCAAGCATTGGCTACTAATTTATCCTCAGAATCGGCAACCAAAAGAAACAGTTGATACCCAGCTCCCGAATAAGGGAAATCTTCTCCGTCAGGGGTTATCATTACTGCTTGTTTTTCGATCCCGGTTTTCTGTACCAGCCAGACACGACTGATTTTTTTATCTATAGCTCCACAAATCTCCTCGTTACCGGTGAAATCAACTTCCTGCGTCAGAGTAGTATTGTCATGTCCCCATACTATTGCCGCTTTATCTACATCTGCCGGGAATCCGGTAAGGTCGGGATCACAACCCAACTTGGTTCCTATACCCATATGTATTATTTGCCCAAGGTCGGTAGAATGAGCCTGCATATTGTTCAGGTTCATATAATCGTCTTTAACCAGTGCAGCTACATTGTTGTGATATTTCTGATGAGATGTCGCATTACCGTTCCATACAATAGTACCATCCGATAACTCGTAATCGTAGTTGACAGCACTTGAGCTTTTATTTAAGTCCAGTGTAATACCATACTTAAGTCCCAGATAGGAGTACACTTTATTCTTTTCAGGCTGGCTGAGTTCTCTTTCATAAGCAAAGATTTCACCCATAACCCCTATCATATTCCGGGCACGCTCAGAACCGACTCCAACCATACTCGTCCCATTCAATAAGGAACCGCCACCAAGATCATCACTGTCGTTTATAATGTTTTCATATCCATCAAATTCATAACGTATAAATGCCTGTGGACGAATAGCCGTCTGTCTAGCTATCTGATGGTAAGCGATAGTTGTAGCATTTTTCTTAAACAAGATCTTATTACCCTGATTAGAGCCAGTACCACCATATTCATAGAAACGCCCGATACCCCCATTTACTCCTCCGATAGTCTCATCCCTGACTCCAAATGCAGGGCGTCTAGAGCTTCCTCCTCCGGGACGTATGTTACCAAATCCCATAAAGTATGAACGGTCTGATCTACCAAAGTTATTATTTATTACACTAAAGAATGTATAGTTATCAGGTGATGCCTCATCCATAACACCATCATAAGAAGACAGATATTCTCCTTCTTGTCTGAATTTTACAGCCGGATGGAAGTTCATCTGAGGATCACATCCATATCCGGGACGTTTATTATAAGTGGATGCAGCCATGTACTGATATGTTTTTCCGGCATGTCGATCGACCCATTTAGAAACGTCTCCATTCGAATCGGTAGTTATGTTATTACTTGCATTTAGCCACATTCGCAATCCGTTCACCACCCCTCCGGGTGCAATGGCATAAGTTGCAAAGCCAATATACTCACCATTATTTATCAGTACATCTTTTGCTTCGCCATCCAGAACATGGTAGATACGCGTAGTAGCCGGATCGAAAGCCGGATTATCTGAAACGAGAATATACCTTGCACTTACATGCGGTTTGAGGTTTACGGTAAAGCTTGGTTGTCCGGTTGTTTGTGCTTTCAATATCTGATTTTGCCGGAAATTTACATCTTCTATAGTTATATCATTCTGAAACTGAGTATCTTTATTATAAAAATACTCTGTCATTTCATTTGCATCGTTAGACCCGAACATCAGAAAATGCCCCTCGTCAATAGAACCTGTATTCATCGAGTTGAGATCTTTCAGTTCATCTACAAAAACAGTCATTGCTCTGCGGTCGAAACTATATGCCTGTTTTTGGTTTAGTCCCGAACCGGAGTCCTTACCAATACCGAACACATTGTCTTTATATCCGTTATTCGTACTCCCTGTACCATCCCAAACAACTGTTGTTCCGTCCGATGCCACCAGATCCTGTCCTTCCAATGTTATCCCATATTTAATAGCCAGATATGAATGTACCTTTTTCAGTTCGGCTGCGCTAATATATGTTCCTGCTGTAGCTGACAAGACTACAATTTCAAGGACTTCTCCAAAGAAATAGTTATTGTAGGAAGTATTTCCATTACCTATGATCGGGTAATTTGAACCCTGGCTCAATCGCCCACGACCTGTAGCAACAGTACCTGCTTTTCCATTATGATATAAAACTACAGGATTAGCAGCAAGATAATCATTTGGCCTTATAGAAGTACCTATACCATATAGTTTATCTATGCCTGTAGTATGATAATAAGAACCTCCGCTTGAATTCTCCATCCAGATATTCTTATTTGCTGTAGCATTTCTCCATCCATCATTATCTCCGGTACTGCCCCCATAGTTGAAAACTGTAGCAGAAGAGTAAGATTGCCCCGGTTCCAAAACAGATACCCAGAAAGTATAATAGGATTTCGTATTAGATATCTGCATGGCTGCCTCAGCTATCAGCTTCCTCGTTCTTTCAGCAGTGGAAGCACTTCCTTCTTCGACATCAGTATAGAACTCGAGTGAAGGATGATAGTTCATCCCTGCATACTTTATTCTCGGTACAAGCTGGGCAGCGTTCTGCTTGAAGTTAATCCCGTTAGTAGACCGATCCAGCCACTGAGTGATATCACTCCCATCTGCCGGAATCGTATTCTGTACTTTATCTGACTGAAGCCATAGTTCTACAGTCAACCCTGTACCTCCCGGTGTCTGAGCAGTCAGATTAAGCCCAAAGAGAGAAACAAGCACCAGTATCACAAACGGACGCAGTACTTTATTATTTATATATATATTCATTTTGTGTTCTTTTAGCTGGTGAGAACAACACCTTTACAGGCTCGTTCACTATCATATAATTACTTCAAAACAAAGACAATATTAATATAAGAGCAATCTGTAGCCGCTGCTTTTACATCATAATTCATAAGACCGGCATTGCTGATACTATTAATAGTAAAGACTGACGGATCAGCATCTGTTATATAATAGTACAAGTCTGTAGCAGCAGGTATATATGGTATTGCAGCAGGAGCTCCGGCACTGGTTTTCACCGGTACTGAAAATTGAGCTTTATACAAATCATATAGATTAACTTCCACACCCGACGCATCGAGAGTAGTATCAAAAGATATGGAAGGCATATAAAACCAATTGGAAGCACCTAAATGCAATCTTTCCCATTTCGTTCCGTCATTGTAATAAAGCCCCGGAGACACATAATATTCAGCATTTACAGCAGCAGGAGATACAGCTGTGTTATATACAGTCATTCCCTCTGTATGTTCTGTTAGTGGCTTAGCCAGATTAGTCGCTTCCAATTCCACGCGTGGCAATAACAGCCCTTTTTCTGATTTTCCGGTACTATACTCCTGTAAATCCAATAATGCATTTTTATTCGGAGGAGTGTTAGACCCTATTGTTACCTGAGCATAAATCTCATTGAGTCCTCCTATTATCAAGAATGTACTTAATAACAAGACCATCAGTTTTGTTTTCATCTTCTTACTAGTTTAGTTAAGTATTAAAAATTATATATTTGTTAATAAATCTTACAATTAAAAAAATTCAATGCACTGAAGTTCCCGACTTCGGTTTTCCCAAACAGAAGGTAGGTCAATGAAGGAAAGACAAATATTGAAGACAATAAACTATACTTCGGTAATAAGTAGAGTAATATAAAACCTTCATATCTCTTCAGGCATTGAATTTGTATCTTGACAACAAGGCACACCCAACCACGACATATCCAATGATATATGGCAAGAAGGCTCTTGTTTAATTTTTTCTCTACAAAAATCAAACGGCTTTTGTTTGTTTGAAAATTATTAGTTACACTTATGCGTGCACGCACACAATGATGCGTGTACACGTAATAGTACGTGAGTAAAACCCTAAGACTTTTCAAATTGAAAAGTGCTAAGCCGTTAAAAAAAAATGTTTGTCTTTGTGATTGGTTATTGGAACGCTGTCTTTGCGTTTTACTTATTCTCTCTCTCTCTCTCTCTCTCTCTCTCTCTCTCTCTCTCTCTCTCTCTCTCTCTCTCTCTCTAACAAAATAGAACTAACTGCCAAATTATCAAGCATGAAATCTGGAGAAACAGCCGCAATATTTTGTAAAAAAATGAACATTGTCTTATCTTCGAATTAATCTTGGCTGTAAAAGTACAAGCATTTTTTCTATTTCGCAAATTTTAGAGAAATTTATTATTACAAAGGACTTACCCTTCGAATCAAACGACCAGACACATCGTCTCTGACTCTGAAGGCTTATAAAAGAAAAACAATCAATTTGCTATTTAACTACTAACTACTCAATATAACATATGAATAAAAATGCAGAGCGATTTAATGTGTTATTTATTAACAAATAAAACAAGTTAGCATTAAGATATTCCATCTATATATAATACTATATACAACAATAATTCTTTACATTTACTATCTGATTTACTATAATATGGATAACCTGAAGAAAATAAAGAGAACGGCACAGCTAGCCGCTGTACTCACCAAATATGGTTTTGAGGCATTAGTTACCGAAACGAATATAAAGAAACTGATACCCGACAGCTATATAGAAAAGAGCGAGAAACGCAAGGAAATATTCGCAATGAATATCTATGAGCGTATCAGGATGGTGCTGGAAGAGCTGGGTCCTGCATATATAAAACTGGGCCAACTGTTGAGCAATCGTGACGACCTCTTACCCGAAGAACTCACCGTCGAGTTACAGAAGCTACAAGACAATGTTACCATAAAAGACATAAACATATATGAGACTGTAGCGGAAGAGCTGCTGGTAGATACAGATGAGATCTTCGAATATATAGATCAGGAACCCATTGCTGCTGCGTCACTGTCTCAGGTCTATACAGGAAGGCTGCGCACAGGACAGAAGGTGATTATAAAAGTGAAGAAAAAAGGCATACGCGAAATATTCGAAGCAGATGTACTCATTATGAAAGATTTTGCCCATCTGCTCGAAAAATATTATGAATTGGCGCGCAAGGTCGGGATGAGCCGTATTGTCAGTACCTTCGAGAAATCGGTGACAGCCGAATTATCCTTCACACAGGAACTGGCTAACATAGAGCGGTTCCGGTCAAACTTTGAGGGTGACGACACCATATACATCCCCACCACATACAAAGAACTATCCAACAGCAATATACTTTGTATGGAATTCATAGACGGGATAAAGATATCTGACAGAGACAAGATACAGGAAGCAGGGCTCGATACTAAAAATATAGCATCGTCTGTAGTAAACCTTTACCTCAAGCAGATTATCGACTTTGGACTGTTTCATGCTGATCCGCATTCGGGCAATCTATTTGTACTGACAACGGGACAGATCGCGTTCATCGACTACGGTTCGGTAGGTAAGATGCTACCCCATGACAAGGAAAATCTCGGCGACTTCATTATATATGGATTGCGAAAGGATGTAAAAAGACTGGTACGCATCATCAAGAAGGTCGCCGTAAAATGCAATATATCCAACGAAGAACAGTTTCAGCGTGACCTATATGATTTTCTCGACATATTGGAAAGTACCTCTATCAAGGAGCTGGATTTGAACGACATTACAAAAAAATTCAGTAAAATGCTGAATGAGAATGAGGTCGTACTACCCGACTATATCTATCTGCTGATAAGGGGTATTGTCCTTCTGGAAGGAACTGGAAGAGAACTGGGACTGGAAGAGGATATTATAGAGAATATAAGGCCTTATGGAATAAAGCTAATAAAGAGCAGGCTTAACCCAAAACACCTGACAAACAAGGTTATAGACAAGCTATACAATCTGGGTGATAAACTGGAAGAGCTACCCGAAGATGCGCATGCTCTGATACAGAAAATGAACAACAACGAGCTGGAAGTAAATCACAACCTGAAAGGTTTGCATGACATCAGAAATACAATAAACCTTCTGGTCATAGCCCTTATCATATCATCACTTGCCATTGGATCGTCCATTTTAGTTCTTGCCGACATGCCGCCTAAGCTATGGGGTGTGTCAGTCTTTGGATTTCTGGGTTTTACGATATCGGGTATCATGGCTATCATTATTATATTGATAATAATAAAGAATAAGATGATCGATTAACGATCTTAACTAGGGTATTACCTTTTCTATTTTAAGGCCTATCTTTTCAATTCCGGTCAGCGATTCGTCACGCATGCCATGTCCTATCTTTATACAATAATTGCGTTTCTGTGTAAAGATAAGGTTTTCGTTGAGAGGAAATGACACCTGAAACAATGTACCGAACCCCGAACCATTCCATTTTCCGAACTCATCCGCCAACTGAAACTCTATCGAAGATTTTTCAAAGATGGTATCGTTGCTCTGATTGTCATGTACAAAGAACCATATATTCTTGTATGGGTAGTTCGTATTATTGGTGACCTCTACACTCAACCGGTAGGGAGTGTACAAATCGAATAGCGTAGAGTCTACATCGAATACCATCGTATCGGTTTGCGTCCATCGGGCATCCTTCAATTCATGGAAACGGTAATATATCTCCTGTTTTTCACAGGAGATATTCACCATTGTAAGTAATGCAAAAAGCAGTACAAATACGACTTTATGCCTCAGGTTTTTTCTGATCGGGCTTTCCATTTCTGTCCGGTCTGTTTCTGTTGTTCCTGTTATTCCTATGATTGTTATTCCTCTTCTGATTTTGATTAGAACCGGCTTCTCTGTTCTGATTCTGGTTATTATTAGCCTGTTGAGGCCTGTTATTATGATCAGCGCGGTTATTCACAGGTTTATTATTATTCCCCTGATTGCTTCCTCCCTGATCATTATTTCCCTTATTCTTTACAAACTTCTTCTTTTTATTCCTGTTGTTGTTATCGAAACGATTGATATTCTCCTGCAATATATCGTGCGACACAGGTTTATCATCCTGTTCCTGAGTATCAACAACCAAATGAGCCGGTCTGTCGCCACGCTTATTGATACGCTGTACTTCGTACACGCGTTCTTTAGGCAGGGTAACAAGATTGGCTGCAAAATTCCTGTCGGTAGAATAAGTCATCATACCCGACAATATATCGGTCTTGAAATGATAGTAAGTCGCATCTTTTGTCTCCAATGTAGCTTCTCGGGAAGGTAGCTTACGCTGTGCCTCTACATACGTATCCACTTCAAAGTTGAGACAACATTTCAGTTTACCACACTGCCCCGCCAGTTTTTGCGGATTCAGCGGGATATCCTGCAACCGCGCAGCAGAAGTAGACACAGACACAAAGTTAGACATGGAACTGGAGCAACACAATTCGCGTCCGCATGGACCGATACCTCCTACCCTTCCGGCTTCCTGACGAGCTCCTATCTGTTTCATTTCTATCTTTACACGAAACTCGGATGCGTAAACTTTAATAAGCTGGCGGAAGTCGACACGCTCATCGGCTATATAATAAAATATCGCCTTGTTGCCATCGCCCTGAAATTCTACGTCGCTTATCTTCATCCCCAGTTTCAGTTCTTCGGCTATCTCGCGCGCCCTGAGCATTGTTTTATGCTCTTTCTTCTTAGCCTCTCCCCATTTCTCTATATCAGTTTGTTTCGCTATGCGATATACTCGCTTGGTTTCGCCCCTGTAGTTATTTTTCAGCATTTGCAGCTGCACCAGTTTTCCGGTGAGGGTTACTTCGCCAATATCGTGTCCGGGAGTGGCTTCTACGGCAACAATATCACCTTTAAACAATTCCAGATCATTACTATTCAGATAGTAACCTTTTCGGGTATTTTTGAACTGTACCTCCACCATCTGAGACTCTCCTTCTACTTCGGGTAAGTCCTGCAACCAGTTATAAACTTCCAGTTTGTGGGTACCACTGCAACAACCGCCGCCTTTGGAACAACCACCACCGGATTTACATGAACAACTGCCACCTGACTTGCAAGAGCAGCTTCCACCTGAACTGCAACCGCCGCCTGAACCGCAACCACAGGTCTTTGTGGTGGTTTCAGCCACACCGGAAGACGGATCTAATGCCTTTTTGTTTGCCCGCGCACATGTACACCCGATAGGCGTTTTGCATGTCCCCTGACAATCGTTCGGAATAAATGTATTTTGATTTAAACTCATTATATATTGTATTAAATTAAGTAAAACAAAGCCCCTTTTACAGCTTTGTGGGTTTATATTTATTGTTTTATCAACATTGTAATTTTCAGGCACAGGTCGAAAAATACCATCTTGGCATTTACATTCTGTTCGATATGCCTTTCGGCCAAAGCCAGTTCGTCCATGAAGCCTATAATATTGCGCTCGTTGATGAACGGAGCGAAACGTGTACCGAAGTTTGTTTCATCCTGTGCCAGATATACCATTTCGGGCTGACTCAGATTGCTTACAAAATATTCGCGTATCATGCGCTGGCTGTAGATAAGAAAACTTTTCTGGTTTTCGCGACCTATAGCGCCCAGTTCGTTTCCTATCGCCTTTATTTCTTTTATGTTGCGTGCATACGAAGCCCGCATCATTTGCACAAACAGATTGAAGAAGAATTTATGCTCTTCGTTCAGGCTGATTGTCTCAGTCGCTTTCAGATAACTACCCTTCGACAAATGGGCGACATTGGCTGCATCATCCGGCGTTATATTATATTCCGATTCCAAAGCCTGCATTATATCGGCTTCCTTTACGCCATGTATATTGATGCGCTGGCAACGCGACTGTATTGTTGTAATAATGTTATCGGGAGTATCCGACACCAACAGGAAAACAGTATTATCGGTTGGCTCTTCTATTATTTTCAATAATTTGTTAGCACACGACTCGTGCATCTTCTCAGGCAGCCAGATAATCATCACCTTGTATTTCGCCTCATATATCCTCAGGCTCAGCTTACGCAGTATTTCTTCGCTTTCCTTTGCATAAATAAGCCCCTGTGAGTTTTCTGCTTCTATATATTCGAGCCACTGATTGAGGTTGAAGTAGTAACTGCGCTGTTTTACAAACTCTCTCCAGTCGGCTATGTAATCATCACAGACTTCTTTCTTTTTAGCTGCTTTTTTTACGATAGGGAAAACAAAATGCAGATCGGGATGTGCCATGTTGTTGTACTTGACACAAGACAGACATTTTCCGCACGAATCGGTTTCCGACGGATTTTCGCAATTAAGATATTGGGCATAAGCCAGCGCCAGAGGGAATTTACCTATTCCTTCCGGTCCGCAAAAGAGTTGGGCATGGGGTATAAACCCCTCCCGTACGGTTCTGGTCAGCCGCTCTTTCACTTCGCCTTGTCCTACAATATCTTTAAAAAGCATTGTTACTCCTATTTTTTAACTAAAACCTGACAAACCTGACAAGTTTACTAGTTGATAGTCTACTAGCTTGCTAGTATTATTTTTTGTTTTTCGTAGGGGCTAAACCGCGTGTCTGCCCGTTTATTTGATCTTCAGGCGAACACATGGGTTCGCCCCTACAAGCTCGTTCCCTTTTGGGGCTTTGCAACCCCCTCTCACTTTGGAGAAGGTCGGGGTGAGGTGAATTTTAACTAAAATCTTACAATCCTTACAGTTTTCACAATTCTTTTTCTTATTAACTGCTAACTGTTGACTGTTAACGGATATATAGATAAATTTCCTGTTATTTATCAACAATCAAATCAATATATCTCCTTAGCTATTTTCCTTATACTATCGGTAGCCATCAATGAATAGAAATGAATACTCGGCACGCCGTAGGTAATCAATTCCTTACATTGTTTTATACCCCATTCCACACCTACTTCTTTTGCTTCTTCATCAGTCTTACACTTACGAAGTTCCGATGCCAGTTCTTCCGGTATGCTCGAACGGAATATACGGGGCAATACTTCCAGCTGATTCATCAAAACAATCGGCTTTACTCCGGGAATAATAGGCTGTGTGATTCCTTCTTTACGGCATTTCTCTACAAACGAAAAATATTTCTGATTATCGAAAAACATCTGCGTCACAAAATATTCAGCCCCATTATCTGCCTTTTGTTTCATATACTGAATATCCGACTCGGCACTTACAGCATCTTCATGTACCTCGGGATAGCACGCCATACCATAAGCAAACGGAGTAGCATTTCTCTCAAATTCACTGCCATCGGCAGCAATACCCATATTGAAATTATTTACCTGCGTTTGCAAATCAGTTGCATACTCATTTATGTTAGGGTATATCTGCTCCGGTGCAAGCCGTTTGGTATCACCCCTCAAAAGGAGCAGATTGCATACATGCAAAAAGTTCAGATCCATCAGGGCATATTCGGTTTCCTCTCGGGAAAACCCCTTACATATCATATGGGGAATAGCCATAACATCATACTTGTGCTGAATAGAAGCAGCTATAGCCACCGAACCGGGACGTTTTCTTATATTCACACGTTTGACCGTACCATCCGGCATCTCTTTATCCATGTATTCGCTGTGATGCGTCGTGATATTTATATACTTCGGATCGAACTCGATCAGTTTATCTATTATATTATACACCTTCTCGATGTTATTACCTTTAAGAGGAGGTAATATTTCGAACGAGAAAGCTGTTTTATCACTTTTATTTATTAAATCTACTACAGTATCCATTTATATATTATTCTGTCAGTTTCTACTTGAAAAGGAATCTTATCACATCGTTTCCGTTAGCTACAAGAAGTAGTAGCAACAGGAACAGCATACCTGCCATCTGTGCATATTCCATAAATTTCTCATTCGGAGTACGTCTTGTGATCACTTCATACAGCAGGAACATAATATGCCCTCCATCGAGTGCCGGAATAGGCAGAATGTTCATAAATGCCAGTATGATGGACAAGAAAGCCGTCATCGACCAGAAAGCGTGCCAGTCCCACGATGCAGGAAACAGGCTCCCGATAGCTGCAAATCCACCAAGGCTCTGCACTCCTGTTTTGGTAAAGACGAAACGTATTTGCGACACATAGGCCTTCAGGGTTTCCACTCCCATTTTAGCTCCTGCCGGAATAGCAGCGAAGAAGCCGTATGTATTCTTTTCCCATTTAGATTGAGGAACTTTAACCTGTATTCCCATTTTACCCTTACCGTCGATATGTATTTTACCGGAATAGATAACCCCTTTGCGGCTAACAACTAACGGCACAAGTTTATTCCAATTTTCTTCTTTTCCGGCTTCCATTACCACATCCATAAAAGATGCTACCTGTACACCATTCAGAGACAATATGCTGTCACCGGGGCGCACATCGGCGATCTTAGCCCACGAGAATACACTGTCTACCTTGCAAGGCATCCACATATCGTAAGGCATCCGCTTCTCTTCCTTTATGGCAGCAGCTATCTTATTTCCGAAATCATCGGGCATATGCAGCGTTACTAGTTCTCCGCCACGTTCTACTACTACCTCTTTTGCATCGAGGAATTGCATGAATGTATTGTTGCGTAACACACCGCTACGCTCTGCCATATCCTTACCGTCTACGCTGATTATGACATCTTTGTCCTGATAGCCTCCCAGTGCTTTAGCTGTCGGAGAAAACACAAACCCGGTCTTTATATTACGCGTAGGCAAGAAACTATCTCCCCATGCAAACAGTATCATTCCATAAATGATGATAGCCAGTATAAAATTGAATAGCACACCACCCACCATTACCAGCAAGCGTTGCCATGCAGGTTTAGAACGGAATTCCCAAGGTTGGGCAGGCTGCGCCATTTGCTCCTTGTCCATCGACTCGTCTATCATCCCCGATATTTTTACGTATCCGCCCAATGGCAACCAGCCTATACCGTATTCGGTATCGCTGTTCTTTGGCTTATACTTGAATAGGGAAAAACCGGGATTGAAAAACAGATAGAACTTTTCAACTCTTATCTTGAAGAGTCGCGCAAATAGAAAATGCCCGAACTCGTGAATGACAACCAGTATGGATAAACTCAGTATTAATTGTAATGCTTTGATTAAAAATGTTTCCATTAAAAGTTTTATATAGTTTTATTTTATAAACTCCATTGCTATATGACGTGCTTCCATGTCGGTGCTCACATAGTCTTCGTAAGACGGTGCAGCTACAAAGCTCGTTTTCTGCATTGCCTTTTCTATCACATGGCTCATTTCGAGGAATCCGACTTTGTCCTGAAGAAATGCCGCAACAGCTATCTCATTAGCCGCATTCATTATACAGGCCATATTCCCTTTGATGCGCGCTGCCTCGAATGCGAACGTAAGGTTACGAAAGCGGTCAGTATCCGGTTTTTCGAAAGTCATAGTCTTCAGTTTGAAGAAATCCAGCCTTTCGAAGTTCGATTTCAATCGCATAGGATAAGCCAGTGCATATTGTATCGGCAGGTGCATATCCGGCAACCCAAGTTGTGCTATGATAGACGAATCCTCGAATTGCACCATCGAGTGTATAATAGACTGCGGATGCACCACCACTTCTATCTGGTCGGGAGTAACATCGAACAGCCATTTGGCTTCGATCATTTCCAGCCCTTTGTTCATCAGAGATGCAGAATCGATCGTTACCTTCGCCCCCATATCCCAGTTAGGGTGTTTCAGGGCTTCAGCTTTAGTTACCTTTGCCAACTGCTCTTTGGTATGATTACGGAATGGCCCGCCCGATGCGGTGAGTATGATTTTCTCAATTGGTGCACGCTCTCCTGTCAGGCACTGAAAAATAGCCGAATGCTCCGAATCTACCGGCAATATCGGCACCTTGTTTTCCACAGCTAATGCTGTTATCAGCTCTCCGGCAACTACCAGTGTTTCTTTATTAGCCAGAGCAATCGCTTTTCCGGCCTTTATTGCATTTATCGTAGGTTTCAGTCCCGAATAACCTACCATAGCCGTAAGCACCATATCCACAGGACTACTCTCCACCACCTGTGCGATAGATTCGCTTCCCGCCCACACCTTTACAGGCATGTCTCTTAATGCTTCCTTTAACTGATCGTATTTGTTTTCGTTGGCAATAACGACAACTTCGGGTGAGAATTCTCTGGCTTGTTTTATCAGCAAGTCTACATTTTCGTTAGCGGTAAGGGCATACACCTCAAAATTGTCGGGATGCTCGCGTACGATATCCAGTGCCTGTGTACCGATAGAACCTGTAGAACCTAAGATAATAATATTTCGTTTCATATAATATTCTCTTTTTGCTGCAAACCTACTCTAATGTCAGAAGGTTATGTAATTTTCGGGATTCATAGCATTTCCTTTATACCACAATTCAAATTCGAATGAGGTCTCCTTTGCTGTTCCATTTGCCTCAACTACTGCAATAGCCTCACCGGTTCGCACCTTGTCTCCTGTCTTTTTCAGAAGCATCGTATTATTCTTGTAGGTAGATATAAATCCATTCTTATGCTGTATCTGTATCGTATAACCTGTTTTCAGGTCGTATCCGGCAAACATCACCACGCCTTCGAGTGAGGCCGACACTGTTTCTTTTGAAGCAATTTTCACCGTCACGCCAAAGTTTTCGTTATTCGGATTAAATTTATTTACGATCGCTCCTTTGACGGGTTTGAAAAAGACCAGCCCCTCCATCGGATTGGTTGCAGTAGACGAAAGAACAGACAGATTGTAGCGTTCTTCTTCCTCATATCGTTTTGTATATTCCCTTTCCAACTCTGACTTTTGCAGGGAAGGATCATTCTCTGATACGGATATGGTATCTATTATCTTTATAGAATCGAGTTGACGTACACCTGCAAAGACATCACGCAGATTGTCGATATATGCTTCCTGATATCTCAGCCTTCGTTCGAGGGAATCGGTTTTGATAGCTGATCGTAAAGCTTTTTCGCGTACTTCGGAATCGAGATATCCCGGCAGATAGTAACGTATAGGCGTGGCAATAATGATAACGGACGTAATCGTCACCAGAAAAAACGCGAAAACGAGCAGCAGCATAGCACCGGAAAATATAGAAGCTTTTATCTTCCATATTTCCTCCAGTGTATTCTCATTCATTACAGAAAGCCTGTATTTGAAATGCAGACGTTTCCAGAAATTATGTTTGTTCTTTTTATTCTTTGCCATGTAACTCAAGCCACTAAGTGGCTATCAAACTTTTACATATCTTGGTACATATAACGACCAAGTCGCAAATTTAAGAAAAAAGCACTATACTTTAGAAGATGTGTGACAAGAAAACATTAAAATATCCTTTTTTTAAATATTTATTCCAAAAGCTCTTCATTGTGGTTTTTTTTAGCTATTTTTGCATCCTGCAATTTGTAGGATACAGAAGTATCATGTGCAGTTATAATAATCAACATTTGTTGTAAATTGAATATGAGTTTATTAACTGATAAGTTATATCGGTACGACGCAGCAAGAAACACCCGCGCTGCCGGCATTTACCCATACTTTAGAGAAATCCAAAGCGATCAGGATACCGAGGTCGTTATCAACGGAAAAAAAGTGTTAATGTTCGGATCAAATGCCTATCTGGGACTAACCAATCACCCGAAAGTGAAAGAAGCAGCCATCGATGCCGTAAAAAAATATGGTACAGGTATGGCGGGTTCTCGCTTTTTGAATGGTACACTAGATATACACGTCGAACTAGAGAAAAAGCTGGCAAAATTTGTAGGCAAAGAAGATGCAATCGTCTATTCTACAGGTTTTGGCGTTAACGAAGGTGTTCTCTCCTGCGTGACAGGGCGCGAAGACTATATCCTTTGGGATGAGTTGGATCATGCGTCTATTATCGAAGGTGCAAGAGTTTCATACTCTACCAAACTGAAGTTTCGCCACAACGACATGGAGTCTCTCGAAAAACAACTATTGAGATGCGAGCCGGATAAGGTGAAGCTCATTGTTGTAGACGGCGTATTCAGCATGGAAGGCGATGTGACAAACCTACCGGAAATAGTAAGACTTTCGAAGAAATACAATGCCAGTGTTATGGTCGACGAAGCCCACAGCCTGGGCGTATTCGGAAAAGACTTTAGCGGCAAAGGACTGGTAGACCAATGCGGACTGGTAGACGATGTAGAGCTTATAATGGGTACATTCAGCAAATCACTGGCTTCTATCGGCGGATTCATTGCCGGAAGCGAAACAATACTCGATTATCTGCGTCACAATTCACGAGCATACATATTCACAGCCAGTGCTACGCCGGCAGCAACTGCGGCAGCCAGTGCAGCTCTGGACATCATAACTCAAGAACCGGAAAGGATTAAGGCCCTGTGGGATATCACCCACTATTCACTCGATGGTTTCCGGCAAAGAGGATTCGAGATAGGACATACTTCGACTCCTATCATTCCATTGTTTATCAGAGATAACGAAAAAACATTCATGATTACCAAAATGCTTTTCGAAGAAGGCGTTTTCGTAAATCCGGTTGTATCTCCGGCAGTTGCTCCGGCTGATACACTTATTCGCTTCTCCCTGATGGCAACCCATACAAAAGAGCAGGTTGATATTGCTCTGGAGAAAATAGAGAAAATATTCAAACAGGTAGGTGTTGTTCTGCATCCCTGAATAAACAGGACAGAGTGACATAACACTGTTTGCCTTATAATAAGATAGCCCTCTTTCCGTTAAAAGATAGAGGGTTTACTTTTTTAGAAAAACATCATTTATGAAAAAATCGTTTCTTTTACTATTGATGCTAACCGCATATATATACGCCTTTTCTCAGGATACAGGTGGAGGTATAAAGGCACAGATAGAAGCCGAACTGGAAAGAAGGGATGCCCTGAATGAAAAGATAACCGAAACAGAAATCGAAGACAGAATATTTTCTGCCCCTGCTGTTATCCATTTTTACGGTACAGGAGGCGAAGATGCTGTTTATTACACATGGTACATCTACCGAAAAAGTGATACTGACAATGCTATTGCACGTTATACCGACGAAAATATATACTATACATTTGAGCAAAGCGGCGAATACGTTGTTGTACTCGAAGTAGCCGACAAAGATGAGAATGTGGACCAAGCCCAATATTCATTTACCATTACAGAGTCGTTTCTCGATGTACCCAACTATTTTTCACCGGGCGATTCACCCGGCTCGAATGATGAATTCAGAGTGGCGTATAAGTCGATTGTCAAATTCCGGATGGCAATCGTCAACCGATGGGGTGTAAAAATGTACGAATCTACCGATCCGGCAAAAGGCTGGGACGGACGCCACAAAGGCAAATATGTAAATACCGGAGTATATTTCTATGTAATAGAAGCTCAGGGCTCTGACGGAGTAAAATACAGGAAACGGGGAGATATAAATATACTGCGGAGCAGGTAAGCCTGTCAAAAAATAATTTTATTCTAAATATTTGTTAATTCAAAAACTCATATTATCTTTGCTGCCGTAAAAAGAGTATTAACCCTTTAAAAACATAGAGAAAGGGTACAATTATGTTTGAACGAAAATAAAATCAAAAACTAGGACTAAGTTGGCTTATCGGGACGAAAAGCCTTTACAACTTATATAGTCAAATGCCAAAAACTGCTGTTGGCAGACGTTGATTAGTCCTGCAATCACAATTTATCGAATTTTTTACTGCTGATATATCGGCATCATGGCCTGTTGTGCCTTTTGTCGCGCTGTATCGGATAAACTAATTGTCATGGGCAATTTTGCGAATGAACAGGAACTCATTGTGCAAAATAACCTGCCGTCGCGACGTTGGAAAACAAGGCGTATCCGCACCGCTAGGGACAAAGAAATACTTTGGCTCAACAAAGAGTACAGGCGTGTGGAATGCCAGATAAGGGATCTGGGATATGAGTATCTGAATCCACCTATACAACGAGGCTACAAAAGGTTATTTGTACTGACTGAGGAAACCAAATACAGTAAATGCGCCGACTTTTATCAGACGATACTGGATAAGATAAATACAGTATGGTATAGTCCGCACAAAACATTTAAACAAAAGAAAAGAAGAATCGGAAAATGGAAGTTCAGAATTCGTAACGAACAGACATTGCAGGAGATAGACAGCTACGTATTCGACAAAGTAAAGAACTTTACGGAAGAAGAAAGGAAATATTTCTATCCGGTAGAATACTACCACTATCCGAGTAAATTACATAAGATCAAATACATATTTATAGAACAATGGCGTTTTGTGTTGCAGACAAAGCCGCACATGATAACCAAAGTTCAGATCAAAGATTCGGAACTGGAACAATATCGTGACGAACTGGGCGACTACCTCGACAAGCATAAAAATCGAGGACGATTGATTAAATTACAAGGTGGCAACACGTATTCATGGAAAAAAGTAATAAATGAACAGGAAGACAGGAAAAAATACAGTTACAACTCGTTAAGGAATGCGCCGTTGCACCAGATAACAGAAGAATATTTTTACGAAGAAAAAGAATTATGAAAATACGAACAAAAGAATTAAGCAAACTGGGATACACTAACAATGTGGCTCGCAGCCTCGCTATAAATATCATAAGCAAACACTGCAAGCACGACAGCAAGGATCAAATAACAAAACTGCTGTGTGACCTGTTGGCAAATCCCGAAAAGTACAAAGACAATGAGGTGTGGTGCAAACTTGCCGAGCATTTCGCTCCTACCACATACGAAAAGAAATATACAGTGTATGACCTGCTCGATAATCCGCTACCATTCAAAACTTACGGTGGCAAATTTATAGAGAGCCTTGCCAAGCAACAGATGGAGCTGGCTATGCGGCTACCGGTAACACTATCGGGCGCACTGATGCCCGATGCACACGCCGGATATGGTTTACCCATTGGTGGTGTACTGGCTGTAGACAATGCAGTGATACCTTATGCAGTGGGTGTAGACATCGGTTGTAGGATGAGCCTGACCGTATTCGATGCAAAGTCAGATTATCTGAAACGTTATTCGCACCAGATAAAAGAAGCATTGAAGGGATACACACATTTCGGAATGGAGGGAGGGCTACCCTTCGCACAAGAGCATGAGATACTTGACAGAAGCGAGTTTCAACGGACTCCATTGCTAAAAATGCTTCATGGGAAAGTGGTGCGGCAACTGGGGACATCGGGAGGAGGAAACCATTTCGTTGAGTTCGGAGAAATAGAATTGACCGAAAGCAATGTACTGAAACTTCCAGCAGGGAACTACGTAGCCCTACTCTCCCACTCCGGCTCGCGCGGCATGGGGGCGGCCATAGCAAGGCATTACAGCAACATAGCCCGCGAAGTGTGTAAACTTCCACGTCAGGCACAGCACTTTGCTTGGCTAGGCTTAGATAGCGAAGAAGGGCAGGAATACTGGCTGAGCATGAATCTTGCCGGAGATTTTGCGCAGGCATGCCACGAACGCATACACATCAACCTATCCAAAGCGTTGGGATTGAAAGCATTGGCAAATGTGAACAATCATCACAACTTTGCCTGGCGGGAAGAGATTGCTGCCGGAAAATATGCCATCGTACACCGAAAGGGAGCTACTCCTGCCGGAAAGGGTATTGCCGGATTTATACCGGGTAGCATGGCTACAGCAGGATACCTTGTGTGCGGAAAGGGTGTCAGTGAATCATTAAATTCGGCCTCACACGGGGCAGGTCGTGCCATGTCGCGCCAAAAGGCAAAAGAGCAATTCACCCAGTCGGCACTGAAAAAGCTGTTAAGCCAACAGGGAGTAACGCTCATCGGCGGCAGTGTAGAAGAGATGCCTCTGGCATACAAGGATATTGACAGAGTGATGCCGGCACAGGAAGCGTTAGTGGATATTCATGGGCGTTTCATGCCGAAAATAGTAAGAATGAATAAAGAGTAATGAAACGATGAAAACTAAAATATACATACAAATAACCTCGGGACGAGGGCCTGCCGAATGTTGTCGTGTAGTGGCTCTGGTGTTAGAGAGAATACTTAGGCAAGCTAAAGAAAAAGGTCTGAAAGCTGATGTTTTAGACAGGGAAGAGGGTGAGATAAACCGCACCCTCCTGTCTGCAACATTATCCATAGAAGGTGAAAAGCCCGACGAATTCATCAAAGAATGGGAAGGAACAGTATTGTGGATATCGAAGAGCCCATACAGAATCTATCATAAACGTAAGAACTGGTTCATCGGCGTCCGCACATTCTCCGTTAGTGAAAACATACAAGCTAATGAAAAGGAAATCCGGTACGAAACGTTACGTGCATCAGGACCGGGTGGGCAACACGTAAACAAGACTGAATCGGCTGTAAGGGCTGTGCATATACCTACAGGTCTGTCTGTTACAGCTTCGGATCAACGGTCGCAACTACAAAACAAAAAACTGGCTACCGAACGCCTGTTGGTAAAGCTTGCTGCATGGAACGTAGAACAGGCGATGCGCATAGCACAAAGCAACTGGAGCAATCATAACAGCCTCGAACGGGGCAATCCTGTGAAGGTAATAGAAGCTCCTTTGATATAAATACAAAAAGACTCAGAGGATATATTTTAACTTTTTGTCGATCATACTGTCCTCTTTGTCGATTTGCCTTGTGCGGATGATCAGTGGTTATTAATTTTGAGTAAACAATTTAAAAACAAAGCATTATGAAAAAGATAATAATAGCAATAAGCCTATTCTTCGCAACAGGACTTATCAGTCTGGCTCCGGCACAGAATATAAATATTAACATCAATCTGGACAAGCAACCTTCATGGGGACCTACAGGATATGATTATGCAGGGTATTACTATATACCCGATCTCAATGTTTATTACGATATAGCTAATTCGCTATTCTATTACCTATCGGGGAGCAACTGGATATCAAACCAGTACCTGCCTGATAGATACAGAAAATATGATTTGTACAGCATGTACAAGGTAGTGATAAACGAGCAACAGCCTTGGTCGCAGAATAAGACTCACAAAAAATCATATTCACAATACAAGGGTGACAGGACACAAGAGCCTATCCGCTACAGTAATAACAGCAAATATGACACAAGCAAAAATAATAACCGTAGCTGGGTGAGTAACGATAGACGTTCGACCAATATTAACAGCAAAACCAGTAATAAAAAAGAAGGTAATATCAATAATAATAGGAATAACAACAATAGCAAAAGCACCAATAACAGGCAGACATCTAACAGTTCGGGAAGAAACCAGAATGATCGTGCAAGAAATTAAGTGAAGTTAACAGCCCTTTTATCTACAGACACCAACGTGTAAATGAAAAAATAGTGTAGCCGAAGTCAAAACTATACCATATCACATTACACAATATTGAGGTAAAATAAGCCCCGGAAGCTACCCAGACGCAGACGGGGCAAATCTTGTCCGCGATATTGTGAAAGTCTATGGTAAACTCATTGCCGGACTGAATGAGTAAGAGAACATGAAAACACTTGCTCTTTTATTTTAAATTAACCTTAGTTAACCAAATCATTGTTAATGTAAATTAACCGATAAAAATATCCGAATTTATAATTTTACTGAAAATGTGATTATTAAGCAACGATTATCATAAAATACCATATATAAGATTGCCTGATAATACTTAATTTTATTAAAACAATAGTATTTTATAACATTTATGCAGTTACTTTGTCTAAAATTTACACAGAAGACACCCTTCCAAATATTCAAGACAATGAGGAAGTAGGTACTTTGAAACTTTAAGAAACTATTGAATCCATTAATTTAACTTAATTTTTTTTTGCATGAAACGTTTAAAGCTCGTAATGATGTTGGCTGCGCCAGCCTTGCTATTGTCGGTGGTATCGGTAGCACAAGAGTTGCCCACAACAGCTCAACCTGGAAAATGTTATGTAAAGTGTATCACACCTGATGAGTATAGAGACATAACTGAGGTTATCGTAGTAAAACCTGAGTATAAAGTACTCAAGACAACACCTGCTACTTACAAAACTATCGAAGAAAGAGTATTGGTTAAGGAAGCATCGAAGAAATACGTGCTCCACCCGGCTGTTTATGAAACAGTATCGGTAACTTACGAAAGTAAAGCCGAAGAAACTAAACTTACTGTACAACCTGCTTCATTCGGCAATTCAAGCAAAACTATACAGGTGCAACCTAAATCGGGTCGTTGGGAATACACTCAATTGGCAGACTGCCCTTCAGCTAATAGTGAAGATTGTATGGTAGCATGTTATGTGGAATATCCCGAAGTTAACGAAACTTATCCTATTTCAGTACTGAACGCTGCTGCATCTACAAGCAAAACAGTTATCCCCGGAAAGAATGCTACTTATACAAAACAGGTAATTAAAACACCTGCAAGAGTAGAAGAAATTGAAATTCCGGCTGAGTACAAAATAATTAAGAAAACAGTTGTTGATAAACCGGCAGGAGTAAGTGAAACAGTTGTACCAGCTGTTACAAAAACTGTTACTAAGAGAGAGTTAGTGAAAAAAGGTGGAATCACTACTTGGGAAGAAGTTGATTGTAACTTAGTAGGAACAGCTAATATCTTACCTATTTACTACGAACTGAATAGCGCACGTCTGACTCCTGAATCGGAAAGAATTATCGACGAGCACCTTCTGAAACTAATGAAAGACAAACCAGGATTAAGAATAGAAATCATGTCGCATACCGACTCGCGCGGAAATGACGATTACAACCTTGCATTGTCGCAACAAAGAGCTCAATCGGTTGTAAACTATCTGGTAGATCATGGTATTTCACGCAACAGACTTGTAGCTAAAGGATATGGCGAAACAAGACTTAAAAACAAATGTGGAAACGGTGTTGATTGTACAGAAGACCAACATCAGCAAAACAGAAGAACCGAATTTAGAATTATCCAATAAGCGGAATGCTGTATAAACAAAAGAATCATCCCTCCCTACAGAGGGGTGATTTTTTGTTTTATAGAAAAAAACACCACATACCAAATCCTTCCAAAAAGCTAAAAAATTAAAATAAAGATAGAGGCAGGCAGTAAGTTTTATATCTTGCAACGAAATTACCATAAAAGCTATGAACAGTATGAACCTAAAATATATTTTGACAATAGCCGGTCTTATGCTTTCGCTATCGTCGATGAGCCAGCCCCCTTTCCTTATAGACAAGGTGATCTCTAAAAATCAGATAACCACCTTCACAAACCAGAAGCTTCTGGTAATTGATTTTTGGGCTACTTGGTGCGGACCTTGTGTGCCGGCTACCAAACAGTTAGAGATAATTCAGGAAACAAAACCCAACGATGTGTTTATAGTTTCGGTATCGGACGAAAAAGAAGATGTAATAAGCACTTTTTTACAAAAGAAACCGATCAGGTTGACCGTCATCAGAGACTATCCCCCTAATAGTATGATAAGCTTGTTTAATGTGGAAAGAAGACCTTATTCAGTACTTTTAACCACCACCGGAGAAGTCCTGTACAGTGGACATCCGTCGGGTATAACCATTGAACTGATAGAAAAACATGCATCGCGGCTAAAGTCGAAAGGCAAAAAGGAATGGGACGATTTATTTACCTCTATGGCAGATCGTGTGGCAAATAACACAACAAATTACAAAGCTAAAAATGTAGGATTCAATATCAGCCGGAAACCCGGAGTCTCGAAATCGATATATAGCGAAAACGGCATTTTTAATTTCACAGGACGTATCTCAGAACTGATCGAATATATGACAGATTGCTCATCGTGGCAAGTGAGCTTGCAGAATATGAACGATTATGAAGTTGCCATGACTTGCAGCGAAAACGAAATGGCAACAGATAAAAATAAAATACTGGAACGGATATCCGGAGCATTGAGGCTCGATATACGCTCGCAATCCAAAACTATCGAAGGCACAATAGTGGAAGTCGCTGACGCCAAAAGGCTTTGGAACGACGAGCAGATAAGTTGGGGAGCCGAAAACTCGCAGGGATATATCATCGGATCGGATCGGATAGATGCCGACAATATTACCATTAGGCAGGTAGCGAACCTGCTGAGCGATGTAAAAAAGACATTTTTTTATTACGGAGGTCAAGACACCCAGTTGCACGATTGGAGCTTTCATTATCTATACGACAACTTGATGGAAGAAGACCTGCTATATAATTTCGGCATCAAACTGAAAAAGGGAAAAATAAGAGTTCCCTCATATATGGTGTCGCCTATGTAATACGGATCTTTATTGTAATTCGCATCTGTTTTTAGACACTAGTATGTAAGGCTACCCGTTATTCTAATTTTCGCAAGTAATCTTTGAGAGATCGTATTAATAAAAAGAGAACCAACTCCTTTACCAAAACAAAAAAAGAGCTGCCATACGACAGCTCTTTTCTATATAGATATTGTAAATATCCTGAGATTATGCGTTAACTTTAGCCATGTGAGCGATCAGTTCAAGCATTTTAGTAGAGAATCCCCACTCGTTGTCATACCAGCTAACAACTTTTACGAATGTCGGGCTAAGTTGGATACCAGCTTTAGCATCGAAGATAGAAGTGCGAGGATCGCCGATGAAGTCAGAAGAAACAACTGCATCTTCAGTATATCCAAGTACACCTTTCAATTCACCTTCTGAAGCTTCTTTCATTGCTTTACAGATTTCTTCGTAAGAAGTTTCTTTAGCAAGACGAGCTGTAAGGTCAACAACAGAAACGTCAAGAGTAGGAACACGCATTGACATACCTGTAAGTTTTCCGTTCAGTTCAGGGATAACTTTACCTACAGCCTTAGCAGCACCTGTAGAAGAAGGGATGATGTTACCGGCAGCAGCACGTCCGCCTCTCCAGTCTTTAGCTGAAGGTCCGTCTACTGTTTTCTGAGTAGCAGTAGTAGCGTGTACTGTAGTCATCAACGCTTCAAGGATACCGAATTTATCGTTCAGTACTTTAGCGATAGGAGCAAGACAGTTTGTAGTACAAGATGCGTTAGAAACGAATTGCTCACCTTTTTTGTATTCATTGTGGTTTACACCGCATACGAACATACGAGTGTCGTCTTTTGAAGGACCAGACATTACTACATATTTTGCACCAGCATCGATGTGTCCCTGAGCTTTAGGTTTTTCAAGGAAAAGACCTGTAGACTCAACGATATATTCAGCGCCTATTTCGTTCCATTTTAGGTCAGCAGGATTTTTTTCAGAAGTTACGCGGATAGCGTTTCCGTTAACAACCAATTTACCGTCTTTTACTTCAACTGTTCCGTCAAATTTGCCATGAACGGTATCATATTTCAGCATATAAGCCATGTATTCAACGTCGATAAGGTCATTAATACCTACAACTTGAATGTCTTTTCTGCCTTGTGCAGCACGGAATACCAGACGACCAATACGTCCAAAACCGTTAATACCTACTTTAATCATTTTGTTTTAATTTTTATAGTTAAAAAATTCGAGTATATCCATCCTAATTAAACACCTTACATGGAAGTAAATATCTGTAAATATTTATGTTATAAAACATGATTTCCAAAAGGCAGTACAAAGGTAGCAAAAATATTCTTATTTGTCTAACTACTTAGCTTTTTTTAATGACAAAAAGTAGGTTTTATCTCTTGATAATCACATTTTTGGCTGTTTTGTAAGGTCGAGTTGACTATTTGATGGTTTTAGTTGTAATCGCATAAATCAGAGTTGGCAAAAAAGCCTGATTTTATAGACAAAAATCTGTTAAAATATGCTAATCTCATTTACGTTATTACCTCTGCGACCGTCTGCGCGATGGCGCATTTGCCTTTTCTTTTTGAGGGTTCGTTTTGCCAATTCTGCGGTTATCATTTCCGGTAGACTTATTCACCTCCCTCTTGCTAAAATTACTATTAGCAGGTCTGTTTTTCGATGTCGGCGTTTTTGCACCCGGCGATTGAGGCTTTGGTCTTGATTTCTTTTTCGAAGCTTCCTCCGTTTTTACAGACGAAGCTGTTTTTTGGTACAGTGTTTCCACTTCTTCCGATGTAAGATTGCGCCATTTCCCCAGTTTGATGTTTCCCAGTTTGATGTGCATTACCCGTATGCGTTCGAGCCTGAGCACCTTATAGCCAAGATGGTCGCACATACGCCGTATTTGTCTGTTGAGTCCTTGTCGTAGTACAATGTTAAAAGAATGTGTCCCGGTCTTTTTTACTTCACATTTGCGGGTAACCACACCTAATATCGGCACACCATTCTCCATTTTTTTGATGAAATCCTCATTTACCAATCTATCAACAGTTACAGCATACTCTTTGTCATGGTCATTGTTGACACGCAGCATTTTGTTTACAATATCTCCGTCATTGGTGAGTATTATCAGGCCTATAGAATCCTTATCGAGACGCCCTACGGGAAATATCCGTTCTTCGTGCCCTATGGCGCGAATGATATTACCGGGATCGTCTGCGTCAGTCGTGGTTACAATGCCCAGAGGTTTATTGTAGGCAATAAAAACTGTCTTGCTGGTGCCGGACACTACTTCCCCGTATATTTTCACCTCTTGCCCTGCCAATACCTGACTACCGACTCTGGCCTTTCTGCCGTTTATAGTTACAGCACCCTCTTCGATGAGTTTGTCTGCTTCGCGGCGCGAACAGTAGCCGCTATCGCTGATGTATTTATTGATACGCATTTGTATTCTTTATTTAATGTAAGTAAAAGGATGATGTTTGATTACAGCCAGTTATTTTCTTTATACCATTGCACCGATTCTTCCAGCCCTCTTCTAAGATTGTACTTAGGCGAAAATCC
Organism: Dysgonomonas sp. PF1-14; assembly: GCF_029892965.1. Classification (GTDB taxonomy): domain Bacteria; phylum Bacteroidota; class Bacteroidia; order Bacteroidales; family Dysgonomonadaceae; genus Dysgonomonas. Next base: position 49,310 of record NZ_JARXWN010000011.1, on the reverse strand, counting down.
GAGATCGTTAACCAATGGTGTAATGTCGCATTCCCAGTTGCGCTGTTTCATTATTTTATACTTATCCCTGTTCAGAGTAGATGGCTTCTTCGTTAGCTTGGATACTTCTTCCGCTATTACAGAAATGCCTTTGAGTAGCCATAAAGGCACTTTCAGACTGAGTACATGTTTTTTGCCGATTACCTCTTTCACCAACCGGGTATATTCCTTATCGGTATACACATCTCCGTCGGCCACAAAATATGCCTTGTCGCGAACATCACTTTCCAATCCCAGATATACGGCGTCCACCAGATCCCTTACATATATAAAGGTGAGGTGCTGAGGTTTGAAACCTGCGCCGACATCCAATCCCGACTTTACGGTCTTCACCATCAGGAAGTAATCTTTTTCGCGTGGCCCATACACCCCTGTCGGACGCAATATTATATAAGGGAAATCGTTTGTCGCTTGCAGATACTGTTCTGCTTTTAATTTACTCTTCCCATATGCAGTATTCGGATTAGGTGTATCATTCAGCTTTAGCGGGGCGTAATTCACTTCATCCCCCACGCCTATGGCGCTCAGGCTGCTCATCAATATGAACTTCTCCGGTACGGCATTCACAGCCTGTAGAGCATCTATAAAGTTGGCTGTGTATCCAAAATTTACCCTATCAAAGTCTTCGGCATTCAGACATTTGGTAACACCCGCATTGTGTACGATGTAGTCGAACTTGCCATGCTCTGACACAAATTCGCGTAGCTGCTCCTCCAGCTTAGCCTTATCGCCGAAGTCGAGGTCGATAAAGCGAATACGCTCATCCTGCAAATATTCGCGGCTGCTGCTTTTGCGAATACCTGCCCATGTGTCATATCCTTTTTTCAGTGCTTTCTCTATAAGAGAACTCCCTATAAATCCACTGGCTCCGGTGATAAGTATGCGTTTGTTGTTCATATCAAGGTGCAAATTTAATCATTATTCCGGATGTACTATACGTGAGGCCTCCGAAATTATTTATTCAATAGTGAGAACTTTAACGTTATAAATATTTGTAAGTTTGAAAAATATCACTAAATTTGCAACCCGATTTTGCACACGATTAAAGAATAAAATAAACATAAAAAATTACGATAGCGATGTCCAAGATTTGTCAAATTACAGGAAAAAAAGCTATGGTTGGCAATAATGTTTCTCACTCGAACAGAAAGACTAAGAGAAAATTTAATGTCAATCTTTTCAGAAAAAAATTCTACTGGGTAGAAGAAGATTGTTGGATCAGCCTTAATATTTCAGCTGCCGGTCTTCGCACAATTAACAAAATTGGTTTGGATGCTGCTTTGAAAAAAGCTGCTACAGACGGGTATTTGAACGCATAATAAAGGAGGACCTACACGATGGCAAAGAAAGCAAAAGGAAACAGAATCCAAGTGATACTTGAGTGCACAGAGCACAAAGAAAGCGGTATGCCAGGCACATCGCGCTACATCACTACAAAAAACAGAAAGAATACGACAGAAAGACTCGAATTGAAAAAATACAATCCGGTTCTTAGAAAAATGACTGTTCATAAAGAAATTAAGTAAAAATATATAGACCATGGCAAAGAAAGCAGTGGCCGGTTATCGCGATGCTTCATCGAAAGACGGTCGTAACTATGCAAAAGTAATAAAAATGGAGAAGTCGCCTAAGACAGGTGCTTATACATTTAAAGAAGAAATGGTTCCAAACGAATCAGTAAAAGATTATTTCAGCAAATAATCACAAAATAAAGAAATACAAAAGCCTCTCTGTCTCCGAACAGAGGGGCTTTTGTGTCTTAAAGAAGAAAACCAGAAGATTTACCTTGTTGATACTATCAGTTGAACCGATAAAAGATTAAAGCATACTTCACTTTACAGAAATGCTTTTTTTGCTTCATTATTTGATATGTATAGTCTGAAATTCACTATCTTTGATGGTTACAAGTATTAGTAGCATATTTGAAATATAAGGACATTTATGGGATTGTTTGATTTCTTTTCGAAACAAAAAAAGGAAACACTTGACAAAGGACTGGAAAAGACCAAAGAATCAATGTTTTCTAAACTGTCGCGTGCCGTTGCAGGGAAGTCGAAGGTAGACGACGATGTGTTGGACGATCTGGAAGAAGTGCTTATAACTTCTGATGTAGGGGTGAATACTACACTGAAGATTATAGAGCGCATCGAGAAGCGTGCAGCAAAAGATAAATATGTAGGTACAGATGAATTAAATTCCATTCTGCGCGAAGAAATCGCAAATCTGCTTACCGAGAATAATACAATCGACACAGAAGATTTTACCCTGCCCCAAGATTCGAAGCCATATGTGATTATGGTTGTCGGAGTAAACGGAGTAGGAAAGACCACTACAATAGGAAAACTAGCCAACCAGTTTAAGAAAGCAGGTAAGTCTGTCTATCTGGGAGCTGCCGATACTTTCCGTGCTGCGGCAGTAGAACAGCTGGTGATATGGGGTGAGCGTGTAGGTGTTCCTGTTATAAAACAGGCAATGGGATCAGACCCCGCATCGGTGGCTTTCGATACATTGAGTTCGGCAAAATCAAACGGAGCCGATGTGGTGATTATAGATACGGCAGGCCGCCTTCATAATAAAGTGGGATTGATGAACGAGCTGTCTAAGATAAAGAAAGTAATGGATAAAATCGTTCCCGGAGCACCACAGGAGGTGTTGCTCGTACTTGACGGTTCTACCGGACAGAATGCATTTGAGCAGGCAACTCAGTTTACGGCAGCTACTGACGTTACGGCGCTAGCTATAACCAAACTGGACGGAACGGCAAAAGGCGGTGTTGTGATCGGTATATCCGATCAGTTCAAGATACCGGTGAAATATATAGGTTTAGGAGAAGGTATAGATGACCTTCAGGTTTTCAGACGCAAAGAGTTTGTCGACAGCCTGTTTGGAGAATAAAATCTCTGAAATAATTTGAAAATGTACCAGAAAATGGTATTTTTGATAAAAAAACTATGGCACGAAATACATCCATTCTGCTAGGTGAATATTTTGAGAATTTCATCAAAGAGCAAATCGCATCAGGAAAGTATAGTTCTGTTAGCGAAGTTGTCAGGGCGGCACTAAGACGCTTTGAACAGGAAGAAAGCAAAGAAAAAGCCATTGTAAACGAGCTTAAGAAAGGTGAAAAAAGTGGGTTTGTAAAAGATTTTGACAGAAATAGGTATTTGACAGATATCCATACAAAATACCTGAAATAATGCCATCTTATAAAATAAGCAAAGAGGCGCTTAAGGATATCGAACACATCTGGCTTTACACTTTTGAAAACTGGTCTGTAGAACAAGCTGACAGATACTATAGGTTAATAATGGACGAAATTGAATATCTTTCGCTAATTTTTTCCGCAGGACGTGATTCCGGATATATCAAGGAAGGTTATAGAAGTTCTAAGGTAAAATCACATTTGATCTTTTATAAAAAATCCAAAGACGGGATCGTGGAAGTGGTAAGGATATTGCATGAAAGTATGGATGTTGAAAACCGGCTGACTGATTATTAAGAAGAATATAACAGCCTGTTTGGAGAATAAGTAATGAAAAAAAACAGAATAGATGTAATAACACTCGGTTGTTCTAAAAATCTTGTAGACTCCGAGTTGTTAATGAAACAGCTTTTGGCGAACGGCTACACCGTAAAGCACGACCCCGTAGTGTCGGAGGGCGAAATAGTAGTGATCAATACATGTGGCTTTATAGGTGATGCCAAAGAAGAGTCTATCAATATGATACTCGAATTTGCCGAAGCTAAAAAAGAACGTAAGCTGAATAAGCTCTTTGTAATGGGTTGTCTTACCGAAAGGTATATGGATGAGCTGCGGACAGAAATACCCGAAGTCGATAATTTTTACGGAAAATTCGGCTGGAAGGCACTGATCTCCGATCTGGGTAAATCTTACCATCAGGATATGGCGCTCGAGCGTAGCATTACTACCCCACAGCACTATGCTTACCTGAAAATATCGGAGGGCTGCAACCGTACATGTTCGTATTGTTCCATTCCTATCATGACAGGTAAACACCAGTCGCGTTCGATAGAGGAAGTGGAAGAAGAAGTGAGAGGACTTGTTGCCTCCGGTGTAAAAGAGTTTCAGGTAATAGCACAGGATCTGTCTTTTTACGGACTCGATAATTACAAAGAAGCCAGATTACCCCAACTGATAGAACGTATTGCGAAAATAGAAGGTGTGGAATGGATCCGCCTGCATTACGCATATCCTGCAAACTTTCCATACGATTTGCTAAGGGTAATGCGCGAAAATGATAATGTGTGCAAGTACCTCGATATAGCATTGCAACATGTCAGCGATAATATGCTGAAAAAAATGCGACGCAATATATCTAAAGAACAGACACTCGATTTAATAAAGCGCATCAGGGAAGAAGTTCCCGGTATTCATCTGCGTACAACACTTATGGTAGGGCATCCCGGCGAAACACATAAAGATTTTGAGGAATTGCTGCAATTTGTGAAAGAAGTCCGTTTCGAACGGATGGGGGCTTTCCCTTATTCACACGAAGACGGTACGTATGCCTACGCCCACTACAGGGATGAGATAGCCGATACAGTGAAGCAGGAGCGTATGGATGTACTGATGGCATTGCAGGAAAGAATAGCGCTTGAGATCAACGAACAAAAGATAGGACAGACTTTCAGAGTGATTGTAGACAGGGAAGAACCCGACTATTATATAGGGCGTACGGAGTATGATTCGCCCGAAGTTGACCCCGAAGTATTGATAAAGAAAAATAAAATGCTTAATATTGGGGAGTTTTACGAAGCAAAAGTAATAGGAGCACAACCATTCGACTTATATGCAGAAGTAATTTAACCTTAATATACTTCCTATGACAAATCAGGAATTGATAGCAGCACTGGCGAAACGCATGGGATGGACTCAGAAGCAGACTTCTGAAGTTCTGGAATCTGCCGTTTCCATTATCAATAACAATCTGGAAGAGAGTAACTCTGTAAATATACAGGGATTCGGCTTGTTTGAAACAAAGAAAAAAGGTGAACGCATATCCGTAAACCCTGTTTCGAAACAGCGGTTTCTGGTTCCTCCAAAAATTTCTCTGGCGTTCCGTCCCGGACAGACAATAAAAGATAACCTTAAAAAACTGGAAGTAAATGAATGAGCGGCTTAGTCTTCAGGATTTAATTGATCTTCTGGCAAAGAAACAGGATCTGACAAAAAAGGATGCCGAAACCTTCCTTCGGGAATTGTTTACGATAGTCTCGGAAACAATAGAGCAAAACGAATCGGTAAAGATAAAGGATTTCGGTACGTTTAAGCTTGTGAAAGTCAATGCGCGTAAAAGCGTAGATGTAAATACAGGTGAAGCTATCGAGATAGCTGCACATTATAAGCTCAGCTTTACCCCTGACAAGTCACTTAAAGAAGCTATTAACCGCCCGTTCGCACACTTCGAAAGCGTGGTACTCGAAGAGGGTGTTTCTTTTGATAATATAGAGCTAAGTGCTGAAACAAATGCTGTAGAGGCGGAGGATGATGCAGACGAAGCAGAATCGTTTGCCGGTGATGAAATACTGATAGGGCAAGCTGTAGAAGAGGTACTGAGAGAAGAAGAGATAGAGATAACAGAAGCCGAATCTGCCAAAGAAGACAACTCTACCGAAAAAGAAAGTATAGTTGCTCCGGCAGAAGAACAAATCCTTACTGCTCATAATACAGAGGAATTACAGGAACAGGATAAGGAGGAAGAGACAGCCGATCCCCAAAAACAGGAAGAGACAATAAACGAACACAATGTTCCGCAAGGCATCATTAATAAGATAGAGGAAGAAGCCCTGCTGAAAAATGTTGATAAAGAAAACATTGTGCTGGTCGTTACCGAACACGAGGAAGAGACAGAAGAGGAGTTGTTGGAAAGGAAACGGAAAAAGTCAAATCGCCGAAAATATATTTCTCTGGGCTTTTTTATATTCCTTATCATTGCCGGTTTTGCCGTAGGAGCATTGTATTTTCAGGAGATTGCACGATTTCTTACCACCGGCCCTGACGGAAAAAGCCCTAAGGCTGTAGTAGCCGATAATAATAAGCCTCAGGATAATAATACCATCATTGCAGATAGTTTGTCGTCAACAGCGCAGAGAACAGATTCGTCAACAGCAGCTAAACCTGTGCAGCAGAAGCCACAGGTGGCAACACCAAAAGCTGAAACGACTCAGCCTGTACCGCAGCAGGAAAAAACGTCGGCACCTCCTGCGTCATCAACAAGTACGACTGCACCACTGACTACGGTAACAATAAGTCCGGGACATACGTTACGCAATATCGCGTTGGAACATTATGGCCACAAGTCGTTCTGGGTATATATCTACGAAGACAATAAGAATGCGATAAAGAATCCGAACAATGTACCGTTGGGAACTAAACTTGTACTCCCTAATCCGGCAAAATACGGTATAGACCCTAAGAATAAAGAATCGGTAGATAAGGCTAAGGCTAAAGAATCTCAGTTGTTTACCAGTCTGGCACAGTAGTCAGAGATATTCTACTTTAAGAAAATGCTGAGGGCGTCCGCTTTCGGGAGGTATTATTGTATAATCACATTTATATTGTGAATACAGATAGTTGTGCGGATTGTGTGGTGCAGAGAATTCCATTCCTTCAAATTTGATATGGTTTACAGGTAGTATGTCTGCCGTCTTTTGCGCATGGCGGGCATTTATGCCATAGCTATACACCAGCGAATCGGGTTTTGTAATGGCACAAACGGCTCTAGCTAAGGCAACTAAAACGATACTGACAGGGTATAGAACAAGTGAGGTGCCATACTCGAAAAAATAACGACCGGAATGGAATGGCTGACCTCTTTTTATTCTTCTGAATGCCCTGCCATAGAGATTATCTAATGCCTTCTTCATCCACATATAGCTTCTTTCTACAGGGGCGATATCTATATAAAACCCTTTCACTTCGTACCGCGATGTATCTTCGTCTTTCATATATACGATAGAATTGCGATCCCTGACCTTCGAGAAAAGAAGAGTGTAATGCTTATTCTTGGGTGTTTGCAGATACAGGTGTGCAGGTAATTCCTCCGGTAGTATTTTCAACAGCTTCTTGTAGTCTGAGCGTAGCATTTCTATATCTATGTCATCGTCCCAGGGGATAAATCCGTCATGCACCACTGCACCCAGAAGCGTACCACCACTAAGCCAGTAGGGAAGCCCATACTTGTCGCAGATAGCCGTCACCGTTTTGAGTATCTCAAGCATTTTCAATTGCAGTGATCTCAATTCCGATCCGTCCGGATTATATATTTTCCTTAATTCTTCTGTCTGTGGGTGCATCAGATTTTATATTATAACCGCTCGCGCAGCATTTTTAGTAATAATCGGTATCCTTTCATATTCAGCTTTACCGGTAAAGATAAAGCTTTGAGGTAAGATTTTTGTCCTTTGCAGGCAAATATCCATCTGAAAGCGATTATAGCCAATAAAGTAGTATCATCATATTTGTTGCTTTGGGTCGCTGCTTCGGATATTTTCTTTAACCACACTCTTATCTGTTGCAACAGTTGTTTTGATGGCAGATAGGAGATTGTTTTGTCGCGGATCACCGAATGCAACGTAAGTTCTTCATCCGAAGCATTTACGCCGATATAGCTAAGCTCTCGTTTGTAAATATTTTTTACAAGATTGTCCAATTGTTCTTTCTTCGATTTGCTGATATTGGTATTGTGCCAACGGTAGCGGGTAAGATGTACGGGCAGATTTTTTAGTTTATATAGTCTGGATAACCTGCACCACAACTCGTAATCTTCTGCCAATGGATAATCTTTATCGTAAGGGTGGCCGAGCAATATTTTTCTACGGATCATAATACTCGATTGCACGAATGTGTTGATGAATAACAGCGAACACCTGATCTCTTCATCCGAAACGGGCATATTTATTTTTTTTATCCTGTTACCATTCACATCTATCATATGGCTCCATGTACCACATAATCCGTAATGGGAATTGTTGTCGAGAAAATCGACTTGCTGATGCAGCCTTTCGGGCATGGATATATCGTCACTGTCCAGAAAAGCAATGTATTCGCCTGTAGCTAATCCGATCAGTTTATTGCGGGTGTAAATAAGTCCTTTGTTGCCATCATTCCGGAAATACCGGATTCTCGGATCGGTGTACGAACGAATAATTTCGTCGCTGGAGTCTGTAGATCCGTCATTGATGATAATCAGCTCCCAGTCCTCAAGAGTCTGAGCGAGAATACTATCTATGGCTTCGGCAAGATATTGCGAAGCATTATAAACTGGCATCAAAACGGAAACTTTAATCATTTTAGTTACGAGTTACGAGTTACAAGTTCATTGTAATTCATAATTACATTTTTCTCCATCCTTCGGGATAGAAATTATCCAATAGTGCATTCTTCTTATTGTCCTGAAACCATTTTTCGGGAGCGATCACAATCTTTTCAGTATTTGCATTGAGCCATGCTCCCCACCAACTGAAGCTACTGTTGGCTATAATATTGTGTTTACAGAGACTCATCAACTGCATATCTATGTAGCTGTCGCTTCCCTTGTTCCAGTCGATAAACGTCACCGGATAACCGGCAAAACTGATATTTCCCCTTACCCTGTCGTGATCGTCCGAAAACACGAAGAATTCCGGAGTCTTCACATTCTCTGCTATTGCTTTTATTGCTTTTTCATAATAACAGCTATCGCAGGTAATGAAGTTTGCCGATGCACTTTTGTTTGAAAGGTAATCACCTCTGCGAATATGTACAGAAACGGAATTTATCCTCTTTAATCTCTCTGATAAAGAAAGATTGCTGTCAGCCAATGGTTTTCTGAACGTGAAATCGCGCCGTATATCAGATGCTATATTATTGAAATACCTCTCATTCTGAAAATACCCCGACATTGTAATATTCCCTTTCATAGTCTCTATCACAGGCTGGTAAAGAATTGCGTACGTATCGGTAAGGAATCCGAATTTCTGAAAAAATGCCCTGTGCTGTTGCACATATGGACGCAGTTTTATAAGGCATTTACCTCGCAGTGATGATACGAGTGGTACATCTATATTGAAGATATCGAGCTCGTATGCTCTGGCTGTCGCCTGTGTTTTTTTAGTCAGACTGTAAGTGTCGATGCGCAAAGAGGTATCGAGACGTTTTGCCAGTGCTTTTGCCGCAGCATACTGAAACATCTGATTCCCCAATCCTCCCGATAATAACAGTGTGACCATTTGTTGTATTATATTTGATGCAATATCAGTATGAGTAGGGGCAAAAAATCTTTCGCCCGCTGATAATTTCGGGCGAAAGATTTTTCGCCCCTACAGACTCTCACCGGAGATATTACGTTAATTCTCATCATTTATTTAATAAGAAATTTGAAAAACCTTATTTCTTTTCCAGAATAAATATACCACAACCATATTTACAACCGCAGTTGTTATTTATTTTTTCTTCATCCAGTTTTATATTGCGATGTATATCACCCTTGTCGTCTACAAAAGAAAAAGACTGCAAGGTGTATTTATCGTTGAAATAATCGAGCAGATACCGTATAGAAAAAACACGGTGAGCATTGAACTCCACACGCTGAGGCCCGATGGGTACCGAGAAATAAAATGTACCGCCCGTAGCCAATATGTCATAGATATTATTCAAGCCTTTCAGGTGTCCGTCCACATCTATAGGATCTCCGTACCTGCCCAGTCCGAAATGTTCGACAGCATGCAGAGACGAAACCGAATCACTGTAACCTTTCAGCTTGTCGCCTATCGGGTTCATCATATCGGCTTGTACAAACTTGATATTGGGCAGTGTGTTGCTAAGTGTGCGTATGTCTATCACCTCTATTTCCCTGTATGAAGCTACATGGGCTACAAAACCGGCTATACGGGAACCTATATCTACATGCCTGCGTGGATTGGCTTTGAAAAGTTCCTGTGCCACAAAGAAATCCTGATGAAAATAATGCCCTGAGGCATACCCTCCTTCTTCGTTTTTGTCGGTCAGACAGGGATAGTTTCCGGCCAGAGGGAAGGGATTATTTTTCTCCTTTACCTGCTTTCTAAATTCCTTTCGGGTGCGTCTGTACCAAGGTATTGCCGAGAGACTACGGATAATGCGTCGCGGATAAAATCCGAATATGAGCTGTATTGATTTTAGCATATATTTATTTAAGAGACTGCTTTATAAAATCTATTGTTTCCTGAATAATTACCGATCCCAGTATTTTAACTATCAGCAAATATAAGCAACTTCCGGCAATCAGCGGAATCAGCAACAGGAGATATATGTTTTCTATACCGATTTTGTACAGGAACAAGAAAGGCAGGAAAGATACTATAGCAATACCCATATAGGGTGTTATATCCATTAATGCCTCTTTCAGTGTATAGGCAATTGTTTTTCCGGAAAAATATATTCCTGTAAAGAAGGATACCACATTTACCAGACTGATTCCGCCAACCAAGCCCAACACTCCGTACCGGAAAGTAAGCAATATAGATAGCAGGAGTAATATATTTCTGAATATTTCTATCTTGAGCAGTAGCCCCGAACGTCCTTTGTATTGCAGCAATGAGCCTACCAGTCCGTATAGTGGATAGAATGCCCCTCCGATAGCGAGTATTTGCAGTATAGGGATTACATCGCTCCACTCAGGAGGCAGGTATATAGATACAATCGGCTTAGCCAGTGTAATAAATGACAAAGCTACCGGAAACGAAATGAAAGCCGTAATGCGTATGATCTTTCGGTATATTCTTTTCCCCCGTTGATTGTCTTCTCCTATATTGGATAGCAAAGGATACGCTACGCTTTTTATACCATCGCTTATCACAGATTGAGGTATACTGCTGAGCTTCACACCTTGCCCATAGGCAGCGACCTGTGCGAACGAGAATTTTTTACCGATGATCAACGGGAATATATTGGCGCAAATCTGGTTGAGCAGGGAGGTCAACAGTAGTTTCAGGCTGAAAGAGGACATCTCTTTAATGTGGATAAATGAAGCTCCTGCAACAGGTCTCCATTTAACAAATATCCACAGCAGCAGGCTTCTTATAAAACTTTGCATCACCTGTTGGGCAGCAAGGCTCCATACGCCGAAGCCATTATAAGCCAATGCGATGGCAATCAGTCCGGATATAATACCTGCCAGAAGTGTAATGCGGGTATTAATCTTAAAATTCAGGCTTTTTATCAGATGAACATTCTGAATAATGCCAAAGGAGTTGAATACAAAAGCCAGAAAAATAAAGCGGGATAAATCGGTGAGTACAGGTTTTCCGTAAAAACTGCTGATAAGCGGCGCACAAAAGAAGAAGAGAATATATAAGCCCAGACTGACCGATATGTTGAAATAGAAAACAGATGAATATTCCTGAGGCTGAACTTCCTTTTTTCGGATTAGTGCCGAAGAGAAGCCGCTCTCCTGCAATATGTTGGCTATAGCAGTGAATATGGCCAGAACCGTTACCAGCCCGAACTCTTCTTTTATAACCAGACGAGCCAGTATGTACACAAAAACAAACTGGATCACCTGTTGCCCGCCCTTATCGACAAAGCTCCAGAATAATGCCAAGCCTGTTTTTCTTTTTAGAGAATCTGCCATTCGTTATCTCGTTATCGGCTACAAAGGTATTAAAATACACTGACTTTTAGAGATCGGTGGTGTGTAATGTTTGTAAAGGACGATATCTTGCTCATATAGACTTCCGGTCTGTGTGTTATGTAACAAAAGATCACTTGCCTCTCGGGAAAGACAGGACAGGATGTACGATCAGTGAGAATCATTGATCTTTCAATTGCCTCTACTTTTAATTAAGAGGTGGAATAAGAATATATGAACGAAAGGCTTTATCTAAGCCATTTTTAGCTAAAGCTATTCTTCAGGCTACTTTAACCTACGCTTCAAAAGGCGTGGCAACCTCTACTGGAGGCAATGGTTTTACTTTCCTTTTTATCACTTTCCCGGAACTTTATCTATACCTGAAAAGTATAAACCAATAAATTTTTTGAAATTATGAAATACTCAGACCGTTTAGTTGAAAAAATGATCCGCCTGATAGAAGAAGATACCTACACCATCACCGAAATATGCGAAGCCCTGAAGATCAGCCGACACACCTACTATGAATGGCGGAACACCAAGCCCGACTTTCGCCGTAAGATAGACGAAGCCATAGACCGCCGCGACGATGCACTGGTTGTCATTGCCCGCCGGTCTCTGAAACAAAAACTCGAAGGCTGTGTACTCACCGAAGAACGCTGTGTGTATGAACCCGCCAGAAGCAACTCGGAAGTACAAATACTAAAAACCCGTACCGTCCGTAAGAAACAATGTCCGCCCGACCTGCGCGCCATCAAATACGTGCTCGACCGCAACGACAAACGCCGCGAAGCCGACAACAGCCCTTCACGCCGTCCGATGATCATCAATGTACCCGACCAGCATACAGCCGACATGCTGCGTGCGATGGATGAGCCCGACTACTGGGATAAGCGTCAGAAGATGATAGACGAGAAATATGCTCCCGGCGGCATCTGGTCTGATAAAGAAAAGGTTGACGAGACCGCCTATAAGAAGGATGAATAACAGCCCCTGCCGACCTCTCCAAAGGGCAGGCTTGTTAAGTTCTAATTTCTTTTTAGTAACTGTTTAAATTTGATTGGCAATTTTATTTTGCATTAAGTAATACATAATATTTATTGTCGTTTTCAATTCTGTAGGGGCCAAAGAATAATCAGAAGCAGTTATATGAAATGTTTTCGGTCAAATTTAAACAGTTACTTAATCAGTTGGCCCCACTTTTAAGTGGAGGAATAAGGTAGATCATTACGAAATGGCTTTAGCCAAAACAGATTTTGACTAAAGTCGTTTTAGGTATTACCTCCAATCCACCTTAAAAGGCGTGGCAACATGTAGAGCTTAAAAACAGCCCTGCCTCAGAGGGAAGCGACAAAGAGAGCAATTAGGATATAAAAAAAGGGAATGCTATAGGGGCGAACCCGCAAGGGATGCCCTGACAAAAGCCGATTATAAACTAGCAGGCTAGAAACATCGCTCAGCGAAACAGAGTGTAACTAAAACTAAGAGCCTGTTTAAATTTTACCAAAACATTTTGTTATCGTTCTTTTTTCGTTCATTTTCAGTCTCTTTTTGTCCGATTTTCCCCTTTCTTCAGCTTGAATAGCCCGCTATTCGCGCTTCAGATAAGAAAAAATCATTCCAAAAATAGTGCTGAAAACCTAAACGAATAAAATTTAAACAGGCTCTTAAGACTAATAAATTTGTGAAGAATGTCAGGTTTTAGTTAAAATTTCGACCCTGACATTTTAAGAAGTTTTTTAATTTAAAAAGTAAAAACAAAGCGAGGTGAAACAATACTTTCAGCCTTTTAACTATCTTTGCACCCAAATATATAAAAAACAACAGCTTAATTAAGCAATTTAATATTATACACCTGTTGCATTATGAAAAAATATAACCTGATAAACAACATTTTCGGTTGGTTCAGTTTTGCTGTGGCTGCGGTCGTTTACCTGATGACTATAGAGCCTACAGCCAGCTTCTGGGATTGTGGAGAGTTTATCACATCGGCATACAAACTCGAAGTAGGACACCCGCCGGGCGCTCCGTTTTTTATGTTAACAGGTAAATTTTTCTCACTGTTTGCATCCGATCCCAGCCAGGTGGCAATGATGGTGAATGCCATGTCGGGGATATTGAGTGCATTGACAATACTGTTTCTGTTCTGGACTATAACACATCTTGCAAAGAAACTCATATATACCGATACTGAAAAAGAAATGACTCTTGGTCAGACAATCGCTATCATCGGTAGTGGTCTGATCGGTGCACTTACATATACCTTTACCGATACATTCTGGTTCTCGGCCGTAGAGGGTGAAGTTTACGCCTACTCGTCCATGTTTACAGCCCTTGTATTCTGGCTGATACTGAAATGGGAAAACAGAGCCGACCAGCCGGGTTCGGACAAATGGCTGGTGCTGATAGCCTACGCAATGGGATTGTCTATCGGAGTCCATCTGCTGAACCTACTTTGTATTCCGGCAATAGGACTGGTATATTATTTCAAGAAAGCAAAAGACATCGACCTGAAAGGTACAGTGATAGCATTAGTAGTGTCAGTATTCCTCATTGTTGTGCTGATGTACGGTATCATACCGGGATTTACAAGAGTAGGCGGCTGGTTCGAAATGCTGTTTGTAAACTCTTTAGGAATGTCGTACAATAGCGGATCGCTTGTGTACATCCTATTAGTAGTGCTTGCCATTGCATGGGGATTATACGAAACGTTATCGCCAAAAGGCGATATGAACCGCGCTAAAATTGCCTTTATCTTTTGTATGTCGCTAGGGGGCGTAATTTTCATCGGAGACAATGCTCTATTGTGGATTGTCCTGTTCATCGCTCTTGCAGCATTTCTTTTTGTTTACAAAGGCGTTAATGTCAGATTTCTGAATACAACTATACTTTGCCTGATGGTTATCCTTATCGGATATTCGTCATTTGCACTGATACCGATACGCTCTATAGCTAATACTCCGATGGATCAGAACTCACCGGAGAATGTGTTTACACTGGCAAGTTACCTCAACCGCGAGCAGTATGGCGACAGACCATTGTTTTATGGTAAAACTTATGCTTCGAGCGAACTCAGAAACAACGAAGGCAGACTGGAAGCACCGGTAAGTGAAAAGAAGACTTACGACAAAGTGGTGAAGAAATCACCTGATCAGAAAGACGAGTATGTTGTAACCGGAACGATCCCGACTTACGGATACGACAAAACGATGTTTATGCCTCGTATGTACTCGACCGAAAGAAGACATGTTATGGGATATCAGATATGGGCAGGAATCAAAGACACTTCTGTGGCTCCTACCATGATGGAAAATCTGAGATTCTTCTTCGATTATCAGCTCAACTTTATGTACTTCCGCTATTTCATGTGGAACTTCTCGGGCCGCCAGAACGATGTACAATCGGTCGGAAACCTGAGCAACGGTAACTGGATTACAGGTATCAGTTTCGTAGACGAACTACTGGGACGCGGGCCTCAAGGTAATCTGCCGCCCGATATAGCCGAGAACAAAGGTCACAATAAATATTATATGCTCCCGCTGATTCTGGGTATTCTGGGTATTGCATTCCAGCTGACAAGGGGTAAGAAAGGTGAGCAACAATTCCTTGTTACCTTTATGCTGTTCTTTATGACAGGTATAGCCATCATCGTGTACCTCAACCAGCAACCATTCGAGCCGCGCGAACGCGACTATGCTTATGCCGGATCGTTCTATGCATTCTGTATATGGATAGGGTTCGGAGTTGCATTCGTCTGGAATCTGTTGAAAAAGGTATTGCCGGAGATACCTGCGGCGGCTGTAGCCACAGTGGTTACACTCTTTATCCCTATACAGATGGCAAGTCAGAACTGGGACGATCACGACCGTTCGGGCAGATATACAATGCGCGACTTCGGACAGAACTATCTGCGTGGTTGCGAGCCTAACAGTATATTGTTTACAATGGGTGACAACGATACATTCCCGTTGTGGTATGCACAGGAAGTAGAAGGTTTCCGCACCGATGTACGTGTAACCAACCTCAGCTACCTGCAAACAGACTGGTATGTAGACCAGATGCGCCGTCAGGCTTACGACTCGCCTCCTCTGCCTATCGAATGGGAAGAAGACCGTTATCAGGGATCGAAAGGCCAATCGGCATACGTATTGTCGAAAAAAGATATAGAGAGCGTTATCATGAGGGAATTCAGAGGCTCGAACGAAAATATGCTGAGCCGTATAAACTTCAATGATTTTTATGACGTCAAAGCGTTTAAAGACACCATGCTTCTGGACGATGTACTGGATATACTGAGAACAAAAGACAACTATGCTCCGCGTAATCCTTGGATCGACAAAGGCGTGGTGGTTCCGAGCAGTATTTTCAAAATGCCTATCGATACAGCCAAAGTAGACTGGAAGGCTCTGGGTGCAAAACCTCAGACTGAGATGGTATTTAACATGGGCGACAATAAAGGCGGCATCTACAGACAGGAGATCATGATACTGGAAATGCTGAACAACATAAATAAGGATGACTGGAAACGCCCTATGTATTACGCCATCACTATTGGCGAGGCTCCTCTGCAACTGATAGACCAGTCGATGCTGGAGGGTATCAACTACCGCATTACTCCGGGCATCATAGACAGTACTGCTGTAAATGTAGATGCGTCGTTCGACAATCTGGTGAACAAATATAAATGGGGGGGGATCGAAAATCCGAAGGTATATCTGGATGAAAATAACCTGAGAATGTGCCGCACATTCAGAATGATGTTCTCTTACCTGATTACAGCCTTACTGGAAAAAGGTGATAACGAACGTGCATTAATAGCTCTCGACAGATGTGTCGAAGTGCTTCCGGGTAATACAGTGCCCAGAGGTGGAGAGTCTATTACATTTGCCGATGCTTATTATCAGCTCGGACACCCTGAGAAAGGACAGAAAATAATAGACGAAATCCTATACAGGGCAGATGGAAGCCTGCAATGGTATGCCAGCATGAGGCAAAGCGATATGACCAGCTGTAGCAACGACATCCGGGAGCTGACCAATATGAAGATACAAATATTGGATATATATCGCCGCTACGACAGGGCTAAGTATAAAGCCTTTATGGACAACATCTTCAACCAGACAGAAGTGTTTATGAACAACAGGGTTAGCTTCGGGGATAGAAGCCATCCACTCGACCATCTGATGCAGATGACAATGAGGGGCGCTATCCTGAGTCAAGACTCGGCCATAAAGAAAGAAGATGAGGCATTGATGGAGCGTACTGCCGGATTGATGCAGAAATATAACCCCGAACTATTACAGAAATATTACAATACTAAATAAAGTATATAGGACAATGGATCTTAACGGGAAAACCTATTGAGATCCATTGCTTTATAATGGTTTGTTATGTTTATAGAACAACCTCCTAAATTGTATAGACTGCTCTTTCCCGGAGCATATTGGAGAA
This sequence comes from Dysgonomonas sp. PF1-14, assembly GCF_029892965.1. Taxonomy (GTDB): domain Bacteria; phylum Bacteroidota; class Bacteroidia; order Bacteroidales; family Dysgonomonadaceae; genus Dysgonomonas. Next base: position 32,211 of record NZ_JARXWN010000011.1, on the reverse strand, counting down.
AACCTGTAGAGGGCGAAAAGACAGTTTATCTGACATTTGATGACGGCCCCATACCCGAAGTAACACCTTGGGTACTGGACTTGCTGGATAAATATGGCATAAAAGCGACATTCTTCTGTGTAGGCGACAATGTACGGAAGCATCCCGACATTTATAAGATGGTGCTCGACAGGGGACATCGTGTAGGCAATCATACCTTCAACCATGTACAGGGTGTCCGCAAATTCTCGAAGCGGTATATAGATAATACTTTCAAAGCATCCGATTATATAGAGTCTGATATGTTTCGTCCGCCACACGGACACATGCGGATAACTCAGTTCTTTGCTCTTCGCAGACATTACAAGATCATCATGTGGGATGTGGTGACCCGCGACTACAGTAAGCGGCAAACGCCGGAAAAGGTTTTCGGGAATGTAAAAAAATATACCCGCGACGGGTCTATCATTGTATTCCACGACTCACTAAAAGCTGAGGTGAACATGAAGTATGCCCTGCCTAAGAGTATAGAATGGCTCAAGGAACAAGGCTACACTTTTAAGTTATTGTGAAAGGAGGAAATTACATTATCTCCCCTATCTCCTGTACATATTTCTCAAAGTTATTCCTGTCTACTACAGAGTTGTTCTTGATCTTATTCCTGTAATTGTATACGGTTTGCGGCGAGAAGTGCAGAAGTGATGCTATTTTGGAACTGTCGCATATACCTAGTTTTATTAAAGCGAATACACGTAGTTCGGAGTTTAGAAGTTCACCCTTTTTCAGCTTAACTTTCCCTTTGTCGGAAAGCAGTCTGTTAAATTTTTCCAGAAAATCGGGGTAAAGCCTTAGAAAGGCATTGTCAAAAATCTGTAAGAATGAGTTTTGTACAGACTGTACTGATTCAGATGTATCACTCATTGAATAGAGATCATCAATCTGTTTAGCCAGTATCTTCCTTTTTACAGTTTCCCTGAATGAGTCCATCTTATTAAGGTATGAAGAGCTCAGGTCAATAAAAAGACTGATAGATTCTTCCCTGACCCGGTTTGCGCTTTGCAGCCTATCGTTTAGTTTATTTAACTCTTCATTCAGAGCATGCAGATTCTTCTTATTCTTCTTTACTATTTGTACTTGTCTGTACACATATACCAACAGTCCTATCAAAGCCAGAAACAGAATACTTATTGTCACCAATGATGCACGCAAATTACGATTCTTATTCTCACCTACCAATTGGTACGCCTTGATGATGACAGGCATATTCTGAGCCACCTGTACAGTACGTAACCGATTGTTATAGAAGTTAGCGTCCTCCATCGAATAGTTGATGTACTGATATGCGCGGGATAATTCTTCGGGGTTGTTTTGCGATAGAAAGACAGCCAGCCTTTGCAGAGCTATGTTCTCCTTCAATGCACATATCTGATCGGATATTGCAGCCAGTATAAGGTATTTTTCATAATCGCCATAGTTTCCCTGCAATCTATTTATAGAGGCCAAGTTACTACATACAATAGCATGCGACCTTACATTTTCAGGCAGCTCGTTCAGTAAATTAAGAAGTACCTCCTTCGCTTCTTCCAGCCGGTAATCCTTAAATAGTTTATATCCGTTGTAGTATGCTTGCATAGTAGAACCTTCAGGCAGCAAGCTATATACAGAATCTATATATGTTCGTTCTATTTTTTCATATTGAGGAGCAAATATACTGTCGTTTGAATAACTTTTCGCGATATAGTATATACCTTCCATAGTTTCGTAGTAGGTAAGGAGTAACGAACTGTCTAATTTTGCACGGTCCAGTTGAGAAATATTAACCATTGATTCATTGATCAGGCCGGCTGTCGATAGTAATTTGGATATATATATTCTGCTCTCGTCTTTATAATTGTTGTTTGCGAGCCGATCTGCAATTTCCCTATTTTTGCTTATATAATATATGGCTGAGTCATATTTGTACGTATAATATTCTTTGAATATTTGCTTATTGATATTATATTCATCATTTAATGTTATACCTTTTTTTATCAATCTCTTCAGGCTATCTATTCTGGACTCTTTTATATCCATATATACATGGCGTCGGGAAATTTCTTTATCAAGAGTTCTAAGGAGATCTGATCCTCTTGAATGAAAATTGAAAGATCCGAATATAAATAATATTGCAATGACGATGTTCTTCATATTATAATTATAGATAAATTTTAAATATTGAAACGAGCTATTTTTATACAATAATCACTACTTTGCTATCAAATTGCATGTATGAAAAATCCAATCCGAGACCTTAAATTTAGTTTTTTTTACATTACCTCCCAAATAAAAATCTACTTTATTACACAAACCCCATTCTCGTATTCACCTACTAATCAATACATTTATTGCTTTTTTGAATTTTCAACATCTACTTTGCATGGTATATCCGTTAATTAACCTGAAAATATGATTAAATTTGTATAAACGAGACTCCAACATAAATAGTTGAAACAAGAACATCTATTATCTTTCAATTTATCAAGTAGCAAGCAACTAAAAGTATTCTTATCTATTATCAATACTCCTTATAAATAATCAAATCTGAAAATAAGTGTTAAGATAATATGAAAACATCAAATATATCTATAAATAATTCAACACACTACCCAAACTTTCTTATTGAAAATTTGGGAGTTAGAGCTATTTTACTAGAGAGAGATAAAACCCTTATTTACACACAGTATATGCAAAAGGATAACCGTCTATAGAAATAGACGGTTATCCTTTATTGTTTTAAAAAATAGAGTAAGGTACAAAATATGTTAAGTATCACATACTAAATACACGAGTTTTTAAACCTTAAACTTAATGGCGCTTATGAAAAAATTGGGAATTATTACCCTATTTTTGTTTTTGGGAATAGGTATAACCCTAGCCCAAACTCAAGTAGTGAAAGGGTCTGTAGTAGATGAGTCCGGAGATCCTATTATTGGTGCGACAGTAGCAGTGAAAGGGACTACTACTGCAACGATGACAGACGTTGATGGCAAGTTTCAGTTATCAGTCGCAAGATCAGTGACTGCATTAACATTTACTTATGTGGGCTACGAAACAATAGATGTGAAAATAAGCCCTGATATGAAAGTTCAGATGAAATCTTCTGCAACAGAACTGAGTGAAGTTGTCGTTACCGGAATGACAGCTATGGATAAACGTTTATTTACAGGAGCTACAGACCGGTTGAGAAGCGAAGATATTAAGATAGACGGTATGCCTGAAATAACCCGTGCATTAGAAGGCCGTTCAGCAGGGGTTTCTATTCAAAATGTATCGGGGACATTCGGTGCTGCTCCGGTTATCCGAGTGCGTGGAGCCACTTCCATTTATGGAGACTCAAAACCATTATGGGTTGTTGACGGAGTTATTATGGAAGATGCTATCAATGTGAGTGCTGACGATTTATCCTCAGGGAATGCCAATACATTGATCAGTTCGGCCATAGCGGGGATAAATGCTGAAGACATTGCCGATATCCAAATTCTGAAAGATGGATCTGCAACTTCAGTATATGGAGCACGAGCTATGGGTGGTGTGATCGTTATTACCACGAAGAGAGGAGTACCTGGACAACATTCCATTAATTATACAGGAGAATTCTCTATAAGGGTTAAGCCTATGTACCGTGATTTCAATATAATGGATTCTCAGCAACAGATGGGTATTTACAGGGAAATGGAATCGAAAGGATGGCTAAGTTTTGCTCAGTCGTTTCGTTCTGCAGACAGTGGAATATATGGAAAAATGTATCAGTTAATGAACACATACAATCCTGCTACCGGCACTTTCATGCTCGACCATTCACAGGAAGCGGCAAACGCTTACCTCAGACAGGCTGAGATGAGGAATACAAACTGGTTTGATGAGCTTTTTCAAAATAGTGTTATGCACAATCATACAATAAGTATTTCAACAGGCTCCGAAAAATCTACGATATACGCATCTCTAGGAGCTATGCTTGATCCGGGATGGTACAAACAAAGTAATGTAAAACGTTATACAGCCAATATAAATGCAACACATAAAGTTTTGCATAACCTATCTTTCAAGATCGGCGCTATGGGACAATACCGTAACCAAAAAGCACCGGGAACAATATCATCTGATGTAAATGCTGTGACAGGACAGGTAAAGAGAGATTTTGATATTAACCCGTATAGTTACGCCCTGAATACATCAAGAGCTTTGGATGCGAATGAATTCTATCAATCAAACTATGCTCCTTTCAATATTATACATGAATTGGAGAATAACAGGATGGAATATGATGTGTCAACACTAAAATTACAGGCTGAAATTACTTACAGTCCAATATCAAACCTTACATTAAGAGGACTGGGTGCATTCAAATATGACCTGACCACTAGAGATCATCATATTTATGATGACTCAAATCAGGCAAAATCATATAGAGCAATGGATGATCCTACTATACAAAAAACAAATCCGCTACTGTATAAGAATCCTGATTATCCATACGAACTTCCGGTTACTATTTTGCCTAATGGCGGTATCTGGTACCGTAATGATAACAAAATGATCGGTTATGACATGCGCTTATCAGCCGATTGGAATCAAACAATTAACGATGTACATATTATTAACGCATTTGCCAGTATGGAGCTGAATTCAGCAAACAGATCGGAAGCTAATTTTACAGGATGGGGAATGCAATATTCAATGGGTGAAATTCCATTTTATGTATATGAGTATTTCAAACAAGGAATAGAACAAGGCAGCTCATATTACGGAATGGTTAACGGACGAACAAGAAATGCCGCGTATGTTGCTCAGGGAACGTATAGCTACTTAGGCAAATATGTATTATCGGGGACAGTACGCTACGAGGGATCCAACAGATTGGGTAGATCAAAAAGCGCCCGTTGGCTTCCAACATGGAATATTGGTTTAGGATGGAATATTTATGAAGAAGAATTCTTCAAAAAATGGCAACCTGCTGTTTCCCATTTACAAATCAAAGGTAGCTACAGTATGACCGGGGATTTACCTCCGGGCTCTATGTCCAGTAGCGAAATTGAAATTGGTGCATATAATCCATATCGTCCGTTTACAGATATACGGGAAACCGGTTTAAGAATAAATTATCTGGCCAATACAGAACTGACCTATGAAAAGAAACACGAGTTGAGTTTAAACCTTCAGGCCGGATTTGTCAATAACCGCATAAATCTAGATTTTAGTTGGTACGATAGAAACAACTATGACCTTATCGGATATGTCAATTCTTGGGGTGTAGGTGGAGAAATTATGAAACGTGCTAATGATGCCGAAATGAGCACATGGGGAATTGAGGCGACATTAAAAACCAAGAATATACAGACGAAAGATTTTAGTTGGACTACAGACTTTATATTCAGTCACTCCAAAACTAAAATTACAAAACTTATAACTTCCGGCACCAGAGTTTTCAGTCTGGTTAGAGGTGTAGCACCACTTGAGGGGTATCCTCAACGCGGTATATTCTCTGTTCCGTTTGTCGGATTGAATGAGGTTGGTCTACCTATATTCTTAGACGAAAATGGCAAAGAGACAACTACAGGTATAAACCTGCAAATGAGTGATCCGGACAAACTCGGATACTTGAAATATGAAGGTCCCAAAGAACCTACTACACACGGTGGATTCCAGAATACATTCCGTTATAAAAACTTTTCGTTTGGAATATTTTTCACCTATTCGTTTGGAAACATTATACGGTTAAACCCTGTATTCAGAGCACGTTATACCGATTTAACAGCAACACCAAAAGAATTTAAGAACCGCTGGATAATACCAGGTGATGAAGAATACACCGATATTCCTGTAATATTGAGCTCTCGTCAATACAGTAAGTACAACAATATGACCAATGCTTATAGCACATACAACTACTCAAGCGCACGCGTAGCCAAAGGAGACTTCATTCGCTTGAAAGATATTTCATTGAATTATGATGTACCAAAAGCATGGTTAGGACCTCACGTTAAAAACGCGTCACTCAGATTCTTAGCAACAAACCTATTTCTATTGTATGCAGATAAGAAATTGAACGGACAAGATCCGGAGTTTGTGCAATCAGGAGGAGTTGCAGCACCTGTACCTAGGCAGTTTACTATGTCTGTTAGATTAGGTTTTTAATCACACAAAAAGGATATAAATATGAAAAATATATTGAAATTTGGACTCTTTTTGGCATCTGTTATTATTTTAATGCCATCTTGCGACGATTATCTGGATACGCTTCCCGACAACCGGGCCGAGCTGGATTCGGAAAATAAAGTAATAAGCTTACTCGTTTCGGCATACCCAAATGCAACTAGTGCCATGATGAGTGAATACTGGAGTGACAACTGGGATAGTCACGAATGGGCCAACCTGAACACTAATAATTATATGGAAGATTTGTGGAACCTGAAAGATCAGCCAAACAGAGAAGGGAATGACACTCATTTCCGCTCTTGGGAATTATGTTACAAATCAATAGCCACCTGTAATGAAGTATTAAGTGTGATAGAAGAAATGGGCAGTCCGGCTTCATTAAGTGCCGCCAGAGCCGAGGCATTAGTTGCCAGAGCATGGAACCATTTCGAGTTGGCCATGCTTTTCCTTCTTCCATACGGGGAATCAAGTAGTACAGATATGGGATTGCCATATATGACACAGCCTGAAACAACAGTTAAGCCCGATTATACGAGGGGAACAGTTGCCGAATTTTATAAAAAAATACAAGAGGATATTGAAGCTGGTCTACCGGATATTGACAACAGCCTTTATTCGCAACCTAAATTTCATTTCAATACTAGTGCTGCTTATGCTTTCGCTACAAAATTTTATATGACCATTGGTGAATTTGATAAAGCAATTTCATGTGCAAACAGAGTATTAGGATCTTCCCCTAAACAGGTTTTAAGAGACTGGCAGGCGACAGTAACTATGAGTATGGACAATTCAGAGCAACCGGACGCATATATGCAAAAAAACAATCCGGCTACACTATTAATGTCTTATCCCACTTCGGGTTGGTCTACGCGCGGACCTAATAATTACAGTACAGGTAATAAATATTCCCATTCCCAGTTAGTGGCAAGATATGAAACTCTTCAATCTAATGGTCCGTGGGGTAATCATAGCCAAATCTACATAAGAACGTGGTGGAATACAAATACAAATAAATTATTCCATAAAAAAATAGGTTATTATTTTGAATATACCGATCCAGTAGCCCGCACAGGATACCAACATACAGGTATCGTTCATTTCACCACAGATGAAGTCCTGCTATACCGTGCCGAAGCCTATATACTTAAAAAAGAATATGACAAAGCATATCAAGATCTGACTACATTTATTACTAATTATACAAGGAGTAATCCTAGCAGGGAGGAAATCCTTGATTTCTATAAGGATATGGCTTATTACCATTATGAAGTAGTAACTCAGCAGAATCCTGATGGATCAGAAACTGAAATACAATACCCTACACCGAAGAAACCTTTACGTCCGCCATTGTATCAAATTGATTATGGGCAGGAACAGGAATGGTGGTTACACTATGTCTTACATTTAAGACGTATTCTTCTGATGGGTGAAGGACAGCGCTGGCATGATGTGAAACGATACGGAATAACAGTACACAGACGAGTTGTAGATGTTGGACATAAAGTCATAAGAGTGACAGACTCTATACCTTATAATGATAAGCGACGGGCTATGCAGATACCTCAGGAAATCATAAACGCAGGTTGTCCAGCTAACCCTAGATAAGGTTGTAAAACAAAAAAACGAACAATATGAAAAAGCTATTTATATTTTTATCAATCTCATTTTTGACATTGTCATTTTTTTCTTGTGGCGATGATTTAGATACCAGTTATAGTATTTTTGATGATTCTCTTATTCAGGAAAAGACAGAATTTGATAAATGGTTAGACAAATATTACGTAAAGCCTTATAACATACGTGTAATATATAACTATGTGGATACTTATTCCAATTATGACTATGACCTTATACCTGCCGAATTCGAAAAATCAAAGGCTCTGACAATTGCTGCACGATATCTATGGATTGAACCTTATGAAGAACACATAAGCTCTGCCTTTTTCAGGCAATATGCACCACGGGTATTACATTATGTCGGAAATCCGGGTTGGAAAAGTAATAACTCAATTGTTTTAGGTGAGGCCGAAGGAGGATTACGCATATCGTTCTATAATGTGAATGCCATTGAATTGGATAATCCTGAAACATTGATGCGGTTCGTTAAAACTATGCATCACGAATATGCCCATATTTTTCAGCAAAAGAAAGCTACAGATCCTGCATTCGATCAACTTACACCCGAAATGTATGTGAGCGACAACTGGACTAGTATTAGTTCTGAGCTTGAGGCACAAAGAGGTGGTTGTATATCTAAGTACGGAGCAAGTGCACCCACAGAAGATTTTGTCGAGGTCTATTCCATATTTGTAGTAAATACGCCGGAATGGTGGGAGCAAATGTTGAAAAACGCTTCAACTGATGCCAGTGGTAACCCTGTAGAGGGAGCAAATCTGATAAATAAAAAGTTTGAGATCGTTTATAATTATTATAAAGAGAGTTGGGGAATAGACCTCTACGAGATGAGATCTATTGTGAACAGACGTAAGAAAGAGATAGAGAATATCGATTTAAACACCCTTTATAAATAAATTGTATATTATGAAAAATTTGAAATATTATATATTATTTTTCATTGGTATTCTACTACTGCCATCATGTTTGCATGAAGAGGAAGATATCTTTGGAAAATCTGCTGCGCAAAGGCTGAATGAAGCACAGTTGCTCTATCAGAAAATCCTGACAGATGCACCTAACGGATGGATACTTGAATATATGGCAGGTGACGCCAATTCAAACAGAAAAGGAGCATATAATTTCCTTTTAAAATTTGAAAATAGAGAAGTTACAGCCTCAGTTGATGCTATGGCATTAGATGTAATTGATCCTACATCTACAGAACCATATAAAACTATAACATCGCAGTTCAAATTAGAACAGGATATGGGAGTAACCTTATCATTTGACACAGACAATCTGTTTCTGCATTACTTCCATGAACCACATGGCAGCTATACCACACTTAAGGGTGATTTTGAGTTTACTATCATGGAAGCTTATGAGGATCTGATAATTCTCAGAGGTAAAAAATATGGCAATATAATGGAAATGCGCCGTTTGGCGACAGATGTCACTTGGGAAGATTATTTGAAGGATGTGAATAAAATCACTTACGACACTGACTTTTACAGTAAATTTGACATACAGGCAGAAGGTCTAAGTATAGGTGAAATTACAAGAACCACAAATAACAGGTTTACCCTTACTTTGAATGATAATAAGCAAAGTGCATCAAATGCTATATACACAAGAGATGGGCTGAAGTTTATAGATCCATTAGAAGCCAACAACAAAAAACTACAAAATTTCAGGTGGGATGCTGACACAAAAACATTTATAAATACTGATCCGGAATTAGGCTCGGTAGTACTCATTCCTATACTTGATCCTTCATTCCTGTATTATGACCAGTTTATAGGAACATATACATTGAACTATAATCTGGGAACTAAAGATGTTACTATTGAACCAAAAGTTCAAAGAGCTTCATTCACATTGAAAGGACTTTCAGATTTTGACATCGAGCTCAAATTCAACAAAATGGAAGGCACTATTAGTATGATCTCTCAGGATGTAGGTATATCTTCTGATGGTTACACTGTAGCACTTTGCCCTTGGGATACAAATGCTGGTTACTTAACATGGTCAGTAGGAATTGGTCTAGTTAATAAGATGAATCTTACAGAACTGGAAAAAGGCAATATTGTATTTACTTTTGCAGATAACGGAGTATGGATCTCATATAAAGCAACAGGATTCCTATTAAGGAGATTTAATTCTGTACTGGGAGGTCATTCAAGTAGTACATATATTGGATACTACCAAGGTAATTATCAATTCTATAACTTTACTCTGACAAAAAAATAAACTAACCCCTAAGATGATAATTATGAAAAAAATAATTAATATATTACTTTTTGTCACATTGGGATTATTTATAGTCTCTTGTGAGAAAGATACCGGAGTAGATATTCCCGCCCCAAAACTAAAAGTCATAGAATCGAATGTACTTTTTGATCAGGAAGGGGGATCTGGCTTCATCAAAGTCGAGGCAGAGGAAAATATTTCAGCCACGACCGAACAAGACTGGATAAATATCAACATTTCGAATAAAACGGTAAATGTTACAGTTGGACCCAATAATAACATTGGAGGCCGTAGCGGTATTGTTACGATCAAATCGGGAAGTGAAAAAATTGAAATGTCTGTAATACAGCTATCATCCTTATTTTATCTTGAAAATGAAGAAGATTATTCTCTTTTATTCCCTCTTAAGGGTAGTACATTAGAAATTCCGTATGTAGGTAATCTCCCTCTCTCTTTTTCTTCTCAGGATACTTGGGTGAAAGCAATATCAGCGAATGATGGAATAATTAAAATTACAGTCGATCCTTATACTGCAAAAAGGACATCGAAGGTATTTGCTTCTGTAACATTCGAAGACGGGCATAAGAAAGAAATTACAATAAATATTACACAAGATCTTGACTATGCTGACTTATTAGGTGAATGGGAAATGACCTACAATCCGAGCAGTACATCTACTGTTGTGAATAAAAAAGATATTGTTTTCAATGAAGCGAATGTTAATAATCAGTATGATGTTACAGGATTAGGCCTGAATAGTACGTTGAGAGTGATATATAATACCACAAACAAAAACCTTGAGATATATCCATCACAAGATATGGGGCCATATCCGGCCGATACCAGCAGGAAACTTTCAATACTGGTATGGACTGCCGATGGTTACATCTCGTGGGGAGCGGCTAATTATTATAAGGGAGTCAAGAACAGTAATACCTCTGATCTGAGTTTTACCTTTACCGATAGTGGAACTTATGCTGGTAAAGTCATAGTTGGTTTGTATGGAATTCACACTTCTGTTATACCTGTCGCTTCCGGTACCTACTCTGCTTTGTCTTCTTTACACCATTGTAACATTTCAATAGTAAAGAAGTGATAAATAAATGACTATGTGATATAGTTATTTCTAAATTTTCTTTTACAAGAACACTACTTGAGGCACCCTTCACTACGCTAGTGGAGGGTGTTTTCGTTACCCCTCCAGACGAAAACACAAATACATAATATACAGATATTTAAATTGCTTCTGATAAGCAGATCAAAACAAAAATGGCTCCAGGAGGAGGAGGATTTGTAGCGAAGATCGATAAAGAGATGTAATAAATTGTAACGACAAGTAGATTTGAAACTGGTTGCAATTTATAACAATCAGCTACTTTTTAATTTCTGAGCTTCGTAAAAAATCGTACTTTTGTAATCAAAACGATTTTTGCATACATGATATTAGAACGCCTATCCATACTCAATTATAAAAACATAGAACAGGCCGAACTGGAACTATCGCCCAAGATCAACTGTTTTTTGGGAAGTAACGGTATGGGTAAAACGAATCTGCTGGATGCAATCTATTACCTCTCGTTTTGTAAAAGTCACAATAATCCGACCGACACTCAGAATATCCGTCACGATGCTGACTTTGCCGTTATACAAGGTTGGTACGACATAAGCAACAAACAGGAAGAGTTCTTTTGCAGTCTCAGACGCAGGCAAAAAAAACAGTTTAAACGCAATAAGAAGGAATACGAACGCTTCTCAGACCATATCGGGCTGCTGCCTCTCATTATGGTCTCTCCTTCCGATACCGAGCTTATAAGTGGAGGCAGCGACGAACGCCGCAAGTTTATGGATTTATTCCTGTCTCAGTTCGACAAGGAATACCTCCATTCTCTTATCCGCTACAACAAAGCATTATTGCAAAGGAATGCCCTATTGAAGACAGACGGGGCTATAGACGACACACTGCTCGACCTGTGGGATGAACAGCTTACAGAAGAGGGCACGATTATATACAACAAGAGAAAGGGCTTTATAGACAAGTTTATTCCTATCTTCCAGAAGTTCTACGATTTCATTTGCCTGTCGAACGAAAAGGTAGCTCTCACTTACGAGTCTCATTTCGATACTGAGGATTTTGCCACATTGTTGAAACAGCGAAAAGAAAGAGATAAAACATTAGGCTACACTACTGTAGGCATCCACAAAGACGATCTGGATATGCAGATGGATGGTTATTCTATCAAGCGCGTAGGTTCGCAAGGGCAGAATAAGACATACGTAGTTGCACTCAAGTTCGCCCAATTTGACTTTTTACGAAAAGCGACTTCAACAACTCCTATATTATTGCTGGACGATATATTCGACAAGCTGGATTCATCACGTGTAGAACAGATCGTTAAGCTGGTATTGGATAAAGATTTCGGTCAGATTTTCATCACCGATACCAACAGGGAACATCTATCCGATATCCTGTCGCAGACAAACAGTGACTATCACTTGTATGACGTTGAAAAAGGAGGGGTGGCAAAAAAGAATACAACGCTATGAGAAAACGGAATACTGAAAGCATAGGTGAAGTATTGAGGCAGTATTTTGAAGAGAATCCGTTCTTCAGACAAAAGCTTGCCGAAAGCAGGGCTGTAACCGGATGGGGGCAGTTACTCGGCTCGATGATAAACTCATACACCACGAACATCTATCTGCGCAATGGGGTTCTCTATGTGTCATTAAGTTCTTCGGTACTACGGTCGGAACTGATAATGGCAAAAGAAAGATTGATAAGTAAGATTAATGAACATGCGGGATTGCATGTTGTAAACGATATAGTATTCAGATAAAATAAATTATGGAAATTAAACCGGAAACATTTAAGGCTTCGCTTCCTATCCAAATACGTTTTGGGGATATCGACGCCCTCGGACATATCAATAATAATATATATTTCAGCTATTTCGATTTGGGTAAAACTACCTATTTCGATAATATCAGACCGGCATCTGTCAGTTGGACAGAGGGATTAATTGTAGTAGCACACATAGAGGTCGATTTCTTTTCGCCGATCTATTATAAAGAGAAAATAGCGGTCGATACCAAAGTTATCAAACTGGGGGATAAGAGCGGTGTTTTTCTGCAACAGATAAGGAATGTAAAAAATGGAGAGATCAAGTGCCGCTGCCAGTCGGTCTTCGTTACATATAATGCACAGACACAGTCGTCGATGCCTATACCGGATGACTGGAGAAAGGTCATTTCAGAATATGAGGAAGTAGAATTATAAGAAATTCATACACTTACTATTTGTATATTTGATTTTTTTTATACCTTTGCAAAAACAAAAAGAAAGAAGAATGAATTTTCTATTAACAAATACATTTTGGTGGTGGCACTCTCAACTCAAAAGGTCGTGAGCAAAGCCGGTATGTATTAATGAATGGAAAGTATAAAATACAAAGCCTGTCGTAACTCACGACAGGCTTTTTTTGTAAGAGAAAAATAAAACAATATAAAATGGAAAAATTTGCAGTAGACACCAACGGTTTTTATGGAGAGTTTGGAGGGGCATATATCCCTGAGATACTTTACGATAATGTGGAAACATTGAAAAATTCTTACATGAAAGTAATTAACGACTCTACATTTCAAGAAGAATACAATGCACTTCTTAAAGACTATGTAGGTCGTCCTTCACCCCTTTATCTTGCAAACAGATTATCAGAAAAATACGGCTGCAAAATCTATCTGAAACGGGAAGACCTCAACCATACAGGTTCGCATAAGATAAATAATGCTATAGGGCAGGTACTTCTTGCCCGCCGAATGGGGAAAACCCGCATTATAGCAGAAACAGGAGCCGGACAGCATGGTGTAGCAACAGCAACAGTCTGCGCACTGATGAATATGCAATGTATTGTATATATGGGCAAAACAGATATAGAACGCCAGAAGCTGAATGTACAGAAAATGGAAATGCTGGGAGCAACGGTTATCCCTGTAACCAGCGGTAATATGACATTGAAAGATGCTACGAATGAAGCTATACGCGACTGGTGCAGTAACCCGTCCGATACATATTATGTAATCGGCTCTGTGGTAGGCCCTCATCCCTACCCCGACATGGTAGCCCGCCTTCAATCGGTTATCAGCGAAGAAATCCGCAAACAATTATTGGAAAAAGAAGGGCGTGAAACTCCTGATTATGTTATGGCTTGCGTAGGCGGAGGGAGCAATGCGGCGGGATCAATTTTTCATTTTATAGACGAACCCAATGTAAAGATAGTATTGGCTGAGGCAGCAGGTAAAGGTATAGACACCGGTGAATCGGCTGCAACTATCCATCTCGGAAAAATGGGTATCATACATGGGAGTAAGACGCTGATCATGCAATCAGCAGACGGACAAATTGAAGAGCCTTATTCCATCTCGGCGGGTCTCGACTATCCTGGTATCGGCCCGATGCATGCCCATCTGGCAAAAACAGGCCGTTCGCAAGTATTAGCTGTTACTGATGATGAAGCTCTGGGAGCAGCATTCGAGTTGACAAAACTGGAAGGAATTATCCCTGCTATTGAGTCGGCTCATGCACTTGGAGCCTTAGATAAAATGAGTTTTGAGAAAGATGACGTAGTAGTACTTTGCTTATCCGGCAGAGGAGATAAGGATATGGAAACATATATTCAACATTTCGAAAATAATAAATAGCCGATAGTATGCAACGATATAAGATAAATGTCAGAACCAAGAACCTCCTAGCCGATCTCCAAACCCCAGTTGGTCTTTATTTGAAGGTCAGGGATATCTATCCCGAATCGGCCTTACTGGAGAGTTCAGATTATCATGGTGGCGAAAACAGTTATTCTTTTATAGGTATCAGCCCGATAGCTAGATTCAAAATGGATAATGATGAAATAACATGTACTTATCCGGATAATACTATAAAGAAAGAAAAGCTATCCCAATCAGAAAAGCTGACTGATAAATTTAATGACTTCATTCATCAATTTGATGTACAGGGAGAAAACAAAACGAATATTAACGGTTTCTTTGGCTACACCTCTTATGATGCCATTCGTTATTTCGAAGCTGTTGACCCAAGAAATAACAAGTTGAATAACTCTGATATTCCCGAATTCTATTATATACTTTATCGTTTTATACTTGTTATCAACCATCTGAAAAATGAACTAACAATAGTAGAAAACGTTGTAGATGGCACAGCTGAAAGGATGCATGAACTCGAAGCCATACTTACTAATAACAATATAGCATCTTACAATTTTGAAACCATCGGCCACGAACAATCGATGATTACAGATGAAGAACATCAGGAAATGATAAAGAAAGGAATCGTCCATTGCAAACGTGGCGATGTATTTCAGATAGTCCTTTCTCGCTGCTTCACTCAAAAATTTACAGGAGACGATTTTAAAGTTTACCGTTCTCTCCGCTCCATTAATCCTTCTCCTTATCTTTTCTATTTCGATTTCGGATCGTTCCGTATCTTCGGATCATCACCCGAAACACATTGCAAAATAACAAAAGGTAAAGCTTACATCGATCCAATCGCAGGCACTTATTTCCGTACAGGAGATGATGAAAAAGACCGTATATTATCCGAAAATCTTTTGAAAGACGAAAAGGAAAACGCCGAGCATGTGATGCTTGTCGATCTAGCTCGTAACGACTTGAGTCGCAATTGCCACGACGTAAAAGTTGAGTTCTACAAAAATGTACAATTCTATTCCCACGTCATTCATCTCGTTTCTCGTGTTAGCGGAATCGTAAATAAAGAGCACAATAATATTTCGGTGTTTGCCGATACCTTTCCTGCGGGAACACTTTCGGGCGCACCGAAAGTAAGAGCTATGCAACTGATACGTGATATAGAAAAACAGATGCGGGGTGTATATGGCGGCTGCATCGGATATATCGGTTTCAACGGCGATCTAAATCAGGCTATTACGATCCGTACTTTCCTTAGCCGTAACAATACATTGTACTATCAGGCAGGAGGAGGAATCGTTTCCAAATCGAATCCCGAAACCGAAGTTATGGAAGTAAAAAACAAACTGGGAGCATTAACCAAAGCTGTAAAAGTAGCTGTTGAATTAAAGAATTAGACGCCCCCTAAATCCCCCAAGGGGGACTTAAGCAACAAAAAATGAATAAAATTATAAATACAATGAATCAATCTGATCAGTCCCTCCCCTCCGGGGAGGTCAGGAGGGGCCGCATTCTCATCTTCGACAACTACGACTCATTTACATACAACCTTGTTCATCTGGTAAAAGAACTAGAATATACAGACGTGGATGTTTACAGAAACGATAAAATATCTTTGGAAGAGATAGAAAAATATGATAAGATTATCTTATCTCCCGGTCCGGGTATTCCATCCGAAGCAGGATTGCTTTTGCCATTGATAAAAGAATATGCTGGTAAAAAACCGATACTTGGAGTTTGCTTAGGACATCAGGCAATAGGGGAAGCTTTCGGAGCAACACTTACCAATCTGGAAGATGTTTATCATGGTGTTGCAACAAAGATAAATATATCAAAGTCCGATTATATATTCGATGGTTTGGAGAATGAGATCGAAGTCGGCCGCTATCACTCATGGATAGTGGATAATAAGAATGTTCCCGATTGTCTTGAAATTACAGCAGTCGATGATAATGGGCAGATTATGGCTCTCCGCCATAAAGAATACGATATTCATGGCGTGCAATTCCATCCCGAATCGGTACTAACTCCTGTTGGAGAAACAATAGTAAAGAAGTTTCTATTAAATAATTAGACAATACATTCCTATGAGTTTCGAAAAAGAAATAGAATTTCTATGTAAATATGAAAAATCAAATGACCGAGAAGTTTTTTCTAATGATCAAATTAAGGACTTGGAAAATAACTGTCCAAATATCCCCAGAGGATATATAGATTTTCTGAAAGAAATAGGTGCAGGTACTTTGAGAGAAATTCAATTTAGAGTATATGATGATTTGTTTGATTTTGATGACTTAGGATTAGATCATATAAGTGATTTATCGAAAGACATTAAATTCTTTGGTGACAATTATAGCGGAGACTTTGCAGGATTCGATTTATCTACCCCAAAGGATGAAGTTGTTGAATTCTGGCATGATTCCGAAGAATTGTATTATACAAATAAAACTTTCCAAGAGTATATACGAGGACAAATATTAATGGATGAGCAAGGCAATGATTTAAGAATCTAATAATAATATAAAATAAATGACCATGAACAAAAAAATCTTATTAAGCGAAAATGACATTCCAAGAAGCTGGTACAACATTGTAGCCGATATGAAAAACAAGCCACTGCTTCCACTTCATCCGGCAACAAAAAAGCCATTGGAAGTGAGCGATCTGGAGCCAATATTTGCAACTGAACTTGCTAAGCAGGAATTAAACTATACCGACCGTTGGATAGAAATTCCTGAACCAATACGCGAGTTATATAAAAACTATCGCCCTACTCCATTGGTACGTGCTTACGGTCTGGAAAAAGCACTGGATACTCCGGCACATATCTATTTTAAGAACGAAAGCGTTAGCCCTGTCGGTTCACACAAACTGAACTCGGCAATAGCACAGGCATATTACTGTAAAGAACAGGGAGTAACAAATATCACAACTGAAACCGGTGCAGGGCAATGGGGTGCAGCTTTATCATATGCTGCGAATCACTTTGGTTTGGATCTGGCAGTCTATATGGTGAAGATCAGCTATCACCAAAAGCCTTACCGCCGTTCTATCATGCAGACTTACGGTGCGGAGGTAATAGCCTCACCGAGTATGAGTACAAAAGCCGGGCGTAAAATTATTACCGAAAATCCGACTTATCAGGGAAGTCTTGGCACAGCTATTTCAGAAGCTATCGAACTTGCCTTGAATACTCCAAACTGTAAATATACACTAGGTAGTGTATTGAATCACGTTGCACTTCACCAGACCATCATCGGCCTCGAGGCAGAAAAGCAAATGGAAATGGCAGACGAATATCCCGATGTAGTGATCGGTTGCTTCGGCGGAGGTTCTAACTTCTCAGGTATTACCTTCCCATTCCTGCGTCATAAACTGACCGAGGGCAAAGATGTACGTCTTGTCGCAGCAGAACCTGCATCATGCCCCAAATTAACGCGTGGAAAATTCGAGTATGATTTTGGCGACGAGGCTGGATATACCCCACTCCTACCAATGTACACATTAGGACACAACTTCGCACCGGCTAATATTCATGCGGGAGGACTTCGTTATCATGGAGCAGGAACCATCGTTAGCCAATTGAAGAAAGACGGATATATAGAGGCGGTAGATGTGAAACAACTCGATACTTTCGAAGCAGGTATTCTGTTTGCAAAAGCAGAAGGCATAATCCCTGCTCCCGAATCATCACACGCTATCTGTGCCGCTATTCAGGAGGCACTGAAAGCAAAAGAAGAAGGACGTCAAAAAACGATCCTGTTCAACCTGTCTGGTCATGGACTTATCGACATGGCTGCTTACGACCGTTATTTCGATGGCGAACTGACTAATCATGAACTAAGTGATGAGGAAATTGCCAAGACAACAGATGCGTTGGAAAAATTGGCCTAGCCCCCTAAATCCTCCAAAGGGGACTTTTGAGCTAACGCCTACTATATAAAGAATTAAATAACAGAAAAAACACCCTCTTTGAAGCCTCCCCTTGGGGAGGTTGGAGGGGCCGCTTATGAAACAGATACTCAACAGACTCTTCGAACACCAATACCTCAACCGCAACGAGGCAAAGGGAATACTGACCAATATGGCGGATGGTAAATACAACGATTCCGAAATTGCCGCATTCATTAGTGTATTCCTGATGCGTAGTATCAGTGTGGATGAATTTCTCGGATTCTCTGATGCATTGCTCGACTTACGGGCAAATGTTGATGCACTTGCCGCCTATAATCCGATAGATATCGTTGGTACGGGAGGTGATAACAAAAACACATTCAACATATCCACCCTCGCCTGCTTTGTAGTGGCGGCATCAGGATATAAAGTAGCTAAACATGGAAACTATGGTGCCACATCGGTGAGCGGCGCATCAAATGTGATGGAACAACATGGCGTAAAATTCACTTCGGATGTAAGCAAACTGGAACGATCTATCGATCAGACTAATATCGCTTACATGCATGCTCCATTGTTTAACAATGCATTGAAAGTAGTCGCTCCTGTTCGTAAAGCATTAGGTGTACGCACATTCTTTAATATGCTGGGACCTGTAGTGAATCCTATTAAACCGAAACGCACTGTATTGGGTGTTTTCAATCTGAAAATGGCACGGCTCTATTCGTATATGTATCAGCAAACCGATGTCGATTATGCTATCGTTCATAGTCTCGATGGATATGATGAGATATCCCTGACCGGAGATTTCAAAATTATTAATAAATTTGAAGAGAATATCTTCACACCCGAACAGTTAGACTTCACGAGAGTAACCGAACCCCAATTATATGGTGGTGAAACACCCGAAGATGCAGCGAAGATATTTGATGATATAATTAATAATACAGCAACGGAGGCTCAAAAGAATGCGGTAATAGCTAATGCGGCAACAGCCATACAGACAATCGATCCTAGAAAATCTTTTACCGATGCAATAGCAGAAGCGAGAGAATCGATAGACAGCGGACGATTGAAAGATACATTTGGGAAGTTTTTAGTATTGAACACGTAAGACGATGGATAAGATTAGCTTTGAGATTCTGAAAGAGAATGCAAATAAAGGAGATATAGAATCCTTAAATGAATTAGCCTATATTTATGATGGTGGCTATAAGGACGATAATGGAGAAATCATTATTGAAAAAGATATTTCTTTAGCTATAGAGTACTATACAAAAGCAATAGAAAAAGGTTCAAGTACAGCAAGTCATAATCTCGCCACTATATATAGAGATATAGGCGATTATAAAAAGGCTTTCACTTTATATCAGAAATCACAAGAGTTATCCTCTGAAGAATGGAACAGACCTGTTCTATCTTTTAGTGTAGGCTTATGCTACTTATATGGAATAGGGATAGAAAAGGATACTTCAAAAGCAGTAGATATATTTGAAGCAATCTCACGGAAGAATGACGATGAGACTAATTATCCTTATGAAATAGATGAAGCTAATTTTATATTAGGACAACTTTATTTGTCTGGTATTGAGTTAGAGGAGGATATTGAAAAAGCGCGTGAATATCTTCTTTTGGCAAACAAAGATTCTGATCATCGTTCAGCACAAGAGTTACTATGGCTTATAGGACAAAATAAACAATGAAAAAAGTACTTATCATCAACGGTCACCCCGACAAAGAAAGCTTCTGCTTCGGGCTGCACCAAAGCTATAAAAAAGGCTCTTTGTCTAAAGGCAATGAAGTAAAAGAAATCATTTTGGCAGAAATGGATTTCAACCCGATCCTGCAATATGGCTATCGCAAGAGAACCGAACTTGAACCCGACTTGATAGAAGCATGGGAGAAATTACAATGGGCTGAACATATAGTTTGGATATATCCTACATGGTGGGCTTCTCCTCCTGCTTTATTGAAAGGCTTTATCGAACGCATCTTTCTGCCGGGCTTTACCTTCGAGTATCAGGAGAAATCGCCGTTTCCGAAGAAATTATTTACGGGAAAGACATCCGAAATAATCAGTACAATGGATGCGCCTGTATTCTACTACAAATGGATAGTGAAAGACATTGGTGGCAAAATGATACGTAAGAACATCGGCGCTTTTTGCGGTATTAAGAACATACGAACCACCTATCTGGCAACAATAAAAACATCGACTGCCGAACAGAGACAGAAATGGTTGGATAAAATAGAGAGAATAGCACAAAAATAATGGAATCAAACAACACAATTACAGCTTCTAACAGCCGCATTCGTATGGCAATCTTTTGCCTGTACTTTTGTACGGGAATCTGCTTCTCCAGTTGGGCAAGCCGAATACCCGATATTAAGACTACATTGGGATTAGGAGATGCCGCATGGGGAACAATCTTGCTGATGATACCCATCGGACAAGTCTGCGGGATGGCTATATCGGGTTTTCTGGTATCCAAACTGGGAAGTAAACGTATACTGCCCGTCGCGCTCATCGGTTATGTAGCAGCCCTCTTACTTGTAGGGGTTTCTTCCAGCGAATATGCTTTGATTATCAGCCTCATTGTCTTCGGATTCTTTGGTAACTTCTGCAATATATCTATAAATACACAGTCTGTTACCGTAGAAGCTATGTACAACAAACCTATCATGGCTTCCTTTCATGGTGGGTGGAGCCTTGCCGGACTAACAGGGGCAGCAATCGGTTTATTGATGTCGTCACTGCATCTCAAGCCAGTATATCACTTCGGCATTATCGGAGTCCTTGTCATCATTACCCTGATTGTCAACAAACGATATCTGCAACCCGACCATAAAAAAGAGAAAGACCCTGCCGAGATTGCAGCGAAAAAGAAGTGTAAACCCGAAACCTTCCTCTTTCTGCTCGGAATGGTTGCTTTCTGCGGAATGGCTGCCGAAGGAGCGATGGCTGACTGGAGCGGACTGTATCTGATAGACGTAGTAGGTACACCTAAACATCTTGCACCGATAGGGTTGGCTGCCTATATGGTGACTATGGCTTCGGGACGCTTTATGATAGATAAAGCTACCCAAAAGTGGGGGCGCAAGAGAATTGTGCAGACAGGAGGAATCCTCATAGCAACAGGGTTGTTCACAGCCGTTGCTTTCCCTCATTTTATTACTACTATCATAGCCTTTATGATCATTGGATTCGGTACTGCGGGAATTGTTCCAACCATTTACAGTATAGCGGGACAAAAGACCAGAATACCGACCAGTATAGCATTGACTATCGTTTCCAGCGTTAGCTTCTTAGGATTTCTGATGGGGCCGCCACTGATCGGTTATATTTCGAGTGCCACCAATCTAAGATACTCTTATGCACTCATCGGATTGTTCGGTATTTGCATTGTAGTACTGGCTTCCGTTATCAAAGTCTTTAGAAAAGAGGCCCCCTTACCCCCGGAGGAGGGAAATCCTCAAAATAGTATATAAATACTCTCTCAGATAGCCTCCCCTTGGGGAGGTTGGAGGGGCTAAAACATTATTATGGTAAACATACTAGATAAGATCATAGCAAACAAACGGCTTGAAGTCGAAAGACAGAAACAGCAGTATAGCATCAATGACATAATGCGCTTTATTGTAGATTCCGTCGAAAAGCCAAAGTCATTCAAAGAAGCATTGATAAGCTCACCTACGGGTATCATTGCCGAGTTTAAACGCCGCTCGCCCTCACGTGACTGGATATTTAAGGATGCCAAGGTGGAAGACGTCATACCTCTCTACTCACAAAACGGGGCAAGTGCTATTTCTGTTCTGACCGATATGGACTTCTTTGGTGGTAATCTGGTTGATCTGGAAAAAGCCAGAAGCCTGACCAAAACACCACTGTTACGTAAAGACTTCGTGATAGATGAGTACCAACTCTATCAGGCTGCATGGAAAGGTGCGAGTGCCATATTACTTATTGCTTCGGCTCTTAGCATAGAGCAAACAAAGCAACTAGCCAAAGAAGCCAAAGAGCTAAGCTTGGATGTTCTGCTTGAAATACATAACGAACAAGAACTTGCTCATATCAACGACCAAGTGGATGTAGTCGGAGTCAACAATCGCAATCTGGGAACCTTCGTAACCGATGTACAGATATCCTTCGATCTGGCAGATAAGATACCAAGCGAATTTGTGAAGATATCGGAAAGCGGTATATCACAACCACAGACCGTTATAGACCTGCAATCGGTAGGCTATAAAGGATTCCTTATGGGCGAGAACTTTATGAAGACTGCAAATCCGGGTAAGGCATTGGAAGACTTTATAACACAACTACGATGAATATAAAAGTCTGCGGGATGAAGTACCCCGACAATATAAAAGAGCTGGGTAAACTGCCTATTCATTTTATGGGTATGATCTTTTACCCGAAGTCTCCCCGCTTTGTCGGCAGCCTTACGCTGAGTGATCTGAACAGTGCGCTTCCTCCCTATATCGAGCGTGTAGGTGTATTTGTAAACGAAAGTATCGAGTACATTATAGAAAAAACCAATCTGTATAACCTCAACCTGATACAACTTCATGGCAACGAATCGGTCGAGTTCTGCGAAGAGCTAAGTAAGGCAATGCCAATAATAAAGGCATTCAATGTTTCCAAACCTGCTGATTTTGAGCAGACAAAAAGCTATGAAGATTCTTGCAGCTACTTTCTCTTCGATACGAAAACACCTCAATATGGAGGCTCGGGGCAAAAGTTCGACTGGGAGATTCTGAGTGAGTACAGAGGTAATACCTCCTTCTTCCTCAGCGGAGGAATATCTGTAGAAGATGCCGACAGTATAAAGCAAATAAACCACCCTAAATTCTATGGTATAGACCTCAACAGCAAATTTGAGATAGCACCCGGATTAAAGGATATAGAACAATTACAACAATTCATAAAAGCACTAAGAGATGAACAGGATTAAGCAACTATTCGAGAACAAGCAAAAAGATATACTCTCTATCTATTTCACTGCCGGATTCCCGCATCTGGACGATACATGTAACGTTATCAGAGAACTGGAAGCCAATGGCATAGACCTGATAGAAGTCGGCATCCCTTTCTCCGACCCGATGGCAGATGGGCCTACTATACAGGAGAGCGGTACAATCGCCCTCAACAACGGTATGACTCTAAAAGTACTCTTCGAGCAACTGAAAGATATCCGTAAGGATGTGAAGATGCCATTAATAATGATGGGTTACCTCAATCCGATTATGCAATATGGCTTTGAGAACTTTTGCAAACAGTGCAAAGAGACAGGCATAGACGGAGCTATCATTCCCGATCTGCCATTCGATGATTACATCAATGAATACAAGCCTATTGCCGATAAGTACGACATCAAGGTAGTTATGCTCATTACTCCCGAAACCTCTGACGAACGCATACGCCTGATAGACGAACATACCGATGGCTTCATCTATATGGTATCGTCTGCTGCTACTACAGGTGCGCAGAAAAGCTTCGATGAGAAAAAGCAGGAATACTTCCGCCGGATAAACAGTATGAACCTACGTAATCCGCGTCTGATAGGCTTCGGTATATCAAACAAAGCTACACTGGAAGCGGCACAGGAAAACGCAAGCGGAGCTATTATCGGCAGCAAGTTTATCACACTACTGAAAGACAGTCCGGATATAAAGGAAGCAGTACAAGCATTGAAAGAAGCACTAACCAATTAGCTATTAAATGCTAAAAACTTGTCGCTTGTCGCTTATAACTCGCAACTAAGTAGTATCTTCGCATCCATAATAAGTATAACTCTTTCTGGAACGAGATGTCAAAGTTACAGGATAATATAAAGCGAGGTGGTAAATCCATTTACAAATATAAGTTCACTATCCTCACTTTACTGTATATAGGACTTATAGCCTTTATTCCCATCGGGTTCGCATTCAGCGTATCCATGATGTTACTTATCGTATCGTTCCTGTTCCTGCTCAATGTTCTGGCTAAAACGAAGTACACATTTGTACTCACTTTCCTCCTTGCCTTTATTCTCACATTCAACGCCTATTTTGCCTTCATCCTCAGAAGCGATGTATCGTTGGAAATCATGGCCTCCATATTTGAGACACATATGGCCGAAGCTGTAAGTATGCTTAAAGGCGGCGTATTGTTTGGCGGGCTCATCGGACTGGTTGCAACTACAGCTCTGTTGTACTTTACGGAGAAAGAACTGAAAGAGTCGAAACTCTCTATAAAAGTATCCCTGCTATGCCTTGCCGGATATCTGCTCCTGTTCCTGCCATTCGTCTGCTACAAACGCATAAAATGGATGGAAGAAGAAGAGCTCTTTACCGAAGAGCCTGTAAGGGTGATACAAGATAAGGTAAACTTATATGCACCCATATTATACGGTAATATCTGGACAATTGTCGCATATCAGGTGGAAATGAGTAAACTCCGTACATTTGCCGATCAGAGCGACAAAACCCTGCCCGAAGGCATTACCCTCAACGATACAGTAGCCGTTCCGGAAAAGATATATCTGGTAATCGGCGAGAGTGCCTACCGCAATCATTGGTCACTATATGGCTATCCGGTAAAGACCACTCCGTTTGTCGACAGCCTGTCACAGGTAGAACCGAAACAGCTCAGCTTCTATAATGGAGTCGCCGCCGCACCTTTTACCCGCAATGTCCTGCGTATGGCTCTGTCGTTTGCCTCGCCTACCGATCTGGAACCTTTTTATACAGAAAAGACTCTGATCAACATGGCTAAGGACGCAGGTTATGAAACCCTCTGGATATCCAACCAAGGGAACTCCGGCATACAGGACTCCTATCTGGGTTATCTGGCTGCCGGTACGGATAAGGCCGTATTCTCGAAGGGTAGCTATCTGGCAAATGATGATATTGTGCTGATCCCTATGATAAAAGAGGAGCATAAGCCATCCGGCAAGCAATTCTTTGTCATCCACCTTGTGGGCAGCCATAACAACTATTCCGACAGGTACGACCTCAAAGATGTACAGGCAATACCGGGCGAAAACTCGCTGCTCAATCATTACGACCGCTCTATTCATCATACCGACAGGGTGCTGCATGCCATATACGACATAATGCATCAGGACTCTACGGCTCTGTTCTTCCACTTCTCCGATCATGGTGAAATCATCGGTAAAGGGCATGGCCCTTGGAAAAACGGCATAGCCCAATTCGATATTCCGCTGATAACAATCAATAAACATGCCGGCAATATTGAGACGGTTATGCAAAAGTATACTCAACCCGAAAAAGGTGTTATCAACAATACAAACACAATCTTCATTTTGGCTGAAATGATGGGATATAATATTCCACAAAAGCTTGTGGAAAAAGCCCTCTCCGATGGACAGTATGTCCGTCATGCCGACCAGTCCTATTCTTTCTATTCAGATGTAAAAGAAGAAACGGAATAGGCAATATCAGATAATTCGTCTTTACTTCTCTGTAGAAACTTTTAACTAAAACCTGACAGAAATTACAAGTTTCTAATATGTAGGGGCTAATAATCATTAGCCCGTTTTATCGATTATCGGGCGGATGATAATCCGCCCCTACGGCAAGCCCAGATATTTTAACTAAAACCTGACATCTCTCACTCTTTTTTCATAATCTTTCAAAGATCGCTTTTCATTGTTAACTGTTAACTGACATATAGATAAACTTTTTCATTTTTGTTCAGATAATTTATACGGGGATTTTACTATATTTGAGAAGTATAACTTTTACAAAACCATTTAGTATGAGAAAAATTCTGTTGTTATTATTAGTATTACCTGTGTTGTGTTTCGCACAAGACACGATAATAAAAAGTATGAATGATGAAGCAGTGAAAGAAGTCAGGCGTACACCAAACAGCTCCTTGTTGCTCTTGCAAGATAAGCTTCATGGCGACACCCTCAATACTTTTGTTATTACAGATAGTGCGAAAACATGGAAGGCAATACTGATAGATAACGAGCTGGTCTATGATCTGAAAAATATCAAGGTGGAGGATATCGCTTCCATATCCATATTGAAAGATTCTTCTATGATCGGCATTTACGGAAATCCTCCTGTCAACACACAAACTCTCGTTATTTATACGAAGCAGTTTATGGAGAAGGATAAAGATGAATATGAAGCTATTGTTCTCGATCCCGGTTTTGAGAGTTTCCTACTCACACAAACATCAAAAGATTTTTATTCCGAAACATATCTGAAGACAAAAAACGTATTGATGGTGACAGAATGGAACGCGCGTCATAGCCTGCCTTTACTATACGATCCCAATATCTATGAAGTCTCTATCGACTACAATCCGCAAACAGATTACGGACTAGAAGTAGAATACCGCCTGTATATGTTCTTCCGTTTTATGGAGAAAGAGCATCGCATGTCGCTGATCGATGATGGGCGGCTGACGAGGTAAAAGAAAAAGTTGCCACGCCTTTTAAGGCGTGGTTTGAAAGTAACCTCTGAGAAGACTTTAGAGCCTGTTTAAATTTTATTCGTTTAGGTTTTCAGCACTATTTTTGGAATGATTTTTTCTTATCTGAAGCGCGAATAGCGGGCTATTCAAGCTGAAGAAAGGGGAAAATCGGACAAAAAGAGACTGAAAATGAACGAAAAAAGAACGATAACAAAATGTTTTGGTAAAATTTAAACAAGCTCTTAGTCAAAACTGTTTTGGCTAACGCCATATCACAATTATCAAACTTACTCCTCCACTTAAGAGTGGAGGCAATTGATTGAAGCAGATGAGCACTTTTGGAGGCATCTTTTTCTTTTTTTATCAACCCGACTTCTTCTTTTACCAATTCAAAACATTCTTTCACCCTTCTTGACTAAAATATTATTTGTTAAATACATACATTTGGCATCAAACAAGAATCTTAAGGTCACAGACCTCTTTATTTCTTTTGTAAGCATAACAACTAAAGATGATTCTGTCCTAAAAGTATATCATTAAAAACTTTCTGTTACTTACATTAATAAAAACGACTTATGAGAACGAGACTACTGATTATTACCGCAGCCCTTGCCTTATGTCTGAACAGTTTTGCACAGGAAAAGAAAACAATCAAGTCGAAACTGAACGATGCCACTGTGTTTTTTCAGGGGGCAGAACTGCTACATACAGCTACAGCCACATTAGTGAAAGGAGACAATGAAATCTACATAGAGGGGCTAAGCCCGAATATAGATAAAAACAGCCTGAAAATAAAGACCACTAACGGAGTAATTGTTTCTGCTTATGAGTTTTCGGTGGACTACCTTACCGAAGGGAAATCGTCGAATACCATTGCAAAGAAGCTGACAGACTCAATAGATATTTACCAGAAGAAACTCGATCAGGTGAAAACCGAAATCAAAATTACGGCAAATCTGATAGACCTCCTGCAACAGGGAACCGAGAAAAATGTTTCGGGATCTGATAAAGGAATGGGGATAGACGAACTGATGAAAACGATGGATTACTATAAAAGTAAATCGCTGGATCTGTATAATGTACAGACCGCTAACGAAAAGAAAAGAGACGAATGTTCGGGTGCTATCAGCAGATTGAGGAAACAGCTCGATCAGGAGTCGTTGAAGAATAATAAGACATCGGGGATTATCAAACTGGCTTTATCAGCTCCGGTCGCAGCCAACTGTAATTTTACCATTTCCTATTATACCACTGCTGCCGGATGGACTCCGTATTATGACATCAATATTGCATCTACCGACAAACCGATCAAAATAGCTGCCAAATCGAAAGTACGCCAAACTACCGGACTCGACTGGGAAAGAGTTAAACTTACACTGTCGTCGGCAGTGCCGAGCAACGGAAAAGTCGCTCCTCTGTTTAATGCTTGGTTCCTCGATTATTATCGCCCACAGGCAAGAACGGAGTCAAGTAGTGCATATTTTGACAGGCGGTCTCTTGCACAAAATAGCTATTCTTATAAAGAAAATGAGAAATTTAAAAATGATACTTGGTTCCTTAGTTTAGCTGCCGGAGCGAATATGGCTGTGGGAGATAATAAAGGTTATATGGATTATAGAGATAGTAAGGCATCTCAACCGCTTTATGTTGTAGACGGTGCGCCTGTGGATGCTGACTACATGGCTTCGCTCGATCAGAATATGATAAAAGATGTAAACGTACTGAAAGATGCTTCGTCTACAGCTATATACGGCTCACAAGGTGCAAACGGTGTGGTTCAGGTTTCGCTGAAAAGTATGGACGACTATGTAAGCCAGAAAGAAAACGAGCTGACGATGGTGTACAACATAGATATGCCATATACCATACCCGGCAATGGCAAGGAACAGACAATAGACCTGCAAACAAGAGAAACTACAGCCGAATATAAATACTATTGTGCGCCTAAGCTCGATCCCGAAACTTACCTGCTTGCTGAGATTTCTAACTGGGAACAGTTGAATCTGCTAAGTGGAAAGGCAAACATTACTTATGATGGTACTTATGTAGGAGAATCGTTTATCAATGCGCGTTCTATTCAGGACAAACTGACGCTGACACTGGGTACGGATAAGCGTGTGACTGTAAAACGTGAAAAAATGCAGGATTTCAGCAGTACCAAATTCTTAGGCAGCGATACCAAACAGGCATTTGCATACCGCCTGACTGTACGTAACGGACAAAACAAGCCGGTGAAGATGGTGCTGAAAGACCAGTATCCGATCTCTACACAGAAGGCTATCGAGGTAGAACTGCTTAAAGAAACTACTGCTTGGACTGCCAACAAGGAAGATCTGGGTGTAATCACATGGGAAGAAGAGATCAAAGCAGGAGAAACAAAGACTTATCAGATAAATTATACAGTGAAATATCCGAAAGGGAGTAATTTGAATCTGTAAAGAAATAGGCTATTAAAATGTCCCGCTTGTTGTCAGACGGGATGTTTTATTATGTAGCTCTCCCCAAATTGTCTTGTTCTGAAATAGCGTTACAGTTTTTTAGGACGAGACATTAGA
Source organism: Dysgonomonas sp. PF1-14 (assembly GCF_029892965.1). Taxonomy (GTDB): domain Bacteria; phylum Bacteroidota; class Bacteroidia; order Bacteroidales; family Dysgonomonadaceae; genus Dysgonomonas. The sequence continues at coordinate 2,574 of NZ_JARXWN010000011.1, read as the reverse complement.
GGTTTAGAGCCTGTTTAAATTTTCACTTTCTCTCCAAACAATTCTATATACTTTTCCGGTCTTGTTGTATGAATAGGGATTATTGTATTAGGGTTAAGCGCTGTTACGAATTCTTTGATTGTAGAAATATCAGCATGTCCGGAAGTATGCAGATCAATAACCTCTTCAAAATTTTTCAAAAATTGAGTAGTCTTGTATTCTTCTTTGTGTCCGTTCCATTTAGAATAAATCAGACATGCTCCATCGGTTTTTATCCGTTTCAGGACTTCGTATATCATACTTTCCCGAATGAGAATTACCATATCTCTCCTATTATGTAATTCTTCTGTCGCTATTTTAAATTTTCCAAAAGGCTTAAATAAATGAGGTTTTTCATTTATTGCTTTCTCAGTCAGAGCCATAGGAAAAAATAAAAAAACATCATCGAAAGTAAACGGATTAGGCAATATTCTGGGCAATCCGTATAGAATATTTGCTGTGAATATATCCACAAGCAAAATTCGTTTTGTTTGTTTTGCTGCATTGTAAATCGCCTGCATACGGGCAATATTTGCCGATGATTGCAACACAAATACATTCCCCGATGTATTATTCATTATATCTACAGCATCCTTACTAATATCATATTCCGGTTTTGCTATATATTCATCCTTATATAGGTTTGTACCCTCAATCAGCAATGTATCTATATCCTTCAACAAAGGATTAGTTTGTATTGCAATAGTATATTTTTTAGCAAAGCCATGACAGCGAAAATCCCCCGTATAAAAAATTCGCTCTCCTTCACTTTCGATCAAAAAAGAGTAAGCATCAAATACCGAATGGTCGATCAGAAAAGGCGTAACAGTAATATCTTTTATTGTCACCGGCTTTTCATTCAACACATAATGAATAGGATTATGCGTTTTAGGTTGATTGGTAAATTCTCGAATCACATCCCATATCCGGAACGCATATTTACCCATATAAACAGGGATATCTTTCCGTATTTCATTAATAAGTCCGATATGATCGCCATGCATATGAGAAATAAATATGGCATCAATAGGCTTTTCCGTATCCAAAGAAGACAAAAACAAATCCGGCACATCAGGAATTACCCTTTCCGATTTATCTGCATTAATTTCGGGCAACTCGTCCCCTATATCTAATATTATACGTACCTGACTCGAAGATATTTCAATACAATTACCCCCAATCTGGTTTTGCCCCCGATGAATTGTTACTCGCATTTCGAATAATCTAAAATTGTATAATCAATTTTTTCGTTTCTCAAAATACTCTCAATATCTTTAATACGGTCTATACGCCCATCCGTTAATTCCGAATAATTATTAACAAGTAAAAGTATTGGCTTTTTGCTTATTCTTATAATGGAGGGCTCTTCTTTCAATATCCCGATTTTATACTTTATTTTAGCAACTTTCAAATAATAATACACAAACAAATCCTTATTATCATTAATGTAGTCAGAATATTTCTTCATTTGTTTTATGATGTCAATATTCTTGCCCCGAAGGCGCGGATCACTAATTAATTTTAATTCTACAAAACTCAAAACACCCTCTTTCAAACGAACAAGATCGAAGCGGATGATTTTATTTTCATTTTCAACTTCTTGTAAAGGAAGGGCATAGGCAAATTCGGAATCAATGTATAAATCTCTGTTATTCAAAATAAATTCGCCTTGTACCTTTTTTTCAGAAGAAACGGTTAACTTATCTTCCTTTAGCCTTTTAGTTCCCTTATCATTATCTTTTAAATATATCTCTTTGATATTCTTCTTCAAAAGCCGGATATAACCAGGCGTTTCTAATTCTTCGATACAATTGCAGTATTTGGACTCATTATTTCCATCTTTGTCCTTAATATCTCCTATATATTTTTGATGGGTTTCAGCTCTCAATTTCTTTGAATTACTATTATATGTAATTTTGATAAGACAGCCACCATAATAATAAACGTTGATATAGTTATCCTTTCTGATTTCAATATACAATTCTTTATCTTCAAGAATATCAATCCACCATTTAGGCGGATTTCCATGAATAGCTAATACAGTGAATATTTCATGATCAGGATCAAGTGATGTAAATTTGCCTTTAGCTCGTGTACTCATATTATTATTTTTAGTGCTTTCAAATCTATTGGCTTGCCTCGATAATCTTCTTATCCTGCTCTTTTTTCCTTGCTCTACAGCTTCTTCCATAGACTGAGGTGCCATTTTATTCAAAGCCTCAATATATTCTTCGGGATTTCTCTTCTCTCGTATTTTTTTTAGGATACCAGATTTCGATTTTTCCATATTTTCGTTTTTATATTCAACAATATGTGCCTATATATAATACGAACGAGCGAGAAAAAAGTATACAGACATTTAGTTAATAAACACTAATACATCCATATTTCACTTATTCCCCCTTGATCAACTATATCTAAACAAAAAAGTCCCCATACTATCAAGTATGAGGACTCTTCATTAAAACGGCGGTAACCTACTCTCCCACTAATCGCAGTACCATCGGCACGACCGGGCTTAACTTCTCTGTTCGGAATGGGAAGAGGTGGAACCCC
>NZ_JARXWN010000010.1 GCF_029892965.1 Dysgonomonas sp. PF1-14 | reverse complement strand
TGCCGATGGTACTGCGATTAGTGGGAGAGTAGGTTACCGCCGTTTTAAAGAAGAGTCCTCATACTTGATAGTATGGGGACTTTTTTGTGTTTAGAGGGGGAGGGATGTACAAGAAGTATTTTCAATTCGGAATCTAAAAGCTATTTTTGTCTTTCTATAATTAAATATGGAAGAACATCTCAAAATACTGAAATCATCATTGATATATGCTTTTCTTATAGTAGCCATCCTATGGCTTATAAGATTGATGGAATCATTGTTTGGCTTCGAATTTTATATGTATGGAATTCTTCCTCGCGAAACACAAGGACTGATTGGTATTTTTACTTCTCCTCTGGTTCATGCTAATTGGGAACACCTGATAGCTAATACAATCCCGATATTTGTATTGTTGTCTTTTCTCTTTTTCTTTTATAGAATGAAGTCCGCTTATATTCTTCCATTGCTGTGGCTGACAGCCGGTTCGATAACATGGTTTATCGGGCGTTTGTCATGGCATATCGGGGCAAGTTCGGTCATATATGCCTTAGCCTCTTTTCTTGTTTTTGGCGGATTTTTCAGTAAGAATATCAAGTTGATGATAGTATCTGTTATTGTAATTGCTGCTTATTACGGGCTTATATTCAGTATATTTCCGGGAGCAGAAGGGATATCATGGGAAGGGCATTTATCCGGTTTCCTGAGTGGACTGTTATGGGCTTATGTATTCAGGAAACATCTGCAAAACAAAAAGGATATCTCTATTTGAAAGCCTATGGATTAGGAAAAAGAGGTATTTGAAGACAGAAATACCTCTTTTTCTCTTTTCTCAGCTTAAATAGTCTGCTATTACCATCTCACAGGTGGAAACAAATTCAAGATGACTCTGAATATTTAAACAGACTCTTATAAGACAATATTTTTATTATCTCTATTATTTTTGACATATCTGTCCTCCACTTTCCTTGCATAATATACTATATCACTCACAGTGAGTGTCGGATTCGGGTTGTTTAGTATATACTGCACATAAAATCCTCTGGTATATCCGTTTTGCAATTCGGTATATCCGACCGGAGCCGGTGCATCCCAGTCCACTTTTTTAATATCTGTCTGATCAGGATTTATATATAACTTATATCCCAGTTCGGCATCAGTAAGTTTTCTGCACCATCTCACATTCAGCATGTGATACAATACGTGCTCGTAAGTATCTACAAAGTCGTGTATGGTAACCGTACCTATTGCCAGTTCGTCTTTAGGGTCTACAACAGCCAAGGGGGCTGTATAGAACAAATGGTAAATATCGCCTTTTTTGCCGTCATAGTAGCAACCGTCATCCGGCCCCAATCCGTTACACCAAAACCAGTCTCCGTTAAGTCGTGCGCCACCGGGCATCAATCCGAAACCGTACATATTGGTTGTATGAGTAGGGTCGAACCAATACGTTTTATATGTGCTGTTATCCGGATCTTGTATATTGTATGCCATCGGATTGTCGCCCTCTTTAGCTCCCAATGCAAACCGTACATCCCTTTCATTCAGATTGATATGGTACGGGTCGGAAGTAGTATTGAAAGGGCACATTGCAAATAATTGCCTGTAATCGCGTTGATACGGTAACCTCCAACCATCCAGCGTATTTCCTTCCTGATCACGCATTTGTCCGTGCTGGTTCATGTACAGGATGCTTGGGTATCCATAATACCGTCCATAGTATTTCTCAAAGTCACTCAGATTAGCCAGTTGGAACTGGTTAGGATTTATTCGTACCCGTTCGACATATCTATCCAACAGTTGCTGCGTTATTGGATGCGAGTTTTCAAAATCTCCGCCCCAAGGCACTTCATGTGAAAAACTTCTGTCTGTCCAGTAATACTCACCTATGCGGATTGCATTATATTCGCCCATAAGTTGCTCTGTATCGGTTCCGTAAAAGTTTAGGTTGAACGAAGAAGGTATTTGTCTATCATCTTCATCTATGTATCGGAATACTGTACTTTTGCATCCCGAGCCAGTGAGGGTTACCGTTTTTTTCTTCTGGTCGGCTATATAACCATCAGGAGCAGTTATTTCTTCAATGGAATATGTTCCTTCAGGCAGGTCATATACTTTTACCGTACCATTGTCTAATGTATGTGTTTGAACGATATTACCATGTTCATCTAATATGCGGTATTGTCCCCCATTCAGGGTAGAATTGTCAGCTATGTCTTTCGAAGATATGGTGAAACATTGTTCTTTCTCTTCGGTAACGTTGTTTTTGTCACTGCATCCGTATACTATGAGGGATAGCAACATATAAATAAATATATACTTTTTCATCACTTTTGTTTTTTTTGAGGTAAAGATTGTAGAATCTGTAATGAGAAATTAATTAGGCATTCCAACAAAGGGTGTTGTATTAATATCTCATACTAAACTGTATAATGTAGAAAATAACTTTCGCTACGAAAGGCTTTTATACATTAAGTTAACTTTCTCTATTATTGCAATATAGGTACACAGCTATAAATTGGAGAATAACCGGGTACTTTTAATCGGGTTCGGTGTCGTACCGACAGCTTAAGCGTTAAATCTGGGTATGAAAATTAGATTTTAATGGTTAATACTCATTTCATTTCTTCTCTATAATTGTTACAAGAACTGTATAGACCTGTGAAATGAGAGATTAACCGGATTCCGGAATTCCGGTCGGGGGGCATTAGTCATCCTGTATTTTGTCTTCACATATTAAAACAACTAAGTAGATAAAAGGTTCACTGATAGTTGTATTTTTTTTATATTTCTAAGAGCCTGTTTAAATTTTACCAAAATATTTTATTATGGATTCTTTTTCATTCATTTTTAGGCTCTTTTGGTTTAATTTATCCCTTTTATCGGCTTAAATAGCCCGCTATTATCACCTCAAAAAAGAATAAATTATTCCCAAAATGGCACTAAAAATCTGAATGAATAAAATTTAAACAGACTCTAAATAAATAATGCGAATTAGTATTCAATATAATCTCAACTACTGATTGGCATTAATTAAAATATGTAAGTCTGGTTGGAATAGCCGTTAACACAACGAAATGCGGCAGATAGCCTATAATTACACAGATTAATATTATCTTTGTGCTTCATAAAATAGATGGTATGCCGAAGATTTCGATAATAACGCCGACTTACAATTCAGAAAATACTTTACATGGTACGGTGGAAGCTCTTTTGAGACAGACATTTTCCGATTTTGAATATATTATAATAGATGGTGTGTCTAAAGACAGGACACTGGATAAGCTCAAAAGTTATATTCCCCGTTTCGAGGAAAAAGGTGTGACTGTCCGCATTATCAGCGAACCCGATAAAGGTGTCTACGATGCCATGAATAAAGGTATTTCACTCGCACAAGGTGAACTGGTTGGGATAACCAATTCTGACGACTGGTACGAAGATAATGCATTGGAAATCATGTGGACTAAATACACAGATGGGAAAACGGATAGAGCCAACTCCATGTTGTATGGCATAGAGCGTGTATGGAAAGATGATAAAATATTCAATGTGCAGCGTCGCGGAGCAGCCTTTATTGCCGAAAGCGTATTGCCCCATTCCACATTCTTTGTTGCCAAATCTGTGTACGATAAGTACGGTGCATTTGACTTATCCATCAGGGTGTTGGCCGATTACGATTTCATCTGTCGATGTGTAAGTCAGGGCGTGGTGCTCGGCGAAGTAGATGTTGTCATATCTAATTTCCGATTGGGAGGAATCTCTTCCTCATACTTCGATTTTTACTCCGACTACTATATGATCCAACATAAATACGGATTCATATCCGATAAAAAATATAAGGAGTATAAATACTTGTTAAAAGTTAAAAAACTGGTCAATAAAGTGACTAAAAGATGGTAGTTTACATCTTTTATTTTCTTGCTTTTTATGATAAAATTTCGTATATTTGTTAGATTTTAAAACGCAAAACATAAGGTGGATATCCGCCTGTTAAACAGCAAAATACAGATATGACAGAGAAACAAAAAATGGCGAGCGAGTCTTACTCCGCACAGAATATTCAGGTGCTTGAAGGCCTGGAGGCTGTAAGGAAAAGACCGGCGATGTATATCGGCGATATCAGCGAAAAGGGATTACATCATCTTGTATATGAAGTAGTGGATAACTCTATCGATGAAGCTCTTGCCGGATATTGTGATGATATCAAAGTTATCATACACGAAGATAATTCAATTTCAGTAAAAGATAATGGTCGTGGTATCCCTGTGGATATCATGCCGAAAGAAAATAAATCGGCACTGGAGGTTGTTTTGACCGTTTTGCATGCCGGAGGTAAATTCGATAAAGGAACATACAAAGTTTCGGGAGGTTTGCATGGGGTAGGAGTATCGTGTGTGAATGCGCTGTCGACACACCTGAAAGCTGAAGTGTATAAAGAAGGAGATATCTATGTGCAGGAATATTCTTGTGGAAAGCCTCTTACCGGAGTAGAAAAGAAAGGTAAGACTACCGAGACAGGGACTGTCATTACTTTCAAACCGGACGATTCTATCTTTATCGTTACCGAATACAAATACGATACACTGGCTTCGCGCCTGCGCGAACTTGCGTTCCTTAATGCAGGTGTTCGCCTGTCACTGACAGATGAAAGACATAAGAAAGATGATGGAACTTATCGCTCAGATAATTTCTATTCCGAAAAAGGACTTGAAGAGTTTGTTCGTTATATAGACGCCTCGAAGGAAGCCCTGATAGAAGATGTAATACACATCGTTACCGAAAAGCAAGGTGTGCCTGTAGAAGTGGCGATGACATATAACACGTCTTATAATGAGAATGTATATTCCTATGTGAACAATATACATACCATCGAAGGAGGTACACACCTTACCGGATTCAGAAGAGGCTTGTCGCGTACATTGAAAAAATATGCCGATGACAGCAAGATGCTGGAAAAGGTAAAAGTAGAGATTACGGGTGACGACTTCCGCGAAGGACTTACTGCCGTTGTTTCCATAAAAGTAGCCGAACCGCAATTTGAAGGGCAGACAAAAACAAAACTCGGAAACAACGAGGTTATTGGTGCTGTCGATCAGGCTGTAGGTGAAGCTTTAGGTATCTACCTCGAAGAGCATCCGAAAGAAGCAAAGATCATTGTAGAGAAAGTTATTCTTGCTGCTACGGCGCGTGCAGCGGCGCGTAAAGCACGCGAGCTTGTTCAGCGTAAATCTCCGCTTACAGGTGGAGGTCTTCCGGGCAAACTGGCAGACTGTTCGAGTAAAGTTGCCGAAAGCTGCGAGTTGTTCCTTGTCGAGGGAGACTCTGCGGGTGGTACTGCAAAACAAGGGCGCGACCGTATGTTTCAGGCTATTCTGCCACTAAGGGGTAAGATACTGAATGTGGAGAAAGCAATGCCTCACAAGGTGCTCGAAAGCGATGAAATAAAGAATATATATACTGCACTCGGTGTGACGATAGGTACAGAGGAAGACTCGAAAGAGCTGAACCTCGAAAAACTGCGTTATCACAAAGTAGTAATCATGACGGATGCCGATGTGGACGGAAGCCACATTGCTACACTGATACTTACATTCTTCTTCCGCCACATGAAGGCGCTGCTCGATAAAGGATATATCTATATTGCTACACCGCCGCTTTACCTGTGCCGTAAAGGAAAAGTTGAAGAATATTGCTGGGATGACCGTCAGCGTCGTGCCTTCATAGATAAGTACGGAGACGGAGACGAGAATTCTATCCATACCCAGCGTTACAAAGGTCTTGGAGAGATGAATGCCAGTCAGTTGTGGGATACGACTATGAATCCGGAACACCGCACATTGCGTCAGGTGACGATAGAAAGTGCAGCCGAAGCAGATCATATCTTCTCTATGCTGATGGGCGAAGACGTAGCGCCTCGCCGCGAGTTTATTGAAGAAAATGCGACTTATGCGAAAATAGACGCGTAAGGAGTATTATAATAAAAAGAAAGGCCGTAGAATGTTATCTGCGGCCTTTTCGTATTTAATAATCTTTGCGGAGTTTATAGTAAGTTCCCCGTTGTTTCCTCTGTACATAGTCTTTCCGGTTGTTCTCGTTCAGAAACTTGACGATAAAGTCGGCGGTTTCTTCTATTATATCATTATTGCAGATCAGTGAATTAGGGATTCGCAATGTAAGGAAACCTTTCAGAAAAGAGTAATAGGTACGTTTCAGATCAGCCATAGCCTGTTTTGTATCGTAATTGTGATGGCCGCCGTCTATTTCCAGATTTACGCGGGCATCGGTGATGGCTATGTCGATGTGTTTGAAGCCGTCAAATTTTTCAAGTTCGGCAGGTACACCTCTAGTTTTCAGCGCAAAATAGAGTGTTATGGTCTGCCATGTACTTATCTTCTCTACATCTTCGAGCCATTGCTGATGCGGTATGCAGAGTGAAATTCCGTATTTTCGGTTTGAAAAATCATGAACCTGCTCACTGATAGTGCAATTACATTCTAAACAATTATTCATGTTTGTGCAAAGTTTCTTATTTGTTAAATAACAAAGTAAAGTAAAATAATAAAATTAACAAAATAAAGGTTAAAGCAAATCTGATTAGACTGAGGTATTCTATTCTAATAAACAGTTACTAACAGACAGGCTTAAAGAATTTCATCATTTTCAAAAAACTTTATCTATACTGAAAAAGTATTCACTAAAGAATTTTGAAAACCATGAAATACAGCGATAGACTTGTTGAAAAAATAGTAAAACTGATCGAACAGGACAGCTACACCATCACCGAAATTTGCAGAACCCTGAAACTGACTACCAAAACCTTTTACGATTGGAAGAAAACCCGCAGCGACTTCCGCCGAGCCATAGAAGAAGCCGAAGACCGCCGCGACGAAGCCCTTGCCACCCTTGTGCGCCACTCCCTGCGCGACCAGCTCGAAGGCTACATAGAAGTTAGCGAACGCATCACCTACGAAGACGATGGCTGGGGCGGTGAGAAAATAAAGAACCGCGTAGTAACTAAGCGTAAGCGCGCACCAAAAGCGCATGTAATGAAGCTCGTGCTCGACCGTCAGGACAAGAAGCGTGAAAAGCAAAAAGAAACGGAACAGACCAGCAGGCCTTTTGTCCTAAAATTCCCGAAAGATGCCAATGTGGAAGCCTCCACACAGATGGTGAATAAATTTCTGGATAAGGTGACAAGCCCACAGCCCCACGAAATCCGCCAACAGGACAATGGCGAGACTGACGATGACGACAGGTACACAACGGTAATATTATAAGCAGTGCTTCCAAACCTTCCCATAAGACAGGGTTGTTAAGTTCTGCGAGTTGCCACGTCTTTTAAGGCGTGGGTTGGAAGTAATACCTAAAACGACTTTAGTCAAATCTGTTTTGGCTAAAGCCATGTCACAATTATCAAACTTATTCCTCCACTTAAAAGTGGAGGCAATTAATTGAATAGAAATCAGAACTTAACAGCCCTGCTCTAAAGAGAGGCAACAAAAGAGAATAGTAAGAGCCTGTTTAAATTTTACCAAAACATTTTGTTATCGTTCTTTTTTCGTTCATTTCCAGTCTCTTTTGGTGAAATTTATCCCTTTCTTCAGCTTGAATAGCCCGCTATTCGCGCTTCAGATAAGAAAAAATCATTCCAAAAATAGTGCTGAAAACCTAAACGAATAAAATTTAAACAGGCTCTAAAAAAAAGTAACAAAAAACAAAAACGATGCAAAAACGTTACATTCGTTACATTTTAGTTAAAATAAAAACTGATTGCTCATAACTTGTAACTTACAACTAATCCTTATCTTTGTCTGCTGTAATTATAACTTTCACAAAATGACAATGAAAAATATCTTGATTATAGGTCTGGCTTTTTCGTTAATTACCTGTTCGTGTGTCAACAAGACAAGTTCCGGGACTACAACTGTAGAAGCATATCAGAAAATATCACCCGACTTTAGTGGCGACAGTGCTTATGCTTTTGTTGACAAGCAAGTCTCGTTTGGTTACAGAATACCTAATACGGCCGAACATGTGGCATGTGGTAACTATCTGGTATCGGAACTGAAACGTTTGGGCGCAGAAGTACAGGAACAAAAAATGACACTAACAGCCTATAACGGAACCAAGCTTAATGCACGAAATATTATCGGCTCATACGGATTGGATAAGAAAACGCGTGTACTACTGTTTGCGCATTGGGATACACGTCCGTATTCAGACCACGATGCTGATCCTGCAAACCATCATAAACCGTTATTAGGAGCAAATGATGCTGCCAGTGGAGTAGGGGTGTTGCTCGAAGTGGCGCGTGTGCTGCAAACCAAATCGCCGGAAGTAGGTGTAGATATAATCTTCTTCGATGCCGAAGATTACGGTTTACCTGTATTTGTAAAAGATTATAAAGGAAATTCTGATGAAACGTGGTGTCTGGGTTCCCGCTACTGGTCGAAAAATCCGCATGTGGCAGATTATAAGGCCAAGTATGGTATCTTGTTGGATATGGTAGGTGCCGAAGGTGCGACATTCTATAAAGAATATTACTCGAAACGCTATGCTGCTAATGTAGTGGAAAAAGTGTGGAGTACGGCCGGACAGCTGGGCTTTGGTAAATACTTTATAGGTACAGACGGAGGTGGTGTCACCGACGATCATGTACCGGTGAACGAGATACGCCGTATACCGAGTATCGATATTATTGATTATAAACTTGAGTCGGAAAACGGATTTTTCCATGCGTGGCATACTCAGAAAGACGATATGAGTAATATCAGCAAGGAAACACTCAGAGTAGTAGGACAAACAGTTCTGGAAGTAATATATAAGGAAAAATAAAGAGAGACATGGCTACAATAAACGAAGTACAGGATGAAATAATTGAAGAATTTTCTATGTTTGACGATTGGATGGATCGTTATGCACTACTTATAGAACTGGGAAATTCATTGGGAAAACTGGAAGATAAATATAAGACCGAAGACAACCTTATAGTAGGTTGCCAGAGTAGGGTGTGGCTCGAAGCCGAATATACTGACGGTAAAATCATATTCAGAGCAGAGAGCGATGCTGTTATCGTAAAAGGTATTATCGCCCTGCTTATTAAAGTGCTGTCGGATCGCACGCCCGATGAGATCATCAATGCCGATCTGTATTTTATAGAAAAGATCGGACTAAAAGAAAACCTCTCGCCGACACGTTCCAACGGTTTGGTTTCCATGATAAAACAAATGAGGTTTTATGCAATGGCTTTTAAGGCGAAAGAGGGACATTCGTAATTATAAGTTATAAATTATGAATTATAAATTGCGAAGCAATCGACGAAGTCAATTATGAATGTGGTTTTCCATGTGACGACTGCTATTGGTATCGCTGTAGCTCTTACCGATACAGCAAAAACGGATACGAAGAAAGCTGTTTGGATAACAGGTGCAGCGGCTTTTGTAACAGGTGTACTTGTACATGGAATACTCGATTATCTACCTCATACCTACCCTTTTGCAGCTAAGGTAGATGCTGTGCTGGGGCTGCTGATAATAGCTGTAACACTGTTCTTTACCAACAGGCAGTATATCTGGATTATGGTGCTCGCTTTTCTGGGATGCGTTTTCCCCGATCTGGTAGATCTTTCCGTTCCCATAGTGAACAAATATACAGGATTATCTCTGCCTGTGGGCGATAAGATATTCCTGTGGCATCAGAAGGAATATTCGGGTTCTATTTTTACAGGGCATAGTACTGCTTCGGATATAAACCATGTGGCTGTCATTGTCATAACAGTAATTGTCTGTCTATGTCGCAGAGCCGATTTAAAAAGAATTATAAATTATAAGTTATGAATTCTGAGCTTAGTATCTGTTGTCCATTCATAATTTATAATTAATGCGAATTTCTAAGATAGAACAAAGAAATATAGTTAATTTTTGTATATTATTCGATATGTTTGGTTAATAGAGTTTAAATAGCGTAATTGAAGTAAGTCATAAACTTTTCCTGTAAAGCAGAATGTTTACCCCATTTACCGAAATTCGGGGGTATATAATAAAATGTTTCGGGATTATTACCGGTTATATTAACCTCGAATTTAATAATCTTAGCAGACTTATCACCCATGATAAGGAAATTCATAAGCTTTTGCGTGTCGACACTCGTTATGACCTCGCCGGTATCGGTGTCAATGTCTTCACGACTAAAGTTGTCCTTAACAAAAGCCTGCAACTGATCTTCACTAATAACAAGACCCTGAGAACACCCCCAACGGCGACAATAGACTTTATCGGTAGATTTACCGATGTATTTCGAGATATAAGCGGACAGACGCCCGATATCCATACTGGAATAACGAATTCTCTCAAAGTCGACCGGACACAAAAACATAAAACGCTTAATACCCAAGTCATCACGAATGTACATGCGTTCGGAATCCTGCACAAAGTAATCATAATCACCCTTTGCAACAGCCTGACAAGCCCGTTTTAATTTGGCATAGTCCAGTGAAGTCTTTTTAAGACCGAGAGAATGAGATGATAAAATATTAAAACCATTCCGATGCAACAAACGAAGAAACCGCACATTAACAACGTAATAATTGATAGGATTTTCATAATCAAAGATACAATGATAGTGAAGCACTTCGCGGGCAGACTGTTCATGTTTTTCGAGCCGTTCACCGGATTGCCGTTCGTTTGTCCAAAGCCACATTTTAAGGCCGTAATTCTTTCTTTCATTATCGAGAAATTTTTTAAAAAGTTTATGCAAATACTTATCCTCTAGTATTTTAGAATTTTGGTTGTTATCTGAACCATCTTGCCGGGCAACAGAAGCCGGAAGAGGCGGGAAAGTGAACGTAATAAACCGAAGACGCGCCTTGTTTTCGCAACGGAAAAAGATCGAATTGCCGGCATTACGAATAGCCCTTTTACTTCGAGAACTAATAATATAACCATTCTCCGAATCATTGACAGACGGTTTTAAATTATCAGACTGTGTATCATCCAAACAACCATGACAGTCACAATCAATAGCATGACCAGCAGTAAAATGACCAAAACGGTCATACGCTCGAACCTTGTCATATTTTTTCCGCTTAAACTTCGGAGCAAAACAACTACTTGGAACAAAAACACTGCTAAAATCTCGGCGTATCTTAAGAACATAGTTTATTAGCATAATCAAATAATTTAACCAAAAGGACAGACAATAAACTGAAAGACAGCAGTAAACAGATAGAAAATAAAATAGACATAATAAGCTAATCCGAAAAGTGTAACATAAACAAGTCCAAGTAGTATACTAAGTAGCAAACAAATCAGGGTTAGCTTTTAAAGTATCAAAGAAGCCCAAAACACGTTTTATAGTAGACCTGTGATAAGGGTCGTTAGTTAAGCTTTGCAGTTCAGCAAAAGCCACTATAAGCAACTGCCGGAGATCGAAACCATGTAACACGAGCCTCGGATACATACACGTAACGAAATACTGACCGGAAACACCGTCTTTGGTAATACGCACATGAATATTGCTACCACTAAAAGAATAAAGACACAAATACGATTCAGTACCGGAATCAACATCCGCTTTAATCCACAGATGTCTAATATTTTTCTCTAATATATTCATAAAACTAGGGATATAAAGGGTTAAGGTGTGTATATTTCGACACACCTAAAATACTAATATAAAGTAAGTTAGCTAGCTGAGAGAGCCAGACTGCGTAACTGTCAATGTAGCAGTCACAGAAGGATTATCAACAGAGGCAAAAATAACAGTACCTTGTCTTGATTCAGTTAGAGTAGTAACATCTACACTAATATCTACACTACAGTCACCAGTATGATCATAAGGTTGCACGTTTATCCAAATCTCAGATTTTTTCAACTGCCAAGCACCCGAAGATTTTAAACTAATAACACTAAAACCGCCCCTCTCATCAAAAGGCAATATTTGAGGCGAAACCGTTAACGTAGGCAACGGGACATCCTGCAACCATGTAGCGATGACAACGACATCGCCGGAATCAAGCAGGAATTTAGCTCCCGACTGATAAATAGTGCCATTAACATCAAAGCCTTTAAAGGTATAACCGGAACGAACAGGAACAGCGGGAAGTGTAACCTGATAGCCTACAGGATAAGCACCCGCAGGGGTTGTATAGCTACTTAGCGTACCACCGTCAAGATTATAAGACAAATTATAAAAAACCTGTTTAGCTCCCTTTACGGGGCGGATAAAATAACCCGCAGACTGAGAAGATGTATCAACCGAAGCGCCCGGAGTACGAAGGACAAGATTATAAGCCATCGTAGTTGAACTAGATTCAGAACTCCGATAAGGATTATTAAGGGAAGAAGGAGTAGTAAACACACCATTATTACCAAGATAGCCAACTATAGCTAAAAAGATACAACCCTGCATATCTCCAATAGAAGCAGTAGCATGATTAGCACCGAAGAAGCTACCCGCTACATCATTACCGGCAGTACCGACCTCCCTGTAAGTAAAACCGGAAGAGGCCAAGGCCTGACACTCGGCGCGTGTAGGCAAACGCCATCCATCAGGACAAGGGTCATCTACCCAAAATTTTGCATAAGGATAAGAAGAATTCCAACCTGCAGGGGCAGTAAGACCGTTAGAAGCCCAGCCACGCCGGCGAGAATATTGGTAGTAGCTTGTTTCCATATCTTCACGCTCAGAGATAACACTTGTCATACCTGTAGTATCGGAAGCATCTGTTATCAGGTTACCTTTTGCCCACTTAATACCGGCTATTTCGACATAATCGACATAGGTATAATTATATTGAATTACCTTTTCTATATCACTACCGCTCTGCTTAATAATAAGATCAAAATAGACCGGCGGTTCTGCCTGATCTGTCCATGTCCATTCTATAAAACCGTTAACGGCATCAAAAACAATATCTCTTATACCGTCATGTGAACTAACAAGCACACAGTCATTAAAAGGCTCACCGTTTTTTGTGGATATAAAAGGCGTTGTAACCCTTACACCCTCTGTGACTTGCATTTCAACAACAAAATGACCGTTTGGCACTTCAAAGACATAAGTATCGACCGGTTCGGGCTCTTTTTCATCTATTTTATTATTGATTTCCCCTACTATTGTAACTAATGTACTGAGAGCTTCACAGGCACAATTTGTGTTATCGGCTATCTGATGAGAAAGCAGATTATTTTGCTCTAGCAAAGAAACCATTTGTGGCAAGCCGTCCAATTTAGAATTAATTTCAATAAGGGCAGAAGCCATATTCGACATAGATTTTTGCATTTCTGCAAGATAATCAAGTTGTTTTTGCGGGGAGCTTTTCCAGTCCAACCGGAATTTTTTAACATCCATAATATTAACTTATTAGAAGTTTAAACACAATAAAACATATACGTACTGATTAAAATCAGAACGGCTCAAAACGTTGCCGTCAATATCGACATCACCGTCAGCAGGACGAATGTCCTGCACATAGTAACGACCGGCAGCGATATGAAAAGAGCTGATCTCAGCCACATTCATAACTTGAACGATCGGATGCGCCTCTAAAAACAAAAGAGCATTACTCATACCCTGCGAGAGGTCAGAATAACGGTCATTCACATCTGGGTACAAGCTTGTAAAAGCATGAAGCAGAACAAAAGGCCTGTCAACCTGAAATTCGACAAGGTTATCAACCTGAACGCCGTCCTGCATGACGGGCAGACAGGGATACATCCGAAGAGCATATTTAGTTTGACGGTCAAAAATATTACCGGACTTATTTAAATTACTCATTTTTAAAAAGATTTAAAATATTTGTACTGGAGACATAGAAAATCGAATTAAAAAATTCGATCAAAGAAACGTGTAAAACGAAAGCTTGTGCGCTCTCGTAATACTCACCGCGCCAAGAAGAAAGGGAAAGACGCTTATTTGCATCGCTATACGTAAGCGGAACTAAACCCTGATAGGTTTTAACCTGCGTTACAATAAGGCTTTGCATCGGCGTGTTTATACACTTTGCAAATTCCGAATAGATATGATCGGAATCAGCAAATAACGACTGGAAATGTCGTCCCGTATATTCTGCAAGATGTACAGGGACTTGCAACGCGAATACAACATTATGCGCAGGGAATAACGAAGAATGCTCTGTTAATGCCTTGTAAAAAGACGCAACAGAGATTATATGCACAAGGAATTTGCGCTCAGATTGTACATAACAAACAAAAAGCCAACTGATATTAGATGTTTTCATAAATACGATAGGAATGATAATTAAAACTATAAACCTGCCTTATACGCAACTCTCTACCAGCAAGAGGCTCAATAGCCTCAGGGCAAGAGGCGCGAACGCGTATCCTGTCTAATTCAGACAGGTCTTTATCATAATAAACGATCACAAAAGTTTTCATGAAGTAACCTTTTTGAAGATAACAGATTCATTGTCTGAACGGTAGTGCTCGGAACAATTATAAAGTCTACAACTGAAGCAGTCATAAAAATAACAATCACAACAGCTTTCAGATATATTAGTAACAATCAGCTCAACACCATCAACCTTAAAACGCGTATCTATAGGTAATTCTATTTTAGACATAATAATAACGATTTAATAGATTAACCTCTTCTGCGTTTGCGCCAAACCCGGCGAGAGGTACTGCGAACCTGAGAAACACCAATATACAAAACCGCAGGATTTACATTAAAATCATACAGATCACGAGCTTTTGAAAGAGCAGCATCGTAAGACGGCAGAAACTTAACTTCACTATGAAGCGTCTTACCGCTCTTAGTCACCCAACTAAATTTATACTTAGGCATAATATTAAATTTTAAAAAATTAAACTTTTATGTAGACTGCATATCTGTTACCATGCCACTTCATGCCTGCATAAGCGAAATACCTAGCATCGTGAGCACAGGCAAACTTTTTGCAAATGCGGGCAGTAACGTAACCCCGATGATCAAAATACTCAATCAAATAATAGCGCATTCTACCGGACATAACTTTTTTATTTTTATATTTGGGGAAATATTAACGAAAAACAACAATAAAATGAACACATTGCTATTTTTAGGAAATATAGGAACAGGGGAAATTTTAATAATACTTTTATTAATAATACCACTATTTTTAATCTTCCCAATATGGACTATTATAAAAATCTCAAACCTCAAAAACAGAATTAAAAATCTTGAAAATCACACAAGATTTAAGTGAGATGTATATTTCTTATATTCAGAAGAAGAAAACAAATCTCGCAAATCAGCCAACAAATCAGCATTCCTATCAGAAACAGATAGAGAAGGCAAATTATCACGCTTATATAAAAGATAAGTGCTATTCAATTGACGAAATTCAGAACTGGTAACAGACAGTATATATTTACCAACAACACCCTCATCTGTATTTTTAAGCCATGGAAAAAACATAGCCTGAGAAAACATTTCATTAAATAGATAAACAGAACCCTGCATATACGTATCACCGTTTTGCATCCTATCAGACGACCTATTAACAATCTGCTTTGCATCAGCATCAGAAATAGAAGAAGTCAAAGACTTATTCAATACAAATTTCTTCAACAAAATAAAAATTGTAACAAAAATCAACGTAACCAACACCCAAGGGATAAACGTTAAAAACCCGTCAAAACTATTCTTTGACTTATTATATCTATAGCTCATAACCACACATTTTACAATTAATTTTAAAGTATCTTCCGGGAGTTTCACAACGACCGGAAGATGGATAAAAAACAAACTACTAGAAACCTAACACAACATATGTAAAAACAAAGAGTATCAATAGCAATATAGCGGGAACATTAGCTAACAGCAGGCAGCAGCTACTTAAACTGTATAAGAACGAACCAAAGGGAGTACCTAATTACTGTATAGCCTATAGTGATCACGCGTCAAAAAATTACACCTTAGTAGACCATTCAAGATACTTCTCGCGCGGAACCCAGTAATAACCAGCTTCAACCCTGTGGATATAGTAACCGACCGCAGCAAGCAACTGCCTGTTACTGTCAAGATTAAACTTATCAGTCGTATTCATACCCATACAGGAAGCAAGCGTTTGAGCATAAACAGCAGGGTTGTTATTACCATGTCCATAGGGAGCGTAACGCGTAGTAATACCGATCAGCGTATTTATACCATGCTTTTTATAGTAATTCTTCAGCGTCATTAGTTGAGCGCGGACACCGTAATCAACAGAATCGAAGTACATGATAGCACCCGATTTGCATTTTGATTTCGTCATACCCTGCCAGTTAGTCGAACCGTCCCAAAACAACGCACCGGGATTGTTTGTCCGTTGAGACAAGGCATTTCCCGTCTCCAGCGTTTCTTGCGGGGTAGGATTGAAACCGGTACTCAGTATTTTAGTGTCACTCATATCCACACTATCAGAATTACCAAATTCGCCGGTATTAATATTAACATAAGGCGGAGCAGTGGAACTCGAATCCTGTGGGCTAATAGGATTATTAGCTACAGGAGGTGGAGCCACAGAATCAGAAACAACCGTATTGGTTACCGTATTTCCTTTACGGAAAAAGAACCAATAAACGAGAAAGGCAATGATAGCGAGCAACCCCGCTATCATAAAGCCCATAAGACCCTTGTTTTCCATAACTTATATTTTTATGATCTTACCTTTCAGATACTTAGTCCAAACGAAATAAGCACCGAAGCCGATCAAAGCCAAGATAGCAAGGTACTTAATTGAACCCCAAAGATTATTACGACCGCCCATACTGCGGAAGCGCGTACGGTAGCGTGTTTTGAAAATCGTACGGAAACGCGTACGGTAACGGCGGAAACGACGGCGGAAGCCATAACGGCGATATCTTCTAAAACGTGCCATAATTAACCCTCCTTTCCTTCGCTAATGAATGCCTGTGCATCCGGTTTAAACAAATCTGATGCCTGAACGACATTACCGAGAGCCTCGCCGGCGTCCTCTTCGTCCTCTTCAGGTTCAGGTGGATATTTCTCGCGCCACGCCTCATACTCGGGCGTAAACGCATCGATAAAACTCTTAAGAGCAACGGCGATAATAGCCATAAGAGCCAAATACTTAACAACAGTTTTCATAACCAAACTTTTTAATTATTAACACTAAAATTTTAACAAATAATTTTATTTACCTTGAAAGCGATATTTATTTTTTACCACTTTTCGGATTAGACACAGAAGCCTTATTTTTCGCTTTCACAGTCGAACCCTGCAAAAATCTTTTGCGAAATTCTAAACGCCATACCTGACGCTCAGAAAGCTTGTCTTTTTGAGCAAGACGCGCATTAATAGAAATAATATTGATAGGCATAACTACAGCTTTTAACGGCGGGAGCGACCCGACAGAAAGACAATCAACAAAATGATACCGACAGCACCACCGAACACCAACAGCATGTTATCTTTGATAAACCGGCTGATCTTTTGAACAATAGTCTCTTCGACCATATTTGTGACGGTAGGCACAAGGATTTCACCCTCAATACGTTTTACCGTATCGCTCACACCGGGTATATTCGCAACCTTTGCCGTATTCCAAAGACCGGTAAGAATCGCAATCCAATCAACGGCGCTTTTACCCGTAGCCTGCGATAAAGCTTGAGCCGTATAACTCAGTGCTTCGGGGTCTTTGTTTATGACATCTAATGCGATAAGATTACTCTGTTGCACGCCATCCAAAGGATTTTGACCCGTAACGAAATTATTAACGGCACTCATAGTCATATTTGCCTTATCGACACCTAAAGGATTGGAATAAGAATCAAGCAACGTTTGTACATAGACAGCCTTTGCGCTTAAACTGGCAGGAATCGGAGTAATAGAACCGTTCGGAGCAACAGAACCCGATACGGGCGGGTTAGTCAAATCGCTAGGATTATAACTAACTGTACCATTATTATTTACCGTATAAGCGTAGGAACCGTCAGCATAGGTATATACACCCGGAGGATCAGCAGATGTTTGCGGTAACTCCTCTCCGGGCTGAAGCGCAGACGGGAAAATAACGCCGACAAGACCACCCGAACCGATAAGAGCCTCATTAAGACCGGCTTTAATATCATTCCCGATATTACCACCACCGGTAACAGATGCAATCGTATTACCGAGAGCCTCGACAGGGTCAAGACCGACAAGAGAGGTCGCAGCCTGATATATTTGACCGACACCGGGAGTAGCCTTAATAACACCGCCAACGACCTTTGAACCGGTCTTAACAACAGTGCTTACAGCCTTTCCGATGCCTTTAACTAAACCACTTAGAAAACCCATAACAAAAAGTATTAGTAATTAGATAACAGAAGTATCGACAACACGAAGCACATAGGCGCGGTCGTCGTAACGGCTGGTAACCTTAGCCGTAATGAAGTCACTCACACCGATAGCATTATAATAAGTGCCACCGGAAGCGATTTCCACAGCTTCAAAACCAAGATTAGAAGCCACAGAAGCACCCTGTATAGTGCGATTAGTGACAAGGTCTTTCCCGAACATAGCAAGGAGATCATTTTGAGCGCGGGAAACGGCTTCAATTTCAGGTTCAGACCAGTTCACAGAGTATTGTGTGTCTTTTGCGAGCAACTGAAAGTCAAGTATTTCCTTGCTTAGAATCAACTGATTACTGTTAGTCAGGTCAATAGCCTTTTGTGAAGACGCATTTAAATGTATGGACTCATACATAAATGCAAAATTCGACTTGACAGTATCAACGGCATAGATGCGCAATGATTTTTCATTGCCGGAAGCAGTGGAAGCCAAATTGCCAAAGTTTGTACTTACCGACAGATAACTATTATTGTCAAGCGTCAGAGCACCGCCCGCACCGATCATAACAGGGAATACAACGCGATTAATGTTACCATTTGAATCGAAATAACACTTTATGTGTTGTGGGCCCATAGTACCGGCAATAGCCAAAGGAAGAACAGGCAGTGACGGGATTAACGACCTTTGTCCACCTGTACGTGAAGTATATAATACTTTCAACGTATCGGAAGTAGGCAAATTAAGATCACCAAAGAAAGCCGGTAAACTGGCAGCACCGGTAGTCTTTGTTACATCGAACAAAAGAAAAAACGTACCATTCTCAACTTGCAAGTCTGCAATATTGGAATCTTTGTTGTAAACTCTCATAACTAATTAAAAATTAAATAAAACAATAAAAACAAAACAATATTTTATGAGGCGAAACCGCCTAATTTTACGAACGGACTACCACGCTTAATAACCGCAAACATTCTACATATAAGCTTAAACTTAATAGCATTCATCACAGAGCCATGATGCTTACCCGCAGCAATTTTACGTTGATAATAAAGACGAATTTCAGCATCAAAACGGGAAGCGGACAAAGCTGCCTGCGAAAGTTCAGCCTTAAGCAAATGATTACATTGCTTACTGACTCGAGGTGCAGAGTGAATACTTGTACCGGACTGTCTGCCAAACGGAGCAACACCGCAATAGCAAGCATAAGACCGGGCATTATTAAACGATGTGAAATTATTTGTATAAAGAATGATATTAACGGCATTTACAAGAGAAACACCAACAATACTAGTAAGTAACGTATAAGAAGATTGCAAACAGGAATCAGCAGAGACCAAAGACAGAATTTCTTTTTCTATATCCTTAACAAAAGAACTGATTAAATCTAATTCAGTTTTATAGCGGGACAATGAAGATTCATCTTTTTTATTCTTATACTCAGTTAAATAGCCTTTAATCTGAACAGAACGTTTAATGTAATTCCTGCGCTCCGAAATAAGCTCGCGAATACGCAACAAATTCTTACTCTTTTGACGCGTATAGACATGTTCATCACGTAACAGGTAGCAATAACGGGAAATACGGTAAGCGTCCAGCATATCAGTTTTACCACGAGCAAAACCGAGAGAACGGCGAATAACAAGACCGGAAACAGCAACATAATCAATACTTAATTCCTCTAAAAACAAACTGATATCCAAATTATATATACCGGTATGCTCCATACAAACAACAACAGAACTAAAATCAACTTTCTTCGATTTAAGCCATTTGGAAAATTGTTTAAAACCAGTCAAATTATTTGCTATACACAAGTAATTTTCTGGCAAATTATGGACAGCATTATAAATGCAGATATCCAATGTTTTTTTTGAAATGTCAATACCAATAAAATGCTCTTTCATGTCTAATTAATTAATAGTTAATAGATACACAATTTGACCAGAGTTGAGTTATCTAACACCTTTAATAGTTCAAAACTAAATTTCTACATAGACCTGTCAACAAAAAGAAAAGGGGGACTAAATCGCATAATAGCAGTAAAATGCTCGAATCAGTAATAGTTCACCCCCCTTTCAGGTCAAATCATTTATAGAAATAAAGAACACATATATTTGTTTTCAAAATGAATTTTTTCGAGTTAAACACGATCTAAAAGACCAAAAACGCGGAAACCGTTTAACATATAATATTCGTCTTTGTAAAGTAGAAGAAAACGCGTGTTAGCCGTTTTCAACCATTTGTCACAATAGAATTTAAGAACATGTTCGTCATTGTCACGACGGAAGCGATAAGTCCTATCTACTACTTCTTTTTGAGTTACACGCGTTACTTTCATAATTCTTTAATTTAAAATGATTTGTGATTGATTTAACATAGTGCAAATCTAAAGGAATCAGTAGTTGAAATTATATGTTCTATTATATTCTACTGCGCGCAATCACAGATTGCTTGCATTCCTTTTGCCCGAAGCCGCAAAAGGAATCAAAAAGTCTTTAGCGCCCCGCTTCATAGGACGACCCGTTAGAGGGCTCAAAGGCTAAACAAAAAAACTCGCTCACAACTTTGTATTGTTCCAATCAACGGTTAAGCTCAAACACGTTTTTGTTTTACGCCTTTCTCACCCTACGGGTGCCCCGTCCATAAAGCTAATGGCGCGTGCTGACGCTCGATTGAGTGACGATTACCCTGCCTTGTCGGCGCGTGCGACTCTGTGCATTAGCTCCGCAAGCGGGCACCTGTCCGGTGCAGGTGGCGTAGAAGGGGATGGGGCGATAGCCCGTTTGTCCCCTTCAGCCGTCAAACCGTTGACAGGTCGCTGAGGAGCGAAGCACTAGACTTTTGTTTACTTTTGGGCGATGCAAAAGTAAAAACAAGCACAGGAGTGTGCGTTAGTAATGAGCTAAATCTATTAACTCCAGACTAAGATTGAGGTTATACAAATCGAACGATTATTGAATACAATCTCAAATACTGATTGGCATAATTAGTCTAAACGAACACGCGGTAAACAACCACTCTGCCATCGGTATCTATACGGAATTGTTCGCCCTCTGATTCGTTGAGGGTTGCCTGCCACCAGTTGGTGAATATTTGGTCTTTGATAGGATATACAAGGTTGTGGGATGTCAGTTTGCACTGGTCGATACAAAACAGTGAAACCTGTTGCCCTGCTCTGCTCTCGAATGAAGATGGGGTGTCTATTGCATTAAATATGCCATAGTCTGTGATCATTTCCACATCGGCATCTTTCATATATTCGCACAGCAGACTCACATTGGCAATGGTATGGTCTTCGCGCTTACCTGTCGCACCCAGTATGGTGAGCTTGGTTCGCCCCTGTTGCAGGCAAAAGTGTACTGCTTTTGTCAGGTCGTTGGTTTCCTGTTCGGGTATGCGGTGAATGATATCGGCAAAGCGTACGAGGTTTTCCCCCGATAACGAATCGCAGTCGCCCACAATGGCATCAGGCCGTTTGCCTGCCTTTACCAGATTGTTGATAGCACCATCGCAGCACACAAGGTATTTACAGTTGTTGAGCAGCGACAGTGCTATAGGATGAGAGGGAAATTCCCCATTGGCTAATATTACTGTATCTGTTTGCCGGTTTGTGTCCGGCAGTATGTATTTCTTCATTCGGGTAGTTTAATCTAATAGAACAGCAAAATTAGCGAATTGTTTTCTATTATTGCTCCCCCGGTTTGTACATAAGGTCGAGTTGATAAGTCGTTTTGTTTGGGAACAGGTCGTTTTCCCTTACATCTTCTTTCCCCTTATCGTCGAAGGTGTACATCTTATATTGCTCATCGTTGCGGTCTACTCTGGTACCCCATGTATGACCGTCGGGGGAATGCCAGAAAGAGCATTTCCACTTGTTGTCGTCTAGCGGCATGTAATGGCCTCTCATTCTCAGGTACTCGAGTACATCATTGTATCCGTAGGCATCGCGCTCAATCTCGTGATTGATGATCGTACAACGGCCATAGTCGTCGCATTCCATCCATTTGCCGACTTTCACTTGTCGTGGCAGGAATACGCCCATCTCTTTCAGATTACCGTCGGCGTAGAATCTTTTATATACATAATGTATTGCCGGCTCCGGCGGAGTTTCTACTACTTCAAATCCGGCATCGTTCTGGAACGACTTTATCCGGATTGTGGTGCCGTCCGACTTTCGATAGCTATAATCGAGCATCGAGCCGTTATACCTGTTGCGGTGAGAATCGACATCGAGCCGTTCCTTGTTGATGGTGATTTTGTAGTTCGGATAAACTTCGGTAACAGCAGTCTGTGCATTGACTGCAAACTGGCTGCATAATAGAATAGGCAGCAGAATGATCTTCTGATAAATGGTACGCATGTCTTGTTTGTCTTAGTTTGTGTATATTCGTAACGTAATTTCCTTTCGTTTATCTATATGTTAATGGCATTCCGGACTCATATAGATTGCGTATTCAGTTTGCTAAGATAAGCATTATAGATTAAGAGTCTGTTTAAATTTTAACGAAATTTTTTATTATTGTTTTTATTTATATAATTCTTGGCTACTTTTTTCTGTTCATTTGAGCGTGTTTTTCATTTTTTCCTCTTGATTCAGCTCGCTGAATCTGCTAGTAAAAACTAAAAAATCCATCTCAAAGCAACTCTAAAAAAGATAAGCCATAAAATTTAAACAGACATTAAAAAATTAATATCTTTGGGCTTCAAAATGAAAAAAGAGTTTTAACAGATGATTGAAATAAATAAAATACCATCACCTTGTTTTGTGATGGAAGAGGAATTGCTGAGAAAAAACCTGTCTCTAATAAAATCGGTAAAAGAAAGAGCCGGAGTAAATATTATACTTGCTTTTAAGGCTTTTGCCATGTGGAAGTCGTTCCCTATTATCAGGGAATATGTCCCTTATTCTACGGCAAGTTCTGTTTTTGAGGCACAGTTGGCATTTGAAGAAATGGGCAGTTTGGCGCATACTTTTTCTCCGGCTTATACAGCCGAAAATTTCCCGGTGTTTATGCGTTACAGCAGCCATATTACATTCAACTCGCTGTCACAGTTCGAGCGTTTCTATCCCGAAACCCTGAAATACAGGAAGAAAGTTTCATGCGGTCTGCGTATCAATCCTGAATACTCGGTGGTGGAAACCGATCTATATAATCCGGCGACTCCCGGATCGCGTCTAGGGGTATCTGTCGAGCAACTTGGAAATGAGTTGCCAGAAGGAATAGAGGGGCTACATTTTCATACCCTCTGCGAATCGTCCTCTTACGATCTGGAAAAAACATTGGAAGTGATAGAACAGAAATTCGGACACCTGTTGCCAAAAGTAAAATGGTTCAATATGGGAGGCGGACATCTGATGACCCGTAAAGATTACGATGTGGAACATCTTATCCGCGTGTTGCAGTCGTTCAAGGCAAAGTATCCGAATCTGGAAATCATAATGGAACCTGGTAGTGCTTTTGCATGGGAAACAGGCGTATTGGTATCTACTGTAGTAGACATTGTAGAAAACAGGGGAATAAAGACCGCTATACTGGATGTGTCGTTTGCATGCCACATGCCCGATTGCCTCGAAATGCCGTATAAGCCTCGAATCAGAGGGGCATACCACGAACCTGTGGAAGGCCGTCCTACCTATCGCATGGGAGGAAGCAGTTGCCTGAGTGGCGACTTTATCGGAGAATGGTCGTTTGATGAGCCGCTTCTGGTAGGTGATAAAATAATATTTGAAGATATGATCCATTATACAATTGTGAAAACAACCATGTTTAATGGTATATCGCACCCTGCCATTGCTTTATGGAACAAGTATAACCAGTTGGAAATATATCGTGAATTTGATTATGAAGATTATAAAAACCGGATGAGTTAATATCCGTAAAATGTTAAAAATAAGACTGTAGACAATAAGACTTATATAAGGGCGTTTCTTTATTAGAAAACTAGAAGAACTAAAAAGAACTTAAAGAACAAGGGGATCGCCTATGAAAAAAGTCTTTACTCCGAAGAACGTTGGTAAGAAACAAAAGGAGGTTGTCGCACCTTCTGAAAAAACACTGGATTTCTTAAGACAATTTGCAAGAGCATATTATGTAGAGAAATCGCTGCCGAGAGCAGTCAACGAAATTTGTGTTAATTAATTGGTCCTTATACTAAGGGCAGAGAAGGTACAGGCAGTTATAGTTTGTGCCTTTTTTGTTTATATAAGCCTTTTTCTATACATTTACATTCATATTTCAGATCTATAAAAACAACCATTATGAGCCATAAAATAGCACCTTCTCTTCTGTCTGCCGACTTCCTCAATCTGTCTGCCGATATAGAAATGATAAACAACAGCGAAGCCGACTGGTTTCACTGCGATGTAATGGATGGTACCTTTGTTCCTAATATATCGTTTGGTTTTCCTATCATAAAGCAGATCAGTAAGATTGCCAAGAAGCCGCTGGATGTTCACCTGATGATTGTCAACCCCGATAAGTATATCGCGCAGGTGAAAGATGCCGGAGCTTATATGATGAATGTGCACTATGAGGCTTGTACCCATCTCCACCGCGTGGTAGGTGCTATCCACGATGCCGGAATGAAGGCCGGAGTGACACTCAATCCGCATACGCCTGTATCGTTGCTCGAAGATATTCTGCAAGATGTGGATATGGTACTATTGATGACGGTGAATCCCGGATTCGGAGGGCAGAAGTTTATAGAGCATTCTCTAACTAAAGTGGCACGACTGAAAGAAATGATACTGAAACGTAATCTGCATACACTGATAGAAGTAGACGGCGGCGTGAATCTGGAAACAGGAAAACGCCTGATAGATGCCGGAGCAGATGTATTGGTGGCGGGTAATGCTGTATTTGCAGATGCCAATCCTACAGAAATGATCCACAAGCTAAAGAGTATCGTATAAGCAGGCTTAACCCTCTTCGGGACAAATGAAGAATCCTCTGGCGAAGATACCCTTTCTGTTTCTGCTGATACCTTTGCTGGCAGGGATTGCGATTCAATACTATCTCGGGATAGATTATCTGAGCATTGCCTTTTTTAGTATTGGTGTAATGGCCATGCTGCTCTCATATCTGATAGCTGAGAAATATCAGTTTCGTTTCAGATGGCTGTTTGGCGCGGGTGCCGCATTATTCTTAATAGGGATGGGTATTATATCTACTGCCTTTTGTCAGCAACGATCTGAATTTACCTTTGTCGATGAGGTTCGTGCCTATCGGGGCGTGGTAACTGATACTCCGCAGGAAAAGCCATCCACTACTGCATACCGGGTATATCTACCCGATGAGGATAAGCAGATTGTTTGCTATTTTCAGCGTGATACGATATGTGATAAGCAATTGACTCCGGGCGATGAGTTTCTTTTTCAGGCTAAAATACAGCCGTTCCGTAATATGGGAAAACCTGATGATTTCGATTATGTGCGTTATATGTATAATCAGGGATTTGCGGGTTCGGCATATGTTACAAACATTTCATGGAAGGCAACAGGAAATGTCTCATCCTCGTTGAAATATACAGCTTTACGCTGTCGTCAGCAGATAATGGACTTTTATCGGTCGCTGGGTTTTAACCATACCGAATATTCCATACTATCAGCGCTTACATTGGGTTATCAGAATGACCTGACAGATGATATAAAGCAAGGGTTCAGAACTACGGGCACAGTACATGTACTTTCGGTGAGCGGTCTACATGTGGGTATCATTTACCTGATGATTAGTTTTCTGTTGGGATTTATCCGCAGAGGTACAAAGTATTACTGGCTGAAACCCGGTTTAATTATATTACTCCTGTGGGTATATGCCTTTATAACGGGCTTACCGCCTTCTGTAATCAGAGCGAGTGCTATGCTTACCGTCTTTTGTGCTTCGGAGCTTTTCGGTAAGAAGAGCTTTTCAGTACATGCCTTGTATATTGCAGCCTTCTTCATGTTGTTGGTAAATCCGTTCTCGTTGTTCGATATCGGTTTTCAACTGAGTTTTATGTCGGTTCTTTCTATTCTGTATCTGCAACCAAAAGCATCAGGCTTAATAAAGATAGAGAACAAATATGTGCGTAATCTCTGGCAGATGTTCACTTTGTCGCTAGTGGCGCAATTGGCAACTTTTCCTATCTGTTTGTATTACTTCGGTACGTTTCCGACTTATTTTTTTGCAGCCAATTTGCTGATTGTACCGTTAGTCTCGTTTATAACTTATGCGGTCGGAGGAATTGGTGTCGCTAGGTTGCTAAGTCTGTTATTACCTGATTTTAGTCATTACTTCTATTATCTTCCGGTAAAGATATTGCAGATATTGGTAAAGTTGATGACTTCTGTTATCCGCTTTTTTGAAAGCCTGCCTTTTGCACTGATTGACGATGTGAAAATATCCCTTGCCGATATGGTGCTGATCTTTGTTGTTATTTTATCATTTCTGGCGTTCTTTATCTATAAGAAGACAAGAGGGCTTGTTGTCGGTCTGTCGGCGGTATTGATTTTGTTACTTACCGGAATTTATAATAATACGGAAAATAGTCAGAATGTAGTTACTGTTTTCAATAGGAGACAGGCTACTGAAATAAAATGGAATGAAGGGCATACTGAAAATATAATAATGTCTGAAGATGTAGGTGATTATAAACTGATAAAAGCAGGAAATAACAGAGTGGTGGTCTTATCTTCTGATAACTGGAAAGACAAAGAAACGGCGAACAGATTTGATGTATCGCATCTGGTATTGACGGGTGAGGAAGAATTGTCTTTATACTCTTTAACTCAAATCTTTTTGCCACAAATGGTTGTTTTAGATGCTTCATTATCAAGCTATACCCGCAGAAGATTATCTAAAGAATGTCAAAAACTGAATATTCCCTGTCACGATGTAGTTGAAAATGGTGCTTATAGTCTGATTTTTTAGTATTTTTGTTGCTCCGTAAAAGATTCAAAAGAAGAAAAAGTAAATGATTTCAAAGATAATAGCAAGTGATAAGATAACAGCAGTAGAAGAACTGCTCGACAAATATGAAAAGATTGTAATTGTAACTCATGTGTCGCCCGATGGGGACGCTATCGGTTCATCTTTGGGATTATATCATTATCTGAGCGATTCGGGGAACGATGTGAATGTGATCGTACCCAATTCTTTTCCTGATTTTCTGAAGTGGATACCCGGAGCAAAAGATATTCTCGATTATGAAAAATATCCCGAGTTTGCCCAGAAATTGATAAATGAAGCTGAACTTATATTCTGTCTCGATTTCAATTTGCCTAAGCGGGCTTATCATTTGGGACCACTGATAGAAGCAGCCTCTGCAAAAAAAGTGATGGTAGACCATCATCCCGAGCCTGCGGATTTTTGCGATGTAGTGATTTCATATCCCGAAATATCATCGACTAGCGAACTCATATTCAGGCTGATCTGTCGTATGGGAGACTTTGAAGTAATGAGTCACGAAAGTGCAACAGCCATTTATACCGGTATGATGACCGATACGGGGGCTTTTACATATAATTCCAACAATGCCGAGATTTATTACATCATCGGCGAGTTGTTGAAGAAGGGAATAAATAAAGATCAGATATATTCGAATGTATATCATAACTATTCGGAAGACCGTTACCGTATGCTCGGTTATACGCTTTGCGAAAAAATGAAAATATACCCCGAATACAATTCTGCGCTGATATGGCTGACCAATGAAGAGCAAAGCCGTTATCGTGTGAAAAAAGGAGATACCGAAGGGTTTGCAAATCTTCCACTGAATATAAAAGGAATTATTTTCTCGGTTTTTATCAGAGAAGACAATGATTTCATAAAAATTTCGTTTCGTTCTCAGGGGAGTTTTCCGAGCAACAAGTTTGCTGCACAATGTTACAACGGCGGCGGCCACCTGAATGCCTCGGGAGGAGAGTTTTACGGAACAATGGAGGAGGCAATAGCTATTTTTGAAAACGCATTGCCCGAATTCGGGGATTTATTGAAAAAGAAATAAAAACATTTAAGTCATAATTTTAGAAAATAGATGAAGAAAATTATCAGTTTTATATTCGCCATGATGGCATTTGCTATTGTATTCACAGCCTGTGGCGGAGAAACATACGCCGATAAGCTGAAAAAAGAAGAAAAAGCGATCAATCGTTTTATCGATGCTCAGGACATAAAAGTTCTTCGTACATATCCTGATAAACACAAGTTTGCAGACAATGAGTTTTTTCTTGATGAATCTACCGGTGTGTATTTTCAGGTTGTAGACTCGGGCGGAAAAGACAAACCATCGAAAACAGACCCTAAGACCGATATATATCTGAGATATGATACGATATACGATCTGTTGGATAATGAAGTAATCGCAAATCCGAATTATTCGGGAATATATATGACATTCAAGTATGGCGATCCAGGTACATATTCCAGTAAAGATTATTCATCGACATATACATCACAGATGTATTATTTCATGTCTCCGGCATGTGTAATTCCTTTGGAATATGGTTTAGGAAAGAATGCAACAGTAAGGTTGATTATTCCGTTTGCGAGCGGATCGACAGTTCAGATGTCTACATATACTCCTTACTTTTATAGTTTGCTGAGATATGACTTTACGTTAGATGTACCACACGAATAAATAAAATATGGCCTTAATAAAATCTATCTCCGGAATCAGGGGAACAATGGGAGGCAAAGTAGGCGAAGGACTGAATCCGTTGGATACAGTGAAATTTGTATCTGCTTATGCCTCATTCATAAGAGAGAATGTGAAAAACGGCTCCAATACTATTGTTGTTGGACGCGATGCCCGTATTTCGGGTAAAATGATGGAACAGTTAGTTATTGGTACCCTTATGGGGATGGGATTCGATGTTGTTAATATCGGTCTGGCTACAACACCGACTACCGAACTGGCAGTGGCAATGGAACAGGCTTGTGGGGGTATTATACTTACAGCCAGCCACAACCCTAAGCAATGGAATGCCTTGAAGTTGCTTAACGATAAAGGAGAGTTCCTTAATGCTAAAGAAGGGGAAGAAGTTCTCCAACTGGCAGAAGCCGAAGACTTTAACTATGCACATATAGACCATATAGGAAAAGTAACGGAAAAAGACTATACCGATCGCCATATTCAGGCTGTGCTGGACTTGTCACTGGTAGACGTAGAATCTATTAAAGCTGCTGATTTTGAGGTGTCTATCGATTGTGTAAACTCAGTAGGGGGTATCGTTCTGCCTAAGTTGCTGAAAGCGCTGGGTGTGAACAAAATAAATGAACTTTATTGTACGCCTAACGGTGAATTTCCACACAATCCGGAACCGTTACCCGAACATCTGAAAGATATATCGGTGATGATGAAAACAACATCTTCCGATGTCGGCTTCGTTGTCGATCCAGACGTAGACCGTCTGGCTATTATTTGTGAAAACGGAGATATGTTCGGTGAAGAATATACACTGGTGGCTGTAGCCGACTATGTGCTGAAACATACGCCCGGCAATACTGTGTCGAACCTGAGTTCGAGCCGTGCCCTGCGTGATGTTACCCGCAAGTATGAAGGATGTGAATATTATGCAGCTGCTGTAGGAGAGGTGAATGTAACTACCAAAATGAAGGATGTAGATGCAGTGATCGGTGGTGAGGGTAATGGCGGAATTATTTATCCTGATAGCCATTATGGGCGCGATGCTTTAGTAGGTATTGCTCTGTTCCTATCCCATCTGGCATTTGAGAAGAAGAAAGTGAGTGAGATACGCGCTTCGTATCCGCAATATTATATCGCTAAGCAGAAAGTAGAACTTACACCAAGCATCGATGTAGATGCCATACTGAATGCTGTGAAAGAAAAATACAGCCAGTATGATGTGACAGATATAGATGGTGTGAAGATAGACTTCCCCGACAAATGGGTACACCTGCGCAAGTCGAATACCGAACCGATCATACGTGTGTACTCCGAAGCACACTCGATGAAAGAAGCCGAAGAGATAGGCGGTGAGGTAATGGCAGTAATAAAAGAACTGGCGAAATAAAGGATATATTGGAAAATAGCAGTTTTGGAAAAAGCTGCTATTTTTTTATCTTTATATTTTAATTATTAAAGATCAAATGGCAAAAGAAGATAGCCTTTTCAAAGGTTTCACACCACAAACATTTCAGTTTTTCAAAGATTTGAAGGAAAACAACTATAAAGAATGGTTCGATGCCAATAAACATATATATGAAAAGGAATTACTCAATCCGCTGAAAGCTCTTGTGACTGCATTATCGCCTGCCATGTATAATATCGATCCGGCATTCGAACTGCGTCCGCATCGTTGCCTTTCTCGGATATACAGAGATATCCGTTTCTCCAAGAATAAAGATCCGTATAAAGACTTTATGTGGATGGCATTTCAGATTCCCGTTACTAACGATGTATGGAAGGATTATCCCGGTTATTTTATGGAGATCAATGCCGATGGATATGCTTTAGGTTTAGGGCTTTTTCAGCCTAAAAAGAAAGTAATGGATGCCTTTCGCGATGAAGTGGCTTACGATGCCGAAGAGTTCCAGCGTGTAACACAGAAAACCGTATTAGACAGAGGATACGTGATAAACGGTGAAGAGTATAAACGTCCAGTACCAAACGATTTGCCGGAATATTTTCAACCATGGATACAGCGCAAAGGTATATGGGTGAGTAAGACCAGGCCGGTAGGGGAAGAACTATACTCTGCCGCTTTTGCAGAAATGGTGAAAGAAGACTTCGTGGCTATGGAATGGCTGTATAATTTTATGAAAGAAGCAACACAATTATAATTCAAATAGTTAATGAAAAAAATAAGAGCAGCTATTGTCGGATATGGTAATATCGGGCGATATGTATTAGATGCAATTCTTGCATCACCCGATTTTGAAGTGGCAGGTATTGTTCGTCGCGATCCGGCAAATATACCGGAAGAACTGAAAAAATATCAGGTGGTGAAAACAGTAAAAGAACTGAAAGATGTAAATGTGGCTGTGCTATGTACGCCAACACGCAACGTAGAAGATTATGCTAAAGAATGCCTTGCAGCAGGCATCAATACGGTAGATAGTTATGACATTCATGGCGGTATTGTAAATCTTCGCAAAGAACTCGATACAGTAGCGAAGGCGAACAATACAGTATCTATTATTTCTGCCGGATGGGATCCGGGTACAGATTCTATGGTACGTTCCATGCTTGAGTTTATGGCGCCAAAAGGAGTAACTTATACAAACTTCGGCCCCGGTATGAGTATGGGGCATACGGTTGCCGTAAAAGCAATAAAAGGTGTAAAAGCCGCCCTTTCTATGACTATACCATTGGGTACGGGAATCCATCGCCGTATGGTGTACATAGAAGTTGAGGACGGATACAAATTTGAAGATGTAGCTAAGGCGATTAAAGCAGACGATTACTTTGTACATGACGAAACGCATGTGATGCATGTAGACTGTGTAGACAGCCTGAAAGATATGGGGCATGGTGTAAACATGGTGCGTAAAGGTGTTTCGGGTGAAACTCAGAATCAGCTTTTCGACTTCAATATGAAAATAAACAATCCTGCACTTACTGCTCAGGTACTTGTTGCTTCGGCGCGTGCTACAATGAAACAAAGACCGGGAGCTTATACAATGATCGAAGTTCCTATCATCGACTATATATATGGTGACAGGGATGCCCTGATAAAAAAACTTGTTTAATAATTAGTTATAAATTATGAGTTATAAGTTATGAATGAAGTAGGAGTAATTTATAATTTATAACTCATAACTCATAATTCTACAACATGATCACTTTCCCCAATGCTAAAATAAATCTCGGACTGAACATTGTTTCTAAAAGACCTGATGGTTACCACAATCTCGAAACAGTGTTCTATCCTATTGCTATACAGGATGCTCTTGAAATTATTGTAAGAGAGGATCAGAATGAAGATACATTCGCCGAAACCGGAATAAAAGTAGATGCTGCACCCGAAAACAATCTGGTAATGAAAGCGCTGAAGCTAATGCGCCATCACTATGTTTTTCCTCCGGTAGAAGTGCATTTATTAAAGAAAATCCCTTTTGGGGCAGGATTGGGAGGCGGTTCGGCAGATGCCTCGTTTATGCTGAGACTGTTGAATGATACATTCGATTTGCAGGCGACAAATGAAGAGTTGGCTGCGTTAGCTGTTCAACTGGGTGCCGATTGCCCGTTCTTTATTTACAATCGTCCGGTATTTGCTACAGGTATCGGCGAGATATTCGAGGAAGTAGAACTATCGCTTAAGGATTATTACTTTGTATTGGTGAAACCCGATATCCATGTAGCTACCAAAGATGCATTTGCCGGAGTGCAACCACGACAGCCCGAAATGTCATTGAAGGAAATTGTCACAAAGCCATTGGAGCAATGGAAATCTCTGATGAAAAACGATTTTGAAGACAGCGTGTTTGAAAAATATCCTGCAATAATGGAGATCAAACAATCGCTATATGATATGGGTGCTGTTTACGCGTCCATGTCCGGATCGGGTTCTTCCGTTTTTGGAATTTTTAAGGAAGAAGTCAAAGACCTCGAAAACGTGTATCCGGACTGCTTTGTGTGGGGTGGAAGGGGATTGTAAGGGCTTCATCTGTTTTTTATAACTGAAAATTAAATAGTACCTTTGATAGTTATTATCTATAAATGCCACTCGGTTTTGAAAAGATTTTTCTATAATATTGAAAATGAGTCTTGAAAGCTTGGTCGGGAAAATAATAAAATAGAAGAATAATAACCTGTAAAAGAGAAGAGCATTGCACTTCTCCTTTTTTGATTATTGTTAATGTCTAAACTTGTTTATAATGTTCACATGAAAAAAAGTCTGATATATATCATCCCTATAGCATGTGTGGGAGCACTTGCTTTTCTTTTTTTATCGAATAATAGTATGGAGACAGCAGAATCTAAGTTACCTCATGTACTGTCGATGACTAAATCTGTAGGAGTTCCCCATAAGGTCGATTTTGCCGGAGAAGACCTTGTGCTCGACAGATACGATCTGCATGAGCGTTACGACAGGGAAATAAACGGATTCACATACCTGCATTCTACCACTTTGCTACTTATAAAAAAAGCCAATCGTTATTTTCCCATCATAGAACCCATACTGAAAGAAAACGATATTCCCGATGATTTTAAGTATCTGGCAGTGATAGAGAGCAGTCTCAATCATCGTGCTGTGTCTCCAGCCGGAGCTGTAGGCCTGTGGCAGTTTATGCCTAAAACGGCACCCTCATACGGGCTGGAAGTATCATCGGAAGTAGACGAAAGATA
This sequence comes from Dysgonomonas sp. PF1-14, assembly GCF_029892965.1. GTDB lineage: Bacteria > Bacteroidota > Bacteroidia > Bacteroidales > Dysgonomonadaceae > Dysgonomonas. The sequence continues at coordinate 145,806 of NZ_JARXWN010000010.1, read as the reverse complement.
CTCTATAGAAAAATCTACTGTTGCTGCCTGCAAATATTTTAAACAGGCATATGCAAAATATGGAAGCTGGTCGAGTGTTGCCCTTTCGTATAATGCCGGACAAGGACGTATAAGTGGAGAGTTGGAAAAACAACAGGCCGAAGACGGGCTAGATCTTTGGCTGGTAGACGAAACCACCCGTTATTACTTCCGTATGCTGGCAATAAAACAGGTATTTGAAAACCCTCAGAAGTACGGGTTTGTTCTTACCGAAAAAGATTTATACAAACCGATGGAATTTAAAAAAGTTGAGGTGACCCAGTCTATCGCTGATCTGACGGCTTTTGCAAAAGATAACGGTATATCCTATGCTCAACTGAAAGACTTTAATACATGGCTTCGCGACAGAAAACTGACTATTTCAGCAAAAAGCCAGAATTCATATACGATACTTATCCCTACACAAGAATCCCTTTATTACAAAAAAGGGGAGAAAATAAAAGTTCACAACAGGGCTTGGCTCTCTCGTGACTGATAAATATAGAAAAAGGAGTACAATATATATAATGGAAACAGCCACAGAGGAAAAAGAAAAAATAAGCGTGTATGGCGCACGCGTACACAATCTTAAGAATATAGACGTGGAAATTCCGCGCGATTCGCTTGTTGTGATTACAGGTCTTAGCGGCAGCGGAAAATCGTCACTGGCATTCGATACTATCTTTGCCGAAGGGCAGCGCCGCTATATAGAAACGTTTTCGGCATATGCCCGCAATTTTTTGGGAAATATGGAACGCCCCGATGTTGATAAAATAACAGGGCTAAGTCCGGTTATTTCCATCGAGCAGAAGACAACAAATCGCAATCCACGTTCTACAGTAGGTACTACTACCGAAATATATGACTTCCTGCGCCTGCTCTATGCTCGTGCCGGAGAAGCTTATTCTTACCTCACAGGTGAGAAGATGGTGAAATATACAGAAGAGCAGATACTCGAACTTATACTCGAACGCTATATCGGAAAAAAAATATACCTGCTTGCACCTGTAGTGCGTAATCGTAAGGGGCACTATAAAGAACTTTTCGAGCAGATCAGCAAAAAAGGATACCTGACTGTGCGTGTCGATGGTGTGATACGGGAGATAATACCCGGTATGCGCCTCGACAGGTACAAGATGCACAGTGTGGAGATACTGATAGATAAGCTTGTTGTCTCCAATAAATTTGCAGATAACCTGAAAACAAGCCTGCGCACAGCTATGAAGCAGGGTGACGGGCTGATCATGATACAGGATGTAGACAATGACGAAGTGCGTCATTTCAGTCGCCAGCTGATGTGTCCTACCACCGGCCTGTCGTACAGCGAGCCTGCACCGCATACGTTCTCTTTCAACTCGCCATACGGTGCCTGTCCTAAGTGTAAGGGGTTGGGTGCTGTCAATCAGATAGATATGGCTAAGATTGTACCGAAACCTCAATTAAGTATCTATGCGGGAGGAATAGCTCCACTGGGGAAATATAAGAACTCTCTGTTTTTCTGGCAGATAGAAGCTATTTGTGAAAAGCATGGAGTAACCATTAAAACGCCGATAAAGGATATTCCCGAAGAAGCGATGGATGAGATCATGTTCGGGACAGAAGAACGTTTGCAGATAAAGAACGAATCGCTTGGCAGTTCAAACTACGTAGTTGCATTCGAAGGGGTAGCCAAATATATAGAGATGCAGCAGGACAGCGAGTCGTCTGCATCGGCACAGAAGTGGGCTGAACAATACATCAAAACAGATGTATGCCCCGACTGTAATGGTCAGCGGCTGAATAAGGAAGCATTACACTACAAAATAAACGGAAAAAATATAGCTGATCTGGCGGTAATGGACATTCATAGTCTCTACGAATGGGTACAGGATATGGATGACTACACATCAGACAGACAGAAAACAATAGCTTCGGAGATAAAGAAAGAAATTGTTTCCCGTCTCTCGTTTCTGCTCGATGTAGGACTCAATTATCTGTCACTCAACAGGGCTTCCGTTACCCTGTCGGGAGGGGAAAGTCAGCGTATCCGTTTGGCTACCCAGATAGGCTCGCAACTCGTGAATGTACTGTACATCCTCGATGAGCCGAGTATCGGGCTTCACCAGCGCGATAACAACCGTTTGATAGATTCGTTGAAAAAATTGCGTGATAGCGGCAACTCTGTAATTGTAGTTGAGCACGATAAGGATATAATGCTAGATGCCGATTATGTAGTCGACTTGGGGCCTTATGCCGGTCGTCGCGGAGGTAAAGTCGTTTTCTCGGGTACACCGCAGGAAATGATGAAGGCCAGCACAATGACTGCCGATTACCTGAATGGTAGGCTCAAAATAGAAGTTCCTAAAAAACGCAGAAAGGGCAACGGCAAAAAAATAACATTGAAAGGAGCTACAGGGCATAATCTGAAAGATGTATCAGTCACTTTCCCGCTCAATACCTTTATTTGTGTGACCGGAGTTTCCGGTAGTGGCAAGTCCAGTCTTATCAATGGTACATTACAGCCTATCCTTAGTCAGCATATGTACAGGTCGTTGGCAGATCCGTTGCCTTACAAATCGTTGGACGGAATAGACAATGTAGATAAGGTAATAACCGTTGACCAGTCTCCGATAGGGCGCACACCACGCTCCAATCCGGCTACATACACAGGGATATTCTCAGATATTCGCAATCTGTTTGTCAATCTGCCCGAATCGAAAATACGCGGATACAAGCCCGGACGTTTTTCGTTCAATGTGAAAGGCGGGCGTTGCGAAGTGTGTAGCGGTAATGGATATAAAACCATCGCAATGAACTTCCTTCCCGATGTATATGTGCAATGTGAAGAATGTCATGGTAAACGCTACAACAGGGAAACACTCGAAGTACGCTTTAAGGGAAAATCGATTGCCGATGTGCTGGATATGACTATAAACATGGCGGTAGAGTTCTTCGAAAATGTGCCTAATATCCTCCATAAGATCAAAGTATTGCAGGAAGTCGGTCTGGGGTATCTCAAACTGGGACAACCATCTACTACGCTTTCGGGAGGCGAATCGCAACGGATAAAACTGGCTGCTGAGCTGGCTCGCGTAGATACAGGGAATACCATATACATACTTGATGAACCTACAACAGGGCTTCATTTCGAAGACATACGAGTATTGCTGGGAGTGCTGAACAAACTGGTGGACAGGGGAAATACGATTATTATTATAGAGCATAATCAGGATATTATTAAGTGTGCCGATTACATCATTGATATGGGCCCTGATGGTGGTGTAGGTGGCGGGAATGTGGTTGCCGTAGGAAAACCGGAAATAGTAGCAAAAGTAGATGGAAGCTTTACCGCTGAGTATCTGAGAAATGAGTTGTCGTAGGCGGGGAAAAACAATGTTTTTCAAAAAAAAATAGATTTTATCTATTGTATTGTGTAAAAATTGCTATCTTTGTTACGTAGTATGAGAGATCAGGGATGTAAATTGCTATCAAAAAGTAATTTAGCATTAAAAAAAAATATAATTGAACACAGAGTTGGTTCCTGAGATTACGAATGAACCAAAGATCAGGCTGCAATCAGCTCTATTGTGTAGTTTTGTAAAGTTTGTGTTAAGGTTGGGGAGTCTGCGAAGGTGATTTCGCGGACTTTCTATTGTTTTAGCCGCTTCTATTCCTTTTATCTGCACAAAAAGTTTTAGTAATAATATCCTGTAATTTCTACTGTTTATCATTTACCCTCAGCCCTTTTTTCCGTACCTTTGTGCCCGAATAAGAAAAAGAGAAAATAAAATATGGCTCAACCATCCCTATTGGAAAAATTAGAAGCTTTGGTCATTCGTTTCGAAGAGATCGGTAAACTTATAACCGACCCTGCCGTAATAGCAGACATGAAACGTTATGTAAAGCTGAATAAAGAATACCGCGATCTGGAGAAAATAAAGATAGCTCATGACGAATACAGGCAACTGTTGACAACGGTGGATGAAGCAAAAGATATTCTTGATAAAGAGAATGATGCTGAGCTACGTGATATGGCCAAAGAGGAGCTGGAAGCCGCTACTATTCGTTTGCCCGAACTCGAAGAGGAAATAAAGTTCCTGCTTGTTCCTGCCGATCCGCAGGATGGCAAAGATGCCATTGTAGAAATCAGAGGCGGTACAGGAGGTGACGAGGCAGCCATATTTGCCGGCGATCTTTACCGTATGTATATCAAGTATTGCGAAAATAAGGGTTGGAAGACGGAGATAACCAGTCTGACCGAAGGCTCATCCGGAGGATATAAGGAAGTAGTATTTACAGTAACAGGCGAAGGTGTATATGGTATTCTGAAATACGAATCGGGAGTACATCGCGTACAACGTGTGCCTGCAACCGAAACACAGGGACGTGTGCATACTTCGGCGGCAACGGTAGCGATATTGCCTGAGGCCGAAGAGGTAGACGTTGACATCAATCCGGCCGATATAGAAATGCAGACAGCTCGATCGAGTGGGGCAGGAGGACAGAATGTAAATAAGGTGGAAACAAAAGTACAGTTGACACACAAGCCATCGGGAATTGTTGTTGTCTGTCAGCAGGCACGTTCGCAGTTGGCAAACAGGGAGCTAGCTATGCAAATGCTGAGGGCAAAACTGTACGATATAGAACTGTCCAAATATCAGGAAGAAATAGCTTCGAGAAGAAAAACGATGGTCTCTACCGGAGACAGGTCGGCTAAAATACGGACATATAATTATCCGCAGGGAAGGGTAACCGATCATCGCATAAACCTGACGTTGTATAATCTGACGGGTGTGATGGACGGCGAGATACAACCGATAATTGACCAACTGATAATTGCCGAAAATACAGAGAGACTGAAAGAGAGTGAATTATAATTGCTATTAGCCAAAAATAAGAACATGACAAGGCAACAACTATTTGAAAATATAAAAAGGAAACAATCGTTCCTCTGTGTGGGGCTCGATACCGATATAAAGAAAATACCGGAGCATCTGTTGGAGGAAGAAGATCCGATCTATGCTTTCAATAAGGCGATTGTAGATGCTACAGCTAAATATTGTGTGGCTTACAAGCCAAATACTGCGTTTTATGAAAGTCATGGTATAACAGGGCTTATCGCATTGCAAAAGACTATTGAATATATCCGCACAAAATATCCCGACCAGTTTATTATACTCGATGCGAAACGCGGAGATATAGGCAACACTTCGGAAATGTATGCTGTATCGGCATTTGAAGACCTTAAAGCCAATGCTGTGACTGTCGCCCCGTATATGGGAGAGGATAGTGTGAAGCCATTTGTGAAATATTCCGGAAAATGGGTTATCCTGTTGGCTCTGACATCAAATAAGGGTTCTGCCGACTTTCAGTTAACTGAAGATAAAAATGGAGAACGGTTGTTTGAGAAAGTGCTGAAAAAATCGCAGGAGTGGGCTACTGATGAGCAGCTGATGTATGTGGTAGGTGCTACGCAAGGTGAAATGTTTTCTGATATTCGCAAAATTGTTCCTAACCATTTTCTTTTAGTACCCGGTGTAGGAGCTCAAGGCGGTAGTCTGGCAGAGGTTGTAAAATACGGAATGAATGCCCAGTGTGGTCTGTTGGTTAATTCTTCCAGAGCTATCATTTATGCCGATTCTACACGTAATTTTGCATTCGCAGCAGCAGCAGAGGCTAAGAAAGTGCAGGAAGAAATGAGCGGATACCTGAAAGATATTATTTCTTGAATCCGTGATAGTTGACTGAGTAGTAGTAGTCTACTGTTCCTTGTTCAATTTGCAGTACAATTGCTTCTATAGCAGCATCTTTATCGTCAGGGTCATATTTTGATTTGAGACTATTGCCAAAAAGGCCGGCAAATGCGTTGTAAACACTGGCTTTGAAGCTTCCTACCAATGCCTTTACTATATTATATGATGGGGTGTTACATTCGCGGTCGATAAGTTTAACCAGTATCTTGCCCTGATTTTTAGTCATCTTTTTCATTTGTGGTTTGTATTCTGCCATCATGTATTTCTGTACATCTTCCAGATATTTCTGCTTTGCTTGTTCAGTGGGTATAGTTTCCATATACTCGTATGTCTCTATGATAGAAGATGCTATCATACGGGCATAAGGATAGGCTTTTTTTACGTCCCGTACCAGTTTTGTATATTCCTGCCGTTCCTTGTTATTCTTAAATTTGATCGGAGCAAATATATAAACGGGCTTTAGTGCAAACATCGCAATGGTGTCTCCTTCGTATATCGCAGCCATATCTATATATGTCTTAGGCTTCTCATCTTGTGACCAAACTGTGGCCGAGAATAAAAGCAATATGCAGAGTATGAGTACGATTCTTTTCATAAGAGATTACGCAATATAAGCGTTCAAATATACAAGAAAATATAATATACTGATGAAATTTAGGATAAATTATAAATGAAGGTTCGAAAAATTTATCTATAGAATGAGGCGAATTATATATTATAAGTTATGCGAATCAGTATTTGAGATTGTATTAAATAATCGTTCAATTTGTATAACCTCAATCTTAGTCTGGAGTTAATAGATTTAGCTCATGACTAACGCGCACTCCTGTGCTTCTTTTTACTTTTGCATCGCCCAAAAGTAAACAAAAGTCTAGTGCTTCGCTCCTCAGCGACCTGTCAACGGTTTGACGGCTGAAGGGGACAAACGGGCTATCGCCCCATCCCCTTCTACGCCGCCTGCACCGGACAGGTGCCCGCTTGCGGAGCTAATGCACAGAGTCGCACGCGCCGACAAGGCAGGCTAATCGTCACTCAATCGAGCGTCAGCCCGCGCCGTTAGCTTTATGGACGGGGTACCCGTAGGGTGAGAAAGGCGTAAAACAAAAACGTGTTTGAGCTTAGCTATCGGTTCGTATTATGCAAAAGTCATGAGCGAGTTTTTTTTGTTTAGCCTTTGAGCCCTCTAACGGGTCGTCCTATGAAGCGTGGCGCTAAAGACTTTTTGATTCCTTTTGGGGCTTAGGCCAAAAGGAATGCAAGCAATCTGTGATTGCGCGCAGTAGAAAACAAACGAACAATTAATTCCGACTACTGATTCGTATAAGTTATAAATTAACTCGAAAAGCGATCTTTGAATTGATAAATTGGCGGGGAGTCAGTTAATAAGCAGGTGATACAAAAAGTAATGAAAAAATGAAACAGTGCAAAACCATTACTTTTACATACGCTTTGCTCCTGTGACCGTTGGTTGTTACTTTTTAGTTAAAATCGTCTGATCTGATATGCTGAAGAATGAAGTATCTCTTGATAAACGAAGGGAAGAGACTCTTACCTTTGGTCAGAGTAACAGCACGAAAAGTAATGAAAAAGAAAAAAGGTGGAATCCGTTACTTTCGTTACATTTTAGTTAAAATATGGGAGATAAGCTTTAATTAAAGCTCTTTAGCTTGGAGTACACTCTGACAAACCGGAGATAATATGCCGCCAGTACACTTTTGGGATAGATTGTTTTAACCTGATTAACAGTTCTTTTTGTCAAGTTTTCCTGTCTTGCACTTCTGTAGTTCCGTCTGTTGTCGTAAAAGTCTTTGTGCGCTCTGATTACTTCTTTCGCATTCGCATATTTTCCAGTCAGGGTAAACTGCACAGCTGCTATATAGTCGAGAATCAGGCGTATGATCATTACACGTTTCAGGTGTTTTTGTGGCAGGTTCTTATAGAGCATCAACAGGTTGTTCCTGAAGTTGAGGAATGTCTTGCGCGGACTCTCTTTTTTTAGAGTCGCAGCTCCTACATGATATACTGTAGAGAACGGCAGGCATACAATCCGTTTTCCGCGACAGTTGAGACGCCAGCATAGGTCTATTTCTTCCATGTGCGCAAAAAAGCTCGCATCGAAGCCTCCGGCAGTAAAGAATTCTTCGGAGCGAATGATCAGACAGGCACCTGTAGCCCACAATACATCTATAGGTTCATCGTATTGCGCAAGGTCTTCTTCTACGCGTTGGAATATTCTACCTCTGCAAAACGGGTATCCGTATTTGTCTATGAATCCACCCGATGCACCTGCATATTCGAAATAAGGCTTGTTTCGTTGTGCTCGTATTTTGGGCTGTGCAGCGGCAATGTCTCTATGTGTATCGAGGTATTCGATTACAGGTATCAGCCAGTTATCGGTGACTTCTACATCAGAGTTGAGCAGTACAAAATACTTGGCATCAATTTCTCTCAGTGCCCTGTTGTAGCCGTCTGCAAAACCATAGTTCTGAGGAAGCACAATGCGTGTAACGGGAGGGTATGTATTCTCAAGAAACAAAAGCGAATCGTCGGTAGAGCCATTGTCGGCCACCACGATTTCCACATCGGGATGTGTTGTGTATTGCAGCACTGATGGCAGAAACTCTTCGAGCAGTTCCTTTCCGTTCCAGTTGAGTATTACAACGGCTACCTTTTTCATTTGCGGTGTTGTTGTATTTGTTCCACCTCTTCGCGGGTTCTTTTCCAGCGTTTATGTGTCCACAGCCAATAGGCAGGATTTCGGAGTATTGTTTTCTCCATAGCCTGTATGTAGGTGTCGGTGATTCTGTTTTCCGGCTCGGCAAGCGGGTTGTCGGTAACCAATCTTACGGTGGCTTTGTAATATCCCCGCTTGATTTTCTCCATATCCAGATAGATCACCGCATAACCTGTTTGTTTGGCAATACGCTCCACACCTGTAAATACGGCACTATCCTGATTCAGGAAGTTAGTCCAGTAATGTATGTTGGGTACAGACGGAGTCTGATCGGCCATGAAGCCGATGAGTACCTGTTTTTTCTCGCGGCGGAGTTTCACAATCATGCGTAGTGTGTCGTTCTTAGGGATGCCTAGCGAGCCGAAGCGGCTGCGTATCTTAAGGAATAAATCGTCGACAGCCTTATTACTCAGCGGTTTGTATATCTGTCCTAATATTTTGTTCTCATCTCCCTTGTCTCGAAAATCCATAGTGATAGACGGAATCCATTCCCAGTTGCAGTAATGACCGAGAAACATGAGTACAGAGTTTCCGTCTTTCATCAGGTCTTTTATCTGCTCCACGTTTTCGAATTGCATCCGTTTCTTCATCTCTTCATCCGAGACGTGCAGTAGTTTCAAGGTTTCTACAAAGTAGTCGCAGAAGTGGTGGTAGAACTCCCGTTCTATTGTCTTTCTCTCCTTGTCTGTTTTGTTGGGGAAAGAGAGTGCCAGATTATGCCTGACTACTTTCAGCCGATAACCTGCAACTTTGTACACCAAGAAGTAGAGTATATCGGAAAGTATATATAGTACACTGAATGGCAGCAATGCATGCAGATACATCCAGCTATACATTATATAATAGAGTAGTTTGTTCATTGCTTAAGCTTCTACGAGTGCTGATTTTATCCCATTGAAAGTGCCTAAGGTAACTATTTTTATCTTATTGGCTTTATTCTCATGGAATGGAGTTTGTACTTTTATGTAATTTTCGGTAAATCCGTACATTATATCATCGTGTCGTGTGTGTTCGAATAACACTTTCCGTTCGGTACCTTGTTGCGACTGATAGAATGCTTCGAGTTTCCGGTCAGACAGATCGAGTAAAACTTTGCAGCGCGCATGTTTTGTTTTGGGATCCACTTCATGGTCTATCTTCAATGCCTGTGTATTTGGACGTTCCGAGTAGGTGAATACATGCAATTGTGAAAAATCGAGGCTTTCCAGAAACTGCCTGGCTTCTTCAAAGTATTCGTCTGTTTCACCTCGTGTGCCTACTATCACGTCTACACCGATAAAGGCATCGGGCATCACCGATTTTATCTTTTCCACTTTGTGGCGGAATAGTGCAGTGTCATACTTACGGCGCATCAGTTTCAACACTTCGTCGGAACCCGATTGCAATGGTATATGGAAATGTGGTGCGAAGCGTTTCGATGAGGATACAAACTCAATGATCTCGTCCGTCAGCAAATTGGGTTCGATGGACGATATGCGGTAACGTTCGATTCCTTCTACGTTGTCGAGCGCTTTTATAAGGTCGATGAATGTTTCTCCGGTTGTCCTGCCGAAGTCTCCGATATTTACACCAGTCAGTACGATTTCTTTTCCGCCTTTGGCTGCTACTTCCTGTGCTTGTTTTACCATGCTGTCGATAGAGCCGTTGCGGCTGCGTCCGCGAGCAAAAGGTATGGTGCAGAATGAACAAAAATAGTCGCAACCGTCCTGCACTTTCAGAAAGTAGCGGGTGCGGTCGTCCTGCGAGCAGGATGGTACGAATGATTTTATCTTGGCTGTCTTGGAAGTGTGGATCACTCCCTTGTCTTTCTTTTTCAGTTCGTCGAGGTATGCAACCACGTCCAGTTTCTGTTCAGAGCCCAGTACGATGTCCACACCTTTTATTCCGGATATGTCTTCGGGTTTGAGCTGTGCGTAGCATCCTGTAACGATAACGTATGCGCCGGGATTTTCCTTTATCAGTTTGCGTACTGCCTGACGGCATTTCTTATCGGCAAATTCGGTGACCGAGCAGGTGTTTATGACACATATGTCGGCAATCTCGCCCTCGCGTGCTTTGCGCACACCTACCTGAGAGAGTTGTTTGCCGATAGCTGATGTCTCTGCAAAATTAAGCTTGCAGCCCAGTGTAAGATAGGTTGCCTTCTTATTTTCAAATATTGAATGATCTATCATTGTTTTGAGAAAAACCTAAATAAGTAATATTGAACTATATACTATTTCCTTTCGATGAAAGGTAAATCTAAAAGAGTACAAAATTACATAATTGTTGCAACTTTACCGATAAAATACTTGTAGATTCTGAGCAGACTTTTTATTTTTGCACAAAATCATCAAAAATGAGCAATATTATATGGTTGATAAAAATCTAATAGAATTATACGAAAACAGTTTTAAATATAATTGGGACTTACAAGGGCTATCCGATTATTCAGAGAAGAAAACGCTATACTATAAAGACCTTGCCCGCGAAATAGCCCGCATACATATCCTGCTGTCAGAAGCTCAGGTGAAGAAAGGCGATAAGGTTGCCCTGATAGGTAAGAATAATATTCCCTGGTGTGTCACATATCTGGCTGTACTAACCTATGGAGCTGTGATTGTTCCTATCTTGCAGGACTTTCATGCCGATAGCATCCAGCATATCGTAAATCATTCTGAGTCGAAGCTTATGTTTGCCAGCACACAGATATGGGATTCTTTAGATGAGGATTATTTGCCTGCCATCAGAGGTGTGTTTTCTATAAACAGTTTTAAGTTTTCCTGCTTGTATGAGCAGAAAGGGGAGAGATTGTCAGCGATAGTAGAATCTCTGGATAATAAGATGGCAGAGAAGTATCCGAACGGCTTTACAGCAGATGATATAAAATATGCAAAGGTAGATAATTCGGAACTTGTGCTGATCAACTATACATCGGGTACAACGGGCTTCAGTAAAGGTGTAATGCTTTCAGCTAACAATCTGGCGGGGAATATTACGCACGCCCATTACCTGAAATTGCTTTTCAGGGGGCAGAATATTGTATCGTTCCTGCCGTTGGCTCATGCCTATGGATGTGCATTCGAATTTCTTTATTCGCTTACCGAAGGTTCTCATACCACATTGCTGGGGAAAGCCCCGTCACCGAAGATTTTGGCGGAAGCTTTTGCTGAGATCAAACCGCATCTTATAATATCGGTGCCGTTGGTTATCGAGAAAATATACAAGAAGTCTATACTACCTAAGATAGAAAAACCTGCCATTAAGATGGCATTGAAGATACCAATTGTAAGAGATCAGATATATGCTAAGATCAGAAAGGGTATGATGGAAGGGCTCGGAGGTAATTTCCATGAGGTTATCATTGGTGGAGCGGCCTTGAATGGTGAAGTAGAAGCTTTTCTGCATAAGATCAAATTCCCGTTTACAGTAGGCTATGGTATGACCGAATGTGCGCCGCTGGTTTCTTACGATCACAACTATGACTTTATACCTACATCGTGCGGAAAGGTCTTGGATAATATAATGGAAGTGCGTATCGATTCGGAAGATCCTTACAATGTTGTAGGTGAAATACAGGTAAGGGGCGAGAATGTGATGATGGGTTACTATAAGAATGAGGAAGCCACTAAGGCTGCCTTTACTGAGGACGGATGGCTCAAAACAGGTGACTTAGGGACAATAGACAAAGATTACCGTATATTTATACGTGGACGTAGCAAGACAATGTTGCTGGGGCCTAGCGGACAAAATATATTCCCGGAAGAAATAGAGTCGAAGCTGAATAATATGCCTTTTGTGCTTGAAAGCCTTGTGGTGGAGCGCAATGGAAAACTGGTTGCATTGACACATCCCGACTATGAGACAATGGATGCTGCTCACGTAGATCAGGAAATGCTTCCGGCTATAATGGAACAGAACAGGCAAAACCTGAATAAGATGCTCTCAAACTATGAAAATATATCTGCTATACAGATATATCCAAGTGAGTTTGAGAAAACTCCTAAAAAAAGCATAAAAAGGTATCTGTATGATAATTAGTGTCTTATGTAGCAAAAAGTAATCAGAGAGTAATTGCCTCTGAAAAATCTGAAAAAAAACACTAAAAAAAACATAATTGTGTTATACAACATCTGAATAATATGTATATCTTTGCATCGTGTTATCAGGAATAACTCAAATACATTTACCGTTTAAGTTTTAATAGAAAAGAAAAATGAAAAAATTAGTTTTATTTGCTGTTGCTGTTGTTGCAATTTCTTTCGCATCATGTGGTGGAAACAAAGTTGATCCTCAAGTGGAAAAACAAAGAATCGAAGATTCTATCAAAGCTGCTACTGAAGCTGAAGCTGCAAAACTTCAAGAACAAGCTCTTCAAGACTCTTTAGCTAAAGTACAAGCTGAAGCTGATTCTATCGCCGCTGCTGCGAAGAAATAATAGACAGACTACAGTAAAAAAAGATTAGACCTATATGGGAGTATTCCCGTATAGGTTTTTTGTTTTTAACCAAATATATCTGTACTAATAGCCTCATTCTGTCTGAATATCTGTGAAAAATGATTATCTTTGCACGTCGAAAAATAAGCACAAACAACCAAAAATAAATTTATATAAATGGAATCCGAAAAAGAGCATTGGGATATCATTATAAAACCCCGAAGTAGCAACTTTTCTTTAAATCTGGGTGAGATATGGAAGTACAGGGATCTCATCAGGATGTATATCCATCGTGATATTGTAACCATGTATAAGCAAACGGTTTTGGGGCCGTTGTGGTACGTTATACAGCCAATATTTACTACAGTAATGTATATGCTGGTTTTTGGTGGTATTGCAGGTATTGCTACAGATGGTATCCCTCAGCCGATTTTTTATTTGTCAGGGCTCATTCTTTGGAATTATTTCACTGAGTGTCTTGGACGCTCTTCGGGTACATTTAGTTCTAATGCGAGTGTGTTTAGTAAAGTTTATTTTCCTCGCCTGGTTGTCCCTATTTCAGGACTGGTTTCGAGCCTCGTAAAGCTGGGAATACAAATGGCCTTGTTTCTGGCTTTCTATTTCTATTTCTATTTTAAAGGAGAAGTATCAGCTCCAAATTCGATGATACTGATGGTTCCTGTTTTGGTTCTTATTACAGCACTGTCTGGCTTTGGTATTGGTATTGTAATATCATCTTTAACTACAAAATATAGAGACCTGACATTCCTGTTTGGTTTTATTGTTTCTCTATGGATATATGCTACCCCTATTGCATACCCACTTTCAGCTATTCCTGCAAAGGTCGGTAATTTTAAATGGGTAGTAGAGTACAATCCGATGACGCCTGTTGTAGAAGCTATGCGCTATGCATTTACAGGTTCGGGGCAATTCTCATGGTTTGGAGTGATGTACAGTCTGCTATTTGCAGTCATTATTTCTGTAATCGGTATCTGGATCTTCAATAAGATAGAGCGTAAGTTTATTGATGTTGTATAATATCTAAATTGAAAGGAAAAATATGTCGGATATAGCTATAAAATTTGAGAACATCTCTAAACAATATCGTCTGGGGGTAGTAGGTACAGGTACTATAAGTCACGATCTTAACCGGTGGTGGCACACAGTAAGGGGTAAGGAAGACCCATATCTTATGGTCGGAGAAGCAAATGACCGGTCGGTAAAGGGAGATAGCAAGTATGTATGGGCACTGAGAGATATTTCTTTTGATGTAAAGCAAGGTGAAGTAATCGGTATCATAGGAAAAAACGGAGCAGGAAAGTCAACATTACTTAAGATATTGTCGAGGGTAACATCTCCGACTATTGGTACTATAAAAGCGAAAGGGCGTATTGCTTCCCTTCTGGAAGTAGGTACGGGATTTCATCCGGAACTTACTGGTCGTGAAAATATATATATGAACGGTTCTATAATGGGTATGACAAAATCAGAGATAACCAGTAAACTGGATGAGATAGTTGATTTTGCCGGTATAGAAAGATATATTGATACTCCTGCCAAACGTTATTCATCGGGTATGACTGTGCGTCTTGGCTTTGCTATTGCTGCACATCTGGAACCGGAGATACTTGTTGTAGACGAGGTGCTAGCTGTGGGTGATGCCGAATTTCAGAAAAAGGCTATCGGTAAAATGCAGGATGTATCGCGTGGAGAAGGTCGTACAGTACTTTTTGTGAGTCATAATATGGGTTCGGTTAGAAGTTTGTGTAATAATGGTATATTATTGCAAAACGGGAGTATTGATTTTTCGGGAAATATATCAGATGTAATTGATAGATATCTGACCTATCAGGAAAATAGTGGAGACAAAGGCATCTTTTATCCCGATCAGGCATTGGAAGATAAATTTACGTTTATTAAAGTATATAATAGTTTGGGAAGAGAGACTACCGAAATAATATCGGGAGACCCGATTTCTTTTAAAATAGGAATACAAAACTCTACATTCGATAAAAGTATAGGTATCGGAATTTATTTTAAAAACCGGTATGGAGAACGTATTGGAGGAATTACATCTTTTTTTGGAGAGATCAATGATAGTTACTCTAAGATGAAGGATGAGCGAATTGTACATTTGCAGATGCCCCAGATTCAACTGACTCCTGGCACATACACGATGGAGTTAGCCCTTGCTAAAAAGAATTTGCGCAGGTTAGATTATCATGAAGAAGCCATGAATATAACGGTTATTGATGGTATCCCAAATGTAGATAGCAGTATAGGTTATTTCTTTCTTAATGGCAGATGGACAATAGAATAAAATGAATATTTTAGTTGCAAATCATCAGTTGGTCAAAACCGGAGGGACGGAGAACTATACGTATGCTATAATCGTCGAATTGCTAAGACTAGGACATACTGTAGAATATTTTGCATTTCTTAGAGGGGAGATTTCGGATAAGATAGAAGCATTAGGAGTGAAATTCAGGTCTAAAAAGACTTACGATCTGATTATTGCAAATCACAATACAACTGTGGAACTACTATACAGGTACGGATTTATTATACAAACCTGT
Source organism: Dysgonomonas sp. PF1-14 (assembly GCF_029892965.1). GTDB lineage: Bacteria > Bacteroidota > Bacteroidia > Bacteroidales > Dysgonomonadaceae > Dysgonomonas. Next base: position 130,329 of record NZ_JARXWN010000010.1, on the reverse strand, counting down.
CATGGTATGCTACCGGATCTCGAACAGCCAGCGCCACATGCCGATCATTATGTTGTTATCAGCTATGAAGTACAACAATATCTCAAGGCTAAAAACATAGATAGTACTCTTATTTATAATGGAGTTGACTGTGAGCGCTTTTCGCCCAAAGGGGAGATAAAAAATACACTTACATCTGTGTTGTCCTTGTGTCAATCAGATGAAGCAAATAGATTTATATCAGACTGCTGTAGTGAGATAGGTGTCGAATTTGAGAAATTGAATAAGCATACTGATAACCTGTGGGAAATAGAAACGGTTATAAACAAATCTGATCTGGTAGTGGGTATAGGAAGGTCGTTATATGATGCAATGGCTTGCGGACGAACTGTTATATCATATGATAATAGAAGCTATAGCAAAGATTTTGGTGATGGGTATCTGAATAAAGAAAATTTAGAACAGTCTTTGATGTATAATTGTTCGGGGCGCGGAATGCAAAAAACTTTTACAAAAGAGACCTTCGTCAAAGAGCTAGAGAAATACAGCAAAGAAGATGGCATCTATATGAGAAATTTCGCATTGGAAAATTTTAATATAAAATTGAGCGTTAGCCAATATCTGGATATAGCACCTAAGGCGTTTACCTTGAAAAAAATGAAAGTGAAAAAATTTTTTCAACTGATCCAAGGTTATATTCTATATCTATTGGATCATGTAAAAAATAAATAGATTGCAATTATAATATATAGGTGCGAATATCAAATGCTATTTGGTTAATTTTTAATATTACATTTGATTCGTAATCGCTGATGTAAATAATTATTAATCAAATGTATATTTCTATTATCCTCCCTAATTATAACCATGCTCCCTTTCTGAACGAGCGCATAGATTCTATACTGAATCAGACATTTCAGGACTTCGAACTGATTATACTTGACGATAAATCTCCTGATAACAGTAAGGAAATAATAGAGCAATATCGTGGGAACAAACATATTTCCCATATCATATACAATGAAGAAAATTCAGGCTCTACCTTCTATCAGTGGAATAAAGGTATCGGTCTGGCTAAAGGGGAATATATCTGGATAACCGAAAGCGACGATTATGCCGATCCCCGTATGTTGCAAACGCTTTACGATAATATAACAAAAGAAGAAAACATAGTCGTTTCTTACTGTCAGTCGTATAATGTAAACCAGCATGGAGAAGTTAATGGAGACTGGTCTGATCATACTAAAGAACTTGCGCCGGAATTATTCGCCCGAGATTTTTTGATGGATGGAGAAAAATTTATCCATAACTATTTGATATATAGAAATGTCATACCTAATGCCAGTGCAGTGCTTTTCAGTCGTGAAGCATTCCTGCGTGCAGGCGGGGCTGAGACAAACATAGGCTTTGCCGGAGATTGGTTTGTATGGCTCAAAATCGTATCTTTAGGAAAAATTGCTTTTACGTCCCAAATATTGAATTATTACAGAAGGCACGATAAAAGTATTGTAACAAAGGCTCTTTCTGAGAATGAATCCCGTAAGAATCTGTTTCTCAAAAAGCATGATTTACGTATGCGGTTAGTGTACGATAAATATCAGAAAAAGTATAAAACAGATAATGTAGTGCGCAAGCTAAACAGGGAGAATATTGTCGATGACTCTTTTGTGGAAGCACGATATCTGTGGGTACATGGTAAACGGACAAATAGTTTGAAATATTATTTGCAGGCATTACGATATTCAGATAATAAATTGAAAACGATAAAAAGAGCATTCGGTTTCTTTACAAAAAAATAAAACCAAACAGCATGAAGATCGTTCAGATATCATCCACAGCCACATACGGTGGGGCAGGCATAGCCGCACTGAGGCTTCATCAAAGCCTGATGAAACATTCCGGTATAGAGTCGGTCTTTGTGCAAAGGCTTCCGGTTGATGCCGGATTCGCAGAAGAAAACAATATATATACTGCCGCTACAGGCCGAGGACTTATCACACGTTTCAGAAAAAAATACAATGTACATACCGAGCACTATCATTGGGTAAATCTGAATAAATACCCGGCTGACTATGAAATTGCTACATTTGGTACCACGTCGTACCGGCTCGAAGAATTGCCTGTAATAAAGGAGGCGGACATAATTCATTTGCATTGGGTTGCCGAATTTTTGAATTATCCGACATTCTTCAAAAATATAAAACAACCCATTGTCTGGACATTGCATGATATGAATCCTTTTCGGGGAATGTTTCACTACAGGGAAGACGAAGAAAAGAATAGAGTGAATTTCGGGGAATTAGATAAGAAAACACTCAGGATAAAAACCGATGCGATACACAAACATAAGAATATCAATGTTGTATGCTTGTCCGAATGGATGAAGGGGCGGTCGCAGGCAAGTGAAGCTTTTGGTATCTATCCCCATTATTTGATACCCAACGGCCTCGATTTTTCTAAATATCCGGTTTTGGATAAACACTTAGCAAAAAAGGCTGTAGGAGTAGATAATGCTCTTCTTACTATCTTGTTTGTGGCTAACGGAAGCCATATTTATCGTAAAGGTTTCGATCTTGTGGTAGATGCGCTAGCCGCACTGAACAGGAAAGATTACAATTTGATAAGTGTAGGGGGAGATAAAATAGAAGTAGGTACCGATATAAAGCATATTCATCACAACCGGATAGATAATATCGCACAGCTTAATGAATTGTATTCTGCGGCGGATATGACCGTATTGCCCTCGCGTGAAGACAATCTTCCTAATGTAATGCTGGAATCGTTTGCCAACGGTACGCCTGTTATGAGTTTTACCAACGGAGGGATGGCAGAACATGTAAAGACCGGAGAAAATGGCGTATTGATTAACACAATAGGAAGTGCACCTTTAGCGCAGGGAATCGAGGATTTCTTGAATAATAGATATATCTTTGATAGCGAAAAGATAAGGGATTATGCCTTAACTCATTTTTCCGATACATTGCAGGTAGAGAAATATATTAACCTGTACAAAGAGATACTGAATAGATGAAGCTGTCTGTAGTCACCATAAACTATAATAATGCAGCAGGACTGAGGAAAACCATAGAAAGTGTAGTTCCTTACCGTTCTGCTGATACTGAATATATTATTATAGACGGGGGCTCTTCCGACGATAGTGTCGATCATATAAAGGAATATGCCGACAGGATAGACTATTGGCTAAGTGAGCCCGATAAAGGCATATTCAATGCCATGAATAAAGGGATGAAACAAGCCAAAGGCGACTATCTGCTATTTATCAATAGCGGCGATATGCTGATACAAGATATAAACTTCGATAAAATACTGGCACATCTGAATGGCGAAGATATGATCTATTTCAATATAGAGATGGCTTATCCCGATGCACTTGAACATTTTGGTGACACATATCCCGACAGACTCGATTTCAAATTCTTTGCAGAGCGTTCACTGCCTCATCAGGCTTCTTTCATAAAGAGGGAAACCCTGTCAGAGTACGGCGGATATGATGAGAGTATGAAGATAGCTGCCGACTGGGCTTTCTCAGTAGATGCTGTTTGCCTGAAGCAATATAGTTATAAGCATATAGATGATTGTTTTTCTATCTATTTTCTTGATGGGCAGAGCTCTATGTCGGAGAACTATAACTTGCTTTGGGAAGAGAAAAGGCAGCACATCGAGAAGAATTATCGGCTGTATTATAGCCTTTATCAGGAGTGGCGCGAGAAGAAAAATGAATTATATAAATTAAAGACGTCGGTAAGCGTCAGATATCTGAAAAAAATAGGCCTGCTGAGATGGCTTAAATTATAAATTATACTGAGATGAATCCTATCATATCTGTCATAGTACCTTGCTACAATCAGGCAATATATTTGCCCGAAGCCTTGCAGTCTGTTCTCGATCAGGACTATCCGCATTGGGAATGTATTATAGTGAATGACGGTTCACCAGACAACACAGAAGAAGTGGCTAAGCAATGGACAGAAAAAGATAGCCGCTTCAGATATTTCAGTAAGGCAAATTCAGGTGTATGTGATACCCGAAACTTCGGTGTGAAGCAAGCCATAGGAGAATATATTATTCCTTTAGACGGTGATGATAAGATCGGTACCCGTTATTTTAGTGAGGCGATAGCCGCCTTTACAAGCGATCCTACCATCAGGCTTATATTCAGCGACACCATATTGTTTGGTATTGTGAATGATAAAAAGATCAATCCCGAGTTTGTGTTTGAAAGTATGCTGACCGAAAATCAGATATTCAATTCGGCGATATTCCGCAGGGCTGATTTTCTAGAAGTAGGTGGCTACAATCCGAATATGGTAGATGGCATAGAAGACTGGGATTTTTACCTGTCGCTAATCCGTCCTGACGACAAAGTCGTAAAACTTCACGATTATCACTATTATTATCGTATCAAAGAGGTATCGCGTTCGGCAGATATAGCCCGCCATACCGAAAAAAACGATGCAATGCTTTTACAAATGTTCAGGAATCATGTACCTTTGTTCCTCGAATATTTCAATCCTGTAAGAGATCGTATAGAAGCCGAAACATACAAAAGAGAATTACGCTGGCATTATCATACAAAAGAATACCGTCTGGGACGTATTCTTTTTGCTCCGTATAACGGCTTGAAAAAGCTCTATCACAGTATGTTCTCTAAAACGGATTAACCACCGATACAAACTGTTATGAAAGTAAACGTTATACTCATTACATACAATCATGCCAACTATATCCGCCAGACGCTGGAAAGTATTCTGATGCAGGAAACTCCTCACGATGTGGAGATCATAGTGGCGGACGACTGCTCCACCGATAATACAGTAGGCATTATAAAGGAGTATGAAGATAAAACCCGTTTTACATTTACATTTCTTTCCCGAACACAGAATCTGGGCTATGTCCGCAACTATCAGCAGGCTTTTGCCGCATGCGGGGGTGACTATGTTGTCATTATGGAAGGAGATGACTATTGGGTAAAACCATCGCATATACAAAACCATGTCGATCATCTCGAACAACTACCCGAATCCTCCATGAGTTACAACAGGCATATCCGTTTGTTTGCCGATCAGAACAGGGAAGAGATATTCGACTGGACAGCTGATAAGGATTACGAATCGGTAACAACAGAGCAATTGACTATGAGTAACCGTATAGGTAATCTGTCGTGCTGTGTCTTCAGAGGCAAGCTTATAAGGGAGATAGACCGGAAGCTTTTCGATATGGAGATAGCTGACTGGATGCTGGGTATGTATATGGGGCAGTTCGGAGCGTTACTGTATCTGAAAGATGTGACTTCGGCATATCGCATACACGACAACGGTCAGTGGTCGCGGATGGACGAAAAAGCCCAATGCCTGCGGGTAATAGAGCTGATAAACGAATACGATAAGTATTTCGATTATAAATATACAGATACATTCACAAAGCATAAACGACGGTTAGAGATATTACTGTACGGCGATAAATCATTAAGAGGATTTATCAAGAATATCACACCGGAATTTATCAGACGAATATATAGAAAAACAGTTAACTAATGATAAGTTATAAATTATGAGTTATGAATATTTGTAACTCGTAACCTGTAACTTGTAACTTTAAAAATATGAGCAAGAAAATAATGGTTACACAGCCCGCTCTTCCGCCATTGGATGAGTTTATACCTTATCTGCAACAGATATGGGACAACAAGTGGCTGACAAATAACGGGCCTTTTCACGAGCAGTTTGAAAAGGAACTGGCTGATTATCTTGGCGTAAAACATATATCCGTATTTGCTAACGGAACACTGGCGTTGATAACTGCTTTGCAGGCATTGCGTATTACCGGTGAAGTTATCACTACTCCATTCAGTTTTGTGGCTACGACTCACTCTCTGTGGTGGAACAATATCAGGCCTGTATTTGTAGATATAGACGACAAATATTACAATATAGATCCTAAAAAGATAGAAGCTGCCATCACGCCGCAAACCACAGCTATTATGCCTGTGCACGTTTACGGTAATCCGTGCGATGTGGAAGAAATCCAGCGTATTGCCGACACCTACGGATTGCGTGTGATTTATGATGCTGCCCATGCCTTTGCAGTGAAAAAGGACGGACATTCGGTGATGAACTGGGGTGACTTGTCCATTCTGAGCTTCCATGCAACGAAGGTGTACAACACCATAGAAGGCGGTGCAATCGTTTGTCAGGACGAAAAGACCAAACAACGTATCGACCTGCTCAAAAATTTCGGATTCAGAAACGAGACCACTGTAATAGAACCCGGTATCAATGCGAAGATGAACGAGTTGCAGGCAGCATACGGATCGTTGCAGTTGAAGTATGTGGATAGCTATATCTCAAAACGCCTCGAACTGGCAAAGCTATATGACAGCCTGTTGCACGATGTTAGAGGAGCTACTATAATGGCAGTAGGAGAGGGTGTAGAGCATACCTATCCATACTATCCGGTACGTATCAATGCTGCCGAATATGGTATGACGCGTGACGACTTGTATTTCAAATTGCAGGAATACGATATTTTCGGTCGTCGCTATTTCTATCCGCTTATCAGCGATTTCCCAACATACAGGGGATTGCCTTCGGCTACGGCAACCAATCTGCCGGTGGCTACTCAGATAGCCAAAGAGATTATCTGCCTGCCGATGTATGCCAATCTGGAGTTTGAAGAAGTAAAGAATATTTGTGATTTAATAAAGAATAAGCCTTGGGAGAAATGAAACTGGGGATAATGCAGCCTTATTTTCTGCCATATATCGGCTATTTTCAGTTGCTGAATGCAGTTGATAAATATGTGATATATGACAATATACAATACACTAAAAAAGGCTGGATAAACCGTAACCGCATTTTACAGAACGGAAAAGATTTGCTTATAAGTGTGTCGGTAGAGAAAGACTCCGATTATTTGGATATAAGGGATCGTGTAGTCTCTGCCGGATTCGACAGAAAGAAGCTATTGAACCAGATACGCGAGTCATACCGTAAAGCTCCCTATTTCGGTGAAGTAATGCCTTTTATAGAAGAAATTGTAAACTGTGAGGACACCAATCTGTTCGACTATGTATATAACTCAGTAAAGCAAGTGTGTAATTATCTGGATATAAAGACCGAGATAATAGTTTCCTCGACTCTCGATATAGATCATTCGCTGAAAGGGCAGGATAAGGTTATTGCCATCTGTAAAGAGCTGGGAGCCACTGACTACTATAATGCGATTGGAGGACAGGAGCTTTATACTGTAGAGGACTTTAAGAAAGAGAATATAAATCTGCATTTCGTATCTACCAACCCGATAGAGTACAAGCAGTTTGCCAACGAATTTGTGGCATGGTTATCTATATTGGATGTGATGATGTTCATTTCGGTGGATGAGATCAGAGGAATGCTGGGTAATTATAAGTTAGTACAATAGGTTCAAAGTTTACTAGCTTGCTGGTTTTTATAAAGACTAGTAAACTAGGATACTAAAAACTAATAAACTAAAAGATGAAAGAAATAGGCGGATTTTTTGAACTTCAACTCCGTAAAGGGGAACATTATCATAAAGGGGCTGTACAACTGAACACTGCCCGAAATTGCTTAGAATATATTCTCAAAGCTAAGAAATATAAGAAGATTTATATTCCTTATCTCGATTCGGAAGTGATATGGGAGCCTATGGAAAAGCTCGGGATAGAATATGAATTCTATTCAGTCGATTTCAGAATAGATCCTATATTCGATAAAGAATTAAAGGACGGAGAGGCTTTCTTTTACTCCGATATTTACGGTATAAAGTGCAATACAGTTGAAAAACTCGTAAAACGATTTGGCAAACAACTGATTGTCGATAATACACATGCGTTCTTTTCCCAGCCGTACGAAGGTATCGACACCATTTATTCACCGCGTAAATTCTTCGGGTTGCCCGATGGAGCTTACCTGTATACCGATACCTTGCTTGATGAAGAACTTGAGCAGGATATGGCAATCCCACACATGACGCATTTGATGAAACGTATCGAATATGGTACGGCAAATGCTGCTTATCAGGATTATCTCGATTATTGTGCCGGGCTGATTAATCAGCCTATTAAAAAAATGTCGAATCTTGGAGAAGCTTTGCTAAAAAGCATTGACTATGATAACCTGAAAGAAAGACAGGTCAGGAATTTCCAATACCTGCATTCTGTGCTGGGGAAAGAGAATAAATACGAATTCGATGATTTTCCGGCAGATACCTGTCCGCTGAGTTATATGTTCTATTCGGAAGATGCGAACCTGAGAAAGAAACTGATCGAAAACAAAATATATGTTTCCACTTACTGGAAAGCGACCTTAGATTTGGTCAAAAAAGATTCAGCTGAGTATAAAATTGTAAACTATTTGTTGCCTCTGCCTTGCGATCATCGTTACGATGAGGAAGATATGAAAAGGATAGTGGAGGTGATAAGAGGATAAGGAATAAACCGATTTGTCAGATTTATTCGGTTTTATCTATATATAGTTGATGGCGTTTAGCATTTTAGCTTATAATTAAAAGAAAAAGTAATAGAAAATAAAAACAGGAGAAATCGTTACTTTCGTTACATTTTAGTTAAAATTATAGTTGCCTCCTGTTTTAACTAAAGTCATTTTCGGATAGCCTCATATAAAAATCGTGGCAACTAAAGAAAAGTAATGAAGAATAAAAACAAGGGAAATCTATTACTTTCGTTACTTTTTAGTTAAAATAATTTTTACGTATAAGATCAGGCAAAAAGTAACAACGAACGAAAATTAAGTAAAAACGTTACCTTTACATACACTTCGCTTCTGTGACCGTTGGTTGTTACATTTTAGTTAAAATGTGAAGGTAATAATCTGTAATACAGAATGACAGAAGAAAAAGATATAATGGTTTCGGTTTCCATGATTACATACAATCATGAGAAATTTATAGCGGAAGCAATAGAAGGTGTTGTTTCGCAGAAGACTACTTTCCCTTTCGAACTAGTGATCGGGGAAGACCTCAGTACCGACACTACACGTGCCATTTGTATCGAATATCAGAAAAAATATCCCGATATTATCCGCCTTAGGCTAAATGACCCCAATCAGGGCATGATGCTTAACTGGATAAACAATATTGAGAGCGGACAGGGAAAATATATAGCCCTGTGCGATGGTGACGATTACTGGACAGATCCATATAAATTACAAAAGCAGGTAGACTTTATGGAAGCCAATCCCGATTTTGCAATGTGTTCCCATAAAGTGCATACATTGATGTGTGGTGTATTGGATGAAAATATAGAAATGGAACGCGATGTGCTGACAACCGAAGACCTTATCAAGAAAGACTGGGGTTTGCTTACAGCTTCGATCTTTTTCCGCAAGGAGGCACATAAAACCCCCGATTGGTATTATACGGTGAAGAATGGTGACTTTGCGTTGCAACTGATCGTTTCATTATCGGGAAAGATAAAGTTCCTGCCTGAATATATGGCTGTTTACAGGCAGCATCTGGGGGGGATGTCGTCGACACTGAAACCACTGAACCAAACCGCATGGATGGTATATCTGCTGCACGAATTCGATAAATATACACATCGGGGATTCCGCAAGGCAATAATAGAACGTATAAAGCGGATGTACAAAGTGCAGATATATTATGCAAAGGGTTACAGCCTGCGTAAGGCCGCTGCTATGCTGATGTTATATCAGAAATTAGTAGCAGTGAATCCCTTTTTAATAGAATCGAGAAGGAAATAGAAGAAGGGTGTACTAAGTAGCAACTAGTAAACTAGAACTCTAATAACTATAAACTAAGATGAAACTATCTATAATAACCATAAACCTCAATGACAAGGCTGGTCTGAAAAAGACAATGGACAGCGTGCTGTCACAGACTTTTACCGATTATGAATTTATAATAATCGATGGTAAGTCCACAGACGGCAGTGTGGAGTTGATAGAGGAAAATAAGGATAAGATCGCATACTGGGTGAGCGAAAAGGATAGCGGGATATACAACGCTATGAATAAGGGCATCCGTCAGGCTAAGGGGGAATACCTTTACTTCCTTAATTCGGGCGATGCACTTTATGCAAATGATGTGCTGGAGAAGATATTTGAAGGCGATCCGCACGAAGCTTTTATCTGTGGTAGCTTCTATATGGAGCAGGAAGGGAAACTGACACCCGATACCTCGTATAAAGGGCGTGACTGGCGTTTCTCAATTTATGACCTTTTCGCCGGATTCCTGTGCCATCAGGCGTTTTTCATTCATCGTTCTAACTTTGAAAAATACGGTTTGTATAGCGAGGAGCTAAAAGTTATATCCGACTGGAAACTGTTTTATCAGGGGATAGCTATCGATCAACTGCCTGTGCGCTATGTAGATGTATTCATCGTTATTTACAACATGGAAGGTTTCAGTACGCAGGTAGGAGGAGAGATTATATATAAAGAGAAGTTACAGGTGTGTCGTGAACTGCTTTCCGAGCAACTGACGCAAAAACTTATCCGTCTGTATTATCTTGATCAGAACGGATTTGTGACAGATATTATGAAGTCTAAAAAATGGATATATAACGGATTTCGTGCTTTTAGCAAAGTAGGACGAGCTTTGGGTTTTGTAAAAGGATAATAGCCGGTCAGCGTAATACTTCAACAATTTCTTCCGGCACATTAGCCGAGCGAATCCGCCACTCCTGAGGGTAGAGATTATTTGCCCTGTTCCCTATGTTTTTCACAAAACCGAGAGGTATATTATTGTATGTCAATAGTATATACCCTTTTGGCTGGTCTGTCAGAGTAAGAGCCTCCTTACGTAGGTAAGATATGGCTGTATGCCAGTCTATTACGGTAGAGTTGAATGCTTTGATATTGAGACTATTGCTCATTGCCAGTGATTGGCTTGGTATGAAGTCCTTGCCTTTAAACTCACCCAGACAAACACCCTCTGATATGGTATTGAGTCTAGATTGCACCATGAGCAGATCGTTATGTAGTACAGATGGAAAAGCGTGCCATGCTTCACCCTTTTGATAGAATGTATAGTTGTCTTTATCTCTGATATAGTCCCGATACTGAGTGTCGAGCTTAACCTTTGTTTTCTGATCCTTATTGTTCTTTGACTTCTTAAAGCTGATACTGTCTTCCTGCTCTGTACCGGTCTTCCTCAGCAACGCGAAGAAGAATCCCTCTCCCTTTGTCTTATGAGGGAAGAAGCGGTATGCGTGGATATCATCTGCAAACGAGGGGCTAATGTCCCATTCATCCTTTATCGCGACGGGGAGCACTTCGGCTTGCAGTTCATCTCTTATCCATTGCACATTCTGCTCGTTCTCCTCCATATTGTATGTACAGGTACTGTACAGAAGAAGTCCGCCGGGTTTCAGTGCAGGCCATATATCAGCCAGAATACGTTGTTGACGTTCTTTGCAGAGCTTTACATTGTCGACAGACCATTCGCTTATAGCTCCTTCATCTTTGCGGAACATACCCTCTCCCGAGCAAGGTGCATCGACAAGTATGATGTCGAAGAAGTTATTAAGTTTGCCTATTTGCGCAGGATCGTTGTTGGTGACAATGGTATTCGGTTTGCCCCATTTGGTTATATTCTCTGACAGGATATGAGCGCGGGAACGGATCACCTCGTTAGAAACAAGCAGGCTGTTTTCGCTTATCAGGTCTGCTATCAGTGTTGATTTGCCACCGGGAGCGGCGCAAAGATCCAGCACTTTCACATCATCGGATATGTATTGTCTGAGAGCTTGTCCGATAAACATAGATGAGGCTTCCTGCACATAGTAGCATCCGGCATGAAATAGCGGATCGAAAGTAAACTGTGGCCGCTTGTTGAGATAGTATCCGGCATCGCACCACAAGATGTTTTCGGTATCCGGTTTATAGTTGTTGCTTTTCACCTTATTCAGGCGGATGCTTGTGGGAGGATTTGCTGTTAAAGCTGCAACAAATTTGTCCCAGTCGGTTTTCAGTAAAGGCTTTGTACGTGCTATAAAGTCAATAGGTAAATCGGTCATGCGTCAATGTTTTAGAGGATACAAAGGTAAGGTAAATTATAAAGTGCAGTATTATATCCATAAATCAATTTGAGTAAAAATGTGAAGAAGAACGGATGAGTTTATCTATAGGATATATTCAGTTAACAGTGATCAGTCTACAGTTGACACCATCGACAGAATAAAAATAAAAGTGATCTTTGAAATAGTAATTGCCAGAGCCAAATCATAATATTATCTTTACAGGCTCTAGTATAAAAGAATGGATTAAATAGAATATATGCTGATTGATGGCACGATTAAAAATAAGATTTTAGAGGATAAGTTCATTTTTATCTTCCTTTTTGTCTATACTTTCCTGCTACTGTTCTTTTGCTCCAAAATGTCTCCACTATACCCGATTAATGAATGGGCTGATGTGAACCTGTATTTTAATATCGGAAAAGGTATCTTTAATGGAAAAGTTCCTTATGCCGACACGTTCGATCATAAAGGGCCTCTCATCTTCTTTATATACGGCATAGGTTATCTTATCTCGAATACTTCCTTTCTTGGGATGTATTTCATACAGGGGATAACGTGGGTGCTGATTGTGAGCTTCACATACCTTATCGGGCGTGTCTATCTGGACAAGATATATGCTTTCCTTGTTGCAGTATTATTACCCTCGCTGATGTTGTCATATACAGCTACAGGCGGTTCTGCCGAAGAGTTTGTACTTGCTGCGGAATGTGTCAGTCTGTACTTATTCCTCCTTTATTTTGACAATCGAAATACTCAAGGTCACAATGCCGCTTATATGCTTGTGCATGGAATAATGCTGTCGGCCGTACTGTTTATAAAGAGCAATCTGGTTGTCTTCTGGGTGTTTCCTTTGGCTGCTATATTTGTCAATATTATACTGAATAAAGATTATCGGGGATTGTTAAAGGATCTGGGTGCTTTACTATTGGGTATCTTGATCGTTACGCTGCCTTTAGTATTGTATTTCGCATTGAACGGAGCGTTGGGTGAAGCATGGCATGTATATGTCGTATTAAATAAGTCATATTCGAATCCGGGCACTATCGGGCAGATTATAGAGCGATTGTATTCTACATTCTATCAATCTATCCGTTTCGGTTCTCCCATATTCATTGTTATGATTATTGGAGCGTTTGTCTTTCCTTTTATGCAGGTTAAGAACAAGTTGGGAGGAATCGCTATTGCTTTATCCTTCCTCTCTTTGTATGCAGCTGTTTACATATCTGTGAAGAATATACCATATTATACCATACCGTTCTTTGTGTATGCCGCGCTAGGTTGTCTTTTCATTTGCAGATATATAAGACTGGGCTCTTCGTGGTATCTTTACCCAATTATTGCTCTGATAACCTTCTATATAGGTATGAAACAGATTAATCTGTTCGGATATACTTTTGATGAACTGAGGACAGAACAGCCGGATAAAGGCGTTTCCCGTTTCAGTACCATAATAAAGAAAGAGAAAGGTCCCTCGTTACTCAATCTGGGGCTCGATCTGGGAAATACGGTGTTTACGGAGACAGGCATAGTGCCATCGGTTAAGTACTTTGTATCTCCGAATCTGGACTATTCAGTCTTTCCTGAAATGCGAAATGAGCAGGAAGAATATATCAGGGAGAAGAAGGTACAGTTCATTATTCTGTCCGAAGCATCGCTTAACTTCGATTACTTCTTCGGATTACCGCTTCTGTATCAAAATTATGAAGTAGTAGACAGCCTCAAAGATCAGGAGTCTAAGGCTTATTATTTATTTAAACGAAAAGACTGACGATATGCAACCATCTCTATATCTTATTCCGGTGACATTGGGTGAAACATCTGTAGAACAAGTATTACCCGCATACAATAAGGAGATTATTCTCCAGATCAAATACTATATAGTAGAGAATATCCGTTCGGCACGACGCTTCCTTAAGAAGGTTGACCGTACGATCAATATAGATGAGCTTACATTCTTCGAGCTGAATAAGCATACCGATCATACGCAACTGGAGAGCTATCTGACTCCTATAGAAAAGGGCTTTAGTGTCGGTATTATATCCGAAGCCGGTTGTCCTGCTATTGCCGATCCGGGAAGTGATATCGTAGCCATTGCCCAGCATCGTGACTATAAGGTAGTGCCATTGGTCGGACCTTCTTCCATATTGCTGTCGCTTATGGCATCAGGTTTCAACGGGCAGAGCTTTGCCTTTCAGGGTTATCTCCCGGTAGATAGTGGCGACAGAGTGAAGAAATTGAAACAGTTGGAGCACTCTATATACCACGATCACCAGACTCAGATATTCATAGAGACACCATACCGCAATCAGAAACTGGTAGAGGATATACTCAAGCATTGTAATCCCGCTACGAAGCTTTGCATTGCCATGAATATTACCTGCGACAATGAGTATATAAAGACACAGACTGTAAAGCAATGGGCTAAGCGGCTGCCCGATATGGGTAAGCAGTTGTGTATTTTTCTTCTATACAAATGATCGTCCAGTGTCTACATAATGAAAAGTGAGGACGATATGCCCCCACTTTCTCGTTGTGTGTTTTCAATAGTATAGTTGAATCTTTATTCGTCTTCGCTGTAAGCGATTTCCCCATGCTGAGAGATGTCAAGACCAACAGATTCATCTTCTTTAGACACTCTTAAACCGATTGTCTTGTTGACAATAAAGAACAGGATGAATGTCAGTATTGCGCTGTATGCCACAGATGCCGCAGTAGCTACTATTTGTATCCATAGCTGATTCCAGTCACCGTACAGAGCGCCCTGTACGCCCTCTGCTCCGGTGATAGACTGTGTTGCAAACACTCCGGTCAGTATAGAACCGACTATACCGCCTACACCGTGTACACCGAATGCGTCTAGTGAATCATCATATTTCAGTTTTGATTTTACATAGGCTACCATCCAGAAGCACACCAAAGCCGAGATTCCTCCGATAGCAAATGCACCTAGCACATCTACTGTTCCGGCAGCGGGTGTAATTGCTACCAGTCCGGCTACAGCTCCTGTACAGAATCCCACGATAGTTGGTTTTTTATACATGATCCATTCGATGCTCATCCATACTACAGCAGCTACACAGGTGGCCAGGTGTGTTACCAGAAAAGCATTTGCCGCAAGACCGTCTGCCGCAAGACCGCTACCGGCATTGAAGCCGAACCAGCCTAGCCATAGTAGTGCTGTACCAATAAATACGAACGGAATATTGTGAGGGGTAAATGGATGCCCTATTGTCTTAAAGCCTTTGCGGCGTCCGAGCATGATGGCCATTACCAGAGCCGAAATACCCGCATTGATATGCACTACTGTACCTCCGGCAAAGTCGATGGCTCCCATTTCCATGAGCCAGCCGCCACCCCATACCCAGTGTGCCATCGGGTTGTAGACTACAATAGCCCACAGTATGGTAAAGACAAGGAAGCCGGAGAATTTAATCCTTTCGGCAAATGCTCCGATGATGAGGGCAGGTGTGATAACTGCAAACATACATTGGAACAAAGCGAACAGGATTTCAGGTATGCCCGGTCCGTCCATGTATGTTTCTAGCGTGAGACTTTTAAGGAATACTTTGTCAAATCCTCCGATTACAGCTCCCACTGCATTACCGGAATCCATGAAAGCAGTACCGAATACCCAACTGTATCCGAATGCGATCCAGAGGATACTGATCACTCCGGTAATGATAAGACATTGCATAATGATGCTTAGTACATTCTTCTGGCGTACAAGTCCTCCATAGAACAGAGCAAGTCCGGGAACTGTCATCAGCATTACCAATATGGTAGCTACGATGATCCATGCAGTGTTTCCTGAGTTTAGAGTTTGTGTTTCGTCTACTATAGCTATTTCTTCAGTTACGGGAGCCACTGCTGCCACCTGAATGGTTTCTGTTGTTGTCGTTAGCGAATCCTGAGCCATCACGGCTGTAGGAATGGCTATCAATATGAATAATAATGCTGTGATATGTTTGAATAATATGCGTTTCATATACTTTTGTTTTTTTCCCTAATTAACCTCAATCTTTACTTCTCTTCTTCCTCTTTGTCGTACAACGATTCGTCACCATGATCGCCAGTGCGGATGCGTATAGATTGCTCTATGCTGGATACGAATATTCGTCCGTCCCCGCTTTCACCTGTGTATGCTGCTCTCAGAATGGCATCTATGGATTTCTCCACATTGATGTTTCTTACTACAAATGATATGTAAATACGGTCGATAGCATTCACATCATATGCTATCCCTCTGAATATTAACCCTTGTCGGGCGCTGCCCTGTCCTTTTACGTCCCACCACGACAGAAAGTCTATATCGGCTTCGTGCAAGGCGCTGCGTACCTCATTGAACTTCGATTTACGGATGATTGCTTCAATTTTCTTCATATTGATAAATGTTTTAGAATTACTTAATTGATATGCCGAATACAAAATGGATATCCTCTCTGTGCGGGTTGCATATTACATTGGCAAATACAGGCAATGAGAACGAGTCGGTGATCTTAATACTCTTAGATGCGTGTAGCGTAACTGATGTGAAGTTGAAACCTGTAGACCCATACACTGCACTTTCCCAAGGAGTGAAACCTGCCGCTATTCCCATGTCTACACCTTTTACCGAAAATGGATAAGCGAGTTCTACATAGGTAGAGTAGGAGTTGTCCCCATCGGCTTTTTTGTTGCCTTTACCCAGTACGAAGGTGTTCCATGTGATGCTTAGTGGAAAAGATTCGGGTAGTGTATAACCCAGTGTGGCTTCCAGATAATGACCGTTGTAACCTTCATTCGGACTACTGAAGTAGCGGTATGTACCTTCGCCATCCCACCAGTAATCCGTCACCATAGCTTTGAACCCACTGTTTTCGTACGATGCGTAAAAGTCGACTTCTTTGGCACCCGAGCTGGAAATGTCTGTTGAACCCCATGCTCCCAGAGTGAATCCGCTGATGCTGGCACTGATACCGGGTTGTACACTTGCCCCGGCTTGTTTATAGCCGCGCCATACATAAGAACTAACAAGGTCTGCTCCGAAGTCGACGTCAATGCCTTTCTGGGCTTTGGCTGATATCGCCGGAAGCAGACCGGATAACAGGATAACCAAACAAACTCTTTTACTAAAAGGATAAATCTTCATAATCAAAATATTTAAAGTTGTTAAAATCAATTTTAAATGTACTTTTTGATTAGAGAATGGATAGGATTGTATCTTTTTGATTTATTTAAAAGCAAAAGTATGATAAAATATTTTAATGAACAAGATTAAAAGAAAGAAAAATTTATTAAAAATCTTATCCTGTATGTTATGTTCTTTAATATCAGCTATTTTTTACTTCGGTTAACGATTTATATTGTTAGATGCAATTAAGATTTTAACTAAAATGTAACGAATCAACGATCGGCAGAGCGAAGCGGAGCCAAAGTAACGAGTTTACTAGTTTTTAGTTTACTAGCTTGCTAGTCTAAATTATATTTCTTTCTAGTACACCAGAAACATCGTTCAACGGAACGAAGTGTAACTAACCCTATGAACTAGTACACTGAATTTTAACTAAAATGTAACGAATGTAATGCTTTTGCACTATGTTTATTTTCTATTACTTTTCCTGCTTGTTGTAAATTGTAGTGCTGAACTCTATCAGCTATATATAGATAAAATAGTAGTAAATACATAAAAAAAGCGAAGACCCATTTCTGAGTCTTCGCCGAACTTTCTTTATTTCTTTTTACTTATTTTTTCTCCACAGTAAGATCTACTACATCTGCATCAGGAGCATTTTTCTTAACAGAAGCAATTCCGTTATCGCGGCTGGCAACACTTTCGTACATTTCACTTGTACCAATAATCTGTCCGTTTGTAGCTTTCAGATTGAAGTACGGCTTACCGTTTTTCGCTTCCAGTTTATCGAAACGAGCGTCTACCTGACTGTTTTTCTTAACTGATTCGATACCGTTTTTGCAATTTTCTTTTGTGGTATATCCTTCACTGGTCAAAATAACCTGACCGTTACTTGCTTTAAGATCAAATTGGAATTCCCCGTTTTTTCTTTTTTTGATTTCAAATTTTCCCATTTTGTATTGTTTTTAAGTAGTTCGTATTTAGTTTGAACGCAAGTTAATAATAAAAAGTTTAGATTCTATCTTTTTTTTGACAAAATTATGCGTTTCCATTGAAATGGAGGTGATAGTAATTCAGTATGTTTAATACTACGGATGAGGTATAAAGTATTGTATTGCAGACAGGGCAAGGGACTGTCAATTATTATTTAGTTAATACCACAAGATTTGCCAAAAATTTGAGATATTCCAATTTCTTATTTGATTAGCTTGTCGATTTGTTTATTTTTAATTAAATTTATTTTTTATTTATTAAAAATAATTCTTATGGAAAAACTTTCATTTTTACTTATTATTTTAGTTCTGGTGTTTATCAATTTAAATTGTACGGATGACAACCATTATTCGGAGGAAAGTACTAAACTTTTGAGTCTGAAAAAGGATGTGAACACTCGTTTATCTTTTTCTTCCTCCGAAGATTTGGTAAATGTAATTAATTCTGGTAGTTACAATAGACGATTGAAATCTGCTGAAATTTCGGAAGACGAGGAAACTTCGGAAGACGAGTTTGTGAGTATGCTCGAGGAAGTGGATATGAATGATGTTTTTATCTCGGAAGAATTAGCTGCTCTTATAGAAAAGGTAGCTCCTGGTGGTATGTTGGAAGAGGGGATAACCTATTATGAAGCTTTAGGATATGATACTCTAGTGCCGAATGTGAAATTTGCTGCATTGCTTAATCCTTTTGGCGAATTGGAGGTTTTGGATGAAGTGATAAAAATTACTCCGGAAGGAACTTATAAATATCCAAAAGACAAAGAAAAGGAGTTTCTCCAATTGATGGCTTCTGAAAATATCATTAGGAAGGATTCGGTGGGAGAAAAAGTTTATGAGCTTGCACCGGATATATTATTAATAGATACTTATCAGGAGAATGTAGATGATATAGTTCTTGTCGATGAAGGCGAGTGCTATGAAATAGAGAATTTAGATATTGACCTTAATAATTGGTATAGTACACCTTCGTTGAGTAAGCCTGCTCCTATCGGCCCCGATTATGACAGTTTTCAGACTTTCTCAGATAAAAGAAAGACTTGGGCTGGAAAAATAATCCAAAATATTTTTCAAACATCGGTTACTCCTACTGTGAATTTTAGTAAGGACAGGAGGATAAGGGGTAAGTTTTATCATTATAATTGGTTTGTATATACGGAAACGGGCGTTAGCGGTTGGACTGATAAAAAAAACTGGATTGGATGGAGTAAGACAAATGCGGATGAATTGCGTATTGGTTGGCGAGGAGTTGTTTTAGAAACAAAATTAAGAGATAATTTTTCTGAAAGTATACAAGGTATGCAAACCATAAGACAGTTTCCTCCAGTTAAACTACTTGTACCTGGTGCAAGTGGGGAGTTGTCGATAATACCAGTTTATAATCCTGATATTTCTGGTAGTGAAATTGTTAAATATGCTAAATATGGAGTGAAGCCTTTATATAATTTTTTGAAAGGATGGCTTACGGAGCCAAATCAACTGGAGAAAGCTCAGGCGGTTTTGGTAACTAATCGAACACATATGTATACAATTATTCTTGATGAAGAAGTAATAAAGTATAATGAAGATAAGTATACACATGTTTTTGCAAATCAAGTTAAATTTGCCATTTCTCTAAATTTGATAGATGTGCCAGGTTTTTCTTCATGGAGTGATGCAGGTCGCTGGGCTAATTCAATAAAAGAAACTTCTAAAATGAATTATCCTACATTAAAAGCAGGAGAGGTATATACGTGTGGTCGTTTTGGAAATGTGTGGCGAGGATTAAAAATTGTAAAAAAAGATTAGTTGTTTAGTTAATTATCTAATAGTGATTATAATATCTTAAAATTTATCTTATGATTAAAAAGAGAATACTACTATATCTGTTTATTCTTGTTCCTTTCGCGTTGTATGCACAATGGGGAGTGAAAGGTGGCTTGGATTATTGTACATTGGTAAAGCATGATTTATCTAATTATCGTTTGGGATTTCATATTGGGCCTACTTATGATTTTTATTTATCAGAAAAAATATATTTGCAGCCTTCCGTATTATTTTCATATTTCCAATTTGGGTTCGAATCAGATGAATACATAGTAAAAGGTTCTGTCGAAAGGTATAATCTGGAAATTCCCGTAAATTTATCTTTTCGACAGCCGCTTTCCGAGAACACAAAACTAATAATAGATCTCGGACCATATTTGAAATGCGGGCTTTTCGGGGATAGTAATTATGATTATAAAAATAATACTATTAATGAGTTCTCTACTTATGACATATATAGCCGATTTGAGTTCGGATTGAATGTCGGTGGAGGAATAGAGATAGATAAAATTTATGCAGGTCTGGCATATCAGTATGGGCTGACTGGTGCAACAGGAAAGAATAGTCGGGTCAATAATCAACTATTTCGCTTCAGTTTGGGCTATAAATTTTGAAGTGAATTCGGTGCAACAAAAAAAGAGAACCGATTCCGGTTCTCTTTATCATTTTAACTTGATTGCAACAGTCTCTGTTACCCCAAGTAGCTTTTTAGTAATTTGCTTCGTGAATTTTGGCGTAGACGCTTGATTGCTTTTTCCTTAATCTGACGGACACGTTCTCGTGTGAGTTGAAATTTATCACCGATCTCCTCAAGGGTCATTTCCTGATACCCTATTCCGAAGAACATCTTGATAATTTCGCTTTCTCTTTCCGTCAATGTCGATAATGCACGTTCGATCTCCTGCTGGAGCGATTCGTTTATCAATGTGCGGTCGGCAATCGGAGCATCGTCGTTTACAAGTACATCCAGTAAGCTGTTGTCTTCACCTTCTACAAAAGGTGCATCCATTGAGATGTGACGTCCCGAAACCTTTAGCGAGTCTGCAATTTTATCTACCGGTATGTCCAGTTGCTCGGCTAGCTCTTCAGCTGATGGCTTGCGTTCGTTTTCCTGCTCAAATTTAGAGAAAGCTTTGCTAATTTTGTTTAGCGAGCCTACTTGATTGAGCGGAAGGCGTACGATACGCGATTGTTCTGCTAGTGCCTGCAATATGGATTGGCGAATCCACCATACCGCATAACTGATAAATTTAAATCCTCTGGTTTCGTCGAACTTCTCAGCAGCTTTAATCAGTCCCAGATTCCCTTCGTTGATAAGATCGGGTAAGCTCAGCCCTTGATTTTGGTATTGTTTGGCTACGGAAACCACGAACCTTAAATTAGCTCTCGTTAGTTTTTCCAATGCAGCCCTGTCACCTTTTTTAATGGCTTGTGCTAACTCTACTTCTTCTTCAACTGTAATAAGATCTTCTCGGCCAATTTCTTGTAAATACTTGTCTAAAGACGCACTTTCACGATTTGTAATTGACTTTGTTATTTTTAACTGCCTCATATATAGATATATATGTTAGAATGTTCCAAAAATGTTTGCAAATATAGTAAAAAAATAGCAAACATAGCCTATCTGCTTCCCTTTATTATGAGAAGGCTATTGTTAATAATATTCAATTAATGTATTTGTCTTATTATAAATTTTATTTATAAACAGGCTTCTATATAAATAACGCTTAAGCATGTATTTTGTTTCATGCTTAAGCGTTTTTCATTGTTAAGAATCTGATTGGTTATTTATTCACTCAGATCTACGGCATAATATTTTCGTTCTCCGTTAGATGTTATACCTGATATAAACAGAACTTTGTCCTGACTGTTGCTTGTAGCCTGTATTATTCTTTCCACTTCGACAGGCGAAGATACAGTCTGATTGTTGATCTTCAATATAACAAATCCCTTTGCTATACCTTCCTTGTGGAATTTGCCGGCATTGTCTACACCTGCTACTTCCACTCCATAGCTGATGCCCAGCTGTTTCTTCTTTTCAGTAGTAAGTTCTTTGAACGCTGCACCTGCCGATCCTACAGCATCTTCTTTCTTCACTACCGAAGTGCTGCCTGTACTGGTTTTAAGTGTAACGTCAATGTTCTTATTGGCTGCACCTCTTACAATATCCAGTTTTACTTTGTCACCCGGACGGAACCTGTTGATCTGATCTTGAAGCTCACTTACATTTTTTACTTTTACTCCGTTCACTGCGGTTATTACGTCACCTTCTTCTACTCCGGCTTGTTTGGCAGGACTCATTTCTGCAAATCCACTCACATGAATACCTTCATTTACCTTTATATTTTTAGTCTTTTCGGGATCGGCCTCTTTTGCTGTAGATATATCCTGTATCATTACACCGAGAACGGCACGCTGAACAGTTCCGAATTCTTTAATGTCGGCAACCACTTTTCCGGCAATCGAGATAGGTACGGCAAAGCCATAACCTGCAAAGTCTCCGGTCTGTGAATAGATGGCTGTGTTTATGCCTATCAGTTCTCCGTTGGTATTTACCAGTGCACCACCACTGTTACCTCTGTTGATAGCGGCATCAGTCTGGATAAATGACTGGATATTTCCCTGATTGAACGATCCGATTCCTCCACGCCCTTTGGCACTTACGATACCGGCTGTAACGGTTGATGTCAGGTTGAAAGGGTTTCCTACGGCCAGTACCCATTCACCTACTTTCAGATTGTCGGAGTTTCCGAACGGGATATAAGGCAAATCTTTCCCTTCGACTTTCAATAAGGCTATGTCGGTCTGAGGGTCAGTACCTATAAGCTTAGCTGTATATTTACTGTTATCATTTAGTGTAACTTCTATTTCGTCAGCTTTTTCGATTACGTGATTATTGGTAACAATGTAGCCATCTTTAGAAATAATGACGCCTGAACCGAATCCTACACTAGGCTGCGGACTGCCATATTGATAATTGTCTCCGCCACCGCCGGGATTCCCGAAAAAGAATTCGAACGGATCGATCATTCTCTGTCTACCCTGCCGTTGAGGCGAAGATGAAGACTGAGCTTTTACTGTCGACTTGATGTGTACTACCGCATGGATAGAGTTTTCTGCAGCTTTGGTAAAATCTGGGTAACCGTCGGCAGTAAGGCTGGCCAGATGCACGCCACTTTGGTCAAACTCGTGACCATAGTTGTATGTGTCAGATGAACTGTAGCCTTTACGATAGTCCATGTAGCTGTACATGCCATATGTAGCGCCTATACTCACTAATGCAACCACAACATAGGTTGAAACATTTTTCCAAAAATTTTTCATATGCAAGTATCTTTTAATTTATTAAACTCTTTTTTTTATTTCAAATGTAAACACAAAAATCATACACTTGGTACGGGATAACTCTATTTTTTAACACTTTTAACCGAGATGAAATCCTTTATTGCTATTTTAACAATTTAGCCGGACTTTTTGTCAGTTCTTCTTTCCCTGATATAAAAATAAGACATCGGATATAATATGTCCTGAAATTAGCCTATTTTTGCATGGATAACGGGGTGGAACATATAATTGAATAGGGTTTCGATTCTATATCATTTTTTTTAGAATTATGGGTATATATATATTAATAGTTATCGCAGTATATTTCGGTGCCTTGCTGCTGATATCTTATTTCGTAAGCCGTAAAAGTAGCGATAATGAAGCTTTTTTTCTCGGTAACAGGCAATCGCCCTGGTTCGTTGTAGCCATAGCAATGGTGGGTACATCTATCTCCGGCGTTACATTTGTGTCTGTTCCCGGAATGGTGGGCAGTTTCGACATGACATATATGCAGATGGTATTCGGCTTTGTGGTCGGTTATTTTGTTATAGCCTATGTGTTGTTGCCATTGTATTATCGGCTCAATCTGACAACTATATACGGATATCTGGAACAACGTTTCGGATTTCATTCATACAAAACAGGCGCTTCATTCTTTATCTTATCTAAGATCATCGGAGCCGCAGCACGCCTTTATCTGGTGGCGATGATATTGCAGGCACTGGTTTTCAGTCAATGGAATATTCCGTTCTGGGTTACTGTTGCCGGCATTATCCTGCTTATCTGGGGCTATACTTTCCGCAGCGGAATAAAGACTATTATATGGACAGATACATTGCAGACATCATGTCTGTTGCTGGGCGTAATACTCATTATATGGCAGGTAGCATCTAAAATGGATTTGAATATACCTCAGGTTATAGATGCCGTTAGCAACAACGAACATTCCCGTATTTTTGTATTTGACGATTGGGCATCGAAGCAGAATTTTTTCAAACAATTTCTTAGCGGTGTGTTTATTACAATCGTTATGACGGGGCTCGATCAGGATATGATGCAGAAGAACCTTACGTGTAAAAGCCTTAAAGATGCCCAGAAGAATATGGTGACTTACGGCTTTGCATTTGCGCCTATCAATTTTTTGTTTCTGTCGTTAGGAGTTCTTCTTTTGCTTTTTGCTGCCCAATATGGTATTGCTTTACCCGAAAAATCGGATCAGATATTGCCGATGCTTGCTACCGAATATCTGGGATTGCCTGTTCTCATATTTTTTACGATAGGTATTATTGCTGCCGCTTTCTCCAGTGCCGATTCGGCTCTTACGGCCCTTACTACTTCGGTTTGTGTCGATTTGTTGAATATAAACAGGGAAGATGCCCAAAAGGCAAAGAAAACACGCAAAACAGTGCATGTCTTGGTTAGTCTGGCGTTCCTTATTGTAATACTTATTATAGATTCTGTACAGCAGGAAAATATTCTCGACACCATATATAAAGTGGCTTCTTATACCTATGGCCCGTTGCTTGGCTTATTCTTTTTCGGGCTGTTTACCAAGATGAATATAAAAGACAAGATAGTGCCGTTTGTCTGTATTCTGGCTCCTTTGCTAAGTTTTGTACTTGAAATGTTTTTGTTGAAGGAGTATGGTTATCAGGTGGGTTATGAGATATTATTGTTTAACGGATTGCTTACTGCCTTTGGTTTACTCTGTATCGCGAAGAAGAAAACAGCATTGGAAATAAAATAATAAGAGTATAATACAATGTATTATAATAAAATAAACCCGATAGAAACTCTACCGGGTTTATTTTATTTTGGAGTAATTCCTTAATCAGAATAACATATTCTTGATATCCGAATTGTTGAGGAATTTAGTAAATTCTATATCATTCAATATTTCGCCGGCTGATATACCGTTGTCCAGAGCCGATTTCAGATTTCCGGCAACGCCTGATGCATTATTAGTTCTGGCTGCTACAATAGCAGACAGATAATAAGTTGTAGCATCTTTGCTAGGTACAGCACTCAAAATTTGTTGCGCCTTATTATAGTTTTTAGTCATTATCTGAGCCAGAGCTGCATTGTTTGACTTAGTATCGCCAAATGATTGCACTGCTTTATTGTAATCGCCTTTTTGCAGGTACAATAGTCCCATCGCTTCACCCAGATTGCTAGCTCCGGCTGCATTACCCAATAGTTGTTCAGCTTTTGCAGTATTACCTTCCGACAGAGACAACAGAGCCTGATTCATGTTAGCTTCAGGAGCCAGAGCTGTTACACTTGCTGCTTTGCTGAATGCCTGAGCGGCTTTCGATGATTGGCCGTTTTGGTAATAGTAAGCACCTAAGTTATTCCATCCGCGATAGTCGTTAGGGAATTTCTGAGTGATGTGAGAATATATTTTTTCTTTAGATACGCCATCCAGAGTTGCAGTATAAAGCAATTCTTCTACTGTAAGCCCGGTAAGATTGCTGCCTGCCAGTTGTTGCAGTTCCTGGTCTGTTTTGCCGATAACTTCTACGTTTGCAACAAGGCGCGAACGGCGAAGTTTAGGCAGGATAGTTTCAGCAAGACCTGAATATACAGCTGAAATATTCTTAATTTCCCTTTCTCTTGTTTCGGTATCAGGGTACATAGACAGCACTCTCAGTACAAGGTCTTTGTCCTGAAGGCTTGATGCCTGAACCAGCTTTTGGAATCCTTCCCAGTCCTGAGCCGTATATCTGGCATTGATCTCAGTGTCGATATTTTGTTTCTTAAATTCTTTAGACAGATAGTCGGTTGTATTCTGTTCACGTTTTTCTGCCAGCTTCTCATTCAATTCGCGGCCACCGTCAGGAGATGCATAAGCCGAAACTTCTACATTCAGATTTTTACGGGAATTTTCATCTGCTTCTTTTACCAAGTCTCTCCATGCAGTCATATTAGAAGAGTTCAATTCGCTTGAACGCAACTCTGCACGTTGGATAAGAAACATGATGTCGGCATCGTAAGCTTCTTTGATGATGCGTTGGAATGCATCAGGAGCCAGAGATGGATTTGTTGTAGCAGCACTGGCTAATCCTTGTGTGGCTATTATACCATCAGCAATCTTTACATCCGAGAATCCCGGAATCACTTTACCGTTACGGTAGAAATCGAATCTCAGGAACAATTCGGATTTTTTCATTGCCGGAATGTAATCGAATTCGGATCTCATTGTTATTGCGCCACCATTTTCGTAGTTGATGGCAATACCGTTTCCGGCAACTTTTTCGCCCTGATATGTATATGGGGTACCTAGTGCCTCACCACCCTTGTATTTCAGTACAGGAGTAACAGTGATTGTAGTTTCTTTTTCGAACCACTTAGCAGGGAAACGTCCGTTAATAGTAACCGGAACTTTTGTTCCGACAAGCTCAAGTGGTGACGGATTCGTTGTAAACAATGAATTCGCCAGCGGGGTAATTGTCTTTTTGCTGCATGATGTTGCCAGTATAGCCACCAGTGCAATTAATGAAAGAAATGTCTGGAATTTCTGCCTTCTCATAGCTTCTAAAATTATAAATTATTTTTTATAGATGATTTTCCTTATTACTTAGTTGGCATTAGTTTCTACAAATCTACCTTTTTTCTTTCTGAATGCGAAATGTAGCTGCCCAATTTTTATTATAAATAAGAGTTTTAATATTTTTTAATCCTTTAGCATTTTGACACTTAGTGTGGATGGTACATAAATACCTTTTTCGCTAAGCGTCTTATATATTTCCTCATTCAACGCTACGCTTACACTGCTGTAGTCGCTGCTGTTGACCCACGAGCGTATAGTTACATCTATCGATCCGTTGTTGACGGCAGTTACCCCTACAAATGGAGCGGGAGTTTGTTTTATCAATGTATTAGTTTGTATAATGGTCAGAAGTGTATTTTTGAGGTCATAGACATCTACTCCGTAGTTGATGTTGAAGGAAATATCTACTCGGCGTTCTTTCTGTGCCGAGTAATTAGTAATGCTTCCGGTCGACAATGGCCCGTTGGGTACATAGATGGTAATGTTGTCGCCTGTAAGCAATACCGTATATAGGATTCCGATAGCCTGTACAGTACCGTCCGATCCTTGTGCCACAATTCTGTCACCCACCTTGAACGGTTTGTTTACCAACAACATTACTCCACCGGCAAAGTTCGACAAGTTATCTTTCATCGACATACCTACGGCAAGTCCTACTGCTGCTATGATGGCGGCAAAAGATGTTGTCTGAATGCCTATTATGTTGACAATCAGTAAAAACAGGATGATCTGCAATGTTATGTTAGCAAGGCTGTCGAGAAAGCGCCTGACCGTTTCTTCTATACGGCGGCGAAGAAGAAATCTGTCGATAAACTTCCGAAGCCAGCTGATCACCCATCGCCCTATAATGAATACTATAATGGCTGCTGTGATCCTGATGCCCAGCGATATGGCGTGATCGAGCAACTGATCGAATAAGCGGTCTAAAGAAGACAAGCTTGCTCCCGTATTTGAGATGTTTATGCTATCTCCAGGCAGAATATCAAGTAACATGTTAGTTGTATTAAGTTCTCTAATTTGTTCCAAAATTAATTAATTATTGAATATAACAGCTATTCTATTTTAACTATTTTATAAACCACCGGGAAAGCAGATTGTTGAGACAAATATGATTTTTTAGGAAATGGCTAATGGAAAGATTTAGTATATTTGAATACAGAATCTTATCGACTGTATAAATATATCGGATGAAAATACTTATTATAGAAGATGAATTTGAAATACTGAAATCTATCGAGTCTTTTTTATTGTCGGAAGGCTATATCGTAGAGAAGGCTACTGATTACATTTCGGGAATAGAGAAAGTACAGTTATACGAATATGATTGTATATTGCTCGACATCTCACTGCCCGGAGGTAGTGGGCTCATGATACTGGAAGAAATGAAGAAGGGCGGACAGGCTGCCAATACTATTATAATATCTGCCAAAGACTCGCTTGAAGATAAGGTTGCAGGGCTTGATCTGGGGGCTGATGACTATCTGACCAAGCCGTTTCATCTGGCAGAGCTGCATGCGCGCATAAAAGCTGTTCTGAGAAGGAAGCTTCTCGATGGAAAAGAGGTGTTGACACTGGGAAATCTGTCAGTAGATTTTAAAAGCCGTATGGTATTTATCGGGAGAGAAGAACTGAAGCTCAACCGCAAGGAATTTGATATACTGTCTTTTTTTGCTGCCAACATGAACCGCCTGATAACAAAAGAAGTGCTGGCAGAGCATGTATGGGGCGATAATATAGATTCGGCCGATAACTTCGATTTTGTATATGCCCAAGTTAAGAATTTGCGTAAAAAGTTGAAGGACAACGGTGCAGAAATAGTATTGGAAAATGTGTACGGAGTCGGTTATAAAATGATATTATGAAACTATCTAATCATCTTACACTAAGGCTGGCAGCCGTATTTATGCTGGTTATATTCGTTTGGTCTATCATTTACTTTGTCATACAAATGAAGGAAGTATATGACGGGATAGACGAAGGGCTTAACAATCTGAAGCAGGAATTTGTATATAAAGCCAATAATTCTCCCGATTTTGTAACAGCTATGCTACAGCACAATCCGCTCAACATTATTGTAGAAAAGATTTCTTACGAGGAGGCTCAGGATTTTAAAGAGATATATTCCGAAAGCAAGGTGTACTTTGTCACCGAAGAAGAAGATGAAGAGGTGCGGATGCTGACGACAGCATTCTATTGCGAGCAGGATGGCCAGTATTATAAACTAAAATTTTTTACATCGACCGTAGAGCGCGACGATATGGTAAAGAATATGCTTTATCTGCTTATAGCCCTCTGGCTATGTCTTGCTTTGGCAATAGTGGTGGTGATAAAGAAGATCATACATCGCAGCAACAAACCGTTCTATGAGTTATTAGATAATCTGAAAGCGTTCAGGTTGGAAAATACCAAAATGATAAATTTTCCTGTGACAGATATATCCGAATATAAGGAGTTGAACGAATCGGTAAGAAGCCTGCTCGAAGATAATATCAATGCCTTCAGAGAGCAGAAAAACTTTATAGAGAATGCTTCACATGAGATGCAGACGCCGTTAGCCATTGCAGTCGGCAAACTGGAAATGATGATAGATGGTGAAGGCCTCGATCAGAAGCAAGTGGAAGATATTCATTCCATACTGGGTAGTATGAGCCGAATGAAGCGATTAAATTCCAGTTTGTTATTGTTGTCGAAAATAAAGAACAAGCAATTCCCTGCCAGCGAAGATGTAGTTATAAATACAATAGTGAAAGAAACCCTCGAAGACTTTGGAGACCTTGTTCAGCATAAAAAGATAAAGGTCAGTCTGCAAGAAAGGCAAAGCATTGCCGTAAGTATGAATAAAGACCTTGCCTATATAATGATAAACAATCTGGTGAAAAATGCAGTATCGCATAATATAAAAGGTGGAAAGATCGATGTTGTCATTGATACGGATAGTCTTACCCTTACCAATGACGGTTTGCCTGTGGCTGACAGTATAAATATCTTTGAGCGCTACAGGTCGGCAGGGGCAGATGCACTGTCTTCGTCAGGATTGGGGTTGTCTATTGTAAAGTCTATTACCGATATATATAAGTTCCGTATCGCCTATCATTATTCTGATGCACATATATTTCAATTAAAATTCCGTTAAGCTCCGGAAATATTTCATTTTTTCTTCTTTTAGGACTGTTTTTCCCAAATCTTTTCAGATTTGCTACCGGATATTTGCACTACGATAAACAAATAAATATCCGTTATGAAGAAAATTGCAAACTTACTGGCGTTAACCCTTGTGTTGCTAATCTCCTGCCAAGCAGCAATAGCACAGCCAACACCCACTATTACAAAGAAATATACAAATGCAGAGATCGAAAAATTTATAGATGGCTACAATGCTCTTCGCTCTCACGATACACATCCTTCTACAGCATTGCAACAACAACTGGCAAAGGATTTTCCTAATGCAAGAGACATAGATTGGGAAATGGCAGCAAATGTATATGAAGCCGAATTTGAGATAGGGCGTACCGACTATAAAGCCTATTACGATGCAGATGGTAATCTACTGGCTTACAGTATTGACATTCGCGAATCGCAGGTTCCGGCAATTGTGAAGAACGCAGCAGCATCGAAGTATCCCAACTGTAAAATGGATGATAGTAAAAAGATAGTACAGGGTACCGAAGTATTCTATAAGGTGGAGATGGAGAAACGCAAATTTGAAGCAAAGGCACTTTTCTCCCAGAATGGCGCATTTATAAAAGAATTACACAACTAAATAAGGAGCGTATTATGAAAAAGTTATTATTTGTATTTAGCTTACTGGCAGCCTCGTTCGCATTTATAGCTTGCAGCGATGATGATGAAAAAATATCGGTGGTAGATTTGCCGGCTAAGGCGAGACAGTTTCTTGATACTCACTTTCAGGGACAGGAAGCCCGCTTGGTAGAAAAAGACAATGACAGCTACGATGTGTCTCTGAAAAACGGGTTCGATATCGACTTCGATCTGTCAGGCGAATGGGACGATGTAGACGGACATACTCAGGCAATCCCACAAAGTATTATAGATCTGCTTCCGGAGACTATACCGGCTTATGTTGCCGAGCATTATGCAGGATCTGTTATAACTGAAATCAATAAAGAACCGTACGGTTATGAGATTGATCTCGATAACAGGGTAGAACTAAAGTTTGATAAAGATGGAACTTTTTTAGGTCTCGATACCTAATATAAGTCTTTTGAGCAATATGTTGTAGGGCAGAGGATTCTCTGCCTTATTTGTTTTTTATATGATAGAAAAAATTTATGTGTAATTTTCAGATAGCTATTCATGCGAATCAGGAGTTGAAATTATATGTTTGTTTATTAGTTACTAGTTACTAGTTACTTCGCCCTTTGGGCAGTTCAAGTTACAAGTAAAACCCTTTATTTGTCGTCTCCAGATCGTGCGTTAGCCCGCGCCGTTAGCTTTATGGACGGGGTACCCGTAGGGAGAGAAAGGCGTAAAACAAAAACGTGTTTGAGCTTAGCTATCGGTTCGTATTATGCAAAAGTCATGAGCGAGTTTTTTTGTTTAGCCTTTGAGCCCTCTAACGGGTCGTCCTATGAAGCGTGGCACTAAAGACTTTTTGATTCCTTTTGGGGCTTAGGCCAAAAGGAATGCAAGCAATCTGTGATTGCGCACAGTAGAAAATAAATGAACATTTACCCAATACAATCTCAAATGCTGATTGGCATTATTCATATACTTTTAGCAGTTCGCTACAAAAGCATTACCTTTGATCCGTTTTTGCTTAGCTGATTGCTGATTATTATTTTAACTGAAAGATGCAATGAATATAAGAGATATATCGAGCTTAAAATCTTTTCTGGATAAGAAAGTTGAACAGTATAATACCTCTGATTTTATAAAGGATGACCCTGTGTGTATCCCTCATAGTTTTACGCAGCAGCAAGACCGCGAGATAATGGGCTTTTTTGCTTCTATATTTGCATGGGGGCAGCGTAAAACCATAATAAATAAATGTCGGGAATTGGTACAACGGATGGACAATAGTCCGTATATATTTGTTAAGGAGCATGAAGACAGTGATCTGCGTAAATTGCTCGATTTTAAACACCGTACATTTAATGATACTGATTTGCTGTACTGTATAGATTTTATGAAACGGCATTATGTGCACAGCGATACATTAGAAACTGCTTTTTTCCCAACAGAAAATATGACAGTAGAAGAAGGGTTGAATCATTTTCAGTCTTATTTTTTTTCTCATCCCGATGCTCCACACCGTACCCGTAAGCATATCCCTTCGCCAGTGCAGAAGTCGGCCTGTAAACGGCTGAATATGTACTTGCGGTGGATGGTGCGGAACGATGGCAGAGGCGTAGATTTCGGTATATGGAAAAGTATTTCTCCGGCATCGCTGATCTGTCCGCTCGATCTGCACGTGGAACGCACAGCCAGGAAACTCGGGCTTTTGCAACGCGATAAACCCGATTGGCGTGCCGCAGAAGAACTGACTGGCAACCTGAGCCTGTTAGATGCAGCCGATCCGGTAAAATATGATTTTGCTCTGTTTGGCATATCTATCGAAGAGAAATGTGTCATTGATATACAGTAATAAACTTACATTATTAACGTTTTATATTTGACGGTTTAAATTTTTCGTATATTTGTAGCGAATAATGCTTGCATTGAAAGGAAGGAAATGGGAAAGTTATATATCATACCTACACCAGTAGGTAATTTAGAAGATATGACATTCAGGGCAATCAGGCTGCTCAGGGAAGCAGGGCTTATCTTGGCCGAAGATACACGTACTACAGGTATCCTGCTAAAGCATTTCGATATTCAGAACAAGATGCAGTCTTATCACAAGTTTAACGAACATAAAGCAGTTTCACACATTGTGGAAAGGCTCAATGCGGGAGAAAACATAGCGTTGGTTTCGGATGCCGGTACTCCCGGAATTTCAGACCCCGGTTTTTTAGTTGTAAGGGAATGTGTTAAAGCCGGCATCGAAGTAGAATGCCTGCCGGGTGCTACAGCTTTTGTCCCTGCACTAGTGGCTTCGGGTATTCCGTCCGATCGTTTTTGTTTCGAGGGCTTTTTGCCGCAAAAAAAAGGACGAATGACACGTCTGAAAATATTAGCGGAAGAGCCGCGCACAATAGTATTCTATGAGTCACCGCACCGGGTGACGAAAACGCTGACTCAGTTGGCCGAATATTTGGGTGAAGAGCGTTATGCAGCTACCTGTCGCGAGATTTCGAAGATGTATGAAGAGGTTCGTCGTGGTACTCTGAAAGAACTTATATCTCACTTCTCTGTGAACGAACCAAGAGGTGAATTTGTTATAGTAGTGTCCGGAAAAGAGAATTAAATTAAATATAATAGAACTAACAAGTTAAACAATTTTTATATGAAAAAGCTATTAGTAGGATGTCTCTGCCTGTTTGCACTGGCATCGTGTAATGTGAAAAATTCTGATGAATATAAGGCGTTGCAAGCTCAGAGAGACTCTTTGATGCAGATTAGTGCACAAAGCAACAGCGAACTGGAAGAAACGAACAGCCTGATAAACGAAATCGAAGAGAATTTCAGACAGATCAGAGAAGCTGAAAAATATCTGACGATAGAGTCAAAATCGAAAGGAGAAATGTCTAACGATACGAAGACACGTATCAAAGACAACTTTGAGATGGTGAATGAGATTTTGAAGAAAAACAAAGCCGACATTGACAAACTGAACCAAAAACTGAAAGGTAACTCAGGACAAATGGCTGCATTCAAGAAAACTATCGAAAATCTGAATGCCGAACTGACAGAAAGAGCGAACACAATTTCCGGACTTCAATCGGCTCTGGCTACTCGCGACGCTCAGATAGCGGCTTTGCAGACAGATGTACAGTCACTGACTGAAAATGTAGATAATCTGAATACTCAGACTGCGGAACAAGCTTCTAAAATTAAACAACAAGATAAAGAACTGAACACTGCTTATTATATGTTCGGTACTTCTAAAGAGTTGAAAGAAGCCAAAGTAGTAACAGGAGGATTCCTTGTGTCTTCTAAATTGTTGAGCGAAGGTATCGAAAAAAGCAAATTTATCAAGGTTGATATCCGCGATGTACAAAGCATTCCGTTGTACGACAAGAAAGCGAAAGTATTGTCGGATCACCCGAAAGACAGCTACTCTCTGGAAAAAGACGTAAATAGCAAAGTTGTAATCAAAATTACTGACTACAAGCGTTTCTGGAGCCTTACTAAATTCTTAGTGGTAGAAGTAGGATAATAAAGATTGATATATAAAACTATAAAAGACGCCAATACTCCGAGTATTGGCGTCTTTTATAGTTATATGAGAGGGAGTTTTATGTCCATTCCTCATACCCACCGATAATACTATACACTTCGGAAAATCCCTGTCCGGATAAATAGTCGGCTACCATCTGGCTACTGTTACCATGATAGCAAATAACCAGAACCGGAGTGTCTCTATTAGTCTCATTGATGAACGCGGGGAGAGTTTCCTGCGTCAGGTGAAATGC
Source organism: Dysgonomonas sp. PF1-14 (assembly GCF_029892965.1). Lineage (GTDB taxonomy): Bacteria > Bacteroidota > Bacteroidia > Bacteroidales > Dysgonomonadaceae > Dysgonomonas. The sequence continues at coordinate 95,993 of NZ_JARXWN010000010.1, read as the reverse complement.
TTCGGGGGCATGACTTTCATTGTAACTGTTGGTATCACGTATGTCTACCAGTATTGCAGGCGATGAGCGCAATATATGCTTTGCCTGTTTGGCATTGATTTGTTTGAAGGGCATATGGCTAAAAATTTATGGTGTAATAAATATAAGTATTTGCTATTAGAATATAAATATTATAGATTGAACAAATAAGTATGCCTTTTGTTAATTAATTAGTAAAACTAATAAAAAATATAACATTCTTATGATACATAGAGCGATATTAATAACATTTCTTTTTGTGCAATCATTGGTAGGCTTTTCTCAAACAGAACCTGCTTACAAGAAAGGAACGTTCTACGCTTTCTGGGGGTGGAACAGGGGAGCATACACAAACTCGGATATACACTTCAAGGGTAACGATTATAACTTTACGCTTCGCGATGTAAAAGCTGCCGACAGACAGACAAAATTCAGTTTTAAAGACTATTTCCGTATAGATCGTATTACCATTCCTCAGACCAATCTGCGTGTAGGCTATTTTATCAAAGACAATCTTGCCATTACACTAGGTGTAGATCACATGAAGTACGTAATGGATCAGGATCAGACAGTTGATATCGACGGATATGTGAAGCCCGGATACGAATCGCATGTCAATGCCGATAATTCGATAAAACTTGCAGACGATTTTCTGCAATTCGAACATACAGACGGATTGAACTATATAAATTCGGAAATTGAATATTACAAGAATTTTTATACAAATGGCATACTCAAGGTAAATGGGCTTATCGGCGGTGGTGCGGGTATCTTACTTCCCAGAAGTAATGTGACCATGATGGGTAATGAGCGTCACGATGCCTTCCATCTGGCAGGATTCGGATTAAGTGCCAAAGGCGGGCTCGATGTTAATCTCTGGAACCTGTTTTTTCTCCGTTCCGAAATAAAAGAAGGCTATATAAATATGCCCAGCATACGGACTACCAAGTCGCCGGACGATAAGGCACATCAGGCATTCTGGTTTGCCGAGTGGACATATACTTTCGGTTTCAACTGGCATTTTTAAAGATACAGTACGGTTTATTCCTTATATTTAACAACAGATTCTAATATACAGAGGCGGATATTTCCGCCTTTTTCTTCTTATTTTTGTACCTTTGCATACTTAAATTAAAAGAATCTGACGATGCCAGTAAATATACCTAACAACCTTCCGGCAATAGAGATACTGAAAAAGGAGAATATATTCGTTATGAGCCAGTTGAGGGCTGATATGCAGGATATACGCCCATTGAGAGTGCTTATACTCAATCTGATGCCGATAAAGATAATGACGGAAACCGACCTGATAAGGTTGCTGTCGAATAATCCGTTGCAGGTTGAAGTCGACTTTCTGAAGCTAGAGACACATGCTTCGAAGAATACATCGGAAGAGCATTTACAGATGTTTTACAAAAACTTTAGCGAAGTAAAAGACGATTACTACGACGGTATGATCATTACCGGAGCTCCTGTTGAGTTATACGAATACGAAGAAGTAACATACTGGCCCGAAATATCTTCTATATTTGACTGGGCACGCACACATGTAACCTCTACATTGTATATTTGCTGGGCGGCACAAGCGGCTTTGTACAGATTCTATGGAGTAAAAAAACACCAACTTTCTGAAAAAATGTTCGGGGTATTCAAGCATGTGGCACATGATAAGAAATTTCCGTTATTCAGAGGATTCGACGATGAATTTTATATTCCTCACAGCCGTCATACTACTGTGACGCGCGAAGATATACTGAAAAAGGACGGGCTGAAAATACTCTCCGAGTCAGACGATTCGGGTGTCGGTATAGTGGCATCGCGTGGAGGAAGGGAATTTTACCTGACAGGCCATTCGGAATATGCACCATACACATTGCACAATGAATATATACGCGATGTGGAGAAAGGGCTTCCGATAAAAGTTCCGAACAACTATTATAAAAATGACAACCCTGCCAATCCGCCTGTTGTACGCTGGTCGGGGCATGGCAACCTGTTGTTTAATAACTGGCTCAACTACTTCGTATATCAGGAAACTCCATACGATAAGACTAAGATTAAAGATTTAGGAGATATACTTCCTGCAACTGAATAATAACAAAACTCTTGCTGAAAGCCCGAAAAATAGAATTACTTGCTCCTGCTAAAAATCTGGAGTGCGGCATAGAAGCCATCAATCATGGTGCAGATGCCGTATATATAGGTGCGCCCCGTTTTAGTGCCCGCGCAGCAGCCGGTAATACACTGGACGATATAAAAGCACTGGCAGGATATGCACATCTGTACAATGCAAAAGTATATGTAGCACTGAACACGATACTGACAGACAAAGAACTTACAGAGGCTGAGCCTTTGATCTGGCAACTGTATAACGAAGCCCGAATAGATGCCCTTATCATTCAGGATATGGGTATAACCCGGCTAAATCTGCCTCCCATAGCCCTGCATGCCAGTACACAGATGGATAACAGGGGAGTAGAGAAGGTGAAGTTTATGGAGGATGCAGGATTTCAGCAAATTGTTCTTCCACGCGAACTCACGATAGATGAAATACATGATATAGCCGCACAGGTGAAAACACCGTTGGAGGTCTTTGTTCATGGAGCACTGTGTGTTTGTTACAGCGGACAATGTTACCTGAGTCAGGCATTGTCGGGGCGAAGTGCTAACAAGGGTGCATGCGCACAGTATTGCCGCCTGCCTTATACATTAGTGGATGCTACAGGTGAGGAGATAATATCTAAAAAGCACTTCCTTTCCATGAAAGATCTTAATCTGTCCGACCATCTCGAAGAATTGCTCGAAGCAGGGGTGAGTTCCCTGAAAATAGAAGGCCGGTTGAAAGATGTATCATATGTGAAAAATATAGTTGCATATTATCGCAAGAAGTTGGATGCTATATTCAAGAAATACCCTCAGTATATCAGGTCTTCATCGGGAGTTTCGGCGTTTACTTTCGAACCCGACCCTCAAAAAAGCTTTAACAGGGGCTTTACGAAATATTTTCTGAACGGGCGTACATCTGATATGTGGTCGATAGATTCTCCCAAATCGGTAGGCGAACCTATCGGAAAGATTACAGATGTGACGACAAAATATATTCGTATAAATACAACGAAAGAGATTCATAACGGTGACGGACTTTGTTTTTTCAATAACCGGAAAGAACTGGAGGGAATCAATGTGAATCGAGTTGATGGCGAATACATCTATCCAGCATCGGTGCCTAACGTGAAGCGAGGGACTTATGTCTATCGTAATTATGATCACGAATTTGAGAAATTATTGTCTAAAAAGTCGGCAGAACGCAAAATAGATATTTCTGTTATTCTCAATGAAATACCTTTTGGATTTTCTCTTGAGGCAGAAGATGAAGACGGTAATAATGTTACTCTTAACTTTGAATATGAAAAACAACCGGCACAGAAAGATCAGACGGATAATATTCGTAACAATCTGAGTAAGACCGGAACGACCATTTTTCAGGTAAACGAAATTAATATAAATTTGACTGCGGGCTGGTTTATTCCGGCATCGGTATTATCTGATTGGCGCAGACAGTTAACTGATAAACTGTTGTCTGTCCGGAAAATTCGCTATCGTCAGGATATTGTTCCGCACAAACAGACTTATCATGCATTCCCTTTGAAGGATATTACTTATCTGGGAAATGTAATGAACGATAAAAGCAAGCAGTTTTATGTACAGCACCAGTCAAATGTAGTTCAGCCTGCCTTTGAAAAACAATTGCAGCAAGATGTGCCGCTGATGTTTACACGCCATTGTATAAAGGAATCGCTCGGTTGGTGCCCTAAAGAAGGAAATGAGAAACATCCATATAAAGAGCCTTTCTTTTTGCTATATAACAACACCCGATTGCGACTTTCGTTCGATTGTAAGGCCTGTGAAATGAAGGTATTCAGTGATTCTGTTTCAAAATAATATACATATTGATATTTTACGTATCTTTGAACTTGATATTTTATACTCCGACACGATTATATGCTAAAAAAAATATTTAAATATACATGGCCTCCTTTCTTAGTGGCTGTTGTCATTTTCTATCTATGTTGTCTCATTCCGCCTAAGGATGTTCCCGATGTCGATTTCGACTTTTTTATACCTACCGATAAAATTGTACATTTTATCATGTATTGGGGATTGGCGGGGGTAGCCTCATTCAACTATATTTACGATAAGAAAGGACATATTATAATACTTAAACTCATTGCTTTTGCCATATTCATCCCCATTTTGTATGGCGGATTGATAGAGGTATTACAAGCCGAGTTTTTCCCACCGCGTTCCGGCGACTGGTATGATTTTCTGGCAGATGCGTTAGGGGCTCTGGCTTCCCTGCCATTTTCGCTATGGTTTAGACGTTTATTGTTAAACAAACAATTAAGAGAACAGGAAATATGAAAAAATTACTTATTGCATTTTGTTCTTTATTCTTTACATTGGGCTTATTTGCTCAGAATGCTTATCCCGATCAGTATAAAGTAAAAGTGGGTGATACGGCTCCCGATTTCGAAATGAGTTTGCCGTCCGGTAAAACGGTAAAACTCTCATCCCTTCGTGGAAAAGTTGTCATGTTGCAATTTACAGCCAGTTGGTGTGGCGTATGCCGTAAGGAAATGCCCTATATAGAAAAGCAGATATGGCAAAAACATAAAGAGAATCCCAATTTTGCCCTTTACGGTATCGACAGGGAAGAGCCTGCCGAAACAATAGCCAAATTTGTAAAAGCTACAGGGGTTACTTATCCTATAGGTTTAGACCCCAAAGCGGATATATTCGGGCTTTATGCCGAAAAGAATGCAGGTATAACGCGTAATATTATAATAGGAAAGGATGGTAAGATAGTAAAGCTTACACGCCTTTTCAATATGGAAGAGTTCAACGAGATGGTAACCCTTATCGACTCTTTACTGGAAAAGTAGAAAAAGATGAATATTGTAATTATTAAATATAACGCAGGTAATATTTTTTCGGTCGAACACGCTTTTAAACGGCTGGGAGCAGATGCTGTTGTGACTGCCGATCAGGAGTTGATAAAGAAAGCCGACAAAGTTATCTTTCCCGGAGTAGGAGAGGCTAGTTCTACTATGCAACATTTACGGCAAACCGGATTGGATAAACTTATTCCCGATCTGAAGCAACCTGTACTAGGTATTTGTCTTGGTATGCAGCTCATGTGTTCTCATTCCGAAGAAGGGGATGCCGATTGTCTCGGTATATTCGATACCGGAGTAAAGCGTTTTATACCACAGCAGCATGCGGACAAAGTGCCTCACATGGGATGGAACAATATTGCAGATGTGAAAAGCAGCCTGTTCGATAATTCACTCGAGAATAGCTTTGTCTATTTTGTACATAGCTACTATGTAGCCCTTTGTGAGCATACTGCTGCTATCACCAATTACATTCAGCCGTTTAGTGCGGCACTAAACAAAGGCAATTTTTATGCGACACAGTTTCACCCCGAAAAGAGTGGTGATGCCGGAGAAAAGATATTAGTTAACTTTTTGTCAAAGACTAAGTAACTGTTTAAATTTGATTGGCAATTTTATTTTGTATTATTTCAAATATATTTTTTTCTTTTTATTCGCAGGTTTAGCGGGCTAAACCAAGAGTGAAAAGTAGAAAATAGAGAAGAAAGAATAAAAATAAGAGCCAAAGAATAATCAAAAACAGTTATATGAAATATTTTCGGTCAAATTTAAACAATTACTAAATAATAAATATACATCATGGATAAATATGATGACCTGAAAAAACTGGAAGAACTTAGAGAAAGAGGAGCTATTTCGGAAGAGGAATACCAAAGGGAAAAGTCTAAAATACTGGACGCTCCTTATACGTCACAAAAATCGCTGGGTACAGATCAGAATACTTATCTGGTACTGATGCATCTGTCCCAATTTGCCGGTTTTATAGTGCCCGGACTCGGATTTATCGCTCCTATAGCTATGTGGCTTGTAAACAAGGATAATCCGGTAGTAGACGAACATGGGAAGAATATAGCTAACTTTACCATCAGTATGATTATTTATATAATTGTGTCGGGCATATTATGCCTGTTACTTGTAGGTTTTGTTCTGTTGGGTGTTATCGCTATACTTGAGATCGTATTTATTATTATGGCTGCTGTAAAAGCTGCAAAAGGAGAATACTGGAAATATCCGTTGGCTATCCCATTTTTTACCTAAAACTGTGATATGATAGAAATAATTCCTGCCATTGATATAATAGACGGTAAGTGCGTTCGCTTGTCGCAGGGCGACTATGATGCGAAGAAGGTGTATAACGAAGATCCGCTCGAAGTAGCAAAAATGTTTCAGGATGCAGGTATTCGCCGTTTACATTTGGTCGATCTCGATGGAGCGAAGGCAAAAAAGATTGTAAACAGATCTGTATTGGAAAAGATAGCTTCCGGTACATCACTTATCATAGATTTTGGTGGCGGAGTTCAGAGTGACGAGGATATAGATATTGCTTTCAGCTCGGGAGCTTCTATGGTTACGGGCGGCAGCATAGCAGTCCGCAACAGTGAGCTTTTTACATCATGGCTGAAAAAGTATGGCAGTGAAAAGATCATACTCGGAGCCGACTGTAAGGACGATAAGATAGCCGTATCGGGCTGGCAGGAATCTACCTCTCTCGATATTATTCCTTTTCTGGATGACTATACACACAAAGGTGTGAAGAAGGTAGTGTGTACCGATATTAGCAAAGACGGAATGCTGCAAGGCCCATCAATAGATTTATATAAAAGAATATTGTCGGCTTTCCCTGATATGTATCTCATTGCTAGTGGAGGTGTAAGCTGTTTTCAGGATATTCTTGATCTGGAGACTGCGGGTGTCCCTGCTGTGATATTAGGTAAGGCCATTTATGAGAATCGTGTGACATTAGAAGAATTGAGCTTAAAAACTCATAACTCATAATTCATAATTAATTAAAGTGTTAGCAAAAAGAATAATACCCTGCCTCGATGTAAAAGACGGCATGACCGTAAAAGGAACAAACTTTGTCAACCTGCGTGAAGCGGGCGACCCTGTCGAACTCGGTGTGCGCTATAGCGAGCAGGGAGCCGATGAACTTGTTTTTCTCGACATCACTGCATCGCATGAGGGACGTAAGACATTTACGGATCTGGTAAAACGAATAGCGGCTAACATCAATATTCCGTTTACTATCGGCGGAGGAATAAATGAGTTGGCAGATGTAGATCGTTTGCTGAATGCCGGAGCAGATAAAGTTTCGGTGAACTCTACAGCTATAAGAAACCCTGAGATTATCGAAGAAATTGCAAAAAACTATGGCTCACAGGTATGTGTATGCGCTATAGATGCTAACTTTGAAAATGGAGTATGGAGTTGTTACACAAGTGGCGGACGCAACAAGACCGATAAAGAGCTGTTCTCGTGGGCAAAGGAAGCAGAAAATCTGGGTGCCGGAGAAATTCTGTTTACCAGTATGAACCACGATGGAGTAAAGACCGGATATGCCAATGATGCATTACGCCAATTGTCCGAAACACTGAATATACCGATAATTGCATCGGGTGGGGCAGGCAGTATGCAGCATTTCCGCGATGTGTTTACAGATGGTAAAGCCGATGCTGCTCTTGCTGCAAGTGTTTTTCACTTCGGGGAAATTGCGATAAAAGATTTAAAAGAATACCTGAAACAAGAAAATATAAACGTAAGATGAAACTCGATTATGATAAGGTAGGCGGATTGATTCCCGCAATAATACAGGACGATGAGACAAACAAGGTGTTGATGCTCGGTTACATGAACGAAGAGGCCCTGCAGAAAACACAGGAAACAGGAAAAGTTACATTTTTTAGCCGTACAAAGCAACGCCTTTGGACAAAAGGAGAAGAAAGCGGAAACTTCCTGAATGTAGTAAGTATAAAAGACGACTGTGACCACGATACATTGCTTATCAAAGTCAATCCGGTAGGGCCTGTATGCCATACAGGAGCCGACACCTGCTTCGAAGAAGAGAATAAAGAAGACATCCTGTTCCTGAAATACCTACAGCATTTTATAGAAAAACGATACAAAGAGATGCCGGAAGGTTCATATACCACATCGCTATTCGAGTCGGGAATAAACCGTATGGCTCAAAAGGTAGGGGAGGAAGCTCTGGAATCGGTAATAGAAGCTTGTAACGGAACGGACGATCGCCTGATATACGAATCGGCGGATATGCTTTACCACCTTATCGTATTGCTTACATCCAAAGGATTGAGTATAGAAGATCTGGCGCGGGAACTACAGAAAAGACACAAGAAGTAAGTGCCTGAGCAAAACTAATAACGATCAGAAATGTTCTAATAGGAGTATCGGAAAACGAATAAGCCCTGTAATAATATGGATACGGAAAAAGATGTGATACTGAAATACAAAGACGTGGATCTGGGACGCGATGGAAACATTATCCTGAGTGATATCAATATCTCCATTAGCGAGGGAGACTTTGTGTATCTTATTGGTAAAGTAGGTTCAGGAAAAAGCACATTCCTGAAAAGTGTTTATTACGAAATACCATTGTCGAAAGGGCATGGACGCATATTCGACTACGAACTGGAAAGTATAAAGAAGAAGCAAATACCCCATCTCAGACGAAAAGTAGGTATCGTATTTCAGGACTTTCAACTATTGATAGACCGCACAGCGGAAAAGAACTTAGAATTTGTACTTCGTGCTACAGGTTGGAAAAACAAGGGATTGATAGATATACGTATCAATGAAGTGCTTACACAGGTGGGGATGCAGAATAAGGGTTATAAGATGCCTCACGAACTATCGGGAGGTGAGCAGCAACGTATTGTTATAGCCAGAGCTTTGCTCAATTCGCCCGAAATTATTCTGGCAGACGAGCCTACCGGTAATCTTGACCCGGAGACCGGTAATCAGATCGTACAACTGTTGCATACCATCTCAGAAAGTGGTACAGCCGTAGTTATGTCTACTCACAACTATGCAGTTGTGCAAAAATATCCGGGGCGCATCATCAAATGCGAAGACGGACATCTTAGAGATGTAAAACTGAATAGTCAGACAAACTAGTATTATTTGACAGGATATTTATCTATAGGATATATTCAGTTAATAATCAACAACAAAAAAGTAACAGAGAATAAAAACAGTGCAAATCTGTTACATTTGTTACATTTTAGTTAAAATAGATGAGCTTGTAGGGGCGAATTGCATTCGCCCAAGTGTGTAAATGTTTAGCGGGCGAATGCAATTTGCCCCTACAAAATGACAACGAGAAGAAGAAAAGTAACAGAGAACGAAAACAATGTAAAAGCATTACTTTCGTTACTTTTTAGTTAAAAATAAAGGGAGATTGTTATGGAAATAAGGAAATTAGATGTGTCGAAACATCACGAATTATCATTTGTAGAGAATCTGTATATAGAGTCTTTTCCGCTGAGCGAACGCCGCCCTGTGGAAACAATGCTGGAATTTTACAAAAGCGATAAACCGTTCGTTATTGCCATAACCATAGAAGACGAGCAAATAGTCGGATTTCTTACCTATTGGGATTTGGATGATTTTATCTTTGCCGAACATTTTGCCATATCGCCCGAGTTCAGAAACGGAGGCTACGGGCGCAAAGCCATGGAATTGTTTATCGCGGATTTGTCTAAGCCTATCATACTGGAAGTAGAACTGCCGGCAACAATATTGTCAGAGCGCCGTATCGGTTTTTATCAGCGACTTGGTTTCAGATTGTGGGAGAATATACAATATCAACAACCTGCATATTATGAACATACAGGAACAGTGCCAATGAAGCTGATGTCGTACGGAAATGTAGATATAGAAACCAATCTGATCGAAATAAAAGGTAAAATATACAACATAGTGTACGGTTGCTGATTTATATTCGTACTATCTATATCTTTATTCGTTCTATAGAAAACTTTGATTTGATATAAATTCAGACTATCTTAATTGTAATTGTGTACAGATGTCTGTTTACTCAAAATATAACTTGGGCATAGGAGATTAAAAGCCTCATTTGTATATTTTTTCGGAATATTGTTTGTATATTCATCGATACTTTTTTTCCTTTGCTTAAATAAAACGCAATACCTCTTTTAATTAAGACCATATAATGCAAAACACAGTAAAAATTAAAGATGTTAAGAACATTGTCATCCGTTTTTCGGGAGACTCGGGAGACGGCATGCAGTTGACCGGAACTATTTTTTCCAACCTGTCAGCTATTTTTGGGAATCAGATATCTACTTTTCCTGATTTTCCGGCCGAGATACGCGCGCCGCAAGGAACGCTCTCAGGTGTTTCGGGTTTTCAGGTACATCTGGGTAATCAGATTTACAACTCGGGAGACAAATCGGATGTTCTGGTGGCTATGAATCCGGCTGCCCTGAAGGTAAACGCTAACTATCTGAAAGAAGATTCTGTGATCGTAATCGACTCCGATTCTTTCGCAAAGAGAGATCTTGAAAAAGCGCTGTTTGCAACCGAAAGTCCTTTTGCTGAACTGGGACTGACTACACAGCAGATAATTTCCGTTCCTATAACTACGCTGACAAAAGACAGTCTGGAAGGAATGGAACTGGATATGAAATCGCGTATCCGTTGCAAGAATATGTTTGCTTTAGGATTGGTATGCTGGTTGTTCAACCGTCCGTTAGATGTTGCCAATCACATGCTTTCATCCAAATTTGCCAAGAAACCTATTCTGGTAGAAGCCAATCTGAAAGTATTGGCCGACGGATTCAATTATGGTCACAATACCGATATGAGTATCGCTTCGTACCGTGTGGAAACAGTAAACGTAGACAAGGGATTCTATATAGATGTAAACGGTAATACCGCTACTGCATACGGCTTGATAGCTGCTTCTGAAAATGCAGGCAGGCCACTGTTCTTAGGCTCTTACCCGATAACTCCTGCAACAGATATTTTGCAGGAACTGGTGAAGTTTAAGCAACTGGGGGTAAAAGCCATTCAGGTGGAAGACGAAATAGCCGGAGTATGTACAGCCATAGGTGCCAGCTTTGCAGGCAATCTGGCAGCAACATCTACTTCCGGTCCCGGACTGGCACTGAAAAGCGAGGCTATCGGTCTGGCTGTGATGGCAGAACTACCACTTGTCGTTATAGACGTACAGCGTGGGGGACCTTCTACAGGATTGCCGACCAAAACAGAACAAACCGACCTCCGTCAGGCATTATACGGACGCAATGGAGAAAGCCCGATTGTTGTAGTTGCTGCGGCAAGTCCTACCGACTGTTTCGATATGGCGTATTGGGCATCGAAGATCGCATTGGAGCATATAACACCTGTTATATTGCTTACCGACGGATATATTGCTAACGGATCGTCGGCATGGCGAATACCCGATCTGGATCAGTATCCACCAATCAAGGTACACGATCAGAGCCTTGTAGATGTCAACGAATGGCGCAGTGCGTTGCGCGATGATGAAAACTATGCCCGCTATTGGGCTGCTGCCGGACTCGAAGGTTACACACACCGTATCGGCGGACTTGAGAAAGATTATATTTCCGGTGCTATCTCTACCGATCCTGTCAATCATCAGAAAATGGTAGATACACGCCAGGCTAAGGTAAATAAAGTAGCTGATTTTATTCCTCAACTTGAACTTATTGGTGGCGAAGATGCCGATCTGCTCATTGTAGGGTGGGGCGGTACCTACGGACACTTGCGCGAAGCTGTTGAGAAAATGAATGCTGCCGGACATAAGGTTGCATTGGCACATTTTCGTTTTATCAGCCCGTTGCCAAACAATGCGGCATCCATATTGCGGAAATTTGCGAAGGTGGTAGTTGCAGAACAAAATACCGGGCAATTTGCAGGTTACCTGATGGAAAAAATACCGGGCTTGCAGGTCGACAGGTATAATAAGGTGGAAGGGCAGCCATTCTCTGTGTCCGACCTTATCGAATCATTCACTAAAAAATTGGAAGAATAGCTATGATAGATACAAATTTGAAAATGGCCTCATTACATCAGGCTAAAGATTATAAAAGTGACCAGTACGTGCGTTGGTGTCCCGGTTGTGGAGACCATGCCATTCTGAATTGTTTACATAAAGCTATGGCCGAGCTGGATATTGAACCCCACATGACGGCTGTGATATCCGGTATCGGTTGCTCTTCTCGCTTGCCTTACTATATGAATACTTATGGCTTTCATACTATTCATGGGCGTGGTGCAGCTATTGCTACAGGTGTAAAGACTGCTAAACCCGAATTGACCGTATGGCTTGCTACAGGCGATGGCGACAGCCTTGCTATTGGCGGTAATCATTTTATACACGCCGTACGCCGCAATGTAGATATCAATATACTTCTGTTCAATAATAAAATATACGGACTGACCAAAGGGCAATTCTCACCGACTTCCGACAGGGGATTCGTGTCAAAGACATCGCCTTACGGAACGGTAGAAGACCCATTTCATCCGATAGAACTTGCATTGGGAGCCAGAGGAACATTTTTTGCCCGCTGTATAGACGTAGACCTGTCTAATACTACCGAAGTATTGGCTGACGCTGCCAGACATAAAGGAGCATCGGTAATAGAAGTATTGCAGAACTGTGTGATCTTTAACGATGCTATACACGAAAATGTAGCAGATAAGGCTTGGCGTGCCGAGCGTACCATCCTGCTTAAACAAGGCGAAAAGATGCTTTTCGGAGCCAATAAGGACAAAGGGCTGGTAATGGATGGCTGGAACCTGAAAGCGGTTACTGTCGGACAGGAAGGTTATACAATAGACGATGTACTGGTACATGATTCCACTACTGAGGACAATACTTTGCATCTGAAACTCGGTCTGATGTCGCTCGAAAACGGTCTGCCGGTAGCTTTGGGGGTTATCCGCGATGTAAAAGCCCTGACTTACGATGAGGGTGTTGCAGAGCAGATAAAAGAAGTACAGGCTAAAAATCCGATTCGCAGCCTGCGCGACTATCTGATGACTAAGGATGTATGGGAAGTGAAGTAAAAGATGAGAATGATTTTAAATCATTTATAGAAGGGAATATTGATAACACCCGATTTTTATATACTATATTTATCATTGTTCTTTTGGGTGCATCAGTATTCTCTTTTTATGTGGCTATAGAACTATCGGCTCCGCTTATGTTTGTTCTCGGAGTTATACTCATTATTTTCGCATTCTTCGAATATGTGATGTATATAGGAATTTTTAAGGGTGGGGCTTATTGGGCTCGTCTTATTGCTGCAGGAAAAGATAATAATTCAATAGTTTGGATAAAACCGGTAGTAGTGAAAGAGAAGCTTTATGGTCTCATACCAATATCTGAAACGCAACATTTTCAGTTTCTAGCAAAGAACGGTCTTAAGGTTATCATAAATTGTGGTACAGAAGAGAAGCGCGAAATCTTCTTAACCGGAATAAAAGAGTTTTTACCCAATGCTCATCTAGGTTATACGCCGAAGGTTAATTCCATTTATGAAGAGGATCCGCGAAACTTTATTCATAATCTGAAAGAGAGGAATCTGTATGTGCCTGTCAGCCGTAGATTATAAAAAAATGAGCAGGTAATATTAAAATAGTAAGTGAAAATTTTGATAAATTAAAAATAGCCTCTATATTTGCACTCGCAAACGCGAAAGTAGCTCAGTTGGTAGAGCACGACCTTGCCAAGGTCGGGGTCGCGGGTTCGAATCCCGTCTTTCGCTCAAATGTGACAAGAGGTCACATTTTTTGTTTACAGCAAAAGCGCACGTGGTGAAATTGGTAGACACGCTACTTTGAGGGGGTAGTTTCGGTAACGATGTGCGAGTTCGAGTCTCGCCGTGCGCACAAAGACTTTCAAGAAATTGAAGGTCTTTTTTGTTTTTAGTCTTTAGTTTATTCCTGATCTTGATATTTCAATAATGTATTTTTTCAAAATGAAATTATCTATACTGTGTATCGGATAAATTAAGCATAAAATAATGAAGATTTCAAAAACTGTAAGCCTGTGAAAATAAAACCCCAAAGTTTTTCTGCTTTGAGGTTTACTCTTTCAGATCGGGGCTATCAGCCTCTGTCCATACTGTTTTCGTCAGGGTTTATCCTGTTAAGGGCAGCTTTTACTTCTTTCTCGCTGATAATTACCAATGGTTCGTTTCTTTTGTCCTTACGGGCTTCTTCATAGCCTTTAAATTCGCCCACAGGTTTTAGTATTTGATTTGCTTTCATGATACAACAGGTTTACTATGTTTATGTATATCTAAGTAACACACCGAATGCGTTTTGTGTTGACGAATATATCATAGATAATATTTATAAGATTAGTTGTGTCAGCCCGACTATAGATATATTATGAATGAATATTGTAATTATTTTAGCATATTTCTGTTTCAGATAAAAAAAATGTATTAATTTTGTGCCATCAAGCGCATGTGGCGTAATTGGTAGCCGCGCTGTCTTCAGGTGGCAGTGACCTACGGTCGTGGGGGTTCGAGTCCCTTCATGCGCACATCAAAATTTGTTGGGCAGTGTAATACATAGTATTGCACTGCTCTTTTGTTATCAGAAACAGTTATCAGGAATATTTTCGGTCAAATTTAAACAGTTACTAAATGACGTTAGATATAGTTCTCATAGTTATAGGTGCCGTACTGACTATTATCGGTATTTTAGGCTGTATATTACCCGTATTGCCCGGAGTGCCTCTTAGCTATATAGCTATCGTGCTGCTGCACCTTACCACGCGTGTCGATTTTTCGCCTGCGTTTCTCATTGGGTGGGGTATTGTCGTTATCATTGTACAGATATTGGACTACTTTGTCCCCATTTGGGGAACTAAGAAGTTGGGTGGAGGCAAATGGGGGGCATGGGGATGTGCTATCGGTGTTGTAGTCGGTATGTTCATTTTCCCTCCCTATGGAATTATTTTGTTCCCTTTTGTAGGTGCTGTAGTAGGTGAGTTACTCAACGAAAAGGAATTTAAGGTCGCTCTTAAAGCCGGAGCAGGAGCATTTGTCGGGTTTGTAGCCGGTACATTGCTCAAACTGATAGTTGCTTTTATACTGGCTTACTATTTCTTCAAAGAAGTGATACTTATATTTTTTCAATAATAAGAGTCTGTTTAAATTTTATTCATTCAGATTTTTAGAGCCATTTTGGGAATAATTTATTCTTTTTTGAGGTGATAATAGCGGGCTATTTAAGCCGATAAAAGGGATAAATTATTCCCAAAAGAGCCTAAAAATGAATGAAAAAGAATCTATAATAAAATATTTTGGTAAAATTTAAACAGGCTCTAAAATAAAGGCGTGAATTTCGAAACTCACGCCTTTATTATTTGGGGTATTGTAAATGTCTTATCTTTCTACATAGGTGAAATGCATAAGAGTAGATCCACCATCAGTAGTTTCTTCTACATTCCATTGGGAGTCAACATGGTGTGTAAGACTGAAATAATCGGTCTGTTGGGTTGTCGCAGTCGTTACAAGATTATTATTATCCCGAGTATATGTGTAATTGATGGTCTCTTTAACCATCGATTCCCACTCCACGTTATTATCCGGGCTTTTCTTCATTTTTGCTTCGTCATTGTGTACTACTTGTTGTACTTCGTTAGCAGATAACACCAATGGGAGTATATCCATATTATCACCGTCTGAATCCATTACAGCCAGTAACTCTAATGGGATGTAAGCAAATGGGTTCGTTTTGTTGGTATTACATGTTAATGCGTACGAACAGGTATTTTCTCTAATGTAATAATCATCTGAGTACTCATGTGCTTCAATGGCTTTCTCTACATTGCTGCCATTGTAGGTGAAGTCATAATTGAATACTTTTTTAAGCTTGTTATTTTCCCATGTATACACAATTGTTTTACCCTTGTTGTTTACGTTTGATGCCTTTACAATGCGTCCGTTTGATGTGGTAAGGGTAGTGATCCATTCGCTTTTTGCATCGTCTTTTGTGTGATTTATACGAATGCAGTTTACCGATATTATATCGGCACTATGAATGAAATGATAAGTCATAGTTTCGTCCAGCTTTACGTCAGTCTCATCACCATCTTCTTCCCCGATATTGTAGAAATAATAGACTGCTTGTGTCAACTTATTATTATCATCATAGGTAAGATCGAACAAAGGTCTTTTTACCTGATCGGCAAATGTTACTTCTAATTTTGTCAGGTTATACTCTGTGATAGGGGGTTCGATGATATCGTTGTTGTCATCGCTGTCGCATGCCGCAAATGCAAACACAATAAAGAGAGGCAGGAAGTAGTTTTTTAATAGCTTCATAAGATTTAGTTTTGTTAAATTGAGTTATTGCCGGCAAAAGTATTAAAAAAATGAATATTAGCAAAAAAGATGTTGTTATACTGTTGATTGGAATGCCTCTTTGTGTTTTGAAATTCCATCAAAAAAAGCTATCTTTGAACGAGTTTTTTAATAGCTATTAAAATCAAATTTTACGCATGCTCCCCGAAGATATTATTGACGAACCAGAGAATTTAGAGAACGACGAACCACAAATAGAGGAGGATTCCACTGATGGGAATTCACATTCCGATTATAAAGTTCCGGTAAAAGACGCAGCGGATAATCAGTTACACCTGTCGGGCATGTTTCAGAATTGGTTTCTGGACTATGCTTCGTATGTAATTCTCGAACGTGCTGTTCCCCATATAGGAGACGGATTGAAACCCGTACAACGCCGTATTATGCACTCCATGAAACGCATGGACGACGGACGCTACAATAAAGTAGCAAACATTATCGGACATACAATGCAGTTCCATCCGCATGGTGATGCCTCCATTGGTGATGCGTTGGTGCAAATGGGACAAAAAGATCTGCTGGTAGATTGTCAGGGTAACTGGGGTAATGTGTTTACAGGTGACGGTGCAGCTGCACCGCGCTATATCGAAGCGCGCCTATCTAAGTTTGCACTTGAGGTGCTGTTTAATCCGAAAACAACAGAATGGAAACCATCGTATGACGGACGTAACAAAGAACCTGTTACGCTTCCCGTTAAGTTCCCGCTATTGCTAGCACAGGGAGCGGAAGGTATTGCAGTAGGACTGTCTTCAAAAATACTTCCTCACAATTATAATGACCTTTGTGATGCTTCGGTAGCACATTTGCAGGGTGAAGATTTTACGCTTTATCCCGATTTTCAGACCGGAGGTTATGTAGATGTCAGTAAATACAATGACGGTGAGCGTGGAGGTTCGGTAAAAGTACGGGCTAAAATATCGAAACTGGATAATAAAACACTTGTAATAAGTGATATACCTTATGGGCGTACATCTTCATCAGTGGTAGAATCTATACTGAAAGCCAACGACAAGGGTAAGATAAAGATCCGTAAGGTAGACGATATTACGGCACAGAATGTAGAGATACATGTACATCTGGCAGCCGGAGTATCTTCCGATAAAACCATTGATGCCCTGTATGCCTTTACCGATTGCGAGATAAGTATTTCGCCAAACTGCTGTATAATAGAGGACAATAAGCCGCACTTCCTTACTGTGAGCGATATTCTTCGTTTTACGACTGACAATACACAACGCCTGCTTCAACTCGAACTTGAGATTCAGAAAAGCGAACTGGAAGAAACACTTCATTTCTCTTCTCTTGAAAAGATATTTATCGAAGAGCGTATCTATAAGGATAAGGAATTTGAGAATGCTGCTAATATGGATGCTGCCGTTGAGCATATCGACAAGCGTCTGGCTAAATTTGCAAAACTCTTTATACGTGAGGTAACCCGCGAGGATATCATGAAGTTGATGGAAATAAAGATGGGGCGCATCCTCAAATTTAATTCAGACAAGGCTGATGAACTGATTGCCAAGTACAAGGAAGAAATAGAAGAGATAAAGCACAATATAGAGAATATTATAGACTATACCATTTCGTGGTATGTGATGCTGAAAGATAAATACGGTAAGAACTATCCCCGCAAAACGGAGATTCGCAGTTTCGATACCATCGAAGCCACTAAAGTGGTGGAAGCCAACGAAAAACTCTATATCAATCGCGAAGAAGGATTTATCGGTACATCGTTGAAGAAAGACGAGTTTGTTTCTAACTGTTCCGATATCGATGATATTATCCTGTTCTTCAAAGACGGAAAATATAAGATTGTAAAAGTGAGCGACAAGATGTTTGTCGGAAAGAATATCTTATACCTCAATGTTTTTCGTCGCAATGACAAACGTACGATTTACAATGTGGTATATCGTCATGGAAAAACAGGCCCCGACTATATCAAACGCTTTGCCGTAACAGGTATTACCCGCGACAAGGAATATGATGTGACACAAGGTAAGGAAGGTTCACGCATTGTGTATTTCAGTGCTAACCCGAACGGAGAGGCCGAAACGATACGCGTGATACTGAAACCGAAGCCACGCCAGAAGATTCTCGTGTTCGAGAAAGATTTCAGCGATATAGCTATCAAAGGGCGTCAGTCGATGGGTAATATACTGACTAAAGCCGAAGTGCATAAAATCTCGTTGAAGCAGAAAGGTGGTTCTACACTGGGCGGACGCAAAGTCTGGTTCGATCAGGATGTGCTACGTCTCAACTATGACGAACGAGGCAAATATCTGGGCGAGTTTCAGAGTGACGATCAGATACTGGTTGTAAATCAGAATGGGGATTTCCATACTACTTCATTCGAGGTGACCAATCACTACGAAGCCGGAATGATAGTTATAGAAAAATATGTAGCCGATAAGAACTGGACAGCGGTGTTGTTCGATGCCGACCAGCAGTATATGTACATGAAACGCTTTACTTTCGAGGCATCCTCGAAGATACAGAATTTCTTAGGAGAAAATCCCGAATCGAAATTGAATATACTGACCGATACAGTCTATCCGCGCATACAGGTTACATTCGGCGGACGCGACAGTTATCGGGAAGCATTGGAACTCGATGCCGAAGAATTTATTGCAGTCAAAGGCTTTAAGGCAAAAGGTAAACGCCTGTCTACATTCGAAATCGGCGAGATAAAAGAACTGGAACCGATCCGTTTCCCTGAGCCGAAGGAGGAGGATGAGAAGAAATTTGAAGTGCAGATAGATGATGACGACGATATAGACGATCGTCCTATATCTGATATTATAGATGAAATAACAGGACAGAAATCTTTGTTTAAAGATGAGGACAAGGAGGGGGAAGAATAAGAGTGTAAATAAAAAGAGACTATTTCGTTTCCTGTATTTATTTGCAGGCATATTCTTCTTTTTGCCTTCTTTTTCACAGAACGTAAATACTTTGACTAAAGAAGACTCTCTGGCTATATACTTCTCTATGATTCCTGTAGAGGAGGAAATTCCGGATGTGCCTATACCTATGGTCAGTCCTGAACTTGTAATGTCTCCGTTAATCACCAATAACACATTCTCCGCTTCTATCGGCTCAGCCAATATGTATGATACATACCTGTCTCCATTGGAGTACAAAGGTTTTAATATCCGGCTGATGTACGAACAACTGCGCCGTACTACGTGGTTTGACTATAAGTTTTATAAACAGCAAATATTCGAACTTGATTTCTCGAAGGGCGACAATCCTGCCGGAAATGTGTCTGAATACTGGCTATTAGCTAATTACCGTCTGGGCGGGCATTACAGCCTGTATAATACTCCGGCGTTTCGCTTAGGGGTAGGCGGATTTTGGGATGTCAATGCAGGAGTGCTTTATAATGAGCGTAACGGTAACAATCCGGCTACTGCACGCGCCTATACTAACCTGAACCTTTCGGTTATTGCATCATACAAATTCAAATGGTTTGCCCTTCGCTGGCAAGTCGGCAGCCCTTTCATGGGCATGCTGTTCTCCCCCAAATACGGACAATCGTACTACGAAATATCACTCGGAAACTCAGTCGGAGTGGTCAACTTTGCATCGCTGCACAATCAGCGGGCGTTACGTAATTATCTGACCGTAGACATTCCAATCAATAAATATACTATACGTGTAGGCTATCTTGGATCGTGGTATCAGACCAAAGTACACGATATACAGACGCATCATTATACAAACAGCTTTGTTATAGGTTTCCCTATGGAGGGTGTGAAGAAGCCAAGAGAAAAAGCCCGTAATAATTATTGGAATGGATATTGAAAAAAGAGCATTAAGGCCGTTTTTCAGATTCCTTACTTATAACTGGAAGTTGGGTGTATTCCTGATTCTGTTATTCGGGATTCCCCGCTTCATCATGGTGCTCGATGCCAATGCTTCCGGCGGATATGGCACTGTCTCCATTATATTTCTTATCATGTGGGTTGTACCTTTTATCCTTCTGTCTAAGGATGGTAGAAAGTATATCGGTATAAAAAAGCCGGTAAATTATTATTGGCTGATAACTTCTTTCTTTATCGGCTTTGCTTTTTGCGCTTTGATGTTTATTTGTGCAAAGTTTCTGTATGCCGATACCATTAATAATAGTTTCGTTTATATATCGAGATCATACACAATACCCGGTGAAGCATTAGCCGCAAATAAGCTTATGTTCTTCGTCATGTTTTCTCTTGTGGGAATGACTTTTAGTCCGATAGGAGAAGAGCTTTTTTATAGGGGTGTAGTGCATGGAAGTTTTGTAGAACAATTCGGTGAAACGAAAGCCTCTATATTCGATAGCCTTGCTTTCGCTCTCACACATCTGGCGCATTTCGGAGTTGTATATCATATGGGCGGATGGGAGTTTTTGTCTGTTCCTGCTATTCTTTGGGTTTCCGGTATGTTTATCCTTAGCCAGTTACTCTTTTTATGTAAGGAGAAGACCGGTTCCATATCAGGAGCAATTGTTGGTCATGCAGGCTATAATGTGGGGATGATGTATGTAATTTTTTATCATATATTTTAAACAGATATGTTCAGGGAAATCAGATGACAAAACAGAATATTGGATGACCAGATACGTATAAAAGAGTTATTGCAGGATTCCGAATATGGATTCCTCAGTTTGGGTATCGACGAAAGCGGTTATAGTTACGGAATACCTATCAGTTATGCGTATGATGAAACTACTAACAGCCTTTATTTCCATTGTGCACCCGAAGGAAAGAAACTCGATATACTGAAAGAAAATATGAAAGTCTCATTTACTATCGTAGGGGTTACAAAGCCTGTAGCCGAACAGTTTACTACTTTGTATGAGAGTATTGTTATATTCGGCAAAGCAGATATAAACCTGACAGACGAAGAAAAACGGAAAGCCCTGCGGCTGCTTGTCGCAAAATATTCTCCCGACTATACAGAATCGGGTGAAAAATATATGGACAAGTCATGGGGTAGGACAGCTACTTTCAAAATTGAAATAGAGCACATTACTGCAAAAGCAAAATATCACTAAAATATCAGTTATCTCCTATACATTTTCAAAGAAAGTAACTAGCTTTGCACAAATTTTATGAGGAAATTGATCAATTAATAATCCGAAATTCAGACTAAATTGCAAAGTGTGAGTACATCCGATAAGTCATATTTGGGAAAGGCTATTCTATTTGTTGTCTTATCCATCGTTGCATTTTTGATATTTAAAAATATACTGCCGCCACGTTTATTTCCGGAACATACCCTTGTTACCGAAAATATTATCATAGACAGTATGGCGCTCGAAGCACAGAACGACACAGTAGTTATAGAGGAAATTCCCGTTGTTGTACCCGATACTACTCAGATAAAACCTAAAGAGAAAGAGAATAAACCTGCTGATAATAATGAAGAGGATTCAGCTCGGGAACAACTGCCCGAGCCTGTAAAAGAAATAGATACCAGTCTTAGCCCATCACTCAGTGCCGAAGGTTACCATAATCTTCAACGCTTCTATGCAAAGCTCTATCAGTTGGAACAGAGCAAAGAAGGGAGTGTGCGTATCGGTTATTTCGGAGATTCCATGAATGACGGGGATTATATAGTACAGGATGTGCGCAGTGAATTCCAATCGGTTTATGGCGGAGAAGGAGTCGGATTTGTATCTGTATCTTCTCTTTCGGCTGCATCGCGCGGTTCTGTGTCACACCAGTTTTCGAAGAACTGGTTCTCTCAGTCTTTTGTCAGAGTGAAGAAACCGATAAGAGCTTTTGGTATCGACGGACAGGTCTTTTTCGCCAAAGATCCGGCTGATACATACTGGGTGAGATATAAAGCGCAGGCACAGCCCCACTCGAAGACACTGAATAACCCTACTTTATTTTACGGAAGTTCGCGCAACGGAAATGCCAGTGTAGCGGTGAGAGCCGATAAGGACTCTGTATCGGTGAAGTCTCTCAATCCTTCGTCTATACTGAATACTTTGGCGCTAACCTCACGTAGTGCGAGGTCATTACAGGTCGATTTCCTTAAAGCGGATTCTATCCCGATATATGGATTCAACTTCGATGATGGTAAGGGTGTGCACATCGACAACTTCTCGATGCGAGGAAATTCCGGTCTGCCGCTTTCTATACTGAGCCCGGCATTGATGAATGCATTCGACAGGGAATTGGGTTACGACCTCATCATTCTGCAATATGGAGCGAACGTGCTCGGTCATGGATCGTTGAACTACAACTGGTACGAAAAAGCGATGACGACGGTGGTTAACAATCTGCATAAGTGTTTTCCGAATGCCGATATACTTATAATTTCTACAGCCGACAAGGCATCTAAGATAGATGGTGAAATGCAGACCGATCCGGCAGTGACGGCATTGGCAAATGCACAAAAGAATTATGCCCGCAAGACAGGCTCAGGCTATATCAACCTATACGAAGTGATGGGTGGTAAAGGTTCTATGCTGACATGGGTGAACAACAAAATGGCCAATACGGATTATACACACTTCAACATTGCAGGTTCGAGGAAGATAGCAAAGCTCATTTATAATGAAATAAATAAAGGATACGCCAAATATAAAACTTCTAACGGAGAGGGCGTAGCAGAAGATTGATTTGATGAAGTTATTGAAAAAAGTACAACGCTATATATATTATTTTTCCGCACTGATATTTCTGTTGCCTCAGACTATGTCGGCAAAAGGAATAAAGGAGACGAATAACGATGGAAACATATTTTCCAATCAGGTGTTGCTGTCTCCCGTTTTTGAAAAGCTATACAATCTAGAGCGAAATAAGGACGGAAAGATAAACATAGTACACATTGGAGATTCGCATATTCAGGCAGACTTTTTTACTAATACCATTCGTGAAGCGTTACAGCTTAAATTTGGAAACGCTGGTGTTGGTTTTACCTTTCCTTACAGCCTTGTCAGGACAAACGGCCCCCGCTATATAAGATATTCATGCAATGCGACTTGGCAGAGCCTGCTGAACGTTTCTCCTATTGCCGATGTGGGAATAGGACTGAGTGGAATAGCACTTTATACCTCTGCCGACGATTTTGTGCTGCAACTATCAGCTACCGAAGGTTATGAATTTAGCAATGTGAAGATCATTTATCCTACTAAAGAGCCTCAATATACGATGTCGGTTACAGCAGAGCCATTAGAGACAACTGTGACGGGCGGGAGCAGGACTTCATCGGGCGGAATCAGGTATCACAAAGTGAAAAGAGGTGAAACTCTTTCAGCGATAGCCCGCAAATATGGTGTTACTGTGGCTCAGATAAAGAGTGCGAGCGGGTTGAGGTCGAATTCAATACGGGTGAACCAAAGCCTGAAAATACCGGGAAAAGGAAAAACAGTAGTACAGCCCCGCGTAGTCCGTTCCAATATAAATAAAGATGAGGTTGACCATGTAGATATGGTATCAGAGCCATATTATTCGTCCTATACCAGTGATACACTGATGAACTGTATTACAATATTTCCGGCAGCAAAACGGGCAATGTATAACCTGAACGGATTTGTGATAGAAAATGATAGATCCGGCCTTATTTATCACTCGATAGGAGTGAATGGAGCCAAGTTGTCCGACTACAATAAATATCCGCTGTTCTTTGAGCAGTTGCCCATATTGGCTCCCGATCTGGTTATACTGTCTTTCGGTACGAATGAATCTTTCGGAAAAATGTCCGATACCAATTACATCTTCCAGTTGAGGGAATTTGTCAACAATGTAAAGAGACAGAACAAAGAAGCCGTTATATTGGTGATGACCCCGCCGCCATCGATGTTTCGTCGCGGGCGCACCAATACATACGTGTCCGACTACAGTATAGCGCTTACAGGATTGACCAATATGCCGGTATGGGACTTATATACACGTATGGGTGGAGCATCGGGGATAGGTCCTAAGGGTGAATACTCCCGGATGATAGCCCGCGACAAGGTGCATTATACCACATCGGGTTATCAGGCTCAGGGAATGCTGTTTGCATCCGACTTTATCGACGCATATAATAACTATAAGAAAAAACACAGAATAAATTGAAAACACTGTTTGACGATCTCAGTAATATCTATTTGCCCGACTATATAGGAAAATTGCTAACCGATATAGCCCCTTATTTCGTGTTCAACCCCGAGCATCGCCTGTTGTTCAACAGTGCATTCTTTCTGGGCTTTTTCCTTGTTGTGTACACAGTGTATGTGCTGAGTAAAAACCACGATCATTTCCGTAAGGTATATCTGATCGCTTTCTCCCTGTACTTCTACTATCTGGCGGGAGGCGATACGATGGATATAAATGTCTTTGGCCTGTTCAGTTTCACACTCAATTATTTTGTCTTGCTCGTTATTTGTGCAGTCCTCACTCATTTGCTTGCGGTGAAGATGTATAATAGTGAGAAACGTTCGACACAGAAATTTTTGCTGACTGTTATTATTGTTGGCAATCTGTTGATGCTTGCCTACTTTAAGTACACCAATTTCTTCATACAGAATATGAATGCTCTGTTTCAGGGCGATTTTGCTTTGCATAATATCATACTGCCCATCGGTATTTCGTTCTTTGTATTCGAGGCTATCAGTTATGGAGTAGACCTGTACCGAAAAGAGATGAAACCTGCCGATTCGCTCCTCGACTTCTGTTTCTATATCACCTTCTTCCCTAAACTGGTGGCAGGTCCTATCATCAGGGCAAAAGATTTTCTGCCGCAGATGAAAAACAAACTTCATCTAACAAAAGAAGAGGCCGGTACGGCTATATTCCTTATTCTGATAGGGTTGATAAAGAAAGCTGTTATTTCTGACTATATATCCATCAACTTTGTAGACAGGGTATTCGATTCACCATTAAGCTATACTGCCTTTGAGAATCTGATGGCGGTATATGGTTACACCTTGCAGATATATTGCGACTTCTCCGGATATTCCGATATGGCAATCGGTTTGTCGTTACTTATGGGCTTTAAGATTCCGCCAAACTTCCTTACCCCTTACAAATCACAATCGATAACCGAGTTCTGGCGCCGTTGGCATATTTCCCTATCCTCGTGGCTGCGCGATTACCTGTATATATCAATGGGGGGAAACCGCAGGGGAAAGATAAGGACTTACTTCAATCTCTTTATGACCATGCTCATAGGCGGGTTATGGCATGGAGCATCGTGGAAATTTGTAGTATGGGGCGGACTGCATGGTCTGATGCTGACAATAGAGCGTTTCTTCAAACAATATATAAAAGTACCCGATAACCGTCTTACACGTATTGTCTGCATATTGCTCACATTCCATTTTGTAGCTTTCTGTTGGATATTTTTCCGAGCCGACAGCTTTGAACTTGCAGGTAATCTGATTGCAAATATCGGAAACCTCACATTTGCGCCTGCTGAGTGGTTTACTATATTGGAGGCATACCAGAATGTATTCATTCTTATTGCCATTGGTTATGTGATGCACTTTCTGCCCGAGAATTTTGTAAGTAAGGTAAAAGCAGGCTTCAATACTATTCCGCTGATCGGGAAAGCAACATTGGCAGGACTTATTTTCTGGCTCATATTTGCTACGGCATCCAGTGGACCGCAACCGTTTATATATTTTCAGTTCTGATAATGTTTGATCCCCTGTGTCTTACGCTTGGGTGTATCTCTTTTGTTTCTATTAAAACTAAGAACTTGCAAGTCGAAGACCAATAAAGATATGACTGTTACTAGGGAAAGTATAAAGACGACGTGATACACAACAAATTTGGGCTTCTTGCATCCAACTGCCACCACGTAGGATGTGGACAATACCAGACGAGGGACCGCTAGGATTAATCTGTGTATGGTTACTATAGCTTTCATACCAATCTGAGCACCATTCCAATATATTTCCACTCATATCATAGATGCCTAATTCGTTAGGCGATTTACTACCTACAGGATGTGATTGGTTTGAAGAATTGCCGTTATGCCACGCAACACTGTCTAAGTTATTACAACCACTGTATTTATAACCACGACTATTATTGCCTCCACGGGCAGCAAACTCCCACTCAGCTTCGGTGGGTAGACGGTAGTTTCTACCTGTAAGAGCATTTATCTTACTGATAAATTCTTGGATGTCATCCCAATTGATATTTTCTACAGGTAAGTTATCGCCCTTTCTATGCGATGGGTTACTACCCATTACCATATCCCATTGGTTTTGTGTTATTTCGTACTTACCTATGTAGTAGTCGCTGAGGGTTACTTGATGTGCAGGTTTTTCATTGTCATTACAGTCACTATTTTGTTCGCAGGTACAGCCCATAGTGAAAGAGCCTCCTTGCACATGTACCATTTCTATGTTTGGGATGGAAGTATCACTTGGTGGTGATTTCAAATCGATATTAGTAGTAGATTTTGGCTTTCCATTGCTCTGTGCTAACAATAGACCAGTGCATAGTATTATAGATAGTAGAATTAAATAAATTTTTTTCATCTAGTTCTTGCTGATTTTTTTAATTTGTCAGAATTTAAATCATTGTATTACATGTCAAACTCCCTCT
Source organism: Dysgonomonas sp. PF1-14 (assembly GCF_029892965.1). Taxonomy (GTDB): domain Bacteria; phylum Bacteroidota; class Bacteroidia; order Bacteroidales; family Dysgonomonadaceae; genus Dysgonomonas. Next base: position 69,098 of record NZ_JARXWN010000010.1, on the reverse strand, counting down.
CCATATCTTCCAGTTCCTTCTTTATTTGTTCCAGTTTTTGAATAACCTGTACTTTGCGTGTGGTTTCGTCTTTCTTTTGTTTTAGTGTCTGGCGCGCACCTTCCAGTGTCATGCCTTTCTCCTTTACCAGATGATAGACGACAGATATATTTTCTATATCCTGTTTTGTGTATTGGCGTGTTCCCCCATCGGTCTTGCGGGGGCTGATAATATCGAATTCCGTTTCCCAGAAAATCAGCAATGATTTATTCACCTCAAAGTGCAGGGCAACTTCTTTCAGGGAATAATATAGACGGTTGCTGTTTTCTAAGTCGATTTTCATTTTTTTAGTTTACTAGCTTAAAGTTTACTAGTGTACTAGAAACTGATATTTTGTTGTTGACTGCTAACTGTTAACTGTATTAGTCCATCACCTGTCCATGATTAGCTGCTATTTGTAGCATCTTATCATATTCTTCAGGCGTAAGATCCATAAAGTAGTATTTGGCAGGATTGTCTGCCTGTCCTCTCACATGTACTTCGTAGTGGAGATGAGGCCCTGTGGATTTTCCTGTGTTTCCTACTTCTCCGATCATTTCTCCGCGTGTGACCTTTTGTCCGGCACGTACTTTATATTCGTTGAGGTGAGCATAAAGCGTTTCATAGCCATAGCCGTGATCTATCATGATACATTTGCCATAACCCTGCTTCCAGTCGGCAAGGGTAACCGTTCCATCTCCTGTGGCATATACCGGAGTGCCTATATTAGCAGCAAAGTCCATTCCTTGATGGAAACGGGCTGTACCATATATAGGGTCTATCCGTACACCATACCCCGAAGCCATGTGTCTCAGAAATTTATCCGAAACGGGCTGTATTGCCGGAATGTGTTTCAGGCGATCCTTCTGGCTTTTAGCCATATCTAATACATCATCGAAAGAGTTGGACTGAATGTATAACTGTTTCGATATATAATCCATCTTTTTTGTGGTCTGTATTATCAGATCGGGGCTGGGCAATTCCATCAGATGATCGTATCTTCCGGGAGTACCTACACCCGAATTTCGTATCGATTGCGGAATAGGGTCGGCATGAAAGATAGCCCTGTAGAGGTTATCGTCACGCTGTTGTATGTCGCCGAGTACTCTGGATGCTTCATTCAGACGCTTCGACAATACTTCATATTGAGTACGCATCAATAGGTTCTCTTTCTTCTGAGCCTCTCCCCAGGGAGTTCCAAAAAAATAGACGAAAGCGACCAAAGCACCGATTCCCACAATGATTCCCGATATCAGGTGTCGAAAAACAGTGAAAAATTTATCCTTCATACTAGGATAAATTCTTTCGTAAGTAAGAGTTTGCGGGTTATATCGGTAATATACTTTTCGCTTCATTTTATGCAAATAGCCATTTTTATTTTCACGAGTTCGACAAAAGTAAAGTTTTTGAACTATTTTTGCAAATTGTTTATATTTAATTAAGGTGGCAATAGGTTAATGTACCGATATGCCAATATTGAAACTAAAATTATAACTTGTAACTTGTTTACTCGTAACTTGTAACTAAAATGATGACTTCCAAAGAAATTCGTGATTCGTTTAAATCATTCTTTACTACCAAAGGACACCAGATAGTGCCATCGGCTCCGATGGTAATTAAGGACGACCCTACACTTATGTTTACCAATGCGGGTATGAACCAGTTTAAAGACATTATACTGGGCAATGCACCTATTAAATATCCGCGTGTAGCCGATTCGCAGAAATGCCTTCGCGTGAGTGGCAAGCACAACGACCTTGAAGAGGTAGGACACGATACCTATCACCATACTATGTTCGAGATGCTTGGTAACTGGTCTTTTGGCGATTACTTCAAAAAAGAAGCGATAGAGTGGGCATGGGAATATCTGACAGAAGTATTGAAACTGGATAAAGAGCGCTTGTATGTGACCGTTTTTGAAGGAAGCCCCGAAGAAGGTCTCGATCGTGACGATGAGGCAGCAGGGTATTGGGAAAAATATCTTCCGAAAGGCAGAATAATCAACGGAAACAAGAAAGATAACTTCTGGGAAATGGGTGATACCGGCCCGTGCGGCCCATGCTCGGAAATTCATATAGACCTGCGTCCTGATGAAGAACGTGTAAAAGTAGATGGTCTTACGTTGGTAAACGAAAGCCACCCTCAGGTGATAGAGATATGGAACCTCGTGTTTATGCAGTTCAACCGTAAGGCTGATAAGTCACTGGAGCCGCTTCCGGCAAAGGTGATCGATACAGGTATGGGCTTCGAACGTCTTTGTATGGCTGTGCAGGGAAAAATATCTAACTACGATACAGATGTTTTCCAGATAATAATAAAAGCAATAGGTGAGATATCAGGCAGCATTTATGGTCAGGATGAAAAGAAAGATATCGCCATGCGTGTGATCGCCGACCATATACGTACAATCGCATTCTCTATTACAGACGGACAACTACCGTCGAATGCAAAAGCCGGATATGTGATTCGCCGCATACTTCGCCGTGCCGTTCGTTACGGATATACATTCCTCGACCAGCACAAGGCATTTATGTACAAACTAATCCCTGCTCTGATAGAGACTATGGGCGATGCTTACCCTGAACTTGTACAACAAAGAGTGCTGATCGAAAAAGTGATGAAGGAAGAAGAAGAATCATTCCTGCGCACTCTTGAAACCGGAATAAAGCTACTCGACAAGCAAATAACCGATACGAAAGCTAAAGGCTCATCGGAACTTAATGGTACAGATGCTTTCACCTTGTACGATACTTATGGCTTCCCACTCGACCTGACCGAACTGATATTGCGTGAAAACGGAATGACAGTAGATAACGACGGATTCAAGTCAGAAATGCAGAAGCAGAAAGACCGCGCACGTAATGCAGCAGCAGTGGAAACAGGCGACTGGGTTACTTTGAAAGAAGGCGAACAGGAGTTCTTCGGATACGATGTTACCGAGTGCGAGACCGAAATACTACGTTACCGTAAGGTGAAGCAAAAGAATCATGAGTTTTATCAACTAGTGCTCAACCGTACACCGTTCTATGCCGAAATGGGAGGACAGGTAGGTGATAGCGGCTGGCTGATAAACGACGATGAAGAAATAGAGATAACTGATACAAAACGCGAAAACAATCTGGCTGTGCATCTGGCTAACAAGTTGCCGCAGGATGTGACTGCCATATTTGTTGCACGTATCAATACGAAAAACCGTACGGCTACGGAATGTAATCATACGGCTACGCACTTGTTGCACGAAGGCTTACGCGAAATATTGGGCAACCATGTGGAACAAAAAGGTTCGTATGTGTCCCCATCGGTACTACGTTTCGACTTTTCTCATTTCCAGAAACTGACGGATAAGGAGATACGCAAGATAGAGCGTTATGTGACAGCCAAAATCCGCGAAAACATCACTCGCGTGGAAATGCGCCATGTGCCGATTGCCGAAGCTAAGGAAATGGGAGCAATGGCCTTGTTCGGTGAAAAGTATGGTGATGATGTGCGTGTGATCCGATTCGGTGACTCTGTAGAACTTTGCGGTGGAACACATATTTCGTCTACAGGGCGTATCGGTTCGTTCCGTATAATCAATGAAAGTTCTATTGCTGCGGGTATTCGCCGTATAGAAGCTATTACAGCCGAAGTATGCGAAGATTATTTCTATACCCAGCAGGAAGTATTGACCGAAGTAAAATCATTCTTCAATAATACGCCTAACCTGATACAGTCGCTGCATAAGTTCATAGAAGAAAATTCAGAACTGAAAAAACAGGTAGAAGAATATGTAAAGGAAAAGACTGTACAGATAAAAGAGGCATTGATAAAGAAAAAGCAGGTTATCAATGGCATAGACGTTTTTGTGCTGACAGGCCCTTTCCCTGCCGATATAGCAAAAGATATCGCTTTCCAGCTGAAAGGACAATTTCCAGCTAATTCTGTTTTCGTGGGTGCTACCCAGTCGGAAGACAAACCGATGCTGACACTGATGATAAGTGACGATCTGGTGAAAGATCGCGGACTGAATGCTTCGCAGATAGTACGCGATGCGGCTAAGCATATACAAGGAGGAGGAGGAGGACAGCCTCACTTTGCTACTGCCGGAGGTAAGAATGCAGACGGATTGTCGAATGCTTTACACGAGATAACTGAAAAACTGAAATAAAATTTAGATAGTAAAGATGAGCCGGTAAGCAGATTACCGGCTTTTTTATTTTATCTTTATCTCATTGTAAAATGAGTTATAAATTATGAATGCAGGAAGAAAAAGTAATGAAAAGTAAAACAAGGTAAAAGCATTACTTTTACATACGCTCTGCTCCTGTGACCGTTGGTTGTCAGGTTTTAGTTAAAAAGTTAGATATGAAAACAATTCTGGCTACTCTCAATGCCAAATATATACATACCTCACTGGCTCTTCGCTGGCTCTATGTAGCCAACAAGGACAGATTTGATATATCGTTCAGAGAATATACCATAAAGGAGAATATAGAAAAGATTGCGCAGGAGTTGTCGGATACAGGTAGCGATATTATCGGACTGAGTGTGTATATCTGGAATGTAAGCCATACGAAAGAACTGGTAAGGCTGCTTAAGGAAAGGAATCCGCAACTGATCATAGTATTGGGAGGCCCTGAAGTGATGTATGAGCCTGAATATTTTCTCGAAAACTGGAATATAGATTATGTGATAGGAGGGGAGGGCGAGTTTGTGCTTGGAGAACTGCTTGAAACGCTGGAAAATGAAATACCAGTGCAGATTGCAGGTGTTTCATCGAAGGGTAATATAAATAAAGTGATTGTGCAAGCCGATCCGGAAAAGCTAGCCTCACTGGATTCTCCGTATATGCTCGAAGAAGACAAGCCTGAAATCGGTAATAAACTGGTGTATTTCGAGACTTCGCGCGGATGCCCTTATCAGTGTCAGTATTGCCTGTCGTCATTAGAAAAAGGCGTGCGCTACTTTCCGCAGGAATATATAGTAAAGAATTTACGCTATCTGATAGAAAGCGATGCAAAGCAGATTAAATTCCTCGATCGTACTTTCAACCTCAACAAGGAACACACGCACATGGTCTTTGACTATCTGATTGCCAATTACCGTCCGAATCTGAGTTGCCAGTTTGAAGTATATGCCGACCTGTTGAAAGACGAAACGATAACATATTTGAATACTCATTTGCCAAAGGATTATTTCCGCTTCGAAATAGGAATACAATCGACATACGAGCCTACAAATGTTGCCGTAAAGCGAAAACAGGATTTTCCTTTACTGGCAGGCAATGTGAAGAAAATAATGCAGGGTGGTAAGATAGACTTACACCTCGATCTGATAGCGGGATTACCATACGAAACATTCGACCGTTTCCGAAAATCATTTAACGATGTATTTGCCCTTGGCGGAAAGGAAGTGCAACTAGGCTTTCTGAAGATGCTGAGGGGCACGAATCTCAGACGGTTTGCCGAAAAGTACGGTTATAAGTATGATGAGGATGCTCCGTACGAAATAGAATACAATGCCGATATTTCACGTACTGAACTAGACCGCATTCATGAAGCGGAACATGCTCTTGAAAAATTCTGGAACAGCGGGCGTTTCGTACAGACGATGGAAGCACTTTTTGCAGATAAATACAAGGGACGATATTTTGAGTTTTTTGATGAGCTAGGGCAGTTTTACAAAGAAAAGAACTATCCTCATCGGGGTTATCAGTTGGAAGACCTTTTCAGGTATCTGCACGCATTTCTGATTATGAAGGGCATTGACTTATTTTCGACCTTACGTACTGATTATTATGGTAATTTTACCCGCAGACCGCAGGGCTTTTGGGAAGATACACTAGGGAAGCAAAAGCGGAAACAGTTACTATATCAGATAGGGCAGGATAAGGCTTTTCTGAAAAAGTACAACCTGACACGAAAAATCGTAGAAAAGCAGACTGCTTTAGATTATATATCTGATAATGAGTTGTTACTGACTATTTTTCTTGCAGATGGTGATAAAGCCAAACGCCTGTCAGTGGGGTATGTGCTGACCGAAGGACACAGAAAACAATAAGAGCGGCTACAGATGAGCCGCTCTTATATATACTATCGTATCCGGATTATCCGGTCTTTATTTGCCGCCGCCGAATAAACCGCCGATCATATCGAGCAGTCCGCCGCCGCCTTTCTTCTCTTTGCTGTCATTGCCACCGCCAAGTGCTGATTGTAAGATGTCGCCCAAATCGAAAGAGTCGTTCGGGTCGTTGTTCTTTTTTGAGATCAGTCCCATGATGGCAGGGATTACAGTAGAAGCGATACCGTTAGCTACATTTTTGTCCAAGCCTACTTTCTGAGCCAGAGCCGAAACTACTGATGATTGTATAGAGCTTGTCAGAGCATTGCTGGCATTCGAGTTGCCGCCGAATAGTCCGACCAGGTTTGTAATATTTCCCGGAGTAAGCTGGTCTTTGAATCCGTCCAGAATAGAAGATGTAGTTGTTTCTACTGCTGCCTCTCTTTTATCGGCAGGAACACCCGCGTTATTCGTAATGGCTTCCAGAGCCTGATCTTTTACAAGATCCATGATTTTGTCTAGCATAAATTTGTGGAATTAAGTTTCTAAATAAGAACTCTAACGTATTTGTGTGTTATATTGTTTAGCAGATAAAGCTTGTTTAAGTTAAATAGTTAAATATCCGTCTTGTTTTAATATATGGTCTGTCCTTCGTCCGTCCAAAAGTAGGAAAAAGGATGGACAAAATCAATTATTTAAGGAATAAAGATTTGTGTTTTTAATCAGCTTTGGCTATTAGCTGCTTGCGATATTCGCTCCAGTTGGTATATAGAGCCTCCATTGAGGGTAAAACTATATTAGCTCCGGCATCCGCCAGTATCTTTTCGGGTATGGGGCCTGTATTTATGGCAATGGTAAATATACCGGCAGCAACAGCGGCTTCTACACCTCTCGGTGCATTTTCGATTACAATTGCCTGATTGGGCTTCAGACGACCTGCTTTCTCCAGCCCCATCAGGTAAGGCTCGGGGTGCGGTTTTCCATGCTTTACATCAAAGGCAGTTACCATGCGTTCTTTGCTGAATAGTCCGGCAAAGTTCGTCTCTATTTTATTGATCAGTGTCGGCTGCCCCGATCCGGTTACGATAGCACAGATAAATCCGTCATCGTGTACCTGCTTTACAAAGTCGTAGGCATAGGGGATAAGGCTGCCGTCGTTGTATTCGGAGAATAGTTCAGTCTTTCGTTTATATATGGCGTCTGTTTCTTCGGGTGTGGCATCGCGCTTACGTTCCCTGTTCATCAGATGATTGATCGTGCTTCTGCCTACCATGCCTTCATACAGGTAAAACTCATCGGATGTACTGGAAATATTGAATTCATCCATCGTCTCTTTCCACGATTTGGCATGCCACTTCATAGAGTCGTACAGCACTCCGTCCATATCGAAGAGGACAGCTTTGAGATCGAAATTTTTATAATCGTGTTGTTTGAGGTAATCGGAGAATGCAGTAGTCATAAGATGAAAAATTTAGGCACAAAGATAGGGAATATTTCCGGGTATGAAAAAAGACGGTCTGTGCAGACCGTCTTTTCTACTATAGTTTAGAGTTCTCTTTATTTTACTTCGGTGTATTCGAATTTCCAGATAGTTGTTTCATCAGCATCTTTGGCCGTCATTTTGGTCGGGTATCCGTTTTCATCATATTCGTATGTCATAGTATCAACATCACCATCTTCTTCCGATGATATTTTTGCTATATTATTTGTTTTAGCCAGAAGGAAGCTATATAAGTCATCATTTAGATTTAGCAGTACAGCCTGCCACATTGTTATATTAACATGTGTGCTGATACCGGTTTTATTGTCGTATTCATACGAATTATAATATATATTGGTGCCAGTACCGCTAACAGACGTATTTGTTTCTTTCACCAAGCGCTTGTTAGTATCATATTCGAATACAGTCTCGTCCTTGTATTCAGGAAGTTCATAATACCGAACTACTTTCTCTGCAAAATTAGCTGAGTTCACAGCCCAACCGTAAGTATCATGGCTATCTTTCTGAATTATGGAATCAGTTTTATATGTATAGGTGATAGCATAAGGATCTTTATCGTCAACATTGCCAACACTAGATTTCTGTGTCCACTTTACTAAATTGCCAGTTGTGTTATATTCAAAAATGTCCGTTTGTGTTTCATTTTCATCAGGAGTAAAACATACTATAGAAGCCACACGATAATCTTTATCGTAGGTTATAGTAAGAGTTTGTTCGCCTGCTGTTCCTGGATCGATGGTGATTAGAGATGGAACATACTTTTTATTATCCGTATTTCCATTATTGTCATCATCATCGCTACACGAAGAGAATCCTAGCGAGAAGATTGTTGCCAGCACTATAAGCGGCATAATTTTGTAGAATGTTTTCATTTTTTGATTGTCTTGTTTAGTTTGATTTAGTATTTATCGGCGGCAAAGGTATAAATTAAATCAGATTTGCCATATAATACATAAAAGAATCTTAGTATATTGAAACTCTATTCTTTGATGATGTCGAAATGTAAAAATGTTAGATTAAATCAAATAATATGTCTTTTTATTTGTATTTCTGAAAAAATGAAATAACTTTGTCAACCAATAAAGAAAAGATTACAATGTTAGCACATAGTATTATTATTAGTTCACTCATTATCCTCTGGAGAAATTTAGGGTGAGCATTGCTATGTAGTATAATCATAAAGAATAAACTTGAGCCTTTCTCACTCTGTAAAAGATGAGAAAGGTTTTTTTTTGAGAATAAAAGAGAGTTTTTAGAATACAAGAGTTCTAGTTTACTAGATTTTAATTCTAGAACTCTAGTAAACTAGAATCCTTATAAACTATAAAATACAAAAAAATATGGACAAGTTATTTATTTTTGACACAACACTAAGAGATGGAGAGCAGGTACCGGGTTGCCAGTTGAACACAATTGAGAAAATAGAAGTAGCCAAAGCCCTCGAATCGCTCGGTGTTGACGTTATCGAAGCCGGTTTTCCTGTATCTAGTCCGGGAGACTTCAATTCGGTAGTCGAAATATCAAAAGCTGTAACTTGGCCAACTATATGTGCTTTGACACGTGCCGTAGAAAAAGATATCGAAGTAGCAGCTGAAGCATTGAAATATGCTAAGAACAAGCGTATACACACCGGAATCGGAACATCAGAATACCATATCAAATATAAGTTCAATTCTACTCAGGAAGAAATACTGGAACGTGCAGCTGCATGTGTAAAATATGCAAAGCGTTATGTAGAAGATGTGGAGTTTTACGCTGAAGACGCAGGTCGTACCGATAATGAATATCTTGCCCGCGTGGTTCAGGCTGTGGTAAATGCCGGAGCAACAGTCGTAAATATTCCCGATACAACAGGCTATTGTCTTCCTACCGAATACGGAGCAAAGATAAAATATCTGATAGACCATGTGGATATGAAGAATGCGATACTTTCTACACATTGTCATCAGGATTTAGGTATGGCAACAGCAAACTCTATCATGGGAGTTCTTAACGGTGCCCGTCAGGTAGAAGTTACAATCAACGGAATAGGAGAGCGTGCCGGAAATACATCACTCGAAGAAGTGGTGATGGCAATAAAGAGCCACAAAGAACTGGATATAGAAACGAATATCAATACACAAAAAATATATCCGGTAAGCCGTATGGTATCGAGTCTGATGAATATGCCTGTACAACCCAATAAGGCTATCGTAGGGCGTAATGCTTTTGCTCACTCGTCGGGTATTCATCAGGATGGTGTTTTAAAGAATCTGTCTACATATGAAATCATCGACCCTAAAGAAGTGGGTATCGATGATAGCGCTATCGTATTGACTGCCCGCAGCGGACGTGCAGCATTGAAGAACAGATTGTCATTGCTTGGTATAGAAGTGAATGATGATAATCTTGCTGAAATCTACCAACGTTTTCTTGAACTAGCCGATCGTAAGAAAGACATCACAGATGAAGATGTTTTGATTCTGGCTGGAAAAGAAACAGACAAAATGCACCGTATCAAGCTAGACTTTATGCAGACCACTTCGGGTAAAGGTGTGAAATGTATCGGGGTTGTAGGTCTTGATATTGCAGGAGAAAAGTTCCAAGCGTCAGCAACCGGTAACGGCCCTGTGGATGCAGCTATCAAAGCAGTGAAAGAAATTATAAAACGACAGATGGTGATTGAGGAGTTCCTTATCCAGGCTATCAACAAAGGAAGTGACGATACAGGAAAAGTACATATGCAGGTTTCACATGAAGGACAAAATTACTATGGTTTCTCGGCACATACCGATATAGTGGTTGCTTCGGTCGAAGCCTTTATAAATGCAGTAAACAAGTTTGTTAAGTAAAATTGAGTGTACTAGCTTAAAGTATACTAGTTAACTAAAAATAGATAATAAGGTATACAAAGTTGAAATAAAACATCTGGTACACTAGTAAACTAAATACTAAAATACTAAATAGAATGAAAACATTATTCGACAAAATCTGGGATGCGCACGTCGTATCATCCGTAGAAAACGGTCCGACACAGTTATACATAGACCGCCACTTCTGCCACGAAGTGACGAGCCCACAGGCTTTCAACGGATTGCGAGCAAGAGGTCTTAAAGTATTCCGTCCCGAGAAAACGACTATCACAGCCGACCACAATACGCCGACTATCAATCAGGATAAGCCGGTAGCAGATCCAATTTCAAAGAATCAGTTGGATACTCTTTCTAAAAATGCAAAAGAGTTTGGTATCGATCTGTATTATCCGCTTGGGCATCAGAAAAACGGTGTGGTTCACATCATCGGCCCTGAAAACGGATTTACCCAACCGGGTATGACCATCGTTTGTGGCGATAGCCATACATCTACTCATGGTGCATTTGGAGCTATTGCATTCGGTATTGGAACCAGTGAGGTCGAAATGGTACTTGCATCACAATGTGTATTGCAATCCCGCCCTAAGACCATGCGTATTACATTCAACGGAAAACTGAATGAAGGCGTTACAGCAAAAGACTTGGCATTGTATATGATCTCTAAATTGACCACAGGTGGCGCAACAGGCTATTTTGTAGAATATGCAGGAGAGGCTATCCGCAATATGTCGATGGAAGAACGCATGACGCTTTGTAATCTGAGTATAGAAATGGGTGCTCGTGGTGGCCTTGTTGCCCCCGATGAAACTACTTTCACCTATGTGAATGGTCGTGAGTTCGCACCAAAAGGTGAAGAGTGGGATAAGGCACTTGCTTACTGGAAAACTCTGAAAACCGATGAAGGAGCAAAATTCGATAAAGAGCTGACTTTCGATGCAGCTGACATTCAGCCGATGATCACCTACGGTACCAATCCGGGTATGGGAATGGGCATCAATGAAAATATACCTACTCTTGATCAGGTAGATGAAGCCGGACGCATATCGTTCCAGAAATCAATGGACTATATGGGATTCAATCCGGGTGAGAAGGTAGAAGGTAAACAGATAGACTATGTATTCTTAGGTAGCTGTACAAACGGGCGTATAGAGGATTTTCGTGCATTTGCCAACTTTGTGAAAGGTAAGAAAAAAGCCGATAATGTGATTGCATGGCTTGTTCCGGGAAGCCACAAAGTAGTAGACCAAATACAGGCAGAAGGAATAGATCAAATATTGAAAGATGCAGGTTTTGAACTTCGTCAACCGGGATGCTCGGCATGTCTGGCGATGAATGATGACAAAGTGCCTGCCGGAAAATATGCAGTATCTACATCGAACCGTAACTTCGAAGGACGTCAGGGACCGGGTGCACGCACCATTCTTGCAGGGCCATTAGTGGCAGCGGCTGCGGCGATTACTGGACGAATAACTGATCCCCGTAATATCTAATAACACCTCACCCCAGCCCTCTCCAAAAGAGAGGGAGTTTCGATATATACGCAAGCCCCTCCCCTTTTGGGGAGGATGGGAGGGGTGGCATTTTTATTTTACAGATTAATATTATTATGGAAAAATTTCAAACACTTACATCAACATACGTTCCACTACCTATCGAGAATGTGGACACAGACCAGATAATACCTGCACGCTTCCTGAAAGCGACTGATAAAAACGGTTTCGGAGATAATCTTTTTGCTGATTGGCGTTACAACAAAGACGGAAGCCCGAAAGCAGATTTCGTACTAAACAATTCTACGTATAGCGGGCAAATTCTTGTTGCAGGAAAGAATTTTGGTAGCGGTTCGAGCCGCGAGCATGCCGCATGGGCAGTAGCAGGATATGGATTCCGGGCAGTAGTTTCGAGTTTCTTTGCAGATATTTTCAGAAACAACGCATTGAATAATGGCGTATTACCTGTTATCGTTACACCTGAATTCCTTTCAGAAATATTTGCCAGTGTAAATGCTGACCCAAAAGCAACATTGACTATCGATCTGGAAAAGCAGACAATAACTAATAATGCAACAGGCAAGTCAGAAAATTTTGAGATCAATCCATATAAGAAAGAATGTCTGCTTAAAGGGCTGGATGATATTGACTACCTGCTTTCTAAAAGAGAGTTAACAGAGAAATACGAAGCTAATTCATCTCACTAATATATAGGTAATGAAATTCAAAACAGTCCTTATATTATTAATCTTTATCCTATCCGGAACACTTTGCACATTGAATGCAATCAAACCGGATAAGAAATATCGCTTTTATCCGGAGAAGCTAGGTTTGATTTATAGAGAACTCGATGTTACGACAAAAGACAGTTTGAAAATCAAAACATGGTTTTTCCCTGCACAGGATAACTTGCCAGAGAAAGAGCTGGAAAGGGCATGGGATGAGAGTAAAAAAAGAGAATATAAGGTGCTGGATGAGACGAAGCGTCCTACTTTGATCATATGTAACGGGGATGCCGGAAATATGTCATGGATACAATTACACCTTGCACAGGAAATGACAACGCGGGGTATAAATGTTGTGACATTCGACTGGCGCGATTTCGGAGAAAGTTCAGTGTGGCCTATGGATACCAATTATATGTGTTATACGGAAATGCTGTGGGATTATGACGCCGTAATTAATAAAGTAGCAAAAGAAGATACTGTTGATAGCTCTAAAATAATATTGATGGGGTGGTCTACAGGCAGCTATCTCTCTATGATAGCTGCTTACAATAACGCTTTCACTGGTGCTTATATTGGTATTGCAACTCCTTCCTCCTTCGAAGAAGTAATGCCTGTTATTAAAAAGGTACAAAATAAGAAAGATGAAGAAGTGATAATTCCAACGGATTTCCCAACGCATCAGATGCCTGTTTATATTGCTCCGGAATTTAATAAACCCACTTTCCTTATTGTGGGTGATAAAGATGACAGGACGTTCCCGTCTATGAGTCAGGATATATATAATCTCCTGCCGGAAGATGTTGAAAAAGATATCTGGGTGGTCGAAGGTGCGGAACATGGAGGACGATACGGGCCTGTTACGTATAATTTTAAGAATTTTATTGCAAGGATAGATAAATTTATCAAAGACATTTTTTGAAAGAGTTTAAAACATATTTCCAATGATAGAAATAATGGATACTACCCTGAGAGATGGAGAGCAAACGTCCAGCGTTTCTTTCTCTACTCAGGAAAAAATGAGTATAGCTCACCTGTTGCTGGTCGATCTGGGGGTAAACCGTATCGAGATAGCATCGGCGCGTGTGTCGAATGGAGAATTCGATACGGTGAGTAAGATAGCTGCATGGGCTAAATCTACCGGGCATATCGACAAAATAGAGATATTAGGTTTTATAGATAAAGGCGTTTCGCTGGAATGGATCAAGAAAGCCGGATGTAAGACTATAAATCTGCTAACAAAAGGTTCGTATAAACATGTGACCGAGCAACTGCGGAAAACGCCGGAAGAACATCTCGAAGATATCAGGTATGAAGTAAACCTTGCTCATGAAATGGGGATTACAGTCAATGTATATCTCGAAGACTGGTCGAACGGTATTATACATTCCGAAGACTATGTCTACTCTATGATGGACGGATTGAAAGACCTGCCGATCAAACGTTTCATGTTGCCTGATACACTGGGGATACTTAATCCGCATAGTGTATGGCGGGCATGCCGCCGGATGATAAACCGTTATCCGGAGCTTCATTTCGATTTTCATGCGCACAACGATTATGACTTGGCTGTAGCTAACACGATGGTGGCGGCCGAAGTAGGAGTGAAGGGTGTGCATGTGACAATGAACGGATTGGGCGAACGTGCCGGAAATGCCTCGATGGCGAGCGTGGTTGCTGTCTTTCATGATCAGTTAAATATTAAGACCTCTATAAAAGAAGAGAATATCAACAAGGTAAGCCGTGTTGTAGAATCGTATTCGGGACAGATTATCTCAGCCAATCAGCCAATTGTAGGTGATAATGTGTTTACGCAGTGTGCGGGAATACATGCTGACGGAGACAATAAGAACAACCTTTATTTCAATGATCTTTTCCCTGAGCGGTTCGGACGAGTCAGAGAATATGCTTTGGGTAAACTTTCGGGTAAATCCAATATCCGAAAGAATATTGAGGCTCTAGGTATAGAACTCGACGAAACTGAAATGATGAAGGTAACAAACCGCGTTATCGAGTTGGGAGACAAAAAGGAAATCATTACGCAGGAAGACTTACCGTACATTATATCTGATGTATTGAAGAACAATGAGAAGGAAAAACGGATTAAGATATTGTCCTTTGCATTCCTGCTCACCAAAGGTCTTCGCCCGACAGCTACGGTAAGGATAGAAATAAACGGCGAAGAATACGAATGGACAGCACCCGGCGACGGTCAGTACCACGCATTTTCCAAAGCCTTGTACAAAATATATACCCGATTGGGTAAACCTACCCCTACATTGACTAACTATGCCGTATTTATACCACCGGGCGGACGTACCGATGCGTTGGTTCAGACAGTGATTACATGGGAGTTTAAAGGGAAAACTATCAAGACTCGCGGACTGGATGCCGACCAGACAGAAGCGGCTGTAAAAGCGACCGAGAAAATGCTGAACATGATAGAAGAAATGTAATAGCCCCTCCAACCTCCCCAGTGGGGAGGCTTAAGTCCCCCTTGGAGGATTTAGGGGCCGTAATATAAAATAATAATAATTATATGAAATTAAACATTGCTGTACTTCCCGGTGACGGGATCGGACCTGAGATTATAGAGCAGGCATTGAGAGTGACCGAAGCCGTTTGCGAAAAATTCGGACACGAGCTTTCTTATGAATATGGATTGGTAGGCGCATCGGCTATCGATCAGGTAGGCAACCCATATCCCGATGGTACGCACGAGTTGTGTATGACTTCCGATGCAGTTCTTTTTGGAGCTATCGGCGATCCTAAATATGATAACGATCCTTCGGCTAAAGTGCGCCCAGAGCAGGGACTACTTGCTATGCGCAAGAAACTGGGACTGTATGCCAATATTCGCCCTGTAAGCACATTTCCATCACTGATACACAAATCTCCGCTACGCGAAGATTTGGTACAGGGAGCCGATTTTATGTGTGTGCGTGAACTTACAGGCGGTATGTATTTCGGACGTCCGCAAGGTCGTAGCGAAGACGGCGATACAGCATACGACACCTGTGTATATACCCGTGAAGAAGTAGAACGTATCCTTCATCTTTCGTACAAATATGCGCAGATGCGCCGCAAGAAAGTAACAGTAGTGGATAAAGCCAATGTGCTGGCTACATCGCGCCTGTGGCGACAGGTTGCACAAGAAGTGGAAAAACAATATCCTGATGTGGAAACAGAGTATATGTTTGTAGACAATGCAGCAATGCAGATCATACAATGGCCTAAGCGATTCGATGTTTTGGTAACTGAAAATCTGTTCGGAGACATTCTTACCGATGAGGCGTCTGTTATCACAGGTTCTCTTGGTATGTTGCCGTCGGCTTCTATCGGTATACACACATCTGTGTTTGAGCCTATACATGGATCGTATCCGCAAGCGGCAGGAAAGAACATCGCTAATCCGCTTGCTACGGTGCTTTCGGCTGCCATGATGTTCGAGTATGCCTTCGAACTGAAAGAGGAAGGTGAACTTATCCGTCAGGCAGTAGCCGCGTCTATGGATGCGGGAGTAGTTACCGAAGATATTTCGCTCCGAAACGGTAAAGTACACTCTACATCTGAGGTAGGTGACTGGCTCGTAAATTATGTGAAGGGATAGATTAACACCCGATTCGATAGGCAAAGGCAGAACTTAATTGTTTTGCCTTTCTTTTTCTGTATATTTTTATTGTATTAATGTTTTGGATTCAAATAAAAGTCATATTATGTTTTACTTATGTGCCTTATTATTAATACTTTATTTTTTTTATACTACCTTAAAAGTCATATTGAATTTAATTGAATCATTTTGTTGGTTTTTTTTAGATACATTTGTTATTAAACCTAATTTACGCTTGTAGAGAATTATAATATTGTTGTTTGCTGTCCAAAAATGCATAATAATGTAACAATAAATCTTAATACGAGATTACACGAATATAAATAATCTTTAATCTACCAATTACTATGAAAAAACTATTTTTTTATTTAACACTAGCGATTTTACCTCTATTAATATTAAGTTGTTCAGATGATGAGGACAACAACAGTAATATAATTGATATTACTGAAATTAAACTAAACGGCTCTGATCAATGGGTAGAAACCACCTATGATTTGTTGGTAGAGATAAAATCTCAAGCTGAACTGGAATCTTATATTGACAGTCCTTCAGGTAACTACCCGGAAATTGACTTTTCTAAATATTCAGTTTTTAAAATAAGTGCAGGATCTCCTTATATATCTACTCAACATGAAACGAAATTGGAATTAGTTGATAATAGGTATCAACTTACAATTAATATCTATTTGACCGAGCTGACTGCGCCTCAAATTGTTGAAGTTGTCTTTAAATGTAAAAAACTAGATGCTAATATTCCCATTGAACTAACTGTAAGGAAATTAAGAAAATGATTTATTAACCTTAAAACAAAGGCTATAAGAGGATACTACTTTTTTTGTGCTTCTCTATTCTGGTAATCAATATCTATGGACAGAAATTTTATTATGGAGAGAATGGAGAAAAAATATATCTGAAAGAGAATAAGAATTTAGTATTGGTAAAGAAAGATAGCAAGACCTTAAAGTCTTTCGGTTCGAATATTAAATATGAATTGGATGATTATTTAGTGATAGATAAAACTACAACAACCCTAAAATCTTTAAATGAAAATGATTCGGAAACCTATATGCTGGAAGCAGAAGACGGCACACTCCAAGCTGAGACATCGACAGTGATAATTAAACCTAAACAGAATACAAGTTATAAAAGTATTCTAAAACTAATAGAGACAGTATACCCTGTTATAGAAGTAGATTCGTTAGGTTCAAATGGCGATATATATTTTGTGAGATTTAATACTGAAAATTGTATTGAGATTTCCAATGCGATATGGAAGACTGGGCTTGTAGTGTTTTCATCTCCATCTTTTTTAATGTTAGAAAAAACTCACAATCATTTATTCTATACACAATGGGCGTTACAGAATAACGGGTGGACCTATTCTCCAAGTGTTCCTGGAATTGATATTCGTGCTGTAGAAGCATGGGGTATTTCCAGAGGTAATAATATTAAAGTTGCTGTTATTGATGATGGGGTTCAATTAGACCATCCGGATTTACAAGCTAATATCTATATGCCTGCTAATTTTGCAGGTGGAGTAAGCAGTGGAGATGGAAATCCATCAGCAGGCAATACACATGGGACAGCGTGCGCCGGAATTATTGCGGCAGTAGATAATTCAATAGGAATGATAGGTGTTGCACCCGATTGTAAGATAATACCAATTAGAGATGCTTATGAAACATCAGAAAATAGTGTTAGAGTTACTACATCTGAAATTAAGGTGCGTGCCCTCAATTATGCTTGGAATACTGCAAAAGCAGATGTAATTAGTTGCTCATGGGGTGGTGGGTCAGTTGATTCGGCACATGGTAATGAATTAGCAAAAGCGTCAACACAGGGTAGAGGCGGAAAAGGTTGTATTATTTTCTTCGCGTCAGGTAATGATGATGAAGCCTCAATTATTAATCCATCTACTAACGCGAACGTACTATCAATAGGAGCAATCGGTAAGTGCGGTCAAAGGGTAGGGACAGATGCCTGTGATTACGTAGGTTGGGGTTCTAATTACGGAACAGGACTTGCTCTTGTAGCTCCGGGGATTGACAATATAACAACTAACATAAATAGTAATTACTGGAGTTTTGGAGGTACCTCTGCTGCAACTCCTCATGTAGCCGGAGTAGCGGCACTAGTTTTATCAATAAATCCGAACTTGACAAAAAGTGAGGTAGTAAGGATATTAATAGATAACGCCCGTAAACTGGAAGGTTATACATTCAATGCATCTGGCTGGAATAACGAAGTAGGATATGGTTTAGTAGATGCCTATGCCTCTTGTTTAGCTGCAACAAAGTTATCTATAAGTGGGAATGACTATGTGTGTGGGGAGGGACTTTATTCAATCTCTAATCCTTTAAATCTTCCGGTTACATCAGTAAGTTTTTCAATCATAAATTATTCGGGAATGCGACCCGCAATGTCACAGCAAAGTAGTATAAGTACGAGAATAAGTTCTTATGAGGGTCAAGCATCTCAAAGTTTTACTCTTGTAGCACGCCCGCGATTGTCATCAGGAGTATATCTTGAATTTACAAAACAAGTTTATATTGAAAGTAAATTAAGATATTCAGGAACATGGTCGCAGCAAACATGTTTATTCTATAATGTTCAGCACCCTGCTGTATCAGGTACATTATCCAGTACTCAATCATCATATTTTCTTCATCAGGGATGTTTAGCTACAATTAATTTTACAAATATTGAGGTCGGGCAGCCAATGAGATTATCTACATATGGAGCGATACCGGATTATTGGAACTACAACGCAAATACAAGGACATTACTTCTCCGATTACCGTACGGCTCTGGGGGTATTCCATATACATTTGTATCTGGTCCGGAAGGTGGTTGTGGAGAGCGTTCAATAACATTCTTCTCTGTTTCTAATAATGGAAATCTGAAGAACGCTATTGTTGAAAAGAAAGAAGTAGGAATAAAAGAAGTAAAAGTATATAACTTATCGGGCGTTTTAGTTTACTCCAATAAGCAGGAAATGGAAAAATTTAACATATATAATACAAACTTATCCAATGGTGTATATATTGTAGTAATGAATAACGGAAGTGAAATATTAACTGATAAAGTTTTGTTAAAACGTTAAATTTAGAAAAAGTAGATAAACACCTGATTTAATAGACAAAGGCAGAGCATAATTGTTTTGCCTTTCTTTTTTAACACTATAGGTGTAGATTTATTTATTTCTATAGCCAATTTTTTATACTTTTGGGATTCAATTATTAAGAGATGGCGTTCGAGAAACTTTATAATAACTTCCTTGTCTGGAAAACCCAGCATGTAAAGGAAAAACAAATGGTCTTGTTTGTGAGTTTCCTTATCGGGGTGCTTACAGCATTAGCTGCATACATACTGAAAAGTCTTATTCACCTTATTCAGCATGTACTAACCTCACCTTTCCTCACAGAAGGAGCTAATTATATCTATCTGGTATATCCGGTTGTCGGTATCCTTATCGCCGGTCTGTATGTAAGATATGTGGTAAAAGATGATATCAGTCATGGGGTAACCAAGATTCTGTATGCCATATCGCAACGGAAAAGCTATATTAAACTCCACAATATGTACACATCTATTGTGGCCAGTTCTATCACCATCGGTTTCGGGGGATCGGTAGGAGCTGAGGCACCGATTGTACTCACCGGTTCTGCTATCGGTTCCAATCTGGGGCGTTTCTTCAAGGTAGAGCAAAAGTATCTGATGCTTCTTATCGGTTGCGGGGCTGCCGGAGCTATTGCGGGAATCTTTAAAGCACCTATTGCCGGGCTAGTATTCGTAGTAGAAGTGTTGATGCTCGACCTTACCACATTTACCGTAATGCCTTTGCTGGTAACATCGGTTACAGCGGCTACCCTGTCATACCTGACAATGGGTACAAAAGCCATGTTCAACTATGCGCATACTGATGTTTTCATGCTCGAGCGCATACCTTATGTTATTCTGCTCGGTATCTTTTGCGGGCTTGTTTCTTTGTATTTTACAAGGGCTATGGACTGGTTCGAGAGTCAATTCAGAAAGTTGAATTACTGGCAGAAATTTGCTATCGGTGCAAGTATTCTCAGTATTCTTATATTCTTGTTGCCGCCACTTTACGGTGAGGGTTATGATACGATAGAGGCATTGATAAACGGGAAGAAAGATTATAACGGATTGCTTGATAACAGTGCGTTTTTTCAGTTTAAAGATTACCGCTGGACACTTATCATTTTCTTATCGGGTGTCCTGCTTATGAAGGTGTTTGCTTCCAGTGCAACGAATGGAGCCGGCGGAACAGGGGGGATATTTGCTCCCTCGTTGTTCTTAGGGTGTATATCAGGTTTTATTTTTGCTTATGTACTCAATCATTCCGAACTGGGAACATATGTACCGCTGTTGCCCGAAGAAAACTTTGCATTGATGGGGATGGCCGGAGTGATGGCCGGAGTAATGCATGCGCCATTGACAGGAACATTCCTCATTGCAGAACTTACAGGGGGGTATGAGTTGCTGTTGCCACTGATGATTGTTTCTATTTGTTCATATTTCTTTATCAAGTTGTTCGAGCCGCACAGTATCTACTCTATGCGTCTGGCTAAAAAAGGAGAGCTGATAACTCATCATAAAGATAAAGCCGTACTGACATTGATGGAAATAGAAAAGCTGATAGAAACAAACTTTCAGGCTATACATCCCGAAATGACATTAGGAGATATGGTAAAAGTAATTTCTCGTTCGTCGCGTAATGTATTTCCTGTGCTAGACGATAGAGGACGTTTTTTGGGTATCGTTCTTATCGACAATATCCGCAATATCATGTTCCGTCCCGAATTGTATAACCGGTTTACAGTGTCGCGCGTAATGACCTCGCCTCCTGCAATTATTGTGGTTGGCATGACAATGGAAGCTGTGATGAAAAGTTTTGACGAAACCAAAGCGTGGAATCTGCCGGTGGTAGACGAAAACGATGTTTATCTCGGATTCATTTCCAAGTCTAATATTCTCGATGTTTACAGGGGTGTTTTAGCCGACAACTTTGTAGAAGAATGAAAATATAGCATTCTGAAAATCTTTACAAAACATGTCTAAAAAAGTAAAATCTATAAAGTGTCCGCAATGTGGCTGTGTAGAAAATACGCTGATAAAAGAAGACTACAACAAATGTATTAATTGTGGGGCACAATATTATCTTTATAGTGACGATATAAGCATCAATGTGACCCATCGTGTAGAAGGTAATAAATGACGATGGCAAAAACGGAAAACACTTTAGCCTGAAATAACACAAAAATAGATTATATAAGAACACAAATAGGTATGGCAAAACAGATAAAAGTAATAAAGTGTCCTCAGTGCGGAAGTACGCAGAAAACACAACTGAAGGAAGACTATTATCGATGCAATAATTGCGGTACGGAATATTTCCTCGATAATGATGATATAAATGTGAATGTAAACCACAGGGTGAGCCCTACGGCAAATGTAAATACAACGAAGATCGTTCTGGGTATTGTGGGTGGAATCGTGCTTCTGTTCATCCTGTCATTGATGGTAAGTCTGTGTAGCCGCCCTAAAAAGACCACCCGAAATTATGGAACTTATGAGAACTCTCCAGTTACTGCTGTAAAAGAAAATCCTGATGCACACGAAGATAGCTATTCGTTCTCGTCACTGTTGGCAAAGGATGGCAAACCTGTTGTGTTTTCAGTTGTAGAAAGAAAGTACGGCAAAAGAGGCAGTAACAAGGATGAACGTGACGGATTATATTATGTTTTTCGCGATTTGTCTTCCGATAAACTACTGAAAGAAGAGAAAATAGGAGAAAAGTCTAACCGTAGTGACTACAAGTATAAGCATTTCATTAGTACAGGTAAATCTTACTTTATTCTGAACAAGCGTAATATATATGAAGTAAGGGCTGCTGATTTGTCTTTTACTGACGTTACAACGGAAGTTTTTGATGGAGAATCACAGTTTGAATCGGGAATAGCCTCAGCCGAATTTATTCCTGACGACAGAGGCGAAGGTTTCAATGTGATGACCAATATGGGCAAGAACTTCTATTATTGTCCCGGAGTGAAAAAAGTATATACCAAAGATAGTTTCTATAGCAAGTCTCAGGATATGAATACATTGCTTCCAGGAGCTAAGGATATGACATATTATGTGTTTACAACTAATACGCACGACTATCCGGAAGAAGATTTACAACTTTTACGTATTACATATAAATTCAATAACGGAGGTCCCGAAAGCAAGCAGATGCGTCCGGGATGGTATAAGCATTATGCGCATTGGGGACTGATTTCAGACAATACTCCATACAAAAAGCAATTGGTTCGATCTGAAATTGGACGAGTTGTAAGTTATGCAGATGTTACACCCGGCAGGATGTATTTTTCGCCAAGCGTTTTCTACTATGACGATGCCGGTATTCTGATAAAATTTAAGGCTACTGCTGCACCCGATGCTCCGGCTTCTCTACAGTTGCTGAAAACAAATGGAGAAATTGTATGGGCAGAGGCTGTCGAAGAATCATTCAGGATAGAGCCGGATAAAGGTGGTGTAGTGAAAACTGATAACCTATTTGTACTGAAAATAGATAATGGCAAGTTTCTACAGATAGGCACAGACGGCAAAGGAAAAAAAGTAATAGAATTACCGAAGAAATTCGATTGAATAAATACTAAATATCAAACAATATGGGACTAAAGAACTTTTTCAGAAAACAGTTGAGCACTGTTATAGAATGGACAAACCAGAGCCCCGATCTTTTGTTTTACAAGATTGAAACTCCTACCGATGAAATAAAAAATGCAAGTAAACTTATCGTTTCACCCGGACAAGGTTGTATTCTTGTCTATGAGGGTAAAGTGCAGGATGTGATCACCGATGAAGGTACGTACTTCCTCGAATCGGACAACCATCCGTTTATTACTACCTTTCTGAAGCTTCGTCAGATGTTCGAAAGTGAGCACAAAATGCACATCTATTACTTCCGTACAGCAGAGATATTGAATATAAAATGGGGTACAGCTACTCCGGTGAAGTATGTCGATGCTGTGTATAAGTTTCCCATAGAGCTGGGTGCATACGGAAATTTCTCGGCACGTATCGATCAGGCACAGGCTATGTTCACCAATATTATAGGGTCTAAAAATCGCTATACTACATCTGATTTGCAAAGTCTGATTTCGGCACGCATAGCTCCGACTCTGGCTTCGTATATGGCACAGGCGAAATATTCGTACAGCGATATAGATGCACATCTGGCCGATATGTCGGATGATACAAAGGACTTGCTGAACAGCACTTTCTCCGATCTTGGATTTGAACTAACGGACTTCCGCATTCAGGCTACTTCGTTCGATGACGAAACCAAAGACCGCATAGATAAAATAGCTAATATGACGGCAGAAGCCCTTTCGGCAGCAGAAGTAGGACTCGACTATGTGCAGCTGGAGAAATTGCGTGCATTGCGCGATGCAGCTAAGAATGAAGGCGGATTGGCCGGAGCCGGATTACAGGTAGGTGCGGGGCTGGAATTGAGCAAATCACTGATGAATCAGAAAGATCAGGTGATAGCAGACGGAGCGACTGATGATGCTGTTACCCGGCTGAAAAAACTGAAAATGCTGCTCGATGAGCAAATTATCACGCAGGAAGAATTTGATACGAAGAAAAAGGAAATTCTGGACGGAATGTAAAGGCGTTTTTATATATTTGCATTTATAAACCCTAAAACGATAAGTAGTTATGAAGATTTTTATAGGTGTTTTATCAACAATAATCATACTTACGGGTGCTACTCTTACTATATTGGCCTTATGGGGAATTACGCCCATCGAATGGCAACATATATGGAAAACAGGTGTTTCCATTGCTATAGTTTGCATCACGTTCCTTATACTCTGGCTCGTACGCGTTCTGTTCTTTACGAAAGACCCGTTCGATCCGACTAAAGGAAAGAAAGCACATCCGATAGACTAACGTATAGATTTTTTATTACAAAATAGCCTCTCGTAAAGCCATAAAGGCGCAAATGTAATCTAATATTATTCTTTGCTCCTCTGTGTCTTTGCGAGAGTTTCATTTTTATGTAAATTTGTGTCTAAACAATCAAAATAGATGAATAAAAAAGATTTACGTATCGTTTTCATGGGAACGCCCGACTTTGCTGTCGAGAGCTTGCGTATCCTTGTCGAAAACGGATATAATATAGTGGGAGTGATCACTATGCCCGATAAGCCGAGTGGCAGAGGGCATAAAATACAATATTCGGCAGTGAAGAAGTATGCTTTAGAGCATGATCTGCCCTTGCTTCAACCCGACAAACTGAAAGACGAATCGTTCCTGAAAGACCTCAGGGCATGGAATGCTGATTTGCAGATTGTAGTTGCTTTCCGTATGCTGCCCGAAGTGGTGTGGGATATGCCCCGCTTAGGAACATTCAATTTGCATGGTTCGTTGTTACCTCAATATCGGGGTGCTGCACCTATCAACTGGGCGATAATAAACGGTGAGAAAGAAACGGGTGTCACTACCTTTTTTCTGACGCACGAGATAGATACCGGCAAAATCATATTACAGGATAAAGTCAGTGTTGGCGAAAACGACAATGCAGGAAAAATCCATGACGAACTGATGCATCTGGGTGCAAATCTGGTTCGTAAGACGGTGGATATGATCATAGAAGATAAAATATCGGCTGTAGATCAGAGCCAGTTTTACAAAGATGAGAACGACCTGAAAGCTGCACCGAAGATATTTAAAGAGACTTGCCGCATCGATTGGGATAAGCCGGCAAAGGCTATTCATAACCACATACGCGGGCTGTCTCCATATCCTGCTGCATGGACAGAGTTGTATGTAGAAGGCAAAGAGCCGCAAATGGTAAAGATATATGCTTCGGAGGTTGTAGGGAACGATGAGCCACATAAAGTAGGTAATATCAGCACCGATAATAAATTATATCTTCATGTGGGTTGTGCCGATGGCTCTGTCAGTATAACTGAAATACAGTTTGCCGGAAAACGTGCCATGAAGATAGACGAAGTCCTCAGAGGGTATAAGTTTGAGGATGGGGCGTATTTTAAATAGAAATCTTTATCTATACCCCAAAAGGGTGGTGTAATGATGGAGAAAATGTAACAAGAAATAAAAACGATGCAAATCCGTTACTTTCGTTACATTTTAGTTAAAATTGAAAATATATACTCACAACATATAATTTATACAACGTGCAAAAAGTAATAAAATCTACCGATCTGAATAAAGATCTGACCGATATACTCAGCAAGCTTTCATTTGACAGGTTGTTCATCCTTACCGATGAAAATACGGATAAACTTTGTTTTCCCTATGTGAAAGATAACGAGCAGATTGCCTGTGCCGGAAAGATCGTGATTAAGGCAGGGGACAATAATAAGAATATAGAACAACTATTGGCTATCTGGAAATACCTGTCCGAAAACGGAGCTACACGCCATTCCCTGCTTATCAATCTGGGAGGCGGTATGCTCACCGATATAGGCGGGTTTGCAGCAGCAAGCTTCAAGCGGGGTATCAAGTGCATCAATATACCGACTACATTACTCGGTGCTGTGGATGCAGCAGTAGGAGGGAAGACGGGTATCAATTTCAACGGATTGAAGAATGAGATTGGTGCTTTTGCTCCTGCCGAAACAGTATTGATAGATTCCGTCTTTTTCCGCAGTCTCGATCATCAGAACTTTCTGTCGGGATATGCCGAAATGGTGAAGCACGGACTGATAGACAGCGATAAGGAATGGCAGGCGACTCTGTCGTTCGATACGGAAGAAATAGACTATGAAAAGCTGAAACAACTGGTTGTAGACTCGGTAGCAGTCAAGGAACGTATTGTGGAGATAGACCCGTTCGAGAGAGGAATACGCAAAGCCCTCAATCTGGGGCATACCATCGGGCATGCTTTCGAAAGCCTTTCGTATGAAGTCGGAAAACCTGTACAGCATGGCTATGCGGTGGCTTGGGGCATTGTTTGCGAACTGTACCTGTCACACAAATTCTGTAATTTCCCTAAGGAGAAATTATACAAGACAGTACACTTTATAAAAGAGAACTATGAAGGCTTTTTCTTTGGTTGCGACCATTATGAAGAGCTTTATGCATATATGAAACACGATAAGAAGAATGAATCGGATACGGTTAACTTTACCTTCCTTTCGGATGTGGGAAAAATAGAAATCAACCGGACCGCAGATAAAGAAGATATCTTCGATTCGATTGATTTCCTGAGGGAGAGTGTAGGGCTTTAAAAGCCCCTCCCTACCTCCCCGAGGGGAGGAGTAAATTAGTTTATTTTTTGAGCTTTAATACTTCGATCCAGTAATCGTCGGGGTCGTTGATAAAGTATAGCCCCATATCGTGGTTCTCGTAGCAGATGCAACCCATCTCGCGGTGATATTCCCTCGTCTGGTCGTAATCACCATCGACGCGGATGCACAGGTGGCTTTCGTTCTCGCCTAGCTCGTATGGTTGCGGATGATCTTTAAGCCATGTCAGTTCGAGCGAAAACGGAGTAACCCCGTCACCCAGATAAACAAGGATAAATGAGCCGTCAGATGATTCTTTACGTCTGACTTCTTTTAGCCCTAAAGCTTTGTCGTAGAACTCGATGCTCTTTTCCAGATTGGTTACATTGATGTTAAAGTGGTCGAATCTTCCTTTTATTTCCATCGTTCTTTGGTTTATTAGTTATGTTGTTAAAATTCAATGCTTTCGCCTCTGTGACTCCAGCAGATGTATTTTGTGTCGTATGATTCGGCTATGGGAGCAAAAGGCGCAATGCTTTCGTAGCCATTCTCGCTGAAGTGCATAGGTACAAAGATATCGGTTTTTATTGTTTTAACGAACTGTTCGGCTCCTTTCATGTAGTCTTTACCCAAACGCTTGTCGATAGGGAACATAGCCAGGTTGAGGTGCTTCACATTATCGGCTAAGGGGTTCAACTCTCTGCTGTAGAAGTCTTCGGCTTCTTTTATCTCTTCGGGTGTAGACTCTTCGTTCCAGTGCCAGTTGTTAAGATCTCCTGCATGAAATATAGTCTTATCCTTTGTCCTGATCAGAAATGAGCCACCCAGATCGGTAGAACCGAAAAGCTGTACGGAAAGGGTGCTGTCTTTGTATGTATCCAGTTTGTTCATGTAGATACCCGCATCATCAGCCGCCTTCTGATTGATGTAAATATCCTTCGAGAAGATGTAGATAATGTCAGGTCTTTCCTGCTGCCATTTCAGTATCTCCTTGTTGAAGTGATCGTGGTGCGAGTGAGTGCTGAGTACATAGAGTTTCCCTTCGCGTTTCAGCAATTCGCTATATACGATGCCTTTACTCTTGTTGTCGTCCGAATCTTTGTAATAGTCTATAATAATGGTAAATCCGTCTCCCTCTATAGCAAAGCCGCTATGGTAAATGTATGTCAGTTTCATTTTTCTGGTTTATAGTTTTGTATATAGTAACAAAAATCCGGCTGATAGGGTTCAACGGATTCTGTATTCTTTGGATATAGGCAGAATTGTTATCTCTTATTTATTATTCAGTTTGCTATGTTTTATTCCGTATGTAAAGTAGATAATAAAGCCTAGTATAGTCCAGCCGATCAGTCTCGACCATGTACTCCAAGGCAAAGAGATCATTTGTATAATACAGATTGCAGCACCCAGCAGAGGGATGAATGGAACGAACGGAGTCTTGAACGGACGTTTCAGGTCGGGTTGTGTTTTGCGAAGTACAACAATGGAGATACACACAATGGTAAAAGCCATCAGCGTACCTATCGACACTAGTTCGCTGAGAACGTGCAGCGGGAATAATCCGGCGATGATAGCTGTAACGACACTTGCAAATATAGTAGCATTGTGTGGTACTCCGTGCTTGGAGTGAACCTTTGAGAATATTTTTGGCAACAGTCCGTCTTTCGATATGGAGTAATAGATACGCGATTGTCCGAGCATCATCACCAGAATAACGGAGCTAAGCCCGGCAATAGCACCTAGTTTTATAAACGGGCTAAGCCATGCCAGACCAGCGCCTGTTCGGTCGATAGCCAGTGCAATAGGAGCTTCTACATTCAGTTCTTTGTAGTTGACTATTCCGGTAAGTACCGTTGTTACGGCAATGTATAATATAGCACATATCAGCAGGGAAATGAGTATCCCTTTTGGCATATCCTTTTGCGGGTTACGGGCTTCGCCTGCTGCGGTCGACAGAGCATCGAATCCGAGATAAGCATAGAAGACGACAGCTGCACCCCTGAGAATGCCTGTCCATCCGAATTGTCCGTATCCCCCTGTATTTTCGGGAATATATGGTACCCAGTTGGTGGTATCTATGTATGAAAGTCCGAATCCGATAAATAGCAGGATAACACTGACTTTGATAATGACTATAATGTTGTTGACAAAAGCCGATTGCTTAATACCGCCTATCAGGAATGCAGAGACAAATCCGACAATAAATACTGCCGGAAAATTGATGATCCGTCCTGTCCATACCCAGCTCCCGTCTTTGAGGTGATCGAATGTCGCCCCAGCCAATTGTTGAGGGAACTCTATACCCCATCCATTCAGCAGGCTGAGCATATAACCCGACCAACCTACGGCCACACTGGAGCATGCAAACAAATATTCAAGTATAAGTATCCATCCTACAAACCATGCCAGTACCTCACCCATCGTAGTGTAACTGTACGAATATACACCTCCCGATACAGGGATCATTGCTGCAAATTCGGCATAGCATAGTCCTGCCATGATACAACCGAGAGCCGAGATCACGAATGAAATGGTCAGAGCCGGTCCGGCGTACATAGCTGCCGCTTGTCCGGTAATCACAAAAATACCTGTACCTACAATGGCTCCGATCCCAAGTGTGACCAGATTGGTAGCCGACAGGCTTCTTTTTAGTCCGGTTGACGATTCGTGAGGTTCACTCAGTACGGCCGAAATATCTTTTTTCTTGAATAGCTTATCCAACATAATTCGAAATTTGTACAAAAGTAATGAAATAGGAGTGATTATCTACTTTTTGATTGGTGTTTTAGATCAAAAAGGCATTTGTGTGTGATTTTTCTTTTCTAACGTTTGTCATTAAGGATGATTATTGTCATATATTTGTAGTTAAATTATCTATACATGGTCTTTATGAAATCAATTAATAAAAATGTAGCGTTGTTGGAGTATGGCGGATCGCATACAGAATGTATGTACTTTCAGATCAAATCATTAAAAGATAATGGCTACAATGTTTTTTTGATATGCAATAAGTCGTTAGTCCGTCAGTTTCCCGACCCGGATATTTTTAGTGATATACTGGAACTTCACGATACCTATGAGGGGCTAACCAATAAAGAAAAATGGGGCGACGTAAAGAAGTTACGCAGATTTACGAAAACGAATAATATAAATACAGTTGTAATTAATACATTAGAGCATAGGGCTGTTCGTAATCTATTATTATTACCGTTGCCAAAAGTTAAAAATTATATAGGCTTTGTTCATTATGTGCGTTACATGTTGAAATCGGGCACTTTTAAATGGTTATACAGAAAAGTAAAGAAAGTCTGTGTTCTCAGCGATTCTTTATTGAAAGTAGTTGATAAATATCCCCGTCCTATGCAATTGGTTTCAATTTATCCTATATATTATCCTTCTTTTGATAACTATCAGTTGGAAAAGAAGGAGGGTGAATTTTGGTTTTGCATTCCCGGAGCTATTGTTCCTCAGCACAGAAATATTCAGTCATTGTTAGATGCTATGTCAAAAGATAAGCTGGCTGATAATATAAGGGTTGTTTTGTTGGGGCCTATTGAATCATCCATATATCCGCAAATAAAAAAGATGGTAGATGACGGTAATCCCCATATTATTATGTTTGACAGCAGGGTTCCTCAGAATGTTTTTGATGCTTACATGAAAAAGACGGATGTTGTACTGCCATTGATAAACAGTGATTTTTATGGTAAATACAGAATATCGGGAACCTATAATCTAGCTTACGGTTATCGGAAAGCAATGTTGTTGGAAAAAGAGGTTCAGGCATCCAATGATGACTTTAAAGGTATAAGTATGAGTTATACGCCCGATAATATAATTGAAAGAATGAATGAGATAAGTCAGCTTCCCGATGAGTATTACACTTGTCGCAAAGCAATGGAAAATCACCCTTATCTAAATATAAAAACACAATGCGATAAGTTTATCCGGCTGTTGGAAGAATGATAGATAACATGGATCAAACAATACGGTAAATATTGTTGTTTAATCTGTATCAAATGCTGAGAAGGGATGGTGCAGATAAAATTGAAACGTGTTTACGAAGATATGAGTGACAGCGATGGTTTCCGCGTATTGGTAGATCAATTGTGGCCGCGAGGAATGAAAAAGGAATACTTGCACTACGACCTTTGGGCAAAAGACATAACTCCGTCATCCGATCTGCGCAAATGGTTTCATGACGATCCGGCAGACAGATGGGATAGTTTTGCAGCCATGTACACAAAAGAATTGAATCAGTCGGAAGCTGTAAAGAAATTTATAGAGACTATCAGACCACAGGATACAGTCACTTTATTATATGCTTCCAAAGAACCGGAACACAACCATGCGAAAGTTTTAAAGGCTTATTTGGATAAAATGTTAGAGTCTGTTTAAATTTTATTCATTCAGATTTTTAGAGCCATTTTGGGAATAATTTATTCTTTTTTGAGGTGATAATAGCGGGCTATTTAAACCGATAAAAGGGATAAATTAAACCAAAAGAGCCTAAAAATGAATGAAAAAGAATCTGTAATAAAATATTTTGGTGAAATTTAAACAGACTCTTAGTAAATTGACTGAATAACCTGTCATTTTTTTGTTAATTTTGTTTTTCTAGAAAATATCAAAGATATACGTATATGAAAATATCTATTATAGGAGCAGGGAATATGGGGGGAGCCATAGCTTCGGGATTGGCAGTAAGCGGTAGCATAGCTCCGCATGATATTACTGTGATAGACCATAAAGGCAAAAATGTTCCCCGCCTGAAAGCTATATGTGAAGACCTGAATATTGTGGTCGAAGATTATACTTCCCTTTCAACAGCCGATATTGTAATAGTAGCCGTTAAGCCATGGGCTGTAGAGGAGGTGCTGAAAATACATAAAGCTTCACTGTCGAATCCAAAACAGCTGATCGTGTCAGTCGCAGCAGTAGTTTCGTTAGAGCAACTGGAAGAGTGGACTTTGCCCCGTAAGCCTGTTTTTAGGGTAGTACCCAATACTGCTATTGCCGTAAGGCAGAGCATGACATACATTGCTTCCATGAATGCTGATAAAGAGCAACAGACTCAGGTGGCGCGTATCTTTGCCCAATTAGGGAAAACCGAGATAGTGGAAGAGAAGCTGATACCTGCCGTTACGTCCCTTACATCGTGTGGTATTGCATTTGCTTTCCGCTATATCAGGGCTGCAACTGAAGGCGGTGTAGAAATGGGTATTTATCCCGATAAGGCAAAAGAGGCCGTATTGCAAACGCTGCGTGGGGCAATCGAATTACTTGAAGCCAATGGAACGCATCCCGAAGTAGAAATAGACAAGGTGACTACAGCGGGTGGTATTACCATAAAAGGGCTGAATGAAATGGAGCATGCAGGCTTTACTTCATCTGTCATAAAAGGGCTGAAAACCAGTAATGTTAAATGAAAAATTATCTAAGAAAATCTATATATGAAAGCCCGTTCTTATGACTCGGGCTTTTTTGTTCAGTTTATAGAATAGGGCTATATGCGTCCTTGTTTTATAGATTATTATAATATTGTAGATAATAAAAAACGGAATCGTACACAATGATTTCACATATATGTATTATCTTTACAAATTCGTAATAAACTGCCCTTTCAGAGAGTAGGAAAGCATTACGCAGAGGTTGAAACTTTATGCTGTTTCCATATTTTAAGGAATATTTGTTAACCAGCCTCACCCCAGATAGAAGAAAGAAAAACTATATATAATGATTTACAAATGGAATTACGAAGACCTAACAACCCAGCAAAAAGAGCAGAGAGATAAGCTCGCTAAAAAATTAGGCATAAGCCCTGTTCTTTGCCAGCTTTTGATACAGAGAGGAATATCTTCGGAGGAAGATGCCTTTAAGTTTTTTCATCCCAACCTGAAAGATCTTCACGATCCTTTCTTGTTGCCCGATATGGATAAGGCTATCAAAAGAATAGAGAAGGCGCTGGGGCAAAAGCAGCGTATATTGATATACGGTGACTATGATGTGGACGGCACTACTGCCGTAGCACTTGTGTATAAATTTCTGCGGAAATTTACAACAAACCTCGATTATTACATTCCCGACCGCTATGATGAAGGATACGGGATTTCGGAACAAGGTATCGACTACGCCGAAGAAACAGGCGTAAAGCTTATTATTGCCCTCGATTGTGGCATAAAAGCCATAGAAAAAGTTGCTTACGCTAAAGAAAAGGGAATCGATTTCATTATCGGAGACCATCATATGCCCGATGATGTATTGCCCGATGCCGTTGCTGTAATAGATGCAAAACGCACAGATTCTACCTATCCTTACGAGCATCTTTCGGGTTGTGGTGTTGGCTTCAAACTTGTGCAGGCTCTTGCACAGAACAATAAAATAGATTTTTCGGAACTGACTGACCTGCTCGATCTGGTAGCAGTGAGTGTAGCATCCGATATTGTGCCTATCACAGGAGAAAACCGCGTACTTACATATTTCGGACTGAAACAGATCAATTCAAACCCGAGTCTCGGGCTGAAAGGTATTATCGAAATCTGCGGACTGACCTACAAAAGCATAACCGTAAACGATATTATCTTCAAGATAGGGCCACGCATTAATGCATCGGGTCGTATGATGAAAGGAAAAGAAGCTGTGGACTTGCTTTTGGCAAACTCAATAGAAGATGCACGCGAAAAAAGCACCAATATAGACCATTATAATGACGACCGCAGGGAACTGGATAAACGGATAACCGAAGAGGCTATTCAGTTTATAGACGAAACTGTGGATATGAAAAAGAAGAAGAGTATTGTTGTCTATAACGAAAGTTGGCATAAGGGAGTTATCGGAATAGTGGCTTCCCGTCTTACTGAGAAATATTTGCGTCCGGCTGTGGTGTTAACCCAGTCGCATGGACTGATAACGGGGTCAGCACGTTCGGTGATGGGATTCGATGTGTATAAAGCCATTGAGGCCTGTAAAGATATTCTTGAAAACTTCGGAGGACATACCTATGCCGCAGGACTTTCGCTGAGAGAAGAAAATCTGGCAGAATTTAAAAGACGTTTCGAAGAACTGTCACTGGAAATGATAGCGCCCGAAATGATGCGTCCGCAAATACATGTCGATGCGCAGCTGTCATTTAAAGAGATAAATAATAAATTTACCGAAGACCTTGCTAATTTTGCGCCTTTTGGCCCTGAGAATCTGAATCCGATATTTGTTACATGCGATGTTATGGATTATGGTACCAGTAAATTGGTTGGTAAAGATAATGTACATCTCAAGTTGGAAATGATAGACCGCACTACCTCTGCACCGGTCAATGGTATTGCCTTTCGTCAGAAAGAAAGCTATGAAAAGGTTAAAAGTGGAGAGCCATTCGATATCTGTTATACATTGGAAGAGAATACGCATAACGGTAAGACCAACATACAACTATATGTAAAAGATATAGATACCGGACAATTTTGTTAATTATGTAAATAATGGCAGAGGGTATATTAAGTTTGAGAGATAACAGGTAGATCTATATGAATGCTTATAAACGGTTAAAAATATAGGTATGGAAATAAACGACAAGAAGCTGAAACGTACAACCAGGATCATATACTTTCTTATATCCGTTGTATTGGCCATATTCCTTATACTGTTATCGAATGTACTTATCGGTGATCTTGACTCTACCGTTCGTTATCCCGACAGATCGGATTATATTGACCTGCAAAGGCAGAAAGAATATTCTGACGCAAGCCGTAAGTTGATGCTGCAAGTTGAAGATTTGCAACAACAACAGGTAAATATACAGAAAATGATAGACGTTGCCAGTGAAAACAAAAGAGCTGAGCAGGAGTCGTTTGATAACTGGATAAAGACGCGTAGTACATTGGGTAGTCCCAATCAGGATAAAGAGGTCCTTCAGCGTGTGAAGAAGCTTGATGAATTCCAAAAAGTAGTGGCTGATTGGAAAGCCTCCTATGACAGTGTACAATATAAGATAAAGACTTTGTATGAGAAAAATGAAACAAACGAAAGTCAGTTAAGTATCATAGAAGACGATGCCAATGAGCGATACTATTCGGCGGTTAACTCTTACGACTTACATGTATTCCTTATCCGTTTGTTGTTCACTGCGCCTATATTGATTCTGGGAGTTTACTTCTTCATACGTAAGCGGCATCATAAACTATCGCCCCTATTCATGGGCTTTTCACTTTTTTCGGTATATGTATTCTTTGTCGGGCTTGTACCTTATTTGCCTAGTTATGGCGGATATATACGCTATACGGTAGGCATAATACTAACTGTTGGTTTAGGATACTATGCTATCCGTAAAATACGCAATTATACCGAGCGTAAGAAAGCAGAACTGAAAGAGTCAACCACTGAGCGTGCTCAAAAACTCGAAGTTGACACTGCCGAAAAAGCTTTTAACAATCATATATGTCCTTCGTGTGGTAAAGATTTCTTGTTGAAATCGTGGGAAAGGCCGGAAAAGAACAATATGAATACAGCACAGCCCATCAGTCGTTTCTGTCGTTATTGCGGGCTCGAACTGGTGAAAAAGTGTAGTAATTGCGGACAGGACAATTATGCCCATCTGCCATTTTGTATCACTTGTGGCGAAAAAATAAGATAATATATGTGTCGAGGCTTAAAATAATAAATGAACTAATTTTTCAAATCATTTGGATTAGAAACCTTAATTCGTATAAACAATGAACATTATGAAAAAAGTACTATTGTTTTCTTTGTCAATAGTTTTGTTATCATTCGCAGCTTGTGGAGGAAAAGCCAAAAACAAAGAAGAGAATAAGAATAAGAATGCAGAAGAAATAAGCAGATACGATATTCAGTCGGGTAAGGTAATTCCTTGCGACAAATATTGGACAGGCAAAGATACGCTATATGTAACGTTGCTCGGACATGCTTCGCTTATGTTCGAGTTTGATGAAGAGATATTGTATTTTGATCCTTATTCGCAGGTGACAGATTTTTCCGTATTGCCCAAAGCCGATTATATCTATATAACACATGAGCATGCCGATCATCTGGATACTACAGCTATAAAGCAGATAGAAAAGGAGGGGACAAAAATTGTTGCACCCGAATGTACTAAAGATATATTAGGTTCTAAAGTAGAGTTTTATTATACCGATCATACAAATTTTTCCCGTCACAGGATAACTGGCAGATCTGTTTTAGCTTATAATATAATTAATAAAAAGCCTAATGGAGAAGCTTATCATCCAAGAGGGCGAGGGGTAGGCTATGTGATTGCATTTGATTCATTGACTGTATATGTAGCCGGTGATACGGAAAATATACCCGAAATGGATGAACTGAAAGGAACAGTCGATATTGCTTTTATGCCAAAGAATCTGCCATATACAATGACAGACGAAATGTTTATAGATGCAGTGAAGAGGGTAGAGCCTAAAGTTGTTTATCCATATCATATGTCGGAATTCGATCAGGAAAAAATAGGTAAAGCACTGGAAGGCACCAATGTGAAAATAGAGGTGCGTCCGATGAAAAACTAATGTAATCAGATAATAACATAATATGCCGATGTGCCAATGATATTTTATTTATAATTTGTTCATTGGCACATTAGCATATTAAATCATTGGCACATTGATTAATGGATATCTATCACGAAATACTTAAACGCTATTGGGGTTACGATCAGTTTCGCCCTTTACAGGAAGATATTATCCATTCAGTCAGTGCAGGAAAAGATACACTGGGGCTGATGCCTACAGGTGGCGGTAAATCATTGACCTTCCAAGTGCCTGCAATGGCAATGGAAGGTCTTTGCCTTGTAGTTACGCCGCTTATTGCCCTGATGAAAGATCAGGTAGACAATCTTCGCGACAGGAATATAAAGGCTTTAGCTGTATATTCGGGAATGACTCGTCAGGAGATCATTACTACACTGGAGAACGCTATATTCGGCGATTTCAAGTTCCTGTATGTTTCTCCTGAACGACTCGCTACACAATTGTTTTTGAGCAAGCTGAAAGATATGAATGTCTGTTTGCTCGTAGTAGACGAATCGCATTGTATTTCGCAGTGGGGTTACGATTTTCGCCCCTCATATCTCAAAATAGCCGAAGTGCGCCAGTTTATCCCCGATGTGCCGGTTCTGGCCCTTACCGCTACTGCCACACCGGAGGTGATAGACGATATTCAGGGGCAACTTCACTTTAAAGAGAAGAATGTATTTAAGAAAAGCTTCGAGCGAAAGAATCTGGCATATATTGTACGCAGCACAGAGAATAAACCCGAAGAACTGACCAAGCTGCTCACGCAGGTCAAAGGCTCATCGATCATCTATGTGCGCAGCCGCCAACGCACAAAAGAAATATCAGATTTTTTGGTGCAGAACGGCTTTTCGTCCGACTTCTACCATGCAGGACTGAGCAGTGCCGATAAAACCCGGAAACAATCGAAATGGAAGAATAACGAGACGCGGATCATCGTTTGTACAAATGCTTTCGGTATGGGAATCGATAAGCCCGATGTACGACTTGTTGTGCATACCGACCTGCCCAATTCGATAGAAGAATATTTTCAGGAAGCCGGACGTGCGGGACGTGACGAGGCATATTCACAGGCGGTAATCCTATATGAGAAAAACGATAGTACGAAGTTGAAAAAGCGGGTGAGGGATGAATTTCCCGACCGTGAATTTATTCTGCATGTGTACGATTCGCTTGCATACTTCTTTCAGGTTGCTGAGGGTTATGGTGTGGGGATGATATACGATTTCAGTATTCGTCAGTTTTGTGCTGCATACAAATTGCCTTTGTTGCCTACCCATAATGCGCTGAAGATTCTCGATCTGAGTGGTTATATCGAATATACCGAAGAGATAGACAACCGCTCACGCCTGATGTTTACGGTTTACAGGGACGATCTGTATCATTACGACTTTGACCGCAAGAATGAGCAGCTTGTAAATACGGTTTTACGTCTCTACACCGGACTCTTCACCAATTATGCCGGTATAGATGAAGCCGAAATAGCGATTCGCCTGGATATGACACGAAAGGATGTTTATGAGATGCTGAAAGCACTGGATAAACGTAATATCATAGACTATATACCCCATAAAAAAACACCGTTGATTGCTTATACAAGGCCGCGAGTGGAATCTAAATACCTGACTATTCCCCGTATTGTGAACGAGGACAGAAAAGACCGATTCGGTAAACGGATAGAGGCAATGAACCATTATGCCGAACAGACGGAAATCTGTCGCAACCGTATCCTGTTGTCTTATTTTGGAGAGACAGAAACGTCGGATTGCAGGCAGTGTGATGTTTGTAAGGCAAAGAAAGATATGGGTTTGACAGATGAGAGGTATAAAAACATCTCAATTTCTATTAAAAAATTGCTATACGAAGAAAAAACTATTACTTCTATTATGGAATCGTTAAGTGATTTCTCTCAAAAAGATATAGTCGAGGTTATTCGATTTATGGCTGACAGGGGAGAAGTTGTTCTTGTTATGGATAGGATTAGCTTAAAATATTAAAAACTAATTACATATAGAAGACAGTCGTAATGAGTAAGTTTTGTTTATTCTTTATATTTATTGTTGTGTTATCAGCTTGTACCGGAAAAAAATCTACTGAAGAACTGATTGTTGGCGATAAGGGGTTTAACTATTGGATGATGATTGATGACGATTCAATTCAAGGGTTCGATTATTTAGACAAGAATGGAAAATGGTTGGTTTTTGTAATTGAGGATGGAGCATTTGAGAAGCATGGACTGCCGCATGATGTTGTTCGTATAGAAGAATGGTATATGAAAAATGATAGTGTAATTGTTATTGGAGAATCTTCTGTTAATGAAATTTTGAAATTAACAAAAGATACAATGATTACTTATAGCCACCTCTGGGATAGAGAAAGCGTTTATATTGTTGCTCCCGATAGCCTTATCCCAGAAGAATATAGAAAGTTTCAATGATAACTTGTATAAAGACGAAAAAACTTTATCGATAAGATATCAATGAGCAAATATGCCGATGTGCCAATGAAAGTGGTCTTTGAGTATAAGTGAGCAGGAAAAAGTAATGAAAATTGAAAATGATGTAAAAACGTTACCTTCGTTACATTTTAGTTAAAATTTTAGTTGCCTCCTGCTTTAGCTGGAGGATAAAAGTATGAGAAGAAGGAAGGCTTTAGCCGAATACTTTGACTAAAGTCATTTTCAGGTAATCTTACAGCTCCACGACTCAAAAGTCGTGGCAACTAAAAAGTAATGAAAATTGAAAATGATACAAAAACGTTACTTTGGCTCCGCTTGGCTCTGCCGATCGTTGATTCGTTACATTTTAGTTAAAATTAAATATAGCATTTAAAATCTTTTTAATCATTAAAATATGATTGTTTCAATCGTTTTTTGTTAAATGAATACACAAATATATTATCTTTGCAACATTATCATTCGTACTAAAATATGGACATTGTCTTAGCAGTATTAGTTACTCTTTTTTTCGTATTCTTAAATGGTTTTTTCGTTGCGGCTGAATTTGCTATAGTTAAAGTAAGGTCTTCACAACTCGAATTGAAGGCTCAGGCTGGAAGCCGCGTGGCTATTCTCTCTAAACACATTGTTACTCATCTGGATGCATATCTGGCTGCTACTCAGTTTGGTATCACGATTTCCAGTCTTGCTTTAGGTTGGATTGGGGAACCTGTAGTATCTAAAATGGTAGCAGGATTTTTTGACCTTATTGGCGTTAATTTTGAATCATTCTCTATATTAGGACTGACTATAACCATTAAAACGATAAGTATAGCTATCGCATTTTTGCTCATTACAACACTGCATATCGTACTTGGGGAATTGGCTCCGAAGTCGCTGGCAATCCAGCGCTCCGAGCAGACAACCTTGGTTATAGCCTACCCGCTCCATGCTTTTTACTGGATTTGCCGTCCTTTTATATGGGTATTGAATGGTGTTGCCAATTTTGTGATCAAGGCAGTCGGATTACATGTAGTTTCCGAACAGGAAGTATATACGAGTGACGAGTTGCGTTACCTTGTAGATCAGGCAAAGGAAAGCGGAAAGGTCGATGAAACCGAATTTGATATTATCCAGAATGCCTTTGACTTTTCGGAGCGTACTGCCCGCCAGATCATGGTGCCGCGTACACAGGTAGTAGCAATAGATGCCAATGACTATGACGAGAAAACGTTGGAGTTTGTTATCGAAGAAGGTTACTCACGTATTCCCTGCTATGAAGACAGTATCGACAATGTAATAGGAGTTGTCCATCTGAAAGATATATTGAAAAAGATGCGTATAAGCGGATCGGTAGATATTCGTTCTATTGTGCGTCCGGTATCATTTACCCCCGAAACCAAACGTATCGGACAATTGCTGAAAGAATTTCAGGTGAAACATCAGCAGATAGCGATGGTGCTGAACGAATATGGCGGTGTGGAAGGTGTTATCACAATGGAAGATATACTCGAAGAACTTGTAGGTGAGATACAGGACGAATACGATAATGAGATACCGTTTGTAGAACAAACAGGCGATAACACATATTCGGTGATAGCTACAGCAGCTATATCCGACATCAATGATGAGTTGCCGCATCCGATAGATAAAGATAAACAGTACGATACACTGGCAGGTTATCTGATCGATAAGTTCGGGCGTATTCCTAACACACACGATAAACTGGAAGCAGAAGATTATCAGTTTACCGTCATAAAGAAAAATAAGACTTCTATCGTTGTCGTTCAGATGCGTGATCTGATAGAGACTAATGAGGATGAAGATGCAGATCAGCCGAAAATCAACCAGATCTGAATAAATAGTTCAAATGGATTTTAAACTTCAATATACCGATAGCCGCTCGAAGGCCAGAGCCGGACTTATTACGACAGATCATGGTCAGATAGAAACTCCCATCTTTATGCCTGTGGGTACACAAGGTGCCGTAAAAGCTGTGCATATGACGGAGTTGAAAGAAGATATACATGCCCAGATAATACTGGGAAATACATACCATCTGTACCTTCGTCCCGGATTGGAAATTCTTCGTCAGGCAGGAGGCCTTCACAAGTTCAACAGTTGGGACAAACCTATATTGACAGATAGTGGTGGTTTTCAGGTGTTTTCACTGGCTGAAAATCGTAAGCTGACCGAAGAAGGGGCTATATTCCGCTCGCATATTGATGGTTCAAAGCATTTTTTTACACCCGAATCCGTAATGGATATACAGCGGGTGATAGGTGCCGACATTATAATGGCATTTGACGAATGCACACCCGGTGATGCCGACTATACCTATGCAAAAAAGTCTCTCGATCTTACCGAAAGGTGGCTCGACAGGTGTATAATGCAATTTAATAGTACAGAATGCGAGTATGGCTACAAACAGGCTCTTTTCCCTATCGTACAGGGCTGTGTTTATCCCGATCTGCGAAAAAGGGCTGCTGAGAATGTGGCTTCTAAAGAAGCAGAAGGAAATGCTATCGGAGGCTTGGCAGTGGGTGAGCCTACCGAGAAAATGTACGAAATGATAGAGGTGGTAAACGAAATACTGCCTGCCGACAAACCCCGTTATCTGATGGGAGTGGGTACTCCGGCCAATTTGCTGGAAGCAATAGAGCGTGGTGTGGATATGTTCGATTGCATAATGCCGACACGCAACGGGCGCAACGGACAGCTGTTTACCCGTAACGGTATAATGAATATGCGTAATAAAAAATGGGCGACAGATTTTTCTCCTATCGACGAAAATGGTGCATCATTTGTTGATACTTTATATACAAAAGCATATCTTCGCCATCTGTTTATTACAGATGAGATACTGGCTTTGCAGATAGCATCGATACACAATCTGGCTTTCTATCTGTGGTTGGTAAAAGAAGCACGCAGCCATATTATTGCAGGTGATTTTACGGATTGGAAAAGGTCTGTGATAGAAGATATCTCAAGACGAATTTGATATATTGAACCGATAGATTTTATGATAATTGAAATAATTTATCTATACGGTAAATACAAGGTTAATAACCTATAACAGAAAAAATGAAAATACTATCGATACTCGACAGGTATATAATCAGGAAGTTTCTGGGGACTTATATATTCTCCATCATCCTTATTATCTCTATTTCGGTAGTATTCGATATTAATGAAAAGCTTGATAAGTTTCTGAACAACAATGCGCCGTTGAAAGCCATTGTGTTCGATTATTATATGAACTTTATTCCGTATTATACAAACCTGTTCAGTGCTCTGTTTGTATTTATTGCGGTTATCTTCTTTACGTCCAAGCTGGCAGACAATTCTGAAATTATAGCTATGCTGTCTAATGGCATGAGTTTCAAAAGGCTGATGAAGCCATATATGATTTCGGCTGGTGTTATTGCTATATTTTCTTTCCTGCTCAGCAGTTTTATTATACCCCCGGCAAATAAAGATCGTATTGCATTTCAAAACAAATATATAAAGGATAGGAGTGTGGATTATGCTACCAGTGTACAATTACAGGTAGACAAGGGCGTGATCCTTTATCTGGAGAGATTTGACAATAAGACACGTGAAGGCTATAATCTGACATTGGATAAGCTTGGAGAAAAAGGGTTGGAATCGAGGCTTATAGCCACACGTATCCAATATGACACCGCAAACCATTGGGTATTGAATAATTATTCTATTCGCGAATTCCAGGGAATGAAAGAGGTTATCACTTCGGGTTCTAAACTGGATACGACAATCAATGTTGTGCCGAGTGATTTCCTTGTATCTGTAAATGACTTTGAGCAAATGACTACGCCTGCGCTTTATAAATATATCCAACGACAGAAAGAGCGTGGCCTGGCCAGTGTGGGAGACGTGAGTATAACCCAATTCGAGATAGAGTTTCACAAACGTTTTTCCTCTGTTTTCTCAGCTTTTATTCTGACTTTAATCGGAGCTGCGCTTTCTGCCCGTAAGGTAAAAGGAGGGATGGGGCTGAATATCGGTATCGGATTAGGATTGAGCGTATCTTATATAATGTTCCAGACGGTGAGTTCATCTTTTGCCGTTTCGGGTACGATGCCGCCGATGCTTGCCGTATGGATTCCCAATATCTTATTCATGTTTATAGCAGCCTATCTGTATTCTAAGGCTCCTAATTAAGAGAAGATATTATTAAGGTGCTTTATAGATAAAATAGAAGTTCTTACCATCCAAAAGCCTCTTCGCTCATCCAGTCACCCTGCACTTTCAGCACTTGTTCTATTACATCGCGGGCAACACCTTCTCCGCCTTTGCAGTGTGAAATGTAGCGCGCTATGTGCTTTATTTCATGAGCAGCATCGGCCGGAGCAACAGACAGTCCGACAGTTTTCATTACATGATAGTCGGGTATATCGTCTCCTGCATACATGATCTCTTCCGGTTTGTAGCCGGTACGCTCCATATAGTCGTTCAGGTCGTGTATTTTGATCTTTGACTTCATATAGATATCCTTGATGCCCAAGCGGGAGAAGCGTAGCCGTACGGCTTCCGTATCGCCTCCGGTGATAATTGCTGTGCCATAACCATGCTTTACTGCCAGATTGATGGCATAACCGTCTTTTATATTCACCATGCGCATTGGTTCGCCTTCGGGTGATAATGGGATAGAATCGGGAGAGAGAACTCCGTCTACGTCAAATATAAATGCTTTTATCTTGCTGAGGTCGTAATTGATCGTGCTCATTGTTCTTTGCTTGTTTTATGGATGTTTTCACTGATCTGTTTGTACAACTGCTTTATGTCATTGTCTTCGATCAGGCTGATGTGTTTGTCTATTACATTTTCATCGTAACGGATAGCAGGCCCAGTCTGAGCTTTCTTAGGGCTTAGAGTATGTACTTTGGCGGCAGTTTCATCTATCAGGGGAAGCGCTACATCGAATGGCAACCCGATCTTTTTCAAG
The DNA here is from genome assembly GCF_029892965.1 of Dysgonomonas sp. PF1-14. Taxonomy (GTDB): domain Bacteria; phylum Bacteroidota; class Bacteroidia; order Bacteroidales; family Dysgonomonadaceae; genus Dysgonomonas. The sequence goes on along the minus strand of NZ_JARXWN010000010.1, from coordinate 25,638 downwards.
AACTGCTGTGACAATGTGTACATATGATTGGTGAAGTTGCAGGCAAATACTCCTGTCAGATGCAGGTATTTCCTGTCTTCCGAAGATAGATGGAAGATTTTGTCCGAAAGCTGTTTGGATATCGCTTCGAGTATAGACAGGCTTCCAGCCTCTGATGCTTCTATAAATAGCGGGATGCTTTTCCAGTCCACGCTTCTGTCTTTGCTGAATGTTTGGAAAGGGTATAGCACACCATAGTGTGTTGTGTAATTATTGAATATATCAGCCGGAATGCTACCGGCCGTATGTATCCACAATCCGCTGTTACTCGGGATTTGCGAAGCAACTCCTTCCAGTACGGAGTCTTTCAGTGCAAAGATATACAGGTCAGCATCATCTATGATGTCTTTCAGATCGGTGACAGGTACAGCATGAACGGTTTTAGCCAGCGTTGCAGCAGACTCTAACGTGCGGCTATATACCTGTATTATGTCAAATGATTTGCCATAGAGGGCTGTAGCAAGGTGAGTAGCTACATTACCTGCTCCGATGCATACAACTTTCATCAGTTTTTCTTTTTAGCAGTCAGTACCAAAGCTACGCCGGCTATAATAAGCCCGATAGGTATTATGAGATTGGAGTAGTTCGACATCCAGCCAAAGAATAGGTTAGCATTCAGTAAAGCACCGACACCCAGAAGTACCCAACCCAGAACTTTCTTGGGTTGAGTGGCGATGAAAACTACTCCTGCAATGAGAGAGAACACACCTACACTCATTATATTATCGCCGTATGGGATATTATCTAAGAAACCTATTTTATCGAGCAGGAATATTACTCCGAATATGAGGATGATTATTCCATACGATAGGCGGTCATCTGATTTATTAGTTGAAGAGCTCATAGCTTATCCGGTTATCTGATTGATATTAAACTTTCCTATATGTATTTTCTCCCATTGGAGTTTTTCTTCATCGAAGGGAGGTCTTTCCTGTGCTTTGTGCCCGAAAGCAATAACAGACAGTACCTGAAATTGCATCGGTATATCGAGCAGTTCTCTGATATACTCATCGGAAGGAGTATCGGCCATTGTATGGCGTTCACGTATTTGCACCCAGCAACTACCCAATCCCAGATCTTCGGCTTGTAGCTGCATCATAATAGATGTAATGGAACTGTCTTCGATCCACACATCACTAACGAAAGGGTCGGCGAGTACTACAACAGCTAATGCACATCCGGCAATTAATTTGCTGCCTATCTTTTTGCAGAGCGATAGTTTTTCCAGCGTTTCCTTATCTTCTACCAATAGGAATTGCCATGGATTGGAGCTCTTCGATGTGGGCGACATCAGAGCTGCTTTCATTATTTTTTCTACCTGTTCGGGAGTCAAAGGTTCCTCTGTAAATTTGCGGGTACTTCTTCTGTTTATAATAAGTGTTTGGAAGTCGGTCATTTTGTGTTTCTAACGTCTTGTTAAACTTTCTATTTCTTCATTAAGCTCTACTACACTTTTCACTCCTTCTGTACTATTCTTGCGTAAGAGGATATTCAATGTCTGCATAATGAGCTTAATATCGAGTGCTATCGAATAGCCATTGATATATAAGAGATCGTATTTAAGTTTATCCATTACAGAGGTATTATATTTTCCTTGTACCTGAGCCAGACCTGTCAGTCCGGCCTTTACTCTGTGACGGAGATTATATTCGGGTATATCTTTCTCAAACTGTTCTACAAAGAACGGGCGTTCGGGGCGTGGCCCTACAATGCTCATATCCCCGATCAGGATATTATATAGTTGTGGCACTTCATCCATGCGGGTAGCTCTGAGGATACGTCCCATTTTGGTTATACGTTTATCCAGTTCGTTGGCTAATACAGGGCCTGACATAGCTTCGGCATTTTTTACCATTGTTCTGAATTTATATATTTTAAACACCTTATTGTCTCTGGTAATGCGTTCCTGTACATAGAATGCCGTTCCACTGCTTAGTTTAAGAACAAGATATATAAATGCACCCGGAACGAAGAATATAATAAGTGCTATAGAGCCTAGAATAACATCTATCACTCTCTTGAGAGTTTCACTACTACCCGAAAGCCCGATATCGCGGACATCCAGTACCGGAGAATCATCTATTTGCAAAAAGTGGGCATTGAATTGCAAGATCTCAGAGTTTTTAGGCTGGTATAGTACTGTTCGGTTTTTCTCTACACAGTACAGTATAATATCTTGTTTTATATTTTCTTCTACATCTTCAGTCAGAAACGTGACATCACATTCATCAATGAAGCTATAGAGATCAGGATGAGTGGGGGCGCAGACATGTTTTATCCTCGACCACATACCTCTCGATTCTAAAAGTTTGTAGGCCAGTGCCTGTACTTTCTCATTACCGACAACCAGAACCGATTTACCTTTGTTTACCCTGTAATACATCCGGTTGGCAAAAAAGTGCCAAAGTGATATGAGTAATATTTGGAGGGCGGAACTGGTTAATAATATACTACGGGGGTATGCAAATTCTCGGAACAGGAAACTTATACCCATCGTTATAAATAGAAGGGCAAATATGGTAAGCACAACTGTGTAGCCAATACCCAGTAGCGAAAAGTCCTTTGGTTTATCCAATTCGAATATATGACTCAGAATAATATAGCTGATAATCATATAAGGATAAATAGACCAGAAAGCCTGATAATTAATTGTAAAGTTATCCAAGGCATCTTTAAACAGGAAAAAGGCCAGGATATTAGTCCCTAGTATGATCGCCAGATCTAAAAAGGGTATTATTATCCTGAATCCCTTATAACCGAATATGCTCTCTATAAATTTATTCATCGAGTGGATTACTTATTTAATGATACCTCTATGATACAGATTGACTATTTCTTTTTACCTTTTGCTTTGCTTTTGGTTTTACTTTCTGCTTTGCTCTCTGTTTCATTCACTATTTTCATTGCAGCATCAAAGTCCAGACTTTCGGGGCTCACACTTTTTGCAATCTTATAGTTGCTCTTTTTGTATGCGATATATGGGCCGTAGCGTCCATTTAGTATTTGCAAATCGGGATCTTCGGTAAAGGTTTTAATGATCTTTTCTGCATCCTTTTGCCTTTTATCCAAGATGAGTGGAATTGCCGCATCTATATCTACACTATATGGGTCATAGCCTTTGGGCAGGGATATAAACTTTCCGTCATGTTTGATATATGGACCAAAACGACCTGTACCTACAGTTACATCTTTTTCTTCAAAATCGCCTATAGTACGCGGAAGTTCAAATAGCTTCAGTGCCTCTTCTAGTGTTATATTGGTTATAGACTGTGTCTTTTGCAGGCTGGCAAACTGTGGTTTTTCTTCTTCCTCTTGTACACCGATTTGTACCATTGGCCCAAATCTGCCGATCTTTACTGATACCTGACGTCCTGTTTTAGGATCTGTTCCTAATATGCGTTCGCCAACTTTGTGGTCAGTCTGCATATTTGTAGCAGATTCTACAACCGGATGGAAAACTTTGTAGAATTTGTCGATCATCTTCGTCCAGTTCTCCTCACCTTCGGCAACCAGGTCGAATTCTTTTTCCACATTAGCTGTAAAGTTGTAGTCGAGGATGTTCGGAAAATATTCGGTAAGAAAATCGTTCACAACCATACCTATGTCGGTAGGGATAAGCTTGCCCTTATCGGCTCCGGTTATTTCGGTTTTTTCGTTATCCGATATCTTATCTTTTTTCAGCGTGAGTACATTGTATTGGCGTTCTGTACCTTCAATATTTGATTTCTCTACATATTCTCTGTTCTGTATCGTTGAAATTGTAGGAGCATAAGTAGAAGGGCGACCAATTCCCAGTTCTTCCAGTTTTCTTACCAGAGAAGCCTCGCTGTAGCGGCTCGGGCGTTGGGTAAAACGTTCTGTGGCTACAGTTTCCTTCATGTCCATCACTTCCTGTGGCTTTACAGGAGGTAGCAGGCTTGTTTCGGTGTCAATATTTTCGTCATCTGTTCCTTCCAGATATACATGAAGGAATCCGTCGAATTTGATAACTTCCCCGACTGCTGTGAATTTCAGGTCTTTGTTGTTTGATATGCCAATTGTAACAGTAGTTTTTTCCAGTTCGGCATCAGCCATCTGCGAAGCGATCGTTCTTTTCCAGATCAGTTCGTACAGTTTCTTTTCCTGAGCTGTACCGGAAACACTGTGTTCCGATATATATGTAGGACGGATAGCCTCGTGTGCTTCCTGTGCACCTTTCGACTTGGTAGAGAATTGTCTGACCTTTGAGTATTGTTTCCCAAATGCCGATTCAATTTCGTTTTTTGTTGTATTAATCGCCAATCCGGATAAGTTTACCGAGTCGGTACGCATATATGTGATTTTTCCCGATTCGTACAATTTCTGGGCTACCATCATTGTCATCGAGACGGGGAATCCCAGTTTTCGGGATGCTTCTTGTTGCAGGGTAGAGGTGGTAAACGGAGCAGCCGGAGATTTTTTCATAGGCTTGGTTTCTACATCATCTACTTTGAAGTTAGCTTTCTTCAGTTCTTCCAGAAATGCCAAAGCTTCTTTTTTAGTTTTCAGTCGTTTGTTCAACTCCGTTTTTATTTCGGAGGTGACACCATTTTCTTCTTTTGTGAAAATAGCGGTGATCCTGTATGCAGCTTCGGCTTCAAATGCCTGTATTTCGCGTTCACGCTCTACGATAAGGCGTACAGCCACCGACTGAACTCTACCTGCCGAGAGGGCAGGTTTTACTTTGCGCCACAATACAGGAGATAGCTCGAATCCTACAATACGGTCTAAAACACGGCGAGCCTGCTGGGCATCAACGAGATTAACGTCTATTGCTCGCGGATTCTCTATCGCATGGAGTATGGCGTCTTTTGTTATTTCATGAAACGCAATTCGCTTCGTCTTTTTCTCATCAAGTTTTAGTGTTTTGAACAAATGCCACGAAATGGCTTCTCCTTCCCGGTCTTCATCGGAAGCGAGCCATACTATATCAGCTTCTTTAGCAGCTTTTTTAAGCTCGTCCACTACCTTTTTCTTGTCGCTCGGAACTTCATATAGAGGTGTATAGCCATTTTCCAGATCTATACCCAGATCTTTCTTCTTCAAGTCTCTGATATGTCCGTAGCTGGACATGACTTTGAAATCTTTTCCCAGAAACTTTTCTATGGTTTTGGCTTTAGCAGGGGACTCTACAATTACTAAATTCTTTTGCATATATTAAGGTATTCTTATGAAGGCCGAAAAACTAAGTAATAGTTATCCGGATTCAACAATTAAATATTTGTACTCTGTATCAACTCGCAAAAGTAATGAATTTGTTTTAAAAATTAGAATAAAAAAACTTAGAACGGATTTTGTTATGCTTTTTATCTATAGATAAATAAATATTAAAATAATAATGCACCGCAAATTTCCGGTGCATTATATTGTTAATTGAATAATATTGGTTCTGCTTGTGCTGTGAAGTCCGAATATCCTTTTTCTTCAAAGTCATACCCCGATAAGACGGCTTTGGCTATAGCAAGAAAGGCTTCAAAATCGTAAATTATAAAATCGATATACGAAAAATGAAATCCTGTAGCTCCTCCCAGACTATTCGCTATCCCATATGGCGTTGTTTGAGCAACAATCTTATCTTCTATATCTCCTCTGAAATTTACAATGTTCTCGCGGGGGATATTTACATTCTCAAAAAACAGGAACCCATAAAATAATCCGTCTTGTTTTGCTTCTTCAAGACGGCTGTTGTCCTCATTATAGTAGTCATTCAACAACGGTGTGCACGACGTATATCCCGAAAATATGTCTTCGCGTAGCTTCCATCCTTCATTTTCATTCGGTTCCATTCTGTAACCACTGTATTTTTCTGTGGGATTTTCGAACCTTTGCCAGTTGTTATTGTCTATTATTTTATCTATTACAGATTTAAAGTTAGTAATAGAGATCGAACTCTTGTTATGTTCCGTATCTGTGAAATCAATGTAACCAATGTACTCCATCGTGTATATTTCGCCGATATACTGATCGAGGAAAATAAAGAACATTGAATAGCGCTTGCTTTCATCTAATGCTATTAGTTTCGGGCAGTACACTTCTATGTTGACTTTATTCTTGTCATCGTCTATTTCGGGATAGATAATGATGTTATCGGCAGACAGGTCGGTGTCGTACATTCTCATAGCCCATCCATCTCCGGCCATACCGGGTTTGGCGGAGTAAAAGTTCCATTTTTCCCAAAGATGTTCCGGCGCATATTGTAGCCAGTAGTGTAACTGCATTAGTTTCGATCGGTCGCCTTCCGGAGTAAGTATCAGTTCGTATTTACCCGATTTGTTTATGCCCATCTCGAAATACGCCTTATGAAATGCAATTTTTAATATGCTGTCTACGAAACTGATAAGTGTTTCTCCCTCTACTTTGTTGTCCATCATTTCTCTGATTTGGGCTTCTTCTTCAGAGAAGGATTTCCAGAACTTATTTATTCTGTTTTTAAAAGAATCTTGCATAAAAGAAAAAATAAAAGTTGTGTGTTAATTCTTGTCATTTGATTCATGTATTCATGAATCAAAGATATAAATTTATATCTCTATGTTGAAATTTTTTCAGATAACATAACATTAGCACTTGGTAACATTATGTAGCATAATGGTAGTATAGTTTGAGCTTCATAAGATATATATTTGTCAGATGAAATATATAACGAATAAACTATGAAAATATTATTATTAACAGCTTTATTTTGTTTTTCGTCGTTTTCTTTCGGGCAAACATATTTTTTGAAGAGTACAGCTATGAACGAGTCTAACCAGACAGTGGAGGCTGTTACATGTATTCTACAGCATGTAGAAGATTCGCTTCAGATGAAAACAGTTATATCCGATGCCTCCGGTAAATTTGAGTTCAATGGAGTCGAAAAAGGTAGCTATAAACTAATACTCCAACATCTGGCTTATGAAACGGATGTGCATTCTATTGATATCGGTGCAGATACAGAACTACCGCCTTTTGTAATGCGGTCTCTCAGTAAAGATCTGAAAGAAGTTGTTGTGAGTGGTGAACGCCCTGTCGTAAAGGCTGATGCCGGTAAGCTTATTTACGATGTACCTCAGTTGATAAGGAATAAGGCTGTTTCCAATGCTTACGAATCATTGCAAAATGTTCCCGGAATAATAGGGGCAGAGGACAATCTTCAATTGGTAGGCTCTTCGGAATATACAATATTGATAAACGGACAACAAACAAGTATGACTAAAGAACAACTGATCGGCCTGCTCAAAACAATGCCTTCTGCGCGTGTCGCTAATATCGAAGTGATGTATAGTGCCCCGCCTCAATATAATATACGTGGTGCAGCGATTAATGTTATCCTCCATAGCCAATCGGAAGGTGTCCCTGTGTTGCAGGGAGAAGGCAATGTAGAATATCGTCAGGCGTTCTATGCCGGATATGGTGCGCGGGCTAATCTTATTTATACCAAGCCATCATTTAATGCAGACCTTACAGTCGGTGTAAATAAATCGAAAGGGTGGGGAGACAGCCATATGTTTGCCATACATCTTTTCGATGGGCATAAATATGATATCACGCAAGACAACAGGTCGAAGAATGATTCACGCGATCTGAATGTAAGACTGGGGCTTGGATATACATTTAGGAATAAAGATAAATTGCGATTCGTCTATACCGGCAATATTGGAGACATGGAATCTACACCATCATCTAAGACTGTGTTTTTGCAGGATAGTGATCCATACAGTGATATAAGATCGTACAATGAGAAATCATCTGACGATAATCTACACAATCTGAAACTTGAATACAACTCTCATAAGAAACTGAATATAGGTGCAGATTATACATTCTACAGCGATCCGGCTACCGAAAAATATTATGATTATTCAGACCGAGATATCTTGCAGAGAACCTTTAAGACTGAGACCGGGCAACGGATAAACAAAGCAGTACTGTTTGCAAACCATAGCGTGACTTTGCCTTCAAAATGGACTTTGAATTATGGTGCTAATTATACCATGTCTGGTAATAACAATAAATATGACTATTACAGAAAGCCGGAGAATATGACTGTAGATTCTGTAAATGACATTAAGCAAAAGGAATACAGTGGTTCGGTCTTTGCCGGATTTACAAAGACCTTCGGTGCAAAGATATCGACACAGGCTTCGGTATCGCTCAACTACTATAAGGCTACAATAGATATTATGGGCGATAAAAAAACACTCTGGGATGATTTTCAACCCTTTGTAAATGCCAACCTGACCTATACTCATAGTCCGGATAGAATACTACAGTTCTCGTTTTCGTCCGATATAGATTATCCACCCTATTGGGCATTGAGTACCGACCGTTTCCAGATTAATGCCTACTCTTTGGCTGAAGGAAATCCCGAACTGAAGTTCTCGAGGAAATATAAAAGCCAGTTGGTATTCATCATGAAACGGAAGTATATGGCGGGAGCATTTTTCGAACATGTTCCGGACAGATATATACAGTTGCCGTATCAGTCACAAGATAGGTTGGAGAATGTCTTCCAAATGGTGAACCTCGATTATGCCAGACAATACGGCGTGTTCTTCATTGTGCCGTTTGCTATAGAAAAGATCTGGGATACCAAAGTGACATTGAATCTTTTGCGGCAGGAACAGAAGAAGGATGACTTCTACGATACCCCTTTCAATAGAAGCATGAATACATTCGCGGTGAATATGAGCAACACATTCAATATATCATCCAAACCCAACATAAAGCTCGATGTATCGGCCTTCTATATGTACGGAGCCATTCAGGGCATCTATGATATCGGGCAGATATGGAATATGGATACGGGTCTGAAATGGACTTCTCAGGATAACCGGATAGAACTGATGCTACGCGGACAAGACATCTTTAAGATAGGGAAGCAGACAACGAAAATAGACTATATGAACCAATACAATACAATGCGGATTAACCCGGATACTCCTGCCCTTAAGCTATCATTTACTTACCGCTTCGGTAATTACAAAAAGGCTAAAATAGAAGAAGTAGATACGTCGCGTTTCGGTAGATAAACACTCTTTTCAACATACTTCAATTCCCATCTTTATCTTAGGTTCTCCGGCAGCAACTTGTCGGAGAACTTTGTGTTTTTGTAGACCGGTTTGGAAAAGACCGCCTAAAATATCATCTTATATCCGATTCCCCTGATGTTAATGATCTGTATCTTACTGTCCAAAGCGAGTTTTTTACGCAGCTTGACTATAAAGACATGCAGGCTGCGGGTATTGAAGAAGCTATCGTCGCCCCATAGTTCCAGCAATATGACTTTGTTCTCCACTATGTTATTCTGATTCGAACATAACCTTTCCAGTATGGCTGTTTCGCGATGCGAGAGCATCTCTTCTTTTTGTGGATGGGAGAGCTTTTGCGAAAGAGAGTCAAAGGTGTATTGTCCGATCTCATATATTTTGTTCTGAGGTGCTTGTTGCTGCATGCGATTGAGAAGCGCTTTGATGCGTACAATAAGCTCTTCCATACCGAAAGGCTTTTTCAGATAATCGTTCCCGCCGATCTCAAAACCCTGTACAACATCGTCCGTCCGCGACTTTGCACTCAGAAACAATACGGGAGTATGCTTGTCGCTTTGCCTTATTAGCTGTGTCATGCTGAATCCGTCCAGTTTAGGCATCATAATATCGGCAACAACAATGTCGGGTTTCATTTTATGGAACATTTCCAACCCTTCATTGCCATTGGATGCACAATCGACTGTAAATTCCCTTTTCTCGAGAGAATCTTTTATGATCATAGCCAGAGACGGCTCGTCCTCTACCAGTAATACTTTTATCTTCATATGATTATTATATTAAAGCAGGAGCCTTGTCCTTCCGTACTTTCTATTTCTATTTTCCAATTGTGTTTGTCTATAATGGTTTTTACATAATACAAGCCCAGCCCGTAGCCCTTTACGTCATGTATATTACCTTTCGATACTCTGTAAAACTTGTCGAATATCTTATCCTGCAAATTTTGTGGAATTCCTATCCCATTATCGCAAACAGATATAATGGTCGTGTCCCCTTTCCGGTAAGCCGAAAGTTTTATATCTACACTTTCACCTGAATATTTTATGGCATTTTCGATAAGGTTGCTGATCACATTACCGAAATGAAGCCTGTCGCCCTCTATTGCTAAGCCCTCAGACTCAATGTCGATAGTGAATGTAACCGGTTTTGCGGAGTTTAGCAAGAACTGGCTTTTTTGCTTTTCGAAAATAGCTGATATGTAAATTTTTTCAGGAGTTATCTTGAGGTTTTTTCGCTCTTCTACCGACATGGTCAGTATCTGTTCCACAAGGCTATTCAGGTAGGTCAGTTGTTCCTTCGATACAGTCAGGTATTTGTTCCGTTTCTCCGGCTCGTCTCCCATGCCGAAATTCTGCATGGCATCCACAGCCGCATAAGTAACCGATATCGGGGTTTTCAGCTCGTGTGTCATATTGTTTATAAAATCGCTCTTTATCTCATCTATGGTTTTCTGTCTCAGAATGATTTTGAGCAGATAGATATATGATATTATAAGGAGGACGATCATCAGTGCAGAAACACATACCAGTCCGGTCATGCTTTTGAATATATGCCACTTTGGTTGTTTCAGATACAGATGATAAGCCTGAGTATTATTTTCTGTAAAAGGAAATATATACTCTTCATACTTTAGTCTTTCGGTAGTAGAGATACTATCCGGTAAACGCATTAACACAGAGTCATTGACAATATCTACATATTCCAGATAATAGGGTATGTTTATATCCAACAAAGACAATTCGGCGTGCAATATACTATCGAAACGGACTACATTCACCTCTTTCAGAGAATCTATTGTTCTATGAAAGCCCTGTTGAACCGAAATGTTCATTTGCTCTGCGTTACTCCATATATTTACCCCATTCTTTTTACTCTCTATACGTACTACTACATCCGGCATTTTATAGCTTGGGTTGGTCATCACGCCGTTTTGGTTCTGTGGTGGAATACTGTCAAGTTCCAATAGTTTGTGAACATCAGTTATTCTCAATGCGATCTCCTTAAAATCGGCGTTGCTCATAGAGTTCATTATTGCCAGTTCCATCTTGTGGTATTGCTCGTTGTGGAAATTTAAGAGCCAGTACACCTGATACCCGCATACCAAAACAAGTAATGCCAATATAATGAATGCAATAAGTCTGAACCGGAATCTCATTATTTATAAAAATTAAAAGTTTAAATAATTACCAATTTGAAATTTTAACTAAAATGTAACGAATGTAACGTTTTTGCATTGTTTTTAATTTTCATTACTTTTTTAGTTGCCACGACTTTCAAGTCGTGGAGCTGTAAGACTATCTGAAAATGACTTTAGTCAAAGTATTCGGCTAAAGCCTTCCGCCTTTTCATCCTTTTATCCTCCAGCCAAAGCAGGAGGCAACTAAAATTTTAACTAAAAAGTAATGACGGTAATGCTTTTGCATTGTTTTTAATTTTCATTACTTTTTTAGTTGCCAAGACCTTTAAGTCGTGGAGCTGTAAGTCTATCTGAAAATGACTTTAGTCAAAGTATTCGGCTAAAGCCTTCCGCCTTTTCATCCTTTTATCCTCCAGCCAAAGCAGGAGGTAACTAAAATTTTAACTAAAATGTAACGAATGTAACGTTTTTGCATTGTTTTTAATTTTCATTACTTTTTTAGTTGCCACGACTTTTAAGTCGTGGAGCTGTAAGACTATCTGAAAATGACTTTAGTCAAAGTATTCGGCTAAAGCCTTCCGCCTTTTCATCCTTTTATCCTCCAGCCAAAGCAGGAGGCAACTAAAATTTTAACTAAAAAGTAATGACGGTAATGCTTTTGCATTGTTTTTAATTTTCATTACTTTTTTAGTTGCCAAGACCTTTAAGTCGTGGAGCTGTAAGTCTATCTGAAAATGACTTTAGTCAAAGTATTCGGCTAAAGCCTTCCGCCTTTTCATCTTTTTATCCTCCAGCTAAAGCAGGAGGCAACTAAAATTTTAACTAAAATGTAACGAAGGTAATGCTTTTGTATTATTTTTTATTCTCTGTTACATTTTCTGCCGTAAGGGCTGACCTATGTGTCTGCTCGTTTATCCGATTTCTGAGTACGTGTCAAAATTTGACAGACCCTTCTACAAGCTTGTATTCTCTTTTTCGCGTCTTTGCGTGAAATAATTTTAACTAAAAAGTAACGACGGTAATGAAACAACGTTCGACAGAGCAAGAAGGAGTCAATTTTCCTTGTTTTTATTCTTTGTTACATTTTCCAATCGGACCAATTTATAACTTATAACCTCTTCCTGTCCTATAGATAAAGAACCGCAGGGAAAATACAATCTGTTATACTAAACTTAGAGTCTGTTTAAATTTTACCAAAATATTTTATTACAGATTCTTTTTCATTCATTTTCAGGCTCTTTTGGTTTAATTTATCTCTTTTATCGGCTTAAATAGCCCGCTATTATCACCTCAAAAAAGAATAAATTATTCCCAAAATGGCTCTAAAAATCTGAATGAATAAAATTAAAACAGACTCTTAACAAAAATAATTAATCACTCCATGATAAAAAATAGCGATAACACTAAATAACAGTAATTATGTCTTGTGGTATTAGCAGCACATAATTCACATAAATAACAAAAAAGTAACGAAGTAATAAATGTGTATTGTTTTTATTACTTCGTTACTTTTTAGTTTTAAACAATTTTATCCTATTTCGTACCCTTCATTATTCCGGCATCCGAGTCGTTGTTATTCATACGCTTATCTCCTGCTTTATACTGACGACCGAAATTGAGATTCAGTGAAAAGTTAACCATCAGTATACGTTTCAGATTAGTAGTATATACATTCGATATATTCGGAGCCAGTACCGACTGGTTGCGGCTACCTTGTGTATATTCACTAGAGAAAGGATTGAACATTACCAGATTCAGAGACCATTTAGGAGCATTATAGCCTGCCGATACAATGTGTATCTCTTCGCCTATATTGAGTGTTTCTCCCCAATAATTGTTCCAGCGAGGATGCCATTCTCCACTAACTGACCAACGCTTATAGTTGAGTGTCAGATTTACAGGCACACGCCAGTTGTTATAAGTATGCGTGAATGTATTGCCCTCACTTATATAACGGTTCAGTCCGGGCGAGACACTTAGTGTAATATAGTCTTTCCAAGGCTTAAATTTCAGAGACAACTGCATATTCAGGCGATGAAATCCTTTCTGGTTGATGTTGGTGCGGATAAACTTTCCCTCTTCAAGCCCCTCTATACCAAAGCTTATTTGTTCCATAATAGGCTTGTGATCGTAAGTGTATCTCATGAAAAATTCTGCTCCGAACATCCCCTTGTTATATCCGGCATTCAGCGTACTGGAAGAAAACATAACTGTTTTAAGAGCCGGATTACCTTTTCGTATTTGTAATGAATCTATAGCTTGCACTACATTGTTAAGATCCGACAACGAGGGTGAATAGCCCGATATGTAACTATGCAGGCGTACATATGCGTTATCGTTGATATTATATGCTATGCGCAGCGTAGGACGAAAAATATACTTTTCATTACTGTCGTCTCCCTGACTATTGTAAGAGCGCATTACCCCTACACCCAACGAGTAGTTGAATTTGCCTTTACGCAACTGATATTCGGCATACCCGTAAGTCTCGGCAAAATTAAGACCTATATCGGTAGATACATTACCACTATATTCGTTGCTGGTATAGCTTTGTGTATGTTTCAGCCCTGCGGACAATTTTCCGGTCTTGAAGGTTTTCTCGTATATACCTTCCCCAATAAGGGAATATTTATCACCCAGCACTAACGAATATATGTCAGTATTCAGTTGATTCTGCCTGTGCTCCTGATAGAGACGTGACGAACGGGAATCTATATACGTACCTACAGCATTGAATATGACTATCTGCTCGTTTTTCAGATTGTGCTGATAATAAAGGTCTAAAGACGGAGTAACATTCTTCCACGTTGTATGATCGAGTATCGACAATGGATTATCATTGTCGGATGAATAGATAACGCTTTTCCTGTCCGAAAATTCATTTGGTGTATATTCGTAGTTATATCTTAATGTCGCATTGAACAGATACTTATCCGGTTCCTGCAAGCTATAATTGAGTGCTGTATTAACCCTGTTGGTCTTAAAACGGGTAGGTTCTCCCTCTTCTTTACGCTCCAGTGTTTTATCCGGAAAATTAAAAGTTTCGGTATTCTCTCGCGTCCAGTTTATACCTCTGCGAGACCAGTAGCTATTCACTCCGAATTCCGATTTCTTATGATTGACTTTGGCTGAAACAAAGTTTTCGCCCCAGTCCATATCATAAAATACATTTCCCAGATTAGCAGACACACTTCCGCCCGATTCCTTACGGAGGGTTATGTAATCTATAACAGCAGCAGCATCGCCATATCGCATACCCGGCTCGTCATGGTACTCGATACGTATGATGTCGGCAGGCTGCAAGGCAACCACTTCTGCACTGGTAACCTCAACGCCATTGATACGCAGTTGTACAGCTTTGCCATCGGGAACGGTGATCGTATTATTTATCGGATTGATTACAATACGCGACAGTTGCAGGTTACGCAGCAGTGTAACGCCATTATTCGAAGCCTTTATCTGATTCTCAGTCGGCATTATTATCTTGCGGTCAGGTTTCTGTATCACTGCACTGGCTGTTACTGTGACATCTTTCAGTGCTACAGCCGAGTGGCTTAGGTCTATATTTCCCAGATCGGTATTTCCTTCGACGCGATTCAACGGAATGTATTTTTTACCATATCCTACAAAGGCTGCCGATACTATATAGTCGCCGGACGGAATATTATTGAAAGCAAAAAGTCCTTTCATATCAGACGAAGCACCCGACACGAAGGTAGAGTCTGACTTGAGTAATGCTATGTTGGCAAACTCTATTGCATCTTTGGTTTCCGTATCTACAACAGTACCTGATATTTTAACTTGCGATTGTGCTGAAATTGCCAGTAGAAGTAATATAATCAGAAGGGTTAATCGTGGGCTCATAATCTAATTCGTTTAAAATTTTCCATATTTGTTGTTTCAGATATATGACGCCCTTTTATCAGGATTAGTTACAATAAAAACCAAACTTCTGGAAAATTTAACATTTTTCGATAATAAAAGAATCTATTTTATGTAATAATGATACCCGAAACAAAGAAGTGAATAAGAAAGATACTGAGATATTGATGTATCTTTGTAGACTATTTTTATCTATAGAGGATGGCAGAAGCAGATACAAATCATAAAAGAACTTTTTCGAAAGAAGAAAGGCTGTGCAGTACAAAATCTATCGACAGGCTTTTTTCGGAAGGGGAGTCTTTTATTGCTTATCCTCTGCGTGTAGTATATTATATAGAGGATGAAGAGAACGAGCAGAACAGACATGCTACCATTCTGATCAGTGTATCTAAAAAGAAATTTAAGCGGGCGGTAAAACGAAATCGTGTGAAAAGGCTGGTAAGGGAGGCTTTTCGTTTAAATAAAGCTCATTTTTCGGATTTGTTATTTCAGAATGGGAAAAAGATGGATATAGCATTCCTTTATCTAAAGAATGAACTACCAACGTATAATGAGATAGAAAAGTCTATATTGAAAACAATAACTGTTCTGACCGAAAAATCGGGTAAAAATAAAGAGGGATGAAAAAGCTATTGTCATGGATATTATTGTTACCTGTGTATTTCTACAAATACAGTATATCCCCTATGCTGCCGCCATCGTGCCGTTATACTCCTACCTGCTCGGAATATGCAATACAGGCTATAAAAAAGCATGGACCTTTTAAAGGCTTTTGGCTGGCGACAAAACGTATAGCACGCTGTCATCCGTGGGGAGGACATGGGTACGACCCTGTGCCTTAATCGCGATCGCAATCAGGATAATGTGAAAGAGGAGGTATAAATTGCTTCCAGAATTCAGTTTCATGAACGTTAAAGGCGTGGCAGCCAAATGGGAGTTGTTTGTCATTCATCTCATAAGCAGTTGAAGGATATTCTTCAAATGAGAAAGTCAAAGCTTCGCGCCAACCAGGTTTCTTAAAGGATTTGTTGATCTTTACCGCTTCCACCCCCCAGAATACATCTTCATTATAATCGGTTTGCTGAATGTCTTTGTACTTATCCAATATATGTGCAGGAACAGAGTTCAGCACTGATATGAAAGATGATATTTTACGTAAAGATAGTCCCCCGTTACCGACATTATTATATACCCGATGTCGCCGTTCTGCCGAATCAGAGTACAAGAAAGGAAAATAGCGTAAGAGAAAATTATAGATGCGTGTCTTCGTTAGCTTATGCGGTTTGAACCAAGGAGCACCGATATAGTCATAATCTTTATTACACCAATAATCCAATTCGGACTTAAACAAATAAGCGTCGGTTTGATGTATCAATAAATATCTGTAATCGGCAAAAGCCTGATAGAATTCGATGGAAAGCATCAATTTATTATAGCCGCTTATTCCCGAGAAATATTCATCTGGAAACCGGACAACATCTGTATCAGACAGATTACCGAATGAATCGTCAAATATCATAGAAGACGGGGCTATAAATACCTTCTGGTATCCCTCAGTCATAGCCACAGCTTGCTCCAGACATTCTTTTTCCCATTGATGAATAGATCTGTAAACAGGGAAAACTATAATACAATCCTTATTCGTTCCCATTATCTGTTACAGTAAACTTTGATAAACCTGATAGTATTTTCTTGCACAATTCTCCCAATTAAATGAGAAAGCATGTTGTTTTATCAGTTCAGCCTTATCTTTATCAGCTATATAATCTTCCATTCCTTTCTCGAAAATGCCTTGCATATATTCGGGATCGAAGTTCTCGAAATAATAGGCATACTTCCCACCTATTTCAGGTAACGATGTCAGATTGGAAATAAAAACAGGCTTCCCAAAACGCATAGCTTCAAGCACCGGCATACCGAACCCTTCCGCAAGCGATGGAAATGCAAAGGCCAGGCAGTTTTTAAGATACCAATACTTCTCGGCATCGGATATAGCTCCTATTATCTTTACGCGGTCTTCTACATTATGCCGCCGGGCTTCGTCTTCTATCTTCGCCACATAGTCACTTTTTATCCCTGCAATTATAAGCTCGTAATCATTGTTCTTCAATATTGCAGGTAATACATGAAAATTCTTCTTAGGAACTACAGTTCCTATAGCCAGTATATAAGGTCTCTGAGGTCTGTATAATGGGGCATCGAAATCGTCATATTCGGGCAGGATACATCCGTTATGAATGGCGATAACAGGCTTTCCCTTTACATCAAGGTGTTCCAGAATATCCTTTTTTGCAAACTCCGAAATAGCAACAATATAATCTGCCCTGTCTATGCGTTTCTGGTGCTTCTTGGTATATCTCACGATATCCGAAGGCGAAGTTTTTTCGTACAAAAAGTTGAGGTCATGCACAGTCAGTACATTCTTCGTATTCTTACTGCCTCCTATATATTTGGACAACTGATATGTGGTATGCCATATATCCAGACTTTTCACAGGAACAGGCAATAATTTATCGATTAAACGCTTCTCTATATATCGGGCATCTTCGCCCATAAACTTTCCTGTGCGGCGATCTATATAGAAAGAGATATTATCTTCGGGTGAAATTACACTATTGATAGCATGGGAAAACTTATCACCAAAGGTATACAGTCCCGTATTGGGGTACTTCATGCGTTCGCAGTCTATAACTATATTCATTATCCTTATTTATTTTAATGGTTGAGTATCAGAAGCGAAACAGTTTGCGATACCATTTGCCTGCTTTCCTTTTATACCGTTCAATAACTCTATGTTGGACACAAATCATTTCGATCATATCTATCTCGGTACCAAACTCTTTAAGATATAATTCTCTATAATTATCATATACCCGCTGACGGTTTTCTCTCTCGAATGTAGCATTTTTCTCTCTGCTATCTGTCAATGAAGACTTATCCTCATGTTTTCTGTAATAGAATAATAGCTCGGAAAGCAAAACCACATCTCCACCATCTTTCAGCATACCAATCCACAAATTCCAATCTTCATAAATTCTGAGCTTTTCGTCATACATTCCGGCTTTGTAGAAATCTTCGCTCCGCATTAGTGCTGATGCATGAATCGTATTCATCATTATCAATTCACTAAAGTTATATTTAGAGAATTTCCATTTCTTCTTTATGGCTCCAAACATCCAGCCATTGGAATAAACAAGCTTTACATCCGGTCTGTTATCCAGCACATCAACACATTTTTCGATATAAGCGGGAGCTATTAGGTCATCCGAATCCAGAAAAAGGAAATATTGTCCTGTAGCTAGTTTAGCCCCGGTATTGCGAGCTCCGGCTAAACCTTTGTTTTCTTGTTTTGTGTATTTTATACTACTATACTTTTCCAAATATGGCTTTACAACCTCTTCTATATTATCGGGCGATCCGTCATTGACTAATACAATCTCAATATTGTTATATGTCTGTCCGATAACAGAATCTATAGTTTCGCCCACTGTAGCAGCCGAATTATAGCAAGGGATAACAACCGAGACTAGATTTTTCATTTACAATACAGTTTTCAATATTTTACGGAAAGCTGATAAAGGTAATACTTTCCGACAAGAAAATGCACATTTTATTAGCATTGTAGACTGATTGAAGAATACAAAGTATTGCTTCAGCATATCACTATTCGTATCATCTAACCGATGTTTAATAAACTGCCTTAGCCAATGCTTTATCTGCCGCTTATAATCCGTCCTTATTTGTGGATATTCGGAAGAAAGATACATCATCATATCCAAGACTTCTTTACTTTCATTTTTTACCCCTGCCATTATAGATTGCTCTCTCAACCGATATGCTGACAACGGAGTATCAATACTGCGAAATTTATGTTTTCTAAACAGCAGTTCCAGCCATAAGCAATAATCTTCAGCTATACGAAAAGAGGGGAATCCTCCGGCTTCGATCAATATATCCCGTTTTGTCAATACTGTAAGTATAGGAATGCGGTTCTGTTCTATAAAAAGACGAGTTGCAGCCTCTCCTTCATAAATACGTGTACTTACACCCAACGTCTTTAAAGAGGAGGTGTCTTCAAGGTCTGATAACTGGTAAAAAGTATATGTGTCTGTAAAAAATAGATCGTGATCTGAAGAAAGAAGTTCAGAAACAGATACTTCCAGTTTATCGGGAAACCAGATATCATCACTATCGAGAAAAGCGACCAATTCACCTTGTGCAACCTGTAATGCTAAATTGCGGGCAGTATATTGACCTTTATTTTCCTGAAAATAATATTTTATACGATTATCCTCTTTTTGCAGATTCTGTACGATTTCCTCCGTAGTATCATGCGATCCGTCA
This sequence comes from Dysgonomonas sp. PF1-14, assembly GCF_029892965.1. Classification (GTDB taxonomy): domain Bacteria; phylum Bacteroidota; class Bacteroidia; order Bacteroidales; family Dysgonomonadaceae; genus Dysgonomonas. The sequence continues at coordinate 6,195 of NZ_JARXWN010000010.1, read as the reverse complement.
TTTACGACTATAAGCTCCCACCTGTCATAACTTTGCTGCATTACCGACCTTACCGATTCAGCGATATAACCTGCGGCATTATACGCCGGCATTATAACTGATACTAAAGGTTTTACATTATCGGTGACAGGCATATTATTTCTACTAAATGTGGTATTGCAATATATTTATCTCCTGCTGATCGTCCGGAATATCTAGTTCTGTAAACCGGTGACGAACTTCGGACTTAATACTATTCATTAAAGAATCTGTTGCTGAAACTGTGTCGGGCAAAAAGATTAACAACCCCGAATAAAATTCGGTCTTTTCTATTTCTGCTTCGAACGGAAAATATGTCGTGATTTTATCGTCATCATTCAACTCAACGATATGATTCTTCAGGCATATATCGGGATATATAAATGTGTAGTGAGAATAATATCGCTTCATTATTATATCGCTACTATCGGGTACCTCTTGATATCCTATTTAGTTCTTCTTCGGCAGCTGTGGGCTTCCTGTCTTTCTGCTCAGTAGCAGCAGGTGTTGCAGGTTTGGCTTCCACAGGTTTTACAGATTCGGCTGCGGGAGATGGTTTATTCGTTGTTGGAGCCGGTAAATCAGATTGAGCCTGTACCGGAACATTTGACGAAAGAGAATCAATATAACTTATGTTATACAAAGATATATTCAGTGGCAGGTCATAACCTCTATCACTTAGATGAACATACCCTGATACTCCTTTTAACAAACTATCTGCCAGATGTGGCTTGCTGAATGTGTAACTTTCATTTTTATCCAGTGGAACGATTTTCTTTATCAGTGTATCTTTATACGTAAAGAAAACGGCCGCCTCCACTTTCTGTAAGGCATTTAATCCCTGTACATCAAACCTTATATTGAATCTGGACAAATCCAGTTTCTTGATTCTAAACGAATCCAGATCAAACGCAAATGTAGGAGTAACAGTGTTCAGATTATAAAATGGTGGTATAAGAAGATCGGTTCTCCGTACTTTTCCTTTCGGTTTATTCAACTTGTCCATCATCTTTTTGTTGCTGGCACTCAGTCTGGATGCAACAGAGTCGTTTATAGCTTCGTAATATGCTATATTATCGGAGTACCAGAGTAAGGATGAATCCAATTCGGCCTGCGAAACTTTATGCTTTCTCAGTACACCTTCAACCAGAGCATCTTTCTTTTCATTCGTGCCGAATTCAGAACTCCGATTATATATAGCCTGTGCTATTTGTATGTCGTACAATACTTCTGCCATCTTGTTTTCGGACAACACATAGCTTGGCCTCCGGCTACATGAGCCTAAAAGCAACAGGGCTGTGATTATGATAAAGATGGAACTGCGCTGCATAGGTCAGACGTTATCTTTTTTTTCCAAAGATATTGATAATGTCTTACGATAAAAAATAAGAAGGATAAAAATACCTACAGTGATAGCCGAATCGGCAATATTGAATATCGGACTGAAGAATACAAAATTCTCTCCTCCCCATATAGGGAACCATGAAGGAAAAGTACTTTCTATCAGAGGGAATTGGAGCATATCTACAACCCTGCCATGCAGCCATGTCGAATAGCCTTCGCCTATAGGTACAAATGAGGCTACATGCCCTGCATAACTCTCGGAGAAGATTACGCCATAAAATACACTGTCGATAATATTACCGAATGCACCCGCCAGTATAAGAGAAATACAGGCTATAAAGCCTTTGGAATACCCCTTCTTCACCAAAGTATATAGGTAATAACCGATAAAGATGATGGCTACTATACGAAACAGGGACAGGAATAATTTACCCCAGGCCTTGTTGCCTTCTCCTCCCAGCTCGAGACCAAAGGCCATACCGGGATTTTCTACAAAATAGATTTTAAACCAACTGGCTATCTCTATCATTCCACTTTCGCCTATAGACATATGGGTTTTTACCCATATCTTAGAAGCCTGATCTATTATTATAACCAGAACTATAACCAGAATCGCTATTAATCCCCTATTCTTATTGTCCATATAATCCCGTAAAGAAAGTGAAGAAAAAACAGATGTGTGCACGCCTATTTTTTCTTCCCTTCATAGTTATTCTTGGTTTTATTTTACTCCGCTGTTTTTAGCTTCGATACTCAATGTCGCATGAGGCACTGCACGCAAGCGTTCCTTCGGTATCAGCTTACCTGTTTCGCGGCAAATACCGTAAGTTTTGTTTTCGATACGGATCAGAGCCGATTGCAAGTTTTGTATAAACTTCATCTGACGTTGTGCCAAACGACCTGCTTCTTCTTTCGATAGCGTAGATGCTCCTTCTTCCAGCACCTTGAATGTAGGTGATGTATCGGTCACATCATTACCGTCTGCATTAGTGATGGCTGCTCTCAGTCCATCATACTCTATTTTTGCTTTTGTCAGCTTTTCGAGAATTATATCGCGGAATTCGTTCAATTCCTCATCTGTGTATCTTGTTTTTTCTGCCATGACTTTAGGTATTAAAAGTTGAACATCCTGTTTATATTTTCTTAAAGATAATTATTTTGTCAGACTTTTGCTATTTCTATTTGCAAAATATAATCATCCATATCTATTTCCTGCCCATTTTTCACATCTGTTAGTTCTATTTTATCAGCAAGAACCTGTGATGATATATAGGCGTTATATTCTGATACTGTTTCTCTTATCTGCTCCCGGTCAGATATTTTTACAACGATTCGGTCTGTTATATCAAGGCCACCGGATTTACGTATATTTTGTATACGGTTTACTAGTTCACGGGCAATACCCTCTTTGCGAAGGTCGTCGGTGATAGTAACATCCAAAGCCACTGTCAGTTTTCCGGCATTTGCAACCAACCATCCCGGTATATCTTCCGATATTATTTCCACATCTGCCAATTCTATAGTGGCAGTCTGTCCTTCTATATCGAATGAGTAGTTACCGTCTTTTTCGAATGCTGCAATCGCTTCCTGTGGCATAGCTTGCACTTCGGCTGCCAGTTGTTTCATTATCTTACCGTAACGCGGCCCTAGTTTTTTGAAGTCGGGTTTAACCTTCTTTACTAATATGCCTGCCGCATTATCTACATAATTCAATTCTTTTACATTGACTTCTGTCAATATAAGATCGCGAACGGCTTCTATATCCTGTCTCTGACCTTCATTCATTACAGGTATCATGATCTGCATCAACGGCTGGCGCACTTTGATGCTTTCCTTACGGCGAAGCGCCAATACTGCCGACGATATATCCTGCGCTATCTGCATGCGCTCCTCTAAACGTTTATCTACTACTGACGAATCATAAGCAGGGAAGTCTGTCAGGTGAACAGATGCTATATCTTCACATCCTATTCCATCTGTCAGGTCGCGGAAAAGCCTGTCGGCATAAAATGGCGATATCGGAGCCATCAGTTTAGCCACAGTTTCGAGGCAGGTATATAATGTCTGATATGCAGACAATTTATCTTTAGTCATCTCTCCACCCCAGAAACGTTTGCGGTTGAGGCGCACGTACCAGTTACTCAGATTGTCGTTTACAAAGTCTGAGATTGCACGTCCGGCTTTAGTCGGCTCATAAGCATTCAGATTCTCATCCACATCTTTTACCAGTGTATTGAGTAACGATATGATCCAACGGTCTATCTCGGGTCTTTCATTTACAGGGATCAGTTCTTCACTGAATGTAAATCCATCGACATTTGCATACAAGGCGAAGAACGAGTATGTATTGTATAGTGTGCCGAAAAACTTACGGCGCACTTCTTCTACTCCTTCTATGTCAAATTTCAGGTTATCCCAAGGCGAGGCATTGGTTATCATGTACCAGCGAAGCGGATCGGAACCGTATTGTTCTATCGCTTCGAACGGATTGATAACATTGCCTTTGCTCTTCGACATTTTATTGCCGTTCTTATCGAGTACAAGTCCGTTAGAGATAACATTCTTGAACGATATGCTATCTTTAAACATTGTAGAGATTGCATGTAATGTATAGAACCAGCCGCGAGTCTGGTCTACTCCTTCGGCTATGAAGTCGGCAGGATAAACTTTATTGAACTCCTCTTCACTGATATTCGGATAGAATACCTGTGCAAACGGCATTGCTCCCGAATCGAACCAAACGTCGATAAGGTCTTTTTCGCGTGTCATCGGCTGCCCCGAATCGGAGACAAGTATTATATCGTCTACATACGGACGGTGAAGGTCTATCTTTTCATAGTTGGCTTTATCCAGATTTCCTATCTGGAAGTCTTTCCAGAGTACTTCTTTCATAAATCCGGCATCGACAGCCTTCTGCATTTCTTCGTAAAGTTCTTTTACGGAACCTATGCACTTTTCTTCTTTTCCGTCTTCGGTGCGCCATATCGGCAGCGGAGTACCCCAGTAGCGACTACGGCTCAGGTTCCAGTCCTGCAAGTTTTCGAGCCATTTACCGAAACGGCCTGTACCGGTAGATTCCGGTTTCCAGTTGATAGTCTTATTCAGTTCTATCAGACGTTCGCGTGCTCCTGTTGTACGTATAAACCAACTATCGAGCGGATAGTAAAGTACAGGTTTGTCGGTACGCCAACAGTGTGGATAGTTGTGCACCTGACGCTCTATCTTGAATGCCTGATTTTGCTGTTTCAGCATCACGCTGAGGTCTATATCCAACGTATTAGCATCGGCAGGCAATGTGTCGTCATATTCGTTTTTTACATAACGGCCTGCATATTCTTTATAGAGATCAACGTTTACATATTCTTTTACATATTCCGGATCGAGATCTTCTATACGGAAATATTTGCCTGTAAGGTCTACCATAGGGCGCTGATTGCCATCTTTGTCCAGCAAAAGCAATGCAGGCACATCGTTGGCTTTGGCTACTCTGGCATCATCTGCACCAAATGTCGGTGCTATGTGTACTATACCTGTACCGTCCTCTGTGGTAACGAAGTCGCCCACCAATACTTTAAAGGCATTCTCACCCGGATTCATCCAAGGGATAAGTTGCTCGTATTCCATTCCTGCAAGGTCTTTGCCCGACCATTCGCCTACTATTTTATACGGTATCAGTTTATCACCCTGCTTGTAATCTTCAAGAGCCAGATCTTGCGCTTTCTCGTTGAACATGCTGAACACAAGCGATTTTGCCATAACGGCAGTCATCGGCTGACCGGTGTACGGATTGTATGTCTGTACGGCGACATAAGTAACATCCCCCCCTACAGCTAAGGCTGTATTTGATGGCAATGTCCAAGGGGTAGTCGTCCATGCAAGGAAGTAGGCATCACCAAACTGAGCCATTTCCGCCTTCGGCGATTTTATCTTGAATTGTGCTACACATGTAGTGTCTTTCACATCGCGATAGGCACCCGGTTGGTTCAGCTCGTGTGTACTAAGGCCTGTACCCGCAGCAGGCGAGTATGGCTGTATGGTGTAGCCTTTATAGAGGTATCCTTTCTTATAGAGTTCTTTCAGTAAAAACCAAAGTGTTTCTATATAACGGCTGTCGTATGTCACATACGGATCGTTCATATCTACCCAGTACCCCATGATACGGGTCAGGTTTTCCCACTCTCCGGTATATTTCATCACCTCCTTGCGGCAGGCATCATTATATTCTTTTACAGAGATTTTCTTCCCTATGTCTTCTTTGGTTATACCCAGCTTCTTTTCTACTGCAAGTTCTACAGGTAATCCGTGCGTATCCCATCCCGCCTTACGGTTTACAAGAAAGCCTTTCATCGTCTTGTAACGGCAGAAAATATCTTTTACGGTACGTGCTATTACATGGTGAATACCGGGCATGCCGTTTGCCGACGGAGGTCCTTCGTAAAAAACGAATGAGGGAGCTCCTGCACGTACATCCAGACTCTGTTGGAATATATTTTCCTTATCCCACTTTTCCAATATCTCCTTATTGATATCGGATAAGTTAAACCGATTGTATTCTGAAAATCGCTTGCTCATAGTGCGTATTAACCTGCTTTAAAAAAATTGAGGGCAAAGATAGTGAAAAGTTGCGAATTATGAAGTAAACAGATACAGCCAAATATTAATAATGCCTATGAGTATTTGAAAATATATTAAATATGCCAATCAGTATTTGAGATTGTATTGAATAATCGTTCGTTTGTTTCTACTGCGCGCAATCACAGATTGCTTGCATTCCTTTTGGCCTAAGCCCCAAAAGGAATCAAAAAGTCTTTAGCGCCCCGCTTCATAGGACGA
>NZ_JARXWN010000009.1 GCF_029892965.1 Dysgonomonas sp. PF1-14 | reverse complement strand
ACTATATCCCTATTCCAAGAAATTATGGCTTAGAAAACCCAAATATACAACCTTGAAAAAATACCCAACTGTCAGATCTAGTCTAAACTTTTACAGATTAGCATTATTTTCCGGTTCCAATCTTATTCATCCAGCATATCCATTAACTGCAACATACCCAGATTGGATGCACGCATTATATTGGCTTCGCGGTATTTGCCGAGCTGATATTTTTTTGTTACGTATTTGTCTCTATATGTCGTAGATATCCAAACTGTGCCTACAGGTTTTTCTTCTGTACCACCATCAGGACCTGCGATGCCGGTAGTCGCTATCGAGCAATCCACATTCAGGGCTTTCTGTGCACCTAGTGCCATTTCTGTAGCTACGGCTTCGCTTACTGCACCGAATTGCTTTAACGATTCTTGCGACACATGCAGTATATTTATTTTCTCCTCGTTGGCATACGATACTACCGAGCCTTTGAAGTAGTGGGAGGAACCTGCCTCAGATGTAATCAGGTGAGCTATATTTCCACCTGTACAACTTTCTGCTGTACCGAGTGTAAGCCCTTTTTCGAACAGGCGTTCTCCTAATGTTTTTTCGATGCTTATGTCCTTGTCAGCTATAATAGCATTGCCTAGCAATCCATGCAATTTTTTTACTTGCTCATCCAGTTCTGCCTGACGATGCTCGCCTCTTACAAAAAGACGAAGCCTAACCATTCCCGGAGAGGGAAGGTAAGCCAGTCCGAAACCTTCGGGCAGATTATCTTCAAAGTCAGCAATGTGTATTGCCAGTGCCGATTCGCCGTAACCTCTGACTGTGAGTACACTTTTCAGATAGGCTTCGGTAGTGTATCTCTCCTGCAAGCGTGGTAATATTTCGTTTTCCATCACATAGCGCATTTCGTAAGGCACACCGGGCATCGATACCAGAACTTTCCCTTTGTGGTCGAACCATGTAACAGGAGCCGTACCTACTCTGTTTTGTATCACTGTGCAGTCTTTAGGCACATACGCCTGATTGTATGTAAGCTCATTTATAGGGGTAGAATGTGGAAAAACATTCTTTATATTTTCGAGTACCGATTCATCGAATATCATCGTTGTGCCAAAATATTCGCAAAGGGTTTTCTTCGTTATGTCGTCTTTCGTAGGGCCAAGTCCGCCTGTCATCAGTACAACGTCTACCCGTCCGAAGACATCGTCTATCGTGTTTTTTATTTGTGAGGCATCATCACCTATCGATTGCATTTCTTCTACTTCATATCCGGCCAGAGTAAGTTTGTGGGCTATCCATGCCGAATTGGTATCCACAATCTGGCCGATAAGTATTTCATCGCCGATTGTCACTATTGCTGCTTTCATACTGCTTCGTTGAATTTAGTTTATGAAGCTGCAAATTTACAAAATAAGGTAATCATTTTGTCTTTAATCCGGTATATTCTTTTAAGATGAATAGCTTGTTTAAAAACCCGTTACCAGTAGCCTTCGGGCTGCATTGATTCCGCATTTCTGATATTGATTGTATGCTGCTGCTGCTGCTTCACGTACGGCAGCATCTGTTCCGCCGTTTATGTAGGTGCGTACGGCATCATGCACAGTGTAGGCTTCGGCGCTCATCAGGTGTGTCGACCATACCAATGGTTTAGCTTTTGCCGATCTAAGGTAAGGGGTAAAGTATTGTTTGCTGGCACAGGCAATGATAATGGCATCGCGTTGTTTGCCGTCTTTGTTTTGATATGTATTAGCCAGTTTGAAGTCCATCAGACCATTGTGTCCCACATACGATACCAGTTTGGCATTTCCACTGATACCGATTACGGTTTTGCCTACCATGATGGTGTCTTTCTTGCTGCCGGCACACGATTCCAGAAAGTCTATCGTACAATCACTGATATATTTGCCGTCATAGGCATCTGCCACCAGATAGTAATTCTTCGTTTTGTGTTTGAATACGATGCGTTCCAGAATAACATCATCGGCTTTGTATCGTCTGACCTCTTTCCAGTCGGCGCTTTTCCTGAACATGGTGCGCATACCGTATCCGCACCCCCAGTACAGGTTTGTATGAGGGTCTTGCCCGTTGCCGATACCTTTGGGTACTTTCACTATACCCTGATATTGATTGTCGCAAAGGGCTACCATGATGTGGATTGTCTCAGCTTGTTGTGCCGACAATTGAAATGTGAAAAATAAGGATACGAGAGTAATTAATAATTTTTTCAGCATGCTTCTGTTACTTTTTTAAGGTTATTAATATCGCTTCGATATTAATAGAGAAAGTAAAAGCTGAAATTCCATAAATATTGAGTGAAATTATTTTATTCAATAACCATTCTGCCGAAAATATCTGACTTAACTTCCTTTTTATTCCCCTTTTCATCTTCGATGATTGTCCTGCCGAAGATATCTTTTTTCACTTTTACTTTATTTCCGTCTTCGTCTTTAAGGATGATATCCCCGAAAATGTCTTTTTCTACGGTTCTTTTCTTACCGTCCTTATCTTCGATAATAGTTTTTCCCGAAAAATCTTTTTTGATCTTTATTTCTTTTCCGTCTTTATCTTTCACAACAGTAGCTCCGAAGATATCTTTTTCTGCTGCTATTTCATTTCCCCTTTCATCTTTTATGGTGACTCCGAATGCGCCTTTCTTTACTTTCGTCTTTTCATTACGGTCTCCGGATATAAGTTCATCCAGATTGTATTCTTCTATAATCTTTTTCTGCTGTTCTTCCTCAGATTCTTTTGTGCTTTGAACCACAGTATTCTGTTCCTTTGTGTTATTATACCTGATATTGGCAATATTGCGAGGCGACGATATAGTACAGCTACTATTTAATACCGATAATATGACTAATACAATAGTCGAATAAATGTATTGTTTCATAGCAGTAAGCATTAATTGTTAAACAAATAGCGTTGTACGAGGTTCATAAATATTTTCTTCTCGGAGCCTTGCTGTTTCATCATTGTATTCCATACATTTTGTGAATAAGTGAGCTTATTTCCGTTACTGTCTTCGTATATCATCTCGTCGAATATATTTTTCGTCAGAGAAGCTTTTTCGTTCTGATTATTAGTGAATTGCTGGTAGCCAAATATATCCACTTTATATTCTTCCTTGTAGTTTTTCAGATTCCGGCACAGATTCATCATCCATGAGAAGATTTTTGTATCATCGTTCTCGAATCTGTCCATCATATAGTCCCAGTATTCCTTCGAATATTTTATTTCGTTGTTGTTATTATCGCTAAATGTCCAGGCATCGAAAATATCTTTTTTCAAAGAAGCCTTACCATTGTTGTTTTCCTCGTATTGTAAATAACCGAATATATCCCTGCTTATTTTATTCTTTTGTCCCTTGTCGTTCTCAATAATGGTATTGTCAAAAATATCTTTGCCTATTGTGGTCTTATTTCCCTTATTGTCTTCTATAACCGTATTGCCAAAAATGTCTTTCTTAATCGTTTTTTTATTTCCCTTATTGTCTTCTATGATTGTATTATCGAAAATGTCTTTCTTGATAGTCTTCTTATTCCCCTTATTATCTTCTATGATGGTATTACCAAAGATGTCTTCTTTGATCGTTTTCTTATTCCCCTTATTGTCTTCTATGATGGTATTACCAAAGATGTCTTCTTTGATCGTTTTTTTATTTCCCTTATTGTCTTCTATGATTGTATTGTCGAAAATGTCTTTCTTGATAGTCTTCTTATTCCCCTTATTATCCTCTATGATGGTATTACCAAAGATGTCTTCTTTGATTGTTTTCTTATTCCCCTTATTGTCTTCTATGATAGTGTTGCCAAATATATCCTTTTTTATAGTGGTTTTATTACCCTTGTCATCTGTGATGATAGTATTGCCGAAAATATCTTTTTCAACTTTTTGTTTATCCCCTTGTGAATATATGCATAAGGAAAATGCGACAAGCAGCGAGAGTGCAAGAAAACGTTTCATAGGCATTATTATTAAAGACTGATGTTGAACTATAATAATGTGACCAAAGATAATTATAAAAGTTTAATCGGGTTTCACTTTATTTTTTTTAGCGCTTCCATTCTTTGCAATAGGGTAGGGTGCGAGTAATGGAAAAATACGTATAATGGGTCTGGATTGAGATTGCTTAAAGATTTTACCGAAAGCTTTTTCAGCCCATTGATAAGAGGTGCAGCCAAACTGAAACCGGCGGCATAAGCATCAGCTTGATATTCATTTTTGCGACTATGCACACTCGAAAATATTCCGATTATCAGTGATATAGGGGTAAACAGGATAGAAAAGGCAATCATTCCCAGATGGAATGAAGGCTCCTGACCACCCAATGCCGTTGCGATCTCCTGATTGTCGAGGAACCACGACAGTAAAAACAGGATAACACCTGTGTACAGAATGGATACAAACATGCCCTGCAAGGTGTGTTTTTTCTTGTAGTGACCTATTTCGTGAGCCAGTACAGCTACTATTTCATCTGTGTCGAGGTCATTGATGAGGGTGTCGAACAATACGATACGTTTCTTTGCTCCGAATCCGGTGAAGTAAGCATTCGCTTTTGACGAACGTTTCGAAGCATCCATCACATAAATATTGTTCAGTCCGAATCCGGCTTTCGATGCAAAGGCTTCAATTGCATCGCGCAATTCTCCGGCTTCCAACGGTGTTTGTTTATTGAATAAGGGAACGATGATATTAGAATAGAACAAGGTCATAAAGAGCGAAAACAATGTAACAGCTCCCCATGCATATAACCATGCGTACTCACCCAGCGTTTCGTATAACCAGACAATCAATGCGAGTATGCCTCCTCCCAAGATGATGGTGAGAAATAATCCTTTCAGCTGGTCGAGCCAGAATGTTGCTTTGGTCGATTTGTTGAATCCGAATCGTTCCTCAATTACAAAGGTAGCGTAGTAATCGAGTGGCAGGGATATTATTTCGTTGATAACGTAGATGATACCGAAGAAAGACAAGGTGAGTATTATCTCATTGTCAATATATTTTCTTAATTCTTCATCAAGCCATCCAAACAATCCCAATGATAAGGCTATAAGCAGAATTGCAAATGAGACCAGGCTTGTGTAAAGACCGAAACGGCTATTGACTTTCTGATAAGCCTGTTGCTTGGCATAGTCTTCTTTGTCGTATATTCCTTCCAGTTGAGACGGAATGTCTGGACTCATTCGTCTGCGGTTGCGGTAAGAAAGGTATTGCAACCAGACGAAATCGATGACTGTTATGAGAAGAATAGCTATGAGATAAATTGACATATTTTAGATTGTATTTTCTGTGTTGTTAAGGAGATCTACATCACTACCCTCGAAAACGGTGCGGCATCCATCGGACAAAAATCTCCATCGTGATACTTAAAATAGCCTGTCATAGCTATCATAGCAGCATTATCGGTAGTATAACCGAATGGGGGGATAAATACTTTCCATCCGAAACGTTTGGCGTGATCTTCAAAAGCATTACGAAGCCCCGAATTGGCAGATACACCACCTGCTACGGCAACTTCCTTTATATCGAGGTCTTTAGCTGCACGACGTAGCTTATCCATCAGCACTTCTATAATGGTTTTCTGTAACGAAGCACACAGGTCTTCCTTATTCTTCTCTATAAAATCGGGATCTTTTTTCAACTCGTCACGCAACAGGTAAAGAAAAGATGTTTTCAGTCCGCTAAAGCTATAGTCATAGCCCTGTATATGAGGTTTATTCAGTTTGAACCTGTCCGGATTTCCCTCTTTAGCCAACCGGTCTACTACAGGCCCTCCGGGATACCCCAGTCCCATTACTTTAGCGCATTTGTCGAAAGCCTCTCCGGCTGCATCATCTATCGTTTGTCCGATGATCTCCATATCTTTGTACGACTTTACCAGAATAATCTGCGAATTGCCACCCGATACGAGCAGGCAAAGGAACGGAAATTTGGGTTGATTGTCGTCCGACTCATTTTCTTTTATAAAGTGTGCCAAAACATGTGCGTGCAAATGGTTTACATCTACCATCGGTATATTCAGCGCAGAGGACAGACCTTTGGCAAACGATGTGCCTACCAGCAGTGAACCCATCAGTCCGGGTCCGCGCGTGAATGCAATGGCTGTAATGTCTTTTTTGTCGACACCTGCTTTTTTCAACGCCTGATCTACTACCGGAATTATGTTTTGCTGATGTGCGCGCGAAGCCAGTTCGGGCACTACACCGCCGTAGTTTTCATGTACCTTCTGGCTCGATATGATGTTTGATAAAAGTATGCCGTCTCTGATTACGGCAGCGGCTGTGTCGTCGCACGAAGATTCTATACCTAATATGGTTGTCATCGATTATTATTTTGAAGTATAAACGCCTCAGTAGCTATATTGTTTGGTCTCATAAATCAAATAAAACGCGGATATTCGCGTTTATATTTAGACTACAAAAGCGGTACAAAATTAGGAAATATAAACTATCTTCGCAAAGAAGTATTCTTAAAAGGAAATAAATGATGCATATGAAACATATAACTTATCTGTTGGTTTTTATCACTTTGTCTATCGTGGGTTGCTCAGGAACTGTAAAAAGTGATAACAATACACAACAGGAAACCTCAACTATAATCAGATTCGATAAAGATATATTTAACTATCTGCAACAACCTGATTCTGTAAAAGAATCGACATTGAAAGCAGAATATCCCTTGCTGCTGCCTGCTTTCGGGCGTATAGCTATGGATAATAGTGATCCGGTGACTTTCTTTCCGTCGCTTCGGGAATATTTTTCCCATCCTATGTTGATGCAGATATATAAAGATGCTCTGAAAACATTTGACGATATATCAACTTATGAGCAGGAAATAGCAGCAGCCAACGCGCTTATTGCTGAAAACCTTTCCGGCAGGAAATTACCACAATTGGCAATGCACGTATCGGGTTTCAGGGAAAATGTGATTATACTAAACAATCTTATCTCTATCTCTACCGATAAATATCTTGGAAACGAATATGTCGCTTACAGGGATTTCTTCCAGCCATACGAGCGTCAGCAGATGCAACCGAAATACATTGTGCGCGATTATGTAAAAGCATGGTTGCTAAGCGATGTGATAAAATCAGAAGAAGAAGGACAGACATTACTGTCGGCAATGGTAAACGAAGGTAAAGTTCTATATGCCTTATCTGTACTATTCCCCGAAAAAGATGTTACAGATCTTATCGGATATACTGCTGCCCAAAATGATTGGTGTAAGCTGAATGAAAAGTCTGTGTGGCAGGGGATTGTAAAGCAGAATCAGTTGTATTCTACCGATCATATGATTGTAACCCGATTCATCAATAATGCCCCATACACAGCCACTGTGTCGAAGGAATCGCCGGGTAGGGTAGGATGCTGGGTTGGCTGGCAGATAGTGAACCAGTATGCTAAAAAGAAAGGCTTTAGCCTACAGGATATTATAGATGCTGATGCACAAACTATATTGAAAGAAGCTAAGTATAATCCGTAAGTATAGAAACTTTAACTAAAAAAGTTATTAACAGCCGCCTGTTCAAAACTAAAATAGCTATTACGTGTTATTTCTTTTATCTTTGATTCTGAATTTAAAAAGGTAGGAGAAAACAGAAGGATGGCGGACGCAAATAATAAGAATCAGGGGAGACGTAAATCAAAGGAAACCAACTTAATACCCGATATCGGAAAGGTACAGCCTCAGGCTCGTGAGCTGGAGGAAGCTGTATTGGGAGCGCTTATGCTCGAAAAGGATGCATATTCACTTGTCAGCGATATACTGAAACCAGATAGCTTTTACGATTCCATTCATCAGACCATATATAGAGCTATTGTAGATCTGGCAGTTCGTCAGGCTCCGATAGATATGCTCACCGTTGTAGAACAACTCAAGAAAGATGGTGAGCTCGAAGCAGTGGGTGGCCCTGTATATGTAGCGCAGTTGACCGAAAAGGTCGCCTCAGCCGCTCATATCGAATTTCATGCACGCATTATAGCCCAGAAATATCTGGCACGCGAACTTATCTCTTTCTCTTCTCTGGTTACTAATAAAGCTTTCGATGAAACATCGGATGTAGATGACCTGATGCAGGAGGCCGAAAGTAAGCTGTTCGAGATATCGCAAGGAAATGTAAAGAAAGATGTTACCCAGATAAATCCGGTAATCAAAGAAGCTCTTAATCTCCTTGAAATCGCAGCTAACCGTCCTGAAGGGCTAAGTGGTTTGCAGACAGGATTTATGGCATTGGATAAGATAACATCGGGCTGGCAAAATTCAGACCTTGTAATTATAGCAGCACGTCCGGCGATGGGAAAAACCGCATTTGTACTCTCTATGGCAAAGAATATGGCTGTGTCTTACAATTACCCTGTAGCCTTGTTCTCGCTCGAGATGTCGAATGTGCAGTTAGTGAATCGTCTGATCGTGAACACTTGCGAGATACCTGGTGAAAAAATAAAGAACGGACAGCTTGCCCCTTACGAATGGGAGCAGCTCGACTTCAAAATAAAGGAGCTTTACGATGCTCCACTGTTTATAGACGATACTCCGAGCCTCTCGGTATTCGAACTTCGTACCAAAGCACGCCGTCTTGTGCGTGAACATGGTATAAAGATGATTATTATCGACTACCTTCAGTTGATGAATGCAAGCGGTATGCACTATGGTAGCCGCGAGCAGGAGGTGAGTATGATCTCACGTTCGCTTAAAGGACTTGCCAAAGAATTGAATATACCTATTATTGCCCTGTCGCAGCTCAATCGTGGGGTGGAAGGACGTACCGGAGCAGAGGGGAAACGACCTCAGCTATCCGACCTTCGTGAGTCGGGAGCTATAGAACAGGATGCCGACATGGTGTGCTTTATTCACCGTCCCGAATACTATAAGATATTTGAAGATGATAAAGGTAACTCACTGATCGGACTAGCCGAAATCATTATAGCCAAGCACCGTAACGGGGCTACAGGTGATGTGCTCTTACGTTTCAAAAGTGAATTTGCCCGTTTCCAGAATATAGACGATGATTATAATTTTGGCGCAGGTCAGCCATTCACATCTAAAATCAGTAGCAGCAGCGTTCCGGAAAGCACCGGAACAGGCTTTCAGCCTATGCAGGGAGGTGGTAACGATTTTGTTCCATTCTGATCAGACAATTCTTTTTAATCATAGATATATCAGTTGCCACGACTTTTCATTAAGGTCGTGGTTTTTTATTTATGCAGATAAGGTCTTTTTTCTGCTATAAAAAAACAAGGACTGATCTATCTAAAGACCAGTCCTTATTATAATATAGTTTAAGTTTTATTTGGTTTCAACTACCATGTCTTTATTCTTCTTCTCTCTTTTGAAGATAGCCCATGCTATCGGAGTAGCAACGAATACTGACGAATATGTACCGATGAAGATACCGATAAAGATAGCGAACGTAAAGCTACGGATTGTGTCACCACCCAACAGGAAGATACAGAATACTACGAGCATCGAGCTTATTGATGTATTCAATGTACGGCCTAATGTAGAGTTGAGGGCTTCATTAATCGTTTCTGTAATATTACGCTTCGGATACATATTTTTGATTTCACGGATACGGTCGAAGATCACAACCTTGTCGTTGATCGAATAACCTACTACCGTAAGTACCGCTGCTATAAACGATTGGTCTATTTCCATCGAGAACGGCATGATCTTGTACAACAGTGAGTAAAGTATAATAACCATTATCGCGTCATGTGCTACAGCGATCAGCGTACCCAATGAGAACGCAATGTCGCGGAAACGTAACAGGATATACAATGCCATACACACAATCGCAATCAGTACGGCGATTGTTGCAGCTGATTTCAGGTCGTCGGCAACACTTGGTCCTACACGCTGGGAACTCAGGATGTAGTTGTCAATAGATGTTCCGGCAGGCAGGAATCCTTTAGCTGCAAGTGCACTGGTCATTTTAGCTCTGATTTCAGCTTCTACGGCATCTGTCGCTTCTTCTACCTTATAGTTGGTAGTGATGCGTACCTGGCTTGTAGTAGAAGACTGGCTTGCCGATCCACTGGTAAGTACAAGTACTGTAGAACCTTCAAATTCAGGAATCAATACTTTCTCTACATCATCAGCATTAACCTTATTTTCGAAACGTACGATATAGTTACGTCCACCGGTAAAGTCGATACCACCATTCAGTCCGTTGATGAACAATGAAGCTGCTCCGGCTAGTATCAATACGGCAGTTACAATAACAATATGTTTAGTAAGTCCCAGGAAGTTGATATGGGTTTCTCTGAATATTTTCTTCGAGATAGGTGTAACGAATGTAAGATTTCTAAGTCTACCTTTATCGAACATATATTCATAGAAAATACGCGTAAGGAATACGTTAGTGATGAACGATGCAATGATACCGATGATCAGAGTTGTTGCAAAACCCTGTATCGGTCCTGTACCGAAGTATGCCAATATGATAGCAGTAATAACCTGCGATGCGTGTCCGTCGAATATAGCGGAGAAAGCATGTCTGTAACCGTCTACTACGGCTGTTTTCACATTCTTACCGGCTCTGAGTTCTTCTTTTGTCCTTTCATATACAAGTACGTTAGCATCTACAGCCAGTGCCAGTGCCAACACGAGACCCGTTATACCCGGTAGTGTCATTACCGCGCCGAAGGCTGCTAATATACCAATAGTAAAGAATAAGTTGATAAGCAGGGCTGTATTTGCAATCATACCCGGTATAAATCCATATACCAGACAGATATACAACATTAGGATTACAAGAGCAAGAATGAATGAAGCTATACCTGCATTGATAGCCTCCTGACCCAGTGATGGACCCACTACGTCTTCCTGTACAATGTGTACACCGGCTTTCATCTTACCCGATTTCAATACGTTCTCCAGGTCTTTCGCATCTTCTACAGTGAAACGTCCCGAAATTTGTGAACGTCCGCCTTCGATCTTGTCATTTACATTCGGAGCCGAATATACGTGTCCGTCCAGTACGATAGCTATTGCACGTCCTTTTTCAGCACCTGTGATTGTAGCCCAACGCTGAGCACCAGTAGAGTTCATTTGCATATCTACTACCCATGCTGCGCCGTGTTGTCCCTGATCGGCTTTAGCCGAGATCACAACATCTCCGTCAAGTGCCGGACCTCTTTTAGTTCCGTCACCGCGAAGAGAATACAATGCAAAATATGTTTCTTTCGGATCTTCTGCTTTAAAGCCCCAGGCAAATTTCAGGTCGCCCGGATAAAGATCTTTATATTTGTTCAGAATGGCATTTACTGCCGCTGTATCATTTCTGTTTACCTGTCCGACAATAGCTCCATCATAAGGCATTCTTTGGATCAGTTGATCAAGTGGTTTGGTAAATCCAAGACTTGAATTATCTGCAACTGCTGTTGCTAAGGCCAGCGAGTCTGTTGTAGCAACACTCGTTGAGTCTGCTGTAGCATTTCCACTTGCATTGTTAGCCAGAGCTTCTCTCGAGCGCTCTGTCAGCATGCTGAAATATCCTTGAATCTCAGAACTGTTACTGTTATAAGTCTTCCAGAATTCGAGGTTTGCGCTACCTTGTAATAGTTTTCTTACACGATCCGGTTCTTTAATACCCGGAAGCTCGATGAGGATGCGTTCTGCACGGTCAAGCTTTTGAATGTTCGGAGCTACTACTCCGAAGCGGTCGATACGTGTACGCAGTACATTGAACGAGTTGTCTGCAACACTCTGCAATTCGGCTCTCAATACCGATATTACTTTGTCGTCTTTGTCAGTAGCAGTTATCTGATCTCTGAGCTTGGTACTGAATACTCCGGCAAGTTTATCATTACCGTTAGCTGCCTTAAACTTGTTGACAAATATGGTGATATAGTCACTGTTACTTCCCTTGTAGTTTTCGTCGGAAGCTTCTTTCAACGCGTTGTTGAAAGCTTCATTGTCGGGGTCACCCAACGAGCGGAGAACTGCTGCCGCATCTACTTCTACGATTACACTCATACCTCCTTTAAGGTCAAGTCCCAGTCCGATTTCTCTTTCGCGACAAGCTTTCAGGGTATATCCCATGTCGTCGGTGAAGTTTAACCAGACTTTTTCTGTAGACATTGAATCGAGGTAACGTGTGTACTCTCTGTTATACAATTCGTCGTACAATGATTGATTGTCTTTTGCATTAGCCGAAGCGTAAGCTGTAGCGATTTTCTCAGCTTTAGAGTCGTAACTTCTGGTGACAAATGTAAAAGACAAATAGAATAAACATACCAATGTAAGGAGAATGGAAAATGTTATTACAAAGCCTTTGTTTTGCATCTTAGATTTTACTTTTGTTATTTATATATTGTTTTCTATTTCATTCATAATAAATAAAATACGTATATATCCAGTGCCCGCTTTCCTTAAGATGAGGCTAAACTGAGACATATACACACTTTAAGGCGTGCAAATATAATCTTTTATTCTTTACAAAACACAATAAAATATAAAGAAAATATGTTTCTGATACGCCAATACACTAATATGCCAATGTGCCACTATTATTGAAAATATGATAATGAGTATTCATTGAACCGTCGGCAAATTGGTATATTAGTCGGTCTATTTATTATCCTTGTTTTCTTATCTCAGCCCTTTTTATTTTTCCGCTGATTGTTTTCGGCAATTCGTCCACAAATTCAATGATGCGCGGATATTTATATGGTGCTGTTACCTGTTTTACATGGTTTTGTATCTCATGTTTCAGATGATCGTCAGCTCTATTCTTATAAGAGGCTGCCAGCACAATAGTCGCTTTTACTACCTGTCCCCTTATCTCGTCGGGAACGCCTGTTACCGCACATTCTACAACAGCCGGATGTGTCATCAGTGCACTCTCTACCTCGAATGGGCCGATGCGGTAGCCAGAACTTTTTATAACATCGTCGCTACGCCCTACAAACCAGTAATAGCCGCTTTCGTCACGCCATGCCATATCGCCGGTGTGATATACATTATCGTGATATACCTGTTTGGTCAATGCCTCATCCCGGTAATATCCCATGAATAAACCTAACGGCATCCAACGGTCTGTCTTTATGACAACTTCGCCTACTTCTCCGTCCTCAACCGATCGCCCGTCAGCAGCTATCAGATCCATGTCATAAGCAGGATTAGGCACGCCCATCGAACCCGGTTTGGGTTCCATCCAAGGGAAGGTAATGATGGTCGGAGTGGTTTCTGTTTGCCCGAACGCTTCCATCATTTTTATACCTGTAGCTTCGTAGAAAGCGTTGAATACCGATGGATTAAGCGCTTCGCCGGCAGTGGTTGCGTATTTGAGTGATGACAGGTCGAACTGTGACAAATCTTCCCGTATCATAAAGCGAAAAACAGTAGGTGGAGCACAAAACGAAGTCACGTGATAGTCTTGTATAACCTGTAGCATCGCATGAGGTGTAAATTTCTCGTGATCGTAGACCATAACGGCTGCTCCTGCTATCCATTGTCCGTATAGTTTTCCCCATACGGCTTTTGCCCAACCTGTGTCAGCAACGGTAAGGTGCAGGCTGTCTTCGTTCAGATTGTGCCAGTATTTGGCAGTCACTATATGTCCTAGCGGGTATGCGAAATTGTGGATCACCATTTTGGGCTCACCTGTGGTTCCCGATGTGAAATATAATAAGGATATATCGTTGTTGTTGTTTACATGTTGCGGTCTCGTAAAAGGGTTGGCATCTTTTATTCCCTGATCGAAATTGAGCCAGCCTTCGGGAGTTACATCGCCACACATAATACGGTATTTTACCGATGGAGATTCTGCCATCGCATCGTTTACATGCTGTATCACTATTTCGTCGTTGACACTGACGATAGCTTTTATGTCAGCAGCATTGTTGCGATACACAATGTCTTTTTTTGTGAGCAGATGTGTTGCGGGAATAGCTATTGCACCGATCTTGTGCAGACCGATAACAGCAAACCAAAACTCGTAGCGGCGTTTGAGTACGAGCATTACCATGTCGCCTTTACCTATACCCAGCGATTGGAAAAATGATGCGGCACGATCGCTTTGTTCCTTTATGTCTGCAAAAGTGAAATCGATGTGCTCACCCTGATCGTTAACCCAGCAGATAGCTCTTTTAGCAGGGTTTATTCTTGCCCATTCATCTACCACATCGTAACCAAAATTGAAATTGTCGGGAATGTTTACGTGATAATTTTTTGCAAAATCCTCAGTGGAAGTGAATTGTGATTTGTTTATGAATTTCTCTAACATGATCTTGTTAGTTATATAATATTGTAAGTTTTAGAGTTACGGATAAAGAGTGTCATGTAGTTAAAGGACAACTACAATCAGGCGTACCTTTTTGTTGTCAAGTGCTTTCATGCCATGTGGCAGGCTCGAATCGAAATAGATGCTGTCGCCTTCCTCCATGATAAGGTCTTTACCATTTATCTGTAACAGCATACGCCCTTCGAGCACCATGTTGAATTCCTGTCCTGCATGCGAACTGTGATGTATCGCACTGTTTTCTTCTTTAGGCTCAACAGTCACCTCAAACACCTCAGCTTTACGGTTGTTGAAGCCTCCTGCCAATGTCTGGTAATTATAGGCTTCTACACGATTTACGGCAAGTCCTTTACCTTTACGGGTAAGGAAATAGCTGCTCATACGCGGTTCGTCGGCAAACATCAGTACCGATACGTCTATATTGTGTACAGATGCTATTCCTTTCAGCATGCTGATAGTAAGGTCTTGTTCCCCCGATTCGTATTTCAGGTATTCTTCCGATGGTATATTGCAGGATGCGGCAAAAGCTTCGGGAGTCATATCCAGTGCTTCACGCAGCCCTTTGAGGCGTTGGCCTATTTGTTTTATATCTTCACTCATAATTATATTATTGTTTAAAGATTAATCCATTGCGGGTTTTTCTTTTTTCGGTGCCGGTGGTGTCATTACTTGTAGTATAGCCTTCGGTACAGTACTTTTCAGCTCCAGTAATTCTCCTGATGACGGATGTTTCAGTACAAGTTCGCGTACATGCAGGGCGATACGTTTTGCCGGATTGGTTTTCGCTCCGTATTTCTTATCACCGGCTATTGGATGTCCTATCGATTGCATTTGCACTCGTAGCTGATTTTTGCGGCGGGTTTTCAGTTCGAAATCCATCAGAGTGTATCGTCCGGTCGATTTTACTGTTTTATAATCGGTTACAGATTCCAGTCCACCATTATCGAATGCGGACGACATCATTACAAAGTTTTTATTCTCGGTCAGCCATGATTTAACGCTGCCTTTTGCCGGACTTGGTTTCCCTTCTACAACACCTGCGTATATATTTGCTTTCACCAGATTGTCCCAGTTTTTCTGGAATATCTCCTGCAATTCTGCGCTTCTGGCAAATACAAGTAGTCCGGAGACCTCCCTGTCGAGGCGTTGAACGACAAAAATACGGCTGTTTTTATCTTTTTTCTTTACATATTCGTTGAGTATGCTGTATGCTGTATTTATCTTTTCTCTGTCTGTGGATACAGATAGCAGGCCAGATTCCTTGTCTATGATGATCAGGTCTTTGTCTTCGTAGACAATCTTCATGCCTTTAAGTCTTTTCTCCTTGCGGGACTGATCGAATTTCATGACAGAGACCTTATCTCCGGCTTTCAGTTCGAGATTATATTGAGTGGCAATCCTGCCGTTTACCTTTATTTGTTTGTGTGCCAGCAATGACTTTATTGCATTGCGGCTTTTGCGTACCTGTTTCTCGATCAGGAATTCCAATAGCTCGCACGGTTGGGTTGCTTTTAAATCCTGCAACACAGTATCTCTTGGGGAAGTATTTCTCATTTATCTTTCTATGATAGTGTAATAAAAAACCGAGGCAAAGGTAAGCGTTTTTATTTTATGGGGATAATGGTGCGACTTGATAAAATGAGAGTAATAATAAAAAAGTATAAATCAGATGCTAATTACCGGACGATTCAGGTGCGGGATCACTTGATATTCTGAATAATCTTTTAGTATTGTTCTTTATTGACTTCAATCTCTTTGTGTCTAATGAATCCAGCATATTTATATAATTATTATCCAAAGTAGTTGTTATTATTTCCTCTTTATCATCTACGATAAATGAATGTGTAAAGCTGTATGTTGCTTTTGATAGATATATTTGGTCATCGTGGCGAGAAAAGCTAATGGAAGAATTCATTTTTAGTAGTCGGTATTTCATTTTTCTGAGCCATATATTTCTGTATTGGGAGTTTTCTATGCGATTTTCTATAGATTCGGCAAAGGCGGAAACTATAGTTGTATCGGATGCATTTATATAATATGTGTTTTTTATTGGTGAATTCGAATTTTTATCTGGATATGCTTCTAATTTGATAAGTGTATTGTTTTCGGCAGGTGATATGGTTACATACCTGTTATCGAAATTACTGGTTATTTTTTGAATGTGAAATTCACTTATGCCTGTGTCGTCTTGCAATATTTTTGACTTAGCGCTGTCGCCGAGTGTGTTAACATGCTTAATATCGATTAACCAGAAACTGAATGGTATCTCATCCTTTTTGGGTTGTCGCTTTTTGTGTAGAGCAGCATACTTGAAATAAAAATCTCTTTTCTCCTTTGTCCTCTGTTCCGATTCTGTAATGTGGGTTATGTATGATAGATATTTATTTGTCAGCATCTTACTCTTCGTGTTGTAGATCGCCTTCTCTACAAGCCGTTTAGCTGCATCTGCATTTATTTCGACAGGGGCTAGCGACACCGGTTCCAAAGTGAGTTCTACTACAGGTTGCTTTTTCAGAGCCAATGGTAATATTGTCGTTTTCTCATAACCCAAACATTGTATCTGAATCGGTTGATTTGCTGTTTCCGGTATCCAGAACAATCCTTTTGTATTCGATGTGGTGGTTTCAGTTTTACCTGTTCCGTATATTATAACTGCGCCATGTACAGGGCGTTTGTCGTAGCTGTCGATAATAGTACCCTGAATCTTATTCTGAGAGTACAGGGATGTAGTACAGGTAATTATAAGTAAAGTAAGCAGGCTGCGTTTCATGGTGTTACTTTCATTGATGTTTCGTATATGTGAAGATAACTTTTAATTTATTATCCGTATATTCTTTTCTGCATTTTTGTTATAATATGAAGCATAGTATTTAAATAAAAAAGAAGATTTCCTCTTTATCATTTTATTTTTACTAATTTTGCACCCTGAAATTTGAACGATATTTCTAACTATTAAATATTGAAAATGAAAGCATTTGTATTTCCGGGTCAGGGGGCTCAGTTTGTAGGAATGGGTAAAGACCTGTACGAAACGTCTTCCGTAGCAAAAGAAATGTTTGAAAAAGCAAACGAAATTCTTGGATTCCGTATTACAGACCTTATGTTTGCAGGTACTGACGAGGACCTTCGCCAGACTAAAGTAACTCAGCCTGCTATTTTTCTTCACTCTGTGATATTAGCAAAAACAATGGGCGAAGACTTTAAGCCGGATATGGTTGCAGGTCACTCTCTAGGCGAATTTTCCGCTTTGGTGGCTGCTGACGCTCTGTCATTCGAAGATGGGCTGAAACTAGTATATAAACGCGCTTTGGCAATGCAGAAAGCATGTGAAATGAATCCGTCTACAATGGCTGCCGTACTAGGCCTGGCTGATGCTAAAGTAGAAGAAATATGTGCATCTATTACCGATGAAATAGTAGTGCCGGCTAACTATAACTGCCCGGGGCAGGTAGTGATATCGGGTACTAATGCCGGTATAGAAAAAGCTTGCGAGTTGTTGCTTGCAGCAGGTGCAAAACGTGCATTGAAACTAAAAGTAGGTGGTGCATTCCACTCTCCGCTGATGGAGCCTGCAAAAGTGGAACTCTCCGCTGCAATTGATACTACAGATATAAAAGCACCTTTGTGCCCTGTATATCAGAATGTATCTACAGTGGGTGAAACTGATCCGGCTACAATAAAAGCAAACCTTATAGCTCAACTAACTGCTCCTGTGAAATGGACACAGTCTGTAGAACACATGGTGGCAAACGGTGCTACTGAGTTTGTAGAACTCGGACCGGGTAATGTGCTGCAAGGGTTGGTAAAGAAGATAGCCTCCGAAGTAGAGACTAGCGGAAAACAATAAAAAACTAATTATGAGTTATGAATATTTTCTAAATAGATCTATTCATAACTCATAATTTATAACTTATAATTACAAAAAAACTATGGCATTCTTTTCTGGGAATAAGCAGGCTGATGATCAGGCTGAAACGGCAAAAAATATTTTTCTGTTCGAACTGGTACAAAAGAATATTCTGGTAACCGGAGCTAACGGGCAGTTGGGCAGCGAGATAAGAAGAATCTCTGCCGGTCATGAGGATAATTTTCGTTTCTTCTTCACCGATGTGGCAGAGCTGGATATTACCGATGCAAAAGCCATAGATGCCTTTGTAAAAGAGAATGAGATAAAGTACATTGTCAACTGCGCAGCCTATACTGCTGTAGACAGGGCAGAGGACGATGTAGATCTTTGTTATAAAATAAATCGCGATGCGGCAGTTAATCTGGGTATTGCTGCAACGAATAACGGAGCGAAAGTAATTCATGTTTCTACAGACTATGTATATGACGGTACAGCGACAAAGCCTTATGTAGAGACTGATGCCGTAAATCCGCAATCAGTGTACGGTAAATCGAAAGAACTGGGTGAAAGAGGGCTTATGAATGCCTGTCCCGATAGCATAATTATCCGTACAGCATGGTTGTATTCCATATTCGGGAACAATTTTGTGAAAACAATGATGAAATACGGCAGAGAACGCGATGAACTCAATGTAGTTGCCGATCAGACCGGAACACCGACTAATGCTGCCGATCTGGCAGAAGCCATTGTTAAAATACTGGATTTCAGTGAAACGAAAGAGTTTAAGCCCGGTATCTACCACTATTCCAACGAAGGAGTTACTACATGGTATGATTTTACGCTACAGATACATAAAGATGCAGGAATTGCCTGTAGAGTGAATCCTATAACTACCGACCAATATCCGACTAAAGCTACACGACCACAGTATAGCGTATTGGATAAAACGAAAATAAAAGCTGTATTTGGACTTTCTATACCAAAATGGGAGAATAGCCTGAACATTTGTATCAAAGAATTGTTAACTAATAATAACGGTTGATAAAAAATGTTTCGAGCCTGAAGGCTTATTAATTATATCCATATAATATTGCTTTACTTACTAAAATGAAAAAGGTAAATCTATTCGGTTTTATCCTGCTTTCGGTAGTCCTTTTCTCTTGCGGAAACAAACAAGTCAAAGATGTACAACCACAACTCAGTTCGCTGAATGTCGAATTGCAGGAAACAGCTTTGAGTACCAAGCTCAAAGATATTGATCTTACACGTCTGCCCCGACTTACTCCGGAGGAATATGACCGCTTGCAACTGGCTAGAGTTAAAGATCTTGGGGGCTATGATCTCAGCGACCTTACTATGGGGGAGATTCTATTCACAAACGATCAGGGTAAGATACTAACCATAAAAGTGATAACTGACGGAGAAATTACAGAATATCTGTTGAGCTATGATAAGGATGGTAATCTGCTGGATAATCTGTTGGTTGCCTATGAAGATATGGTGGAATATTACAGCGAAGTGTCTTCAAAGATAAATTCGAATAAAATAATCGTTCAGACGGTAAACTTCACATACGGAGACGAGGATGGAAGCAATGCAGAGAAATCAGATACTGCATTCACAAATTACCAGATAACTCCCGAACTCAGGATTGTAAACGATTGATAAGTATTTATAATATACGCGGAGGCTTCCTGGAAAAGGAAGCCTTTTTTCTTTTTATTAGAAAAATAATTTTAACTTTTATCGGCGGCTATGCAGCTAAAAGCTTTTTTATTTCATCATGTATGAAGATGTTTATCTATATGGAGGCTAATAGAGATTAGCTTTTCAGTTAATAACCAACGGTCACAGGAGCGTAGCGTATGTAATAAAAACGGTGAAAGTTGTAATCTTTGTAAGGTTTTAGTTAAAATGTAGCGTGTTAGCTCGTAGGGGTGAACCCATGTGTTCGCCCGTAGATCGGATAAATAAGAAAATTCTAAGCTAGCAGGCTGGTATACTAAAGACTCGTAAACTTGTACAACTTTGTAAGCTTTTAGTTAAAATTATTACAGGCAAAGGCACATTAAGCCAGAAAGGAATAAAACAAAAGAATTTACTATATATAATAGTTTGCCGGTGCCAATAACTGTTTATCGTTAACTGTAAAACATCTTATTTATTGAGATACCTAAGTATGCGACAGTTTCGGGCAGGTACTTTTCGCTTTTTTTACTACTTTTGCAACTCATAAGAAAGTAATCAATGAACGAACTGGAACAAGAGATACATAAGAGGCGTACATTTGCCATCATCAGCCATCCCGATGCAGGGAAAACAACCCTGACCGAAAAATTGTTATTATTTGGGGGAGCAATCCATGTAGCTGGAGCTGTAAAGTCGAATAAAATAAAAAAGACAGCCACATCGGACTGGATGGAGATAGAGAAACAACGTGGAATATCTGTTGCGACCTCTGTTATGGGATTCGAGTACGACGGCTACAAGATAAATATACTGGATACACCCGGACACCAGGATTTTGCTGAAGATACATATCGGACTCTTACGGCTGTCGACAGTGTTATTATCGTAGTCGATTCGGCTAAAGGTGTAGAAGCCCAGACGCGCAAACTGATGGAGGTTTGCCGTATGAGACATACTCCGGTAATGATATTCGTCAATAAGATGGACAGGGATGGAAAAGACCCGTTCGATTTGTTGGACGAACTCGAAGAGGAGCTGCAAATAAATGTAAGGCCATTGAGTTGGCCGATAGATAGCGGACAACGTTTCCGAGGCGTGTACAATATTTTTCAGGAAAAACTCGATCTGTACACTCCCAGTAAGCAGACGGTAACCGAGTCTATCGGATTTAAGGATATAAATCATCCCGATCTGGAAAAGCATATCGGGGACAAACTTGCTGCTAAACTAAGGGAAGATATCGAGCTGATAGAAGGGGTATATCCCGATTTGGATTTGGATGTATATCTGAAAGGGCAGATAGCTCCCGTATTTTTCGGTTCAGCTTTGAATAATTTCGGAGTGAAGGAGTTACTCGACTGCTTTGTGCAGATAGCGCCGTCGCCTCGTCCGATAGAAGCGGTAGAGCGCGTTGTCGATCCGGAGGAATCGGCATTTACAGGCTTTATATTCAAGATACACGCCAATATGGATCCTAATCACCGTTCGTGTATCGCCTTTGTAAAAATATGCTCCGGTAAATTTGAGCGGAATGTCAACTATAAACATATGCGCCTCAACAGGGCTATGAAATTTTCATCTCCTACGGCATTTATGGCACAGAAGAAAGAAACAGTAGATGAAGCTTATGCAGGAGATATTGTTGGTTTGCCCGATACCGGAAATTTTAAGATAGGAGATACACTTACCTCTGGTGAGGATTTGCACTTCAAAGGGTTGCCTAGTTTCTCTCCTGAGATGTTCAAGTATATAGAGAATGCCGATCCGATGAAGGCCAAGCAGTTGCAGAAAGGTATTGACCAATTGATGGATGAAGGTGTAGCCCAGTTGTTTACCAATCAGTTCAACGGGCGTAAGATCATCGGTACGGTCGGTCAGCTTCAGTTCGAGGTTATTCAGTATCGTCTGTTACACGAGTACGGAGCACAATGCCGGTGGGAAACCATCAACTTGTATAAGGCCTGTTGGATAGAAAGTGACAACGCACAACAACTTGCCGACTTCAAGAAGCGAAAAGCTCAGTATATGGCTCTGGACAAAGAGGGCAGGGATGTGTTCCTGGCCGATTCGAATTACGTATTGATGATGGCACAGCAGGATTTTAAAGATATTAAGTTCCACTTTACATCCGAATTTTAAAATGACTAAAATAAAAGTAGTTATAAATGAGGAGTACGGAGGGCTCAGGAAGTTTATAGAAAGACTTCCATTGTCTTTCCTGCAATCGGGAGAGGTCGTCTATTCAGGCAGAAATCTGATAAAGATATTTGATATAGATGGTTTGAAACTGAATGTAAAATCATTTAAGAAACCATTGTGGATCAATCAGGTAATGTATGCTACATTTCGTAAATCGAAAGCCGAGCGTTCTTACCGATATGCCTATATAATAAAAGAGCGAGGTTTTCATACGCCCGATCCGGTGGCTTATATGGAACTGAAGCAATATTATTTGCTTAAATATAGTTTGTACATATCTATACATGAAGAATTTGATGGTATGATGAGGGAATTGCAATATGGTACTTTGGCAGGACGTGAAGATTTTTTGCGTCAGTTTGCTCTGTACACCGCTTCCCTGCATGAAAAGCAAATCCTTCACTTAGACTATTCCTCCGGAAATATATTATATAAGAAAAATGGTGACCAGTATATATTTTATCTGGTAGACCTGAATAGAATGAAATTTGACAAGCCGATAAGTCTCGATGCAGCTTGTTTCAATTTCAGACGTTTGTGGGGAAGTGATGAAATGATAAGCTTCATCGTAAAAGAATATGCCCAAGCCAGAAAATTTGATGAAGCAACCTGCTTGGAAAGGACATTTGAATATCGGAAGAAATTTTGGGACAGTTTTACTAAACAATATCCCGGGGCGACGCCTTATCACGGATAAAAAAAGTTCTATGAGAATTGGTTTTGATGCGAAACGAGCCGTGTCTAATTTTACGGGATTAGGTAATTACAGCCGATTTGTAATATCTAATCTGATGACGTATTATCCGGACAATATATATAAACTGTTTATTCCGAAGTTGCCTGAAGGCACGGATATGGATAACAGCCAGAGCGAAGATATATATTCTCTGAAAAATACTCATAAGCCATTTTGGCGAACTATGGGAATAGTGAAAGATATAAAGAAAGAGCATATTGATTTATATCACGGGCTGAGCAACGAACTGCCTTTCAGAATTAATCATTCGGGAGTAAAAAGTATTGTGACTATACATGACCTGATTTTTCTCAAATACCCGGAGTTTTACTCGATGGTAGACAGGATGATATACAATACGAAAGCAAAATATGCCTGCAGAGTTGCCGACAAAATTATAGCAGTGAGCGAGTGTACCAAGAGAGATATCGTAGAGCATTACCACATAGATCCGTCCAAGATAGAAGTTGTATATCAGGGCTGTTTCCCTGTATTCAAAGAGCGGGCTACTGCTATGAAGAAAGAAGAGGTAAAGCGCAAATATGATCTTCCCGAAAATTATCTCCTGTCTTTGGGCAGTATAGAGGAGCGAAAAAATATCCTGCTGATAGTAAAGGCTCTGAAACAAGTTCCCGATATTCATTTTGTAGCTATTGGTAAAAGAAAAGAATATGCGGATAAAGTGATTCAGTATGCAGTCGAAAATGGCTTGTCCGATCGCGTACATTTGATCAGTAAAGTGCCGCTGACCGACCTTCCGGCTATATTACAGATGGCGCGTATATTTATATACCCATCATTGTACGAAGGTTTTGGTATTCCTATCATCGAAGCATTAAACTCGGGAGTTCCCGTAATTGGAGCTACAGGCTCCTGTCTGGAAGAGTCCGGCGGCCCCGATTCCGTGTATATTGATCCTGCAAACGAAAACGAGTTAGTCTTTCAGATAAACCGCTTACTGTCAGATGCTGAAATAGGTCGGCATATGGTCGAAAAAGGATTTGAATACGTTAAGCAATTTTCAGATGATAAGTGTACACGTTCGTTAATGACAGTATATGAAGAACTATTAACGTGATGATAATAAATAAAAGCCTATCGGATCCGATAGGCTTTTATTACATTGTTAAATAAGCAAGTATTCAGTAAATTAGAAGTTTATAGATTCCTGTGCTCTTACTTTAGCAATTTCTTTATCAGCCTTTTCCTGAGCTTTTATTTTTGCTTTCTCGGCTTTCTCTTTTGCTTTAGCAATAGCCTTATCTCCGTCTCGACGGGCTTTTTCAGCACCTTTTCTGGTGTCTTCTTCCATTTTTTGCTTAGCTTTTTCAGCAGATTTTTTCGTGTCTTCTTCTACTTTCTTTTTAGCTTTTTCAATTTCATTTTGCATCTTATTGTCCGCATCGGCGGCTTCCTTAGCTGCTTTAGCTTTTATGCTTTCAATTTTTGCAGCTGTTCTTTCACTGATAACGATGTCTTGTGCTTGTGTAGAAGCGGTCATAGCTATTGCTGCCAGCATAACCAGACTAATAAATAATTTTTTCATAAAACTTTCTGTATTAAGTGTTTAATTCTCTATTTGTTTTGTGCGATATTTCGTTGATTGAAAATCGGTCAAAGGTAAATAATATATGTATAAATGTTATGTATTTTACCTGATTTAATATTTCAGATTTCTACTCTCATGTTGTTGTAAAGTACTTTTTTTCTTTCGTGAATGAATGATACTCAACTCTAATATAGTAAAAAAATAACGGATCGGATATTGTTGTTAGCTTTTTTTAGCTATTGTAAGCTTTTGTTATAATATGTGTTTTATAAAGTTTTTCTTATAAATTTATCTATAACTTTGAACCGTTAAATATATTAATTTTTTCTATTTATAAAAAAGAAAGTTTATACATTTATAATGTAATCATTGTTGTAACAGACTATATATTCATCATATGAAAGATTCTATATTAAGAAAGGTAACCCCTCTTTCACAACAAGATTGCTTTATGATATTTTCCAGAATCAAAAAGCAATTTACGTTTCCGATCTATGTTCATGCCGAATACGAACTGAATTTTATTGAGAACGGAGCCGTAGCCAAGCGCGTAGTAGGGGATAGTATCGAAAATATAGAAAATAAAAATAAAAGACCGCCTGTATTCTCTTGCTTCCGAAGCTGAGGGAGCACATTCGGTGTTGAAACTATTGGGTATTCTGTACGATTTGTCATTGTCTCCCATGCGTGAGTTGTCGAGCCGGTCGTTCAATTCCCATGAACAAAACTTTGATAGCCGGCGGATAGAACGGGCGTACAACGTACAACTTTGTGCTCGAAAATTATAATAAGGAAGTGAGGCTGACTGATGTTGCCAATTTGGTCGGGATGACCGATGTAGCATTCAGCCGTTTCATAAAACAACGTACGGGACGTAATTTTATAGACTCATTGGATGTATACGATTAGGGCATGCAACCCGTATGTTGGTTGATACTACCCACAGTGTGGCCGAAATAAGCCTGATATGTGGATTTAATAACCTGTCAAATTTCAATCGTATCTTCAAAAAGAAGAAAGGTTGGTTTCCCTGATAGGAGTGTCCACCATAAAGATGATAAGGCCGGATTCTGGAAATGCCCTTATCATAACAGACGTATGTGTATGGAGATAATAGAGCGTTTTTAACATACGATAAATTAGCTATATTTGCATATTCAAAATATGCAAAACTTGTAAATAGAAAATTATGAAAAAAACGCTAGTGATAATAGCAACAACTTTAGGACTTGTATCTGGCTTACATGCTCAGGACAATGTAGATAAAAAAGCAGCAGAGATCGTGTCTAAAATGACACTTGCCGAAAAAATCGGTCAGATGTCTCAGATTAGTATAGATGTCGTTTGTAAAGGTGCTGATAGGCCTTCTGCAAGTACACTTCAGATAGATGAGGCAAAACTGCGCGAAGCTATTGTCGATTATCATGTAGGTTCTATACTTAATGCTCCCAATACGCGGGCACGTACACCCGAGTGGTGGACTAAAATTGTAGGACAAATACAGGAAGTGGCAATGAAAGAAACACGTATGAAAGTTCCTGTAATTTATGGTCTCGACCAGATACATGGGGCTACTTATACAGCCGGTTCAACGATGTTCCCTCAGGAGATAAATGTTGCCGCATCGTGGAATCCGGTTCACGCCCGTAAGATGGGAGAAATCACCGCTTATGAAACCAGAGCGAGTAATGTGCCTTGGAATTTCTCTCCTGTACTCGATTTAGGAATTGATCCGCGTTTCCCCCGTCAGTACGAAGGTTTTGGTGAAGACCCGTATATTGGAGCTGTATTTGGTCGCGAATTGATCAAAGGTTTTGAAGGAGACGATAACAATGTGGGTAATCCTACAAAGGTTGCTGCCTGTATGAAACACTTTTTAGGCTATTCTGCACCTATCAGTGGAAAAGATCGTACGCCTGCATATATTCCCGAAAATGTATTGCTTGAATATCATGTTCCTGCATTTCAAGCTGCTGTGGATGCAGGGGTGCATACTGTAATGATCAACTCAGGTATTGTCAATAATGTGCCTGTACATGCAAGTTACGAACTACTGACCACTCTGCTCAGAGAGAAAATGGGCTTTAAAGGAATGATCGTTACCGATTGGGAAGACATCAATAAGCTGTACACCCGTGATAAAATGGTGTCATCTGTAAAAGAGGCTATTAAGGAAGGTATAAATGCCGGTATAGACATGTCGATGATACCTATCAACTATAAAGAGTTTTGCAACCTGTTGACAGAACTGGTAAATGAGGGCGCTGTTCCGATGTCGCGTATCGACGATGCTGCCACTCGAGTTATTGCTCTGAAATTGAGACTGAACCTGTTCGAAGTGCCGAATACATATAGCAAAGACTATCCTGAATTTAATTCTAAAGCTTATCAGCAAGCTTCTTATGATGCAGCAGCGGATGGTATTACCCTGTTGAAGAACGAAGGTAATCTGTTACCATTGAAGAAGGGTGCAAAAATATTAGTGACAGGACCCAATGCCGTAAGCAAACGTTCTCTGAACGGAGGATGGACGTTCTCATGGCAAGGTGAAAAGATAGATGAGTTTGCAGATAACTATCATAACCTTTTGACTGCCATACAGTCGAGATTCGGCAAGGAAAACATCACTTACGTTCCGGGTGTAAGCTATAAGAATGTGACGGAGTATGCAACCGAATACAAAGACCGCTTTGATGAAGCTGTTGCAGCGGCTAAAGATGCAGATTATATAGTAATGTGTCTGGGGGAGAATTCTTATTGTGAAAAGCCGGGGGACTTAGACGATCTTTATCTGAATGACCTGCAAACAGAGCTGGCTCAGGAAATGCTGGAATCGGGTAAAAAAGTTATACTTGTACTGAGCGAAGGACGTCCGCGTGTGATCTCCAAATTCTCGTCTAAAGTAGATGCTATCGTACAGACTTATCTGCCGGGAATCTATGGAGCAGATGCACTAGCCGACGTTCTGATCGGAGATGTAAACCCATCGGGTAAACTTCCATACACATATCCTGCTTATCCTAACTCACTGGTTCCTTACTTCCACAAGTATGCCGAAGAGCAGGAAAAGAGCGAAGGTGCATACAACTATGAAGGAGACTATAATTACGAATATCCGTTCGGATACGGCATTAGCTATACTACATTTGCATACTCCAATCCGAAGATAAACAAATCGGAGCTGGCTTTAGGATCGAAAGAGGATATCGTTATTTCAGTAGATGTGACTAATACAGGCAGCAGAGACGGTAAAGAAGCTGTACAACTCTATTCGAGTGACCTGTTTGCATCACTGGTTCCCGATGTTAAAAGACTCCGTCGCTTTGAAAAGGTAGAACTGAAAGCAGGAGAGACCAAAACCGTTTCCTTTACATTGAGTTTGGATGACCTGTCGTTCATTAACCTGAAAAACGAACGAGTAGTAGAAGCGGGCGATTTTGTTTTCCAGATTGGTTCCTCATCTGCCGATACCAAGAATAAGATACCGTTTACTGTAAAATAACAGAAACAACCATAAACTGAATACTTTGCCATTCCGGAAAGAACCAACCTCCGGAATGGAAGGGATTCGTAATCCTGTTCGATGTGCATAACCTGCTCTATGCATACTCACCATGGGAGACAAGAGATGAGGCTCATTTCATTGAACGCAATCCCGGTGAATATTATTGGCTACGATTGTTATCTAGTGGGGAAGTTTGGTATGCTTCCCCACTAGTCTTTTAGATTTTCCGGTTATTTGACACGTGTCCACACCTGAGTCCTTCCGAAAGCTGAAATGCCTACATAGCCTCTCACTTTGAGCTTATCGTCGCCATCAAAGCTTACAGTACATTTGTATTGTTTACCGTTAGAGGGGTCAAGGATTTTTCCGCCATTGTATTCTTTTCCGTCTTTACTCAATCCTTTCAATATTTCAAGCCCGAGTACAGGTTTGTCTTTATCACCGCCCGAGCAGTTATTGCATTTTATCGCTTTCTTTGCAGGATTAAGGATTTCAACTACCTTGCCGTATATCTTTCCGTTTCGCTCGGTAATTTCTACTATCGACTTCGCTTCTTTTGTTTCATCATCTACAGTTTTCCATTTGCCCGTCACACTTTGTGCATTTGCCGATAAAGCACTGATCAATAAGCCTGTAATTAATATAAGTTTCAATTTCATCCCTTTTAGTTTTTAGATATTAAAAAATCAGGGAGCGAAAGTAGTGAAAAATATAGAGATAGTTTTAATAGAAACTATTAAAAATGAATCTATAATGTTAATTCTACCAATATATTATATAATTAGAACATTTATAATCACGAAAATCGTAACAATAGAATACAACTTCAAAGCCATCTTCTTCATATTGTAGCTGGTTGACATGACCATATTCTTTCGGACCAAATATTTTCCTTATTTCATCGGCATGTTTATTTATATAGATTGTGTCTTTAATTTTCTTTTGTTTTAAAAGAGCGGCTGCAGCACTTTCTACATCAATGCTACTTACTTTGTGTGTATCTTTCTCATAAGAAACTGATAAAGCCCACTCTGGGCGATCTTTACCCTCAACATAATAATAAACTGTATTAAAACTATATCTATCTTCATGTATTTTATGTTAGGTCGGTTCACCATAAAGCTCAAAGACTCTTTTTATTCGATAGGTCTCAAGTATAGGTAATAATTTTTCAAATCCAGTACAATCGAGAATTTCTCTAATAAACGGTTACCTATGATACCATTAAAAGGCATTCTCCTTCCTCCTCCTTTTTTCTGAAAACCAACAAGTTGGTCTTCTTCTGCCAAATAGTACTTGCCTAATTTTATTGTATCACACTCGACTGGATATCCCCAACTCCCCTCTTTGCCGGTTTTATTTAAAATATTATATTTTTGCGTAATGTTATCATTAAAATGTATTCTATCGTTAAGACCGGTATCTAATAAAACATATTCTGTTATTTTTTTCCCCTGTACATGAACGGTAACAGGCAAACCAAGCCTGTTATCATCTTTTTTCTCCATTTTGATAGAATCGTAATCGTACAGGTTTTCAGTATTCTCTAATACTTTAATATATTTATAGCGGTATGATATTTCTAATAATTTACCTTCAAATATTTTCCAGTCAAAAGCACCACATGCTCCCATTTTGTTAAATCCTTTAGATTTCATTTTGTTATCCTCCAGATAGGATGCATTGTCCCATATATATTCCAAATTTTCTATTTTCAGCTTCTTGGAAAACATATTTCCTTTTTCATTTTTAGTTCTTAAGCTATCTGATACAGTTAATCCAACCCAGCCGGTATCGAATATAAGATTCATCGGAATAGAGTCTTGGTATATACCATTCAATACAATCATTTTGTAATTATATATAAATGGTATCGCACCAGTCGGGATGGTATCAGATATTGCTTTTTCCGTAGTTTTATTTTGTTTACTATTACAAGAGCATGCTAGTAATGCAGATAGAAAGAAAATGATAATTTTTCTCATAGCATTTAGTTTGTCAGTTTCCGTCTAAAGATAAATGAAAATGTTGTATAAATCAATCTTCCAATTCGGAACTTTAAAACAAGAAACTCCTGCCTATTACAAGCAGGAGTTTCTTTTATCTAAATAATCAACTAAAATTACTCAGCCAACAATATTTCCATTATCTGCACAGCAGCCTTAGTCACTGAAGTACCCGGGCCAAAGATAGCTGCAACACCCGCTTTGTACAGGAAGTCATAGTCCTGAGCTGGGATTACACCTCCGGCAATTACCACGATGTCTTCGCGACCAAGTTTTTTCAACTCTGCTATTACCTGCGGCACAAGTGTTTTGTGTCCTGCGGCAAGAGAAGATACTCCCAGTACGTTCACATCGTTTTCTACAGCCTGACGGGCAGCTTCTTCCGGAGTCTGGAACAATGGTCCCATATCTACGTCGAATCCGCAGTCGGCATAACCGGTTGCCACTACTTTTGCTCCACGGTCGTGTCCGTCCTGACCCATTTTGGCGACCATGATACGAGGCTGACGACCTTCTTTCTTCGCAAACTGTTCCACAAGCTCCTGCGCTTTCTGGAATGTAGGGTCTTTCTTAGTTTCTGATGAATACACGCCTGAAATTGTTCTGATTATTGCTTTATAACGTCCTACTACTTCTTCGCAGGCATCAGAGATTTCTCCTAATGTAGCACGAAGACGAGCTGCCTCAACAGCAAGCTCCAGCAGGTTGCCTTTTTTAGTCTTAACACATTCTGTGATAGCAGCAAGTGCTTTCTTCACAGCTTCATTGTCACGTTTAGCTTTCAGGTCGTTCAGACGCTCGATCTGCTGACGGCGAACTTCAGTATTGTCCACATCAAGAATGTCGATAGGGTCTTCTTTCTCTAGGCGGTATTTATTAACACCAATGATGGTCTGAGTTCCTGAGTCGATTTTAGCCTGAGTACGTGCAGCAGCTTCTTCGATACGCATTTTAGGAAGACCGGTCTCGATGGCTTTAGCCATGCCGCCCAATTTCTGTATCTCCTGAATATGTTCCCATGCTTTGTGAACAAGTTCGTTAGTCAGTGTTTCCACATAGTAAGAGCCTGCCCAAGGATCAATTTCCTTAGTAATATAAGTTTCTTCCTGAATGTATATCTGTGTGTTACGTGCTATACGGGCAGAGAAGTCGGTAGGCAATGCGATAGCCTCATCCAAAGCATTTGTATGCAGTGATTGAGTGTGTCCTAATGCAGAAGCCATTGCTTCGATACAAGTACGGCCAACATTGTTGAAAGGATCTTGCTCAGTCAACGACCAACCTGATGTTTGGGAGTGAGTACGAAGTGCAAGCGATTTAGGGTTCTTAGCTCCGAAGCTTTTTACGATCTTCGCCCACAGCAAGCGTCCGGCACGCATTTTAGCGATCTCCATAAAGTGGTTCATACCGATAGCCCAGAAGAACGACAGGCGAGGTGCAAAAGCATCTACATCGATACCTGCGTCGATACCTGCTTTCAGATATTCCATACCATCGGCAAGGGTGTAAGCCAACTCGATATCTGCTGTCGCTCCGGCTTCCTGCATGTGGTAACCCGAGATAGAGATAGAGTTGAATTTAGGCATCTTCTGTGATGTGTATTCGAAGATATCAGCGATGATCTTCATTGAGAATTCTGGCGGATAGATATAAGTATTACGCACCATGAATTCTTTCAGGATATCATTTTGGATTGTTCCCGCCATTTCTTCCAGTTTAGCACCCTGCTCAAGTCCTGCATTGATGTAGAACGCAAGTATAGGAAGCACAGCACCGTTCATTGTCATCGAAACTGACATCTGATTCAATGGAATCCCTTCGAACAATACTTTCATGTCCTCTACCGAACAGATCGAAACCCCTGCTTTACCTACGTCACCCACTACGCGAGGGTGGTCGGCATCGTATCCACGGTGTGTGGCAAGGTCGAATGCAACGGAAAGACCTTTCTGTCCCGAAGCAAGATTACGGCGATAGAATGCATTCGATTCGGCAGCAGTAGAGAATCCTGCATACTGGCGGATTGTCCAAGGGCGCATAGCGTACATACCTGAGTATGGTCCGCGAAGGAACGGAGGAATACCTGAAGCATAGTTAAGGTGCTCCATGCCTTCAAGGTCTTCTTTTGTGTATACAGGCTTCACAGGAATTAACTCAGGAGTAGTCCAATTAGCCTCGATGCCATTATCAGCAGCCCATTTTGCCGCATTTGTTGCTGCAAAACCTGCTTTGTTAATGTCTATATCTTTAAAATTTGGTTTCATGTTTTTTTATTTAAAGAGTTCTAGAGTTCAAGAGTTCTAGTTTTTACTAGTAAACTAGTACACTTGCAAGCTCTGAAACTAAAATTAATTGATTCCTAATTTGGCATTGAACATCCTCAACGTTTCAAGAACATTGCTCTTCACATTCACGAAGTGTTCTATTCCCTGAGCTTTCAGTTCGTCCATAGATGCAGGAGCACCAGCTACTACAAAGTGAGCTTTACCTTGTATCAGTTTGTGTGCTTCTGGTGCATAAGTAGCATATTCGTCATCGCTCGAACAAAGAACGATGATATCTGCTTTCTTGTCGAATGCAGCTTTTACACCTTCTTCTACAGTTTCAAATCCTAAGTTGTCA
This sequence comes from Dysgonomonas sp. PF1-14, assembly GCF_029892965.1. Lineage (GTDB taxonomy): Bacteria > Bacteroidota > Bacteroidia > Bacteroidales > Dysgonomonadaceae > Dysgonomonas. The sequence goes on along the minus strand of NZ_JARXWN010000009.1, from coordinate 152,215 downwards.
ATTACCTTGTAACCAGCACAAGCAAAGAAGTTACTTGAGAACTGAGCACGAGCCAGACGCATACCCAGATTACCGATTGTAAGCATGAATACTGTAGGAGCGCCATGTTTCTCGGTAGCCAGACGCATTTCTTCGAATGCAGTTCCCAAACGGTCGGTAGGAAGAGGCATGTAAGGAGCATCTTTTCCACATCCACATCCGCAAGCTTCTCTTTCAACGATTTTGCTTTCAGCTTTTTCGGTGAAGTTAGGGAATTGGTTGGTTCCCAGCAGAACTTCGCGGCGGGTAGCCAGTGCTTTGAAGCGGTTGTCCGCAGATGTTTTAACGGCTGTCTGTACTGTTCCGGCTTTCAATGCTTCGTAGAAACCTTTTTCGTCTGTTTCGAGGAATAATTTCCATGCTTGTTCAGCGATAGACTTAGTAAGGTTTTCAATATAATATGAACCTGAAGATGGGTCTGTGATCTTATCGAAGTGACATTCTTCTTTCAATAGCAACTGTTGGTTGCGAGCGATACGCTCAGAGAAGTCATCCGATGTTTTATATGTTTCGTCAAACGGACGCACAGTAAGTGAATTAACGCCTGCGATAGTGGCAGACATGGCTTCTGTTTGTGTGCGAAGCAAGTTTACATGTGCATCGTAGATTGTTTTGTTGAATGTAGATGTCTGTGCATGAGCATATATTTTAGCCGCACAGCGACAAAGGCCTTCCTGTGTCTTGTTAGGACATTCGTTCGGGCAAATTGGTTTGTAAGCTTCTACTATTTCAGCCCATAACCAGCGTGCCGCACGGAATTTGGCGATCTCCATAAAATAGTTTCCGCCGATACCGAAGTTAAATTTAATTTTCTTGGCTACCAGTGTGGCATCTAAACCTGTTTCAACAAGTGCGCTCAATATTTGATTTCCGTTAGCCAGAGCATAGCCCAGTTCCTGGAAAATGTATGAACCACCATCGTTCAATGCATGTGCATTAACAGCCAATACACGAAAACGAGGAAGTGGTGCAGCAGCTTTTACTATTTCAGCAGCTTTTTCTACCCATCCTTCTGCATCACGCCCTTTTTTCAAAAGCGGTTTGAACGGATCGTAGTTTACCGAGCCATAGCAATTCATCACATCTACGCCTAAACCTTTAATGTATTCAACCAGTATCTTGGTCAGCTCTAAAGATTTACGGTAGCATGTGCTGAAATTGAGTTCTACTGCTTCCGGGTGAATATCCTTCAACAGTGTTTTGATGTTTTCTACGTTAACATCATCTCCGTCGATATTAAAACCAAGAGAGTTCACTCCTTTGTGCAACACATCGAGAGCTTTAGCATTTGCTGCCTTAAAATCCTTTACACAAATGTCTTGACGAGTGTACCACTCATTGTCTTTTTTTGTGCCACGAATGTAAGGGAATTCTCCGGGAAGCGAATCGGTCGTTTTCAGGCCTTCTAGGTTTTCACTCCTGTAAAAAGGGTTTACATTGAACCCCTCGTTTGTTCTCCAAACAAGTTTTTTCTCAAAATCGGCGCCTTTAAGGTCAGCCGTGATCTTTGCCATCCACTCTTCGGTAGAAACCGCAGGGAAGTCTGAGAAAAGCTTTTCTTTCTGATTAGCCATGATTAAATTAAATTGTTTATATATAGGTTATTCTGTTGATCTATAATCGATTAATATAAAGCAAATTTATGCTTGTTAAAATATATTTATAAGTGTTTACACTCAAATAGTTACCGCTTTTAAAAATGCAACACAAAAGTACAGTATTTTGTTTGCTTGGTAAAGTTTTAGCACCTAAAATTTCTTATTAAAAGGCTGATAATTGTGAATAATTACGGTTATGTATTTTTTAGATGGAAAATGTTGAAGAAATACAAAGGATTTTATCTATAAAGGAAAAACATGAATATAACGAGTGTGTTTTCGAGAAATATGGATGCTTATAACAATGGGGTACGCTATATTGTAAATAAAGGTTCTACCCGGTCTTCTAAGACCTACAGTGTGTTGCAGTTATTATTTACGCTTGCCGATAAGGCTTCTTCGCCCAAGACTATTTCTATCGTGTCCGAGTCTCTTCCGCATCTGAAAAAGGGATGTATCCGCGATTTTAAGGAAATCCTGCAACAGATGAATAGCTGGGATGAAAAAAACTGGAATGCTACTGATAAAATTTATATGATAAAGGGATCGATGATAGAGTTCTTTTCGGCAGATAACCCATCTAAAGTACATGGGCCTTCACGTAATATATTGTATATAAACGAATGTATAAATATAGATTATGAAATATACAGGCAGTTGGCAATCCGTACTACGGAGACTATTTTTCTGGATTGTAATCCATGCTTTGAATTCTGGCTCGATGAAAGGGTGTTAACTCAGCCTGAGGTAGAGCTCATACATTCTACATACAAGGACAACCAGTATTTATCGTCAGCTCAGATAAAAGAAATAGAGTCGAACCGCAACGATGCCGAGTGGTGGCAGGTGTATGGGGAAGGGCTTACCGGAACGCGTCAGGGAGGAGTAATGCGTAACTGGGATATTGTGGAAAAGATGCCCGATACGTATAAAAAACGGTGGCTGGGTATGGATTTCGGCTTCACGAACGATCCTACAGCTATTGTAGATATCCGCCTGTCGGATGGCGAACTGTGGATAGATGAATTACTATACGAAAAGGGGTACGATAATATGATGATTGCTTCGGTACTCGAAGAACTGGATATTCCACGCGATACGCCTGTGGTAGCCGATAGCGCCGAGCCGAAGAGTATCAGGGAAATAGCATCGAAAGGCTGGAAGGTAGAGCCTGCCGAAAAAGGGAAGGATAGCATCACTACGGGAATATCGATACTGAACAGGTACAAAAAGCATATAACGAAAGGCAGCACGAATATTATCAATGAATATCGCAACTACCGGTGGAAAACGGATGAATTCGGGAATGCGACGAATACACCGATAGATCGGTACAATCATTCTATTGATGCTCAGCGCTATGTGTGTCTGAATAAGCTGATGGAGAATAACGGGGAATTGAATTATTCGGTAATTAAAGGTAAATAGTTGTTATCGGATTCGGAAAACTTTATCTGTATGGTAAAAACTTTAAAATTATGGAATTATGGCAAGTATAGAACTCTACATTAACAAACAATTATGTGAGATAGAAAATCCGGAAACGTTTTCGATATATCTCAAACGTCAGTTTCTGAATCCGGCGGAACTAAGTACAAAAGATGCGCAAAAATCGTATGATATTACCTTGCCTGCTACGGCGGTGAATAATACTATTTTCGGCTATACAAACACTGAAGAGGTGAGGGGGAAGTTTTCGCAGCTTTACGATGCTCAACTGTTGGTGGACGGTGTGAAGATCTTTGATGGAAAGTTTCGTCTGAGCAGTATTACAAAGAAATCGTACAAAGGTAATCTGGGCGTCCCTGCTCCCAAAACTGTGAAAGATATATTCGGGGAGACGATGATGAATCAGGCAGGGAAGTGGGAACTCAATAATTTTAAGGGATTCGATAGTATTTCGGAATATAATAATGCAGAAGATTCTCCGGTAATATTCCCACTCGTTTTGTACGGATTACTCCCTAAGTCGCCAAAGGAGAATGGAGAATTTACGGGTAAAGATATATACGATAATAGTGTGACTTTGGGTTTAGAGGATTTTTATCCTTCTGTAAATTGTGTAGAGATGTTGAAAAATATCTTTGAACAGGCGGGATATAATCTGTCGGGCACAGCGCTGGCAGATGAAAGATTATCGAAGTTATATGTGAGTTATAAAAATCCGAGTGATTATGAGTTTGACTGGGGAGTGAGTAAAATTTGGATAGGTGGAGAATGGAAACATTATAGGAATAATACAAAAACCTTTGAAAATAAATATGTGACAGACGCGGAAAGCCGTCGGTATATTGTGAATTTGTTTGACTCACAAAATAGTCAAATGGCTATCCATAGTGATAACGGAGGGAATATAACAACAAGAAATAAAACTACTATTACTATACCGCGATCAGGTCTGTACAAGATACGATTCAATGTAGACTTAAGTATGTTGACTGATGAACAGTTGTTGACTCATAGTCAAAGAATAGGAGTAAGAACAGGCACTTTGGATAGCTCACCTATAGAGATACATCTGGTGAAGAATCTGGATAAATCGTTGAACGAAATTCAATTTATAAACAAATTCGCTCTGGATAATATCAATCAGGATATAAAAGATGATGAAGCTGTATTCCCGGAACATCACAGAGTCAATTTTATAGACCCGAAAATAGACAAGAATTTCCTTTGTGGTTTTGCCTTTGGCAAACATCCGGACGAAAATTTCAGAAACCCTCTGAATGTAGACTACTGTAATCCGATGGCAATATCAGGCGGACGCTCGTGGGACTTTGATGGCGGAAACGGGGTAACAGACAGAACATATTCGGCTGTGTATAGTCCTAGCTATTTAAAAAGGAACTGGGATAAAAAAGGGAAGTTTATAGTAGACCTGCAGAATGCAGATACTCATACATGGAGAAATAATAATATATCAGCCGGAGGTATAGTCAGTCAGGTTGTCTGGCTCGATAAAGAAGATAAAATAGACCTGTTAACCCTAGCCAACTATAAATTTTCGCAGTACAAAGAGAAAGAGACCGATATCTTTTTTCAATGGGATAATAGTTTATTTGGATACAGTATAGATTTCAGTCTGGAAATAGAGCCGTTTAATCATTATCGGGATTGGTTGAAAATAGATGATGACGGGAGTAGTACAGAAGCAATGGATTGGGATAAGAATGACGAGGGTGCTTTTGTTGAAAATCAGATTGATTTAATGAAATCGCTACCAAGCGAAGTAAAAATAAACGACTGGATAGATAATTTCTGCAAGGCATTTAATCTTACCTTATACAATGTCGGCGGAAATAGGTTTAATCTGGATATAAAAGCAAAGGAAATTGCGAGAAATACATCTGCGGTTATAGACTTGGATGAAAAAGCCAATATAAACCAACTATCTAATCAGCCGCTTAACCTCCCGTCTGTGTATGAACTGGGATTTACCATAGATACCGGCGAGGAAGGGTATGTAGAGAGCATCGCAAAACAAAACGAACAGGCAGAACTTAAGCTAAACACAGGGGATGATGGCGGCGGAACATTTGAAACAGGTAGCGAGGATGTAAACAAACAGACACAAACGTCAAATTTTTCTTACTGCTGGTATAAGAAACTATATAACTCGAAACTGCATAAATTGCTGGGACTTGTGTTTATGGAGGTTCCGGTAATAGCAGATCACGAAGCATGGGAAAATGACTACGATTATAAAGAGATGCTATCCAAAGAGTATTTTGACAAAGGGCAACGTTTCTGGTATAAATCAGGGGTGAAAGAGCTGAATCTGAGACTGGGTAGGACAGCTACTGTTGCTTTGGTGTCGGATGAGTATGACGGAAACTACAGACAAAAACTGAACTATAGGAATGAGCCTGATACTATTATGAGTAACTATTTTCTGTTGTTGACCAATCAGAAACACTATACAATAGTAAACTGTTATCTAAGTCCGGAGGAGTACAAGGATCTGGGTAGATCGTTGGTAAAGCTTAATGGAGACCTATACTATGCGGCAGAAATAGACGGGTACGATCCTTTAGGGAAAAAGCCGGGGACCATAAAGCTTATCAGGCAGATATAATATATGAGAGTGGCATATTGAGAGGCAAAGAGAGAGCAGTTCCTCTTTGCCTTTTTTTGCTTTAATCAGTTTGCTGATCCTATACCCTTTTGTGTTAACACAATTGTCCTTTTGACATTATCTCCATAGAGCACATCAAGATGCGCTGCTCTATCCTGTTGATTGGTGTTTTCTATAAAATATATATTTACGGTTTTATTTCCGCTTCCTTTGATGGTGCGTAAATCGGAGGCTATATCTTCTTCAAAAGACCAAAAATATTCTCTGGTATCCTCCTTTACTAGTCCCCAGTCTTTCAGGTTTGTTTCAACACTCAGAGTAGTCATTAATACATCATTGTCCACAGTAACATATATAGTTGATTTACCGTACTCCGAAGCTTCTTTTATTCTAAAATAAACTTCTTCTTCCTCGTCATCATCTCCGCCACAAGCCGCAAAGCCTAAGCAAAGTGCGCATACAAATATAAAAGGTATAAGTTTTCTCATAATTATGATGTTGTTTGTTAAGTATTCGCAAATATACACTTTTTTGTTAAAATAAATTTCAATTATTAAAAAATGCTATCATTGTGTTATCTTTACGTATGCTTCTGTTGTTGACCAATCAGAAACACTATACAATAGTAAACTGTTATCTGAGTCCGGAGGAGTACAAGGATCTGGGTAGATCGTTGGTAAAGCTTAATGGAGACCTATACTATGCGGCAGAAATAGACGGGTACGATCCTTTAGGGAAAAAGCCGGGGACCATAAAGCTTATCAGGCAGATATAATATGTGAGAGTGGCATATTGAGAGGCAAAGAGAGAGCAGTTCCTCTTTGCCTTCTTTTGCTTTAATCAGTTTGCTGATCCTGTCCCTTTTTGGATTATGCTAATTGTTTTTGTTCTATTGTTTCCGTAGTAAACCTTTATTGTATGTGTCTTATCTGATGGATTAATATTTTTCTCTAAATATATATTTACTGTCTTATTTCCGTCTCCAAGTAATCTAAACAATTCGTTAGGTTCTATTACCTCATCGACAAACCAATAACCTTCGCTAGATAGTAGCTTTCCGTTTTTCACTAATTCCCAGTTTGTATTAGATTCGATATTTAGAGTTGTAAGTGTCACATTATTCTCTAGTTCTATTGTAAACCAAGCGAGATCTTCAGTGGCTCCTTTAACTCTGAAATAAGTTTCTTCCTCGTCATCATCCCCGCCACAAGCCGCAAAGCCTAAGCAAAGCGCGCATACAAATATAAAAGGTATAAGTTTTCTCATAATTATGATGTTGTTTGTTAAGTATTCGCAAATATACACTTTTTTGTTAAAATAAATTTCAATTATAAAAAAATGCTATCATTGTGTTATCTTTACGTATGCTTCTGTTGTTGATAGACCTCAGCCTGACTCTCTCTAATGGGGAGGGTGTTGCAAAGCCCTGAAAAAACGGGCAGATATATGGGTAACCTCTATAAAGATGAAAAATAGTAAGGTTGAGATATCGTGTATAAAGTGTCAAGTTTGTCAACTTTAGATAAAATTGTCTCTCGCAAAGGTGTAAAAAATACAACTCGTAACTAAAAGAATGAAGAACGATATATTCCATAAAAATCTGTTGAATGCGGTCAGAGAACGTGTACCGCAGAATAAACATATGGCAGGCCTGTTGATGGATATTTTGCATATCGGCAAAGAAGCCATGTATAGGCGATTGAGGGGCGAGGTGCTGTTTTCGTTCGATGAAGCCGCTGCCATCGCTATGGAACTCGGTCTTTCCCTCGATACGATTATCGGAGCAGACGATTCACGCAATAAGCCGTTCCAGCTGAAGTTGACGGAGTATGTAAATCCTACCCCGAAAGATTATGCCCAGATGGAGTATTATGTAACGGCACTGAAGGTGGCTCGAAACGATTCATATACCGAAATAGGTTCATCGGCAAATCTGTTACCGCAGACATTGTGTCTCAACTTTACTTATCTCACCAAGTTCTTTACTTTCAAGTGGATGTATCAGTCGTTTAAGCTCAGTCGCGATGTTCAGTCACTCGAAGATATCGATATGCCAAAAGACCTGTACGATGTGTTGCGCAGATATGAAGAAGAACTGATGTATGTAGATTACACATATTATGTATGGGACAGACTATTGTTTCAGTATTTGATAAACGATATTCAGTTTTTTGCAAATATCCGTTATATAACAACTGAAGATGTTGCCGCACTGAAAGAAGACCTGCTGAAGTGTGTAGACCGGATGGAAGCTATAGCCATCAAGGGGCAATACGATTCGGGCAATACCCTGCAATTCTATCTTTCAGGTATCAATTTTGATGCTACATACAGCTATTTGCAGACTGATACGGTGAATATGAGTTATGTGAAAGCTTTTACCTTAAATTCGTTCGTATCGCAAGATGTAGCAACATTTGACCGGTTTAAGAAATGGATAGATTCGTTGAAACGGCTTTCTACACTTATATCAGTGAGCGGGGGTATAGAACGGGCAAAATTTTTTAATGACCAGCGCACCCTGATCAATACGCTTTAAATTTGTATATTTGACGGACACTAGCACAAATACTTATATATGGGACTATTTGATATATTCAGGAAAAAGAAAGATATAGTACAGATCTCTGATACAGATCAGGCTCAGTTTGGTGGAGATATGCTGGCTAATGCCAATGCTTTGGTTAAGCAGTTTAGCGATGCTGCTCATTTAGACTTTAGTGTGGAAAGCCTGCATGTACTGGATCAGGTGATAGAAATGAATACGGCTTTCTATAATAAGGCTGATAATGAAACCAAGCGGAAAATGATAATAAAGATAGGTTCGTATATATTTGAAGTAGCCCGTCAGAATTTCGGAGGACGTTATTTTTGGTACGACCGTCTCGATCAGCCCATACTTGTTACCGGACAACCGGAGTTTGAGATGTCTTTATTAGCATATGAAAAAGTACGCGGACGTTTCGAGAACGGAGCGGAAGATAATATTCCATTCTTTTTTGCAGGCTATGCCGAAGGCGTAAAGAATAGAGCCAGCCAGATGATTGTCTGATATTCATCCGCTAAAGAAAGCCGGTATCCCTCGATATACCCGGATATATATAAATTTTGTCTTGCCAATGATATAAAGTTATATCAAAAGGTGTAGACTGAATTTTTATATGGCTTATTATCTTTTATAGAAGACCTACATTGTTCCATCTATTGAAATCCGCAAAAACTTATTTTCCATTTTGTTTCGATTTCCGAAACTATCTGCATTATTGACCTCTTTATTAGAAAATCATAAAGCATATCAGTGCCTATATTATGATATGCGAAATAGAAAACGTATCAATATGTTAAAAAAGACACACGTAAACCTTAAAAAATGCACAAAAAAGACTGTTTTAGCGACAATCTTATACTACTTTTACCATAGAGGAATGGATAATATTTGGAGAGTGGCGGAAAGGTATAATTCATTCGAGAATCTGAAAAATAGCAACAGAATAGTAACATCAAATATAGTTATTTTTTCAGATAATTCGCCCCCCTTATATGCTTGAAATTCGTTCCGATTTTTGAGATAATAAATAATTAAGATATACACGAGTATAAATGCCCCCAATAGTGATTATTGTAGTTTTAATAAATTAATAGCACTAGTTTAGATTTTTTTAATAGTTAAGGAAGAACCGCAAGTTTTGTGTAGTTTGTGAAGTGTGAAGCCATGTGAGCTGTGAAGTTCGCATGGTTTTGTTTCGTAAGGGGAATGACGATATGGGGGCTCTTTTATTGGAAATATACAGAAAAGAATTATCTTCATGGACTGTTAAATATAACCTGAATGAAAAACAGAATACTAACTCTTACTTTTATTGTTCTATTCTTTATTGGTTGCAAACAAGATAATGTGGCCGGAATAGATATTGCCGACACATTGTATACCCATCAGAGCTACGCTGAAAATAAAGAGTTACGCAGGCTTATAGAGGGTACTCTGGATAAGGATAAAGATTCACTGGTTAGATTGACTGAATTTGATTGTGGAGGAGGATCTGGTTGTTATGATCTGGGTTTTATTATCGTCCAGATTATTTATAAACTTGATGAACCCGCTTTCTCCCAAACAGTATCAAAACTGTCTGAAAAAGAGAAATCAAGTTTGAAAAACTGTATATATGCCGGATTGGAATACGGATATGATCAGCCACGCCATTTTGATGTTGAGTTCCCTGTGTTATATGAATTGTTGAAGTAAACAATAAGCTTTACCATAATGTTATATACAGATATAGTTATAATAAAGTGAAATTATGAAAAAAATAGTCTTATTTGTATCATTGATTGTAGTCTTGTTATCGGCATCATCGTGTAGGGCAGTACATACAAATAAGAACGGAATTCCTCCCGGACAGGCAAAGAAAATTACAGGTAGCCAGTCGGCTAAGCCATATGCTCCCGGACAAAATAAGTAGGATGTTTCTGATCTTAGAAAGACGCGTTCAATTCAAATGTTGTAGCATAAGTGTTATTTTATTGTTTAAAATAACACTCCCTGCATACCGGCAGATATCCACTGTCGCCGATAAGTACTACATCCTTTTTTTCTCCCAGATATAGATTCATAGTTGCTTTTCTTGCACACCTCGAGCAGCACGATTTTATTTCCTCTATTACGTCGGCTACCTCAAATAGTCTTTTCGACCCTAAGAAAAGATTACCGTTACTATCGGTTCTCAGCCCATAACAGATAAGGACTAAGTCTTTTTGCATACATAGTTTGTTCAACTGGTCAATGTCTTCTTCTGATAGAAATTGGCACTCGTCTATCATAATTACAGATTGATTATCCAGATAACCGAACATTTCCAGCAGATTTGAATTTTCAGGTATAGTTATACATTTCTTTGGAGGTATTCCGGCTCTGGTAGTGATGAAGTCACCATCTCGGGTATCGATGCTCGATTTGGCATAAACAACAGTTTTACCTCTCTCTTTAAGGTTGTATCCGGTCATTAGCAAGTGTGCTGACTTGCTGGAGCCCATAGCCCCATATCTGAAAATAATCTTACTCATATCTTTGTTGTGATCGTTAGCTTTTACTTCGGCAAAAATACAATTTTTATTTGTATTCGGATATAAACATTACGTCTCACAGTTTATAAAAGTAATTCATCTAACTCCGATTCGCTACGCGGAGGAGGTAGTTCCAAGCCCATGATCGTTTTATGGGCAGACGTTAGTTTGACGATTGTCGCTGCTAGTTGATCGCAAATGGCAGAATTATCAATAAATCGATCGTTTTCAATCCTGTTTACTTCCACAGAAACTCCCAATACTATTTGATTATCATACGTGAAGCATAAGATAACACTTTCTACATTTTTGAGAGGCTGACTAAGGTAAAACGCAAAAGCCTGATTTGGATTGTTGATACCAAAATCTATTACTTCTGAAAGAGTTTTAACAGGTATAAAATCCTCTTGTATATTATAATCCTCACTTTCTAAAATGAAAATGCCTTCATCCTTACCTAAGTTTTCTATCTCATCGCGATAGCAAAAATAATCGAGAAACTTTTCTATTGTTTCTCTATCTCTTTTCTTCGATAATCCATAAATATCGTAAAATGGAGGCATAATTATATGTTTATATGAGAAGTGAAAATAAAAGGGTTTATTTATTATTTCAAATATAGGAGTTTTTTTTAATGAAGCATAACTTCTAAAGTATCGAACTCTTTTTTGTGAAAATTTCGGAAAAATTGTTAGCTTTATAAAAACTTTAAATCCATAGGTAATGAAAATATATTTTACGATTTTATGTATTCTATGCTTTTTATCATGTCACAATCCAAACAATAAGGAAATCGCTCAAAATAAAGTTGAAGACTATATAATTAATATAAATAAAAAAAGCAACTATAAACCAATCCTATTTGGAGAGTTAGATTCAGCATTTACATCAGTAAAACACACAAAGCTTTATAAAGAATATAATCAAAGACGAGGAGCTTTTGAGGCAATGGAAATACTTAGCAAACAATATACTGATATATATTCTGAAGATGAAGTAAAATCAAATAAGGAGCAAGAGATGCACTTTCAAGCGATATGCGATTCTTTAGAATCAGCATTTACTCCTAAATTTATTGGTTGGAAGATACAACATATTTACAAGTATAAAAATTCTAAGAGTGAAGATGTCGTGGATAACCATATATTTTTCTTAGATAAAGAGAAACAAAATGTTATTAAAGATGAGCAGGTATATACAAATCTCCCTTACAATACTTATTTTCAAGACACAGTATTTTATGGAATAAAAAAATAATCCCTGCACTTTTCCAAATGCAGGGATATTTTCTGTGGAGCACAGCACCAAAGTATCGAACTCTTTTTGTGAGGATTGGGAGAAAATTGTTAACTTCATTGAAAAATGTAAATTATGAGAAATATACTTTACCTGTTTTCTATTCTAGTTCTTATATGTTTTTTTTCTTGCGATAGTTTTAGATATGCTCAAGGTATAGTTTTGGATAAGGAAACCAAATCACCTTTAGCCAATATTGATATACACAATATTCCATCGTCAAAATACGAATATGTTTTAACTCAGACTGATTCTATTGGTCATTTTGAGTTTAGATATACTACAGGAGGAATATTTGGAGGGCCATATGAGTTTTGGATAAAGCAAGATGGTTATAAACCTGTAAAAGCAAAATATAAGAATGATACCATACCCATAATTGTTGAACTTGAAAAAATTAAATAAAAATCCCCAAACATTTCTGCCTGAGGATTCTATTCTTGTGGAGAATATCGGACTCGAACCGATCACCTCAACACTGCCAGCGTTGCGCTCTAGCCAGATGAGCTAATTCCCCGATCGGACGCAAAGATAATACTTTTATGAATTGCGTCCAATATGTACTGAAAATATTTTACATATCTTTCTTTATCAGGCTGGCTAAGAACCCTCCCGATATAGTGCCATAGCAGCAATTTACCCAACATTCGGCCGACATGGGGTATGTACCCCAGTAACACGAAAAGTAATACCAGTAAACATATCCGGCTATAAGTCCTAACAACATCCCTGTCAGGATAGCCTTGTTATTCGATATAAAACTCAATATATGTTTCATTGCAATCTCAACTATTAAGGGCGTGTCCAATAAAAACTTTGTCCGGTCTGGATAGGCTCAGCCAGCATATCAGCTGTCACTTTAGGTCTCTTCTCGGCAGCTATAGCTTCGCGTATAGCCCGAGCAAACAGATTGTTAATCTTATGTCCCGGACAGTTGGCTACAATCTTACCTTTTATAAAATGACCTACCAGAGCCAGATCGCCAATGATGTCCAGCAACTTATGGCGAGCAGGTTCGTTCGGGTAGAGTAGGGGCTTGTTCATAATGTATCCCAACTTGCTGGCATCCTTACGTTTCACACCCATCACATCGGCCAGATGGTCGAATGTCTCCTGCTCGATCGGCTTATCGTATATAACGATAGCATTGTCTAAATCTCCGCCCTTTACCAGATTATTGCTGAGCAGTGGTTCTATTTCACGCACAAAGACAAATGTGCGTGCTGACGCAAAATCACGCGTAAACTCCGACAAATCATTCATCTGGGCATCCTGCTTGCGTAGCAATGTAGAATTGAAAGATATATGCGATTGTATGCTGAACGAATCGTCTGGTAGCAACAGCATTGAGGAGCCGGTTACCTTATCCACCACTTTTATCCGTTTGCGCTTGAATGTTATATATTTTCGCGGAGCAGTCTGTTGCTGAGCACCTACTTCCTTTATTTTGCTCACAAACAGTATGGAACTTCCGTCCAGTATAGGTACTTCCGGAGCATTTACGTCGATAAGGCAGTTGTCTATTTCGCAGGCATACAAGGCAGCCAGAGCATGTTCAACTGTGCTTACCTGTACATTATTGGCCGACAATACGGTGCCACGTTGGGTTGCAGAAACATTCTCTGCCAGAGCGTCAATTATGGGTTGTCCGGGTACATCGGTACGTCTGATTTTGTAACCGTGGTTTTCCGGTGCAGGATTGAATGTGATGCGTACGTTCAGTCCAGTGTGCAGCCCTTTTCCTTCCAGTGTAAAACTGTTTTTTAAAGTCCTTTGATAAACCATAACCAATCTATTTTAATATAATAATTTTATTCTTAACTGTTAATATTCAGGATGCCTGATTAAGCAAGCTCCGGCAGAATACCCTCCGCCAAATACTGATATGCAAATCAGGTCTCCTGCCTTAAATTTTTCTTTATTCTGCGCATATACCAGCATTGCGCTTGCCGATCCCGTATTACCCAACTCTTCTATGTTCGATAATACCTTTTCTTCCGGCATATCCAGTTGTTTGCTTACATTCTTCAATATCCGCATATTTGCCTGATGCCCGATGAAGTAAGTAAGATCATCGACAGAATATCCATTCCATTCAGTAATGTCTTTAGTATTCTGAGCGATATAAGTACATGCCTGCATAAAGACATCCTTACCATACGGCATTTGCAATCCTCTGTTTTTAGGCTCGAGGAATACTCCGTTAGGCCCTTGTCCGATATGTCCGAGCCCTTGCGTCATAATGTCTATGACCTGAGCCTCGTCAGAAGAACATGCTGTGTCTGAAAAGAAGAACGCTGTAGCGCCATCTCCCCACAGGTGTCCCGACATGCAGTCGCTATCGTCAGAGTATGTCGAATTGCGGTCGGCACATATCATCAATGCCTTCGACGACATTTGCGAATAGAAGAATGCACGGATAATTTCCATAGCATTTATTGCCGAAGAGCAAGCCGAAGATATATGAAATACCTTAGCATCAGTTATATTGTACTCCCGCTGTATATAATGTCCGGTAGTAGCAATGGTGTCCGAAGGTGTGTATGACGCAAATACAATCAAGTCTACCTCCTTAATGTCGTAAGGCAGCTTAGGTAGGGCATTCTTTACCGCTTCCTCACACATATAGTTCATCGTTTCCTTATCTGTCGCCCTCGACCGGGTTGAGATACCTGTTCGCTGAGTGATCCAATCGCTGGATAGTCCGTTTACTTCGGTGAAGTAATCATTCGGGATTCTGGTCTCAGGAATGTAATGTCCGATTTGATTAATAAACATATAATATATATTGTATTATTGAAATTCATATCTGCTTTCCGGATGGCGTACCAAGTGCTTTTTCCAGAAGCGGTGATTGTACATATGTATCAGTTTCTGACACGATTTTTCGTCATACTCCCGTACTTTCGAATATTCTTCGCCTATCAGATTCAGCGTATTACTGCTAGCTCTAAGGCGGCGGAAACTTTTACAACTGTCAAGTATATTCGGTCTCTTAAAACTCATCCTGTTGAGGTCTACCAGATAGAACCGATACTCATTGCCGGTCTTTTTATATAAGATATTACCTGGTGGGTAGTCTTTATGGAATATACCTTTCTGATGTATTTCGGCCGTAAAAAGCGTAAACGCCTGTATCAGATCTTTACTCTGATCTTCAGACTGTTTGTATATCTCTTTCATCGTACCGTCCACAGGCTCATGTATCGAAACATAGTATGATTCGCACAGCAATCCGTTCCGGCTTGTTTCTATATACGCTATGGGCGAGGGAGTGCCTATTCCTCTTCTCAGTACTTCTAAGGCATTCAGAAAAGACCGTTCGGCTTTCGATTTACGTATATACTTATAAGCAAATCTGTTTATGAATATAGGTCTCTTAAATGATTTAATGTTTATAAGTAAACCTTGTTCCCGAAATATCTTGATTGTATTTCGCGCATCATAAATAGTTTCACCCTGCTGGATGAATATTTCAGGGATAGAATTTATAAAATTCGATAACCTGCTGTATTCAGGATTGATATATGTTTTCATTTTGCTGCTCTGTTATAAATGATTTCCAGATTTTCTACGGGAACAACTCCCATTATCCGTTCTATTTCCTTTCCATCTCTGAATACCAATATACTAGGTGTTCCCGATATGTTATACTTGCTGTATCTGCCCGGATATTTCTCTATATTGAGTTTATAATAACCGGCTGAACCTTCCTTTTTTGCCGATAGTATATTAAGATTGTATTCCATCTTTTTACATAGATCGGAATCATCTTTGTATAACAATACGAAAGATATATTGGACGAAATAGCATCAGAGAATGTCTTGTCGCTTATTTCAATACAATGGCTGTTCTCTACTTTCGGAGGAATTGTGCCTATTTTGATATTGGCTAAAATACTTGTCGAAACAAACATAATAGCGAATAACAGTATAAAATGCCAGGTCTTGAACCGGAAATTATTCAATATGTTCATGTCTATGTATTTTATAGTTTGTTGTTAAATTAATTTAGTCTGCTTGTATGATCTTCTTTGGGAGGAAGATGCAATTTAAAAGAGATTGTAAAAATCCGGTTTGATACAGATTCCTACTCTGACATTCATCGTATATTTGTTATAGTCCAGCAGGCTTTCACCATAACCCTGATAAAAACGTGCAAACAAATACTGATTCGATCTTTCCGAGATACGGAATGCTGCCGTTACCGTGGTATTCATGTTTATAACTCCTTTTCTCGGGTTTATATCGGCCGACAACCACCACTTGTGCTTATTGCTGATATAGTTGATAGAAACAAAACCGAGCCCCCGATAATCTAAAAGATCCTTATTGTTTTCACCGTCGACCCATGGCGCCCACATTTCTCCCGAAAAATTGAAGCGGGCGTTGAAGTAATATTTCATTGACAGGCTCAGGTAATTCCAGCTTCTGGACTCATCTCCGTCGCGTCCGTTCGATTCATGCTTGATCTGTGCAAATACCGCCCCCACAACTTTGTTGTCATAAAACAAATACTTACCCAATCCCAATCCCGGATTATAATTCGTATCCCTGAACGGACTCGATGTAGCATATATATCCCAGAACGATCTTTGCGTATATGTCAGATATGCAAATGTTTTGAATGGAAGCACGCTCTTTGTCAGTCGCTGCCTGATACTTATCTGAAATGTGGCGTCAGCAGAATTCTTAGTGATTTCTCTGTTGAGTGGCACTCCTGTTACAAAATATGTATCGCGATATACTGCAAAAGAGGGCAGCCTATCCGTCATTTTTATAGCCTGTTCTTCTGTTATCTCCAGATGTCGTGGCTTAAATATATTCGGGTCTTCCATAGCCTTGTCGTACTTTTGTCGCAGGCTGTCGTCGACTATATATCTTAACTCATCCTGGGCTGATAAGATTGTCGAGAAGATAATGAAAAATGTAAGTAAATAAAGTCTTGGCATAAAACTCTGTCGTTTAATCGAATATAAACTGGCTGATAAATCGGTCGTTTGTTAATTCATCCTTGTTTTTAATATTAATGCCTATCTTGTTCAAGACATTCTTCAGATCGTTGCTTATAGAATCGACATATATAAGCGTTACTTTTTTCAGAGCCATCAGTAGTGAGAAATAGTTGGTCTCCGTATTTTCCAGTTTCAGCGTTTCCACACCTTTTACCCTGTCATCTTCCAGTTCGAAGATATTTACTGTAGTATTATTTTGAATTCCTTTGCTTAAAGCCCCTTTTTGCATAAGGATAGCGATTATTTCTGTCATTTTGCTGTTCTTTGATTTGTTATAACTGTACTTATCGTAAGTGAACAATCATTCATCCGTTTCGGGCGATACTAGGGGTTTTATTGTCGGTGCATTTAAATTTTCAACAGAATATTACACTTTGATCAGAGAGTATAAGTAATCCATTACTTTTTTTCGTTTCTCCATATCGCGCAGTATATTCACTGTAAACATAGAGTCATCACTGCTCCTGTCAGACGATTCCTTCACGCTGGTGTTGTTAAATAAAATACACATGATTTCAATATCTATGTCCTCCCGTACCTCCTTGTTTTCAATGCTATTTTCCAGAGCTGTCTTCCAATGATCCAGGAATGTGCGGTTTATTACTCCAAAACGGTCGATGAAGTTTGGGTAATATTTTGCTGCCTGAATCATTAGTGCTGTATAGTTTAAGAAGAAAGTATGAGTAACTCCGGCTCTGGTAAATGCATTCAAAAACAACTTTTGTCTCCGATGTATTAATTCAATCAGTTCCTTTGCAGTGAGATCATCTTTTATACTTTTGAGTATTTTTTCGAACAGATTGAAAAAGTATTCGTCTACAACTGCAAAGAACAATTCTTCCTTATTCTTGAAATACCGGTACATCGCACCACGCGACATATTCAGCTCTTCCTGCAAAACTGAGATAGAAGCGCTGTCATAGCCCTTATTCATAAAGACATCAAAGGCTCTTCTTAATATGTATTCTCTACTATATTTCATATCCAATATCAAAATAAACAATCGTTCACAATGCGAATTTGCACTTTAAAATTGAACTGACATGAATAATTATGTTAAAAAATATTTCAAAAATCATTTTTTTTGATGCCACATGCTGAAATGAGCATATACAGAGTGTTATGCGCATGATCATTTTAACTAAAACCTTACATTGCTTACACATTTTCTATTTTGTCAAAGATCGCTTTTCTGTTATTCTGTTATGCCGTTAACCGTTGACTGCTAACTGATGTATAGATAAACTTCTTCGTTTTCATTAATCTGTTTTTACTGCAATTCAGTACCGATGTTTCTTAGTTTACGCATTTATTCGTTAATTTGCATATACTATTTAGATATTCATAACATCCTTGTATAGCATAAGAAGTGGCAAAAAAGAATTTTTACACAGTCTGGAATGGCGTAAAGCCCGGTGTGTACGCATCATGGAATGAGGCAAAGGCTCAGGTAGACGGATACGACGGTGCTATCTATAAGTCATTTCCCTCTAAAGAAGAAGCCGAAAGAGCCTTCAATGACAACCCTTGGCTATATGTCGGGAAAAATGCCGAAAAAAAGAAGAGAACGACCGTTCACAATAATCCCGAAATCATTAAAGACAGCCTGTCGGTAGATGCTGCATGTAGCGGCAATCCCGGTTTGCTCGAATACAGAGGAGTATATGTGAAGACAGGTGAGCAGATTTTCCATCAGGGGCCTTTCGAGAAAGGGACTAATAATGTAGGGGAGTTTCTCGCCCTTGTACATGGTCTGGCATTACTAAAGCAAAAAGGATTCAATATTCCTTTGTATTCCGATAGTGCGAATGCCATAAAATGGGTAGCAGAGAAGAAGTGTAAAACTAAACTGGAACGCGTTCCCGAAAATGAATCTTTGTTCTATCTTATCGAAAGGGCTGAAAAATGGCTTCGTGAGAATTCTTATACGACACAGATCATCAAGTGGAAGACAAGTGAGTGGGGGGAGATTCCTGCCGACTTTGGGCGAAAATAGACACAAACCATATAACCATGAGACGCATAACGCCGGTATTGACACCCGAATTGTTCTATCACTTCGGCAATCCGAAGGAGAAAAGGGTAGGGGAAAGTGCTGCCTATAAGATAGCTACATTCAGAGAGTTGGTAGAGCATGCTGCCCGCCTGTCGTTTATGAATAAGGATTACCTGCTGTTCTATCGCGGTCAGACAACCGACTACAGAAACAAGGCAGGGGTATCGTCTTTCTATCCGACTATCTATCGTGGCGATTACTTACCTCAGGCCGAACTTGCCAATCGTTTTAGAGTATTGAAGGAGAAGGGGAAGCGTTTAGCGGAGTTGTTCGAAGCAGGGAAGATAGAAGGCTATAAGGAGGTAAGGAAGAGAAAGAATGTTCAGTGGAGTATTCTCCAGCACTACGAAGTGTGTCCAACGCCGTTTCTCGATTTTACCCATTCGCTACGAGTGGCTTCATCATTTGCCTTGTCCAATAATACTACCGATAGAGGCTTTGTGTATATCTTTGCCCTTCCATACCTGACTAACCGTATCAGTGTAAATTCAGAGCACGATCTGGTTAATATACGTCTGTTGAGTATCAGTCCGCCTACAGCCCTTCGCCCTTATTTTCAGGAAGGATATCTGGTGAGTACAGATGGTATAACAGATAGCTATGATGCCAAGAGCGAATTGGATTTCAACAATCGGTTGGTAGCCAAATTTGAGATACCCAATGATGCTTCATTCTGGGGGCACGACTTTAATGGTATCCCCGATAACTTGCTCTATCCCGATGACGATCCCGTATTCAAGTTGTGTAAGGAGATTAAGGACTTGTAGTCTTATTGGATAGGTGTATAGCCTGTCTGCTCTACCAGATATTGCCCCTGTGGCGATAATATCCAGTCAATGAGTCGTTGTACATTCGGATTTTGCGTATCCGTAGTTATAGCATAGAAATCACCTGTGAAAGGGTATTGTCCGCTTTTTACCGTTTCGCGCGATGGATAAATGCCATCTACTTTTAGCAGTTCTATCTGATTATTACCTGCCATCTCCGTAGCAAAAAATAGGAACGAATAGCCGATCGCATTTTTGTAATTCTTATAATCGGCAGTATAAGTTATAATATCACCCATTCCGCCTGCCATCTCAGTCTCCAATGGTTTAGCCAATGGTGTATTTCCCATAATATGCTCAAGCATAGTCTGGCTACCACTGTTTTTAGGACGTTGATAGGCTTTTATATCGTCGTTTCGCCCACCTGCATCCTTCCAGTTTGTTATTTTACCGGAGTATATATCTTTTATTTGCTGTATGGTTAGCTCCTTTACCGGATTCTCCTTATTAACGAAGAACACAAAAGCTTCACGTCCGATTGGTATCAGTCTGAAAGTCTTCCCTTTATTTGCAGCCTGAACTATCTGCGCATCGGATGGCTTTGCACAAAAGATGAGATCAACCTTTCCGTCTATCAGGTTGTTGTATGCCTTCGGTGTAGTGCCGCATCCTACTTCGCTTTTGTTTACCGGATATTCTTTTTCGGGATAGGTTGCCTGCACAAAGGCAGCGTACAACGGATACAGTGCTGTAGCTCCGTCAATAAGCGGCAGGCTGTCGGTTAGTCTCAACGTAGAGACCTCAGATAGTTTTACAGCTTTAGTATTTTTATCAAATGGCTGGTATTCTCTTAAATTTACTCCCTGATCGCTAAGGGTCGGAATACTGTCGATATATCTGTCGTAGCAATAATTCACTAAAACGGCAGCTCCTGTGATGAGGGTGGTTGAGGCGAATACAATAAGGAGTGTTTTATTCTTTATCACGTTCAAAGACCATATACAGCCCCATATTACAAGCAGTATGACAGCAAGTGTAATATACAATGGGATTATATGAAAAAAGTCTTTAATGAGATAGAAGCATAAGCCGACAATTATGCAGGATATAGCAACTAATATGATTAGTGCAAACCATTTGAATATTGTAAAAAATGAAATCTTCATAGTGTATGATGTCTAAAAAAATAACTTCTTAATTACCAATTTTAACTAAAACCTGACAGAAATGACAGTTTACTAGTCTTTAGTCTACCAGCCTGCTAGTTTAAAATTTTCTTTCTTCTCCCGTAGGGGCAGATCTGTGTGTCTACCCGCTTATCCGATCTTCGGGCGAACACATAGGTTCGCCCCTACGAGCTAACACGCTACATTTTAACTAAAACCTTACAAATATTACAACTTTTACAGTTCTTATTACTTACGCTACGCTCCTGTGACCGTTGGTTATTAACTGAAAAGCGAATCTCTACTAGCCTTT
Source organism: Dysgonomonas sp. PF1-14 (assembly GCF_029892965.1). Taxonomy (GTDB): domain Bacteria; phylum Bacteroidota; class Bacteroidia; order Bacteroidales; family Dysgonomonadaceae; genus Dysgonomonas. Next base: position 130,829 of record NZ_JARXWN010000009.1, on the reverse strand, counting down.
ATATAGATAAATATATAAAAGAATTATATACAAAAAAAGCCGTAAAACGATATTTACGGCTTTTCTGTATGAATAACTACTTTCTTAGAAGTTCCATTTCAATGGCTCGAAGTATGCCTGTGGATGCAGACATGCAGGGCAAGTTTTAGGTGCAGTCTTACTGTTGATAACAAAACCACAGTTGCGGCATTGCCAGTCGATAGACTCGGTACGAGTGAAGACTCCGTTGCTCTGTACGCGTGCAAGAAGCGCTTTGTAACGGTCTTCGTGCATGTTTTCTACTTTAGCTATCATGCGATACATTACTGCAATTTCTTTAAATCCTTCTTTTTCTGCAATATCAGCAAACATAGGATAATCTACTGCCCACTCCTCGTGCTCTCCGGCAGCAGCTTCGATAAGGTTTTCTTCTGTTGAGCCAATCTTTCCGGCCGGATACATTGCTGTTATTTCGAGCATACCGCCTTCAAGGAATTTGAACATACGTTTTGCGTGTTCTTTTTCCTGATCAGCCGTTTCAAGGAAGATAGCTGCAATTTGCTCGAAGCCTTCTTTCTTAGCCTGGCTTGCAAACATTGTGTAACGCATACGTGCCTGAGATTCTCCGGCAAACGATTTCAACAGACTTTTTTCAGTTTCTGTTCCTTTGATACTTTTTTCCATAATTTTTTTTGATGATAGTTTAATTCTATTGATATACCAACAAAGTTAATAATTAATATCCCTTTTAAGAAATTAAAGCGAAAGGATTTTATACCTTTGTGCCCGTAAGTATATGTATAATAATGGCTTTAAAACGAATAAATTAGACCTGTTCTAAATAGGGGTGCCGGTAGATTTGGACAATCGTTTATTTATTAGTATCTTAATGTTTTTGTGATAATATTTAAATTTTGTTAATTTCATTTTGTTAAAAATATTATGAAAAAAGATATCCTAAAGGACTTTACTCCCCAGCTGTTTATATCACTGAAAACGTACGATAAAGAGAAGTTTGTTAATGACCTGATGTCAGGTCTCATTGTGGGTATCGTAGCGCTGCCTCTGGCTCTGGCTTTTGGTATAGCTTCGGGCGTTACTCCCGAGCAGGGAATAATTACGGCTATCATTGCCGGTTTCATAGTATCCTTTTTGGGCGGAAGCCGTGTGCAGATAGGTGGGCCCACCGGCGCTTTCATTGTTATTGTATATGGTGTGGTGCAGAATCATGGGGTAAAAGGATTACTTATAGCAACGATAATAGCCGGAGTGATACTGGTGTTACTGGGTATATTCAAGCTGGGAAAGGTAATAAAATTTATTCCGTATCCTATTATAGTCGGATTTACGAGTGGTATTGCCGTTACTATTTTTACTACCCAGATAGCCGATATCTTCGGGCTTACGTTTGGGGGAGAAAAAGTACCGGGCGACTTTATCGGGAAATGGGTCATGTATTTTAAACATTTCGATACTATTAATTGGTGGAATACCCTCATTGGTTTTCTCAGTATATTTATTATTGTGATGACGCCGCGTGTAGTCAAGAAAATACCCGGCTCGCTTGTCGCTATTGTTGTTATCACAATCGTTGTATATCTGATGAAAACATATCTGGGCATAACAGTAATAGATACTATCGGCGACCGTTTTATGATAAATGCCGAAATACCCGAAGCCGAAATGCCGGTAATAGATATGGCTGCTATTCAGGATCTGCTTCCGGTAGCTATAACTATAGCTTTGCTGGGGGCGATAGAGTCGCTATTGTCGGCTACAGTAGCCGATGGTGTGATAGGTGGAGAAAAGCACAATTCGAATACAGAACTGATAGCGCAGGGAGTAGCCAATATTATAACTCCTCTGTTTGGTGGTATTCCGGCTACAGGCGCTATTGCACGTACTATGACCAATATCAATAATGGCGGCCGTACCCCTGTGGCGGGTATTATACATGCAGTGGTCTTGTTGCTCATCCTGTTGTTGTTGATGCCGTTGGCACAGTATATACCGATGGCTTGTCTGGCAGGAGTGCTCGTTATTGTAGCCTATAATATGAGTGAGTGGCGTACATTCAAGAACCTGATGCGTAACCAGAAGTCCGATGTAGCAGTTTTGTTGATAACATTCTTACTTACTGTAATATTCGACTTAACTATTGCTATCGAAGTAGGGCTGATACTGGCAGTAATACTCTTTATGAAACGTATCAATGATGTGACTCATGTATCGGTGATAAAGAAAGAATTGGACTTGACCGATGAGAGTGAATATACACAGGATGATGAAATACTGACATTGCCTGACGATGTAGAAGTATATGAAATAGACGGGCCGTTCTTCTTCGGTATTGCCAATAAGTTTGATGAAAGCATGCGTCAGATAGGAGATAAGTCGAAAGTCCGTATTATAAGGATGCGTAAGGTTCCGTTTATTGATTCTACAGGATTACACAATCTGGAAAATCTGTGTAAGAAATCGATGAAGGACGGTATTCATGTAATCCTGTCGGGAGTAAGGCCGGACGTCCACAAGATGATTGAGACCTCAGAGATACCTGCCAAGATAGGTGAAGCCAATATTTGTGATAATATTAATATTGCCATAAGAAGGTCGAAAGAAATTCTGGGAGAATTATCTGTTAATAATTAGCTCATTGCTTAGCTATATATTCACAGGCTTCATCAAGAGCCTGTGACATGTAGTACCCTGAAGCAAGGCGGTCGCTCATTCTTGCTACATTATTCTTCATCGTTTCATACTCTTCTCTGGTGAGTGATGCAAGGATAGAATCGAGGTTTTCCAAAGAACTTACACAGAGCCCCAAACCGTTTTCTTTGATGAAAGGAGCCATTGCTGCCTTTTCCCAAATAATGATCGGTAACAGGCAACGGATGTAGAAAGATGTTTTATGAGGGTTGTTATATAACAAGTATTCCCCTGCATTTCCGGTGCATGACGAGACAGAATCGCCATCCCACACAAGTCCGAAATGCCCCTTGACGGTAGCAATGAACTCATCGGTAGGAATATAGCCCTTGTATGTGTAATTTGATTGCTTAGGTGCAGCATCTTCTTCGAATTGACCTCCGTATATATCGAAGTTATATGAGTGGATATATTCCCCGAGCATATACAGAAAGGCATTCTTACGGTATGGCAAAGAACCGGCATATATCACCGTATAAGGTAGTTCCGGAATCTCTTTATTGTTTGTCTCAGTAGGAGAAAGATAGTCGAATATTTGCAGGCATCCGATCTGTGATGTGGATTTATGTTGCAAAAGCCATTGTTTCATGCTGTCGTTGTGTGCAATGATATAATCGGAGTGGTTGAGCCGCTTTATTTCCTGTTCCTCAGTAAGGCGTTTACGGCGAAATGATCCCAAGTCGTGAATGATGGTGATGACCTTGCAGCCTCTCAGATGAGCCATATTGCACAAGAAGTTATAATACTTTCTCAACGGATATTGAAGTACCAGTACTCCTCCCTTTTTAATAGAGAATGGTGCTTTTAAAGCTCCACGTAAGGTGGAAACGAACGCCATTACCTTCCCTAAATGTGTGGTTTGCTTTATGCCGGCATTTTTGTATCCCTGATCGGTAAGGATTACTTCTATATCACTTTTTGCTTTATTTCCGGCACTGCCAAAACCATTGTAATTTCGGGAAAGATAATACTTGTTCATGTTTTTATTCGATGTTGCTGTTTTTTTCTTATTTTTTTAGGTCTGTAAATATAGACAATAAAAGCATATACCTCTTAGTAACTGTTTAAATTTGACCGAAAATATTTCATATAACTGTTTCAGATTATTCTTTGACTCTTGGTTTAGCCTGCTAAACCTGCGAATAAAAAGAAAAATATATATTTGAAATAATACAAAATAAGATTGCCAATCAAATTTAAACAGTTACTTACTTTTTGAGTAAATAAAGAGAGGATTCTCTTTTCAGAAAATCCCCTCTTTGATATCTATGTGTTAATCAGATGATCTTGTTATTCTATACCACCTCCAAGTGCTCTGTACAGATTCACAGAGGTTTGTAACTGTTCCAGTTTGTCACTTACTTGTCCAAGCTCGGCCTGAAGCAGGTTTTGTTCAGCATTCAACACTTCGGTATAGTTAGCTTCACCTGCTTTCAGCAATAGTTTGGTGTCGTCTACAGCTATAGCCAGAGCATCTACCTGTTTACTGCGGTTTTCATTCTTACGGAGTGAAGACTCGTAAGCGTACATGATGTCTGATACTTCCTGACTTGCTTTCAATACAGTTTGTTCGAATGTAAGCAAAGCCTCTTCCTGTTGAGCCTTAGCTACCTTCAATTGTCCTCTCAGCTGATTACCTGCAAAGATAGGCTGAGTCAGTCCTCCTACTATATTGGCTAGAATATTTGTAGGTTTGAAGAACTGCGATAGCGTATTGGATGCGAAACCGACACTTGACGTGCCAAGAGTTAATGACGGATACAGCGATTTCTGTGCTACCTTTGTCATCTCAAAAGCGTATCTGAAGCCCATTTCAGCCTGTAATACATCCGGGCGCTTAGCCAGCATCTGAGCCGGAACACCATGTTCCAGTTCGTTAGGCACAGTCTGCTCTGTGAGTGTGGTTCTGGCTATAGATCCGGGTTTACGTCCTACCAGAATACTCAGTGAGTTTTCCAGTTGTCTGATCTGATTTTCCAAACTTGGAACACTAACCATTGTACTGCGTAAGAGTGCTTCACTTTGTTTTACTCCGGCTCTGTTGAGTAATCCGGCCTGCATCATGGCATCCATCGTAGAGGTGCTTTCCTGCAACAGTTCTATTGTGCGCAGTGTGATGATCAACTGTTCGTCCAGTGCAAGCAACGAGTAATAGGTAGTTGCTATATTAGCAATCAGAGATGTCTGTATCAGATTGCGATAACCGTATGTACTTACCAGATTTGCATATTGCGCTTTGGTTTTGCTATTGAGTTTTCCCCATATATCAGCCTCCCATTGCACCACAAATCCCAGTGCCCATTGGTCTCCGCCATTGTAGCCCAGTACTCTTTCTTTACCATCGGGACCCTTACTTACTTGCGTATGTGTAACCTGGCCACCTAGTGCCACAGTGGGGAAGTACGCCGATTTGGCTACATATAGTCCGGCTTCGGCCTGTTGAATACGTGTATATGCAATGCGCAGATCGTAGTTATTGGCCAAACCTTCGTCTATTAATGCCTGAAGGGCAGGATCTCTGAAATATTCTCTCCATGGAATATTTGCAATCGTTGTTGTATCTGTCGGGTTCTCTCCCCTGAACATGTCCTGAGTATCTATTTCAGGTGCTTTATATTTTGAATTCAGGACTCCGCAGGAGGTGAGTCCCATTGAGAGTACTACTCCCAACAGAATCACACCTTTTGTATATTTTCTTATCATAATCATTTACCTTGTTTGTTTATAAACTCATCGTTCGAGTTTATCATACCTGATTTACTTATTTTATCCTGAAGTGTCTGGAATATGATGTAGAGTGACGGAATAACCAAGACTCCAATCATTGTTCCTATAAACATACCACCGATGGCACTGATACCGATAGACCGGTTACCGATAGCTCCGGCTCCGCTTGCAATAAATAGCGGGAACAATCCGGCGATGAAAGCAAACGATGTCATCAAGATCGGGCGAAGACGTGCTACAGCTCCGTTTACGGCGGCTTCTACAATACTCATACCCTGCTGGCGGCGTTGCAATGCGTATTCCACAATCAGAATTGCATTTTTCGCCAATAGTCCGATGAGCATGACCATCGATATCTGGACATAAATATTATTTACAATACCCTGCGACACACCGAATATCATCAGGAAGATGAATACGCCCGCCAAACCTACAGGCAGAGAGAATAATACTGCCAGTGGTATAATGTAACTTTCGTACAAGGCACACAACAGCAAGTAAACGAAGATGATACAGATACCGAAAATAAGTATGGTCTGGCTTCCTGCTCCTGCTTCTTCACGGGTCATTCCTCCATATTCGTATGTATATCCCTCTGGGAAAATCGTTTTGTCCTGATACATTTCATCAATGATTTTCAGAACGTCCCCTGTACTTTTACCTTCCAGCATATTTGGGATGATAGTTACGTCCATAGATGAGTACATATTGAAACGACTCAAAGTAGGAGGTGCACTAACATCAGTTACATGGATAAATTCTGTAATAGGCGCCATATCTCCGCTTGCTGTCTGTACAAACAATCCGTTCAGGTCTTCCAACTTACTTCTGTATTCAGGAGCAGCCTGTACCATTACACGGAACTGCTTTCCATACAGGTTGAAGGTAGATATATATGAACTTCCGACATATACCTGAAGGGTATTCATCACCTGAGATAATGTTAGTCCGGCAGCTTTGATTTTCGGTATATCCGCACTGATCTCTTTTTGAGGGAAACCAGGGTTGAAGTTGGTCATAGCCATCATTACCTCATCTCGTTGCTGCAATTTAGCAATGAAGTTGGTCGTAATTTCATAGAATTTATTGATATCGCCACCCATACGGTCTTGCAATTCCATTTCAACTCCAGCACCAAGTCCGAATCCCTGAAGGGTAGGAGTGGCAACATAGAAGAATGTAGCGTCTTTTATATGAGCTGTTTTTTCTTTAAGTAACGCTGTTACCTCATTGGTCGAAAGTTTACGTTGGTTCCATGGTTCCATTTTTACAATTATAGTACCATACGAGCTTCCCATACCGGCCATGAAGTTTACCCCTGTAATATTGGTTACAGATTGTACGCCTTCTATTTCCTGAGCTATTTTTACAACCTGCATCACCATAGAGTCGGATCTTTCCAGAGATGCTCCGGGAGGAAGTGTAACAAATCCGATTACACCACCACTATCCTCGTTCGGTACGAAACCGGTAGGCAAGAGCTTCATCAGACCGAATAATATACCTGAAGCTACAACTATGATGGCAACTGTGATCCAACGGTGTCCGCGTTTTCCTAAAAATTGCAGGCTCTTTTTATACTTCTGTGTTGCACTGTTGAACATGATGTTGAAGTTGTGATAGAAACGCTGCATAAAGCCTTTCTTCTCATGCTTATTGTCATGAGGTTTCAGGAACAAGGCACAGAGAGCCGGACTCAAAGTCAAAGCGTTGACTGCCGATATAAGGATGGCTATAGCCAGAGTAAGACCAAATTGCTTAAAGAAGATACCACTCGTTCCCCCGATAAAGCTGACCGGGACAAACACAGCAGACATAACCAGTGTGATGGATACAATGGCCGGTGCAATTTCACCCATAGCTGTTAAAGTAGCTTGTTTCGGGTCTTTCTCTCCCGCATCGAGCTGAGCATGGACGGCCTCGACGACGACTATGGCATCGTCCACCACAATACCAATGGCAAGTACGAGAGCAAACAGAGTCAGCAGGTTAATAGAAAATCCGAATATCTGTAAGAAGAAGAATGTACCCACAATAGCTACCGGTACGGCAATAGCCGGAATGATGGTAGACCTGATGTCTTGCAGGAACACAAACACCACAAGAAATACAAGTACGAATGCTTCTAACAATGTATGTATTACTTTTTCGATGGAGGCATCAAGGAACTCGCTGGAGTCCATGATGTAGTTGATCTTTACCCCTTTAGGTAATTCTTTTTCAGCATCATTCAATACAGCTTTCACATTGTTGATAACCTCCTGCGCATTAGAACCCGCAGTTTGGTTGATCTGGACAAATACAGACTGGTCCATATTTGTCTGTGAAACAACACTGTAGTTCAGTGATCCCAATTCTACATCTGCAACATCTTTTACCCTTAATATTTGCCCATTCTGAGAACGTACGATGATGTTCCCGAATTCTTCGGCAGTCTTCAACTTTCCTGTATATCTCATTGTATACTGGAACGACTGGTCGCTGTTAGCTCCCAACTCACCCGGAGCTGCTTCGATATTCTGATCCTGCAATGCACCAATGATTTCCTGAGGAGAAATCTTATACGATGCCATTATGTCCGGTTTTAGCCATACGCGCATGGAGTAGTCTTTTGCCCCGAACACGCTGGCGTTACCAACCCCGTAAACACGCTTGATCTGTGGCAGGATGTTGATATTTGCATAGTTCTGTATAAACTCTCCGTCATAGTCGGGGTTGTCAGTCGATAGCGTTAATCCCAGCAATGTACTATTCTGTTGTTTTTGTACGGTTACCCCTACTTGCGTTACCTCAGTCGGCAACAATGGAGTGGCACGCGCAACAAGGTTTTGTACGTTTACGGCTGCGATATCGGGATTTACTCCTTGTTTAAAGAATATTCTGACCTGAGCCAGCCCATTACTAGCCGACGATGTCATATATGTCATACCCTCTACACCATTGATTTGCTCTTCGAGGGGGATTACCACACTGTTCATTACCACATCGGCATTGGCACCGGTGTAATATGCTTGTACCTGCACTGTAGGCGGCGCAATATCCGGATACTGTTCTACCGGTAGTGTAGCCAGACCGATTATACCCAGCACCACAATGATGATGGAGATAACGGTGGATAATACAGGTCTTTCTATAAATGTTTTTAACATTGTAATCTTGTTTTATTATTTATTTTCCGGATTTATTTTTCTACGATGATTTTCTTACCATCAGCCATTGTCACCATACCTTCTACGATGATACGATCTCCGGCTTTGAGTCCGTCTGTTACAACATAACTTTTTCCGTCAGGAGTCGCAATAACTGAGATTAGTGTTTGTACAGCTATGGTGTCGCCCTGTGTTTTGTATGCCAGATATTTGTTCTGCTGTGTTTTAGTAGCATCCTGAGGAATAACAATGGCATTCTGCAGATGTCTTGGGATAGACACGTTACCACTAAAGCCACTGCGGAGTATGCCTTGCGAGTTAGGGAACTCGGCACGCAGATTTACTGTTCCGGTATTTACGTTAACCTGTCCGGTAATGGTTTTGATCTTACCTTTTTCCGGATATATGGAACCATCAGCCATTTTCAAGGTTATATCAGGTATATTTTTAATTTTCTCAGCCTGAGTTTTTCCTTCCAATCCGCTTAACAGATTTACAAACTCCTTTTCGTTGATAGAGAAGTAAGCAAATACATTGTTAATGCTGGATACTGTTGTCAACGTATTGGCTGAGTTCACCAAACTTCCCTGACGGAAGTCAATAGTGCCTACTACTCCGCTAACCGGGCTGGTTACATTTGTCCAACTCTTTGTTGCTTTCGCATTAGTCAGCTGAGCATTAGCCTGATCCAGTGTTGCTTTTGCTGCCAGCAAAGCATTCTGATATGTTGACAATTGTGTAACACTAACAATGTTTTTTTCAGCCAAAGGAGCGATCCTGTCCACATTCAGCTGTGCTGTTTCTACCTGAGCTTCAGCACTTTTTACAGCTGCTGCTGCTGTAGTTACAGCCTGGTCGGCTGAAGGTGAATTGATTCTGAATAGAGTTTGCCCTTTGCTAACGACAGATCCTTCGTCCACAAGTATTGCATCGATAAATCCATCAATACGCGGTCTTATTTCTATATCTTCCTGACCTTTGATAGTGGCAGGATATACTGTTTCCAGTTCGATTGACTGTTCTGCTAAGACAGTCGTTTTATATGCCTGAGGTCCTTCGTCACCTCCTCCAAAAGGATTGGCGTTCTTGCCACCACCGCAAGATACCATGATTAACAGAGCCATTGCTCCAAAAACAATCTTCTTCACGTTCATACCTAATAAAATTTATTTAATTGTTGTTGTTTATTTTAGTTAGTCTGTCCATCTCCTGTAAGAGAAGCTGGAGCTGTTGTTTTAGTTGTTCTTTGTCTATATTCTCGAATAATAGATCTTGTCCTTCCTTTACTTTTGTTATTGCTTTAGCAAAGAGTTCCGAACCGTCATCTGTCAGTTCCACTATGCGGGCTCTTGTATCGGTCGTGCTTTCGCGCCGGCTGATCAAGCCTTTCTTCTGTAGGTTTCGCAATACTGTAGATGTTGTCATAGGATCTATTTCTGTTTCCTGCGACAATGCTATTTGTGTAGCTTCTATATTGTGGCTCGACATATGACAGATAGCTCCAAGTAATTCCAACTGTGCAGTTGTAAGGCCGAATTCATCCAGCAGTTTATGCTTGCCCCGTTGCCAGTACTTAGTTACCCTCCATATAAGATATCCTATATCATCATTTGGGTTGCCTAGTTTTTTACATTTTTCATCCATTTAATAAATATTTAAATCGGGGACAAATATAGTAAGTGTACTTATAATAAGTTGCCAATATCTTTATTAAAAATCGATTCTTTAACATTTTTTATGCGAATAAATGAACATTCGTTCATTTCATTCACACTTCTTTAATGTCAAAATGTATTTGTTGTGATTTTTGAGTTATTAAAAATATAAATCAGTCTGGGCGATCTGTTGCTTAATAAGAATAAGCAGCTAGTTTTTAGATAACATATTTTTCCTTTATTATGTTCACGATTGTTTATAAGAATGAGTAACCTGTTCTTTATTATATGTACCATTGCATTGAGGTTCATACTTTCCGTATTGTCGCAGGGGCATTGTACTTCTGTCCGCATTTTGCTCCCCGCATTATGCCGTATATCTGCTATAGATACCATACCTAATGAGGATAATAGTGTAGAATGAATGTTCATTCCTGAAAAATTCATGCAAAGGAACTACTTTTTTTGTGAATTATGACTTTTTTTATGAAAAAATAAGCCGGATAAATTGATTATCCGGCTAAGTTATTTATAATGTTGGAGTTGTTAAATTCCTAAATCTTTACATACTTGCTCTATCTTTTTGTCGGCAGCTGCATCTACGGCGTCAAACTCAGCTCTTGATTTTAGTTTGCTGTGTACCTCAATGTAGAACTTAATTTTAGGTTCTGTACCCGAAGGACGGATTGAAACTTTAGTCTTATCTTCGGTCATGTATTGCAGTACGTTAGATGTTGTCGGCATTTCGAGTGTATATTCTTCGTTCAGTTCCAGATCATTGGCTTTCAGGGTAACGAAGTCTTTGATGAGGGTTACTTTAGAACCGGCAATCTGCTTGATCGGGTTTTCTCTGAAGTTCTTCATCATTGCTTCTATCTCTTCTGCTCCTGTACGGCCTTCCTTTACTACAGAGATACCTTTCTCTTTCGAGAAACCGTACTCTACATAGATATCCTGCAACATTTCGTACAGAGTTTTTCCATTGTCCTTAGCCCATGCAGCTATTTCTCCGAAGAGTATTGCGGCCGAAACAGAGTCTTTGTCGCGGACGAAATCTTCGGCAAGGAATCCGTAGCTTTCTTCACCGCCGCCTATGTATTTGCGTTTACCTTCAAGGTCGCGCATTACGGAGGCAATCCATTTGAAGCCTGTATAGCATTCAAACATTTCTACGCCGTTCTTTTCCGATACGGTTTGTACAAGGGCACTGGTAACAATAGTGCGTACTGTATATTCTTTACCGGTAAGTTGCCCCAGTTCTTTTTTGCGGGTAATTATATAATATATAAGTACGAGCATTGTCTGGTTTCCGTTCAACAGGATAAACTCCCCCTTATCGTTACGGATAGCAGCACCAAAGCGGTCGGCATCGGGGTCGGTAGCAAATACAAGTTCTGCATTTGTTTCCTCACCTTTTTTCAGAGCCATTGCCATAGCAGCCGGATCTTCCGGGTTAGGAGATACTACAGTAGGGAACTCACCGCTCAATACATCTTGTTCGGGCACATTAATAATATTGGTAAACCCGCATGCTTTCATTGCTTTCGGTATAATGGTAAGTCCTGTTCCATGTAGCGGAGTGTACACGATGCCTATACCACCATGTCTTTTTACAGACTCAGGGGATAGCATAAGTGTTTTCAGATCGGCAATGTAGGCATCATCCATGTCTTTTTTCAACACTTCTATCAGGTCTTTATTGCCTTTAAATTTGATGTTTTCTACATTTACGCGATTTACTTCTGCAATTATATTTTTATCGTGTGGAGGGGTTACCTGTGCACCATCGTCCCAATATGCTTTGTAGCCATTATATACTTTAGGGTTATGCGAAGCTGTGATCATAATACCACTCTGAGCTCCCAGTTTGCGGATGGCATAAGAAACCTCAGGGGTAGGGCGCAAGTCTTCGAAAAGATATGCTTTAATGCCGTTTGCTGACAATATTTCAGCAGAAATTTCTGCATATTTGCGGCTATTGTTGCGGCAATCGTGCCCGATAACTACTTTTATTTGTTTAAGGGCTGAGAATTCTTTCAGCAGGTAGTTCGACAATCCTTGTGTAGCACCACCTATAGTATATATATTAACGCGGTTGGTGCCTACGCCCATAATGCCGCGAAGACCACCTGTACCGAATTCTAAGTCTTTATAAAAAGCTTCTATCAGCTCTGTTTTATCCTCTTTGTCCAATAATGCCTGTACTTCTTTTCTTGTGTCGGCATCGTATTTGTCAGACAGCCATGTTTTGGCTTTAGCCGTTACTTGCAATAGCAAATCATTGTTTTCCATGCTTCTCTTTGTTTTTATTTTAGTTTCTTATTGTAGTATCAAAATCAAAATGTAAGTAACAAAAATAATAATTTTTTGCCGTTGTCGGGTTAAGTAAGTGGATAAATATAGGTAAAAGATGATGCAATCGTTTTCTTTGCATTTTTTTATTACAAAATTTATTCGGTCGGGGAGACTGATTAACTTGCACTATACTTTATCTGGTCGAACAGGAACGGGAATATACTGTCATTCACACCATGCTCTTTCAAGGTGTCTTGATCAGCATCGAACAGCAATTCGAATAGTTCGAAATCATTTGTTTTGTATATGATCTGCTTGTAGTGTTCTATTGCTTCCTTTTTGTTTCCCATACATAGTTCCACATGCCCTGCATTCAGATAGTCGTGCTCGGTAGGTTTACCTGCCAGTATTTGTTTATAATATCTTTGCGATACGTCATATTTGCGCAGCAGAAATGCAGTCCATGCAAGTGGACGCTGTGCCTTAGTCCCTTTCGAATCGAGCAATTCTACTTTAAAGTAGGTGTTGAGAGCTTCCTCATAATTGCCCATTTCCAGATAACAGTGTCCGATATTCAGTTCGGTACTGATATTGTCCGGATTGAGTTTCGAAGCCTTTTTATAGTAGTCCAGCGACAAGTCTGGTTTCTTCAGGCTGCGGTAAAGCTGTGCTATTCGTCTGATGATCCACGAATTGTTCGGTCTTAAGAAATCGGCTTTCAGGTAAGCATCCAAAGCTCCCTCCTGATCGTTGAGCATCTGCTTGCAATAACCGATCTTCTGCCACAGGTCATCGTTGCGGTCATCCAATGCAGCCAGTCTCTGAAAAATGTCCAGTGCTTCGCTGAAATTGTTTTTATCGAAACAGTAATGCGCTATTTTCTTCATACTGTCAATATCCGATATAAGCGGTGCTATCGACTTCTTCTCGTAGAAATTAAGACTGAGCTTGAATATATCGAAAAAACTGCTACGGTACGGATTCAGTTTGAAGAAGCGGTATAAATCCTGTATATATTGGTTGGAAACCACTTCGTCATCTATAGTCGGATTCAATGCCTGCGCTTCTTTTTGCAACTGTTTTATCTCTTCCGATTCGGCACCCATACGTCCCATCATCATTTCGCGCTGCGACTGAGATATCTGCGCAAGGCTGAGGCAAAACGAGTACTTATCGGAATTGCACATGTGCCCTGAGTCTAGTACAGCTGTCTTTAGCAAATTATTTTTGTTGTCATCCGGAAAGAGCATGGCGATTTCGGAATATGACGGCTCGAAAGGTAGGAACCAATTTCCCATTTCGGAGAAGAAAGGAAAGCTTTTCAGCCCTGAAAATGTAGAGTGGAAAACGTCTGCACCTTCCATTTGCAGGTTGGAATATTCTTGTAGTTTCTTACCCAGCCCCGATTCTTCCAGTTCTTTTTGCCATTCAGGGTTTTTCTCCGAAAAGTCCGAATCGCCGCCCATAAGTTCTTCCATGTTGAGTTTCCTTCCTGCCAGATTGTTGAATTTCATCATTTCGGGCAGAATCTCTTCTCTTATCTTTTTACTGATCTGTTCGGTTTCGCGTGAGCGTATCAGTTGTATAATAATGCGAAGGACAGCTTTTTTGAATTGCGGGTTTTCAGACATTATATCCAGTTGGCTTTGTAGTTCGGGATACAGAGACCAGCGTATATCATACATTTGCATGACTACTACCAATCCTACAATAGCTCTTTCGCGCAACTGCATGTTGTCGGACGAAGCAGCTTGCATCAAAACCTGTACTTTGCGGGCATCGAAGCGGTGAAACAGATTCAGAGTAAGTGCTGATACAAACAGGCTTTTTTCACGCATAGGCAGTTCGTTGTTGGACACGAAAGCCAGATAAGCCTGTAATTCCTTTTCATCAGCTCGCGGAGATACAAATATCGTGTTGAACATATCGGAGCCGATACGCTCGCGTCGTATGGCAAGTTCCTGTTTCCTGTTTCTTTTCTCGTCACCTTCTTCCAGCAGATCGACTAATGAAAGTGAATCTGCAATGTCTTTCAGTTGATTAGGATAATCGGTCAAAGAATTATCCCTTAACGAGTTTATCCGGTACTTTTCGTAGAAGATATTTGTAGATTCTATTCTCAGTAGCTCTTCAGATGCATCATCAGTCAGTTCATACAATGACCGGAGCAAATTTTTATATACATTTTCTCTTTCGGGATCTTCCACACCTTCGAAGAGATAATGAAGCATATACTTATAATTCGTCTCCAGTTCGCTCAATGTTTCCGATATTTTCCAGTCCTGTGTACTGACAGTTAGTTTTGCTAACGATCCAAAAGCGTCTTTTAACTGCCTTTTTGACAGATTAAGTAATATGTTTTTTTTAAGTGATATTATCTCCCGGCTGTTCATTCTTTAATTTTCCTGTTAATTCCTACCTGCATTTTTTAGTCGGTCAATACCAGTGTAGAAGGAGCGTCTTTCATCAGTTTCGGATTTCGGTCTTCCAGTTCTATCCAACTGTTCAGGCTGATCATTATCAAATCCTGTTTTTTCAGTATGTCGCTGTCTACCGGAATATTGTTGTTCCAAAGCTGGAACAGATAAGGATTTATAGCTTTGATCTCCCGTACCGATTTTATAAATTCCATCGACGTGTCCATCAGTCCTATTGCATCCCATAGTGTAATCCTTACATATGAATTTTCAGCAAGCCGCTGCATGAAGTCTCCTACAAAGATATCGTCTTCGTCGAATACCGGAATAAAAATATTCCGCATACTTACTAATCCTTTATCAATAAATATGCCAACCTGCATATCGCTTTTGGAAACTATGGTACGGGTACTCTCATCGAGGGGTGCCATCAACATACGGCTCCACTTTTTCTGGTTGCCGAATTTTGTCAGAAAATAATTCGGTATGTGTATCAACCTGTTCGAAAATCCGAGAAAGCGACCAAAAACATTATCCGAAAACAGAGAATCTTTATATCCTATCAGTAGCAGGTCGTAATCGCCTTTGTTTGCAATTTTCACAACTCCGGTACTTACATCTCCTACAACTTTAAACATGGGAATAAAGTTTTGTTGCAGGCTGTGGGCTTCTTCCCATACCGGTCTGAAAAGGTCTTTCTCTTCTTCTTCTATACCATATTGGTAGAGCAGGTTACCCTCCGACGGGTGTAGCATTGTAAGTTCTGAACCTGTTTGCTTTTTTCGTATAAAACTGTTGGCTACGAATAGTAGTTTACGTCCCATTTCCGAATTTTCGAATGAAACGAGTACTTTATATTTTTTCTCTTCCTTAACCTCCGGATTTTTTTGTTTCCGCTTAAACACCTTATCTATAAGGTTGAGCAATGGAGATGTCATAAATGTGGTAGTCAGTGCCATTACAACCATCATTGCAAAAACTTCCGGTGTGAGTATTCCCAGATCGAGCCCGATATTGAGTACCACAAGTTCCATCAATCCTCGGGTATTCATCAGTGCACCTATAGTGAGGCTGTCTTTCCAACTGTTTCCGACAAACCGGGCAGCTAACGCGCTCCCCATCGACTTACCCATGATGGCAAGGAATACGATAGCGCCGCAAATCATCCACAATCCGGGTTCGTTCAGCAAGCCTATATGAGTGCGCAATCCGGTATATACGAAGAACAATGGCAGCAGCAGCACCAAAGAGACATCCTCTATTTTTTCGGTGAACAGGTTTCTGAAATTGACATTCGGCGGCATAATTACACCTGCCAGAAATGCCCCGAAGAGGGCATGTATTCCGATCACTTCGGTAGCATACGCCGAAAGGAATAAAATAAGGAAAAATATACCGATAGCCGAACGGCTTATAACCCTGTTGGAGGATTGCATATCGGCAATCTTTTTCAGAAATGGGCGTACCACCCTGAACATAAAGACAACATATACGACGGCAAGCAGGATGATGAATAAAGAACTGACAAATGACCCGGCCTTAACAATGGCTATTACAGCAGCCAACAGGCACCAAGCCGTAATGTCGTCTATGGCGGCACAGGTTATGATAGTAGCACCCAGTGGTGTTTTGTTGATCTCTTTTTCATGTATTATACGTGCCATCACCGGAAATGCCGCAATACTCATTGCTATTCCCATAAAGAGGGCAAAAGGAAGAAAAATTGTAGTTTCGTGGGTGAACTTTCCGAACAGGTAATAGGCTATTGCTACCCCCAGAGCAAAACATACGGCAATACTCGTATGGCTTATCAGCAGAGCATCATTGGCTTTGTTCTTTATCGTTTTCAGATTCAGCTCCATGCCCACAATGAACATGAACAGGATAAGCCCTATGTGACTCAGAAAACGTATGGTGTCGAGCGAAGATTCGGGGAAAAGGAAATGGGATACTTGCGGAAAATATAATCCGAGCAACGAAGGGCCAAGCACAACTCCGGCAAGGATTTCACCGACAACGGTGGGTTGCCCTATTTTCTGGCATATCCACCCGAAAATCCTTACTGCAAGCAGGATAACGACTATCTGGAGTAGCAGGATAGCCATCGGTGCAGCCAGATCATCGGTCAGATGCCGTAAGAAATCTTTCCAGGCTGTACTTTTAGGAGCTAGTCCATATACATTCAGTTGTGCTTCCAGATTTAGCCTGCCAAGCCTTAACATCAGGTAAACCAATGCAACAAAGATTCCGATTATAGAAATATAGAATATTAGATTTTTATATTTTTTCATCAAATTCAATCCGCCATTTATGCCCTATCCTTAGCTTTTTGCTGCAAAGATACAATTTTAATATGACAATCCGATATGAGGGTATGTAAGTTAAATCGTGTATATTTGAACTGAAAATAAGCGAGGAATATCATATTTGGCTGGAAAAATGATATTTGTCACTTAAGAATTGGTATTTTTGTAAAAATCTGAATTAGTATGATACTAAACGCTCTGAAATATACCCGCTATGCGGGGGAACCGCGCGAATGGCATATTATAGGTACGGGAAACACATATGCTTATTTCGATAATATAAATCTGCTGGTGGGTAAAAATGCCTCCGGTAAAAGCCGTACACTAAACGTTATTCGTGAGTTAGCCAACCTGCTGTCGGGGAAAACTGACCTGAGGAATGCAATAAGTCCATCTGAGAATTTTGAAGTCCTTTTTACGGAAAAAGATATCAGATATAAATATATTCTTGAATTTAAAGACCGTAAAGTATCTAACGAGATATTATCCATGAATGATAAAGTCTTATTAGACAGGGATAAAGGAGTGCTACTGAGTGCCGAAGGACAAAATATTCCGTTCGCGGCTGAAGATCACCGATTGGTAATATGTGCACAAGATGCAGATAGAAAGCCGTATTTCAGGGAATTTGTTAAATGGGGGTTGTCGCTGAGAAACTATCTGTTTGCTAATCAGTTTGAAAAAAATAAACAGGTAAAAGACTATACACGCATAGATGGGGGAGATCCGGGTATTGAAGGTACGGAAGTCCTTATTTACACTTTTTACAGAGGCCGCGAAACGTATGGCGAAAGCTTCGTTAATGATATAATGTCAGGCATGCGCGATCTGGGGTATTCCGTAACAGGTATTGATATCTTGGAAAAAAACGGCTTGTATGGAATCTGTATCGAAGAAGAGGGTGAATACATGGTTACGCAACACGATATGTCGCAAGGCATGTTTCGCTCGCTGGCATTGCTGATTATGCTCAGTTATGCACGTTTGAGCGATTTATCGCTGTGCATGCTTATAGACGATATGGGTGAAGGGCTGGACTTCGATACTTCCCGAAGGATGATGGATATAGTTGTCAGAAGGATTGATAACTCTAACCTGCAATTCTTTATGACTACCAACGACCGCTATGTGATGAATCAGATTCCGTTGAAATACTGGACGGTAATAGACAGGGTGGAGTCGTCGCGGTCGGTATATTACAATCATATAAATGCAAAAGATAACTTTGAAGACTTCAAATACACAGGGCTTAATAATTTTGATTTCCTGACTACCGATTTTTATAAAAATGGTTTTGGTTCAATAGATGAAGAAGATAACGATTGATGAAACGAATTGCCTTTTTTGTTGAGGGACAGACCGAGCAAATTTTTATAAATCGCCTGATTAAAGAAATACTCGGGACACAGTCTATAAATATTATTCAGAAACAGTTTCGTGGGGGAACGAATATTCCCAAACAGGAAATTGTAAGGAATATGTCATTTTCGCGTAATCCAAAATTCGAGGTGCTTATTTTCGATTGTGGTGCCGACAACAGGGTGAAATCGGAAATTATGGATAACATAGTCAATCTGCGCGAAAAGGGTTATGAAAAGATCATTGGCGTAAGGGATCTTTATCCAATTCCGGTAGAAGATTTGGAGCGGTTGGAGAAAGGGCTACGGTATTTACCTCACAAATTTAAGAAAGAAGCTCCTTACTTCGATATTATTATAGCCATCCATGAGATCGAAGCATGGTTTATGGCAGAGACACGCCATTTTCAGAAAATAGATAAGCGCCTTGCCAGTGGTAAATTTATAAAGGATAGGCTGGGTTTCGATCCTTATTCGATCGATCCCGAATCAAGGGTTCATCCGGCAAAAGACCTTGATAATATTTACAGGCTGGTTGGTAAGTCGTACACTAAGAAGTATCATGCAACTACACGTGTTGTCAATAAACTGGATTTTAATCATATCCGAAATCAGCTGCGATACGATATCAACTCTTTAGATAGATTAATGAATGTGATTGAGGGGGTTAGAGGAAGTTCTAAAAAGTAGATTCTGATAATTTATTGTATTGGAATGAAATTACCGGAACATGGCTGCTATTTGTTTATTGGATGTATTTCTTAATCTCATCATACTTTACCTCTATCCTTATCCAATCCACAGGATTGTATATTCTACCTTCTCTATAATATACAGGCCAGCAAGGGAGTGCCCCCAATGCTTTTATGATCTCGTAGTCGAAGCTTGGGATATTCGATCGCATTATCTTGATATCTTTTATTCTACCCGAATAATCTATCTTTAGTTCGGCTTCAAAGCTGAGATAAGAGCCTGCTGGGAACTCTTTCCAATTGATAGACTTCAATACGAAATTCAATCGCTCATTTTTATTTTCATAATCACATGGAAGGTAGTTATATTCCTTTATGTCTATTACTTTTCCGTTTTCCATCAGAAGCCTGCGTTCATATCTGTAAATGGAGAGGTACAGTGTTTTTTCTCCTACTAAGTCTTTTCCACACCATAACGGACTATTCACCCAATCGGCTTTAAGCAATCCGTTGGTGAACTTTCGTTTTAGGATTTTCTCAATGGTTTTATTTATTACCTTGTCGGTGTAACAGGCAAAAAGCTTCGATAAGTATAGTGTGTTATTTATGATTCTCCATTCCGCATAATACCCCCTCCAACAACTGGATGTTAAAATTTCGGGTTGTTCCAGTTCGAAAATATCACTTGATATATTACTGATCTGTTCTAAAGGAGAATTGTAAAGATACAATGTATCATTATCCAGGATCAGATAATCTTTCACCTGATTTGTTGAAAATCCTTGTAAAGAGAAAAGGAAAAATAATGAAATGGTTATGATTTGTTTCATGATGACTCTATTTTCTCTTATAGAGTCATCTGCTTTATCTTTTCCACAACTTCGGGTATAACTTTTTTTACCGCCGGTGTCAGCTCCATACCCACTTCACTGATATCTTCAACAGATATTACAATCAGATCTATCAGGGGCATCGTTTCGGTCAGTTCCATGATAGACATCATATCGCGCAGACCTATTTCATGGGCACTCATCAATGGGGGAAACTCCGATGAATATTTCGGTCTTAACACACGTACTGTTCCGGGCGGATTCTTGTCCAGTGTAGCATCTATCATTATGATGCGGTCGTACTTCTCTATCCAACTGATGAGGTGAAACCCTCCGGTTCCGCCATCCATAAGATGGACGCCGGAGGGTAAATTTTCTTGTTCCAGTGCGCGAATCACATGGATTCCCACACCTTCGTCTTTCAGTAATAAATTTCCTACGCCAAGTATCAGTGTATTCATTCTTCCACAGCTATTTTAGCAGATGCTTGTTTTTCCATCTTCTTTGCTCTTTCTTCTGCTTCTTTCTTTTCTTCCGCTTCCGCTACTTCTTCTTCAACAAATTTCCAGCCGCCTATCATGGACGAAGTCACACCACGCCGCTCGATATAATCGTGATAGAATACGAGGTAAATATGCCCTATAGCAAAGAGAATAAAGAACCACATAGCATAATGATGAATATGGCGTACCATCAGATCGCCTCCCATAAGCGGCACCATCCATCCGAAAAGCTTCGGCAATGCGGCTTTGCTCATCTGGGCGTATAATCCGAATCCGGTGATACATTGTATAAGGAATGCCAGAAACATGATAAAGTAAGTGCTGCTGGCAACCTGATTGTGTCCGATACTGTCTACAGGCTTGTTTTTGATCATGAATACATCCACCTTTATCACTTCTATCAGCTCTTTCCATTGCGATTTCTTCAATGGGATAAAGTTCTTCCAGCTGGCATACTTATTCCCTACAAATCCCCAGTAAATGCGAAACATAAAATTGAAGAAGAATACAAATGCCGTAACAAAGTGAATAAAGCGTACCGTACCGAACCAGTACCTGAAATTGGCTTCTGTCTCACTCATCAGTGACGGCGGATCGGCAATAAGGAATCCCGTAATACACAGGATAACGATACATAATGCGTTTACCCAGTGATAGATTCGTACAGGCAGTTCCCAGACATATACTTCTCTTAGTTTTTCTCTACGACTTCTCATAGTTGAATCTGTTTAGAATGTATCCATTTGATGTACATAGTCACCGTCTTCATCGTACAGATGGACTGCACAAGCCAGACAAGGGTCGAAAGAGTGTATAGTGCGTAATATTTCCAACGGCAGTTTAGGATCGTGGACAGGAGTTCCTACCAAAGCAGACTCGTAAGCCGATAACTGCCCTTTTTCGTCGCGAGGCGAAGCATTCCACGTTGTAGGCACCACCATCTGATAGTTCTTTATGCGGCTGTTCTCTATTATGGCAAAGTGAGCCAGAGCACCGCGCGGAGCTTCGGTTAGTCCCACGCCTTTTGCTTCTTTAGGCCATGAACTTTCTTCCCATTTCTCATTGTTTACCATGCGATCGTCACCACCTTTCAGATTGGCTATCAACTGATCGTAGCATTCAAGTGCCCAGTCGGCATTCAGTTTCGATTCCAATGCGCGGGCAGCAGTTCTGCCCAGTGTGGAGAATAGTGCTTCGGCAGGCAGGTCGAGCGCTTTCAATGTGTCGTCTATCAGCGATTTTTGCGGCTCTTTTCCAGAGGCATAAGCAACCAGCATTCGCGACAATGGACCTACTTCCATTGGTTTGTCTTTCCAGCGTGGAGTTTTTATCCAGCTGTACTTGTCCGTTACGTCCAGATGTTTGTATGGCGGACGAGGGCCTGTGTATTCGAGTTCAGTTTCTCCATCGAACGGATGCAGTCCTGCGCTGTCACCTTTGGTATATTTGTACCATGAGTGGTATATATATTCCTGTATTTCTTCGGGTGAAGTAGCGTCTACCGGATGCACCTTTGTCAGATCCCTGTCGAGGATAATACCGCGTGGTATTTTATAGCTTTCAGGGTCGGAACCATTCATAGGGAAGTCGCCGAAGGCAAGATGATTATGCACACCTCCGCCTATTTTACCCCAATCGTCTTTATATACACTGCCGATGAGCAGTATATCTGGAATATATACCTGATCGATGAAGCGTTTGGCTTCTTCCAGTTTTTCCCTTACAAATGCAAGCCTTTCGGCATTAATTGCATTGGCTTCATTCAGGTTGATGCTGGCCGGCATACCGCCTACAAGATAGTTAGGGTGCGGATTCTTTCCTCCGAATACAGCATGTACTTTTACTATTTCCTTTTGCCATTCCAATGCTTCCAGATAGTGAGCTGTGGCAATCAGGTTTTGTTCGGGAGTGAGTTTATATGCAGGGTGTCCCCAGTAACCGTTTGCGAAGATACCGAGTTGTCCGCTGTCGACAAATTTCTTAATTCTGTCTTGTATTCCTTTGAAATACCCTTCCGAGCTTTTAGGCCATGTCGATAACTTTTGAGCAGCCGCCGCAGCTGCGGCAGGATCAGCTTTCAAGGCATTTACCACATCTACCCAGTCGAGGGCATGCAGATGGTAGAAATGCACTACATGGTCGTGCATGAAAAGTACATTTGCCATAATGTTGCGTACCATCTCGGCATTCGGTGGTATCACGATGTCCAGTGCGTTTTCTACTGCACGCACCGAAGTAAGGGAATGTGTAGATGTACATACACCGCAAATACGTCCAACGAAAGCCCATACATCGCGCGGGTCGCGGTCTTTAACGATGGTCTCTATACCGCGAACCATTGTGCCCGAACTGAAAGCATCCTTGATTACGCCGTTTTCTATTTCTGCTTCTATTCTTAAGTGACCTTCGATACGGGTGATCGGGTCAACGACTATTCTTTCTGCCATAGTTTTTTGTGTTTATTGGTTATCACTGTGTTCGCTGCTCTCATTTACAGGCTCTTCGTTA
Source organism: Dysgonomonas sp. PF1-14 (assembly GCF_029892965.1). GTDB lineage: Bacteria > Bacteroidota > Bacteroidia > Bacteroidales > Dysgonomonadaceae > Dysgonomonas. Next base: position 107,701 of record NZ_JARXWN010000009.1, on the reverse strand, counting down.
TCGATGAGTTTTTTCTTGCGTATATTGGTAGCTATGGCGTGTGCGGTTGCTCCTGCAACGGTAGCTACTCCCAAAGCCAGCCCTACCTGATCGGCTGTTGCTTCTATGCCGAAGCCATGAGTTGTAGGGTTACGTTTGTAGAATGGACTTTTGTCCCAGAATCCTTCTTCGCTGCAACCGATACAAGGATGTCCGCTCTGTATAGGATAGCTTGTACCTTCGTTCCACTTGATGATACCGCAGGCATTATATGTGTTAGGCCCTTTACAACCTACTTTGTACAGACAGTAGCCACGTTTAGCATTCTCATCATCGAAATTTTCTACAAATAGCCCTGCATCAAAATTAGCGCGGCGATAGCAGGTGTCGTGTACACGGCGCGAATAGAATGCTTTAGGACGTCCTAAACTGTCGAGTTGTGGTATTGTGCCGAATGTAAGCAGATGCACAACTATTCCCGCCATGACCTCTGCTATAGGAGGGCAACCCTGCACATTCATTACTGTCTTACCTTTAATAATACGGTGTGCCGGACGTGCCCCGGTCGGATTCGGATTAGCAGCCTGTACGCATCCTGCCGATGCACAGTTGCCCCATGCTACAACGGCTTTTGCCCCTTCGGCAGCCTCTTCCACTATCTGCTTGGCGCTGCGTCCGCCTATACAGCAGTACGCTTCGTCTTTGGTAGGGATAGAACCCTCGATCATCAGTATATATTCACCTTTATACTTGGTCATTGTATCATGCATACTCTTTTCTGCCTGATCGCCCGCAGCAGCCATCAGTGTCTCGGTATAGTCCAGCGATATCTGGTCGAACAAGAGGTCGGCCAGAATAGGGTGGGCGGTACGGATAAATGATTCGCTGCAACAGGTACATTCCTGCAAATGTAGCCAGATAATCGGTAGTCGTGCCTTTTTCTCCATAGCTTCCACTATTTGGGCAACACCGGTAGATTCTAGCCCGAGTAAAGCTCCCATCATTGTACAAAATTTAAGGAAATCGCGGCGCGAGACTCCTTTCTTTTGACATTCTTCATAAACGGATAGTTTCTTGTTTTCCATATTTACAAAGTATTTAAGTTAGTTGATCTTATTTGTATTATGTGTTTTTGTCTTTAGCATATTCGTGGTAATTGGTCACCGTTTAACATGGTAATAATGCGATGACCGCCATACAGGTTTTTCATTTTTACTCCGGCTTTACCTCTGGTAGTCACCTGTCCTATAACAGCAGCTGATTTGCCTTCAGAAAAGCGGTGCATGATATTCAGCGCATCGGCAGCATACTTTCTGGGGAGTATGATCAGAACAACGCCTTCATTGGCTATATACAAAGGGTCTAATCCCAGTATTTCGGATGCGGCACGTACAGCATCGGGAATAGGGAGCGACGCTTCGTCCAGTTCTATTTCTACATTGGCGGCTTGTGCTATTTCGTTCAGCGTGCTGCTGAGTCCGCCTCTGGTAGGGTCACGCAATACATGTATTTCATTTATTCCGGTACATAATCCGGCTATCATCTTGTTAAGTGCTGCCGTATCACTTTTCAGATTGGTTTCGAAGCCAAGACTTTCGCGTGTAGAAAGTATAGTAATGCCATGTACACCTATCGGCGCGCTACAAATGATCACATCGCCTTCGGCAGCATTCTTGGGTGATATATTTGTATTGCTGTCTACAATTCCTATACCGGTAGTATTAATGTATATCTTATCGCATTTACCATGCTCTACTACTTTGGTGTCACCCGACACAATGTATATTCCGGCCTTGTCGGCAGCTTCCTTCATTGAGTTTACAATGCGTTGCAAATCAGTCATAGGGAAACCTTCTTCGAGAATAAATCCGGCTGTAAGATACAATGGTTTTGCCCCGCAACAAGCCAGATCATTCACTGTGCCGTTTATAGCCAGATCGCCGATGTCGCCACCGGGAAAAAATATCGGGTCTACCACAAAGGAGTCGGTAGATATAGCCATCTTACCACCCTCTACGGTAAATATACTGCCATCGTGATCCTGTTCCAGCAACGGATTGCGGAATGCAGGATAGAATATGTCGGATATCAGTCGGTGCGTAAGTCGCCCTCCGCTGCCATGACCAAGCAGTATGCGATCGTTGTCGCTGATGGGTAGAGGACAGTTCAACTCCATATTATTTATAGTTATAGTATGCTGCACAAACACCTTCGGACGATACCATCGGTGCACCTACCGGATGCTCCGGATTACAGTCTTTTCCGAAATACGGACAATCGGCAGCCTGTTTATTCCCTTTCATTATATCTCCGGCTATACATTCCAGAGAGGCTTTGTTTACCTTTATATTATTTATTTTATCTGCCGTCGAAAATTTCTTTGCGGCATCATATTGCTTATAGTTGGGTTTCAGCCTTAACCCGCTTAGTGGTATTTGCCCGATTCCGCGCCATTCCTGATCGAATGGTTCCAGCATTTCGCTCATAAGCTTTTGGAATGCGGAATTACCATTTTCTGGTACTATCCGTTTGTAAGCATTCTCTACATTTGCCGTTCCTGCTTCTAGTTGGAGGATACACCTGTATATACCATATAATAAGTCGATCGGTTCGAATCCTGTAACTACCATCGGGCGATTATACTTTTCAGCCAACGGATAGTAATCTTTATTTCCCATTATAGCACATACATGCCCTGCTGTAAGAAATCCGTCCACCTTGTTTTCAGGATCGGACAATATGGTGTCTATTGCAGCAGGCACTGTAAAGAACGATGCCAGGATGGAGAAATTTGTCAAGCCTCTGCGCTGCGCTTCTCTTACGGCTGTAAGATGTACCGGAATAGTAGTCTCAAAACCTACGGCAAAGAAGACCACTTCCTTATCAGGATTTTTTTCTGCCAGCTCTACCGCATCTAATGAGGAATATAGCATCCTGACGTCCGCACCTTTAGCTTTCACACTCAGCAGATCTTCCATAGTTCCGGGTACACGCATCATATCGCCGAACGAAGTGAAAATAACTTCCGGGCGTCTGGCAATATCCAGTGCAAGGTCTATGGTTTCTATCGGGGTTACACATACCGGGCAACCGGGTCCATGTAATAATTTTATCTCGGGTGGTAACATATCTTCGATGCGATAGCGGGCTATGGAGTGAGTTTGTCCGCCACATATTTCCATGACAGACCATGAGCGTGTTACGGTTTTCCGTATTGCATTTACAAGCATTTTTACCTGCTCCTTGTCCCTATATTCATCCAGATACTTCATGTTGCGGGATTTTCTAAAGATCGTGCGATAGCCTCGAAGTCGGCGAGCGTTTCTTCGGCATGTTCTTCATCAACCACCGATATGGCCATTCCTGCATGTGCAAGTATGTAACTGCCGACGGATGCTTCTACCCATTGTATGCAGATATCTTTCAGCATACCGCCAAAATCCACTTTAGCCATCGTAAGGTCGGGGATAGAATTATCTATACTTATGATTTTTCCTGGTACGGCTAGGCACATAGCATTAAAGGTTTTAGTGTGAGATAAATACAATCTCAAATATAACAATTATATTTTTAAGAAATAGTCATATGGATTACAAAAACCGATTATTTGTTTAACTTTGTTGTTGGCGAAAATTGTTCTGCAAGCCCTTTTCTATATATGCGTAATGTAATATGTATCAGTAAATCGGTTAGTTAGACAACATTTTCTGCCGGAGGGCGCTTAACCATAGTCCAGATCTTGTTTGATAACAATAAAAGATGAACCATAAATAAAATCTATATCTATGATATTTGAATCCTTCCCGTTGGAACCCGCTGTATATTCTACAGACATGAGGCCTATGGTAGCTAAAACCATAGAACGCTATGGAGTTGAAGAATGGCGAGCCGGAGTGTTAACAAACGAGTTGCATGGGCATCTGGGTATTTATGCAATTATAGGAGTTAAGATGGGTATTTATGCCCTTAGCAGATTGAGTGCCGAAGCAGGTGGTGTAAGTATTACATCTTTGGCTGGCAACAAGCCTCCGGTAAGTTGTCTCAACGATGGTTTGCAGGTAAGTACCAGTGCAACATTCGGGCATGGACTGATTGTTTCCCAAGCAACTGATAGCCCGCTCCCCGAAGCTGTTTTCCATACAAATGACAGGTCTGTTCATGTCAAGATAAAGGACGAGGTTTTAAATATGATAAGAACAGAGATAACCGGAGCTGTCAAGCGATGGGGGCATGCGCCGATGTATTGGGAATATGTGCGTGAACTGGCTATTCGCTATTGGTACGAACTGGATAGAGATGAGATTTTCGAGATAAAATAGATTCCTATCGATGAAGCCGACAAAGTATATACTGTATTTTCTGGGTGGGCTGCTTTCTCTGTTCACTATCTTCTTTGGGATCATGTTCTATAGCCGTTCGCAGATGGAGTATAATGATTTCGGAAATCATTACGATAGTGAATCCGGAATTGTATACCATGAGCATACTATGGAGTTATACGGCTTCTTATTCTTTGTGTCCTTCATCTTCATGCTTCTGTTCTTCATCTCGTCAAAGCTGGTAAAAGCCAAATAGTGATAACACAAATACACATACAAGGCCTTGTACAAGGGGTGGGTTTCCGTCCCTTTATCTATCTGCTGGCAAAACAGATGGGGCTGAAAGGTACGGTTGCCAATACCAACGATGGTGTTGTTATTCGTCTCGAAACAACAGAAGAAGCTTGTAATAGGTTCGTACAGCGTATACAGGAAGAGCATCCTGTAGTTGCGGCTATTCATCATATCCATATCACTGAAATAGAGGATAATGTCGGTTATAAAGACTTTGAGATCATTCCAAGTCAATCACTGTCGGACGAAGTTACACAGGTAGCTCCCGACATAGCTGTATGCGCCGATTGTTTGCACGACAGGCAGGCACAAGCTCACAGGATAGGTTACCCCTTTATCAACTGTACGCATTGTGGGCCCAGATTCTCCATTATCAAAGACTTACCCTACGACAGGAAGAATACGACAATGGCTGAATTCATTATGTGTCCCGACTGTCAAAAGGAATATACCGATATATACGATCGGCGCTTCCATGCACAGCCTGTAGCTTGTAACTATTGCGGCCCTGTTTATTATGCAACGTATGATGGTGTAGAATATACAGGCTATGAAGAATTACTCGCCTTGTCAGTAAAACTACTGTCATCAGGTAAAGTGATAGCAGCTAAAGGTATAGGCGGTTATCACCTTATCTGCGATGCGACGAACGAACAGGCTGTAAATCGCCTGAGAGAAGTGAAGCACAGAGATACCAAGCCCTTTGCAGTGATGTTCCGCGATGAGGAGTATCTTCGACAATATACACAACTTAACGATGTGGAGCGAGAAAGCATCATGTCGTGGCGTAGACCTATCGTATTGCTGAAGCAACACAAAGCACTGGCTTCGGGAATCAATCCCGGCATGAATACTTTGGGTTGTATGCTTCCATATATGCCGCTACATTACGACTGGTTCAAGCATTTAAGCTCTCCTGCACTGGTAATGACAAGTGGTAATCTGAGCGAATTGCCCATTGTCATATCACCCGATGAGGCTGAAGGGCAGTTCGGCGAAAAGGTAGACCTTATATTACATCACAATCGCATTATACACAATCGTATAGACGATTCTATACTTCATGTCTGTGCTGATAAGCCATGTCTGATAAGGCGTTCGCGCGGCTATGTACCCGAACCGTTCTTTGCAGACGTGAATGCTGACGGTATACTGGCATTCGGTGCAGAGAAAGTAAACACTTTTGCATTGGGTAAAGGCGATACTGTTATACAAAGCCAATACATAGGCGATCTCAAAAGCTGGGAGACACTCAGTTTCTATAAAGAATCTTTGGAGCGGTTCCGCCATCTTTTCCGTTTCAGTCCGAAGCAACTGGCTTGCGACCTGCATCCCGACTATATGTCGAGCCGCGAAGCCGAAGAAATGGCTTTGGCTCATTCCATACCATTGCAGAGGGTACAGCATCACCACGCCCATGCTGCTGCCTGTATGCTCGAATACGGAATCCATGAATCCGTAATAGCTGTCGTGTGGGACGGAACAGGATTGGGTGACGACGGCAAAATATGGGGCGGCGAGTTCTTCCTATGCGACAAGAAGGAATATACCCGTCTTTCACATCTGGAATATGTCCCTATGCCCGGTGGAGACAAGGCTTCGGATGAGGCATGGCGCATGGCGGTTTCTTATCTCTATCATTACGGACTTGACATACCTCAATCCTTTATCGAGCGGTTAGGACATACAAAGATAGATATGCTCAAAACTATGATAGATAAGGGTATAAATGTACCTCTGACCTCCGGAGCAGGGCGTTTGTTCGATGCTCTGTCTTCTCTGCTTGGTCTGTGCGATGTAGCTACTCGTCAGGCAGAAGCTCCTGTTTTGTTGGAACAGTCAGCAAATAACGATATGGTTAGCCGATATACAGTTGACTATCAAAACCCTGTCATTTCGTCACGCTCCTTGTTTGAAGGGGTATTACGCGATTTGGCCGATGGTGTTGATACAGGGCAAATTTCAGCTAAGGTGCATAACTCATTGGCATACCTTATCTTGGAAAAATCGAAACTCCTTCTCAGCCAGACCGGTACGACCAAAGTTGTGTTGTCGGGCGGATGTTTTCAGAATAAACGTTTGACGGAACAATTACATTTACTATTTTCGCAAGAGGGAATCCCGTTATACATTCCCTGTAAGATACCATGCAACGATAGCGGTATAGCTGCCGGACAACTGGCTGTAGCCGCATCGAGAAGATTATAAACCATTATGCACGAATTATCTATAGCTCAAAGCATTGTACAACTAGCCGAACAACAGGCGCGAAAGCATCAGGCTACAGAGATAGAAGAACTCGAACTCGAGATCGGCAGCCTTGCCGGAGTAGAGCTTCATACACTCGAGTTTGCCCTCGAAAGCTCTGTAAAAGGCACTATGCTCAACAATGCCCGTATCGTACGCCACGATATAGCGGGTGAAGGCCGATGCGGCGATTGCGAAGCAGTCTTCCCTGTCGATGTCCTGTTTTCACCATGTCCGCATTGCGGATCGTATTGTGTAAGCATACTCAAAGGCAAAGAGCTGAGGATAAAGTCGATAGTCGTAAAAAATAAAACCAAAGACTGATATGAGCCAACAAGACAAAACCAATGAACAGAAATATACGGTAGACGAAAAGATGATCATAGCCGTAGAAGAAGATATCCTGTCGCGCAACAATATAATCGCCGATGAGAACAAGGGTTATTTCAACTCAAAGAACATCTTTTGCCTCAACCTTATGAGTTCGCCCGGTTCGGGTAAGACTTCCCTGTTGGAAGAAACTATCCGTCGCATCAAGGGGCAAGTACCTGTGTATGTGATAGAAGGCGACCAACAAACCACAAACGATGCCGACCGTATAGCTGCTCTTGAAGTGTCTGCCTATCAGGTAAATACTGGTATGGGTTGCCACTTGGAGGCCGATATGATCAAGCAGGCATTACAAAAGTTGAATCCGGACGATAATGCACTGGTCTTCATCGAAAATGTCGGCAATCTGGTTTGTCCTGCCATGTACGATCTGGGCGAGGACAAGAAAGTGGTGATTATCAGCACTACCGAAGGAGACGACAAACCGTTGAAGTACCCGTATATGTTTCAGGAAGCCGATATCTGTGTTATCAACAAGATAGACTTAGCTCCTTATCTGGATACGGATATAAACAAGCTACGCGAAAATGCCTTGAAAGTAAACCATAAACTATGCTTCTTTGAAGTCTCTGCTACAAAAGGCACAGGCATGGACAACTGGTGCAATTGGTTGCTGAAAGATAGGAATTAAAACTCTCTTATGCTGTGACTTTTAAACTCATAGTTGCCACGCCTTTTAAGGCGTGGATTAAGATTCTGGATATAATAGACTTTAGTCGAATTGATTTGGCTAAAACCGCCAATATTCTGAATATTATAGCCCCTTTACAGAACTCCCTGTCTACCGGTTCCGCAGAATAATCTTTTTCTCCTTTGCGAAAGTCTTTACATCGGTAGGAAGACGGTATTTGGAAAAATCGACATACAATGTATCTGTACCATCCATTGGTATGTCGCAGTTGTCTATAGTGGCATATTCCTGCGATACTATTTCCATATAGTTGTCATAAAAGGCAGTTGCCGAATTGTACAGGCTGTCGTTCGATAAAGTGACCTTTACCTGAAAAGCAAACAGATTTTCATATTTGTCAAAATAGTACACAAACGTAGTGTCGCTAGGCTCACTGTTCCATAAATGAGTTTCCGATACTTTTAGCAAACTGTTCTCTCCATTCTGGTACAACTGGTAAAACGAATCTATTTCCTGATCCTTGTTGAGTGCAGCCACAGAGTGGGGGAGTACTTCCCCATTCGAGATAATACTGTTGATTGTCTGCTTCTGACCTTTCAGCCTCAGATGAAGGTCGGGTTCGGGCAGCATATTGGAACAACCGGATAAAAAGAACAGAACAAAAAGAAGTGTTAAGAATTTCATATATGAGGTATTAATCTAATCCTAACAAAGTTATAATTCTTTTTCATACTTTACAACCTAAAAGGTGATAAACATTACATTTTTTTATTGATAGTAAGCAGATTAATCTTCAATTCTCTTTTATTTTAACTAAAATGTAACGAATGTAACGGATTTGCATTGTTTTTTGTTCCATTACTTTTCATCTCTTACTGGCATAGACATTCCTTCTGTATTCTGTTCAAAGAATCGTACATTTTTCTTTGCGCCTTCGCGTCTTTGCGTGAGATAATTTTAACTAAAAAGTAACGAATGTAACGGATCTACATTGTTTTTTTGTTCCATTACTTTTCTCCTGTAGGGGCGAATGCAATTGGCTAACTCCGAACGCTGTTTCTGCATCCTATTGGTAGTTACAAGTTACAAGTATTTTTTCTTTGCGCCTTCGCGTCTTTGCGTGATATAATTTTAACTAAAAAGTAACGAATTTATATAGTTTTTACTTTTCATAACCTTTACCTCCTTTTGGGTACACTATTTCACTTCTTCAAAGATCGCTATCATTAGTACATTGATATCTTATAGATAAACTATTTCAGAATTATTCATTGAATATAATCTTAAAATAAAAATTAAAACCATCACTATAATTTCCCCACAAGGCAAAAAATCACTTATATTTGAAGAAAAATAATACTAACACAAAAACTTATATCACATGGGTATTTTTGACAGACTGAAAAACGAACTTATAGACATAATTGAGTTCCTTGACAATACACAGGATACGATCGTTTATCGTTTCGAGAGGTATAACAATGAGATCAAAAACAATGCGAAGCTGATTGTCCGCGAAGGGCAAATGGCGGTATTTGTTAATGAAGGACAGATTGCCGACACATTCTCTCCCGGAACATATACCCTTAATACCCAGAACCTGCCTATCCTGACCACGCTGAAAGGTTGGAAATACGGATTCAACAGTCCGTTCAAGGCAGAAGTGTATTTTGTGAGTACAAAAAACTTCATCGACCAGAAATGGGGTACCAAGAATGCTATAATCCTTAACGATAACCGTTTCGGTATGGTCGAGATCAGAGCATTCGGGTTGTATTCGTTCAAGGTGACCGATGCTCCTGTGTTCATCCGCGAAATAGTAGGTACAAACCAGACATTCACCACCGAACATATCAAAGAACAGCTTAAAAGCATTATCGTAACCCGTTTTACGGATGCAGCCGGAGAAGCAGAACTTCCGGTAGAGACTTATGCTGCCAACCTCAACGAATTGTCGGAGGCCATTTATGGCTACATGAAAGACGATTTCACAGCTTATGGTATGGACGTTACTAAATTCCTCATCGAAAACGTTTCGATGCCGGAAGAGGTGAAAAAAGAAATATTCGAACTGAGCCGTCTTGACAAGATAGACCTCGATAAACTGATGAAACTGAAAGCTGCCAAGTCTATGGAAGCCGCTGCTGAAAATCCTTCAGGTACGGCCGGTATGGGTATCGGACTAGGTGCTGGTATGGCTATGGCCAACCAGATGACACAGGCAATGTCTAACCAGATGCAGAACAATCAGAATGCACAAAATACACAGGCTACGCCTCCGCCAATACCCGGCACAGTAGCATATTATGTGGCGGTAGACGGTAAGCAGTCGGGGCCTTTCAATAAAAGCAGCCTGACCGAGCTTGCCCAAAAACAGGTGATTACGCGTGAAACTCTTGTGTGGAAACAAGGACTGGCCGACTGGGTGCCGGCAGGTGGACAACCCGACCTGCAAGACCTGTGGGCAACAACACCTCCACCGCTTCCAAAACAAGACTAAAAAAACATGTCAGATATAACCGAAAATATATCACTGGGCAGCGACACCTATCAGTGCATACATTGTGGCGCTGCCCTGAAATATAAGCCGGGTACTACTTTTCTTCATTGCGATTACTGCGGGGCGGATACGCCCATCAATGCCAAAGTTGTAGACGAAGTTGAAGAACTCGATTTCGAGCAATATGCAAAGGACATTGAGCTGCTCGATACGCAGGCAACCAAAGTGATCTGTTGTCGCAAGTGCGGTGCAGAATCCACATTCGATGAAAGTATGAAGTCGGCTGAGTGTCCCTATTGCAGCATGCCCTTCATCGAATCGGACGTACACATGGAGCGTCTGATCCGTCCGTCGTATCTGTTGCCGTTTAAGGTGGCGGATAACGAGATGCAGAGTCATATGCAAACGTGGATCAAAAGCCTGTGGTTTGCCCCCAATAAACTAAAGCAGAGAGCTCTTTATTCCAATAAGCTTCAAGGTGTATATATTCCTTGCTGGACATACGATGCGCAGACCAATACCGACTATTCAGGTCAGCGTGGCGACAGTTATACAACGACTGTAGGAAGCGGTAAGAACAGGCAGACCGTAGTCCGCACACGATGGTCGTACCGCAGCGGGCATATATCGCTGTTTTTCGACGATGTGATGGTTCCTGCTTCGGGAATGATACCGTCCGATGTGATGAGCAAGATACAAAACTGGGATACGATGAATATGGTGGATGCCGATAACCGTTTTCTCAGTGGCTTTGTTACCGAAAAGTATGTGATGAACATGACTACCGGATACGAGTATGCACGCCGAAGGATGGAAGCGGAGATCGATTATGCGATCCGGCGCGATATCGGTGGCGATAGTCAGCGTGTAGATTCTAAAAAGACACGTTTCAGCAACATTAAGTTCAAGCTCATACTGTTGCCTGTCTATATGTCGTCTTACACGTATGGCAACAAGCTATATCACTTCTTTGTGAACGGACGTACGGGGCGTGTCACCGGCGACAGACCGTATAGTAAGGTTAAGATTACACTGGCTGTTATTGCAGGTCTTATTGCATTGGCGCTATTTGCGTGGTTTGTAAACAATCAGGGTTAAATGAAATATTTTCGGTCAAATTTAAACAGTTCCTAAACCGTTTTACAGGTCGTCCTATGAAGCGTGGCATAAAAGACTTTTTGATTCCTTTTGGGGCTTAGGCCAAAAGGAATGCAAGCAATCAGTGATTGCGCGCAGTAAATAATTGAACATGTTACTTCAACTACAAATTAAAGTAATAAATATTTGTACCTCACATGTATACAAAAAAACAAAAATTTAATACGAAAAAATACTTGTTTAATTCGTAAATAAACCACTACCTTTGTACCCAGATTTTGGTGTCACAATTTCCGCTTCTTCGGAAAAGTGATGAAAAGGGAATCAGGTGAAAATCCTGAACAGACCCGCTGCTGTAAGCTCTTTTCAGTGAGCAGTTAACAGTCATCAGTTAACAAGCAATTGAAAAAAGTCTTCGAACAAAACCAAATTCCACTGATTGACAGTCATCAGTCGTCAGTTATAGTTATCATTCTTTTGTTAACTGTTAACTGCTCACTGTTCACTGAATATTGGGAAGGACGTTCGGAGATAGAGTAAGTCAGAAGACCTGCCAAGATTGATATATAGTTTAAAGCTTTCGGGGAAATGGAGCTGAAGAACACTGATAAGAATATCAATCGGGACTTACTCCTGTTTCTTACTCACTCAATCTTCAATATTTTTTCTGTAAGCTATTGATAATGTTCAATCGGCTTAAAAATGTATTTTAAAAAATTTGGTTTCGCAGCCCTGCTGTTGAATCTGTTTTTGTCTGCGTCGGCACAACACAAGTTGGATAGTTTACAACATCTCAACGAGATAGTGATTGTTGCCAAACCTTTTCAGGAAGTCATACCTTCTCAGAAGCTGTCGGGAGTCCAACTCGAACAGCTTAATAGTCACAATGTAGCCGATGCCCTACGCTACTTTGCCGGAGTACAGATAAAGGATTACGGTGGTATGGGCGGACTCAAGACTGTGAATGTCCGCAATATGGGGTCTCAGCATGTGGGTGTATTCTACGATGGCATACAACTGGGCAATGCGCAGAACGGAACTGTCGATCTGGGCAAATTTTCACTCGACGATATGGAAGAGATATCGCTGTATAACGGACAAAAGAGCGAAATTTTCCAACCTGCAAAAGACTTTGCTTCAGCCGCATCTGTATATATGAAAACCCGAAAGCCGCAATTTGCGGATGGCAAGAAGACTAACCTGCTGGTTCGTTACAAAGCCGGATCTATAAACCTGATTAATCCATCGGTGCGATGGGAACAGAAGCTTACCAATAAGATAAATCTAAGCCTTAGTTCTGAATTTATCAAATCCAATGGAGAATATAAATTTCGCTACAAACGCAAGAATCTCGATGGCTCAACTGCTTACGATACCACTGCTGTCCGCCAGAATAGCGACATAGAAGCATTGCGTGTCGAGACAGGATTGTACGGGCTTGTAGACAGAGGCTATTGGGAAGCCAAGCTTTACTATTACGATTCCGACAGAGGATTACCGGGATATATAAAAAGTGTAGCTACAGATACGGAATGGTCTAACGGAGAGCGTCTGCGTGACAAAAACTTCTTTGCACAGGCTAGTTTCAACAAAGAATTTACCGATAAATACAAGTTTCAGGCACGTGCTAAATTTGCTTACGACTACACACACTACATAGCACGCGATAGTGTGGAATTTCTGAACGAGAATGTAACGGAGAAAGCACAGGTAGATAATAAATATTATCAGCAGGAAGCCTATCTGTCCGTTGTGAATATGTATAATATCCTCCCCATTTGGGATGTTTCCCTGTCGGTCGATTTTCAGTACAACAAGCTGAATGGCACGATGAAAGGCGTGGGTACTAAATTTACCTATCCACAACGCTATACTACACTTGCTTCACTGGCATCGTCCCTCAATCTGGGGAAACTGAAAGCACAGGCAAGCATTGTCGGTTCTTTTGTGCAGGAGAAAGTACGCTATAATACCAAGTCGCCCGACAAGCATGTGTTTACACCCGCTGTGTTTTTAGGCTATAAGCCTTTCAGCCGGCACGATCTCAATTTCAGGGCTTTTGCCAAGCGTATATTCCGTATGCCTACTTTCAACGATCTGTACTATACACAGGTCGGCTACAGCAACCTGAAGCCCGAATACACCAATCAGTATAATGTCGGATTCAGCTATAACAAACCTTTTCGGAAAAATGCGATTCTCGACGGATTGTCACTACAGGTCGATGCCTATTATCTGAATGTGACCGACAAAATCATTGCTGCGCCTACCGGAAGCCAGTTTCGTTGGATGATGACGAACATGGGAAAGATGAAAGGCAAAGGTATAGACGTGGTCGGCGGCGTACAAGCGCATATAGGGAAAGTGAAAACCAATCTGAACCTGACATATTCTTATTCGAAAATGCAGGATTTTCAGAAAGCCATCAATGGAGAACCCTTAAGCTCGTACGGTGACCAGATACCCTATACCCCTTGGCACAGTGGTTCAGCGATATTCAATGCGCAATATAACGACTGGGGGCTTAATTACAGCTTTATATACATCGGCGAACGCTACAACGGTGCTATAAATAACATACCTAAAAATCATATAGAACCTTGGTACACACACGATATGTCGTTACAGAAAATGATCAGATACAAAGGCTACAAATTCAAAGGGGCTGTTGAGATAAATAATATTTTCGATCAGCAGTATGAAGTTGTTCTCAATTATCCGATGCCCGGCCGCAATTTTAAATTTATAATAAGCGTGGAAATATGAACAGAAAACTATTGATATTCGCAGCCATTGCTGTGCTGATGCTGCAATACGCCTCATGTAGGGACGATATCTATATTTTCGAAGAAGAAAAAGAACAGGTGACACCACCATCCGCCGATTCTATACTCGAAGGTAATATACAAGGCTTCTATGTGCTCAATGAGGGCAATATGGGGATGAACCGCGCATCTATCGACTATTTCGATTATGCTACGGGCGTGTATCATCGCGACATATTTTCGGCACGCAATCCGGAGATTGTGAAGGAGTTGGGTGATGTGGGCAATGATATAAAGATTTACGGTAGTAAGCTGTACTCTGTTATCAACTGCTCCAACTTTATAGAAGTAATGGATGTAAAATCTGCCAAGCATATTAAACGCATCAGTGTGCCTAACTGCCGTTATATGGCATTTCACGATGGCAAGGCATATATCAGTTCCTATGCAGGAAAAGTAGAAGTTAATCCGAATGCCGAGATCGGATTTGTAGCCGAAATAGATACTACAACCCTTGAAATCACCCGCAAGGTGACGGTCGGCTATCAGCCTGAAGAGATAGTGATAAATGACGGAAAATTGTATGTCGCCAATTCGGGAGGCTATCGCGTACCTAATTATGACCGTACAGTATCGGTAGTTGATCTGAATACATTTACCGAGATAGAAAAGATAGAGGTAGGTATCAACCCTCACCGCATGCAGATCGACAAACGCGGCGATATCTATGTGAGTTCACGCGGCGATTACTACAATGTGCCACCCAATCTGTATGTTATCGACAGTAAAACAAACAAAGTGAAACAAAAACTGGATATACCTGTCGGCGGAATGTATATGAGTGGTGATTCCCTTTATTATTACAGTGTGGCTTTCAGCTACAATACAGGACAGAACACAGTGACATACGGCATATTAGACACCCGCACGAAGGAGATTATCTCTGATAGGATAATTACGGACGGTACCGACAAACGGATTGTGATACCATACGGGCTGACCGTTCATCCCGAAACGAAGGAGATATACATTACCGATGCACAAAATTATGTGGTTACAGGCTATGTCTATTGCTTCTCTCCCGAAGGAAAAATGAAATGGCGTGTATTGGCAGGAAATATACCGGCACACTTTGCCTTTGTCTATAAATAAGAATTTGCATTAATTATTAAAATATTATCTGAGAAATGAAAAGGAATGATTTAAAAAAGTATGTACGGCTCGTATTGTTTACGGCCTTATTTACCGGCTTTGCCGCTTGTAGCGATGATGATATCACACCGCCTGTTACACCACCTGCTGCAATCAACGAAATAAAAGGGGTTGAGGCGCAGTATGGTACAGACAGATGTAAAATACAGACAGTAGAGCCTGTAATCGAAGGTTTTACTAATGGGACATTTACATGGACAATGAGTAATACCGCATTGAACATAAAAGATTCAGTTGTAAGCCAGACTAAAGACCTGCAATTTCTGGCACTCGAAACAGGAGATTATCTGTTTACACTAACAGCCAAGAGCGGCTCAATAGAGAAAAAAGCAGAAACTAAAATAACAGTAAGCAAAGAAGCGACCGAATATAGTGCTTACATCGCTACAGTCTTTGATTATCTGCCTGCTGTAGGACAATTTGTGAACGAATTGCCTTCATGCGAAGATGGCGACACAAAAGAGACAATTAGAAAAAAAGCCGAAGACGCTATTAAAGGACCAAACTCATCGATGATACATCTTGGCGGCTTTGGCGGATATGTAACTTTCGGCTTCGACCATACAATAGTAAATGTACCGGGTAAACGTGATTTTCGTGTAAAAGGTAATGCATTCTGGTCAGCTGCAAATCCGAATCCCGAAGCGCCGGGCAGAGGAGGTAACTGCGAGCCGGGTATTATCATGGTAGCTTATGATAAAAATGGTAATGGAAAGCCGGATGATGACGAATGGTACGAAATAGCGGGTAGTGAATATAATAAACCTGCAACGATAAAAAACTATGAGATTACCTACTATAAACCACAAAATGAAACCGAAGAGGCCACAGATGAGTATATAATGTGGGAAGACAATCAGGGTAATTCGGGTTATAAAGCCAAAAATATGTTTCATCGCCAAAGCTATTATCCAAGCTGGATAACGGAAGATAAGATCACCTTTAAAGGTACATTGCTTCCTAATAATGCCATAGACGAAAGCGGGCAGGGTTCATACTGGGTACTCTATGCTTACGACTGGGGCTATGCCGATAATGCACCTAACAGTGATGATGAATCGGCTATCGACATCAGCTGGGCAGTAGACAAAAACGGAAACAAGGTACACTTGCCCGGTATCGACTTTGTGAAAGTATATACAGGCGTAAATCAGGAGGCCGGATGGCTTGGCGAAGTATCTACCGAAGTAGCCGGAGCCGAAGACCTGCATCTGTTAGGAAAATCAATCCCTACAAGAAATTGATAGTAACACTTTATTTACAGAGAAAATGTGAAATTTTATTATTAAGCATATTAGTTGCCACGACTTTTAAGTCGTGGATAATTAAGCGAGTAGAAAACGACTTTAGTCGAAGCTGCTTTGGCTGAAGCCTTTTCTCCGATTATTATCCTATCCTCCAGCTAAAGCAGGAGGCAATTAAGATTAGATAATAAGCTATATGTGATTGTTAAATATAAATAGTATTATAAAAACTAAAATGAAAAAATTACTTTATTACACTGCATTTGCATTATTTCTTGGATTTGCTTCATGTTCAGACGATGATGATATTGTTACAACACCTGATACGGCTAAGCCTGAGACCGCTATCGTCAATCTTTCCGGTATAACGTCTGTTGCACAGGGAGATACTATTTACCTCAAGGCAAATGTGACAAGTGATTCGAAAAGCAAATTCGTATGGTCTGTAAATGACGACCTTAAATCTACATCGGAATCTTTGGCTACCGATTCCCTTTTCAAATTTGTGAAAAAAGAGCCGGGCAACTATATCGTGACGCTGACCTGTATAAATCCGAACGGAGAATCGTCTACAAAAGTCAATCTTACTGTTTACGGAAAGTATCGCAACGGAACATTTATACTCAATGAAGGTAGTGCTTTTCAGGAGAACAGTTTTCTTACATTTATCTCTCCTAACGGCGAAATTACTGACAGTGTGTACTGGAAGGCTAATGGAACAGAACTTGGTAACGGTGCAGAGGATCTTTTTATTGGGAATGGGAAAATGTATATTATTTCGCAAAATGGAAAAAGCAATATTGGTAAGTATGACAGCGATGGTATGTTGATTATTGCCAATGCCGAAACATTGAAAAAAGAAGTGGCATACAACGATAAAATATCTGTTCTCAGCTGGCCGACACATATCGCAGTATTAGGCACTGATAATATCTTTATCAGGGATGGCAACGGTGTTTATTTATTCAATACCACTACCGGCACGATAAAATTTGTAGACGGAACTAAGGGCGCTCTGAAAAACAGGATGGCAGTAGTCGAGAATAAAGTATTTGTTCCTGCGAGTAGATCGATCCTTGTACTGGAAGCCGGAAAAACTGTAGTTTCTCACAAGATAGAACTCGATGCCGCCGTTTCGGGTGTAATTAAAACAGCTGACGGTAATCTCTATGTATCTACAACCGGAACACCGAATAAGATTTTGAAAATAAACGCAAAAGACTATTCCGTAATCAAGACCAATGAAGTAACGGAAGGGAAAGTAGGTGCAGGCTTTGGGGCTACTCCGGGCATCAGTGCCAAAGGTGATACTATCTATTATAGCAATGCTTCTACAAAGATATATCGTCATATTTTCAGTACAGGAACATCTGAATATCTGACCGATGCCAAAGAACATATGAATGATGCAGGTATGGCCTACAACAATCTGGCTGTTCATCCTGTCAGTGGCGAGGTATATCAGACTACGATAAAAGGATATGGAACAAATTTCCTGCTTAACAACATCAGCGTTTTCAACTTTAGCAAGCCTGAACCTGTGTTGGTGAATAATTATAAGCATCACACTCATTTTCCGGCAGGAATATTCTTTATATACGACTTTGATTAGATTTGTTTGTATTATAGGTTAACACACTCAGAAGGGGGCGAATCCGCGATGGATCAGCCCCTTTGTTATTTTTTTTCATAAATATTTATGTCAGATACGTATTTGATATTGTATTGAATAAACGTTCCTTTTTTCTACGCATAACCTCCATCTTCATTTAATCTTTATAAGACCAGTTTATTACTAACGCGCACTCCCGTGCTTGTTTTTACTTTTGCATCGCCCAAAAGTAAACAAAACTCTAGTGCTTCGCTCCTCAGCGACCTGTCAACGGCTTGTCGGCTGAAAGGGACGAACGGGCTATCGCCCCATCCCCTCCTACGCCGCCTTCACCGGACAGGTGCCCGCTTGCGTAGCTAATGCACAAAGTCGGGACGCGCTGACAAAGCAGGGCTATCGTCTCCCCCAATCGAGCGTCAGCCCGCGCCGTTAGCTTTATGGACGGGGTACCCGTAGGGAGAGAAAGGCGTAAAACA
Organism: Dysgonomonas sp. PF1-14; assembly: GCF_029892965.1. Classification (GTDB taxonomy): domain Bacteria; phylum Bacteroidota; class Bacteroidia; order Bacteroidales; family Dysgonomonadaceae; genus Dysgonomonas. Next base: position 88,934 of record NZ_JARXWN010000009.1, on the reverse strand, counting down.
AAAACGTGTTTGAGCTTAGCCGTTGGTTCGTATTATGCAAAAACCATGAGCGAGTTTTTTTGTTTAGCCTTTGAGCCCTTTAACGGGTCGTCCTATGAAGCGTGGCGCAAAAGCGTTTTGCATACTTTGCCGCTTTGGGCAAAGTATGGCAAGCAATCTGTGATTGCGCGCAGCAAATAATTGAACATCTAATATGTTCTATAACATTTTTAAATTTTTAATATTTTTATAATTGTTTTATTATCAATGATATATATATGTTTATGCTTTTTCTGTGTGCGCACACATATTGTTTAAATAATTATTAGTGATACATTTGTAATAATATATGGTGTGTGCGCACACAGTACTATTATTTTAGATTAAACCGAATGAAAGATAACAAAAATATACGCATAATAGATATAGCCAAACTGGCTGAAGTATCACCCGGCACAGTCGACAGAGTACTGCATGGCAGAGGTAAGGTGTCGCCCGAAAAGAAAGCTAAGGTAGAGAAAGTACTGAAAGAGATCAACTACGAGCCCAATATGGTGGCTCGCTTTCTGGCATCTAAACGTAGTTACCGTTTTGCCGCCATTACTCCCTCATACTCGGAAGGTAGCTATTGGGAGCTGGTATGCGATGGTATAGAAAGAGCTACTGTCGAGTTGCGGAAGTTCAATATCAGTACCGAATTTTTTCAATTCGACCAATACGACCGCAGTTCATTCAACAAGGCATTGAAAGCGTTTAAACAAAAAAAATTCGATGGTGTTCTCATTGCCACTCTGTTTGGCGAGCATGTTATCAAACTATCGCAGGAACTGGACGAAAGGGAAATACCATATATCTATATAGATTCCGGAATTTCGGGGCAGAATGACCTGTCTTATTTTGGAGGCGATTCGTTTGCAAGTGGTACTATTGCGGCTAAATTGCTTTTGGGGCAGGTTGGGTTCGATGCCGATGTTTTCTTTGCACACATACGCTTCAAGTACAAAGAAATATCGGTACAGATGAAGACCCGCGAGCAGGGCTTTATGGACTATCTGCAAAAAAATAATTATAAAGGACGCATACATCACATAGAAGTTGATCCCGACAATCATACCCAGAGCCTCAAAGAACTGGAAAATATAATTAAAAACAGCTCCGGTCTGGTCGGTGGTATTGTTTTGAATTCACGTATATATGAGCTGATTGGATTGCTGGCGGAAATGGATAAATCACTGTGCGAAAAAATCAGGCTGATAGGGCACGATGCCATAGAACAGAACATGGAAGCCTTACGCAATAGCCAGGTATCATTCATCCTTTCGCAGCGTCCCGAACTGCAAGGCTACGATGCGGTGAAAGCAATGGGAAATTATTTCCTGTTCAAGCAGATACCCGAAAAGGTCAATTATATGCCTATCGACATACTGATAAAAGAAAATGTAGATTTCTATAACAATTATAAACTCTAAAAACTATCTGATTATGAACGACAATTTATTCTGTGTAAAAGGCAAAGTAGTGCTGATTACCGGAGGATGCGGTATTCTGGGTTCCGATATGGCTCAGTATCTCGCAAAACAAGGATGCAAAGTAGTAATACTCGACAGGGTAGAAGATAAAGGAAATGAACTCGTGGCCAAAATAAAAGCAGACGGCGGAGAGGCCATGTTTTTAGTAACCGATGTACTTAAAAAAGAAATACTGGAGCAAAACCGTGAAGATATTGTAAAAGCTTACGGTAGAATTGATATTCTGGTAAATGCTGCCGGAGGAAATATGCCGGGTGCAACTATCCCGCCGGATAAGACAATCTTCGATCTGGAAATAGATGCTTTCAAAAAAGTAGTTGACCTAAACCTTTTCGGTACAGTAATACCTACCATCGTATTTGCCAAAGCAATGGTTGACAGTGGAGCAGGTAATATTATCAATATCGCATCCGAGTCGGCATTGCGTCCGTTGACTCGTGTAGCAGGTTATGGTGCGGCAAAAGCAGCAGTAGCTAACTTTACAAAATACATGGCAGGTGAGCTTGCCCTCAAATTTGGAGAAAATTTTCGTGTGAATGCATTGGCTCCCGGTTTCTTTATCACAGATCAGAACAGAGCGCTGCTCCTGAATCCTGACGGATCATATACTGACCGTTCCAAAACCATTCTGGCACACACGCCATACGGCCGTTTCGGTGAAGCTGACGAACTACTTGGCTCTCTTCACTATCTGATCAGTGACGCTTCTAAATTTGTATCGGGGACTATCCTCGTTATCGACGGAGGTTTCGATGCATTCTCCATCTAACTTTTTCATTCATAATTTATAATTCATAACTTATAATTCAAATCATGATATTAAGTGAACAAACATGGCGCTGGTACGGACCAAACGATCCCGTATCTCTTGCCGATATAAGACAAGCCGGAGCAACAGGTATAGTAACTGCTCTGCATCACATCAAAAACGGTGAAGTATGGACAGTAGAAGAAATACAAAAACGTGTAGATGAAGTTAAAAAAGCAGGACTTACATGGTCTGTAGTAGAAAGTATTCCTGTACACGAACATATAAAAACGCAGGAAGGCAACTACAAACAGTATATTGAAAATTATAAAGAAAGCATCCGCAATCTGGCTAAATGCGGAGTGATGATCGTTACATACAACTTCATGCCTGTACTGGACTGGACGCGCACCGATCTTGCATACACAATGCCGGACGGATCAAAAGCACTGCGTTTCGAACGTGCAGCATTTATGGCATTCGAACTTTTTATACTGAAACGTCCCGGAGCCGAAAAAGATTATTCAGCAGAAGAAATAGCAAAAGCAAAAGCCCGTTACGAAAGCATGTCGCAGGCTGATAAAGACTTGCTTGTACGCAATATGATAGCAGGACTGCCCGGTGCAGAAGAAAGCTTTACATTACAGGAGTTTCAGGCGCAGCTCGACAGATATAAGGATGTAGATGCCGAAACACTGCGCAAAAATCTGATAGAATTTGTACGCGAAATAGCTCCTGTAGCCGATGAGGTGGGAGTGAAGCTTGCTATTCACCCCGATGATCCGCCTTATGCTATACTCGGTTTGCCTCGTATATTGAGTACCGAGAGTGATTTTAACAAGTTGGTGGAAGCCGTACCTAATATGTCTAACGGATTGTGTTTCTGTACAGGTTCGTTTGGTGTAAGAGCTGACAACGATCTGCCGAATATGATAAAACGTCTGGGCGATCGTGTAAACTTCGTTCACCTGCGTGCGACGCAGCGCGATGCAGAAGGCAACTTTTATGAAGCCAATCACCTCGAAGGAGATGTAGATATGTACGGCGTAATGAAAGGACTGCTGGAAGTGCAACAAAAACGTAATATCTCGATTCCTTTCCGTCCCGATCATGGACATCAGATGATAGACGACCTGCATAAGAAAACTAATCCGGGATATTCATGTATCGGCCGCCTCAGAGGATTGGCAGAATTGCGTGGACTCGAAATGGGAATAGCCTATACATTATATAATAAGTAAAGATTGTTCTAAAGCATAAATTTTTTCAAGAGACTATCCCGAAAGTAAAAGGGGTAGTCTCTTTTGCTATTTAAATCAAAGGTGTTTTACTAGTGTTTAGATGCGAAGCCGCTGGTTCTCAGGAGGACGGGAGCATACTAAAGTATGTGACCTACGACTGATGAAGCAAGCAATGAAGCAGATGAATGCTTTTAGAACATCTTCTTTTGTGTTGTAGAGCATAGTGTTGTGCCTTTGCTTTTAGTTAAAGTGTTTAATATGGGGTGTTTATGTTTATATTTTCATCTCTTGTTGTTGTTTTGTAGGGTTATATATTTATATTTGTAGGGCATTTGTAGGGGTGTATTTCTTTTAAAAAACAGCATCTCTGACAATATTTGCATTTAGATTTTTAAGTCTAAACAAAACTTTTAAAATTTAAATCAAATACCTATGAAAAAAATGACACTTCTCAAATTACACTCGCTAGTTTGTTGTCTTTTTCTGTTATTGGCCTTTGCCAGTTGCGAAAAGGACGATGAAACCGAATCGGTGAGATTTGAAATCGATTGCGAAAACTCTTCTATTGAGGGAAGCTTTGTGCAGAACGCACAGATGTCTTCTCACAATACTTTCAATTTGCATTATCAGGGTGGCGGAGCTTCTGCCAAAGTGAGAGCAAAGGAAATAAATGGTGTATATATATCTGAACAGTCGGTAGAACTGGTTGCCGATGGTTCTGTAAAAATCCCGATCGAAGGAAAGCCTATCGAATTGGGTGACTTTACATTAAAGATAGATGTGCAGATAAACGGAAAATCTTACTATTGCAGCCAGATTTTTACGGTGGCTGAAGATACAGACCCGAATGCGCCTATCACTTTCACAATGGATGAAAAATACAATAGTATAAATGGACTGACCGAAGCTGTAGATATTCCGTTCACAGTAGATCCGTTTATGTCCAGTATTGTAGTTGAAAATCCGGTTGAAGGACTGAATGTAAAAATAACAATAGATAAGAAAACCGGAAATGGCGTACTTACGCTGACGCCGGGTGACAGCTTTATCGGTGGAGTTCTCGACCTTATTGTAACTTTTGGTGTCCGTACTGAAGTACCTGTATCTATTACTGTTTCACCGTTTGTAAATGGAGACGGAACTGCCGAAGCTCCTTATGAAATAAACAGTGTAGAATTGCTGAAAAAAGTACAATACCTGTCAAATAAGAACTTTAAACTAACTGAGAATATCAATCTTGACGGTGCTTCATGGCAACCTCTGGGTACAGAAGCTGCTCCGTTTGCAGGTTCGTTTGACGGTAATGGAAAAACAATTTCGGGTATTAATATTACAGGGACTACAAATGTAGCATTGTTTGGTTACACGACTGCTGCTGCTAAGATCAGCAATCTTACTATCTCAGGTTCGGTTACAGGTACTGAATATGTAGCAGGTCTTGTTGCTGTAAATGCAGGAACAATAACCAACTGTAATGCTGCTGATATGAACGTTACAGGCGAAAATTATCTGTCGGCTATCGCAGCGAAGAATACAGGAACGATCACGTCTTCCACTCCTGCCGATATATTGGTATTTACCAATTTCCCATCTCTTATATCTGAAATAACAACTACTGTTACCAAACCGCTGAATTATACTCCGGCTACAGCTGTGGCTACAATCGTACAGCAACCGGAAAACGTAACAGCCTCTATATCGGGAGCTTCGTTAGTTCTTACACCTCAGACAGGATTTATAAGTGCTGATATGAGCGTGAAAGTAACGTTGGGTAAAGTTGCGTCAGTAGAGAAAGCAATCAAACTGTTTGCTGAAGAACAATTCGATGGTGGAGACGGTACAGCTGCAAATCCATTCCTGATATCTAAAGCTACACAGTTTAGCAAAATACGTGATTACGCAGATAAGAACTTCAAGATGACAGCCGATGTCGATCTGGCAACGTTACCGGAAGAAAATAAATGGGCACCAATAGGTACATTCTCCGGTACGATTGATGGAGGTGGCTATCAGGTGAAAAATCTAACTTATGCTTCTATCGCTACTAAGGGAGGTATTATAACCAATAATACAGGTAATATCAAGAATATAGCATTTACAGGTATCGATATCAAAGCTACAGCAGCGTTTGGCGTTATTGTAGGAGACCATAATACAGGAACTATCGAAAACGTGGTAGTAAAAGGTGCTGTGACCTCAACACACACAGGAGATATACTTGGAGGTGTTGTTGGTGAAATTACCGGAGGACAGATAACGAACGTATATGCAAATCTGGAAATAGTTACATCGTGTAATATGTCTGGAGGCATTGTTGGAAGGGCAATAACAGCTCCAAGTACAATTTCGAATTGCACATCAGAAGGTACATTAACTATAACAGCATCCAGAAGACAAATTGCAGGTATATTAGGTCGTGGACAAACTGGTGTAGTAATTAAAAACTGTTTGTCTTCTATGAGTATAAATAATACAGCCAGTGGCACTAACGGTGTTGGAGGTATCTTCGGAGCAAACAACAATAACGATATGCGCATCGACGAATGTATGTTTACCGGAAAAATAACCAATGTATTTATGTGTGGTGGTATAGCTGGTGTAGCAGCCAATATCCGTAACTGTGTGGTAGAAGGACAAGGTGCAACCATAGCTTCGGCTATGATTACTGTAGGAGGTTCTATAAACACATCAAGTACGGGAGGTATCGCCGGAACAGGTAAGAAAACAATGGAAAACTGTATCGTTCGCGATGCTGCATTTACAGGAGTCACAACTACTTCATTACCTATATCGGGCATCGTGTCGACCTTCCAGAATGATGGATTCATTAAAAATTCCGTAGTCAGCAATGTATTACTCAATGGTACTACAGTACATGGTGTAGCCGGAACGGCTGCCAATGGCGGAGGAACTAATGCTAATAACTATTCTTCGGGTGTATTGTACTACGAAGGTGGTGTAGCCAGCGGATATACTCCTGATAATGATGCAGCCGGTCTTGACGGAGCGCCTAAGACATCAGCTGAACTCACACAGGCATTCTATCAGTCTTTAGGATTCGACTTTACGACTATCTGGAAATGGGATGCAGGTAAACCTGTACTAAGAAATGTAGGATACAATGGAACTATTTCACCGACAACTCTAAGTTTAGTCAGAAAAAGATAATTTAACCGGTCGGGACTTCTGTTTATAGAGGTAATATTAAGGAGAAGTCCCGGCTTTTCTAATACAAAAAATTTATCATGAGAAATATAATCAGAAATTATGCTGAGAATGCTTTTTCCTTATGGAATCACATCGCATTCATATTGGTTCTGGCCATCGCGCTTTCTTCATGTGAAAATTCAGACCTGCGGACAGCAAAAGATAATACAGATGGAGTTGCAACACTGAAAGTTGCCGTTAACAGCTCTTCTAAAAAAGGTGTTGGAATGAGTACCAGTACGACAAATGGCGTATGGTATCAGAATGTAAGCAACCTTAATTCAAACTGGTATTACACTTGGGGTACATTTATTCCCGATGCGCAACAGGCAAATGCGCCTGACAGCGAATTTGTACCTATGCTGTGGAGTGGCAGTGCTGTTACAGATGCTAACATTGCTAAGCTGAATACACTATATGAGCAAGGTAAAATAAAATATGTGCTTGGATTCAATGAACCCGACCTGAAAGAGGAGGCAAATATGACAGTAGAAGTAGCTCTTGAAAAATGGGCATATCTGTGTCAGAACCTCAATCCCGGTATAAAACTGGTAAGTCCGGTGACATCTTACCCATCGCTGAAAGAAACCAGTTGGATGGTACAGTTCATGGATGCAGCAATAGCTCGCGGTCTGCGTGTCGACTATGTAGGCGTACACATCTATCAGCCGAATACAGCTTCATTGTTTACCAATCCTATCAGCAATATATACGCCCGTTGGGGTAAGAAAGTATGGCTTACCGAATTTGGGGTGAGAGATGAAAATACAGGAGGTGATCCAACTAAAAACCGTTACACACGTGAGCAGATATTGGCATTCATGGAAGTCCTTATCCCTCAGCTCGAAAGTATGGAAGCTGTAGAGCGTTATGCATGGTTTAGCGCCTCGCCAACAATGGCAGGACTATGGCCTTGCGGACTGATCAATGCAGATGGAAGTCTTACTATAAACGGACAATATTACAGTAATTTCGGAATGGTAGAAAATTCTGAATTTGCAGGTGGAGACGGTTCAGTAAACAATCCTTATCTGATAGCTAATGCAAGCCAGTTTAATCGTATTCGCGAGGAAGTTAGCAAAAGCTATAAACTGATCGCAGATGTAAATCTAAGCACATTGGTTCCTGCATGGACACCGATTCCGTCATTCTCAGGAAATATAGATGGTAACAATCGTCAGATAAAAGGGCTTAAATATGGATCTATCGCGACCAAAGGCGGATTGATCACAACCAATACGGGAAATATTAAAAATATTTCATTCCCTGATGTAGACATCACAGCCACATCGGCATTCGGTGTTATCGTGGGCGACCATAGTGTGGGTATTATCGACAACATCGTTGTAAAAGGTACATTGAAATCTACCAATACCGGAGACCTGCTGGGTGGTATTGCAGCCGAAATTACGGGTGGACAAATATCGAATGTATATGCTAATCTGACTATAGAAACTACTTGCGGAATGGTTGGCGGAATAGCAGGACGTGCCAAAACAGGAGCATCTGTAATTGCAAATTGTACGACAGAAGGAAGCATCTCAGTAAGAGCTCTTAAAACCCGCATTGCAGGCATAGTAGGACGCGGAGAATCGGCAGTGGCTATCAGAAACTGTCTGTCTACCATGAGCATTAGCGCTACAGTAGGCGGAGTGAATGGAGTAGGAGGTATCTTCGGCGCAAACAATAACGATAATATGAGTATTGACGAATGTATGTTCACCGGACGACTCAATAATGTATTTATGTGTGGTGGTATTGCAGGAGTTGGAGCAAATATCCGTAATTGTCTGGTAGAAGGACAAGGCGCAGATATGTCGTCACCAATGATCACTGTTGGAGGAACCATCAATACATCTAGCGGAGGCGGTATTTGCGGAACAGGAAAAGGCGTTATAGAGAATTGTGTTGTTCGCAACGCGGCATTATCAGGTGTTACTACTACAGCTTTACCTATTGCTGGTATATCGTCCACTTTCCAGAATAATGGTTATGTATCGAAGAGTATCGTGAGCAATGTTCTACTTAACGGAACTACGGTTCATGCGGTAGCAGGTACGGCAGCCAATGGCACAGGAGCGAATGCAGACAACTATGTGTCTGAAATGCAATATTTCGAAGGAGGAGCACTAAGCTCGTATGTGCCTGTAGACAATAAGAGCGGATTGGACGGAGCTGTAAAGAAAGCCGCCGACCTGTACGAAAGATTTTACCGCGCCCGCGATTTCGATATGGCTAACGTGTGGCGTTGGGATACAGATAAACCGGTTCTCGTAAATGTAGGCTACAAGGGTAGCATAGCATATTAAAAAAATAAAGAGAAGCTTCTTTCTTCGGAAAGGGGGAAGAAGCTTTCTAAACCTGAAATAATAAGAAATAACAGAAATAATATGAAAAATAATCGAACACACACATTACCGTATCAGATCGGTCTCAAACTGATGGTATTATGTATGGTATTCTTTATGGTAGCTTGCGACAGTTCGGAAATTACCCCTCCGGTAAAAGCTCCGGCAGAAGATGAGACTCCCGAAGTTCCGGCAGAAGACACCTCTGTAAAAAAAGGAATGGGTATGAGCACCAATACGACAGTAGGCGTATGGTGGAAAAATGTCATCAACATGAAAGCCCATTGGTTTTATACATGGGGGACATTTATCCCCGAAGACCAGATGGCAGATATGCCCCAGAATTGCGAATTCGTACCGATGTTCTGGAACGGAGCGACGGCAACTCAGGCAAACATAGACAAACTGAATGCACTCTACGAAGAAGGAAAGATACATTATGTACTCGGATTTAATGAACCCGACCTGACAGGAGAAGCAAATATGTCGGTTAGCGAGGCGCTGACGAAATGGAAATTTATATGCGATAACCTCAATCCGGGTATAAAGCTGATCAGTCCTGCTACATCTTATCCGTCATTGTCCGAAACCAGTTGGATGGTGCAGTTTATGGACGGAGTGGCAGAGCAGAACCTACGTGTAGATTATATCGCAGTACATATCTATCAGCCGAATACAGCTACATTATTTACCGATCCGTTAAAAGCCGTTTATGAGCGTTGGGGCAAAAAGATATGGATTACCGAATTTGGTGTAAGAGATGATAATACAGGGGGCGATCCTGCCAAGAACCGCTATACACCCGCACAAATGCTGTCTTTCACACAGACACTTCTTCCACAGATCGAAGCAATGGAAGGTGTAGACCGTTATGCGTGGTTCAATGCATCGCCTACCATGTCGGGATTGTGGCCTTGTGCACTGATAGATGCCAATGGTCTGCCTACCGTTGTAGGAGAATATTACAGCACTTTACATCCGAATACTAAAATAGCAGTAGCAGAATCAGAATAAAGAATAAACAAAATGGTTGGTAAAAAAAGCTTCATATTGTTTTTATTACTAGCTATTCCTTTCATCAACGGAATGGCGCAATTACCCATAGATAAGGGTAATACATATCTGGAGACATTTCAGGACAAATGCGGAAGTCTTGAGAAGTCGCAGATATGGAGCATTGCGCCCGGAAATGGAAGGTATGTTTTTTTTGCATCGAACAATGGTTTGGGCGTTTACGACGGAGTACGCTGGGAAGTTTGCAATCCCGGTACAGGCAGCATTATGAGAAGCCTGTATTTCGATTCCAAGACAAATACGCTATACAGCGGTTCGGTTAACCAGTTCGGGAAATGGACACAGGATAAATTTGGAAAATTCCAATACACCCCTTTATGGATAAATACGGCTAAGAATCTGTCAGTCGAATTCTGGCGTGTCGATTCTCCTGTCAACAATGGCGGTAATGTCTATGCACAGTCGCATCAGATGATCATTCGCTATAATATCAACACACAGGAAGTAGACACGATCAAAGGGCTTGACAATTTCAGCTATATGCACATTGTTTCGGGTGATGTATGGGTACAGTCCAAAGATCTTCTTTACAGGATGGATGCAGATAAGAAGTTTCAGAAAATAACATCTGTAGACGACCGTATCATATATGCTGTAAGAAGGGCATCTGATAAAAAGATACTGCTTTTTCTCGAACACAAAGGCGTATTTGTACTTTCCGACGATTATACTAAACTGACGCCACTCAATGTGCAGGCAAATGCCATATTGGGTAAGGCTAAAATATTTACAGCCAGAGAAACCCCTAAAGGACAGTATCTTGTAGGTACTACCAGTGGTGGTTTGTATATTCTTGACGAGAGCGGAAATATTATAAAGAATGCAGGAGAAGGCAACGGACTGCCTACATCTACAGTGTTGAGCGTAGGAATAGATAACTACGAAAACATATGGATGGGGCTCGATGCAGGAGTAGCCACGTTGGATATGGAAGGAAAAGAAAGCTATTATACACCGAAGCCATCTATCGGTATTGTCAGAAGCGTAGTGCCTCTGCAAAACGATATTTATATCGGTTCCAATCAGGGAGTATTCAAACTTACATCCAAAGGCGATTTTTATAAGATAGATGGCACTTCGGGATCGGTATGGGCTATGTATAATATCGGTGGCGAACTGATTTATAATCACGACTTAGGACTATTCAGACTCAGCGGAGACACGCCTGTACGGATTAAGGAAGGTGGAACAACGGCACTGACTCAGTCATTCATTGACCCGACTTGTTTTGTCGGGAGCGACTATTATGGCCTTAGCTTGTACCGGATGGTCGACGGTAAGCTCAATTACGTCAGTAAAATAAAAAACTATGAAGGAGCTTCGCGTCATATTCTGTTCGACAAGTACGGCTATCTGTGGTTGATGATTCCACGCGATGGATTTGTACGCCTTACTTTATCCAAAGACATGACTTCGGTAGAAGATATAAGGCAATATCATGTAGCCTCGTCTGAGAACAAGGAATTTATGCTGATGACAATGCTTGACGACCACATTGTGTACTACGACGGTTCTTCCCCTCTTATGTACAATGTGCAGGATCAGGAGCTGGCAGTGGATAAAGGCTTGTCAGAATTGTTCCGTATTTCGGGTTCCGATTTGTTATCGCTAACTCAGTTCGATAATGTATTCTGGTATCAGACCCCGAGCGATATAGGTTATGTAGTACGAAAAGGAGACAAACTGGAGAAAAGTGCCGGTATATTCTCTCACATCTACAACAAACGTATTTCGCCTGCTGTCAACAAGTTGGATATGAATACATACGCTGTAGGCTATCAGAGTGGAATAGCATTCTCACAATTAAGCAAAAATCAATCCAATCGTTTGGAAATAAGAATGATGGAAGCTTATGGTGTAGGCAGCCCTGTGTATTACGGCTTTGATGAGAAACAGTTTGAACTTCCTAACAATAAGAAGATTATCAACATATATCCTGTAAATCTGAATGCCGACCGTGTGATAGAATATCGCATAGTTGAAATAGATTCGGTCTGGGTAAAAGAGACTGTCGATAATTACTTGACACTCACACACCTCGAATCGGGCTCATATACTATTCAGTTGCGTAATGCGAACGATCTGGATGGTCAGCCGGCACAGGTTTCCGTAAAGATAGATGTGCCTTGGTATATAAGTACCCCGATGATTTTTGTATATGCTTTTATCTTAGGATTTATTATACTGCTTATCTCTCTCTTTTACAAACGCAAAACCGATAAAGAGAAAAGACGTATCGAGCGGATCAAACAGGCGCAGGTAGACAAGTTGGAAAAAGAAAACCTGATTCAGTCGCAACTGATACTCGAACTGGAAAAAGATAAGCTGGAAATAGAATTGCAGGAAAAAGACAAGCGGCTTGCCTTTATCACCATGAACGGTGTAAAACGCAACAACTTGATGAATGAACTGAAACAGGAAATACAGGAAGCAGAAAAATATGAACAAAGTAAAGAAGCTAAGCAAACCATAAAAAAAGTAATAAAGAAAATAGAGGGAGAGCTCGACAATAACGAAGACTGGGAAATATTTGAAAAATACTTCAATGTGGTTTTCGGCGGACTGCTCGAACGGCTGGCTGTAAAATATCCCCAACTATCGCAGGGCGATCTTAAATTGTTAGCCTATCTCAAATTAAATCTAAGCAACAAAGAAATAGCCAATTTGCTCAATATCTCGTTCCGCAGCGTAGAAATGGCAAAATACAGACTACGAAAAAAATTAAACTTGGAAGCAAACGACAATTTTAGCTCAATTTTAAACGAAAGAAATTAATAATCAATTAGATACTAATATTATGAACAGAATTTTTGTTTTGTCGGTATTACTACTGATCTGCTCATGTTGTAGCCTTTTTGCTCAGCAACAAGCCACAAATACAGGAGCGATGGTAACCGTAAAAGGTGTCGTAACAGACTCACAAACAGGAGAAACCCTTATAGGTGTGTCTGTGGTACAGAAAGGAGCAGCCGTAGGTACGATAACAGATATCGACGGTGCATATACAATGAATGTTCCGCTCAATAGTACGCTGGTTTTCAGTTATGTGGCTTATTCGCCGCAGGAAATCAGAATAACTGCTGCCGGAGAACTCAATGTACAGTTGAAAGAAAATAACGAACTCGATGAAGTCGTTGTTATCGGTTACGGAGTGCAAAAGAAAAGCCTTGTAACCGGAGCTATTACATCCATCTCGTCTAAAGATCTGGCTCAGACCGGACTGATGCGTGCCGATCAGGCAATGCAGGGGCGCGTACCCGGAGTAACGGTAATGAACAATAGCGGACAGCCCGGCGCAGCAGTCAGTATCCGCATACGTGGTGCAGGTACGAATAACAGTACTGAGCCGCTTTATGTTGTAGATGGATTTATTATGACCACCAATAAGATAAACGATGTTACTGTGGGAGGTATAGAATCTCTTAACCCTTCAGATATCGAATCGATGGAAGTATTGAAAGATGCTGCTTCTGCCGCCATTTACGGAGCACAGGGTGCGAATGGAGTCGTATTGATAACAACGAAAAAAGGGAAAGAGGGCGAAAACCGCATTGAATACAGTGGTTCGTATGGTATACAAAATCCTCGCCGTTATCTCGACCTGCTCGATGCGACTGCTTATGCGCGCATAATGAACGAATCTGCATACAATTCGGGTAAGGCATTACCATATACCGAAGAGCAAATATCCGCTATGGGTAAAGGTACTGACTGGCAGCGTGAAATAGCCAATAAAAATGCACCTATAACCAATCATCAACTATCCTTGATGGGTGGTAACCAAAAATCTCTCTATAATACATCCATGTCGTACTTTATGCAGGAAGGTATATTTGCACCCGGCAAATCGAAGTATGAGCGTTATACTGCACGTCTGAATTTTGAAAGCAATTATTTCAATGGTTTGTTGAAAATAGGTACAAACTCTGACGTATCCCATGTAAAAAGACAATCTATTGCATCCAATCAGGGTAATTCAGGACCGATATCTTCAGCTATCAATATAGACCCTATCACTCCGGTGTACGACGATATGAGGGACTTTGGCGTGTCGCCTTATGTAGCTACCGAAGTAGTGAATCCGGTTGCACGTATCTATTATACGCACGGTTCATCCAGCTATACACGTATCAATCTGACCGGATTCGCTCAGTTGGCTTACAAAGGATTTACACTGAGATCAAATCTTAATCAGATTATTACATACAACGAATCGAGAGGTTATACACCACTTTATCGTCTCAACAGTTCCAACTTTACTAATGATACGGGCGTGAGTAAGTCCATGAATCAAATCTTTGGCTTTAATAATGATAATACTTTGTCTTATATGAATAAGATAGATAAGCATAATTTCTCGGCAATGGTAGGTAATTCTGTCCGTAAAGAGAATGGTACTGATGTATCGGCAAGCAAACAAGGTCTTTTATACGATGATCCTGCATATGCATATATCGCATTGGCTAAGAAGCAAGGTAGTGACGGAGCAGGTGGCGGAGCCTTCAAAAAAGCTTTCCTTTCATACTTCGGACGTATAAGCTACGACTTCGACAACCGCTATATGATGACAGCTACCTATCGTATCGACGGTTCGTACCGCTTCGGGCCTAACAACCGTTACGGACATTTCCCTTCCATATCGGCAGGATGGAATGTGACGAACGAAAAATTCATGGAAAACGTAAAATGGCTCGATATGCTGAAAGCCCGCGTTAGTTGGGGACAAACAGGTAACGATGCTTTGGATGACTGGCAATATGTATCTACTATCAGCACATGGGGTAAAAACTATTACTTCGGAGACGATGAGCAGGCTATCGGTGCAGCACCGGGACGTACGGCAAACCCTGACCTGAAATGGGAAACATCAGAGCAGTTCAATATCGGTTTCGATGCCCGTTTCCTGCGCGATTTTACAACCACTATAGACTTATATCGTAAGACTACAAAAGACCTGTTGGTGATCATCCCTGCACCTATGTATATTGGTAACCTTGCTCCTTGGGGCAATGCCGGTAGTGTACGCAATCAGGGTATAGAGTTTAGCTTGGGATATCGTAAAGACTTGAAAAAAGACTGGTCGATAGATGTTACCGGAAATATTTCTTACAACCAGAATAAGGTACTGGAAGTAGGTAACGAAAGCGGATATATCACAGGCGGTAGTGTAATACAGATGCAAAACCTGCTGATGATGGAACCCGGACAACCGATCGGATATTTCTATCTGAACAAGACATTGGGAATATTCCAGAATCAGGCGCAGATAGATAACTATAAGAGTTCTGACGGAACAGTTATCCAGCCTAAGGCAAAACCGGGAGACCTGATCTTTAAAGATAAAAACGACGATGGAGTAATAGATGTGCTCGACCGCGAATATTGCGGAAGCCCGCATCCTAAGTTCAACTTCGGGTTTAGTTTCTCTACCAGATATAAAGGTTTCGATTTCAATATGTTCTGGACAGGACTTGCCGGTCATAAGATATTTAACGGACTACGCCGCTGGGATTTGCAGACAAGTAATTATCAGACAACTGTAATGGATCGCTGGCATGGTGAAGGAACTTCAAATTCGTACCCGCGTATTACTTCCGACGATCAGAACGGGAACTTTACTACCGCGTCCGATTTCTTCCTCGAAAACGGATCGTTCCTTCGCCTGAAAGATATACAGTTGGGATATACATTCAAGCAATTGGAAAAATTCCATATCAGACAGTGCAGGGTATATGTTTCGGCACTCAATCTGCTCACGTTCACTAAATACACAGGTTACGAGCCAGAGGTGACAGGCGGAGTAATGTCTCAGGGACTCGACAGGGGTGTATATCCTCAGCCTAAGACGTTTACAGTTGGTTTAAATCTATCATTCTAACCCGAACTCTAAATAATACAAGAATATGAAAACTCGATTAAAATATATTATCATTTTGGCAGGATTCCTGTCTATGACGGCTTGCGGCGACATACTCGATCTGAAGCCGATAACAGAAGAACTGGAAACAAATTATTATAAGAACGATTCGGAATGCTTCTCGGGGCTGGTATCGGTATATGATGTACTGCAATGGGGTGCTGTAAATACACCGGGCACAGGAGCGGGTAGTATTCCGTTCGAATGGATCAGCGAAGTTATGGGTGACCGTTGTTATGCCGGAGGCGACAATGCCACTGACGGAGCTACTATGGAGCGATTCAACAGAGGTACGCTTAATGGCGATGTTACCAATGTGCGCTCACTGTGGAAAAAATACTATTCGGGTATCTATCGTGCCAATCTGCTTCTTGAGAAATTGCCGGATGCACAGTTCGATAAGGAAGAAAATCGTGCCCGCTATGCTGCCGAAGCTAAGTTCCTGCGTGCTTATTTCTATTTCGATCTGGTACGCCTGTTCGGTAATGTGCCACTGATAACCAAAACGTTGTCAAGTAAAGAATACACTCAGGAGCAAGCTTCTCCCGAGGCCGTTTACGGACAAATAGCAGCCGATTTGCAAGAGGCTATGCAGGTATTGAAGCCATACAAAAATCTTCCTGCAACAGAATTGGGACGAGTGACAAAGAGCGCCGCACAGGGATTACTGATACGCTCGTGGTTATACTACACCGGTTATTATAATCAAACTCAGATGGGTGATATCACATTGCAAAATATAATCAGCATCAGCGAAGACCTTATCAACAACAGTGGTCACGGACTATTGCCTAAATACGGTGATTTATTCTCTCCGAAGAATGCAAATAATGCAGAATCTGTATTTGAAATTCAACACTCTGAAAAATCATATCAGGGATGGGACAATTCGAACCGCGAAGTAGCGGACGGTAACCTTTCGGTACTGTTGTGGTCTATGCGCCTCAATGCAGGCGACAAATCCCACTATGCTGATGGTTGGTCGTTTGCACCTATATCTAAAGCTTACTACGAAACGTTCAGCGATGCCGATGCACGCAAAGCAGCATCTTTTGTGGTACCGAAAGAAGAAGGTGTGAGCTATAAAGCAGGTTATCAGGATTCAGGTATATTCCCACGCAAATGGGCAGCTCTGAAAGAATTTCAGTCAAACAAAGGCGATGTGCGTGTAAATTATCCGTACAACAATCCTGTTATCCGCTTCTCGGATATTCTGCTGATGGCAGCAGAACTTAATCTTAAAGGAGGTGACACTGGTAAAGCATTGAATTATTATACCAAAGTTCGTCAACGTTCTATGGGTAATGCAACAAGTGTACCTTCGGTTAGTTTAGATCTTATCTATGCAGAACGCGATCTTGAATTTGCCTGTGAAGGACTTCGCTACTGGGATTTGATGCGTCGAGGTATAGATTATGCAAAACAGCAGATCGACGAAACAGATCCTTCCGGAAATGATGTATATACACAGAAGTTCAATTATGCGGCTAAAGGTTTATTGCCGATACCTACATCCGAGATTATCAATAGTAATTATAAATTGCAGCAAAATCCGGGTTATTAATCCGTAACTGATTAAATATAAAATGATATGAAAAAAATAATATCACTTGTCATCATAGCCCTTTCATGTATGTGGGCATGTTCACCCGATAATCCGGCAATGGATTTTGAACCAATTCCGGACGATGGACGTATCAAGGTTGTAGATATGGCCGACGACAATTCCTTTATGTTTATAAACGGCCTGTTAGGAGATGTACTGCCTCCTAAATGGGACTTAGGAAACGGGCAGTCGGCAGTAGGAGACACTGTATATGCAGGCTATGCTTTCACAGGTACATACACAGTGAAAATGACATATTACGATGGAGCAAAAGAAGTAACTGTATCCCGTGATATCAAAATCACACAGGACAATATGGCACTGGTAAGCGATCCCGTATATGATTTCTTAACAGGTGGAGTTGCAGCTCTGAATGGTAAAACATGGGTACTCGATTCGCTTCGCACAGGTCATGTGCGTCTGTGGAAACGTCAGACCGGACAGGAATCTGACGACAAGAAAGCACCGCTTTTCTATGCAGGAACAGGAATGTATGACGATGAAATAACATTCAAACTATTGGGCGCAGAATGCGTTTACGAAAATCATGGACAATCATACTCTCATGGAGGTACTATTGACGGCGTTGCACAATACCGCATTAACCAACTGAAAGAAATGGGTACGGTAACGGGAGTGGCATCATCGCCAAAAGGAGACTTTATTGTAAACTATACACCGGGTACGCAGCCACAAAAATGGTCGATAACAAAACGCGAACAGAGCGGAAAAGATGTTTATTATCTGAAACTTACAGGCGGAGCTTATATGTTCTTCTATAGAGGAAATCAACCATCCGATATCGAATATAGAATAGACTCTATCGGTGAAAACTATCTGCGCGTAGTTCACGAAGAATCGTACCCTGCATCGCGTGCTACCGCTAAGTGGGAAGACCACTATCTGCTTGTACCGAAAGGTTACCCTATTGAACCTGAGAAACCGGCAGAAGTAGATCCTCCGAAAGAAGAAACGATAGACGAAGGATTTGAAGAAGTCTCTAAATCCCTGACATTTGTATTGTCCGGTATGGGTAATAATACATGGGGGCTTCCATCCTACTCAGTTGTACGTAATGTAAGCATGACAAACCCGAATCCGTCAGATTCTATTGTACGTATAGTACGCGGAACGGGCAGCAACGAACAGCTTACATTGACACGCAATTATACATTCGATCTGGAAAATAAGAATAAACTGAAAATGCACGTTTATCTGCCAACTACCAACAACTATGACGGGGTGAATCTGAAACCGACAGTAGAAGTACGTTTGGTAAACAGTAAGAAAACATCGGAGACTGCAATCGTTACTAAGACACTGACATCTACAGACTTTGGTAAATGGGTAGAATTGGTATTCGATTTCTCAGGCAGCGCAGCCATTACCACCTTCGATACATGGGTGATACAATTCGGAGGGTCGTATGCCTCAAATGTACAGGCTAGTCCGGGAATATTCTATTTCGACAACATTGAATTAATTAACTAAAAAATATAATACAATGCGACTAAAAAGTAAATTATTGGTGTTCGCTGTCTTGTTCTGTAATCTGCTGGCTTTCGGTCAGACTACACAAGGGCTCGATCCGCTTGTGCAAAACGTTTACAACAGGCACCGAATCAGTCTCAACGGCTATTGGCACTATGTAGTAGACCCACTCGAAACAGGGTACTATGATTATCGGCGTATGCCGAATCCCGATGGATTCTTCAAAGACCATCAGGTAGATAATGTTAGCACATGGAAGGAGTACGACTTCGATACGGCGCCGGTAATGCCCGTTCCGGGAGACTGGAATACTCATTCCGACAATCTTTTCCTTTATGAGGGAACAATCTGGTTCAGACAGCAGTTCCTGTACACACCCAAGTCGGGCAATAAAGTATATCTGTACTTCGGAGCATCTAACTACGATACGAAGATATACCTTAACGGAACGAAGGTAGGAGAACACGAAGGTGGTTACACACCGTTCAATTTCGATGTTACCGATATTGTAAAATCAGGTAATAACAAGCTGGTCGTGAAAGTAGACAATAAGCGTCGTGCTGATGCCGTACCTACAAACAATTTTGACTGGTTCAACTATGGAGGTATTACTCGCGATGTGATGCTGGTAGAACTGCCTCAGACTTTTATTCAGTCGTACAAAGTTCAGTTGAAGAAAGGTACAACAAATACATTGGAACTGAAAGCCCGTATGTCAGCTAAAACAGCCGGACAGACAGTGACTATTGAGATTCCTGAACTGAAAATAAAACAAACTCTGACTACCGATGCTTCGGGTATGGCTTCTGTAGAAGTGAAGGCTACACCTAGCCTGTGGTCGCCAGAGTCGCCTAAGTTGTATGACGTTTTAGTATCGTCAGCTACCGATAAGGTAAATGATGAGATAGGATTCAGAACAATAGAAACGCGTGGTCGTGAGATATTCCTGAATGGAAAACAAATTTTCATGAAAGGCATAAGCATTCACGAAGAAGCGGCTTTCCGCAATGGCAGAATATTCAGTGAGGACGAAGACCGCACACTGCTGAACTGGGCAAAAGATCTGGGTTGCAACTATGTGCGTCTGGCTCACTATCCGCACAACGAACAAATGGTACGTCTGGCTGAAAAGATGGGCTTACTGGTATGGTCGGAAATTCCGGTGTACTGGACTATCCATTGGGAGAAAGACTATGTGTATGCAAATGCACTGAACCAATTGGACGAAATGATAGAACGCGATCAGAATCGTGCTAATATCTTCGTATGGTCTATAGCAAACGAAACTCCTCATAGCGATCCTCGCGACAAATTCCTGTCATCGTTGGCAAAATATGCCCGCGAAAAAGACAATACACGTCTTATCAGTATGGCAATGGAACGTAAGGACAAATCGAAGGAGATTCTTTCTATTAACGACAATATGAGTGAGTATGTTGATATTATCAGTGTAAACCAGTATGTTGGCTGGTATGACGGCACAAACGAAAAACTCGATCGTGTGAAATGGGAAGTAGATTACGAAAAGCCGTTGATGATAAGCGAGTTTGGCGGCGAGGCAGTCTTCGGTCATCATGGTGATGTAAGCCAGATATGGACAGAAGAATATCAGGCAGAACTGTATCGTAAAACACTGAGAATGATAGATGAGCGTATGCCTTATGTATCAGGTATCTCTCCTTGGATATTGAAAGATTTCCGATCATCGAGACGCTTGTTGCCTAACGTTCAGGACGGATTTAACAGGAAGGGTGTTATCTCCGATCGTGGCGACCGTAAGCTGGCTTTCTACGTGCTTCAGGAGTGGTTCAAGAAAAAGTAATTATTTAGGGTTGGTGAAAGAGTAGCAGATTAATTTTTGTGAAGATTGTACAAATCTGCTACTTTTTTCTCAGGAAAACAATTATCTGATATTTGAAATGAAAAAGTTAATATATCTGCTATTGCCTCTTCTTTTTTTGAGTTTTATTTCTAAAAAGTCAGATGTAAAGGAAAATAAATATATCAGGGTAGAGGGTAAGAATCTGATTAAGCCTAATGGAGAGAAATTTCTGATACAAGGTATTAATCTCGGTAACTGGCTTAATCCCGAAGGATATATGTTATTCTTTAAGGATGTAAATTCCTACAGGCTGATAAATGATGCGTTCAGTGAACTGACCGGACCCGATTTTACAAACTGGTTCTGGCAGGAATTCAGAAAGAATTATATAACGCATGAAGACATAAAATACATCAGGGGAACAGGTATGAATTCGGTTCGTGTGCCTTTTCACTATAAGTTGTTTACCGATGACAACTATATGGGAAAAGATAAAGGGCAGATCGGATTTGAGATACTCGATCAACTGCTGGAATGGTGCCGTCAGGAAGAGCTTTATGTGATTCTGGATATGCACGTAGCACCCGGTGGGCAAACAGGAGATAATATCGACGATAGTTACGGTTATCCTTGGCTGTTTGTCAACGAAGAGAGCAAAAAGCTGTTCTGTGATATCTGGAAACAGATAGCTGCACGTTATGCCAATGAACCTATCATTTTGGGTTATGATCTGGTAAATGAGCCTATTGCCCATTATTTCAGACCCGACTATGATAAACTGAATACAGAGTTAGAGCCGCTTTACAAAAGGTGTGTAGATTCTATACGCACAGTAGATAAGAATCATATCGTCTTGCTCGGTGGTGCGCAGTGGAACAACAACTTTAAGGTGTTTAAAGACTCTAAGTTCGATGATAATCTGATGTACACCTGTCATCGCTACAAGTGCGATACATTGGCTTCTCATATAGGGGATCTGATAAATTTCCGCGACAGCGTTAACCTGCCGATGTATATGGGTGAAACAGGTGAAAATACGGACGAATGGGTTGGAGGTATGAGGCGTATGCTCGAAAATAATAATATAGGCTGGCATTTCTGGCCGTATAAGAAGATGGCTGAGCGGGCATGTATGGCTATTATTCCTACACCCGAAAACTGGGATGTGATTGTGGAATACACAAAGGCAGACCGGAGTAGTTTTGCAAAGATACGTGAGGTGCGCCCTGATACTGAGGTGGTGAAAAAAGCAATGACAGACCTCCTTGACAACATGAAGTTTGCTAATTGCACAAAAAATAAAGGTTATACAGAGGCTTTAGGTATGAAACCCTGAATAGGAAGGGCTGTTAAGTTTTTTATCTTTAATTGCCTCCACTTTTAAGTGGAGGAACAGGATTGAGAATTTGGAACTGGCTTTAGCCAAATTTTGACTAAAGTCCTTTTTTTAGATAATCCTTTATCCACGCCTTAAAAGGCGTGGCAATATAAGAACTTAATAGCCCTGCTGAATGATAGGGAGGTTATTCATGTATTATTGAAAAGGTGAGGCTGCTCCAATAGGGGCAGCCTTTCCTTGTTTGTGAAGTTAGTTAAAAATGATTCACTTTTTTGTAATAGCTTTTTTGATACCTTCCAGATTGTCGTTAAACTCTGCCAGTTGGGCAATAACCAGTCCTGTCTGGTTATTCTGGTCGATACTTCCAAATTTATTATTTTTGTTGAATATCTCTTTGATGTGTATCCAGCGTTCGCTGTCACTACCTGATAATAGACCTGCTATCTCTTTTAGTTTCAGTATATTTGCTTCGCTGTCTGCTGTCAGTGTTTGCGATTCGCTTTCGTAGTGGGTAAGAATCAGTTCGCTTATCTCCTTCTTGTTCATTAGCGGAACAATCTGGCTTACCAGCTTATTCATATCCCTGTACGATCCTTGCAGTTTGAAAGAAGGCTCGGTACGATAAGTATCCTGCATGGCTGCACTGGCAATATAGTTCTGATTCACTTTCAATACTATATCTCTTATCGACAGGCTGTTTTTCACTACTGCAATGAAGTCGTCTACATCCTGCTGCATATGGTTGCCTTCGAGATCGGGCATCATTTCGCTTTTCGTTTCCACATAGTCTACCAGATTGTAGAAGTCTGTAAAGCTTTTGCTTGCTATCTTCTGCATATACGGATTTTCCACAATTGCATTTTCCAGCAAACTGAGTTTGAACAATGTATCGGAGCCTCCGATCACATCACCCAGATTGTACACATCGGCACGGTTGGCTAACATGTCCGGTATCTGGAACTTCTCGCCGCTTTCGGTGTACGGGTTACCCGCCATGATCACACAGAAGCGTTTGCCGCGCAAATCGTAGGTCTTACTGTCTCCTTCAAATATACCGTCCATTTTGCGTTGCCCGTCGGCAAGCGAAATGAACTTTTGCAGGAACTCCGAGCTACAGTGCTGGATGTCGTCTACGTAGAGCATTACATTATCAGCCATCTCGAAAGCGAGATTTATCTTTTTCAGTTCTTCGCGCGCTCCCGAAGTCTTGGCTTCGGCAGGATCGATGGATGTGATGGAATGACCGATGGTAGGCCCGTTGATCTTCACGAAGTTCAGCCCCATTATGTTTGCCAGATATTCCATCAGGGTGGTTTTACCATATCCCGGAGGCGATATCAGCAACAACATACCCATGCGTGCCGTACGTTTGTTGTCTCCCGCCACGCCGAGCTGTTTAGCCAAGTTAGCACCTATCAACGGCAGATACGTCTGGTTGATGAGCTTGTTGCGGACAAAAGATGTAAGTACACGTGGTTTCAGTTCGTTTATTTTCAGAGACTTCCTGTAAGATGCTATCATCTTGTCTTTCAGTTGTGTAAATTCATTGAATGTAGGTACACTGATTTCGTAGAAATGAGTCAATTTCTGAATAAAGTCGTGATAATCTATCGAATACAAATTGTTTACGATCACCGGATGACTACCTCTGAGGTCGGCAATCTCGATCTGGTCGGGACTGCGCCTCAACTCGTAGCGGAAATCGGTCAATAATAGCAGGCAAGATGTTTCGCCCACGTATTTTTTATACTTGTTGTATTTCTCCGATAGGTCGATGAATGATAGCAACCAGTTGCGTACCAGATAGAAACGCTCTACATCGCTGAACGAATCTTCGGCAAGATCAGTTTTGAAGTTCTCGGTCAACTTCTGTTTTTTCAAGTAAGCTGTAAACTCTTTTTCCAGCTCCTGTGCCTGTTCACTCACTGTAAATTCAGGATTTTCGGCAAATTCACAGAACAGATATATTGCTATTTGTTCAGGACTCATTCTAGAGAAATTGAAGCGCGTGTTCCATTTCACAAACATTTCCTGTATCTCTCTGATAACATACTGATAATTTCCTGATGCAGGGAATGCCTTCAATACATTGTTAGCAGAGACAATCAGTCCGTTCAGTAGTTTCTTATCCTCAGGATCTACGCTGTGCCAGAACAACTGTGCAGCGACACGTTCCTGCGGACGGAACGATAACAGTCCCAACTGTTGATGTATCGAAGTAAGTTTTTCGAAGATCGTAATCGCATCAGCATC
Source organism: Dysgonomonas sp. PF1-14 (assembly GCF_029892965.1). Lineage (GTDB taxonomy): Bacteria > Bacteroidota > Bacteroidia > Bacteroidales > Dysgonomonadaceae > Dysgonomonas. The sequence goes on along the minus strand of NZ_JARXWN010000009.1, from coordinate 64,380 downwards.
GTGTACGCCTTTCATATACGATTCGGAATAGCTCTGTTCTACCCGCCCCGAAATAAACTGTTGCAGATTGAAGTCTTTTGATTTCAGACTTTCGTTGAATGCCAGATAAGCAAGGTATTCGGCTCTGTAAACCAGATTGTTTTCGGAAACTACTTCCTGCTCCCATATATCGCGATAGCGGTTTATATCGCCATCCTGCATTTCGTGGTAGAAGTTAGTCCCTGTAAGGTGATAGAGCAGCCTGTCGTCGCGTCTTACCACTGTAAGATCGAGTGATTGCTTGTTTACGGCAAACTTATGATTACCCAGTGCAATGATATTCTCACCGTCTACAAACAGCTCCGACTTATCTTTCAATATACGCAGCGCATCTTCGAGGGAAGTCTTGAGGCTGTTCTCCAGATTTTCGGCTTTCGATACGTCTCCCAGATTTTTCAGGTCTTCAACCAGCTTATGTACTTTGTCGACCATGAGGTCGGTAGAGTAGAAAGCTTGTATTTCTTCTTTCGATTTGAAAGACTGTGCCTTATTTTCTACATTTTTCAGTACACGCAGACCGATTTGTTCGAGAGAAGAAGTGCGTCTGTTGATTTGTTCTATCAACTGTGCTTTCCGCGCATCGAATACTTTTACTACCTCGTTCCGCTTGTCGGATATAATAACAATGAAATCGTCGAAGTCGGCAAATTTACTTTCCAGTTCTTCTATCTGTACACTAACCTTTGTGAAATATTCATCACTCTTTTCGGGTGATGTAGCCAGTTCCAGATAGTTGACGATGCTCTGTTCGAGCAAGGTAAGCTGAGCACGGAATTCTCCGGCGGCTTCCTTGTTTTTCAGCGAATCTACTTTCTTTTTCAGTTGCGCCCTGACCTCGTTCAGCGATGCAAATATCAGTGATATTTTTTCGATGATCTTAGTGGTTTGGGTAGTATCGTCTATTTTCAGGCTGTTGAGTATGTCTATAAGCAATTCCAGTTCGGAAGATATCAACTTGCAGTTCTCTTCTATCTTGTTGGCATCTATTACTTTCAGGACGCTTTCGACTTCTTTTTTCTGATCTGCTACTTTTGTTTCGTACGGAATCAAAGCTTCATCGCGCAACAGGAATTCGACAGTTTTGTCCGACAGTTTGCCGGCTGTGGCTATCAGCGTTTCTTTCAGCTCTTCTATTTTGCCGGTGTCTATGTATTTCTGATTATTAAGTTCTATGACTTCACCCTGCATTCTGCGGGTTTCGGCCAATAGTTTAACCAGCTTATCGAGCGAATCAAATTTTGCATTTTTGATAGAGAATAGCAGTGCATCTACTTTGTTAACTGTTGCTTCCAGTATATCTGCTGCGTATTTCTTCTGTGCTTTGACCTTCTCGAACTCGTCGATGGCTGTGTTGGCAATCTCTTTTATTTCTACCAGTGGTTCAGCCAGTTTATACGTAGCTTCGTCCGATACCCAGAAGTAAGCATCGACAATATCATTCGATTTCTTTACAATGTCTTCATAAAGACCTTCGTAGGTATCTTCCTTGTTGATCAGGTGAATGACTTCCTGACATTCAGCCATTGCCTTTACAATGTCCTTGTTGCCGATTTTGTAAAGAATGTTGTCCTTCTTCTCATAATTTTCTATCAGGCGGGCAGAGTAGGGGGTTTGCCATATCTGTACCTGATGATGCCTGGAGGCCTCTTGTTCGCTACGGAAGAATATCAGCGTACCATCGTGAGACAGGGTGAATCCGTTGCAGATAATCGGTGTCTCTACCTGTTGACGGATGATGTTGTACGACATGATGACGTAAATATTCCGCTCGTTCTGGTAGAATATGTAAAGGAAGTCTTCGCCGTTAGGTGATGCCACTTTACGGAAAAATTCCAGATTATTCAGTTCGCTTTCAAATATCTTGTGGTCGCCATTTTGGAGATAATACCCGTTGGGAAATATGATACCATGATTGTCGGGCAGGAGTATTCCTGCATCGTTGAGCATCTTTATATTGAGTACCTCTTTGGTGCGTGTGTTGAATACAAATGTCCTGAAATCTTCCTGATACGGTTTTATCCTTACCAGAATGAGATTTCCCAGATCGGCATAGTAGTATTCGGCATCGTCGAGTTGCTGGTCTTTATTCTCTACCTTTTCGGAATATATGCCTTTTCCCGTCTGTGTATTATCTTCTATTTTGAAAGTAATGTCACCGCCTACAGCTTCGATGAAGACTTTATCGAGGATAGATACGTGCGGATAGACACCCAGACGACGGTCTTCGAGGGTAGTCTTTATCCACTTGAACTCAAACTGTGGCGCTTTTACTACTTCGTGTATGCTACGGTCGTCCTGATAGATCAGCTTGTTTCCTTTTATCAGCCACTTGAAGGCTTTGAGGCCATCTATGCTTTTGCTGGTCTGGAAAACCATGTAAAGATAGTTCTCTGTACGCCTGAATTTGGAAAAGATCGAATCCCTGTAGTATTTATACAGATTTTTATAGTCGGTAATGAATACAGGATCGTCTATCAACTCCAAAGTCTGCGGAACAAACTGATTGTTTTCGAGTGTATAGATGCTGAAAACATCACTCAGCTGTATATCGGTGCGCAATCCGAAATGGACATTGTACCCGAATATATAGAGGTTTCCCAGAGCCATAATGCCCCTCGAAACACAGTTGTTTTCCGTATTTATGCGTTGGTTTGCTATCAGGGTGAGGTCTGATGAAGTGAACACGTCTTTGCGCGCCTCATTCAGTGAATTGAGACGGGTAGATAACGCGTCTTTCTGGGTTTGCAGGCGTTTTCTTATGATTTCATAAGTGCCTGCTTCCAGTGATTCAGCAGCTTTGTTTTGTTCCAAATCTTGCATATAATTAAACTATATAAATTCTACTTACTTTAAGTCAACGAGACGTATTGTTTTTATACTGTCTCTTGAGAGCGTTAATGATAAAATATTCTTTTCTGATGTGAGTATCACTGTGTCGAGTTCTATGTTTACATCATCCATTTCATATACCTTACGGTGCAGAAAACTGAGAACAGGCATATCTTTGTAGATATTAATAGAAACTTCTTCCGTCGTGTATTCCCATGCTTCTACCTTTCTATATGTTGTATAATCACCTGTGATAAACGATTTTTTTAGTTCGATATCACTAGAATCTGTACTCCATAGCAGTATAAGGAAACTACCGATTAGTATGATTATGGCGGCAGGAACAATAACCAATACTGTGTAGACTGTTTTTGCCGTTTTGTTTTCTATTAATTCAAGTATATAGGCTATCAGGATAAGTATAAGCAGATAGAAAAACATCCCGAAGCCGATATTGATCATCTCGTATTTCGATTTAATATCGAAAACATTGCATAGAATATACGTGACACAGCCAATTACGGTTATGTACAACAAAACTCTTTTTGCCTTTTGCGTACCACTTGAAAAAACAGCTATAGCTACTATCGGAAACAATATCCAAAAGAAAAGCAATATTAAATTTTCCATATTTATAAGCCCTGCATCATACATCTGCACGATGCAGGACTAAATATAATTTATCAGCTTAATTTCTTGTTGGAAATACCCATCGATTTGGCCATGCTCATCAGGTTGCTAAGGAATCCTTTGTCATCCTCAGTTGTAGCCTGTGCCTGCATTTTCAGGATAAGTCCGGCAATGCTCAGGTTCTTCACATCTTCGGTAGATATACCCATTTGTTTGGCAAAGTATCTGATGCGTTCGATGAGGTCGCCTTCCGATGTTCCGTTGCCGATAAGGGCTCTCTTGATCTGCGTAGCGTTTTCGCTTTCGTTCACTAAGCGGTCAAAGCCTTTGGCATTGGATATCTGTTTAACAATGTTGTCGAAGAACATTGTTTCACCACCCACGATGTCGATATCGGCGTTTTTAAGCGCTTCTGACAATACAAGTGCCTGTGCGTCTGCAATGTCTTTTTGTATTCTGATCTGAGCCAGTTCCACGTCTTTTTCTTTCTGTAGGGCAAGTTTGAACTCTTCGTGTTCTTTTCCTGCGCCATCCAGTTTTTTCATGGCTGCTGCTTTTTCGTCGATTCCGGCTGCTTCCGCCAGTGCTTTTTCTTTAATCACTTCGGCTTCCATCAATCCCTCTTTGCGTTTAGCTTCAGCCTTAGCTTCTATACCGGTAGCTTCTGCCAGTGAAGTTTTCTCTATGATGCTCGCTTCTCCGGTTGCAGATGCAAGGGCTTTTTCTTTAGTTACTTCGGCTTCTACCAGTCCTTCTTTCTTCTTGGCTTCGGCTTTTGCTTCGATGCCAACAGCTTCGGCTTTCGCTTTTTTCTCGATGATAGTAGCTTCTACAGTACCTTGTTGTTCAAGGGCTTCAGCTTTTGCTTTGATCACTTCAGCTTCAGCAAGTCCGTAAGTAGCATCTTCGCGAGCTTTAGCATCGGCAAGCGTTTTACGCGCTTCGGCTTGTTTATTAGATGCTTCTTTCTGTGCTTCTGCATCGATAAGCAATTCTTTTGCTTTTTGTTCGGCGGCCAGTTTTTTTGCTTCGGCAGCTTTTACTGTTTCTATCAATCTTTGTTCGGCTTCCTGTGCTGCGGTAGTGATACCTACTTGTTTCTGGCGGTCTACAGTACGGAAGGCTTCGATGTCCTTCATGTTCTGTTGTTCTTCTACAACGCCTTTTTCGAGTTGTACGCGTTCTTTGATCACGTCCTGAATGTTCTTTCTTTCCACCTCTATCACGCGTTCTTTGTCTATCTGAGCAAGGGTAACGATGCGCTCGCGTTCTGTTTGTTCCAGTGCACGATCTTTTTCTACGCGCTCAAATTCAACTGCTTCGGTACGTTGCTTGTTCTTCTCAGCGATGATGATCTGGCGAAGTTTATTTTCTTCCTGTACGGCAAGGCTCTCTTCGGTACTGATGCGTACAGTTTCCGATTTCAGACGCTCTTCTTCACGTACTTTCTGTATTTCGGCGCCTTCGCGTGCTTTTACGTTATCTATTTCACGTTTTTGCTTTTCTTCTTTCTCGGCAAGTTGTCTTTCCAGTTCGAGAATGGCTTCGCGTGCTTCTACGTTTTGTTTTTTGATTACCTTTTCTTCTTCTCTGCGTATCAGATTGGCTTTGATGTTCTGAGCAGCTGTCAGGTCGGTGATTTTCTTGATACCTTCCGAGTCGAGGATGTTTTCAGGGCTCAGAAATTGTAACTCTGTCTGTTCCAGATAGTCGATTGCACAGTCGTCGAGTACATAGCCATTAAGGTCAGTTCCGATGATGTTGATGATTTCGTCACGAAATTCGCGGCGTGCTTCGTACAGTTCTATGAAGTCGAATTTCTTACCTACGGTTTTCAGCGCTTCCGAGAATTTAGCTTCGAAAATGTCTTTCAGCGTAGATATATCGCTGGCTCTTTCGCAACCGATAGATTGTGCTACGTTGATAACATCGTTTACCGACTTGTTTACCCGCACGAAGAATGCTACTTTGATGTCGGCGCGGATGTTGTCCTTACAGATCAGTCCGTCGTGCTGCATTCTTTCTATCTGTACTTTTTTGAGGGAGATATCCATAATCTCCATTTTGTGGAATACAGGAATTACATACATTCCCTTGTTGAAAGCAACATGCGAGCCGCCTACTCCGGTGCGGACAATGGCTTTCCCTTGTGGAATTTTTTTGTAAAAGGATGCCAGAAGTCCGAAAATAATCAGTAGAATACAGACTACAGCAGCAACAACAATAATAATGATTTGTTCCATAGTGTTTTTTTAGTTTTATAGTTTTGTTTATGAGTTAATTATTTTTTATTTGTTTAAATTGATAATTTTAGCCCAAAAAGGTACATTAACAAGCCGATAATGGCTGTAATCAATAAGAATAACATTACTAAAAGTTTAATATTGTGTCTCTCACAAATATGTATGTAGTTCCTATAAGTTTCTTAGGCTTATTTCTTTACTTACATAGTATATCTTCTTATCGTTCGATTCGTCAGCTATCAGTACATAGTCGCCATATCTGAGCTCTTCGCCGTCGATACTTATCACATTCAGTTTTATCGGGTTCTGGTCTACGATAAACTCGGCAGTGCCTATTTTCTGATCTTTTATGTTGGATAGCATTTTGCCCGAACGCCCTAGAAAATCAATTGCTTCTTCGCCTTTATACCCGATTGCTTTAAACATCTTTACCATAGGGTTTGTTGCCAGTTTTGTGCAAAACAGCCCGATAAATCCTATCGGCAATAATATAAGCAATGACCATAGTCCCCAACCTGTTACATTAATGAATGATGTTGTTATGAGTGAACCGATCCACATGAACAGCTTCAGCGTGGATATGATGAGCATGAACGGAACTTTTCCTACATTCATGAAGTTGAGGAACTTCATAAAGAATCCGGGTTCTTTATCTGTTGCAACATCTGCATCTGTGTCAGCATCGGCGTCTACATCTACGTCGGTATCGATCTCGGTGCCGGGATATATATTGACTTCGGGCACGTCTACATCAACATCGGCGTCTACGTCCAGATCAAAATCAACATCGAGAGCATCGAATCCGGCTCCGCTGAGAAATGTGAACAGCCAGAAGACGACTATAATACCCATTATGACTGTCATTACAGCGTTGGGTAGAGGGTGCATCAAGTTATGTAAAAATTCGGTCATAGTATATAAAGGTCAAAAGTAAATGTTTTTATTAAATATGCCAATATGCCAATAAATTAATTGAAAAATCTAACATTCAAATAATTTTAAAATTGATACATTATTTTTATTGGCATATCGGCACATTAGCTCATTATGCCATTGGTTTACAGCATCCCCAGTTTACGTTTTATTTCGTCGAGTTCTTCGTTCACTTTTCCGGCGTCTTCGCCTATAGCCTTGTCTATTTCTTCATCTACAGACGTTCTTTTCTTGGCTATATCACCGTAAGCCTGAGCCAGCGCTTCTTCTTCTTCCACTTTCTCTTTCATGCGCTCGAGCATGCTTATAGTGCTGTTGCTGTCTATCTGTGCCATCTGTTTGTTCACTTCCTTCGTGGCGCGGCTCACTTTTATTCTCGACTTCAACGTTTTCAGTTCATTCTCCCATTTGGTGATATTGAATTTGAGAATTTCCACATTCTTCTGAATCTCATCAGCCGAATTTTCGTGTACCACCTGTTGTTCGGCCAGTGTAGCAGCTTCTGCCAGAAGGCTTTCTTTCAGTGCCAGTGCTTCTTTGGCAAGTTTCTCTGCTGTTTCGAGTTCCAGTTCGCCTTTTTGGGCTTTGGTGAGCAGCAATACGGCTTTGTTTTCGTAGTCCTGAGCGCCTGTTTGCTTTTTGGCTTTATCGTTTTTGGTACGGATAGCCATAGCTCTTATTTGTGCCAGTGCTTCCAGTGCCTTATCGAGGTCTTCACGCATTTCTCTTATCCCTTGTTCCGTCATGCGGATCGGATCTTCCATTTTGTCGACTGCAGAATGTATTTCTGCCTGTCCGATTCTCAAAAGTCTTTTAAAAATATTCATAATTTTATCTTTTAGAAAATTCAATAATCTGTTCGTAGTATTCGCTTAGTAATAATCCCAGTGAGTTTAGTGCCCCTTCAAATTCGTTCATGTCCAGATTCTCTATCTGCAATGTGTATCTGAATATGACTTTTTTGCCTTCTTCATCGAGAACGAATGCCCCGTGTATAATGTCCCTGTTCTTCTTGAGTAAGGCTTTATAGATATCTTTATCATCGCTTTTCAGTTTGAAGATAAATTGTTCCACTATCAGGATGGGAGGCGCAACCCCGATAATCAGGTTTTTGATTCCGTCAGCTTCACTCTCGATGAGAAATATGCCTTCCTTCTCATTCTGGTAAGATACAGAATAGCCGAGCTTGGAAATGTACGATTCTATTTTCTTGAAATACATATTTATAAAGTTATAAGTTATGAATTATGAGTTATAAATTGGTGTTTTCAAATTTGAGAATAATTTTATTGAAAAATTAATTTTTCGCTTTTCATTTTCTATTCTTCATTTATTTTCTTATGTTTGCAAATATTTTTAGCTAAATTACTAATAAATTTTTAATGTGCAAATATTTTTAGCAAAAAATGTCGCAAATAGGAAAAAATATTAAAAAGATACGAAATGTAAGGGGACTTAGTCAGCAGGCTTTTGCTGATCTGTTCCAGCTTACCAGAGGTAATATATCCTCATACGAAGAGTTTCGTGCTGAGCCTAAGATAGAAGTAATAATACGGATTGCTAAATATTTTGGCATTCCATTGGCTGATATCATTGAAAAAGACCTGTCGGTGAATGAACTTTTGCACTATAATGCAGAATTGGTACTGGAAACAGAGAAGCTTAAAATAGCCCAGCAGTTGCAAAAAGTTTCTTATATTCCTGCGTTATATATTAACGATTATATAAATCAATATACGGATGAAGAATTCTTCTATCATTTGCCGTATATCATAGTACCCAATAGTTCAAAATTCAGATTGCTGGCATTTGAGATCGATAATCAGGATATACTTCCGTCCGGATTTAATTATCACAACGGGGATATCCTTGTACTGGAAAATGTAGTGAAGGAGAATGTACACAGGATTATAGATAAACTGGGAGTGATGGTAGACCCCGAAGGCATGAAGCTAGGCGTATATATAGAGAAGGAGGGAAAGGTAACCTTATCGCTTAACGAGTGGGTCGAATATCCGTTCGATATGGATTCTAAGGCTCAGTATTGGGTAGTAAGGGCATCGTATTGCCAGATGGTATAAAGGGGATAACAAAATGCAAACAGCCCGGATATTACAGAATATGCGGGCTGTTGCTTTATTATAGATATATTTTATTCTCTTCCGAATATAATGATGGTTTTACCATCTTTCTTCATTATAAGTTGGTTGTCACTTTCTTTTACTAAGTTTATTTTGCCTGTAAATGTTTTTACAAACTCGGCTTCCATTTCCATGTTGTTAATACAGGCCATACGTGTAGTTGCAAGAGGGTTTACAGTCAGTACATCGTTTTCTAATGTAAATGTGCCGTTATACCTGTTGCAACCGGTAGTTCCCGAAACTCTTTTCTCAGCAAAGTTTAATTCCATCGTTGGCATTTTCTTCGTATCTGTTTCGGCCTCGCTTTTTCCGTTCAACGATTGCAGTTTCCATACTCCGGCCAGATCGGCTACGCCTAACGGTTGAGCGCGCGAGAATACCAATGTTGTTTTACCATCTTGTGAGAATGTAAGTTCATCGCCTTTTATTGCCAGCTTGGATTTCCCGTCTAGCAATTTGAATAAAGTAGATTCTTCGTTTCCGCAGAACATCATGGTCGAAATCATTTTCGATCCGGTAAATTCATCTTTATCAAGAGAGAAAGTTCCACCAAATCCGTTGCAACCTCCATTACCCGACATTCTTCCTTCGGCAAAGTCGAAAGTGACATGAGGCGTTTTATTCGGGAATGCTTCTTTTGCATCTTGTCCGTTTATCGATTTCAATATCCATTTATCGGCTAATTGTTCTTTAGTTAAGGTTTTAACCGAGTTGCAGCTTTGTAGTGCGAATGTGGCAATAACTGCCAGTGTAAGTAATTTTAGAAATTTCATAAGTTCTTTTTTATTTATATAACGTTATTGTGCTTGTAAATGTTCTGTTGTGAAGATAGATGCAATTTCGGGCAGTTTAGTTGCATGGGCCACTAAAAAATATTATTGCAAAATATGTAAAAAATATTTGTCTTTATGTAAAATTTACTTTACATTTGTGGTGTTAACTTTTAAATATGCATGAGTATGGCTACAAAATTTTTATTTCCCCACAGATGCAAAATGATAGGATTTATCATTCTGCTGGCTGCATTCCTGTTTGGAATAATATTCAATAATTATTTTGATGGTTTCTGGATTGTAGATGTAAAGTTCCTTACATGGATGAAGTCTGGGAATCCGGCTTCTTTTAGCAGTGTAGATATGACTTTGACAATTACTCTGTTTTTATTGATTGTTGGCGGTTTATTAGCGGCTTTCTCTAAAGAAAAGATAGAGGATGAATTTGTATCGAGCCTACGGTTATCCTCTTTGATGTGGGCTGTCTTTATAAATTATGTCATCTTGTTGCTTGCTGTTTTATTCATATACGGTCTTAATTTTATAAATGTTCTGATGTTTAATACGGTTACTATTCTCCTGATATTTATTGTAAGGTTCAATTATTTATTTTTTAGGTATTCAAGAACACTTCCGGATGAAAAATAATATAAAAGTAGAAAGGGCTATAAATAATCTTACGCAGGAAGAGTTAGCAAAAAAAGTCTCGGTAAGCAGGCAGACAATCAATGCAATGGAATCAAATAAATATGTGCCTTCTACTGTATTGGCACTGAAAATTGCACGCGTTTTTGGTAAGCCTTTGGAAGATATATTCTTTTTGGAAGAAACGGATTAGATTCTTTTGAATATCAAAATAATATGAGATAAATAGGGAAGATGAAGAGAACCGAAAAAGTTTATCTATAGAGTATCAATGTACCAGTGTACGAATGATAGCGATCTTTGATATAAGTAAGAAATAAAGAAAAATATGCAAGCTTTGTCAGGTTTTAGTTAAAATTGTCTCACGCAAAGACGCGAAGGCGCAAAGAAAAATACTCGTAACTACCCGTAGGGCGAAGAAACAACGTTCGGCGTTAGCCAATTAAGAATTGCCGAAGCGAAGGCGAGTCAAACTTGTAAGCATTGTCAGGTTTTAGTTAAAAAAGTAACCCTTTTGTATTCACTCAAAGGCGATAAAAAAAACGGACAACCTCAAAGATTGCCCGTATAGAAGAATTGAGGAAGGATTTTAATTAAACTCTTTCTCCAACTGTTTCACCCAGTTTTGGACGCGCTTGTCTGTTTGGTCATGCTGATTCTCAAAGTCTATGGCCAGCCCTAAGAATTTGTTGTCTCTTAGTGCCAGAGAGCCTTCAAACTGGTATCCCTCTGTTGAAGTGAGACCAACTATTTTTGCTCCTGCCGACTCGAAAGTCTGAGCAAGCAAACCTATTCCGTCTACAAAGTTTTCGGGATATTTCACCTGATCGCCCAGTCCGAAGATGGCAATCTTCTTTCCCTTCATTTTTAGTGATTCCAGTTCGGGGCTTATTTCGTCCCAGTAGGTTGGCAGTTCGCCGTCGAACCATGTGGAAACGCCTACGATGATATTGTCATAGCCCTCGAAGTCTTTGTTCCAAGCATCTTCTACAGGGATAATATCTATTTGGATATCTCCGAACGCCGCCTTCACTTTTTTTGCTATGGTTGCTGTTTTAGTTGTACTTGTTCCGTAAAATAATCCGATTTTTTTCATTGTATATAAGTTTAGTAAGTATTAAAGTGTACTAGTTTATACAATTTATATTATCAAAAATATAAGGCTTGTATACTAGTAAACTGCAAACTAGTACACTATTTAGAATTCCAATAACTTCTTAGCTGCCTCATAGATGCGGTCTTCACCCGGCAAAACGGCTTTTTCCAATATTGGGTTGAAACCTACCGGAGTAAAAGTAGAACCTACACGCTGAACCGGTGCATCGAGATGCTGGAACAACTCGGTTCCTATCATTGCTGCTATCTCGGCTCCGAAACCTGAGAATACCTTGTCTTCGTGCACTATCAGTGCCTTGCTGGTTTTCTTTACCGATTCGGCAATCGTTTCTTTGTCAAGCGGAACGAGAGAGCGAAGGTCTATAACCTCTACATCCCATCCATCTTTGGCCAGTTTTTCGGCTACGCCCAGACTAAAAAGCACTGTATTCCCGTATGTTATAATGCTCAGGTCTTTTCCTGCACGACGGATACGCGCTTTTCCGAACGGAACTTCGAAATCGTCGGGTATAGCCGTTGCAGCATCTACAGAGTTGTAAAGAGCTTTAGGTTCCATAAATACGGTGAAACCTTCGGAACGCATACTCGTACGAAGCAGTCCTGCTGCATCATCGGCAAACGATGGATAGACGATACGCGCACCCGGCAGTCCGGCTAATACACCTTCGAGGTTTTGCGAGTGGTACATACCTCCGCCTATATATCCGCCCGAAGCCAGACGGAGCGTAATGTTAGGGGCAAATTTACCATTGCTGCGCCAGTAGTCGTGTGTACATTCTATATATTGTTCCATCGCAGGCCAGAAATAGTCGGCAAACTCGGCTCCTTCGATCACAATACGTATTTTAGGATCGAAGCGGCTCATACCATTGGCTGTACCTACAATGAAGTCTTCGGCAATAGGTGCATTGAATACACGTCCCTCCCCAAATTCCTGCTGCATGCCTTTCGATACGTTGAATACACCTCCTTTATCTTTATTGGCAACGTCCTGTCCCCAAAGGAAAGTATCGGGATTGTGACGGAATTCGGCTTTCAGTGTTTCGTTTATAGCTGTTACCAGATTTTTCTTCTCTCCGTCTTCGTTGTGTGTGCCGTCTACATATTTTTTAGGCTGATATGGTTCGGGAGTAACAAATTTGAAGATAGATGCCGGATCGGGATCGGGTGCGGCCAGCGCTTTTTTGTTTGCTGCACTGAGGTCTTTCTTGGCTGCGGCTTCTATCTCTTTCAGCTCCTCTTCTGTAAAGCGATTGTAACGCAGTAGCATACGGCGGAACTTCATCAACGGGTCAGCATCTTTTACATACTTCAATTCGTTTTCGTCACGATAGAGCGTATGCTTGTCCGAGTTGGAGTGTGAGCCGATACGCACACAGTTAGCGTGTACAAGTACAGGAGCCTGATTCTTTATTGCATATTCGCGGGCTTCGGCCATTGTATTCATCGAGTCGAATACGTCTTTACCGTTACAGTGTACAATCTTTAGATTCTTCAACCCTGAGTAGTTATCTACGGCTTTACGGTTGGCTGTCTGGTCTTTTTTCGGAACGGATATTCCGTATCCGTTATCCTGAATGACGAATATTACAGGCAACTGTTCGCGTGATGCGCCGTTGATAGCCTCATACACATAACCTTCGGACATGGCCGATTCGCCATGTGAAGTAATGGCTACACCTGTATGCTTGTAATATTTGATTGCACGGGCAACACCTACTGCGTGCAGGTCGTGGTTACCTGTGGCAGAAGATACATTCTCTATATGCCATTCGGGCTTGGCAAAGTGGTTAGACATGTGTCGTCCTCCACTTGCCGGATCGGTAGCTTTCGATATGCCGTTCAGTATCAGTTCTTCTGCAGTAATTCCTGCCGAAAGGGCTGTGAGCATATCCCTGTAATAAGGGAACATAAAGTCCTCACCTTTGGTGAATGCCTGTCCCATAGCGAGCTGTATGCCATCGTGTCCGGCATAAGGTGCATGGTATGACCATCCCAGCGATTGCAGGAGGTAAGCAGGGGCTTTTTCGTCGATAGCCCGCCCGAGCGTCATCAGGTGATACCACTTTTTCAGCGTTTCTTTATCTGTTGTCTTTATATTGTATTTTTTCATATTTCTTTAAGTTAGGCCTCCCCAACCCCTCCAAGGAGGGGCTTATTCCTCCCCCTTGGGGAGGTAAGGAGGGGCCGGTATTATTATTTATTCCAATTTTCCAGATATTGGGCGATGCTATACAGGAAGTTACCTCCAAGCATACCGTCTATCACACGGTGGTCGTAAGACAGTGACAAATACATCTTATGGCGTATGGCTATTACATCGCCTTCGGGAGTTTCCACTACAGATGGTTTCTTTTCGATGATACCTACACCCAATATGGCTACTTCGGGTTGATTGATAATCGGCGTGCCGAAAATACTTTTGAACGAACCGAAGTTGGTAATAGTGAATGTACCGCCCTGTATTTCGTCCGGCATTAGCTTGTTGGCACGGGCTTTTTTAGCCAGAGCATCTATCGAAGATGCCAGTCCGCTCAGACTGAGTTTGTCTGAATCTTTTATTACAGGTACTATCAGGTTACCATCGTTAAGCGATACGGCAAAACCGACATTGATATGTTTCTTCTCTACAATGTTGTAGCCGTCTACTGATGAGTTTACACGCGGGAAATCTTTCAGCGCTTTGGCTGTAGCTTCCACTATGGCAGGCATGTAAGTAAGGCTGATACCTTCGCGTTTCTTGAATGCGTCTTTGTTCGCTTCGCGCCAGCGTACCAGTTTGGTTACGTCCACTTCGATAACATTGGTTACGTGCGGAGATATTTTCTTGGATGCCACCATGCGGTCTGCAATGATGCGGCGTATAGGATCCATTGCGATTACTTCATCACCATCCGATACTGCTACAGGTACAGCTTTCGGTGCACTCTCCTGTTGAGGTGCAGGTGCAGTGACAGGTTTCTCCGCTTTTGCCGGTTTAGCAGCAGGAGCAGGGGTAGAAATGCCTTTCTTCTTATTGTCTATGTAGCGTTCGATATCGCGTTTGCTCAGGCGGCCTTCAAATCCTGTTCCTGCTACGGAGTCGAGTTCGTCCTGGCCGATTCCTGCTTCTTTTGCTTTTTGCAGTACGACAGGAGAGTACCATCTGTCTTCCGACTTTTTGGTAACTTTTTCATCCGATACGGATGCAGGAGCAGCAGCCGGAGCTTCTTCCTGTTTGGCAGGTGCAGCCGGTTCTTCGGCAGTGTCACCGTCTTCACCTTCGAGTTGTACAATGGCTACTACTACGCCTACGGCAACAGTGTCGCCTTCTTTGAATAAAATATCGAGTATTTTTCCGGCAACAGGCGACGGTATCTCCGCACTTACCTTAGCCGTATTCACTTCGAACAACACATCATCTTCTTCTATCGTATCGCCTACTTTTACCGACCACGATATGATGGTTCCTTCTGTAATACTTTCGCCCAGTTTGGGCATTTTAATTTCAAATTTTGACATGGTTTATATTTTAGTTATTGGCCCCTCCCGACCTCTCCTAAGGGAGGAGTAGAGACGCTTTTGTTAATAATTCTTTGTTCAACCGAAGTCCCCCTCGGGGGATTTAGGGGGCTATAGTTTCCATGAAAGTTCCATTCAGGATTTGCATATTTATTCTTTTCAAGGGTACGGATTGCTGATATATCATTCTCATTGAGCTTATAGCCTTTATTGTCAGGGTTCTCGTTGAGGAAGTAGTTCATTATATACTTCTTGAAAAAAGTAATATCCAGCGGTTTGTCAAGATGTTCGAGGATATTGGTAACAGGGCTTTTCACCGATTTTACGTACACTCTGTTATCCTGCTTGTTTTCTAGTTGCTTAGGATCACTTTTCAATGTGGTAATCAGGCTACTGAGGTCGGATGAGAAAAGTAGAGTAGCATGAAACATGACTCTGTCTTTGTGTACGCATTGCGCGCTTCCCGATATCTTAAGTCCGTTGATATTTATTGCTCTTCGTGCGTCCGATTCGGCGTGTATGCCCAGTTTGGACAAAATATCTATGATCCTCTCGGTAAAGCGATCAAAATTCACATTCCTGTTATTCTCTATAAAAGTGAGATTAAGATTGCCCGGATCATGAAATACGGTTCCTCCGCCCGAAAATCGTCTGACTACCTTTATATTGTTTTTTTCTACAAAATCGAGATTGATCTCTGCCAACACATTCTGGTATTTACCCACTATTACTGACGGCTCATTCTGCCATAGCATGAATATGTCCTCAGAGAAATTCTTTAGCAGGTATTCTTCTGAGGCCAGATTGAAATAGGCGTCGGTATATGTGTTGTCGATACAAAGCATAATCTTGAAATATTATTTAAGAGAATAGTACCTCATGTATGATCTCGCTTACGGTAGGGTGAGGATATACATGCTTGCGGAATTCTTCTATGGTGTCGCCGTTCTCGATGGCGATGCCTGCTATTACTATTAGTTCCGATACTGGATTACCCAGCATGTGGCATCCGATGATGCGGTCGCCGTCGTCTACTATAACTTTGCAGAGGCCGTTTCCTGTTTCGTTCTCTGCAACAAAGCGTCCGGCATAAGCCATTGGCAGTTTCAGCACACGGAACGATTCGCCGTTTGCAGCTAGTTCTTCTTCTGTTTTACCCACGCCTGCTATCTCAGGATTGGTGTACACTACACCCGGAATGGCTTTGTAGCTCATTTTATCGTCTTCACCCACAATGTGGCTGATAGCTACTTCCCCTTCGCGAATAGCAGTATGTGCCAGCAGCGAAAATCCGGTTACGTCTCCGGCAGCATATACTTTCGGGTGATTTGTACGCATGTATTCATCTACTTTAACACCGCCCCTGTCGAGTTCAATATTCAGTTTTTCCAGTCCGAAGTCTTTAGTGATAGCTCTACGCCCAACACTGACCAGTATTTTGTCGGCAGCAATGGTTTCGGTTTTACCTTTCTTTTCTACCACTACGCCGTCTTTGGTCACTTCGGTCACTTTGGTGTTCAGGTGGAACTTTACACCTTTCTTCTCATACTCTTTGCGAAGCATGGCCGATGTTTCTTTGTCCATAGCCCCGAGTATTTCCGGCATCATTTCTATCACGTTCACATCTACACCCATACTGTTGAAGAAAGAAGCGAACTCGATACCGATAACCCCTCCACCTATGATGGCAAGAGATTTCGGCAATTCTTTCGACTCCAGAGCCTCTTTTGAAGTCCAGTATTCTATATCTGATAATCCTTTGATAGGAGGAATAACTGTTTCCGATCCAGTACAAAGCAATAGATATTTTACCTGATAGCTTTCTTTTCCACTCGATATATTGATCAGCCCGTCTTTTTCGCCTTCTATAAGGGCTGTGTCGCTAACTACCATTACGCCATTAGCTGATAGTTTATAGCTTACGCCTGCCGTTAGTTTTTTTACAACCTTGTTTTTGCGACTGATAATCTTATCCATATCGAATGCCGGATCACCTTCTACAGTGATGCCGTATTTGCCGGCAGCCTTAATATTGTCAAGTGTTTTAGCTGAATACAAAAGTGTTTTTGTAGGAATACATCCCTCATTGAGACATACACCTCCAATGTATTTTTTTTCAAAAAGTACTGTCTTTAGTCCGTTTGAGGCAGCTTTTTCTGCTGCATTGTAACCGGCCGGTCCACCACCGATAATCGCTAAGTCAAATTCCATGGTCATCTTTTAAAATTAAAATCGCACAATTTAATTGTGTGAAATACAAATTGCTTTTGTAAATAAAACAAATATATGAGGTGTTTAGTTTCATAGATTTTAATTATTGCTTGTAGATTATTTTTATGTGTTTTGTGTGGGCTTCGTTCCGAAAGATAAAATCTGTATAATAGATCGTAAAATAGAAAATGTATTGTTTTTGTTTGTTACAGATAGAAAAATGGTAATATATTATAGCTAAGTCGTGAACTGTTTATTCAATACCGGCAGAATGCGAAATATAGCTATCTTATAGAAATAACACTTAGACAATAAAAAAGTTGGATTGATATGGATAAACAGTCTTCTATTTTGTACTTTTGTTATTTGATATAAATGATGTAATAATGGAATTAAATCAAGACTTCGATTATCGAATTTTTGACACTTTGATAGAAAAAAATATACGCTTTGCCATATACAGGCTTGCTCGTGAGCAGGAACTTAACCTTGTATTACAAACATCGGTGCCTGCGGCAAAATTAAATACGCTGCCAGAACTGAATCCGGAGAAAGGTTTTGTTATAGCACCTTTTCATATTTCGGCAGATACGCCTGTAATACTCATTCGCCCCGATAAGTGCATCAACGGAGAACGTAATATCTATAAGTATCTTACGACCGAAAGCTTTGATAATAATACTTCTCAGATAGATATAAGTAACCAATCCTCTGTTGACTCATTCGATCAATATAGTTCTATTTATAAGACATTTCATACAGCATTGGAGAATGGTGAATTCCAGAAAATAGTTCTGTCTCGTACTTTCGATGTAAAGCGCACCGATGGATTTTCGGCAGGAACATCATTCCGAAAAGCGTGCAACAAATATCCCGACAATTTCGTCTTCCTGTGCAATACACCCGAAACCGGAGCGTGGATGGGCGTATCGCCGGAGTTGCTCGTGTCGGAGCAAGACGATACGTATAAGACCGTAGCATTGGCAGGAACTAAAGTGCTTTCGACAGAGGATTGGGATGATAAGAACAGGAAAGAACAGCAGATCGTTGTCGACTATATGCAGCAGCAACTGGATAAAGTAAGCGGTGAGATTGTAAAGAACGGCCCTTTTACGGCTCGTGCCGGTAATATAGAACATCTGAAAACGAAGTTCTCCTTCAGACTGAAAGAGGGTTGCAAGATAGGAGACTTGCTGGATCTGCTGCATCCGAGTCCGGCTGTGTGCGGTTTCCCAAAGAAGAGAGCTTTCGATTTCATTCTGAGAAATGAATCGTACGGCCGTAGATACTATTCCGGTTTTATAGGGCCATTGGATATCGAGGGCAAAAGCCGGCTGTATGTAAATCTGAGATGTATGCAGATCGGTAGAGAACAGCTTCGTCTCTATGCAGGAGGAGGGATGATGCCATCCTCTGAGATGAGATCGGAATGGGAAGAGACAGAAAATAAATTGCAGACGATAAAAAGTATAATAAGCCCCCTAAATCCCCCAAAGGGGACTTTTGTGGACGAATAATATAAATGCCTCCGTTGGTTTAATTCCCCCTTGGGGGATTTAGGGGGCCAAATATTTTTGATATGTCTTTTTCAATAAAGAAAAATGTACTACAAACAGTAGCTTTACTCAAAGAATACGGAGTAAAGCATGTGGTGATGTCGCCCGGTTCGCGCAATGCTCCTCTGTTGCAAACCTTTTCGCAGAACCGTTTTTTTGAGTGCCATGTGATAGTAGATGAGCGCAACGCTGCATTTCACGCTTTAGGTATAATCCAGTGTGTCAAAGCACCTGTTGTTGTTTGTTGTACATCGGGTACGGCACTGCTCAATTTTGCACCTGCAGTTGCAGAAGCATATTATCAGCAATTACCGCTTATAGTAGTGTCGGCAGACCGTTCTTCCGAGTGGATCGGACAGATGGACGGGCAGACATTGCCACAGCCGGGAGCTTTCGGGTCAATGGTGAAAAAGGCCGTCAATCTGCCGGAAATAAACACTGCGCAGGACGAATGGTTTTGCAATCGCCTGATCAACGAAGCACTGATAGCCTGTACTGCCGATGCGGCAGGGCCTGTACAGATTAACGTACCTATATCCGAACCCTTATTCGACTATTCGGTAGAAGTACTGCCGCAAGTAAGACGCATCCACTATGCTCGCACCAATAAGTCTGTAGATATAAACCCTTTTGCGGCGAAATGGTCTACATCGTCTAAGCGAATGATCGTTGTAGGGCAATTATTCAAGTCGCCAGAGCTGGTAAAGACATTGGAGAATCTGGTAAAACGTGGCGGCTGTGTAGTCTTTACTGAGTATCTGTCAAACTGTGTTTCACCATTACTTGTATCTGATTTCGATGCGTGGCTGTATGCCATGCCCGAAGATGAGAAAGCTGATTATGCGCCCGATCTGGTAATTACATTGGGTGGACATATCGTATCGAAACGCCTGAAACAATATCTCAGAGCGAATAAACCAAAAACTCATTGGCATCTGACACAATCGGGCGAGGTCGCGGATTTGTTTCAGTCGCTGACCGATCTGATAGAGACAGATAATGAAAAGTTTCTGAATGACTTGTGTGTTGCTATTACGGAAGATGCGGAAAAGCCATACTTCAACTTATGGAAAAAGGCTTCGGATGCTGTAACAGAACCATCAGCGAATACACCTTTTTCGGATTTGCAGGTAGCAGGGGCTTTTATAAAAGCTTTGCCGCAGGGTGCAATGCTTCATCTTGCCAATAGTTCTACAGTGCGTAATGTGCAACTTTACACACAAGACCCATCTATAGAGGTTTTCTGTAATCGTGGCACTAACGGTATCGAAAGCTCATTGCCGACGGCTGTTGGCTTTGCTTCAGTGTCCAAAGGTATTACATATCTGATGATAGGCGATCTGAGTTTCTTCTATGCTATAGGTTCATTGTGGAATATCAGCCATATTCAGAATCTGCGTATTCTGCTCATTAACAATGGAGGAGGTGGGATTTTCCATCTGCTACCCGGACTGAATAAGGCTCCGTCTCTCACACGATATGTAGCGGCAACCCATACAGGTGATGCCCGTAAATGGACAGAAGCAACAGGATTTGAATATCTGTCGGCAAACAACAAGGAAGAATTGAACACTAATCTGGCTATACTGACAGATGAAACGATCAACAAATCTATGATACTGGAAGTAACTACCGATATGGAGGTTAGTAAGCAGGTGTTTAAAGAGTATTATCATAAACTAATTTAGTAAATTAGCAGATTCGAGAATTGAAGAATTATTTGCTAATTTCCGAATTTTCAAACAACGTTCAACGGAACAAAGTGTAGTTAAATTTTCAAATTAAAATAACATGGCAACAAGAAAATGGGAAACCATAAAAGAATATGAAGATATACTGTTCGATTATTTCGAAGGTATAGGTCGTATAACTATCAACCGTCCACGCTACCGCAATGCGTTCACGCCGACTACAACAATGGAGATAAGCGATGCACTGCGCATCTGCCACGAAAACCAGGACATCTATGTCGTAGTGCTTACCGGAGCGGGCGATAAAGCTTTCTGTGCAGGCGGCGACCAGAACGTAAAAGGTAAAGGGGGATATGTTGGTAAAGACGGAGTTCCGCGTTTGCAGGTACTTGAGGTACAAAAACAAATACGTTCGCTGCCTAAGCCCGTTATCGCTATGGTAAACGGTTATGCCATTGGTGGCGGTCATGTTCTTCATGTGGTTTGCGACCTGTCCATTGCATCCGAAAATGCTATATTCGGACAGACAGGCCCACGTGTAGGCAGCTTCGATGCAGGATTCGGTTCATCCTATCTGGCACGTATCGTAGGACAAAAGAAAGCCCGCGAAATATGGTTCCTTTGCCGTCAGTATTCAGCACAGGAAGCATTGGAAATGGGACTTGTGAATACTGTCGTTCCATTCGACCAACTTGAAGATGAGACTGTGAAATGGGCGCACGAGATGATGCAGCACAGTCCGATGGCATTGCGCATGATCAAAATGGGGCTTAATGCCGAACTCGACGGACAGGCGGGTATTCAGGAGCTGGCAGGAAATGCCACACTGTTGTATTACCTCACAGATGAGGCGCAGGAAGGCAAACACGCATTCCTTGAAAAGCGTAAACCTGATTTCAAAAAGTTCCCTAAATTTCCGTGAGCCCCCTAAATCCCCCGTTGGGGGACTTTTTATAGAATGAAATATTGTTTTAATAGATACCTCCCCTTTGGGGAGGCTAGGAGGGGCCTATGAAAACCCGAATCATTCCCTATACACTCCAATTTAAACGTCCGGCAGGAACTTCGCGCGGAGTGTATCACGACCATAAGGTATGGTATGTAGTAGTTACTTCCGTTTTCTCTCCCGAACGGTGGGGAGTAGGAGAGTGCGCCCCTTTGTTCGATCTGAGTTGCGATTATAATGAAGATTACGAACGGAACTTAAAGCATTTTTGTCGCAAGCTTGAAGAAGAGGGAAAGCTCGATACCGAAGCCCTGCGCCCGTTTCCATCTATCCTTTTTGGATTGGAAACAGCTTTGCGGCAATTAGAGCAAGGTAGTTTTAAGTTATGGGATACTGCATTTGCCAAAGGAGAGAAAGGCATTCCCATCAATGGTCTGATATGGATGGGCGATTACAGCTATATGCTGGAACAGATAGAATCGAAGCTGGAACAGGGTTTTCGCTGTATAAAGCTAAAGATAGGAGCAATAGATTTTGAACAAGAACTGGATTTACTTCGTTATATACGTCAGCATGTGAGCATTCGCCGGTTGACTTTGCGGGTAGATGCCAATGGGGCTTTTTCTCCGTCAGATGCTTTAGATAAGCTGAAACGCCTTGCCGAACTCGACCTGCATTCAATAGAGCAACCTATCAGGGCAGGACAATGGGACGAAATGGCGCGGCTCACAGCTTCAACACCTCTGCCCATAGCACTGGACGAAGAACTGATCGGAGTGAATGATCCCAACGAAAAAAAGCGGTTGCTGGAAACTATCCGTCCGCAGTATATAATACTGAAACCCACCCTACATGGCGGGATCAGCGGTTGCAACGAGTGGATAGCGTTGGCAGAGAAAATGGACATCCATTGGTGGATAACGTCAGCACTGGAATCGAATATAGGACTGAATGCCATAGCTCAGTGGTGCGCAACATTCGATAATCCTATGCCGCAAGGACTGGGTACGGGTGCGCTTTATACGAATAATGTGGAAATGCCTTTGCATATAAAAGGTGATTGCCTGTGGTACGATCCCGATGGCAGGGTGTTTTCGGTAAAAGACATAGAATAATAATGTATCAACTCTATATAAAACGCCAAACGATAACGATCGAGGGCGGGGTGTATCTGCCCGATACTTTCAGGAGTAAAGGAGTTCCCGCTTTTGCTCTCAAATCGGACTTTCACAATCAGTTGTATTTGTTTCTGAAAGATTGGTTTTCGCGCTCTCCGTTTCTTAAAGTACAAACATCAGGTTCTACAGGTGCGCCGAAAGAAATACTTGTGGAAAAATCGCGTATGATGCAGAGCGCGAAGCTTACCTGTTCGTTTCTAGGACTAAAGGATGGCGATAAAGCTTTGTTGTGTATGTCGCTCGATTACATAGCCGGAAAGATGATGGTGGTGCGCTCCCTTATTGCCGGACTCGATCTTTATCCTGTACCTCCATCGGGCAATCCGTTGAGAGACACAGATACGGTTTTCGACTTTGCGGCAATGATTCCCATGCAGGTCTATAATAGCTTGCAAGATGATATTGAACGCGCCCGTTTGATGAAAATAAAGAATCTGATAATAGGTGGCGGTGCGGTAGACGCTCAAATGGAGACGCAATTAAAATCGTTTCCTAACAATGTGTATTCCACATACGGCATGACCGAGACCCTTTCGCACATTGCCCTTAAAAAACTGAACGGAACTGACACTTCCGGTAATTATATCCCATTCGATAATGTAGCACTGTCCCTTTCGGACGATAATGCTTTGATTATAGATGCACCGTTAGTTTCAGCCGAGCGGCTGTACACTAATGATATTGCCGAGATACACGAGAACGGTAGTTTTCGTATCTTGGGACGTAAGGATAATGTTATAAACAGTGGAGGTGTAAAAATACAGGCCGAAGAAGTGGAAGCTTCATTAAAACCGTATATAAAAAGTCCGTTTGCCATTACTTCATTGCCCGATATTAAGTTTGGTGAAATAGTAGTGCTGGTTACACAAGAAAGGGTTGATGAATCCCTGTTTGCTGATAAACTGCCCGCATACTATATGCCAAAGAAAGTAATTCAGATAGATGCCATTCCATTGACCGAAACGGGTAAAATAAGCAGAGCCTTATTGAAAGAACTGATATGTCAGGGCTGAAAGCCTGCCTTACTTCAGCCCAATGCGAAGCGTTGGGATCACAAAACGGTTTAAATAGGCGCGCTGAAGGCGCAGGTTAATTTGTCTTGAATATAACTTGGGCTTACAGCCTGCAAACACATCTACTATTACCTGACCCAACGCTTCATATTGGGCTGAACTAACCTGCCACTTCGTGGCGAATCTCCTTTATTATGTATATAAATCAGTACAGCAAACCTTAATTAATGAAATTGAATCATAAAAATGTAACAGAATTAAACAGGGAGTGTAAAATATTTTTACACTCCCTGTTCTTTTGTGAGAAATCAATTGTTTGATAATGTGTATTTTATCTGTTTTGGCACGGATTTGGTTTCAATATTAGTAAAATGAAACTAAGCAAAGACTTATGAAATACTTATTATTAACTGTCGCTATTATTTTAAGCCTTACTATTAACAGTCAGGAGAAATGGACTTTAGAGCAGTGCATGCGTTATGCAATCGAAAATAGTCCGAAAAAGAATAAAAAAGATGCTGAAAATAGCATTTATCATCAGAACTATCTCGAAGCTGTAGGTAAGCTGTTGCCTTCACTTAAAGCTGAAGCAGATGCCTCTTTCCAGTTTGGTAGAGGACTCGATTCGGAGACTAATGCCTATATCGATAGAAACTCGTTCAGTAACGGTTACAGTTTAAATTCGTCTATGACATTGTTTGACGGACTGTCTGGCATCACACGCGTAAAGTTGCAGAAAATGAATAAGTTGATGGGAAAACAGAAGTTGCAGGAAACCATAGATATTTTGGCATACGAAACAATGGAAGAATTTATCAATGTGTCGTACTACATGGAAATGGTAACGTTGGCTGAGCAACAACTCGAAGAAAGCACATCGAATGTAAAACGCATAAAGCGTATGGAAGAATTGGGTATGAAAGGTGCCGCCGATGTAGCAGAACTGGTAGCGAAAGAGGCAAGTGATAATTATAACCTTACCCGCCAGAAAAACATATTGGTAATAGGCATTATAAAGTTGAAAGAAAAAATGAACTTCCCTATAGATGAAGATCTGATGATAGCCGGAATGTCGATGGATGAACTGATAACCAAATCGGAAGATTCGGCTTTGTCTCTTTTCGAAAAAGCAAAGTATTACAATCCCAAAGTAATGGCGGCAGAATCTTCCCTGCAAACACAGAAATTATCGTACAAGGTAGCCAAGGGCGGTTTATTTCCTGTTATCTCTGTTGGGGCAGGGATTAGCACTAACTTTTCCCGCTACATGGACGGTAGTGAATATTCATCTTTTAAAAATCAGATAAAGGATAGACGCGGACATTATGTCGGCTTCAATCTGTCCATCCCAATTTTCTCAGGTTTCTCACGCTCGGCTCAGGTGAAAAAGAGTAAAGCGGAGTTGGTTATTGCCGAGAATGAGAGAGACGAAACGTTGCGAGCAGTGTACAGCGAGATAGAACAAGCTATAGCCGATATGAACGGACAGGCCGATGAATATTATCAGGCAAAAAAACAGACCGATGCCATGACGATAGCACACAATGTAAACCAGCGCAAATATACCGAAGGACTGATAAGCGCAATCGACTTGCACACCAGTGCCAACCGCCTGTTGCAGGCAAGGGTGGATGAAGTGAACGCACGCCTGAAATATGAACTAAAACACAGGCTTGTCAATTATTACAGAGGCATCCCTTTTATTGTACAATAAGACAGAAACAAATCTTTATAAATATATAAAAACTAAATACTATGGATAAGATCATAGAAAAGAAAAAAGGACTAACAAAAAAACATATTCCATTTATCGCCGGAGGTGCTGTGATTCTGTTGATTATCGGATGGATTATATTCGGAAACCATGCCTCGAAGCTCAATGTGGAAAAAGAGAAAGTAACGGTGCAGGATGTGTCGAAAGGTATGTTCAACGACTATGTGCGCATCAATGGACAAGTATTACCTATAAATACGATCCATCTGAGTGCAATAGAAGGAGGAATGGTTGCCGAAAAACTTGTAGAGGAAGGTTCTGAAGTGAGCAGAGGTCAAACTATTATTAGCCTGACAAACCCTATGCTTAGCTTGAATATACTCGATAGTGAAGCCCAGTTAGCTGAGAAACAGAATTTCTTGCGAAACACACAGGTGGCTATGGAACAGGAAAAACTGAATCTGCGGAAAGAAAAACTGAAACTGGATATGGAAGTGGACAGGAAAAAAAGGAAGTACGAACAGTACAAACAACTTTATTCCGAAAACCTTACCTCTAAAGAAGAATATTTGCAGGCAAAGGAAGACTATGAATATGCCGTAAACGATCGTAAGCTTGTCGTGGAACGTCAGAAGCAGGATTCAATTTATCGTGGTATTCAGATCTCCCAGATGGAGGAAAGTCTGCACAATATCCGTCAGAATCTGGTACTGGTACGCCAGCGTGTCGATAATCTGAATGTAAAAGCACCTGTTGACGGGCAGTTGGGAATACTCGATGTAGAAATCGGACAGACTGTATCGTCAGGTGAACGTATCGGGCAAATCAGCGTATTGTCTGACTACAAAGTGGAAGCAACGATCGATGAGCATTACATCGACCGCGTAAAAGCCGGACTGGATGCTACATTTGAGCGTCAGGATAAAAACTTTGCACTTCGTGTCAGGAAGGTATATCCCGAAGTGAGGGATAAGCAGTTTAAGACTGATTTTGTATTCGAAGGCGAACGCCCCGATAATATACGTGCCGGACAGACTTATTACATCAATCTGCAACTCGGACAGCCGGCAGAAGCTGTTTTGATACCGCGAGGGCCTTTCTATCAGACAACAGGAGGACAGTGGATATTTGTAGTAACAGCAGACGGAGATAAAGCTGTGAGACGCAACATCACGATCGGACGCCAGAATCCTAACTATTATGAAGTAACCAGTGGTCTGGAACCGGGTGAAAAAGTAATTACTTCGTCTTACGATACCTATGGTGATGTACAGGAACTTATATTGAAATAAGGAAAAGAGTAACACACACGCTATGAAAAATCTGACATTAGCCTTACGCTCGTTTTTCAAGAAGGGAAATAGTAATATAATCAAGATAATAACGCTGGGTACAGGATTGGCTGTCGGTCTTATTCTTCTGGCAAAGGTAAGTTTCGAGCGCAACTTCGATGATTTCTATCCCGATGCCGATCGTATCTGTCAGGTGTGGTCTGCTATGGAAAGCCGCGAATCGGGACCACAGGAATGGGGACAGGTAAGTGGAGCTGTTGCTCCGGGTATGAAAGCAGAAATGCCGGAGATAGAAGCAGCCACACGCTTTACCTGGCTGGCTTGGGACGATGCCGTTTTTTCCGATAATGATAAAAACCGTTATAAAGCCAGTTTTATTATGGCTGACAGTTGTTTCTTCGAGGTATTGCCTCGTCCCATGATAGCAGGTAATGCCAAAGAAATCCTGTCGCGCCCATTGTATGCAATGGTTTCTGAATCGGTGGCAAAAAAGATGGGAGGTAATGTCGTAAATCGTCAGATTGAACTGGAGTCGCGTCCCGGAAAAGCAATTACGATTGGAGGTGTATTTGAAGATGTACCTGAAAATTCACATGCACGTTACGATATAATTGTGTCTTTAAATTCATTGCCTAATTTTAGCAGGGACGGGCGTGAGAACTGGATTGGAAACGACCGTTATATAGCCTATGTAAAACTGCGTCATGATGTACAGCGCGAAAGCCTGTATCCGGCAATGCGGAAGATGCAGGAAAAATATCAGGATATAGAACGGCTCGAGAAAGAGCATAATTTTTCGATGAAATACCTGTTGTTCCCCCTGACATCGCTGCACAGCGATTCGCCTGACGTAAAACGGCTGATCCTGTTACTTTCTATTATAGCCTTTGCTTTGATCGTTACGGCTGTACTCAATTATATACTTATCGTGATCACCGCACTGGTAGGGCGCTCGAAGGAGATTGCCGTTTACAAATGCTATGGGGCAACCGAAAAAGATGTATCCAAGCTGATATTTGCCGAAACCTTGCTTCACTTCTTTCTCTCCCTGCTGTTGGCTGTTTTGCTTGTATCCTTTTTCAGGGGGGTGATAACAGATCTGTTATCAGCTTCATTGGGTGCACTGTTCAATCTGCGTTCATCTCTGTTCCTGTTGTTTGTTTGCGTATTCATATTCCTTATTGCAGCTATTGTACCATCATATATACTATCGAGGATTCCGGTAGCAACAGTCTTTCGCAATTTTACACAGTCTCGTAGAGGTTGGAAGCTCGTCCTGTTGTTTGTGCAGTTCGTGGCTGCTTCTTTCCTGTTTCTGCTCCTTGTCGTTGTCAGCAGGCAATATCAGGTAATGATCAACGACAATCCGGGATATACTTATCAGAATACGATGTATATGGATGCCTTTGGCGTACCGAAAGCTAAAGTGCAGGCTATGGTTGATGAATTGAGCCAATTGCCACAGGTAACAACAGTTGCCACAGCAAGCAATTTACCCTTTAATAGTATGTCGGGTAATAATATTAGCTTGCCGGGCGGAAACGAAGACTTGTTTAATATAGCCGATATGTACAGGGCTGATGAAAACTATTTCCCGTTGATGGAAATCCCGATTATCGAAGGAGTAGGATTTGATAAAAACAGTACAAAGAACGACATCCTGGTCAGCAAATTATTCAAAGACAAAATGAAAGCCCTTGCCGGTTGGGACGAAGTGGTAGGTAAGGATGTAAATGTATCGGAACATGGCTTGTGTCGTATTGTAGGCGTATTTCCCGATATCCGTCTGGGGGCGATAAGTAATCAGGATATGCGACCTTCTATATTGCTTTATGCCGAAATTCCGGCCTCTACCTTATTAGTAAAGCTGAATACAATAAACAGCGAAAACATAAAAGCAGCATATGAGGTGTTGAAAACAGCATTGCCCGAACGTGAAGTCGTATTATCGCCTTACAGCGAAAATATGGTAAAGATGTATTCCGGAGAGAAGCGTTTCCGTAATGCTATAACTATAGGCGGTATTATAACCATACTGATTACTCTCATCGGGTTGATCGGTTACATCAACAACGAGATTGTACGCCGTACATCCGAAATAGCTGTGCGCAAGATAAACGGAGCTACCCTTGCCGACATACTGAAACTATTCGTAAAAGATATCCTCTATATAGCTCCGCTGGCCATTGTTATTGGTGGTATAACGGCAGTGGTTATCAGCAACAAATGGATGGAGAATTTTAGCGAGAAGGTTTCCATATCACCATTGTTGATTGCTCTTTGCGGTTTGATTATCCTGCTTTTTATCGAACTAATTGTAGTAATAAACTGCCTCAAAATAGCGAACCAGAACCCTGTAGATTCACTGAAAAACGAATAATTATGAGAGCATTATTAAATAATTTCTTATACACTCTGAGGAAGTTTAAAACTTCTTCGGTATTAAATATACTGGGACTTACAGTAGCCTTTGCCGCCTTTCTCATCATAATAATGAAGGTAAACTTTGAATATAGCTACGAAAAGTGCCACCCGAATGCATCGCAGATATACAGGCTGGATAAAGGAAACCTTAAAGTAGGTGACCAGTTTGCCATAATTCATTCGCGCGGGTTTATCGATGACTTTATACAATCGTCTCCGCATATCAAAGCCGCAACTATCCTTGTTCCTTATCTGGGTGTGAATTATTTTATGATAGAGGAAAACGGGGTTCAGAAAGGTTTTAAGGAAGAATTTGTAACCTGTTATCCTCAGATTACGGAGATGTTCAATTTCGTAATGACTGAAGGACAGGCCGATTGCCTGAATGCTCCCGAGAATGTAATTATACCTGTATCGATGGCAAAACGGATATTCGGAGATAAATCAGCCATAGGGAAACAGATATTATTAACCGGCCAGCTGTGGGGTAAGCAAAAGGGAGGATCACTTACGATTGCCGGTGTATATAAAGATTTTCCTGAAAACACACAGTTACACAATGCTATATATACGAAGATGTCTGATAATTATGCTGTTAATGACTATCAGAGTCAGAATAATATTTGCTATGTAATGCTTGATAAGGGTGTTGATGCGGCTGATGTTGCAGAAAATTTCAATAAACATTTTGATTTTAGTAAGGTTGATTTGACAGACCTATCAGCAGAGCTTACACCGTTGGAATCGATATATTTTAGAAACGAATTTCAGGATGGGTTAGTTGTAAAAAGCGGGAATCCTCTCACTCCGGTTATTCTTATATGTATCGGCATACTTATAATCTTTATTGCAGCTATCAATTATATGAATTTCAATATGGCTCTGGCACCGATGCGCATAAAGAGTATCAATACGCGAAAAGTGCTTGGCAGTACAGATGCTTCGCTACGCATGGGATTGCTGGGTGAGGGCGTCATTGCAGCTCTGATCTCTTATGTTATGGCTATTTTGATAGTGTACGTTCTGTACACTACACGATCGAGCCATCTTATCAACTCCGATAATATTTCGTTTGGCGACAATCTGATTCTGATAATTCTTGTTGGCGTGGTGGCTGTCGCAGTAGGCATTCTGGCAGCTATACACCCCGCATATTATATGACTTCACAATCTCCGGCTCTGGTGCTGAAAGGTTCTTTCGGATTATCTGCTTCAGGCAAAAAGCTGAGGAGTACACTGGTAGGGATTCAGTTCTTTATATCCATTGTCCTGATTATAGCTTCGGCATTTATCTACAAGCAGAACAAATATATGCAGCAATATACGCTTGGTTATGATACCGAAAGGGTAGCCATAGTAGAGCTAAACCAGAATTTAGCCGGAAAAAACAAAAACACCTATGTGAACAAACTGAAAGAAAATCCCGATATCGTTGATGTCGCCTTTGCTCAGGAACGATTTGGAGCGAGCGACAACTACCGTACATGGGGAGCAAAATATGGTGATAATCATATCGGGTTCTATTCTATATCCGTATCGTGGAATTTTCCGGAAGTGATGGGTATAAAAGTACTTGAAGGTCAGCTGCCTGATGAAAATGTAGAAAAAGCTGACAGCTATAAGGTATCATATCTGATAAATAAAACATTACATAAAAAATATAATATCAGTCCCGGCGATTTTATTGATGTGGAATGGATGCGAGAAGATGGGGACGGACAGGTTTTGGGGGTGATAGATGATATTAAGTTTGCTTCACTCAGACGACAGGTAGATGATATGGTTTTTGTTTTTAATGATCACAATCAGCAGATGTATTCTTATGTAAAGATAAAAGCCGGAGCTAATATAGCACAGATTGCAACTTTTGTAGAGAAAACGATTGCAGAGATAGATTCGGCCTATCCTGCAAAAGTGGAATTCTACGATGAGGTGTTCAATCACTTATATAAACGGGAGAAGGAATCGGAGTTTGCTATTACATTGTTTTGCCTGTTGGCTATAATCTTGTCTGTTGCAGGAGTATTCGGTCTGGTTGTTTTTGAGTGCGAATACAGACAGAAAGAAATAAGTATCCGTAAGGTACTAGGCTCATCTGTGAAGGAGGTGCTGTTGCTCTTCAACAAAACGTATATGCAGATTTTTGCTATATGCTTTGTCATTGCGGTGCCTGTCGCTTATTACATTATCAATCGCTGGCTCGATAATTTTGCATACAAAACTTCCATAGACTGGTGGGTATTCCTGCTGAGCGGGATGGTAGTCCTCATCATTTTGATGGTTACCGTCAGTTGGCAAAGCTGGCGCGCGGCAACAGCCAATCCGGTAGATTCACTGAAAAACGAATAATAAATAAAAAAATTTAAAATAAATGTTATGATACAGATTAAAGATTTAAGAAAGGTATTCCGTACGGAAGAGATTGAAACTATGGCATTGAACAGCATATCGATGCACGTTCGCAAAGGTGAATTTATCACTATCATGGGGCCATCGGGTTGTGGCAAGTCTACATTGCTGAACATACTCGGATTGCTGGATAATCCGACTTCGGGCAATTACCTTCTGGACGGAACCGAAGTGGGCAACCTCAAAGAGAAAGACCGCACACTCACCCGAAAAGGAAATATAGGCTTTGTGTTCCAGAGCTTTAACCTGATAGAGGAAATGACCGTTTTCGAGAATGTAGAACTTCCGCTTACCTACCTGAAAGTAAAAGCATCGGAACGAAAACAAAGAGTCGAAGAAACACTGAAGCGGATGAGTATTGGACACCGCTCGGGGCATTTTCCCAATCAGCTATCGGGCGGACAGCAGCAGCGTGTAGCCATAGCCCGTGCCGTAATAGCCAATCCGAAGTTGATACTTGCCGATGAGCCTACCGGTAATCTGGACTCGAAGAACGGAAAAGATGTGATGGACTTGCTCACCGAACTGAACAGAGAGGGTGCTACCATCGTGATGGTAACCCACTCGCAGCACGATGCTTCGTTCGCCCACCGTACTATAAATCTGTTCGACGGACAGATAGTAACGGAGGTCGAAAGCAGAATGTAGTTATTTATAATAGTTTCCATATTTTCTCTACAAAAGGGCGCATAAGATATACTTTGCGTTTTTAAGTGTGTTTTTTGCCCCTTTTGTATTTTATACACAAAATAAAAAATGATGAGGTTTGCAGATTTGAAAATATACGCGAAGTTTTTGTTACAAAACAAACTGTACACATTTGTATCCATGTTTGGTTTTTCAGTATCACTTATGTTTGTGATCATACTGGGTATCTATGTACAGCAGGAAAGATCATACGACAATTTTCAGAAAAACAGGGATCGCATATTTCTGATGACACACGATGATGAATATAATTTTGGCAATACCGTAGCTCAGCTTGTCAAAGATCAGTGTCCCGAAGTAGAATCATATGTCCGCACTCATGGGCGTCCGGTGTCGGTAGGCAAGAAGGGTGAGAGCATAATTAACGCAACAGGTTTGTTTGCCGATTCCACATTTTTCAGTGTGTTCACTTTCGATCTGATAGAGGGAACCCCTTCACAGGTATTGGCAGCCCGCAAATCGGTCGTACTGACTCGTGATTTTGCCAACAAAGCATTTGCCGGTACTAGTCCTGTCGGAAAAACAATGGTGATCGACGGGCTGGAACATACGGTTACCGGCATTATGGAGAATATTCCCCAAAATACTACTTTACCCGATGCCGACTTTGTAGTGAACTATAATTCCATTACTAATTATTGGGGAAATTGGGTACTTGAAACCTCCGGTAATTTTGGATTCTCTATTTTCCTCTTAACAAAAGAGGGTGCTGATATACAGCCTAAAATACCGATGATACTAGACTTGCTGAAAAAAGATATCTGGTTCTATAGAGACGGATTTACCAATGATCTGAAACTTATACCACTAAAGGATGTCTATCTGAATGTTAAACGATCGGGCTATGGCGACCTGCGCCTGAATAGCGGTACCCTTATAAATGTATATATCGGCATAGTCTTTCTTATCCTTATCATAGCTTTACTCAATTATGTAAATCTTACGGTTGCCCAGTCGGGATTCAGAGGAAAAGAAACTGCTATAAAAAAACTACTGGGCTGTGAGCGTCGCGATCTGATAGTGCAGCTGCTTGCCGAATCTTTTGTCATAACCTTTATTACGTTTTTTATTGGGCTTGCATTGGCTTTTCTTACCGAGCCGTTTTTCGACAATAGCCTGAATACAAAACTGGAACTGGCACAGAAAATAACACCGTCATTTATCGGTTTCTCTTTGATCTTTATTCTGTCTATTTCTATCATATCCGGACTGATTCCGGCACTTGTAATATCGGGATTCAATCCTATAGAAGTGGTGAAAGGTACACTGAGCCGAAAGGTGAAATCCAATTACTCTAAGGTGTTGATAATCTTCCAATATACAGTCTCTATAATTCTGCTGACATGCTGTTTCTTTATGCAGAAGCAGTCCGATTTTTTGTTGACTTACGATCTGGGTTTCAATAAAGAAGGCATTCTGGAAATGGCTAACAATGATCTGAATCAGGAACAACTGAACGGCTTCAAAGCAAAGCTGAATTCTATACCCGGTGTAGAGTTGGTCTCTTATACGTGCGGAACACCTCTCGATGGAGGCAATAACATGTCGT
This sequence comes from Dysgonomonas sp. PF1-14, assembly GCF_029892965.1. Lineage (GTDB taxonomy): Bacteria > Bacteroidota > Bacteroidia > Bacteroidales > Dysgonomonadaceae > Dysgonomonas. The sequence goes on along the minus strand of NZ_JARXWN010000009.1, from coordinate 30,839 downwards.
ACGAAAGGGATGGTGAACAATTCAGCTTTCAGGAATTGTATGTAGACTCTGCTTTTTTTAAAATTTATGGCATTACTATCGACCCTACCGATGTGCAACCTACCGAAAATACATATTGGGTAAATCGTAAAGCTTACAATGCCCTTCGCCCAGACCCGGCTACGCAGGAGGCTATATTCGGATCAGTACGTGGTGAGGAAAAATTCCTGATTGCCGGTATTCTCAGCGATTTCAAAGTCAAAACTTTGCACCACGAAACAGGGCTTCTTCGTATTCGTATGCTTAGAGAGAATGAAAGGGCATGGAATATTATTGTAAAAATATCGGCAGGTGCAGACCGGTATAAAACAGCCGAACTGGTAGAGAACGAATATAAGAACTACAGTGGTGGAGAGATGTTGGGCGGTGCGAAGTTTACAGACGATATTATCAGTGACAATTATCAGAAAGAACAAAAAGCAGTAGCCATTATGTCTGCTTTTGCAGCACTTACCATCATTATCATGGTCATGGGAGTATTTGCCATGTCGCTCTACATTGTACGACAAAAGCGCAAAGAAGTAGCCATCCGTAAAGTGAATGGTGCTACTGTAGGTGAGATATTGTTGAACCTCAATACCGGATCGCTGATCTATGTAGCGATAGCATTGGCAATAGCTTCACCTATAGCTTACTATGCAATGAATAAATGGCTCGAGAATTTCGCATATAAGATCAGTCTCGACTGGTGGGTATTCCTCTTAGCAGGATGTATGGTGTTGCTTCTGACATTACTTTCGATAAGCTGGATGACATGGAAAGCAGCTAATCAGAACCCTGTGGATGCAATACATAATGAATAATATACTTTCCTTTTAAGGTTGATTGGAGAGTGGGGAAGCATTAGAATTTCATATTGAATATTCTTTTGCTCCCCTTCTTATTTTCAGGGAATAAGTTTATCTATAGGATATATTCAGTTAACAGTGATCAGTCAATAGTTAACATTGGAAAGCGATCTTTGAATTGATAAATCGGCAGAGCCAAATAGGTGAGAAATAAAGGAAAGTATGCAAGCTTTGTAAGGTTTTAGTTAAAATTGTCTCACGCAAAGACGCGAAGATGCAAAGTTAAATACTTGTAACTACCCGTAGGGCGATGAATTGAATTGAATTGAAAATCGACGGAGTCAAAATCGACGAAGCGAAGGCGAGTCAAACTTGTAACTCTTGTAAGGTTTTAGTTAAAATGGAGTTTACTAGTTTTTTAGCCTTCTAGCTTGCTAGTTCAAATGCCTTTTTTCTAGTACACTAAAAACTAGTAAACTAGTAAAGATTGTCAGCTTTTAGTTAAAAAAGATAACCGGATCAGAATGTCATACTGAAAACAGTCCACCCGTCTTTGGTATAATGTTTCAGATTGCCGCCATGCAGCCTCATTATGTAGCGTGATACACTCAGTCCGATGCCATTACCCGATTCTTTAGTGGTGAAGAAAGGAATGAAAATATGAGGTGCTATATCGTCGGCTATCGGTTCACCGTTGTTGCTGATGTCGATACTTAGACGGTTGTCCGTTTCGGTTGTCTTTATGACGATTGTGCCTTTTTTATCCTGATGGATAGCTTCTATACCGTTCTTTATCAGGTTGACGAGTATCTGGGTAATCTGTGCCTCGTCGGCGCTCAGCATATAAGACGGAGCGTGCGGGCGAATCTCTATTTCTATGTCTTTGTTCTTGATTTCGTATGACGACAGTAATACTGTTTTTTCCAGCAATGGTATCAGGTCTATATCCTGCAATTGCGGTTTAGGTATTCCGGTGAACTTGCGGTACGATTCTACGAACGTTATAAGTCCTTTTGCTGTGGTATTGATCGTATCGAGGGCTTCTATCGTATTTTGTACAGACTCGTCTTGCGTTACATTTTGCTTTGCCTTGTAGGAGAAGAGTAGCGTTTCGCTAAGCGAGGTGATAGGGGCTATGGAGTTCATTATTTCGTGAGTCATCACGCGGATAAGCCGTATCCATGACTCCATCTCTTTGGCCTCCAGCTCATTACCTATGTTGCTGAGGGTGATTATTTTCATCACGCCCTTCTTCATTGTTATTTTAGATGCCTGTATGCTTATCTGCTTCTCTTCGCGTTCGTTAGTTATCTTTAGCGATGCGGTGTTACCCGGTTCTATCGAGCGGAATGTGTCAGGTAGGTTCTTATCTATTACGTTCAGTTGATTGAGGTGGGTAAAGACAGGCAGTCCGAGTATCTGGTTTACAGCACTGTTGGTAGTCATTATATTATTGTCTTCATTCAATATAATAATACCTGTAGATACACTTTCTACAATGATGCTCAGGTACTTTTCGTTTTCGATAACCTCTTTGCGCGCACGACTCAGTATATCCTTGATCCGGTTCATCATCCGGTTGAGTTCTTTCTCTCTTTGCGATAAGCGGTCTTCGGTAAAGTTGAAGGAATAATCGCCGTTGTCGAGCGCATTGAGCAGGAACAGTATATTCTGGTTGAACCTAAGATAGTGCCTGTACAGCTTGTAGAGAGATAGCAAGACCACAAAAACTGAACTTATGGCATATACATATTCTGCCTTGATGAAGAGATAGGTCGCTGCTGCAACTGCTGCTATGAGCAGACAGACGTACAGGAAGAGCTTATATTCTATCGACTTGAACATGTATGTTTTATGAAAGTCCGTACTTTTTCATCTTGTTGTATAGGGTAGGGCGGGTTATCCCCAGTTCGGAAGCAATAGCGGATATGTTTCCATCATATCGTTTCAACGCCTTCTCTATCAGTATCTTTTCCATTTCGTCCAACGTAATGGACTCTATCATAACTTGCTGATCACCTGTGTCCCGCATATAGAAGTCTGATGGTCGCAGTTCTGTACCATCGCTCAGTATAACGGCTTTTTCGATGGCATGTTGCAGCTCACGTACATTTCCCGGCCACGAGTAGCTTTCGAGCTTGGCTATAGTATCATCGCTCAGGTACAGTCCCGGTTTGTTATACTTTCTGGAGAACTGTCTGAGAAAGAATCCGGCAAGCAGCGATACATCTTCCTTGCGGTTGCGCAGTGGCGGCACTTCTATCTGGATAGTGTTGATCCTATATAGTAGGTCTTCTCTGAATTCATTATTGTTGACAGATTCGAACAGGTTGCGGTTAGTCGCACTTATGAGGCGTATATCTACAGGGATCGGTTTATTGCTACCCACTCGTACTATCTGCCTCGATTGCAGGGCAGTAAGTAGTTTAGCTTGTAGCGTATAGCTCAGGTTACCTATCTCGTCCAGAAAGAGCGTGCCTTTGTCAGCCGCTTCAAATTTTCCTGCTCTGTCGGCGCGCGCATCTGTAAATGCACCTTTCACATGCCCAAAGAGTTCACTTTCGAACAGGGTCTCGGTAATGGCTCCCATGTCTACACTCACCAACGTTTCGGATGAACGCAGCGACATGCTGTGTATCTTACGGGCGATAACCTCCTTTCCTGTACCGTTCTCTCCGGTTATCAACACATTGGCATCGGTACGGGCTACCTTTTCTATGATAGACAGCAGATTCTGCATGACTTCAGACTTGCCCCAGCAGACATCGTTCTCCTTGTTCAGCTCCGAGTTGAGAATATTTTGCTTCTCTTTCAGCTTCTGCACCTCTTTCCTCGACTGGCGCAGAGCCAGAGCCGATTGCAGTGTAGCCAGCAGTTTGGCATTGTCCCAGGGTTTGACCACAAAGTCACTGGCACCTTCTTTCAGTGCTTTCACTGCCAGCTCTATATCGGCGTATGCTGTGAACAATACGACAGGAAGTTCGGCGTCTATCTTTTTCACTTCCGACAACCAGTACAGGCCTTCATTGCCTGTATTTATGCCGGCAGAGTAGTTCATGTCGAGCAATACGATGTCGGGACTCTTTTCCCTGAGCATGGAGACTAGCATATTGGGGGACGACAACAGGTGTACTTCTTCAAAGTAATTGTTGAGCAGTATGCGCAGAGCGCTCAGCACGTTCTTGTTATCGTCGACAATGAGGATGCTTCCTTTCTTCATATCAGGGTTCGTTAGTCAGTATGGCAAATGTAAGAAATAATTATGTATATCGCCCTCATCGGATACGACATTCAGTCTTCATCTTCGTCAACAGGCATGCGGTATCTGTCTTCCATCTCTCTGAAGTCTGAAGCTATTTGTCGCATGATTTCATCTATATCGCTACTGTTGGCTAATGTAGGTTTACCGTAGTTAACCGATGCCTCGTAGGGCAACACCAATATTTCACCTTTGGGCAGCGAACGTCCCATGCCCGTCAGATAGACAGGTATATATTTGATGTGTGGGCGGACGGAAAGGATGCGTGCAATTCCCGGTTTCATTTCGTCCATATGGCCGGAAGTGCCGCGTGTACCTTCGGGGAATAGTATGAGCGAGTAGCCTTCGTCTAATGTGTCGAGCATTTTTTTTATGGGGTTGTTATCTCCTTCTTTGTTTCCTTTTCGGCTGATGAGCAGTGTGTTGATAAAGTAGTTGCTGAATGCGGCTTTAAGCCTGGTGTTGCCAAAATAGTCTTCGGCGGCAACAGGTTTTACCTTCCATATTGTTTTACCCGGCAGCGATGCCAGCAGGCTTAGCGTATCCAGATGGCTGCTGTGATTTGCCAGTATAATGAACTGTTCTTCGTTTTTCAGGCATTTGTTATCACCAAAACGTACACCTATTATCAATCTCAGAAACCACAGGAAGAAACCTTTATATATAATGCGTAGAAAGAATGATTGTAGGAAACGTTTCTTCATGCCGGTATCAGTAAGCTACATAATAAACAAAGTGGAAGAAGATAGGTGCCGTATATGCAAGGGAATCTATACGGTCGAATATACCTCCGTGTCCGGGTATGGTATCGCTCATGTCCTTTATGCCTTTGTCTCGCTTTATGGCTGAGATCACTATATCGCCGGCAAATCCGCCGATAGCAATAAGGGCACTTATGAGTAATACCTGTGGTATGGATAGCGGTGTAAGAAAGGCAAGGAAATAACCGATGGCAATGGTGCTTACAACACCGCCGATAAAGCCTTCCCATGTCTTGTTAGGACTGACATTCGGTACTATCTTGTGTTTACCCAGAAGTTTTCCCCATACAAACTGCATGATGTCGTTTATCTCGGTGAGAAAGATAAGAAACATAAGCAGCCCGCGACCCCCGGCATTGAATCCGGGCAGATCGGGTAGGGATAGCAGGTAGGCAAGATGGCTGATACCGAATACCGACAGCATGAGTATCCATTGCAGCAATGCCATAGACTTGGTGATTCCCCGTACTTCTCCTTTGAGTACCATTGGTATAGGCAACAGCAGAAACATGACAACCGGAATGAATATGATAAATGCACCGTACCATGCTATATATGCCAGATAGTACTGGATGGGTATTGCCAGAATAGCCCAGAAGATTGCCCTGCGGTCTGAATTGCGAAAACCGAGTACCGAATACAATTCCCTGAATGCCACAAAGGACAGGAATGCAAAGAACAGATAAGATAGCTTGTAGCTTATAAATATAGCTGCAAACAGTATGGCCGACATGATCCACCATGACTTTGTACGTGATTTGAGTTCGCCCAGATTCATTTGCGGATAGACTTTCCCCGTAATAAACAAGCCCAGAGATACTACGGCAAGTAAACCTGTAATAAGGAGTATTACGGAAATCAGTTCATCGTTGAGCGATGGAAACAATAGGTCGATGTATTCTCTCATTTTTGTGCCGGTTTGCTGTTCTAATATGAAATATATCGATTGCGAAACAAAAATAGCAGATATTCTCCAAATAATGAAGCCATTTATTATGATTATTCGTATCCTGTTTCCGGTAGGGATTCCTCTTTCTCTAAACAAATATGGCTGCCCCAATGATGAAGCAGCCATATATTCCGGTCTGTATTTGTTCTGTACTACAATACCGTCTGTTCTTGTACCAATGCTCTGATTTAGATATTACGTATCATAGCATGTCCCGAGTTAGAGGTCGTTACAGTAAAACGGATATAGCGTACTTTGGTTACATTATACAAAGGACAAGTCTTAGCGCCGTTATTAGACGCTTCGGCTGGGAATGTGCCAAAATCGTGCATGTAACATTGTCGAGACTACCTTCCACTTTGGCCAGTGTAGTACCTCTGGTATCATTTAAGCGGTCATAGTATATAAGAGTTGTAGGTACTACTTCCTGCATAAGATCGAATGCGAGGTGTTGAGGTAGCGAGGAACCACTAGTCTAGTTAGAATGCCAGAATGTAGACTCATCGTTATCGATAGCCTGTGCAGCTCTACCATTAGAGCCTTCTTCGGAAGATTCTTCAGTAGAAAAGTTGATAACTTCCCATGTAGTAGCTACCTTATCGAGTACTACTTCGGTAAGTGTTACGGTATTGGTAGCAAGGTAGAGCCGGTTAAATATAGAAACTCAGGCACTTTTCGCCTGAGTTTCTGCATATCTTATTCTGCGAACTTCAATCCTTGCAATCTGTTCCATCCTCCTCGTGTGAAATCAGGAATCTCTACAGGTGCGGAGTTATTATCGAGGGATATTTCGGTCAACGGTATCAGACAGCACCATTCGGCGAGGTCATATACATCCATATCGAGTGGAAGCCCTTTTTGCAGGCAGTAGATAAGGCGGTAATCCATGATAAAGTCCATACCACCGTGTCCGCCTACTTTCTTAGCTTGCTCTTCGATATCTTTTGCAATAGGATGTTTGTATTTCTCCATCAATGCTTTTCTTACCTCAGGCGACACAAAACTGTGTGCGTTGAGGTCTTCGTGGTTAGGGGCAATGTCAGAACCTATCTCGTCTCCACCCAGAGCAAATCCTTGTACGGGGTATTTGTTTGCAAACCCTTTAGTCCCCGATATCTGGTACATACGATTGTATGGGCGCGGAGATGTGACATCGTGTTGAATCATGATCGTTTTGCCTTTTTCGGTACGTATCATTGTCATGGTGTGGTCGCCGTTGCGGAAATTTTTGGCATCTATATTTTCTTTTCTGTCTTTTTTGAGGAAGGCAGGATTGCTCACCGCTTTTGTATCCATCGACACAAGGTAGTTCATCTTATCGCCGCGATGTATATTCATAGCCTGACATACAGGGCCTAAGCCATGTGTCGGGTACACATCGCCACGATGTTTTTTGTTGAAGTCCATGCGCCAGTCGTTCCAGTACTCATCCCAGAATGGTTGCAGGCCGTGTATATATGCTCCTTCGCCGTGCATTACCTCACCAAGCAGTCCTTGTTGTACCATATTCAGTGTGGTGAGTTCAAAGAAATCATATACACAGTTTTCCAGTTGCATACAATGCTTACGCGTTTGCTCTGAAGTATTTATCAGACCCCATATTTCGTCCATAGTCATAGCCGATGGTACTTCTATAGCTACATGTTTGCCGTCTTTCATCGCCTGTATGCCTATAGTCGCGTGCGATTTCCAGTCGGTGGCTACATATATAAGGTCTACATCGGGCAGTTTTGTTACTTTGCGCCAAACCGATGTGTCTCCGTAAAACTCCTGAGCTTTAGGGAAACCTCTTTTTTCGAGCATGTCATTTACTTTCTTTGTGTTTTTTTCGAGGACATCGCACAATGCTACTACTTCTACTCCCGGGATGTGCGTCATTCGTTGCACGGCACCGGGTCCACGCATGCCCAGTCCGATGAAGGCTACACGTACAGTGGAGATAGGGGCGGTTTTTAGTTCGAGTACATCTGTCTGTCCGGCAGGGCGGACAGGGGTAGGAGTTTTTATCAGACCTTGTGCCGATAAAGCCAATGTCCCTGCAGTAAATAAACTCAGTAAAATTGATGTGATTTTTTTCATGATCTAAAAATTGTTTTTCATTGAATTTATTAGATAACAGTTATCAGGTATTAAATGTACTCATTGATTCTTTAAAATTATAATTTGTTAAGAAAAAATAGAGATTAATTTGATATAGTCTGATAACAAAAAAAGAAGCGAAAAGAATTTTCTTTCCGCCTCTTCTGCTTATAATCTTAACTGGATTAGATTTATTTCACTGTATTTATTCCGTTAAATTCAGCCTGAGTAAGTGCCCATGCCAGTGTGTTGGCAAAAATGATGGCGTTACTTACTGTTTTTCTGTTTGCTGCTGTTCCACGTCCGAATCCAGTCTTTGTTGCAGGCTTGTAGTCCGGCGCTCCTGAGTTTTTGAGAGGACAGGCGGTTGTGCTCGTTCCACCATCTCCCGAAAGGAATCCACAGTCGCCAAACCAAACAAAGTTGAGTGTTTTATGTTTGAAACCTGTTACTGTACCGGTATTGGCTGTATTATTCGACCAGTCGTAACCGGCAGTGTACACATCTATTGCTGAGCCTGGAAGGCCGGAAGCTCGGGCTGTTACCGAAGAGTCTTCTCCCCAGTACTCGCCGCGTACATCACCGAAAGGGCCATTTGTAATCATATCGTTCACAGCTGTTGTCATCTGATATACGGCACCGGCTCCGTTGATAGTACCTGTGCTTATTGCTCCATCTTCATCGCTGAAAAGAGTTTTAAAGAATGGAGTCAGGTCATAGTTATGTTGTTTGTATGCAATCACAACTCCTCCTTTTCTCAGATATTCTACAACTATATTGGAAAGTTCCTGAGTCATATATACATTGTGTGTAAGTACACAGATGTCTACTTTGTTCGTTAATAGCTGAGTTCTTACTGTTTCCAATTCTGTTGCATTGAGCGTTGTATTGTGAGATGTATTTGGCAATACAAATTCGAAACCTTCTGCTTTGAACGTACTGGTAGGAAGCACACCAAAGTTTGCTGTACTTGTTACTATCTGGTTCGACCGTGCGCCCGGTACAGTGAAGTTGTAGCCGTATGCGGATGTATCGCCTATAACAAATACTTTCTTTTTAGGTATTACAGTGGTTACTTTTACCTTACAGGTTGCAACAGATCGTGTACTATTCGATTTGATTATCAAAGTTTTGTCATCAGTAGTTGTCGGTACAGAACCGTCCGCCGGATAAAGCGTTACTTCCTGACGCACAGAGTTTAACTGTCCTGATCCTTTGAAGGATATACCATCTACAACATCTGTTTCGATAACATAGGTTGCACCTACAGCGGTTATATCCACATCCAGAAACAATGTAATTGTGTTCGTTGCCTTGTCCAACGGTTTATTTAGTGTATATATACCATTTGCCTTAGCAGTAGCACAATCCATCGTATATAATGGTTTTTTCGAAGAGTCTTTCACATCTACATACTTGTCACACTTATCCATAACCTTACCGTTGAAAGTTATTTTCATTTTGTCACCGGTAGGCTTATCTTCGGTATGATTTTTTGGTGTTCCTGCACCCGGTATCGAAATAAAGTAATATCCGGTAGCCATGAATACGCCTGTTGCTGTGAAATAGTATCCGTTGTCGGATTCTGTAGTTGCAGTAACGGTATATGCACCTGCTTTTGATACATGTAGTGCAATAGTCATATAGTTTCCGCCATCCAATGGTACTTCGTTTTGATATAAACCTTCGAATTGCAGCGAGTCGCAACTACCCAGCGTAGCCATTGCATTTCCCATTTTAGACTGGAAACAATTCCACTGTCCACCGTCCCATTGGTTAAATCCAAGACATAATTCGTCTTCATCGCTTTCTTTCAGATTGTAAACGATCAGTCCTGTGTGTGCCGGTTTAGTTACTGTTTTGTAATCTGTGTCTGTTGTATCTCCCTGATAAAATGGTAGTAACTGGTACTTATTCTCCAATTCTACACGCGGAAGTAAAAGTCCCCCATTTTTGGCTGTAACACCGCCCGTACTGGTCGCCGTCTGGTCTTTAATTTGTAAAGTAGCATGTTTTTCCGGTGCTTCGGAGTGACCGATAGTTACCTGAGCTTTCATCCCGCCCAAACTACTGATTATTAAAAAAGCATTTAATAATAAGACCGATAGTTTTGTCTTCATTTTCTTTTTACTAGTTTAGTTAAGTATTAAAATTCATATAGTTATTTATTTTTGTCTTTTTTGTGAATTCAAAGCGCTGAAGTTTCTGACTTCTAGCTTCGCAAGCAGAAGGTAGGGTAATGAAGGATAGATAAATATTGAAAATTATGACAACTATTTGGTTGTCAGTATGGTAATACACCCTCGTTTCTCTTCAGGCATTGAGCTATGTATGTTTATTTCTGTTTTTTTAATACATTTATTTAACGGTGATAACTACCACTATGTGCTATAGTGATGCATGATTATGAGAAAAAACTGTAATTTGTCTTTTGATTGTTTCAAAATTTAATGATATTTGTCTTCTTTAAAATACTATTGTCTTCTTAGTCTTCTATTTTTAAACGTTATTGTCTTCTGCTAAATAGATTAGTACAAAAGTATTATCTTTAGTTTGGTCAAATGGTTCATATATTGACATTATTTTGTTTTCTATTGTCGTATTTAGTGTTATGTTGCTTGTTTATTTGCATTTTATGACTTGCTTTTAAACTACATATTTTTCTTCTTCGCATTCATATAATAATTAACAATCTTTTTATATAATCTGTTTATTACTAGTTTGTTAATTACTTTCTTATTTGTCTTTAAAGCGCTGATAAGTGAATAGTTTAAACTTAAGGATGATTGTGTTTTTATATTATATTAGTCGATATAACATATTTATAATTAATATTTTATTTAATATTTTGCGCTTAATGACAATTGCTTATGTTTCTTTAATCGTTAATGGTAAGGATCCCTTGTTTTAATTTCATGAATTGTTCATATGTGGGAATAGTGTATAAAATGATGTCTATTTCGTTTGATAGTTGTTTGTGTGTTTGCTATTATTGTCATTATCGATAATTAATATTTTTTATATGTGTGTTAATGGGAAATTTATTTATTTTTGTTTCATGAAGTGCAATATTGGCATTGTTCGAAAAACATAACTTTGTTTTAAAATAATTAGAGCCTGTTTAAATTTTACCAAAATATTTTATTATAGATTCTTTTTCATTCATTTTTAGGCTCTTTTGGTTTAATTTATCCCTTTTATCGGCTTAAATAGCCCGCTATTATCACCTCAAAAAAGAATAAATTATTCCCAAAATGGCTCTAAAAATCTGAACGAATAAAATTTAAACAGACTCTAAGTATAATCTTTTCTTTGCATAAAGTGACAACTTGTGGGATTAATAGTGATGAACTAACCCTTTTGTAGAATTCAATGCTCTCAATAAGCATGAAGTGCTAGGGTGCGATTTCATTAATTGAATAATGGAAGGGAATTAAGATATATTTCCCTTTAGAGGTAATTGATCTACATAATTTGTCGGATTATAGCTGTTTCAAAATTTATCTTATTAAGATTACTCAACTTCTGTATACAAAACAATTCTATGAAGACCCCAATTAATGAACGGCTTAACGCTATAATAGAGAGCCATGTGCCGAAAGGTAAGAGAGTGGTTCCTTTCCTGATGGAGATATTGAATACCAGTAGAGAATCTGCATATCGCAGAGTCAGGAATGAAATATCGTATACGTTAGAAGAAGCAGCGTTGATATCATCAAAACTAGATATTTCGATAGACGATGTATTTGGTTTCATGAATAAAGATAAAGCGTCTTTCTATATTAATAAGACTAATTTTCAGTCTCCGACAGATAGTTATGTGACAATGCTAGAGAACACTATCAATACATATAGTAATATATTTGAGGCAAACCATTCAAAGGCTACGGTTGTAGGAAATAAATTACCGATCGCTCTTTTAATGCAATTCGAAAAACTGTCTAAACTAAATTATTTCAAGTGGGTTCATCAAACTAAGAATTTAGCTATCAATTCTAAATTCTCGGATCTGGTTATTCCAGCAAAGGTGATAGATATACATAAGGAGTATGCACGTACTACCGAACTGGTAAAAGACCTGACGATTATTTTCGACGATAATATTATTCAAGCTACAGTGAAAACAATTCTGTTCTATTACCGGAGAAATTTGCTCACCGAAGACGAACTGCTAGAACTGAAAAAAGATTTGCAGGCTATGCTTGACCGACTTGAATATTTGTCACATACAGGCAGAAGCGAAAAGGGGACGGATATTTCAATCTATGTGTCGGCTCTGGATATAGAATCTAACTATGTACTTTTTGAATATGACGGAAAGGAGTCTACGCTTTTTTGGTCATCAGGGATAAATCCTGTTATCATTCATAGTAAAAATGTTTTTGAAGAGCAAAAATTATGGACAAGGTCTATATTGAAGTATTCTACACTGATATCATTGTCGAATGAAATAGTACGTACAGATTTTTTTATCAGACAACGGGGCTTTCTGGAGCAACTTCATCTGAATAATAAGGAGTTGTCGGTATAAATTATGATTATCGCTCCATACTCTTAATCAGGTCTCTTTGTTCATTTAAGAAATCTGCTTGTAAACTCTCATTCGATTTTGTAATCAGCGAAGAGTATTTCATAAGCGATTCCAACCATTTTTTTTGTAATTGGCAAACTTCGTTATTATATACGATAATAGGACTTACCGTATATATCCAGAACTGAGCACAGGCACTATTGTCATACTCGAGATAAGTACAGTTAGAGCTTATATTGAGAGAAGATAAATAAATATGAATATTTGTATCACCCTTATATTTTCCTGTCAGAAGCATTCTTTCCAGATCGTCGAGTATTTGAAACAGTTCACTTTGAATAGCCTTCAGCTCTTCTTTCTTGATAAGATTGCGATCATAATAGTATAAGATTTCTTCGATAAAACTAATAAATACATTTTTGTCAAAAATGATCGTAATATTTTTGACATTCATATAATTGTATATGTATTTTTTGTAATCCTCATTTAACTGTCTGGGTATTTCTAAATCTGAGAAGTAGAAGTTGATGGGAACATTATGTGTTTGATGTACCCATTTGTAATATCTGAATTTTTTTGTGTATTCATAATTTAAGGTAAGGGGAATCGGGATTCTGTTATTCGAAATAATAATCTGGGCATTTTGGGCCTTAGACATTCTTACATATATATTATTTATACTGTTTAGTATATTGGAGTATTTTTCAGTTTCATCTCTTTCATTTGCCAAATTTAAATCAAAAAAAGCCCTTTTCTTATTGCTTTGTCCGATTAGTTCATCCAACGATAGCCCTAGCTTAGTTGAAATTGTTACTGCTTCTTCTAAAGAAAAAGATATTTCTCCTCGAATTCTGCGATATGCTGATTCTCTGCTTAGATCAAGCAAATCTGTCAGAAAAGATACAAGTTTTTTATTGCTTGGCAAATAGTCCAGTATTGCCGTTATCAACTTTTCGCTCAATCCTTCTTTCATAAGTTTAGTTTTCTATAATGATAAACCATCAGGTTCTAAAAATGTTTATCAGATATCCAATTAATATACGCGAATTTGTTAAAAAAGTACTTTTTGGATCATTTGTGTAGTTGGGAAATCCTTTTGAAACTGTCCCGTTAAATCCAAAGTAAACCGTTCCGCCCTTCTAACGGAAAGTGCCCCCCAGAAAAGAGTAAAAAGTCTTGATTGATTTAGAGATATAATGATATTCCTTAAACAAAAATCAATGATTATCACTTATGCCTGGAAGTAATATGCCCAAACATGTGAAGGCAGTAGCTTCCCAAACAGATTTAGGAAATACAATTGCATTGGTAAACTTCGGTGATGAAGATGCTCCAATCGAAATATTATTGGAAAAAGACATAATTGATGCAAAGATGTAGCTGTATAAAGAAAATGACAGCAAGACAAATGGGTTCGGGCATCCTGTACCAACTCGAAGCGGATAAATATTACAGGAAAATATTTTGTGAATAGCTTCAGGTGAATCCTGTGAAATTATTATTGTAACACCAAATTATAGAATTAATCAGTCGTTATAGATTGTAAATAGCGGCTGATTATTAATACCGAAACTCTATGGGCTTAATATTAAAAAATCAAGATAACTTATATAACGGAGAAGGCATCCTTGTGAGACACCTTCTTCGTTTTGTCAGTTGACTTGTTCAACAATAAAGCTTTTAAATGATACTTTATTTATTTGGAGTATCCCATTTATGTGTTTTGTTGCATGTAATATTTAGTGTCTGATTACCACTTTGCAAACGAAAATCTCCTTGTTCCAGAATCCATTTTCCATCAGCACCGACAAAAGCCAGGTCACTACCTTTGATGAGCATTGTGACTGTTTTAGTCTCACCCGGTTGTAATTCCACTTTTTGGAAAGCTCGTAGCCTGCGACTCTCCGGGGTAAGAGATGCCACTAAGTCGCGACTGAACAGCATAACAACCTCTTTTCCGATACGTGTACCGCTATTAGTAACATCTATGGAGAAGTTCAGTTCATCTTCTGCGGTAAATGAAGTTGCATTTGTTTGAAAATTACTATACTCAAACGTAGTGTAACTGAGTCCGTAACCAAAAGGCCACTGTACAGAAATCACCGCATCGTAGTCATATGCACCTTCCATCTTGTCCATTTCTTCGCTTACCCTGTAGTCATAGGTAGTAAGTTCCGCTTGGTTGCGCGGATATGTGTAAGGCATCTTGCCACTGGGGTTGGCATCACCGGCTAAAATATTGGCTAATGCATCACCACCATAATTTCCGGGTAGTAGAATGTTTACGATACCGCTTGCCAGTGGTTCCAGGTCATTGATGATACGAGGCCTACCTTCATTAAGTATCAGGATCATAGGTTTTCCCGTAGAGGCCAGTGCTTTTACAAGCTTGCTTTGGTTAGCTGAGATAGCAAGATCAGAGAGGTTACCTGGCGTTTCGCAGTAAGAGTTTTCACCAATACAAGCGATGATGATATCCGCGTTGCGAGCAGCAGCAACAGCCTTTTCTATTTCCGGTTCATTTTCTTCTGTATAGCTGCCTTCTGGCTTATAGGTTACCCCTTGCTCCAGACGAACGTTGTCTGTTCCGAATTTATTGCACAAAGCCTTGTAGATAGTATTATATTTGCCGGCGAATCTATCTGTCAGATGTCCTTGCCATGAATAACTCCATCCACCATTCAAGCAGCGCATCGAATTGGCATTAGGACCAGTTATGAGAAGTTTTTTACCTTTCACTAAAGGCAATATATTATCTTTATTTTTAAGTAAGATTTGTGATTCTTCAGCTGCATGAAGTGCCAATTCTGCATGTTCACTACCACCGAAAAGCGGATAATCTTCAGATAAGGTATTGGGGCGTTCGAAGAGGTTCAAACGAAACTTGAGACGGAGGATACGGCGAACAGCGTCGTCAATACGGCTCATCGGCACTTTGTTTTCTTGTACCAGTTCTTTCAACAGTGTGCAGAAACTGAGGTCGTAAGGTTCCATTGCCATATCTATGCCTGCATTAATAGCTATTTGAATGGCTTCTTTCTTGTCTGCTGCAATGTGTTCGCGTGTATAAAGATTATTGATATCGGCCCAGTCGGTTAGTAGCATGCCATCCCAGTTGAGATCTTCTTTCAGCCACTTCGTAAGCAACTCATAGTCGGCATGTACCGGCACTCCGTTAACAGAACCGCTGTTGACCATAATAGTCAAAGCTCCGGCTTCGACACACTCCTTGAAAGGAGCGAAGCACTTTTCGCGCAGGTCAGAAACGGATATGTAAGCCGGTGTACGGTCTTTACCTGTGCGCGCCATACTATAGCCCATATAGTGCTTTACTGATGTAGCAATACGGTCGGCAGGAATATGATTAGGGTCATCTCCCTGATAACCGCGAACAGCAGCGCCTCCCATTATGGAATTAACCAAACAGTCTTCGCCAAAATTTTCCCAAACACGTGACCATCGCGGATCACGAGCCATATCCACAGTAGGTGAATAAGTCCAAGGACAATTGGCAGCACGAGTTTCATAAGCAGTGACACGCGCCGCCTCGTATGCCAGCTCGGGATTGAACGAAGCAGCGATATTGATGTTTTGTGGGAACAACGTGCCATCTAATGTATAGGTAGTGCCATGAGTCTGGTCCAGTCCATAGATACATGGAATACCAATTTCTTTCATCGATACAGCTTGTATCTTACCGATAATTTCCTGCCATTTCTCCCTGCTTTGTGCAACGGGACCCGGAGCATTTAGGAATGAGCCGACCTTAAATTCCGCAATAGCTTTATGAAGTTTGGCATCATCTAACTTGAATTCACCATTCTCAAAATCACCCAATACGTCAATGGCCAGTTCTGTCATTTGACCTATTTTTTCGTCAAGTGTCATTTTTGAGAGGACTTCCTCTACCTGCTTTTCTATCTGGGAATCTTCAGGGATGGCAGGAGATACTGCCTGCTTAGAGCAGGCAGCCATCGCTACCAATACCGGGACTAACAGTATTTTTTTTAGTATCATATCCGAAAATATTATTCTTTTAACAGTTATTACTGTACAGTTATCATATCCACATAGTAGCCATGCCCTACGCAGAGGAATCCGTCTTCTGCCTGTATCTTATTCAAGACTTCCTGTGTAAGTTGTACTTCCTTCATGCCATCCTCTGAGAATTCTATCACAGAAGTACCCGGCAGATCGTCCCACCAGCCACTGGTTGTACGTAACTGATGATACTCATCACCGGAGGCTGCTGAATAATGAATCTTTAAGATGGCACCAGCTGTTATTGTAGCAAATACGTCTTTCCCGATCAGGTTGAAGGTTTTATTAGGATTACCATCAGGAAGATCCCATGATACATAGTGATGCCCTTGCCAAAGAACTGTTTCTGAAGATACAGTAACTGTTTTTTCTGTGGTAGCACCTTGAGCACTATAGAATTGAATGTTATCTCCATTTGTTGTCTTTCCTGTCAGTTTATATTCTCCATCTGCAAGAGACGGGCAAATAATTGCAATTTCTGTTGCTGTCTGGCGAATGAATTCAGTGATGTCTTGTCCTGCAAATGCGAGAGAAGCGATCTGATCAAGGTTAATACCGGTCATAACCCACTCTCTGTTGGCATTGGTTCGGTCGGCTCCTGATGTGATGAGTGCCGCCTTGGAAACTGTAACCACATTGCCGCCAAACTCGCTACCACCGGTATCTACCAGAATCACACGATGTTCTCCTTCTGTCAGGTCGGTTGGTACGGTATATTCTATATAGTTCCCGCTTTCGGATTCGATATAAGTAATGTCAGTGATGGTTTTTCCGTCGATAACTATGCTTTTCACCTTGTCGAGATTATTGCCATAGAGACGAGCTGTTGTACCAGGTGCAATGATTCTTTCGAATCCAACTTCTGTTGCCCACGGATCATCAGACAGAGGATTAACTTGTACGACACCTTCGCGATAAGTCGATTTACCCGATTCGGTGGAGACTACTACCTTGAATTGATATGTACCGGCTTTGAGATTAATGTCGAGTTCCGTACCAGTCTGAACTTCATGGCCGTCGATTAGCCACGAGATAGTGGTATGGTCGGCCGGCGTAACTGTCAGTTTCATCGTAAGATTTGCATCGCGGCTAATATTGGCGATAACAGGTAGATTTCCGTTTTCACGGTCGGGGAAGATAGGGTCGAGTATACGTGGTTCATCATCTGCTGTAGCAGTTGAGAACGGATCTTCGTCACTACAGGCTGTGAATGCAAACCCCATCGCAAGCATAGCAAGCAGTATATAATATATCTTTTTCATATTTGACTTTTATTTTTTTTATAATTACTTCGCAATATCCCACCATACAGGTGTGTTCCAGCTGTTAGTGCCGCCCATACGGCTCAATGCCTCATCATAGCTCGCTTTGTTGTAAGACGATTCAAGTACAGGGTAACAAAGGCGCACAGGAATTTCAGAACCGCCGGTAAGGAACTGACCGAAGCCGTAATCTGCCGGCGATTTCAGTTTGGGATAGCCCGAACGGCGAACATTAGCCCAACATTCGGAAGGGTTAGTGAAATGCAGAATCCATGCTTGTGTGTTAATGGCTTCCTTTTTCTGCTCATTGGTATAGCCTATACCTATATTCGGGAAAAACGTTTCAAAATCATCATTAGAGACTACTTCACAACCGTAATTGTCAGACAGAAAGTCCATTGCTGCGCGTACTCCCTGCTTATAGAGGTCATTAACAGAAGCACTACCAACATTCCATCCTTTCAATGCAGCCTCTGCCAATAAGAATTTCACTTCAGCCGAAGTCATCACTACACCCGGATTGTCTCCTTTGAGGAAATTGTTGGCGAGTTTTGGCTCAGTCTCACGAGCAACGCTGGCAGAGATCGAAGGATCATTTTCGGCCAGTTCTTTCAATATGTCACTATCATAACCTGATGGCCATGGTTCCCAAGAATAAGCTCCCGGATCGCGCGGTTGGAACGGGATGTTCTTCTCTATCATTTCATCTGTCAAATCGATGCGGTTGTCAGGGCTTGTAGAACTCATAAGTCCGTCATAGTAGCAGCGTGCAATTCTGAAAGTACGAGGGTCGTTAGTATTGTATAGCTGATTGAAGAACGTAGAACACAAATAGCTTGGATTATTAGCAGGGTCATTGCCAAATAACAACTGTGACATGGCATTGCCGCGATAATCGGAATATGCCTCTTGTCCAAAGCTGAACGATATATTCATATATTTGATAAGTGCGTCGTCTGATGCATTTTCTAAAATACCACCATCGGCTTGCAGTGCGCGCTCAAATTCTTCCTGCCCTTTTTGCGGAGCAACATCAGAGATTCTCATCGCAAAGCGCAAGCGAAGCGAATTGGCCAGCTTTTTCCATTTTGTTACATCTCCATTGAAAATCACATCACCCGTAATCTTATCTTTACTTGCATCGAGGTTAGCAGTAGCAGCACTCAACTCAAGGAAGAAATCGTTATATATATCCTCCTGTTTGTCATAGCGAGGGGTGTATATATCTTCAAGTAAGCCTTTGCCTGCCTCACTGTATGGAGCATCTCCATAAATGTCGGTAATGATTGAGATAAGATAAACCTTGTATATACTCAGGGCTGAATTGATATTTACTTTATTCGGATCATCAGCTGTGCGGTATTGTGCATCTGTGATGTTCTTAATGGCATTAGCATAAAAGAATGTCCATACGCGGCTCATTTCTGAATTATCTTGTGTATGACGCCCTCCATAATTTGTAGTATTCCAGCATCCCATAAGCTGCTGATTGAACGCATAGAGATAATTGCGATGAATTTCCTCCATATCGAGGCTGCCATAAGTCTGTAGTTGCGCAGTAGTGAGCTGTGCATTAGGGTCAATAGAGGCTGCCTTCGATGGATCGGTATTCATGTTTTCCATATACTCGTCACTACATGCAGTAAAGAGCATGGCACATGCGGCCAATATTATTGTAATATATTTATTGTATTTCATTGTATATATTCTTTATCGATGAATTAAAATTTGATATCCTTTTAGAATTTTACATTGACGTTGAATCCATAGCTCTTGCGCGATGGCAACGAACCATATTCCAGTCCCATTCCTGTCGTATTATTATAGTTGGAATCCGGGTCAATATTAGGGATATTCTTCCATACGATGAACGGGTTACGTGCAACAAATGAGAGGGTAAGTCCCTTAACAACATTCTTCAACCATGGTTTTGGCACGTTGTAACTCATCGTTATTTCACGACACTTCACATACGAGTTGTCATAGATAAACATTGACGGAGCATTTCTGCTGACGCTCATCCAGTAGTCTTCGGGGTTAATATAGATATTGTTTTCACGATAGGTACCATCACCATTATCAATGACACCGGGAGCAATAAAACCACCTGTCGGATTCCATGAAGAAGAGCCTTTGGCTATGCCGGCAGCCTGACGCTGTTCTTCTGATTTATACCATCCCTCACGCCCTTCAAGCGTTTCTTTGCTCTTACCCGACTCATAAGAAGCCCGAGCTGACATAGAATAGAGGTCGGCACCCACTTTTACGTCGAAGACTGCGGAGAGCGATAGATTCTTGTAAGTGAAGGTAGTAAGGAGGCCTCCTGTCCAGTCCCACGAAGCATTACCCAAAACATGGTTGCTTTTGTCATACTGAGGCAAACCTGTTTGCGGATCGATAAGGATGTCTCCATTGTCGTTACGCTTAAAATCAGGACCAATGATAGAACCGAAGTTTTCGCCCACTTTTGCTGCCACCTGTACATCTAGCCAAGCAGCTTTTTCCAGTTCGAACATATCCATATCGTCAACAAGTTTTTTTACCTTGTTGCTATTCTTAGAGAAATTCAGGTTCAAATCCCAAGAGAAGTCTTTTACTTCTACAGGGCGTGTATTGAGCACAATCTCTATACCTCTATTTTCTATTTCACCGGCATTGATCAGACGGCTGGTATAACCTGTTGTCCATGAACTGGCCATACCCATAATCTGGTTTTTACTGTTCTGTGTATAGTAAGTGAAGTCAAGGCCAACTCGATTTTTCAGAAATTTCGTTTCCAAACCTATTTCAAAAGAATTGGTCTTTGTCGGTTTCAGCTTCTGATTAGGAATTGTATTATTGTTGATATAACCAATGGTGTAACCGGGATAAGCATATTTTGATTTTGTGTACACCAAGCCTAATTGATAAGGGTCAGTATCGCTACCTACTTGTGCCCAAGACATACGGAGCTTTCCATAAGGCATGATATTGTCCATTTTGGTCAGTTCGGAAAATACGAAACTACCAGAGAATGACGGATAAACATACACATTGTTTCCTATAGGCAGGGTTGACGACTGGTCGCCACGTAGGGTAGCGTCAAGGTAGAGCATATGTTTCCATCCTACATTAACTGCTCCGTAAGCAGAGTTGATCTGCTTGCGATAGCTGTTTGGCTCAACACTTATTTCATTGAAGCTCATCAGCGTCACTACATCTCGTATCTGCATGTCTTGTGCTGTGGTTACAGTGGTCTGGTTATTCACTTTATAAACATTACCACCAAGGGTAGCGTTGAGGTCAAAATCACCCCATCTGTTGTTGTAAAGAGCCAGTACTTCAAAATTGTACATACGGTTTCGGAAGTTGCTGATTTGTAAGCGTCCGGCTTCGAATCCCGGTGTAGTAGGAGCCTTGTAATCTTCAAAGGCAAACCAGTTAAGCTCAGTACCTGCCGTACCTTGCAATTTCAGGTGCTTATTGATGTTCCAGAGTACTTTACCATTGAAGCGGAACTGGTCTTTTTTAGAACTATTGGAATTCTTATATACATCCCAGTACGGATTCACGTTGTAAGGGTCCATACCGTTCCAGTTCGAATATTCTCCATTTGCGTCCTGATAGGTTTTCAACCACTCCTGGTCATAAGTAGTAGCGAGGGTCATCAGGTTTTTACCGATATTCGACTTGCTGTCGCCCAGTGCAGGACGGTTCTTCACATCTTCACGCGTATAGTTAGCGCTGAAGTCGAGATCTACTTTAGATAGGGTAGTGTTGGTACGCAGATTGAAGATGTCGCGGCTCATGTGGGTCTTTGGTACGATATCTTTGTTACGCATATCAGTATAAGTAAAGCGTACACCCGTATTGCCGCTATTTGTATTGACAATGGCTGTATTAGTGGCTGTAAGTCCTGTACGGAAGAAATCTGAAGTATTGTCAGGTATGATGAGGTAAGGACGCTCTACGCCGTCAAAATACCTTAGCATATTACTTCCATCCGCTTTAGGACCCCAACTCTTATTCGTATTCGATACGGCATCGATGCTATAGGTTCCATTGCTACCCATACCATATGTTTGCTGTATATCGTTCCATTTGGCTAACTGTGTGTCGAAAGTCAATGTTCCGTTATATTCTATACTGTATTTGTCTTTCTCACCGGCTTTTTTAGTAGTGATAAGGATAACCCCGTGGCTGGCACGGCTACCGTACAGTGCAGAGGCGGCAGGGCCTTTCAGTACAGACATATTTTCAATATCATCGGCATTAATGCTTGAGATACCATCTCCAAGGTCGAAGCCTCCTGCTGTTCCGGCACTGCCATAATTAGTATTGTCAAGAGGCACACCATCAATAACATATAAAGGCTGATTGTTACCTGTCATTTCGGTGCTACCACGCAGGATGACACGCGTAGAACCGGATGGCCCGCCCGCAGTCTGGCTGACTACCAGTCCTGCTACACGCCCTGCCATAGAATTGATGACATTGGTTTCTTTCGCTTTTGTTAGGGCATCACCCTTTACTTCATCTACGCCATAGCCTAATGCTTTACGCTCCCTCTTTATACCTAATGCAGTAACCACTACATCGTCAAGCATTTTGCTGTCTTCTTCCAAAGTAATATCTAAAGGAGTATTACCAGCTTTCACTTCCTGGGTCTTAAAGCCTATGTAGCTGATGACAAGAGTGGCACCAGACTGAACATTCAAGCTGAACTTACCGTCTGTGTCGGTCATAGTTCCGTTGGTAGTTCCTTTTTCGACAACAGAGGCTCCGACTATAGGCCCAAGATCATCTTTTACTGTTCCTGTGACTTTATTGTCTTTTTGTGTAATTTCGGAATGATCCGGTTTTGCTGCTTTCATTTGTGGAACGCTTCCCAACAGGCAGAGAAACAATGTTCCACAGAGTAATGCATACTTGCAATTTCTTACTTTCATAGAATATATAATTAAGATTAATATACTTTTACCCAATCGATATACATGTGTGTTTTTTCTCCATCTTTCAGTGCCGTAATATCGTTTATATTGTGGATTCCGGGGAAGTCGCCCCCTACGGCAAGATTGAATAAGATATAGAAGTTGTCTTGGAAATATCCATAGCGTCCGCTGACCTTGCTTATGTCAAAAGAGTGGAATTTGACATTATCAATAGTTATTGTGAGGCTGTTTTCGTCCCAATCTAATGTGTAGGTGTGATATTTACCGTCTTGTAAGCTATTAGCAACATTTGCGGCATGATATTCTTGCCGGTGGGTTTCGACATTCTCCCCAAAATGGATGGCTGTATTTACAAATCTTTCGGAGGTACCCGAAGCTATTCCATTGCGCTCACCCATTTCCAAAATATCTATTTCTCCGCATTGTGGCCAGTGTTTATTATTATCTCCCATCATCCAGAATGCAGGCCATAAGCCGTTGGCTGTTTTTGGCAGTTTTATGCTTGCCTCTATTTTTCCATACTTGAAACTCTTCTTTCCTTGCGAATTTACCCGTCCGGAGAAAATCTTGTTTCCTTTACGTTCGGCTGTCAGAATCAGTACTGATTTGCCTTCGTCCATACCGACTGATACATATGCCGGATCGTAGGCTTGCAGTTCGTTGTTGACCCATCCAGCTTCATGAGTTTCTTTTGTCCACACATTTTCATTGAAGGAGTCAAAATCGTCTTTGAAGAGAGATTTTTCAGGTTCTTCGGATTCTATATACCCATCATTGGAGGAGCAGGCTTGCTGCATTGAACACATTGATAATAGTAGTAAGATTATTACCTTTCTCATATTACAGATAGTTAGGGTTAAACTTATTTTTCATAGCTGTTGAAGTATAGTCAGTAATAAAATGTGTCCTTACATTCTTCAGACATTGCTTTATTCTGTTTTTTCTTGAAAGCTTGATGCAAAGATTGAAATTATGCAGCAAAATGATGGGTTGATTGCTGACATATAAGGTTTGATTGCTGACAATTTTTATGTTTAGCCTTATACTAAAATAGGAAATAGTCCGGTTTTGTGTGCATAGATTTTATTCTGAATATTTGCTGGGCTGAACACCGAATTGTTTCTTGAATAAAGAACTAAAATATTTAGTATTTACAAATCCAGTCTCAAGAGCAACTTCCGTCACGTTTCTATCCTCCTTTAATAATTCGGCTGCTTTTTGAAGCCGGATAATCCGAATAAATTCTTGGGGGCCATTTCCTGTCAATGACTTGAGCCGGCTGTAAAAAAGGGTTCGGCTCATAGCCATTTCGCGGCACAAGGTGTTAATATTAAAATCGGTATCGCTTATATTTTCGATGACAAGCTGAGTGGCTTGTATAACAAATTTACGGTCACTTTCCGACTGAATATTTATGGACAATTCGTCCGTCTTACTGTCAGAGGCTTCTGTAGTTTCTATTTCTATCCGGCTTTGTTGACTATCTGTGGAGGGCTTGTCTGCTTCAACTTGTTTTATAACTTGCCGCATAAAGAAGTCTCTTTGCCTGTTTCTGTTTTGGATGAGGGTATGTACTTTTAGTTTCAGTATCTCGGTACTGAAAGGCTTGGGAATATAATCGTCTGCACCTTTCTTTAGTCCTTCAACTGTTGCATCGTGACTGACCTTTGCTGTAAGGAGGACGAAAGGTATCCCCGATGTATCGGGATTGTCTTTCACTAGTTTGCAAAGTTCATCGCCTTGTATGCCGGGCATCATAACATCGGACAGTATCAGGTCGGGATATTCATTTGTGAGGTAGGAAAGTGCTTCTTGTCCGTCAGAAACATCAACTACCCGGTAATCGTATTCGAAAGTTTTGCGCAAATAATAGCGAAGAGCCTCGTTATCCTCTACGATAAGCAATGTATTCATTTCTCCCTGCCTGCTTATATTTATTGTTTCGCTGCTTTCACGTTCCGTAATATCGGTAATTTCGGCAGGCAAGGATTCCTTCGAAGTGACGGTCGGCTTACTTACTGGCTGGGGAACGGAATCCGTCCTTTTCAGCGTTATCGTAAATATACTTCCTTTATTCTCTTCCGACCGGAAGCTGATTTTTCCCTGTAGCATCTTTATTATGCGATGCACTTGCAAAAGACCGAATCCGGTTCCCCCTTCCTGCGATCTTCGTGCGTTTTCTGCTCTGTAAACATCAGTAAATAAGTATTTTCTATCCTTTTTGGGAATACCTATACCGCTGTCTTTAATTTCTATAATCGCTTTTCGTTTGGTAGAGTTCAAACTTAAGCAGACCTCACCCTGAGGCATTGTGTATTTGCAGGCATTGGATACCAGATTATCCAACATAATCTCTACCATATGCTTGTCTGCCATAATGTAAACATCTTCATCGGGTAAGGAAAGACTTAGATGTAATTGTTTTTTATCACAAAATGGCTGAAAACTGGCAATCTCTTCTGCAAGAATATCGTTGAGGTTTAGCGGGGTTAATATAAGCTGCTTTTTATGAGTATCCACTTTCTCAAATTCGAGTAGTTGTGTGACGAGTGTATACAGCTTGTGAGTGTTGTTGCGCGCCAGTTCCAGGAAATACTGTAGTTTATCGGGAAGTCCTTCTTCTTTGCTGAGGTCTTCCAGCGGTGCCATAATAAGTGTTACCGGTGTGCGGATATCATGTGCGGTATCGATGAAGAACCTTATTTTATCTTCATCGTACTTTTTCTGAAGCCGATTGCTGTTGTATCGTAAAATAAAGTAAAAAATGATCGCTGCGATGCAAATGTAAAACATCCAGGCCCACCATGAATTCCACCAGGGTTGCGACACTTCCAGTATAAGTGTTCGCTCCGATATTATTTCCTTATTACTTTGGCGCAGGCTACGTACCTTGAGGAGATAGGAACCCGGTGAGACGTTTGTATATCGTACCATGCCATTGGGTGATAAATTACTCCATGACTTCTCGTATCCGTCGAGGATATACTGGTAGGCAATGTCGCGCTGGAAACGGTGGTTGATTGATTCGAATGTAATGGCAAATGAGTTGTGGCTGTAATCAAGCCGGACAGTACCGTTAGTCAGCATGTCGTATATAACAGGACGTAAACGTTTTTCTTGGTCAGTGTCTAAGTATTCTATCGTCAGGCCGGTAAATCGCAATGGAGCCTGATAGTTTGTGGCAGCAATGGCATTGGGCGTAATACAGACAACACCATTTGTACTCCCATAGGCAAATTTTCCGTCTGCCAGCCGGACAAATGACGACTTGTTATATTCCTTATCTATGTCTCCTAAGTAATTGAGGTTCGATACCTGAAAGTTTTCGATCAGTGCGAGCCCTTTTCCTGTGCTTACCCACAAACGCCCTCTGGAATCCTTTTGCAGACTATATACATCGTCGGATGGAAGCCCCTCCTGTGTGGTGAATGTCCTTGCCTTGCGGGTATGCATGTCGTACAGGTTTAATCCACCACCTTCGGTACCCAGCCAAACGGTACCGTCATCATTGAAAAGCATAGAAATGATATAAGCGCTGGCATTTTGATTCAGAAATTCCTGAAAAGTAGCGTAGCGTTGTATATCTCCGCTGCGTTTGTTCACCAGACAAAAACCATTTACGGTAGCTACCGCTATCTGGTCGTGATCCAGTACCTGTATAGAGTGAACCCATTTTATATTGTATGACTTTTTGTGCTGTCCCTCTTTGTCCATTATTAGCAGATCTCCATCCAGACCTCCGACCCATAAGTCGCCATCTATATCCTGCCTGATGGAAAATATGTAATTTGTCGTCAGTTCCCCTCCCTGTTTAGTGAGATGCCGTATGACTTGCCCCCCGCTATTCAGAAGATAGATGCCATCACCATAGGTTCCTGCCCATACCGAGCCTTTTTCATCTTTACATAAAGTAATTATTACGTTACCTTTCAGCGTATGATTCCACCTGTACGAGGAGGCGTTCCGGATGCTGATTCCGTCATCGGTTGCGAACCACAAGTCCCCATTAGAGTTTTCTTCTATATCATCGACATTATTGTTTGCCAGCGACTGAGGGTTTCCCCTTTCATGTGCTAATATTGTGATAGGGTATCTTGATAAGATAGCGACAGATACACCTCCGGAATAACTGCCTATCCAGATATTTCCCTGACGGTCTTTGGTGACGGCATAAATACCATTGCCCCGTAAGAAAATGTCGGTACTGTCTTCGGTACTCATCAGCAGATGAGTCTTCTTCGAGTCTCTGTCCACTGTGTACACTCCTCCTCCGTCTATTCCTACCAATACTGTATGAGTGTCGTAAATGGTGATGTCTCGTATGGGATTAAGAAAACCGGAACCTTGTCCTTCCAGAAAGAGCAGACTGGAAGTGGTCAGGTTCATTACCCACAAGCCATTGTTGAAAGTCCCTACCCAGAGTTCATCTTTAGCAACGTCGCAGAACAAAGTCTGTATGTCTTTTCCTTCTATCAGCCAGTACGGCTGACTCAATCCGGAATGTGAAAGTTTCATTACCCCCTTAGAAGTACCGACAAAGAGCGATTTACCTGTAGAAATAATATCATTTACATACTGTTCGGGGACAATAGAACTGATACGCCCATCTGCCTCTTTCTTATACAGCCCTTTGCTTAGTCCGAACCATAATGTCCCGTTATGATCCAAACATAATTTATTGAGAATAATTTCTCCACTAATGTACTCTCCTAGAAATAAATCTTGTTCAAAACAGTCGTTCGAGACAGAGTAACGATATATCCTTCCGGTATGGTCGTATGCCCACAGCCCTCCGTAACGCTCATTGTATAGCAAGCGAAGCCTGCGCCCGGCCATATCGCCATAATGAAAGTCTCCCGGCAAGGTATAGCTTTTTACAGTCTGACCATTATAGCGGTCTATACCCACTTTGGTCGCAATCCATATTACGCCATGATTATCTTCAACAATAGAAAACACACGTTGACTACTAAGGCCTTCTGAGTAACCAATATGCCTGATATCAAACATGTTGTTGGTTAATTCAGCCTTGACTGTTATGCTGATTATCCATAACATTATAATAATAACATATTTCAAGAATAACCTCATAGTTAGAATAAACATGTGATAGATAAATAAAAACGAATGGCCTGCGTCCCATTCTAGAAATTACCTAAAAGGGATGCATGGCTGATATTATTATATTTGACAATAAGAACAATTATAAAAATATGTCATTATGTTAATCCAAGGTAAAGTTATAGAAATTTATTGTATCGCAGGCGATTCTTTTTAGGAATTACACAGCAAATTAATATCTTGCTCTAAGATGCCCGATGCCGGAACAGAATCTTTGGATGTCAGTTTTTTCTGAGGCAGACCCAACATTTTCCGCAATCTCTTAGAGTCTGTTTAAATTTTACCAAAATATTAAGAACCTGTTTAAAAATGGACAAATCGCAGTAAAATATATTGGGTATCAGTTGTTTAAGTAGATATTTATTCGTAACTTTAAGATTACCAAGTCATTAAAATTACAATGAATAAAATTTATCCGACCGATATAACCGATACCCAATGGCAATATATGAAAAAAGTTTTGTTATTCGAAGAGCGAAAACGAAAGCATGATTTGAAAGAAATATGGAACGCCCTATTTTACTTAGTAAAAACCGGCTGTCAATGGCGTATGTTGCCAAAAAAATTATCATTAGTGTCCACTAAGAATCGCACAAACATCTGTATTTGATTGATAATAAGTAATTTATTATTTATTTTAGAGTAAACGGATTTGAATTTACACTTAGTACTTAATTGTCAAAATTGAATATTTCAATTTTTTAAAATACTGAAAATCAATAGTACTCATAATTCCAATTCATTCAATTATTAAGAATCTGTTTTTTTAGTGGACACTAGTGTAAAATTATATATAATCCCTGTTTCATCCGTTATAGTCCATGAGTCGTTTGTCCAATTATAGTTATATTTAATTGGTTTCTCTTTTTTTTTACTGATGGATTTCTCCTGTTCGATAATCAATATAGAATTTTCCCGAATTTCCAGGATAAGAAAAATAAAATACATCTGGTTGCAAGTGCCCTTGAGTTGCATATTCATAAAATTAAGACAGTATTTGAAGTGTTAAATTCCAATCTGTTATTTCCTGGTAATCTTTTGGAACGAATCCCCTTTAATCATCCTGATTTATATGATATGATTATTATCTTTATTTAATTATTTTCCTTAATGTTATTGTTTTATTATCTTACCAACCTGTGTTACATTGGTTTGATTATAGTTCTTAGGGTTTCTGGAATCTCAAATTCGGCACATTTTATCGATTCCAGCTTTTTTTGTCCTGCTTGAGTTAGAGCAAAATACATCTGACGTTTATCATCTTTCCCGACAATACGTTTGATAAGCCCTTTTTTTTCTATCGACTTTATCACTTTCGATGTATTTGAGTTACTAAGTCCCAGTATGCCTGCTAATTCATTTGAAGAATATTTCTGAGTGTTCAGGGAGCATAGTAGCATCCCCTCATTCAGCCCAAGATTATATAATTGCTGAAAAGTTAATTCAAATTCATATATTTCCCTGTACACATCCCGGATCTGGCATAATGTACTTATTTGTGGGTTATTCATCTTATCTGCCATATAACATAAACTTATATTTATACCTGTTATTCCTTTAATAACATATTATCGATAACTTCCTTTAACTGCTGTTTAGACAGTGCTCCCGTAGCCATCTGAGGCTCTCCAGTCTTCGGCACAAACAGTAGTGACGGAATACTTCTTATCCCAAAGGCCGCGGCAAGCTCAGGCTCTGTCTCCGTATTGATTTTATAAATATATATACGGTCGCCATATTCTGTAGCTAGCTCATCCAGTACCGGAGCTATAGCTTTACAGGGACCGCACCAGTCTGCATAGAAATCAATCAATGCCGGTTTATCCCCCAGATACTTCCACTGGGCGGGATTTGTTTCAAAATTAGCAACTTTTGTTAAGAATTCAGCTTTTGTTAAATGTATTGTTGTCATTTTATTCTCTTTTTTAATCGTTTCTTTTATCTGATTACTTAATTCTGCTTTATTATTACAGGATAATAGTAATAATACGGCTAATGGAAATAATAATATTGTATATTTCATTTTAATCCGGTTTATATTTTTTTATCTGGTCGCCATAGATATTCTCTTTTTGTTTATTGCCGGTATGGCATCTTTCGGAGCCACAGCAGGAAATATTCATAATTGCCTGGAAAAGGAGCATCCCTCCCAGAAACAGAAAAATATAATTTTTAGAAGTTATAGAATAGATAATGGCTGCTATTCCCAATAACAAACGAACTATCCGGATTAGATTCCAATTTTTTAATATGCTATCCATTTTGCCCCTCATTTAAAACTAGTCCAACTTCTGCCATTGTATATCTCCTTAAATCCATTATTCTTCAATATCGTTACCGCGTCCCGGCTACGTATACCACTGGTACATACGGCAATAATAGGTTTACCCATCTCCAGTTTTGATAGATTACTATTCAATCTATCTAACGGTATATTAATTGAATTAACTGCCGCCCCCTGTTTATATTCCTCTTTTGTGCGAACATCCAGAAGTATAGCGCCATTCTCCAAAAGAGCTTTAAAATCAACTTTATTTCCCAATCCAAACAACCGGCTAAAAAAACCTATCATATTATTCATTTTTATTATTTGTTTTTACTTTACTCTTCTTGAAAATTCCTCCCAGTAAACCTCCCAGTAATACACCATATAAGGTACTTATGGTGGGAGATGAAGTTATCGGGCAAGTACCGGTACTGCATCCAATAAATCTCCAATATAGATATCCGCCCACTGCTCCCAGTAAAGCACCCAGTAGATATGTCCAATTGTCTTTTATAATTTTCATATTTATTTACTGCTATATTTTGTATTACAAAGATACATATATATTCCAATAGAAAATAATTCCTTAGGAAATAAATAAAAAGAAATTCACAAATAATGTTAAATAACTGACAGGCGTAGTTCTCTAACCTCTGGTAAATCCGTGTTGAGTTTATGATGGTTCCGGTAATCGGAGAGTACAATTATATTAAAACCACCCGTGGTGCATTTAGCTAAATAAAAAAGAAGTTGTTCATTATCAATTAAATGATTATATTTAATTGTCTGACAAACGATTAAATAAATGAACA
>NZ_JARXWN010000008.1 GCF_029892965.1 Dysgonomonas sp. PF1-14 | reverse complement strand
GACTATCCCAAAGACATATTGGGTTGTTGGAAAATGGTTGATATACGATACGAGGTAAAATCAAATTATCCTTATATAGATGCTTTAGCAGATAGTCTGAATGTGATAGACAGTAAGGAAAGTTTAGAAACAGGTGGATGGATTAAGTTTTTAGAAGGAAACATACTACAAAGTTTTAACAATAATGGTAGACAGCGTGGGCTTGATAATTATTATAGAATAGATGGAGACTCTTTTTTTGCTCAAAACTCTATTCGCGATGATGATAAGCAAACATCAAAAATGATAATCAGAAACGATACTTTATTTTTAGAAGCTAGTATTCCTGAGGCATTTGATGATTTTTTATTAGATCTAAGATTTGATATAAAGCAAGAGGCTCCAGATGATATAAAACTTGAAAAATGGATACGTTATACTACCTTTATTCGTGTACCTGATTGTGATTAATATGAAGCAGAAAATTATTATCCTATTACTATTAATTGGTTCTACATCCTGTAGTAGTCAAACAAAAGACTATCCCAAAGAAATATTGGGTTGTTGGAAAGTGATTGATACACAATATGAGATAAAATCAAATTATCCCCATATAGATGCCATTGCAGATAGTATCTATGCAATAAAAAGTAAAGAGCGATTAGAAAGAGGCGGTTGGTCTAAATTCTTAGAGGGAAATGTACAACAAAGCTTTGGAAAGGATGATAAGCAACTGGGGTTTGATAATTATTATAGAGTAGACGGAGAGACTCTCTTTGCTCAAAGCTCTATTCGCGATGATGATAAGCAAACATCAAAAATGATAATCAGAAACGATACTTTATTTTTAGAAGCTAGTATTCCAGAGGCATTTGATGATTTTTTATTAGATCTAAGATTTGATATAAAGCAAGAGGCTCCAGATGATATAAAACTTGAAAAATGGATACGTTATACTACCTTTATTCGTGTACCTGATTGTGATTAATATGAAGCAGAAAATTATTATCCTATTACTATTAATTGGTTCTACATCCTGTAGTAGTCAAACAAAAGACTATCCCAAAGACATATTGGGTTGTTGGAAAGTGATTGATACACAATATGATATAAAATCAAATTATCCCCATATAGATGCCATTGCAGATAGTATCTATGCAATAAAAAGTAAAGAGCGATTAGAAAGAGGCGGTTGGTCTAAATTCTTAGAGGGAAATGTACAACAAAGCTTTGGAAAGGATGATAAGCAACTGGGGTTTGATAATTATTATAGAGTAGACGGAGAGACTCTCTTTGCTCAAAGCTCTGTTCGCGATGATGATAAGCAAATATCAAAAATGATAATCAGAAACGATACTTTATTTTTAGAAGCTAGTATTCCAGAGGCATTTGATGATTTTTTATTAGATCTAAGATTTGATATAAAGCAAGAGGCTCCAGATGATATAAAACTTGAAAAATGGATACGTTATACTACCTTTATTCGTGTACCTGATTGTGATTAATATGAAGCAGAAAATTATTATCCTATTACTATTAATTGGTTCTACATCCTGTAGTAGTCAAACAAAAGATTATCCCAAAGACATATTGGGTTGTTGGAAAATGATTGATATACGATATGAGGTAAAATCAAATTATCCTTATATAGATGCTTTAGCAGATAGTTTGAATGCGATAGAAAGTAAGGAAAGCTTAGAGAGAGGAGGATGGTCTAAGTTTTTAGAAGGAAATATCGTACAAAGTCTTGAAGAGAACGGTAAACAACAAGGGTTTGATAATTATTACAGAATAGCTGGAGACTCTCTCTTTTTTCAAAGTTCTATCCGTGATGATGACAAACTGACATCAAAAATGATAATAAGGAATGACACCTTATTTCTAGAAGCAAGTCTTCCAAGAAAATTTAGAAGTAGAATATATGATATAAAATGGAATTTGGAAAAGGTTATTCCAGATGATATAAAACTTGAAAAAATGATCCGCTATACTACCTTTATTCGTGTACCTGATTGTGATTAATATGAAGCAGAAAATTATTATCCTATTACTATTAATTGGTTCTACATCCTGCAGTAGTCAAACAAAAGACTATCCCAAAGACATATTGGGTTGTTGGAAAATGATTGATATACGATACGAGGTAAAATCAAATTATCCTTATATAGATGCTTTAGCAGATAGTCTGAATGCGATAGACAGTAAGGAAAGTTTAGAAACAGGTGGATGGATTAAGTTTTTAGAAGGAAACATACTACAAAGTTTTAACAATAATGGTAGACAGCGTGGGCTTGATAATTATTATAAGATAGATAGAGATTCTCTTTTTGCTCAAAATTCGATACGTGATGATGATAAGAAAACATCGAAGATGGTTATAAAGGATGATACATTATATTTAGAAGCAAATGTTCCAAGAGTATTCACTAATGTCTTAGATTATTTGAAATGGGATATGCGACAAGAGATTCCATATGATGTAAATATTAAAGAATCAATGCGTTACACCATTTTCGCACGTATACCCGATTGTGATTAATATGAAGCAGAAAATTATTATCCTATTACTATTAATTGGTTCTACATCCTGCAGTAGTCAAACGAAAGATTATTCTAAAGAAATATTAGGTTGTTGGAAGATAATTGATACACAATATGAGATAAAATCAAATTATCCTCATATAGATGCCATTGCAGATAGTATCTATATGAGAATAAGAAAAGAAAATTTAGAAAGAGGAGGATGGATTAAGTTTTTAGAAGGGAATATATTACAAAGCTTTGAAGAGAACGGCAAACAAGAAGGTTTTGATAATTATTATAGAGTAGATGGAGGCTCTCTTTTTGTTCAAAACTCTATTCGAGACGATGATAAATTAATGTTAAAACTGATAATAAGAAACGACACCTTATTTATGGAAGCGAATCTTCCAGTATTATTTACAAAAACAATATATGACATAGAGTGGATTTTAGAACAAGATTTACCAGATGATATAAAACCTGAAAAAATGATACGCTATACTACCTTTATTCGCGTACCTGATTGTGATTAATATACAGAGTGAGAAGATATACAAAGCGACATGCATTTTGACCAAGTTAGTACATATATTAAAACGGTTGTAAAAAAAGGGAAAGAGGATCGGCAAAGATTTACTTATTCTCGTGGCATAGGTCTATATCCGTTAAGTAGCCAGTCAAAAAATAAGGTGTATTATAACAAGGATTTGAAAATAAACATTGAATCTATGGAGTCATACAATACTTATGAGATTGAAGTAATAGAGCCGGTCATGGAATTTGGATCAGAAATAAGAAAAGCTGAAGACTTTCATCGAAGATTGAATTATAAATACGATTGGATACACGTTGAACGAAGTAGTAATGGAAAAATAACGGATGTTGGGAATTTAAAGGAGCTTCGCACAAACTGGAATTTATTGAAGGAAAGAGTTGAGCGAGATTATGAAGGTGTTGCAGTTGATAAATATCTGAATGGAATATCAGATAGGTTCGTCCGGGATGAACATTTTAAAAGCATCTTCAGTCAATATAACGAATATGGACTATTATTCCCGGTCGTTCCGAAAAAACACAGAAATGATTGGAACATGCAACGAATAATCACTTTAGATGACAATGAGAAATCAGAGTTAGTTGAAACAATCACTTTTGTGAATGAAGACGAAGAATTTAGGATATATGATCTTAAGTTAGATCGAAATGAAACGTCATCGATAAACATAATAGAGTCGGCTGGTGAAATAGTGTTGAGTAAAAAAGATAATTTAATAGAATCTGTTGATGTTTCTGTAAAATATTTTTACGATGAAATTATAAATAATGAGTGGGTTTTTATGCTGAAAAGAGTTTAACCGAAAAAAATAGATATATGAGTTTATTTGCAGTAATAGCAGTCGTAGTGGCTCTTGTTCTGGTTGTAGTATTAATTTCTACATTGTCTGGCAATACAGATAAATCTCTCGATTCGGCTTCATCTTCGGAGCAAATGAGCGATAAAGAAAAAGAAGCACACAAAAAGGAAAAGCAGGAAAGAGAATGGGCAGCCTTAAATGAGAATGCCAAATACGTTTGTCAGGGAGGAAAGGTACAATGTCCTTTTGCCTCTCCTGATACAGCAGATATCATAGTGACATCTACAACAATAAAACTACAGGATAAACCTTGGGCAACAGTTGGAGATAAAGACGGGAAAGTAAATTTCAACTTTACAGGCCTTTGCAAACATCCCTCACATGGATCGAACAAACCACCCTGTAAGGCGGTAATCAGCTTAGGAGAATGGAAAGACTATTCGGAGACATTAATTGATAATAAGAATGCTTTGGTAGTTCGGTCAACGATCCCCTGTATGGTAAGTAGTCAGGATTTGAGAATAATAGATAGCGGGCAAACGGCGGAATTGGAAAAACTGGAGCCTACTCAAAAAAGGATCCCTAAAGTCACTGATGTATATTGGAAAGAAGATGGAAGTGATGAGAAACTGTATATTGAATATCCTGATTATCCGGTCACGATGTATATAGAAACCGAAGATTATAATCCAGATGAAATAGTAAAAGTTCGCTTTGTAAATGAAGAAGGTAGACTTTTTGCAGGCAATAAAAAAGAACTTATTGTTTCAGGAAAAGTAGGGAGTAATGGTATTGCTGTAATAAAGAATTTCGAAATTAATTATGAGGAACAACAGTTATGACTCTAAGAACAGAAGATGTAAAAAATAATAGCACTCCAGTATCTACATGGACAGGTGCACCGTTTGTCGTGGAGTTTAGGAAAGATAAGAAAAATCTAAAACCATATTTTGGATTTGATTGGGTAGATGTCGACGAAAATGAAGATATCACTGAGACTGTAAATGGCGTTTCTGTGACAAAAAAAAATCCTCATTTTGGAAAAATAATAAAACATCATGGTATAAATATATTAGATAACGGATGGAGTTCGAATTCCAGCTTCTGCGAATATAAATTGAATCCGGCTTCAAATGATTACGATGAAATAAAAGGAGATGGAAATATTGCTATTCGTCGGGCAATTTATAGTGGGGATTTCAAAATATATTCTCATAATAATGATAAATTACATACCTCTACAGGATGGGTATCTTTACCGGATGTAAATACAGATGTAAATCTATTAATGAAAATTAAAACAAAAGGTAAGATAGATAATAATAATCCTTCCCATATGTTTTTCAAAATATCACAAGGGTTAAAACTTACCATTGACGGAAAAGTATTTGATCAAAGCACAACAGCAGATGCTTTTGAGATAAAGAAGAAGGACGATGTGAAGATTAAACTAAAGTATGATGGGAACTTAGCTAAGGATGCTCTTTTGGATATAAAAATATATAATCGCCCACCTGATAATAGTAAAGAAAATCCTGTAATTATTGGAGAATTGAAAGTATATGCACAAAATAAGATAGATTATGAAGTAGTTATTTGGCCCACCTTAGATATTTCGAAATATATAAATAAAGATAAGACAAAAGAACAGGAAAGTATAGATGAGACTATAGCTGGCCTGAAATTGGATAACGGCAAATTGACTGAATTAAATGAGACCTTACAGAAAATATTTATGCAAGCCGGAATAAATATGACTGCCCAGTATGCAAACGACTACCTGCTCTATGATATTAAAAATAGTAATTATGCAAAATACAGAGATGGTAACAACGGGATAAAACATAGTGAGGGAGGTAATTTTTTTACATCTGTTTATTATGATTTTCTTAAATATGTCCAGAATATCAAAGATAGTACTGACCCTTTTAATGTCCCAAGTGTAAATGGTGTGAAAGTGAAAGATCCGTTAAACTTCCCTCATAATTTCAAAGGAACTCATCTTTTTATTGTGGACAGGAGTTGTGTACAGATGATTTACTCCGACAATAAGAACCCATTGGTAACTCAACTTCCCGGCAGTAATACAAATCAAGGATATGCTATAGTAGGGCAAACCGTTTGCTTACTTTTTAAAAATACAAAAGACGAATTTGGTATTTATGCTCACGAAATAGGGCATACATTGGGTTGCCGGCATACATTTAAAGATAGTGGATCTGACGGTGCGGAGAAGGATCTTGTCAATAAAGATAAGCAAATTGCAACTTTGAAATATTATGCAGTAGAAAACGATATAAATGAGAAGGCGAATTTTACTATCTTTTTAAGTAATAATTCGGCGGAAAAGAAAAAATATGATGATGCTATTAAAAACGAACAAAGTACTGATAGAGATGTAAGATCAAAAGCAGATAGTGATAAAAACAATGTGTATGCTACTTATTATGATAGTAAACATCTGAATGATCCGGATGTAAACAGGTATATAAGAGAAAAAAAAGAATTGTTTCAATCATTGGAAATAGTACTTTATACACAAAGTATGACTTATTCCCGTGATTATTCTACAGCAAACGTGATGGATTACGCCACATCTCAAGATGATTTTTTCAAATGGCAATGGTTAATGTTGCGAAAAATAGTACAAGACAGAAAATAAATACCATAATGAAAACAATAACATTATTATTCAT
This sequence comes from Dysgonomonas sp. PF1-14, assembly GCF_029892965.1. GTDB lineage: Bacteria > Bacteroidota > Bacteroidia > Bacteroidales > Dysgonomonadaceae > Dysgonomonas. The sequence goes on along the minus strand of NZ_JARXWN010000008.1, from coordinate 192,165 downwards.
ATTTGCCTTTATATCTATCAGTATTTCATCCCAGACCAATATTGATTCACTGTGTAATACATATAATAAAAGGAATGAAGATCGACGTTATGCAATCAAATATGCACACTATAATTTTGATTACCGTGTTGAATATGATGAAAATACCAAAAAGAACATAAAACGTTATGGCTATCACAATGATATTTATAATGGTTGGTATTATATTGATAAGCCCGCAGCAGTAAACGAATATATAGTACCTGCAAGTATGATCGGAGTACATAATACGTCATATCAGACCGGATGGTATCAGGTACATATATACGCGATAGGGTGTTTTGATCATGGGGTTCCCTGTTGTACGTGGGAATATACTTTAAAGTGGAATAAAAAAGAAACGGACGAAGAGAAGAAAAAGCAGGCTGTAAATAAAACAGAAAGTTATACTGATGGTATAATTGATGGGCAGCAGTTATACGAACGGTTATACAATGGAAAAATAGTGGATATACTTTATATGACTACCTTCAAGATGGGAACAGGTTATTACAAGGACTTTTATCCTGATGGTAGTTTGCGAATAGAAGGCAAGCTGGTAGACGGATACAGGGAAGGAGAATGGAGGGAGTATGACAGAGAAAATGGAAAACTAAACAAGATAATTGTCACAGAGTATGAAAAAGCCCTTTTTAAAAGAGACAGAGAGTACTACTATCCATCTTCTTATACGGATGAAGAGATAAGAAAAGCTGTAGAATGGGAACGACAGCCTGCTAACTTAAAAAAGGAAAAAGAAAATCCCTATCTTGAATATGAATAAGATAAAATATATGAATCAAATATGAAGTATTACAATTAGATGTTTATGTAATTCGCCTGATATATAAAATTTAAATCTTTATGCGCCCTCAAAACCACAAAGAAATCCTTCGCGGCTACTGGAAATTCTCCGGTTATCTGGCCGCCTGCGTACTTGTCGGAGTACTTACCTATTTCTTCTACACCAAGACATCGGTAGTAGAAGTACAACGGATAGTAGAGAAAACCGAAGAGTACGACAAAATTTATGTACAGCAGATCGACCTTGCCGGCCGTATTGATACACTGTACCAGTATACTTCCATGTTCAACACCAACAAGAACGATGTCTTGTTGCAGAACTCGGTCAGCCGCCGTAAACAGGAGATCATCTCCTCGATGGAAAGCATGAATGGCAGGGATATCAGGCTCTACCAGAAGCTGATGAGTCAGGTAAATTCCTTCCTGAGCATAAAAGATTCCATCCGCACAGCAAAGATCGATGAAGAACTCGTACGCAGCGACCTGATGAAGTGCGTCGAAGACAACAAACAGACAACCCGCAAGGTGACGTTGGGAGGTATAACAGTAAGAAAATAAAGAGAATATGGAAAATATAGAGAGAAAAAAACAGACCAAGAACCAGCGCGAACGCGTTATCGGATTCGTTTATGTCAGCCTGCTGTTTGCTGTCACAACAGCCCTGTGCTGTTTCTGTCTGTTCTATTACAGTTCGGACGACAAAACTATGGCGCAGAAAGAATTTGCCATAGCCAAGATGGATCGTATCAGAGGCTTTCAGGATATGCAAAGCAACGAGATGGTCATTATCGACTCCATCTACAATAAGATAAGAGCCTTCAATCCGGGTATCAATGCCAGCTACGAAGAAAACGACATTAAGTTCTATCTGAATGACATCAAAAGCATTTACGACAAGAACAGCTATGACGGCAGATATAAAATATTCAATCAGGTATCCAGCTTCTACAGCATGTGGTTCGACGACAAAAAAGAGCTGTGGAGCAAACAGCAGAACATCGTCACTTTCAAGAAAAACCTTGAAGACTGTGAAATAGGCCTGCAAAAGAAAAAAGAAGAACTGAAAAGCACTAAATAAATTAAACTGCATATAGAAGAGAGTATGGGAAGTAAAATATTTAATCGCCGAATCTACATTGTCATAGGAGTTATTGCCGCTTGTATCGGGCTGACCTTTTTTGTCCGGTCGTGCCTCACTACAAGGGAAGTCAAAGCACTGGTTACACCTTTAGATATTGAGGCTGGAACACCCATCACATTTACCGACAGTACGAAAGGGGCAAACCATTGGCTCTGGGAATTTGGCAATGGAGACTCTTCCCCGCTGCAACAAGGAACATACACCTATCCCGAAACAGGTAAATACCAGATACGTTTGACAGTAAACGAACGCTACGAAAAGAAATTCATCGTCAATGTACGTACAAAACGTAGTGATGACACACAGAACGAGCTTATCAAAATTATTGCACCCAAATCGGGCATGCAAGAAGAATATATTGTATTTAAAGGAGAAGGCCCATCGAAAGAATGGCGTTGGGAGTTCGGCGAAACAGGAGTTGTCGATGCCCGCGAGCAGACCGCCATTTATAAATACGAGTTTCCCGGAACATACGAAGTCCTGTTATCTACAGAAGATACCAAGTACCCGATAAGGCATACCATTGTTATCGCCCCTCAATATATGGAGAACGATACCACCGATGTAGCGACACTCATAGGGAATGACATCAAGGAGAAGTTGCAGGCTATAATCAACCAGAAGCCCTTCAATACCAACTATAACTACATATTGAATAACTATCTCTGCAAAAATCCGAATGCAGTAGTTATTATAAACAATACCAAGAAAAATGACTTCTATTCCTATTGTCAGGGATTAAGACTGATCGGAAGGCGAAGAACCACGATAGAAAATGTACTCATCGATATTGATCCCGAAACCGAAGAGTGTATCCAGAAACTCATTGTTATACAGTCTGACAACGATTAACTACCACAAGAATGGATAAAATTACAACTATATATACAAAACTTCTTATAGCAGCATCTACCATAATACTTGTGTTTAGTGCCTGTGGCCCTGTAAACCGTTTTACTAAGGCTAAAAAGATACCCAGAGAGTATTCCCTCAACTATTGTGGAGGAGAGGGGATAAAAGCCCCGAAAACCGACCTGAATAAAGAGCCTTGGATTGTCTATTCCGACAGGGAAAAGAATACAACCTACAATAATCCCGGAGGCAAGGTCAAAGCCAAAGATGTAGATTATCTCGATCCATTTTTGGTCATCGGTACAAAAGGCGATCACCTGAGACTGATAAAATACACCCCTGATATACTCAAAAACGGAAAACTGGAATACAAAAGAGCCGAATATTACGGCTGGATGCACAAATCGAGGCTCCTGCTCGATCATCAGTCTGTAACAGACATTGCCAGCGGACGAAAAAATAAGATGATGGTTATCTTTACCGATACTATCCCCATCAATAATGCCGAAAAATACTTTGAGTCAGACTCTGTAAAGTTATACAAAGACCTGCGTATGGAATCTGTTGCAGGTAACGTCGAGCCATACAGCATTGTTTATCAGATGAAACAGTCCGAAAAGAAGGATATGGCTCTGATAGCAAAGAAAACAATGATCAAACCCGAAGAGGCGAAACAGGATATACTGGGCTGGATACACAGCTCCCTTTTGCAGGATATCGGTCAGGTCTTACACGTAAACATGTCCACAGTACCGGCATCGGATAAAATACTTATCAAGCAGGGAAAAGATGACTATATATACCTGTCGGAAGACATGCAGGATATGAGTGCCTTTCTGTCAGAACAATACCAGACAGCTAAATATACACCCGTCACTTCATATAGTATCAGAGACACACTTATCGCATACAGGGCACATCTGCCTATGCCCGTTTTTGACAATAGTAATAACTATATATTCAACGTCAATGGCGGACATATATCGCACAAAGGGTTCAGAGATATAGCCAGAAATCTGAAACGCATCAATATAGCCTTTGTCTTTGAAGGAAAAGAACATACCATTGCACAGTTTCCGCAGATAGTCAATGCTATTCAGAACCTGCAACAACTGTTTGAGCAGGATGAAGATCTGTATACATACCGCTTTGGTTGCGTAATGACAATAGACGATTCCAATAAACAACTATTACACCCTGTAACTATGCCATTCACGCCCGACTATTCTGAATTGGTAAATTTCCTTACCGAAAAGGCAAATAACAGGGATAAGCTTAAACAAATAAAACTTAGCCGTACATGGGCGGGGGTTTATAAGGCTGTAGATATGCTGAATAAATACAAGGATGAATCGAACCTGATTGTTGTAGTAGGAGAAACAGGTTATGCCAATGAAGATGTAGACTCTACCCTGACTAACAGGCTCGCAACAAACAATTGCCGCTTACTCGGATTTCAGGTATATGCCTCAGATGACAACGCATCAAACAACTTTGTGTTAGACATAGAAACGATGATAGACTCCTATGCCGAAACTATGAAAAAAACCAAAGGAGACGTTCTGGTATCACCCGAACAGATCAAGCATACCAGTTATTATACTGAAATAGGTGAAACGAAAAACGGGTATCGTCTCGATTTTCCGGATAACAGCATCACTCAGGGAGCTATCCTTTTTCCTCAAAAAGGTGATTATTTATCTCTGGATGTCCTTACCAATAATGTCGATACTATTGTCGGGCAGATCAAAGAAGACAATACCAGTGTTATCCGTTATATGTCGCGGGCTTTTAATACAGTGGGTAATAATCGTACACGATTTGATGAACAATTTACCCGGAAATTCGAACTGGATACAACAAGGACGCCATCCAAAAAACTGGTGGCTGGCTTTAAGAATCAGTTTCCGGCATGGAGTATGGCCTCTGAGCCTGTAATACTTTCCGATTCGGTAAACAGGCATGTAGGCTATCGCCTAATGGCATCCGAAAGTGAATTGGATGAACTGAAAGACTTCGTAGATGCTTTATCTAAAATGGAAGTGGAATATATCTATCAAGCAAGAGACGCACAACAGAAAGACAAAAAACCATGTAACTGTGAAGATGATCTGTTTGATCTGATGGCTAAATCAAAAGAAGAAATTCCCGATTACGCAAATGATACTATTCCAAAGGAAACACTCTATACCATACCAAAACCTCCGGGAGCATATGCAGACACTTATGCAGTCAGAACTTATCTGAGAGACCTGTATATGAATACGATCAAATACTGTAAACTATGTAAGCAAAAAGGAAATATACTGAATTCTATGTCGCTTGCCGAAGCGCAAAGACGAATAACAGGGAGTCCATCTGCCACCGATATGCTGAACGACATAAAAATAAAAGATCTGACCGATTACAAATTGGTTACAGATAAGATGCTGGATGACCTCATTATCTACTTCAAAAGCAAGAAGGAAGAACTTAACAAAGCCGAAAAGTTTGAATCGAACGGACAGACTTATTACTGGGTGGACAGAAAACTGTTGCCGTAAAGGACAATTAAGCAGGAAACAGATAAAAGTATGAAATGAAGAGCAAAGAAGCCATACGCAACAAGATAATCCACTATGCCAACATGGTGTGGGGGACAAAGAAATCAGGTAATTTCAATCCGCTTTTTCAGCTGATGGTAGAAGAGGTGTGCAATGAACTGTATCTGTTAGATAATAAACTTAACGATATAGATGTCACTATTCTCGAAAAGCTAGTTAAGACACTTTCTCCTTCCATGTTTGGTTATGTGCGTCCTGCACATGGTATCTTGCAGGTCAGGCCCGACACACCAGTGTACCGGTTGAGCAAGAACGCTGAGTTCAGTCTGAAAGAGTTGTCCGATAACTTGAAAAATACCGCTTTTAAGCCACCTGTATTCAGCCCCCTGACAGATACTGTTCTCCATGACGCATGTATCAGATATATGTTCTACAACCAATCGTTATGGACTGTCGATGAGCAGGGGAATAAATCACTAACAACCACAACAGAGAAAAAAGCAGTATATAATACCATTTGGTTACAACTGGAAATAGATACTGAAATAAAACAATTGGAAAACCTGTTTTTTTATATTGATTTTCCTCATCTGAACGACAACCACAATTATTATGATTTGTTATCAACGATTCGTTGGTCTTCAACAGAGCACCAGTTAAATGCAAGAAAAGGGTTTCCGGTTATAGCAGAAACTGCAAATAGTAATGCAGAAAAAGACATCCTTCATTTTTATGAGTCTCATTTTCAAACACTGACTGATATTCTTTATCCGGATGATATTGCAATAGATACTTTTCCTGCCGGATTACAGGCTGTTATACCGGAAGATATTATCATGTCTTTGCCTCATAAAAACTGGTTATCCATTACTTTTCCTCCTCACTTTGAAGAATCTGATCTGGAAAAAATGATCATAGTGTTAAATGCTTTTCCGGCTCTTAACAGGAGATACAATGAAGACAGGCAACCCCGGCAAAATCTCTCCAATATAATCTCATTACCCTCTGAAATCGGGGAGGAGTTCCTTGAAATCGAATCCGTTACCGATACAGATACCATTTTTCATCATTACGATACAGCTAAAAAGAAAGAGGGTTCTTATACTGTTACTCCCATTCATAAGAAAAGGATAGATGATATACGCATATACGACCACTTGGAACGCTTTATTGATGTTATTCAAAGTGAAAAAACAGCCTTTCCAAAAATTAATGAAGAAAAAATACTGGATGTTTTGAATCTTCTGTCTGATATACAAGATAAAGAAAATCAGCGCTTCGATCTCAACAGGATGAATGAGTATGCGGATGTTGCAAGATTGACAGTGCATCCATATGACACAACAACAACTGTTGTTACATCATACTGGACTACCTTAGCCGGACAGGTCAACGGATTGGAAAAAGGAACAGCTCTGATGGCAACTACGATTCCTGCATTAAATAAAAATAAGGCTGTTTTCCTGAGTCCGGTTACCGGAGGCCACACTTTTTATGATATAGAAAGTCTGAAAGCGATTAACCGCTTCTTCCTGACATCAAAGGGAAGAATACTGACAAAGCATGATATTGTCAGTTACTGTCAGTTGGAAATAGGTAAATATGCAGAGGATATAAATGTAAAAAAAGCAGTTAAGATCAGTCCCAAATTCAAAGAAGGGCTGATTAATGTAATGGAAATCCGGATAAGACCAAAAGAAAGATATGCAGATTATCTTAATAAAAAAGAGGTTGTTAGAGACCTCCATACAAGGCTTATCAAACGGTCTCCGAATAATTATAACTACGAAATTATTGTCACAACACCTTAAAAAAGATAACATAAACATAATGGACTTCATTAACCTAAACGAATCGGTAAAAACAGCGGTAAGGATATCCCAATCCATAGCCCGCGAGTATTATAACGCGCAGTATTCGGCTGCACACCTTCTCAAAGCGCTTATGCACAAGGAGATCGGACTGCAAGGCTTTATTCAGAGCATGGATAAGGACATCGAATACTTCGAAGAATGGGCAGAAATGCGCATCGACGAATTTCCCAAAGCAGGTGTTGTTGCCGATATACAACCCGATGATAAGATACCGTTGATATTTGAAGAAGCCGATAATGTAAGGCTGAAACTCGGGTTACTCGAAATAAATCCGATTTGCGTACTGGCTGCATTGGCAAAACCGAATGTTGGATTCTCTACTGATCAACTGAAATCCTTTCCATTACGTGAAAATGAAATATTCGACCTGTATGTAAGCGGTAAAGAAACCCGTTCGTCTATCGGTATGGCGGGTAATGCTTTTGTAACATCGGAAGAAGACGGAGCAATGCCACTGGTAAACCTACTGAAATACTGTGTTGACAAAACGGCTCTTGCTTTGGACTTTAAAATACATAACATCGTCAGCCGCGATAAGGAAACCCGCATGATGATGGAGATACTCGGTCGCCATAGTAAACCCAATGTAATGATAATTGGGGATTCCGGTGTAGGAAAAACAGCATTGGTAGATGGATTGGCATACGACATTGTAAATAAGAATGTGCCTTCATACCTCGAAGGGGCGAATATATACGAACTCGATACAGGTGCCCTGATTGCCGGAGCAACCTATAAAGGCGAGATAGAAGACCGTCTGAAAAACATTATCAAAGAGATACGCAATATCGACAATGCTATTCTTTTTATAGATGAGATACATACCCTGCTCGATCCCAAACAGGGAAATTCGGGTGCAGCCAATATACTGAAACCCGAACTATCGAAAGGTGACCTGACCGTTATCGGGGCAACAACAATCGATGAATACCGAAAATTGATAGAGCCCGATCATGCTTTTAACCGTAGGTTTGAAGTATTACAGATCAACGAGCCGGATATTGCTTCGGCAATACTTATGATGCACTCTGTACTACCTCGCTATAAAGACTTCCACAACTTAGACATATCTAAAGATGCTGTTGAAGAATGTGTACGCCTTGCTAAACGATACGATAAAGACAGGCGGCTGCCCGATTCGGCCATCGATTTGATGGACAGGACAATGTCTGCTACAAAGATGGTAAACGAAACAGCCGAGAAGGACATACACTATTTTACGACTGAACTGGCAACTATTGAAGGGGCTTTTGAGAAAACCCGCGAAGAAAAGTTAGAAGACTTGCGTTTCCTCTTTTTCTCGATGCAGAACAGGCTGAGTCCGGTACTATTGGGTATAATCACCGACGAAACGGATGTAAAAGAAATAGAAGACGATGCAAAGCTATTCGCCTATATCGACAAGGCGCTGGATACACTACGCGAGTTTGTAAAAGAGAAAATAACGACTATAGAAGTACACGAGGTCGCTGCTATTATTTCGAGTAAAACAGGCATCCCTATCGGAAAAGTACAGGCGCAGGAAAAAGAACGCCTGCTGAATATGGAAGACCTCTTGCGTCGGCGCGTAGTTGGGCAGGACGGTGCTTTAAAATCACTTGTAGATGCTATTCTCGAATCGCGCAGCGGACTGAACAAGGTAGGGCAGCCTATCGGTTCATTCTTCCTATTGGGGCCTACAGGTACAGGAAAAACAGAACTGGCAAAATCGTTAGCCGAAGTGCTGTTCAATGATGAAAAAGCTATGATACGCTTCGATATGTCGGAGTTCAAGGAAGAACATTCTGCCGCCTTACTTTACGGAGCACCTCCGGGATATGTAGGATATGAAGAGGGTGGTCTGTTGGTAAATAAAATACGACAACAACCGTATGCAGTAGTGTTATTCGATGAGATAGAAAAAGCCCACTCTTCTGTTTATGATATCTTCCTGCAAATAATGGATGAAGGAAAGCTCCACGATCGCTTAGGCAAGGAAGGTGATTTCTCCAATGCCATTGTATTGTTTACCTCCAACGTGGGTAGCGAATGGCTTACCAAGCAGTTGAATGAAGGCAAAACACCTACTACTACACAGCTGATGGAAGTGATGGGGCAGTATTTCCGTCCCGAATTTCTGGCACGTTTGTCCGAGATTGTTCCATTTTCACCTATTAATGAGACTATGTTGCTAAAAATATTCAATATACAACTTAAAGGGCTGACAGAAGCATTGAATAAACAAGGAATAGAATTGGTGATAGACGATGATACACGTAAAATGCTTGCTGAAAAAGGTTTTACCCCTAAATACGGGGCACGTCAGGTGGCAGGAACAATACGTACTTATCTGCGCCGTCCTATCTCGCGCCTTATTGTAGGCAACAAACTCAATCATGGACAGAAACTTATAGTAGGTAAAGATGAAAAGGATGAATTAACTTGGGATATTATAAAGGAGGGTAAACAATGAGAATCAGCGAACTCATAGAACAATTGCAACAGCAACAGAAATTATACGGAGATCGTGAAATAAAAGTCCGTTCCCATAAAACAGGGCAGGTATATCCGATTGATTATGTTACGCTGTGGACTAAGACCAATGAGTATTATATAGGAATAGATAATAAACTATCAAAAAAGGAATAAAAAATAATACTATTACTTAAAGTGATCATTACCCGTAAAATACAAATAAATCCGGTAGGTACCCCTGAGGAAAAGAAAGGATATTGGGATACTCTTTTTTCATGGCAGCGGAATACATTTCAACTGGCTAACCTGATCAGTTCGCACCGTTTTATCCAAGATAACCTGATAAGGATGATCTATCTGGAAGAAGGTGTCAAAAGGAAGCTGGGCGACCATGCAAAAGATGAGCTGGGTATATTCAACTGCTCTAATTTACACTCAACCGGTAAGATGTCCCAGTCTTTTACAGATTTGCCGGGTGATATAAGAGGATCGGTTAACCAGTATGTGAGCGGATATTATAATAAAGAGAAGGAGGCATATTATACAGGGGACAGGAGTTTGAGAAACTATAAGAAAACACTACCGGTACCTTTTTCTGCCAGATGTATCCGCAAACTCAGGTGGAACCCGGAAGCAAAGAATTTTGAATTTACTCTTTTCGGTATTCCTTTCAAGACCTATCTGGGAACCGATAGATCCAATAACCGCATCATGTTGGAGCGTTGCCTTGATGGAGAATATAAGATTTGCGGAAGCTCTATCCAGTTGGGAGAAAATAAAACCATGCTCCTTTTGAAGATGGAAATTCCGGCAAAGAAAATACAGCTTGATCCCGGTAATGTTACCTATGCTCTTTTAGGCATCGATAATCCGATTATTGCTATAAATGGAGGTAATAAAGAGCAAGCAGTGAAAATTATATCCTCGATAGAAAAGAAAGGCTATTATATCGGAACAAAAGAAGAATTCCTCTATCAGAAGATGCGTATTCAGGAAACCTTAAAAAAAATGTTGCAAGCAGCAAAATACAATAAAGGAGGCAGAGGCTATAAACGAAAAGTTCAGAGTATAGACCGTTTAAAGGGTAAGGAAGCGAACTATGTCAATACAAAGCTACATACTTATGCCCGGCTTCTGGTGGAGTATGCAAAAAGAAACCGATCGCATAAACTTATATTGATAAAGCAGGAAATAAGGGACTCAAATATAAATGAAGAAGAACTTGCCGTTTTAGGAAATTGGTCCCATTATGGTCTGGAAGAAAAGGTTCGGTACAAAGCAGCTTTTTATGGCATTGACATTGAAATAATTCAATAATATAAATGATGGGGTAGCTGTTTACCCTGAGCGTGAGGTATGAATGCACTCATGAAGTATCTTTAAACAGATATATACAGCAACTGGCCATCTAATTAAGTGAGATAGAGAAGAATATAACAATTATAAAAATTATACGCTATGGCAACTTCGGATTTATTAAACGAAAGACATATCACCAATGCACGGGTCTATATTGAAGGTGATGAAATCGACTTTGTATCATTAAGTTTGGAACAGTCCTTTTCGGAACACCATTCATTTAGAGTAGTCATGGATTATGATACCCTGAAACAGGATTTCATGAAGAACCCGCTGGAACAGATGAAGCTGATCGGACAGTTTCTGGATATCGATCTGATGCAGGGCGATGACAGCGGCAATGCCTATGAGTTCAGGGGAGTCATCCGCGATGTATACCACGAAGGACAGGAAGGCAAACACGGCTACCTGATACTCGAAGGCCTTAGCCCCACTATCCTTTTGGAAAGAGGCAAGCGTCTGGACATCTTCTGCAATATGAATTTGGGACAAGTCTTCGATCAGGTTACCGATAATATTATCAATAAGAAAGACCGTCTTCCCTGTGTCAATAAACCTCATTATACCGGTCAGGTAAATTTCCTGATGCAATATAAGGAAAGCGACTGGGAGTTCCTGCGCAGGCTTTCAGCCATATCCGGAGAGACATTGCTATATACAGGTATGGACTTGGTATTCGGCGAATACAAAGACTGGAGTCCGGTAGAAGTTACTTATGATAAAGAAATAACCAGCTTCCAGTTCGGCACACGCCTGCTCGCCAATAACTTTACCCGTTACCAATATTTAGCGGAACAGGATGATACCATTACACAGGATGCCCCTGCGACGATTGACAATGCCAACGAATATGTCAATACGGCAGCCGATAGCAGTAAAGAACTGACCGAGAAGCGTCCAGTCCGTACCCCGTCTTCCCTTCCTATCGGAGATATCGGGTCATTAAATGAACTGGTTGCAAGGGAGAAGTCCGTTACAGCCTCAGAGACAGTGTATGTGCGAGGCACCGCCAAGACCTGCGCTCCGAGAATAGGACGTCAACTGACAATCAATATGCCTGCCAATATGGGAGGTGCCAGTGATCTGGGTACTTACCGTATTGTAAAAGTAAAACACACCATCGACCAGAACCACAGATATAAATGCGAGTTTGAAGCAGTGCCCGCCGCTTTGAAAACAGTCCCCGCACCCGAAGTATGTCTACCTGTTGCCGATTCGATAAGAGCTACCGTTATCAGTAATGAAGACCCGCAGGGACAGGGACGTATCAGGGTAGATTTCCCGTTTGCACAGGACAGGGTGAGTGATGTCTGGCTCAGAGTAATGACTCCGAATGCAGGATCAAGCGATGTAGTACAGAAGAACAGAGGACTGGTTTTCGTTCCGGAGAAAGGCGATCAGGTGATGGTCGGCTTTGAGTTCGGCGATCCGAATCAGCCATATGTAATGGGGAGTATGTTTCATGGAAAGAATGCCGAAGGAGGCAAAGAAGACAATCATATCAAGAGTATTATTACCCGGCAAGGGCATACTATCGAGTTCGACGATGCGGAAGACACATTGGGTATCACTATCAAAGACAAGAACGGCAATTTTGTCCATATAGATACCAAAGGCAATAATATAGAGATTACAGCTCTAGAAACGATGACGCTGAATGCTAAAAATATAAATATGTATGCACGTGAGAATATCTCTGGATATGCTGGAGAGAATATAAATATGCATGCTGATCGAAATATGGGATATATTGCCGGAGAAGATTGCCAAACTTCTGCGAATAATATTTATACACAAGCTATATCGGATTCGATGCATACAGCCAAAAAGTATGATGTGATTGCTGATAAGGCACGTATCGATAGTACACAGGAAAATTTGGAGCTGGCTTCAAACAAGGAAGTGGATGTGCAGAGTGCAAAAAAAGTAAGGTTGTTTTAAATAATTAAATTATTTCTATATATACTTAAAATCATGAAAATATTGTTCCGTCCTATTGCTGAGAATAAAGATGTATGTTATAAGGTTTCGATAAAAAACAGTTCGGAAAGTTTGAAGCAAAAGGAAAGTTTATTGACTTATGAATGTATAGTTACATTAAAAAAAGAAACTTGGAATGGATATGTTGTTAATTTTCATCGTCAGAATGTATTGCTAAACAAATCTAAAAGCCAAGAAGCTATCCATGAAATACTTCTTATATCTGGTCAGGTATTATATGATTTAGATTTAGAAATTACATCAGAAGGAAAGATTTTACACATCAAGAATTGGGAGCAGTTACAAGAAAAATGGAAAGAAATTAAATTTAAGATTAGAGCTACGTATAAGGGAGAAATAGTAGAGAAAATTATTTCTCCTATGGATCAGACATTGAAAAATCAAGAAACAACAATCTCTTCGTTGAGTAAAGATCCTTTTTTCAATAGCTACCTGATAGGGATATATGGCGAATATAAAAATGGGGAAATAGTATTTGAAGGTATTCATCAATGGTTCCTACCTAAGTATAGATTATCTATAATGCAAAAAAATGAAGTGTTTGAATCCGAACTTAACGAATTTCATATAACTTCTGTTTCGAAGGTTGCCCAGAATAATATCGATATTCTTGAGAAGCAATGGAAAAAAGAAGGAGAAGATAGTAATGTTGAGGTCGATCTCAGTATCCGATATACTTTAACTCAAAATAAAACTATTAAAAAAATTTTAGTAAATAATGCATTATTCTACAATAATCACATGATAAGAAATATTGAAGTAAACATTCAACAACAAACAGCAGCAGCATATGAATGATAATACAATTACTTTAAATCAGCAGCCTAGAGCTAGGCAGATAGACAGTAACGTTAATATTCAACCACAAAATCAGAATAAAGAGAATAGTGTTGAAGAGGCTACTTCTATAGAAACTAGTAATATGTCTGGAAAATCTACACCAGAATCAGGTGCATACTTAGTCTGTAAAGGAGCTACCTGTAAATGTGAGTTTGGAAGTGCTATGTTAAAGATAGAGGTAATAAGCCAATCTAAAGCATATATAAATGATGCTTCTGCAAGGCAGAAACTTATAGCTACTATTAAAGATAATGTATTTCCTCCGCCATTTTTTGGTCAATGTACAAAAAATCCGGCAACAGGAAAGCCTTGTATGTATTCCCCGCAAGATTGGGAACTTACACCTAGTACAGAACATCCGGAAGTCAATACTCTGCTTGTATTAACAGAAAATGCATATATACAATGTCCTAAATTTCAAGGAAAAATAACAATTGTAACACATGGACAGGAAATCACGGTTGATTCTGATAGCATAGAAGAATTGGACGAATTAGAAGCTTTAGCTATAAACTGTTTATTTGAGCCTCTAGAACCCGCTGACGATATAAAGAAAGCAATAGTTGACAATATCGAATATAACGGACAAAAATCAGGGAATTCCGATTTAATGAAAGTCCGAATGAATAAGGAAATTATATTTAAGGCCAATTATCGCGGAGATAAAAGAAATATTAGTTGGCAATTATGGGAAAAAACAGAAAATCTTGATATCAATGATAAAACCTCTTTTATATATAAACAACAAGGAGAAGAATTGAAGTTGTTATTTCCAAAAGAAGGAAAATTCAGTTTGGAAGGTTTTGGGGCTTTCTTAGATGCTAGAAGTAAGGAGGATACAAGTTGTATTCTTAAATTTGAGGTAACAGATAAGAATGAAATTACACACTTGAGTAGGAGTAATGGTCAAGTATATGAGCCTGATACTCTTATTCCTTTAGTAAGAAAAAAAACATATACATTTACTATTGAGTCGTTATTTCCATTTGAAGAGGAAGAAATAGAAACATTAATTGTAACAATAAAAGATGGTAGAGGCAGTATCTTATCGAAAGGGTATTCACATACTAAAGATACAATAATTTTCACACCTGATAATGTAGCAAAATATAATATATTTATATCTCTTGGAGCAGAAGGTATTTCTAAAACATTTCAAATAGATGCACAGAATAATGAAATTACCAGTGTAAATACTCAGCCTAATGATATACGCGTTGTCAGACCTAATGAAAAGATAACATTTATTCTTAGACTTAAAGAAGATATAAATGCTGATAAAGATAATATTGCCTGGATGATAAAAAATCCTTTTGGGCTTATTACTAAATCTCCGAAAAAAGGGGTATCTATTCAGGAAAGTTTTTCAGTATTGGGAAATTACCAGATTGGGGCTGTTTTGGATGAAAATCCTGTCCAGACTTTTTTTACATGGCTACTTCCTTCGGCTTTCAAAATGCCGAATAATGCACATAATATAACTGTAAAAAACAATGCTATAACCAATTTTTCATTTGATAGGCAATATGAAAATATTACAAAATATCCTGCAAACAAAATTGAGTTGAATATTGAAACGGAAATGCCTTATAATCTGACATCAGATGGAGGATTTATAATCTTTATAAAAGATATTACACCGAAGAATGCAGATAGAAGGATGTTAATTAACAGTAAGCAAATTGTTAAACTAGAATTTGAAGATAAAAATAGTTCGAATCCGGGATTGCAGGACGCCAATGAGTGGTATGAATTTCTATCTGATCCGGCCTGGACGGGAAAAGTATTTACAAATAAGCTAAATCTCATATTTAATAAGACCGGAAAATATGAAATTTCAATCGCCTTATCGAAAAGTCCAATTGAGATTACTAAGAAAGAGATTACAATAGATGAATCGGAAATAGTTAGGTGGTGTTTCTCCGATGATGCAGGTAACAGATATAAAGAAATAGGCTGGTATCAGGATGTATATGTAGATATTGAAGCCAAAGGTTGGGAAAATAAAGAAGGGATAGTAACCCTATATTGGGAGAAGAATTATGCGATCGATCCTATAATTGATAGTGTAGATTTTGCCGGAACTACCCAGTTTAATAATGAAGGTGTTGCTAAAATACCTGTTCTGACTTCGACATGGAATGCGCTTTCCGAATTAGTCAAAACAAATACCCCAAAAGAAATAAAGTTATACTTTACTGTAAGTAAAATAGATACAATATGTAAAAACTGGAAAAAAGACTGGAAAAGAGATTTGCCGGATGGAAGCAAAACAGATACATATATTGTTGATGAAAATATCATAAAAAGTGAATTTCTGCATAAGCATGTCACAATTGTAGAAAACTCAAAAATAAAAGCTTATTTTGCAGACGGGGAGGGGGTGCTTCTAAAAAAAATCCTTAAATACGGAGACCCTATGCAAATAGTAGTGCAGCTATTGTTGAGTAAAAAAGCCGCTATGCAAAGTACCGAATACGATAACAGATATCGGATGCACATTATAGAAAATACCAAGGCTACGGCTAAAAACAAAAAGGACAGGACTCCGGATAGCTATGTTGATCATAAGCAGAAAATAAGGATGAATGTGGCATTGATCAACACATTTAACGGAGAAGGAAAATACATTCATCTAACAGATACAAATTACAGTTTATTAAGCCCTGCACTGCATAAAGGGATTCCTGGTCATCAGCCAAGATGCTTTTATTTGGTATTATATGATAGTAAACAGGTTAAGAATGGAAAGATAGAATGCGTATGCCAGTATCCGAAAAATTATAACTCAGATAAGCATAACGATATATATCTGATCGATACATTGCTGGATATAGAAGATGAAAATTCCTCCAATCAATATTATGAAGTATGGAAACAAGAAAATCCGAAAAAAACAAAATCCGATTGGAATAACTATGTTTTGGAAATTCAGAACAGAAGGTTAAACTATTTTTTACAGTTAAAACTTGCAAAGGATGCCAAGATGAATTACTCTTTCCCTGAAACAAAACCTGTGATTATTGGGGAGGGAATAGATGTAGAGAAAGAGCATAAATCAGGTCATTGTCCGAGGTGTACAGCTGCAATAAGAGGTTCTAAAAGTGAATGGAATAAAAGTAAAAATAAAGAGAATGAAGTTTGCTTGAAAGATATATTTCCTAATGCAACTGATGATATATTAAATAAAGTTGGTGATACATACACAAAATATATGAAGGATTTTGGTATGGCTACCTGTTGGCAAAAAGCCCATTTTTTTGCGCAAGCGCGGATTGAGGTCGGAACATCATTAAAACTCAAAGAGCCGGAATCAATAAATTACAGTACCCGTGAGTTGTTGGTTGGCCGCTATATTGAAGGAGTAAAAAACTGGAAAGAAGGGAATAAAGCAACAAAGGAAGGAGGTTATTATCAAGAAGGTACAAAATATAGAGACCCATTATTTTCATCTTTGCTCAAACCTGAAAATAAACACATAGCTGAAGATTATGGACGTAAAGATTTAAATAAACATTTAGATGCAGGAATACAGAAATGTAATCAGGAAAAATTAGCGAACTTTATATATGCAGATGAAAATCGCTCTAAGAATCATGGATTAGGAAACACACAGAGTGGTGATGGCTGGAGATTTAGGGGACGCGGATTGATTCAGATGACAGGTCGGGAATTATATGATAAAACATGGAAAAAAATAAAAGATAAAGAAGACGCTACAATAGATATTACAACAGATAGTGGAGTAAAGGCGCTAACAAATGAGGAGAATATGAGGTTAATTATATTAGCTTCTATGGGCG
Source organism: Dysgonomonas sp. PF1-14 (assembly GCF_029892965.1). Taxonomy (GTDB): domain Bacteria; phylum Bacteroidota; class Bacteroidia; order Bacteroidales; family Dysgonomonadaceae; genus Dysgonomonas. Next base: position 174,476 of record NZ_JARXWN010000008.1, on the reverse strand, counting down.
CATGGATAGTGAAGAGTGCAAACACTAAGTGTAATGGTTCTAAGGATGTAGATCAAGTAAGTAAGATAATAGGTTCAAGTGTTGACTGGGAAGGTAAAAAGAAAGCATTTGATGAAATTACCTCAAAATTGTTTAAGGTAGATGAGTGTCAATGGGGGAAAGAAGAGTATATAAGTAATGGTATATGGCATGATCCTGTAATTAATCCACAAATAAATAAATATAATTTTTCAGGAGCTGTTAGTCCCAGAAGTGCTTCTTTTGGTAATGTTAGAGTTCGAACTAATGGTACAAGAAGATTCCACACAGGAATTGATCTTTTCGCTATCCCGGAAACAACTAAAGTATATGCATGTCTGGATTGTAAATTTATTGCTTTTGGAAATTCAACAATTACACTTGAAATAATAAATACAAAAGAACTCATTGCTCAAATGAATACAGTCAAATATAAACTTCAGTTTACAGAAGAGAATGAATATACAGCAGGGATATCAACTGGAAACTTTAATGGAAAAAAAGCAGAATTTATTTTGAAAGAAACAGACAAAATATATGTTAGTTATATGCACCTATTTAAAAAGTTGTCCCAGAAAGAAATAGAAAATAAAGATGGTATAGTTAAAGCAGGTACAGTAATCGGCTATGCAGGAGTTGAAGGAAACGCAGACAAGACAAAGGCACCTCATCTTCATTTCGAGATAAAAAATATAACCAAAGATAAAAATAGGAAATATTACTTAAATCCAGCATTATTTATAAAATTACAATCATATGATAATAAAGAACAAGATGCAGCAAAAAAAATATGGAGAGATAAAGCTAATAAAAAATAACAAGAGGTATTTATTTATTTTAGTACTACTTACAGTTATTAATTTATTATTTGCTTGTAATAAAAAAACATCAAAACTAAATCAAGATTCAAATATTATGTATAGAGATTCTTTAAATGTAAAAAATATATTATTGATCCAATTAGATAATGGAACAGATTCAGACTATGGAGGTATTCAGGCTTTAGAAACATTATTTAATATAGAAGATACTTTACTCCTAAATAGTGGCTATAAAAGATCTACTGAGATAAATATGAAACAAATAATAAAAAATATATTTGGAGTATATCCTGTAGAGACAAATACAGATTATTCATATTTTCGATTATGCAATAAGTCTTTAATTGCTGAAACAGGAACTGCCGTAGATCTCATGCATACAATAGAACCATATCAATCAAGTTTTTTCTCGACATTTTATGTTAGTTACAAGCATGGTCTAATCACTTACGCCTACTTTCTCCCTGAAATGATCAATTATAAAAAGCAATTTCCTGATCTATTGGAATTAGAAAAAGAACCAATCTATTTTGAAGATGAATACGAAAAGGGAGTTATACATAAAGGAATCCATTGGAAGGACGAGTTAGATCTGGAAATACGACAAAATAATAATCGATTATTTTTGATTCACCTCAATAAATTTATATTCAATAATAGCAATGCAAGCCTGACATGGTTGATTAATAATAATATTGAATTTTTAACGTTATTGGTAACTTACTTTGGCTATGATAAAAATGGGAAATTAAATAAAGCAGTACTAAGAAATATTTTCAAGGACTATAAAATGTTTGATGGTACCACCGATTATTCTCAATTCGATGACATTTTTTTCAAAAAAGACTGCAATGAAAAACTTTCTATAAGAAATGGGCTGTTGAAAACAATTGAGGAAGAAACAAATAGTGATAACACGATGTATATATATGCTCTTACTGATTATATTTCTTATTTCTTTGGAAATCCTGAACAAAAAGGAAAATATTCTTTAGAGGAATTATCCCAAATATTTGTGAATATTGCAATAGTTGAGCAACAAATACGTACTTCTTATTTTAAACCGGCAGCACCTGAGTGGAACAATCGCTCTCACTCCTATTATATTTCACAAAAATATCCGGCTCTACTCGAAACAGCAGAAAAGTATAATTATTTCAATATTCCATTTGATGACGTGCTTGAAATGTTCCGGGGGGATAATGAACCACTTTAATATAAACGAGGTTTTCCTTATATCTAACTTTATTCCTAATTAAAAGATTGAAACGCCTATTTAATACATTAGGTGTTATAATGATTCTTGAAAAATGATCTGTCTTAATATATAAATACCTATGCGGCCTCAAAACCACAAAGAAATCCTTCGCGGCTACTGGAAGTTCTCCGGTTACTTGGGCGCCTGTGTACTCGTAGGGGTACTCACCAATTTTTTCTATACCAAAACATCGGTAGTAGAGGTACAACGGATAGTAGACAAGATCGAAGAATACGACAAAATCTATGTACAGCAGATCGACCTTGCCGGTCGTATTTATACAAAGGTCGGGGTATGATATAACTAACAGGCTCAAAGGATAATCAAGGAAATGATTTGCCAGTAGTCTATAAGACATATAAAACGAAATGCGTTATACAAGAAGATATTGTTAAAGAGCCTGAATTGATTGGAAAGAACTTACATTTGGCTATTGACTCTGGTTGCTGGTATTTTATCTTTAAATCATGTCCACCTTGGTTTCATCCCACTAAAAAAGGAAAAAACAATCAAGATGTTGAAGAAACAGATGAGGAGTTTAAAAAGAGGCAAGATGCTTTTAAATGGAAAAGAGAATATTTTGGTGAAGCTGTATCTAAAAAAATGAGCCTAAATGAAATCGCTCAATTAATGGCTGATGATGAAGAAAAATACTTCTTTCTTATTAGTAGGCTTTGCCATGGCTACGATCGTTATCAGACTGATGAGAAGCCAGTTTCACTAAATTATTCTGAACGGGTTGCAAATCTACAAAAATTGAAGGCTTGGTTCAAATATGATAAAAATATATGTGATATTTTGATTGTAAAAGAAAATGAATACTGTCCTGTATGTAATCAACAACATATGGATATCTCTAATATTGGCAATTGGATAATTAACAATTAAGATGAATAAAAAATACAACCTATTTATTTGGGGCTTATTCTTTTCCTTTATTTTTAGTTGTACTACTAAAAATTGGTATGATATAAAAGACTCTCAAGGAAATACATTTATAGGAACTTGGTTTAAATTAACAGAAATAGATGGCGAAAATGTTATATATATACCTTGTGATGCATACAACATGGAAATAAAGGTAACAAAGGACAAAAAAGAAATTTTTGTCAGATATGGAATAGAAGATATCTCATATGAAATAGACACAATACAAATTATAAATGATGAATTCATTTTTATATTAAAAAATTCGAAAGATAAGATTACTTGCCATGTACTTCAAGATAGTGCAATATGGGTTATTCCAAACAATATTAAAATACTTTGTACAAATACCCCAAATAAATATCAACATGTAAAAGAAGAAAATATGAGTGAAGTAGAAAGAATAAAGGAAGATATAGAAAAATATGCATTAGCCAACTTATATGAAAACATAGATAACTTAGGATTCAGTGGCATTACTTTAAACAAATTTAATCAGGGAATTAATCGTGTTTTTGCTATTTCAGATACTATCAATAATGTAAAAATCTCTAATCATAAATCTTATTTTGTCTATTTAATAGAGAAAGGTTGCAATCATCATGAACTTTTAAAGTCAGAGTTTGATTATACTATACCTAATATTATTTTTTCAACGACATTCTTGTTTGTATCTGATATAGAGACATTATTAATGTATATAAATGAAGATGAAAATAAAGATTTTTTATTAAAACGGTGTTTCCATAGGAATATGTATATTTTTAATGAAAGCCAGGCTAGTCTAACATGGTTAATCAATAATGATAAGGAGTTTCTAATTTCTTTATTAAAAACTTTTGGTTATGACAAAGAACCTAGGATAAATAAATTTGTTCTTCAAATTGCATATCAGAAATGTCAAGATAAAAATAATAATGTTCATTACAATTATGAAGATTGTAATGACATACTTTTTTCAAGAGATTGTAGTAATAACCTAAGAATAAATCATGGACTATTAGCTACAGTAAAAGATTTAACAACAGCAGAGGATGGTCTGTATTTGGAAATGTTATATAAATACTTAATTCACGTTGATTCAAATTCATTAAACTTAAACTTATCCGATGAAGAGAAAATCGAGATATATTGTTCTTTCGGAAGTGTAGAAATAGAACTGATAAAAAAATATCTTCATTCCCGAAATGGAGATGGTGCTCAATGGAATGCAAGAATGAATTCTTTCATATCAAGTTTATTAAATAACTATAGAGACGAATATCAGGAAATAGCAAGGAAGCATAATTATTGGAATATAACTAATTTTGATGAAATTGTACAAGTTGGAGAATGGGAATTTCCTGTAGTAAATGGTGATGAAGAATTTAAAGAACCTTTTGATTATATCAAACTAAAGTAAATGGTAGCTAGCATGCTCTTAGTGGATATATATACTGATAGAATTTAAAAAGTAGAATTATGAATAGAGGGATGAGTTTTACTTGTTATTATTATGTGTATGTGGATAGTTGTGAAGAGAATATTACCTGTATAGCTAGACACGAAAAGCGAATCGAAAAACAGTTAATTTTAAATATTATATTATGAAAAAATTATCCATCCTTTTTATTGTATTTTGTATTGTGTCCTGTTCTACAAACGAAAGCAAGTACGAGAAACTTATCAGTGATTATGTGCAGACAGACAAGCACGGTACATGGACTGATCTTGATTTCAAAATTGTAAACCTGAAAGAATTGCCGCCAATAAAAGTGTCGGACAGCATTGCCATTCTTCAGCAGGAATTTGAAGAAAATAAAGCTAAATGTCTGGAACTACAGGAATCCCATCTAAAACGATCACAGGAGAATTTGGAAAAAGAGGGAAAAGCAAAATACGGGTCGAAGGTAATAACCGATATGTATAACAAACATATCTCGGATGCCACCCGTAGGATTGATTCCGTAAAAAATCTACAATTTGTCAATAAATACGAAGGCATTTCTTCTGAGAAGGTACTCTTGCAACCCGTAGAGTGCCGGTATTCCTATGTGTTTCCTCCTTCCAATCCAAGACAGGAGAGGACGGATATATTCTATTTCCTACCCGATAATAGTAAGATACTTCGCCAAAAGCAAATAAAAAACAAATGAGGTATCTGCTCAATAATATTATACAATTATGATGTCCAATCAACTCCAGAATGTTTCTTATCCCGATAAACAGGACGAAGTCCAACTCCATCCGGCAGTAGCCGAAATGCTACCCGATTTGTTTTCGGCAAGGGACATAATCGGATTATATGTCAGGCAGCATTTCTCTGGTTGTTCAAACACCAGAGAGCAGCAAATCCATTATCTGCAATTAGGCATTGACTATATTCATTTTCTGCTGGAAACTACAGATATGGACAAAAATTATTTTGTAAACAATCCGGATTCAGTCATAAACAGGCTTCAGAATGAGATTTGTAAGATACAATCGGATCATCTTGATTTGTTGCTTCTTGACAAGCCTCTTGATTTAGAATGGATAAGTACCCGTAAGAGTTTGAAGACCCATTTGAAAAATTTCGGGATATTTACATATGGAGAACTACTTTATTTTTTATTGAATGGGGGAAGAAACAGACTTCTTCGAATGGAAGGTATAGGAATCAAAAGTATAGAAAAAATAGAAGCGCATTTATCAGAACATGGATTAATTGAGAAAAAAGAAGAAAATAATACAGTTGTATATGCCTCTGTGTACAAGCCTTTTATTGTTTATAATGATCGCTATAGTGATTAACAAACAGCAACCGATATCCCATCGGTTGCTGTCTAAAAACATGAACTAAAAAACAAACCCATTCCCCGGAGGGAATGATTCCACTACTGATTATTTTTCTTTTTACGGTCCGGATACACAAAATGCGAATTCCCGTTCTTATCGAAAACGATATGAGCATCAAAAGATTCCCCCTCTTTGTTTTTAAAGCCCTTAATAAGAGGCGACTTCCCTGTTTTGAACAACTCCGTCAATTGGTTATCCGTCAGTTTCTTTCCGCAAATCTCCCTGAAGAAAGTAAGGTTACATTTTGAATAATTGCATTTGACCACCCTGTTGTAGAAAGTAATCTTGCCGAGCCTGCACCGGGGGCATATATAGGGTGTTTCTGCCGATGTGTTTTCCGCCCTGACCACACTGATGATCTCATCGACCACCTGCCGGGTATAAACCCTTATGCCATTCATAAACGAATCCGTAAAATCCGGGCTGTTTTCGATCTTCGAGAGGGCATTTTCCCATCCCCCTGTCATTTCCACATCGGCAATCCGCATATTTTTTATCAGGTTATAAAGGCTCAGACCTTTTGAAGTCGGGACAATATTCTTTTTATCCCTTTCGATATAGCCCCGATCCGATAAGGTCTCTATGATTGCCGCCCTTGTCGCCGGAGTGCCTATTCCCGAATCCTTCATCGCCTTTTTTGATTCTTGGTCTTCCACCTCCTTTCTGCAGCTTTCCATCGCCGAGAGCAGTCCTGCATCCGTAAACAAGGCTTTCGGCTTTGTTTTCTTTTGCACAAGGTTGCAGCTTACTATCCGCAAGAAATCACCTTCAGCCAGTTCAGGCAGGACTGCTTTTTCATCCTGTGCTTCATCTTCATCAGCAAGGGCGAACAGCCCTGTCCATCCCTGCTGCGTTACCAGGCTTTGAGTTGCCCTGAATTTTATATCATCGCAGGCTATATCCACGCTCGTCACTGCTTTTCGGCAAACTCCGGCGAAAGCCTCCAGCATCCGTTTGGCAATCAGCTCATATACCTTTTTCTCATCCGCAGACAGCTTCTCCGGCTTATTTTCCGTAATGATTAGCGCATGGTGGTCTGTTATTTTTTTGTCATCTACCGAGTTCCCGCTTGTCTTTATCACAGAGTACAGGCTTGCCTGCACTTTAAATTCCGGATATTCTTTCAGGGAATCTATCAGGAAAGGTATCTTTTCAAATACATCATAGGGAATATAGCGGCTTGCAGTACGCGGATAAGATATTAATTTCGCTTCATACAGTTTCTGGGCTATAGAAAGCGTTTGCTCGGCAGTCAGTCCGTATTTTTTATTCGCTTCTTTTTGCAGGTCGGTCAAATCATGTAATAAAGGAGGCTGTACAAGCGTTTCTTTCTTTTCGACATGCTCAACTTTAGCCACAGGATAGCTTACTAAGCGTTTGTATATTTCGCTTGCCTTTTCTTCCTCGTAAAATTCTTCAACTGTACTCAAATGAAGGGTAATCCCGTCTTTTTCCAGATTGATAGCCGGCTGCCAGAAAGGTTGCGGCTTAAAATTTTTCACTTCCAGATAGCGTTTGCAGATCATAGCCAGAGTCGGAGTCTGCACCCTTCCCAACGAATTATTCCCGTCTCCCGAAGCGATACAAAGTGCCCTGCTGGCATTAATCCCCAATAACCAGTCCGCCTTGCTTCTGGCATCGGCTGCAAGGTAGAGGTTGTCATAAGCACTACCATCGCGGAGGTTTTCAAAACCTTCCTTTATGGCACTGTCTGTTAATGAACTGATCCACAGACGGGAAAACGGTTTCTTACAATTCAGGTAAGAATAAATAAAGCGGAATATGAGTTCCCCTTCGCGTCCGGCGTCCGTCGCCACGATAATACTGTCACACTTTGAAAACACATAAGCAATTGTTTCCAGTTGTTTTTTCGCAGTTCCGTCTGTCTGATACCCTTTTTTTGTTTTTGTTTTCCGGGGTATCAATTTAAAAGGATCAGGAAGGACAGGTAACTTTTCCGCATCAAAGCTTTTTATCCCGTAATCTTCTGGGTATGCCAGACTAACCAGATGCCCGTAGGCCCATGTAACCATATAACCGTTCCCTTCGATATATCCGTTTTTTTTCTTTGTAATATTCAACACCCGTGCAATATCCTGTCCTACGCTCGGTTTCTCCGTAATAATCGCAATCATAAAGGCAAAAGTTTTAGAGGTTCCCCATATATTATAAGTAACAGATAGTATTTAATATCATATTTCTCAGTTATAACAAACAGTGAATGTTATACTTAGATGGACAATAAATAGGTCTGAGACCTTAATATGGAGAACCGGATTAAAAAATCAATACAATAGAAGATTAGTTCAAAGGATCAGGAGTTATCCCGTTGATTTCCACAATGTAGGTTTCCCCCTGAAGAATAAGACGGAGAGTAGCATCCATGTCTATATCGATGCCCAACATCATCAAATGCAAGTTTACCGGATTGGTTCTTTGTCCGTTTAATAACAGCTCCAGTTCGCCGTTTGTCTCCAGCTCATCCCTATAAATACCGATTGCCTCCAGTTCATCCCAGTTAACGGCCTCCTGCGGGAACACATTTTTTTTATTTTCGTCCATAATGAGAATTATTTTTAAAGTTTACCGTTTAACCGATTTTTCTGGATTTGGATTTCTTATCTTCGGCAGGAGCCTGTTTATTGCTTGTATCGTCTGCTCCCTGCTTTATCGTAGCTTTCTTCGCCTGGTCGGGGTTCTCGCGGTAAAAACTCAATAAGTTTGTATCCTTATTCATTTTCACGAAAGTAGGCACTAAAGTACCGTCGGGAGCTTTTGCTCCTTTGATCTCCACGGCTTTACCATCCTGAATATCCGCCCTCATTTTAGCCGTTACCTTCACCCCTGATATTTCTTTGGGGATATCTACTTTCACCTCTTCGGTAAAGCCTTCAGGGGTGCGGCTGCGCTGAATATCTCCCGTTGCCGGATGCAGGCGCACAAAGCTATCGTAGGTCTCTCCGCTGGCCCTGACCTGGTCTTTGAGGAATATCGGTTTTCCTTCGGAGAGTTCCCTGCGGTCTTCGTTTGTCAAAAGAACCTGCCCGATGTAGCGCGGTATGATAATCTCCCGTTTTTCCTCCGGCGAATCCGGATTGAAGTTTGTAAACTGAAGCTTTCCGGTAGCTAAGTCCGCCGCTTTCACATAGGAATCCCTTAACTCTCCGGTTTGCTTATTAACCATGCCTTCGACAAGGATAGCCTTGCCTTCAGTCAGGTCATTCCTTTGCTGTTCATTGAGTTCTACGCCCCCGATCTTACGGATGTTCGCCAATCCTTCTTCAAAACGGTAGGATACCCTCCGTTCATTGGCATCCACCCGCAGGTAAGCATCGAATTCCTTTCCCGACCTGGCAGTCATTCCTTCTACAAAAATCTCCTTTCCGTTTCTGAGAGCTTCTTTCTCATGATCCATGAGTTTGACACCGCTCACATCATCCGGTATATAGACGCCTTTGGCCCTGATCGATGTAATCTCTTTGGTCAGCGGGTCGATACTTATAAAAGAAGGATGTTGTGCGTTACTTCTGTCGTAAAGGTCTACAACCCGTCCCAGATGTCCTGTTTCCCGCAAGTTCTTCTTATCCTCTTCACTAAATACATGCCCGAAGTAGGGTCTGTCCAGTTCCGGCTCTTTCTTAACCCCGTGTATCCTCAGGGATACAGAGCCGTCCTGTTCCTGCCGCAAGGACAATTTGGCATCGGTCGTCACATGAGCTCCTCCCTGCTGTACGGAGATCGGTATTAGCTGGTTTGTCTTACGCCCTTGTAACATCTGGTCTAACAAGCCCTTCTGTTCCAAGTATTCCCGTGTGATACCCAAATTTTTCAGTTGGTCCCAATTTATCTGGGAAGGCATAAAGCGGTTCTTCCTGTCGGTGTTGTTTTCAGGAACAGTCTCCTGGTTTTTTGAATCTTTTTCCATCAGTTCTTTTTTTATGTTACTATTAATTTGATTATTAAGCCATTTCAGGCTGTTTAAGAATGTATCGAAAGTTTTAAAAGGTATTTTATATATTCCGAAGCGTGTAGGGTCGCGTGCCTGACTGTAAAAGTTTTTCACAAAAGTGATCAGCACGTCTGAAGGGTCTGAATTATGTCCGATCTTTAAAAACTCGTTCTGCCTTTCTTTTTCGGGTGGTACGGTTTCCACTCCGTCCTTTCCGGCTTTTTTCACGACTTCTATTTTTTTCTCTTTCTTATCGCTGACAACAATCACATCATTATCTGCTGCGTCCATATTATTAGCTTTTTTACCCATTGGAATAATCAATTATTTATTTCAGACATATCGTATTTGCTTCAAATATATAAATGAAATATATTTAAACTGTTGATATTTAAACTGTTGTCGCGTTTTGTCGTAATTTGTCGTAGTGGAGGCAGTTGCGCAGGTACTGCCATTTAATTTCATCCAGCAAATTTTTGCCGTCTACCGGATGAATCTTTAAGGTCATGCCCTGTCGGGTTTTTGAGGAAATCTCCACCCTTCGGGTTGTATTTCCTTCAAAAAACCTTGATTATCCGTTATCCGGCAAGTGCCGGCTGTCTGAAATTTAAATGACAGCGTTATGGCGTATAATAAGAAAAAGCATTTGCAGGATAATATCCTTGCTATACAAACAGTTTTCAGAATAAGAGAAGAAAATCGGAAAGCATCCGAAGCAGAACGTATACTATTGAAAAAATATTCGGGATTCGGCGGCTTGAAGTGCGTACTCCGGCAGTGCGAAAGCCCCGAAGATAAGAACAGCTGGCCGCTATCGGAACAGGAACTCTATGAAGACACAAAACTGCTCTTCAGTATCCTGCGCCAATATTCTCGGACAGAAGAAGAATATAAAAAATACAGGGATAGCCTGCAAGCTTCCATCTTATCAGCATTTTATACCCCGCCCGAAGTAGCCGAAGCAATTGCAAAAGCATTAACCGGTACCGGGATAAAAGCGAATACTATCATTGAGCCCAGTGCCGGAGCCGGAGCGTTTACCGAAGCTTTTTCCGTTTTTGGGCGGCCTGTAAGTTGTTATGAAAAAGACTTGTTGACAGCCGGCATCCTCTCAGCACTACATCCCGAAGATATTGTTGTAGCGGGAGGCTTCGAGACGATAGACGAACGCTCATTGAACCATTTTGATATTGCCTGTTCCAATATTCCGTTTGGGGACTACCGGGTTTATGATCCCCTGTATGTTTCCGAAAAAGATGAAACAAAGAAACGCTGCTGTAAGGATATCCACAGCTACTTCTTTGTCAAAGCAGTCGATGCGGTACGGGAAGGAGGCCTTATCGCCTTTATCACATCGCAGGGTGTAATGGATTCACCTAAGAACGAATATCTAAGGAAATGGCTGATGGACAAGTGCCGGCTTGTATCGGCTATACGCCTTCCCGATAATCTGTTTATGGATAATGCCAACACTCAGGTACCAAGTGATTTGGTTATTCTGCAAAAAGACAGCCATAAAACAGAACGATCCACAAGGGAATACAATTTCACCGGAATCCGCCGGTTAGGGGGAGTTAATATAAATAACTACTATATGGATTTCAGCCGTGTTGTCTATACAAGCGTCAAGCAAGGCAAAGACCAATATGGGCAGCCCGCCATTAATTTTCGGTATGAAAACGGGATGAAAGCCCTTAGCGAAAAGCTATATGAGAAAATCAGGGAAGACCTTGCCCTGTATTTAGATACGGATTTGTATAATAAACACTTTGGAAACAGTATACTACCTGTAGTTCAAGCAGACAAAATACCCTTACCCGAACCGGAGAAAGAGCTTAGCTTATTCGATATTTTCGGCATATCCGAAGAAGAGCGGGGACAGATACGGCAAAAGCAACAAACCAAAGCTAAAAGCCGGGCTTTGCCTGTCAAATCAGAGGGCCCGTCCCCGGAAGGCTTACCCGCTAAGACAGTTGTTATCTGTGGTGATAGCTTTGAATCCCGCCTATACGAAGGTGTCCTGATGGACTATTATAAAAACGGGGTGCTGGTGGAAAATCGGGGACAGGTCGGAACTCTCTCCATCAAAACACAATGGAATGCCCAAAAACAGCGTGAAGATACAGTCTATACTTTTATTCCGTTAAGGCTTAACCAAGCTCAGGTAGATAAATTCAAATCTTATATCCATCTGCGTGAAACCTATTTTTTTCTGCATACAACAGAAACCATCCAGAAAAAAGAAAATCCGGAGGCCCGGCAAATGTTGAACGACAGGTACACTGAATTTACCGGAAAATACGGCGATCTGACCTGTCGGGAGAACCGCAAACTGTTGCAGCAGGATATATTCGGAGATGAGATGCAAACCCTTGAATTTTATGAGAACGGTAATAAGAAACTGGCAGGTATTTTCTACCATCCCGTATCATTCGGGGCAGACAAGACCCTTCGGGTTGATAATGCGCAGGAGGCTTTGGCCGCATCCCTGAATAAGTTCGACCGGGTCGATCCGGAATATATGTCTGCCATTTCAGGCAAAGATGAAAAAGACCTGATCCGGGAACTTGAAGGTGTCATCTATTATAATCCCTTATCCGGTGATTACGAAGTTGCCGCCCGTTTTATCGCAGGCGATGTGATTGTTAAATCGGAGCAGATAGAAGAATATATAGCTGTCCATCCCGGAGATGAGAACCTTCAGGAGTGTCATAAATCGCTGGAAGCCTTGAAAACAGCTATTCCTGAGGCTATCCCTTTTTCCGATTTGGACTTCAATTTCGGGGAAAGGTGGATTCCCGCCGCATATTACAGTGAATATGCAGGTAAACTGTTCAATACGACGGTTACGATAGAGTATATAGCCGATATAGACAATTTCCATATAGCGGCTGAAAGCGAACATACTGTCGAGATCAGGGAAAAGTACGCTGTCAAACCGGATTACAGCAATGATATAAGCGGGCTTACCATACTCAGCCATGCACTGGTCAATACCTTTCCCAAGATAACAAAGCCATCGGGACGGTATACCGCTGAAGGGAAGGAAATACGTGTTCCTGATTTGGAAGCCATACAGCAGGCCAATACCAAGATTGACGAGATACGCAGCGGATTTGCCGTCTACCTGAACGGTTTACCGGGCGAAATCAGGGACAAGCTTTCGGATTTGTATAACCGCAAGTTCAACGCACGGGTAAAACCCCGGTATGACGGCAAGTTCCAGACCTTTCCCGATTTGCAACTTACATCGTTGGGGATCGACCGTCTTTACGACAGCCAGTACGATGCTATCTGGATGCTCAAATCCAATAACGGCGGGATCATTGACCATGAGGTGGGTACAGGCAAGACTCTGACTATCTGTATTGCATCCCATGAGATGAAACGCCTGAAAATGGCGCACAAACCAATGATTATAGGATTAAAAACCAATATTTTCGCCATTGCCGAAACCTACCGGAAGGCATATCCAAACGACAAAATCCTGTATCCTACGGAGAAAGACTTTGAGCCTAAGAACCGGATGAAACTGTTTCACCGGATCAAGAACGATGACTGGGACGTTATCATCCTGACCCATGAACAATTCTTTAAGATACCCCAGTCTATGGAAATCCAGCGCGATACCCTCCAGAGGGAATTAGATTCGGTAGAAGAAAACCTGAAAGTCTATGAACGCTTAAACAAGATATCGTCATCGGCAGGTATGCTCAAGGGTTTGCAAAAGCGTCAGCAGAATCTCAAAGCCATGCTCAGTGAACTGTTTCAGAAGATGGAAGAAAGGCGGGATGACAGCATTGACTTCCGCACGATGGGTATAGATCATTTGTTTATAGATGAGAGCCATGAATTTAAAAATCTCCGCTTTGATACCCGTTATCGCTATGTGTCGGGATTAGGAGATCCGCAGGGCAGCCAGCGCGCACTGAATCTGCTGTATGCGATTAGAACCATGCAATACTTAAAAGGCAAGGATTTATGTGCTACTTTTCTGAGCGGTACTACCATCAGTAATTCACTTGTCGAATTATACCTGTTATTCAAGTACTTGCGCCCGGCAGCTATGGAAGGGCAAGGTATCCGCACATTCGATGCCTGGGCGGCGGTATATGCTAAAAAAACTTCCGATTTTGAATTTACTGTGACCAATGAGATCAAGTCCAAAGAACGTTTCCGTTATTTCAAGAACGTACCGGAGCTTGCCAATTTCTACAACGAGATAACGGACTATCGTACAGGAAAAGATATAAATCTGGAGCGCCCCGAAAATAACGTCATGTTTTACACGACCCGTTCCACTCCACAGCAGGACGAATTTCAGAAAAAATTGATTGAATTTGCAAAAACAGGAGATGGAGAGCTGATCGGCCGTCCCGGTATGACATATGATAAAAAAGATTCAGGCCGTATGCTGATTGTAACCGACCTGGCACGCAAAGCATCTTTAGACCTACGGCTGATCGATCTTAAAAAATACCACGACCATCCGGATAATAAGCTATCCCGTGCGGCAAAAAAGATAGCGGACTATTATTACCGCTTTGATAATCAGCGGGGGACACAGTTTGTCTTTTGCGACATAGGCACATACAAGCCCGATAAGCCTGATGAGTGGAGCATCTATGGAGAACTCAAGCGGAAACTGGTAGAAGATTACAAGTTGCATGCTTACGAAGTTCGCTTTATCCAGGAAGCTAAGAACATCAGACAGCGGGAAGCTATGATTGCCGCCTTTAAACAAGGTATTATCCGGGTGCTGGTAGGCCATACCAAGAGTCTGGGTACGGGAGTGGATGCTCCGGACTATGCGGTGGCCACCCATCATATCGACATCCCCTGGACTCCCAAAGACATGGAGCAACGAGGCGGACGTGGAGCCCGTAAAGGCAATAAGGTCGCCCGGCTCTACGCCGGTAATAAAGTCGATAATATCATCTATGCCTCAGAAAACAGCTTGGACACCTACAAATTCAACCTGTTGCAGAACAAGCAAACCTTTATCACACAGCTCAAGACCAATTCATTAGGCAAGCGTACCATTGACGAGGGAGCTATGGACGAAGACGGTAATATGAATTATTCAGAATATGTAGCCATCCTTTCGGGGAATACCGACCTGCTGGATAAAGTGAAGCTGGAGCGTAGGATCAGCCTCATGGAAAGTGAGCAAAAGAACTATAACAAACAATTGGAGCAGACAGGTTGGTCGTTGAAAAACAGCCGGCTGAAACTTGAACAAAAGAAAAACCGTCTGGAAGGTATTATCCGGGACTGGCAGAGAGTTGAAACGCAGCTTATAAAAGATGAAAATGGTATCAGACCGAATCCGATCCGGTTGAATAAATTTGAAGGCAATGATTCGATAGAAAAAATCGGAGAAAGACTGGTAGTCATCGCCAATGGTATGGATACTGGCGGTCAGTTCATAGAAATAGGAGCCTTGCTTGATTTTAAGATTTTAGTAATAACAGAAAGGCCGGCATTTGGAACACAGTATAACCGCTTCTGTATCGAAGGAGCCTGTAAATATACTTACAACAATGGTGATTTAGCCCGGGACCCGTTACTGGCAGCAGCCAACTTCATAAAGGCATTAGATAAAATACCGTCCCTGATACCTAAATTCGAGTCGGAGATTGCACAAATAGAAAAAGACATTCCTGTTTTGCAGGAAATAATCGACACGCCATGGAAAAGAGCTTCGGAACTAATCCGCCTGAGAACAGAACTGTCGGCCTTGGAGCGTAAAATACAGGACACACTGGCAAATATAGACAAAGAAGTAGAAGAAGAGAAACCGGAACTGATGGAGATAGAAAATGAATAAAATCCGCTTATTGGCAGGCAAGCTATTGCAGGGACTTTACGCCGTCGGCAAGGTATGCCTTGCGGCGTTTATGCGGAAATCTCCACCCTTAAGGGTCGTATTTCCACATAAAACCTTGCCGAGAGCGAATCCCTGCAAGTTTTAGAGCCTTACCAATAAACGGATTCTTACTCTGTCTGTGTGCAGGGTAAACATCCATGTATTCATTAAAAAAAGAAAACATATGAACACTATTGTAAAGCCAAAACAGCGCAGCAGGCAGAGAACGGAAATCAGGAATATATTGAATACCTGTTTCCCGAAGACAGATTTTACGATAAGTACAGAAGAAAGGGGGAATTATGAAACCCTGACAATTCATTGGACGGACGGGGCTTCATCGCAACATGTATGGAACTCTGTGAAGCATCTCAAACGTTATTCGCAGCCGGATATCCATATCTGTGGTATCACGATTGAAACAGACCGCAGGATGAGTGAAAGAGTAAAGTCGCTGATCCTTAGTGAGATGAAAATAGTCTTCAATCTGGATAAAACACCTGCCATGCCGGACTATTTTAAACCTATACATGGAACAGCCGGTGATTATGTCCGGCTTATATTCAGCATGAGAGATTTCTAACTAATAAAAATATAAGAAAGATGAAACAGGAATATTACAGGCTTAAACTAAAAAATGAAGCCATCTGCGAAAAGACAAAATATCTGATAATTAGAACTTTGAAAGACAATAACGGACGCATTATCCTTGAAAGGACAAAGGAAGAAGAGGCTGATGACGATTATCCGTTGATAGCGATCCTTCCGGGACGCAAAGACGTGTATAGTATCTGTGTAACCGATGTATATATAGATGAAAACGAAACTATCTATGCAGACGGTATCGACGATGATACCGGTTATCGTAAAGAAGGCTTTATAATCGAAGAAAATCAGTATTCCGATATCCTGTATTTTATCGGCTATGTTCTGGATTGGTTTGACGATATGGATGAAAAAAATGTACTGAATTCACTGAACTCTTCCATTATGGAATTGGCATGTAATCTGGCGGAAAAAGAAATGGTCGATACTTACGGCAAGCTGCCGGAAGATTTTGCCGATTCTAAAGAAGAATGTTACACCGAGGAATATCAGAATATATTCAATCCGCTTTACGATAAATACTACAATAAGCTTTCAGAATTGGCTGATTTTAAACTCAGAGCCTTATGAAAAAAGAAGAAATAGAATTAGGGATGGTTTTTACCTTCGTAGATCATCCGGAAATAGAATATGTTGTTATCGGAATATACCCGGATAATGTTTCATTAGAAAGAATTACCCAGAGAAGCGAGGGAAGTAACCGTCATGGCTGCGGGTACGGATGGTTTACATACGAATCGACTAGCTACATCCGTAAAATGGGTAGTAAGGAATTAAACAGATATCAGACCCGTGATCCTTTATGCAGTCTTGAAAAAGGTATTTACAGGACAAAAAAGGATATAGTAAATATCGATTTCAAAACACTGGCGGAAGATGGGGAAGTTATCAGCATTTCCGGAGTAGAATGCGAGAAGTCGTCCTGTGACAATAACTATTGTCTGGAAATTACTTTCAGGCGTTTTGGCTTTGCAGAAGATTTTACAGCAACATTCTACCAGAAAAGCAAGATGGGATGTATCCATCTCTTCTGGAATATTTTTAAAAAAGTAAATATAAATGCATAAAATACAATTGAACTATGGTAATAAAATGTGAAGAAAGATATCAAGAGGCAATGGCTTATGCCAAGAAGACAACCGATAAGACTTTGCAAAACTGTCTTGACAGGTTGAAACAATATGAAATGAATGCCGATTGTGAGGTATATCTGTATAAGGACTTTGCGCCACTATCTTTTTATTTTGAGTTGAAGGATAATGCAGGAAAACGCATCATGAACGGAGGGCTGTTGTTTCATGGCAACCCGGATGAATCTTTCGCTGTTCAAATGATACAGGAAATAGGCTGGCAGATACATACCTGATTGATAATTGTTTAATTTGGATAAATGGTATTTTATGAGAAAAATAAGGATCAATTATATCGGCAGGATCAAAGAAGTCCCGCTCATCTCTTCCAAAAGAGATGGTCGGGAAAGAATTATTGTGATAAAAGGCTTATTTGAAGGTAAACCGGAGCATAAGACAAGCAGTACTCTGCCGGTTAAGGAGAACGAAAAATTTGAAAACGGGGAATTTGCCCGGGTAAAAGGTGGGTTATTCAAGGTGCAGAAAATAGTCAGTGTAAAAATGAAAAAAATCACAATTCCCTTATGGAAAGCCAATTTATTCATATCCCTATTCAATGGAGATGGAGGAGACGGTTTTGAGAAAGATGAGATAGAAGAAGCTATCCTGTTTATTGAAGAAAATAAGCTGTGTTCATTAACGGAAATCTCAGAACCCGCTGATAATGAAATAACCTGTAAATTCAGAATAAGATGAATAAAGAACAGAACCATGCCTTAGAAAAAGAAGTCCAGGCTATCCGCGATTTTACCAAAGAGTACCTGCAATGGATACAGCAATGGCAGGAAGACCATCCGTTCAATCCGGCGGATACAAGCGTATATGAGATTATTTTCAAACAGGACAATGAAGAAATGGTGCGGTGCTTGCAGAAAAAGTATCAGCTAAGCGATGAAACTGTATCGTTGTTTTTGGGATAAAAATTACATAACATATAATGAGATAATAATAACTGCCTGGAGAGATCCGGGCTTTTTCTTTTATAAAATCAGAAAACGATGGAAAAAAACATTTACAAGGAAAACGGCTATAAAGACCGGAACGATTATTTAAAGTCTTTATCAGAGGATTATAGCACAGACAGGCACATTATAAACTCTATGGCTGAAGTATTGAGTGAAAACGAAGATTTTGACGGATTGATTTGTGCATTGGAAGATTTTCCGATGCTGTAAGTGTAAGGTATTCAGTAATAAATTTTAAAACATTCAAATTATGTCAACAGATAATATTTTTATATACGTGATGCCGGTTTGTGATTTCTCCAGTGAAGAGTCAGAAACCTTGTCTTTAGAGCAATTAGATGAATTGACAAGACAGGATAAGATAGTAAAATACCGTCTTGAAAATTTTATAATAGCCATCAATGATGAATTCTGTGATTGCCTGACAGAAAGCTGGGTAGCATTGAGGACTGCTAATGATATGAATTCATTAAGCATAAGAATATGAAAGTAATATGTACCCAGTGTGGGGGAGAGGATGTAACCTGTGAAGCATGGGTTAACCCGAATAAGAACAATATGGATAAAGCTCTGGACCATTTTTCAGATGAAAGTTTCTATTATGGCTATTGTACAGACTGCCATAGTTCTACTGTGCTTAGTGATTGTGAAGAAGTGATACAGGCTGTAGATTATTTGTCCGGAAGCTACAAAGAGGCTACCGGAAAAAAACCTGCAAGCGCCAGATGTGAGATTACTTACCGGGATGAGAATAACCAGTACGGCGAATGCCTGATAGGACTGAATGGGCAATCAAAAGATAAGGAAGGTTTGTTGTGTTGTGTAGATGGTATCGATGGATTGAAGAAACTCTGTTTGCCGGAAAGCAATAAGGACTTTATAGTCACATGGATTATCGAAATGGGATCTTAATATTAAAATTTCATGGAAAAACTAATACTCAGGACATTGTCCATTGAAATAACCCGTAAATGCAATATGCTGTGTAGTCATTGTATGCGGGGAGATGCACAGAACCTCGATATCCGCCATAGCAACATCAGGAATGTACTGAAACATATCCGATGTATCGGACATTTCAATATAACCGGTGGCGAGCCTTCCCTGAATATTAAGGCAATCAGGTATATACTGAAGCAGGTGGAACTCTTTGAAATTGAAGTCTATGAATTTTATATTGTAACCAATGGTTCCAAAAGTTCTTTATCCGATGAGTTTATCGCCATATGCTCAAAGCTCTATGATTACCAGCAGAAGAAAAATATGTCCGGAAATTTCCGTATGCTGGAGATGAGTGATGACTGCTTCCATGATAACAGGTTTCATGCTGAAATCATTGAAAAATTGAGTTGCTACCCCTTTTTCGGATTAAGAGGGCAGGCAGACTATATCTTTCTCTTTAAGGAAGGTCGAAGTTGTTCCGGAAATCAAAATCACATACATCCCTTAACCCTTAACGAAGGAAATCATTTAGAAGGAAACGTATATCTGAATGCTGAAGGGATGATACTCAGCAATGGCGATTTAAGTTATCAGAGGCAAACCGGAAATGAATTATGTCATTGCTGTTGTTTTTGGAGTTATGTGAAATACCATGTGAAAAAATATTAGATAGAAAAACAGTTATGGCGACATTTCCCAATAGTTTGTACGAAACTCCCGACGAATGGCTCCGGGAGTTTTTTGATAAAGTGGACTTGGTCCGGATTTATAAGAAAACAGTCGAAACCCTACATTACAGGGAGTTAAATCCTGATTGGGAAAGACCCGTTGTTATGTATGGAATCCGTAAAACTCACCATAAATGCATCAAGAAACAAGAGATAGCCGTTATTATAGACCTGATGCCTTGGCAGGACAGGGCGAGAATGGCTGAAACCCATTGGTACAAAATAATCTATAAACGTCCGGCCACAGATTTGGAATGGGACGAAATGAAGCTCAAAAAACCGACCCGACGATACTGGATCTGGTCTTATTTTATAGAAAAAGGCTGGAGTATCGATAAAATCGTATCGCATATCGTGCAGGATGACGGTGATGAATACCATGTAGATACGACACAACTGATCAAGGCGTTTGAAAACTATTATGGACGTAGGATACGGATTTACAGGCGGGAGATTGCTTTGCAATTAGACCTGTTTTAATAACCCCCTATGGCAGATACTTATTATATCTCTTCGTTAAGTCACGGTAAAGACTCGCTTTGTATGACCCTGATGTTGATTGAAAAGCACTATCCGTTGGATGAAGTGGTATTTTTTAATACAGGAATGGAATTCAAAGCCTTGTATGAGATGCGGGATAAAGTATTACCTATTCTGAAAGCTGAAGGAATCAAATATACAGAACTGCATCCAGATAAACCGTTTTTATACTCCATGCTTGAAAAGCCTGTCAAAAAACGGGGGACAAATATTATCCATCAATACGGTTATTCCTGGTGTGGTGGCCCCTGTCGGTGGGGTACGAGTGAAAAGCTGCGTGTATTACGAAAATACATAGCGGATTCCTATTTCTATGTTGGCTTGGCTGTGGACGAGCCTTACCGTTTCAATAAAGAATGGCATCCCAACCGTATTTTACCCTTGGCAGAATGGGGTATAACCGAAGAGCAGGCATTAACTTACTGCTATGAAAAAGGCTTTGACTGGCGGGAAGAAGGGATAGCTCTGTATTCCATTTTAGACAGGGTTAGTTGTTGGAACTGCGGGAATAAAAACCTGAAAGAATTATATAATATATACCGATATCTACCCGGCTACTGGGAACAACTTAAAGAACTACAGACTAAGACAAACCGTCCTTTTCGGCGCAAAAGCGGAGAAACTATCTTTGATCTGGAAGTGAGATTCCAAGAAAAAAGTTCACTTGAGAAAGCGAACTTTTAATATATAGGATCCTTTAAGGGAATAACTCTATCCGGATTAACCGATCTTAAAACTTTTTGAAGGTTTAAAAGCCGGCACTACATGGGCATTATGTAAAGCTTTACATAATGCCCATTATGCAATGTAAATTATTATGTAAAGCAATAAAGTTAACCAGCTGATATTAAACATAAAACCATTTGTTTTCTATACATAAAGCATTAAGCTTTATTACAAATCTGTAATGCTTAAGCAAACCTTTTATTATAACCTTTCGATTTTAATTTCCACAAATTATCTTTTATATCTGATTGGGCAATAAATATTCCAATCAGGATTATGGTTCATGAACTTCCCAATGAATTTCAAGAGTAAGTCATGTTTCTTGAATTAACAGATAAACATACGGTTTATGTTAAATAATATCTTTACATATTGCAATTTAACCTAATTAATGTATTTTTATTTCAATAAAAAATTAGAGTCCGCTTGTCTTTATAAACATTACCTTGTGGAAGCAAATATAAATTAAAAAACATTTATTTTTTTGTTAAAATCATATGGAAATTATTCATTCAAATTATCTATAAGAGGGAATCAAGTAAAACAGGTAATAACTAATACTTAAAAACGCTTATTCAACACTAAAAACTAACTATCTATGAAAACAATCCTTTTGATGCTGCTGTCAGCATTTATGGGTGTACTGTCTTTATACGGGCAGTTGAACACCCTGCATAACCATTACCGCCCAGGTGATGTGTTAATAAAACAACAGGTTGAATTTGTCAATCCCGGAAAAACCGGAGTGAATCAGGTATGGGACTTTAGTAAGTTGAAGACCATTAATGAAGAATATACACTGACTTATGATTTGCCACCGCTGGAAGGTGATTCAGTGTATATCTTAGGTGATATCCGCTATAACAAGAAAAATGTATCGGACAATGAGCTGATAGTAGGTACAGAGCATAATACCATGTACTATTATCACCTATCCAATGATTCTTTATTACAGACAGGGCATGAAAACCCATCTGTTAAACTGGAATACTCTTCACCTATGGTTCTGATACAATTCCCATTGAACTATGGACAAACAGTTTCATCTGAATATAAATCCGAAGGTTTATATTCAGGAACAATAGATATTCAATCCGAAGGAACAATAACTACCACTGCGGATGCTTATGGTAAGATTATTCTTCCTTCTGGAGACACCCTTAGTCCTGTACTCAGGGTAAAGACAGAACAAACAATATTAGATATCCCTAACAAATATTCCTATAATATTGATTCGATAAACTATAAGGGGAAATTACTTGAAACCTGCCGCTGGTACAGTAAAGGATATCGTTATCCTGTATTTGAGACGGTCAGGAATCTCAATATAGCTGATAGCACGACAATCTTCTCCACTGCCTTTTTCTATCCTCCACAGGACCACCTGTATCTGGATACTGATCCGGAGAATCAGGCCTTACTGGATGAGCTTTGGAAAGAGACTGAAGATAATCAAAACAATACAACAGATGCAAACAATCAAGATGGCAAGACAGTCACACTGGAAGATATCATGACCTGCAGGATTTATCCGAACCCTGTTGTCTCACATATGAATCTGGAGTATGAGTTGAAAGAAGATGCAAAGGTTAGTTTCGAGCTTTATTCAATGGAGGGATTACCTATAAGAAAGCTACAGCCTAAATCAAGAACTAAGGGGATATATAATGAAACGATCGACTGCTCAAATCTGCAATCGAGAAATTATGTACTTAGGATTACAGCAAATGACACTTTTGTAAATGAAATTATAATTAAAAAATAAAATCTATATATTATGAGAAAAATTATATACTTAACAATCATCTTATTGTTTCATGTCTTATCACTCTTAAAAGCACAAGACTTTAGTGGCGACATTAGAAACAGCACACTATGGGATCCCCTTCCGGATATGCAATACGGATCGACAAAAGACTTTATGCCAGTATCCCCACGGGCTGCCAGCTTAGGAATATTCGGGCAAATACCAGTGGGTAACTATACCGGAACAGCAGAAATAAGTATACCATTATACGAAATAAAACATAAGGATTTATCAGTACCAATATCTGTTAGTTATCATGCCTCCGGGGTTAAACCTGATTTATTCCCCGGACCTGTCGGTTTAGGCTGGTCTTTACAATGTGGAGGAGTTATAACAAGAGTAATAAAAGGTTCTCCCGACTACGGGGCAGGGCCAGAGGATGAAACCAACGGGGAACACCTAGCCCAAATGCCCGATCCAAGAATAAATGATGACTGGAGCAGTGACAGAACACTGAAAGAATATGTTTATTATCATGATTATTTATTGGAGGGCACAAGCGACCCTGATGAATTTTATTTCAACTTTAACGGACATGTAGGGCGATTTTATGTTGACCATACCGGCGCATTCCGAGTTCAGTCAGATAAAGGAGAAACATTTCGTATTACCCAGATTAGTAAGCCTAGTGGTTTTAGTGGAAAATTTAAAGAATTGCCACAGACTGTCAAAGGAGCAATGCGCATAGAAAATAAAACTATTCTTGTTGGAGGTTGGCCTCCTTTCCCTATAGTAGTGCAAGACACAACATATTATGATCCCGATTCTGAAATAATTTATAATCCGAACATAAATATCCCTTTAATGATAACAGGGTTTGAACTAACAGATACAAAAGGAATAAAATATAAATTTGGAGGTTCTTTTAACTCCATTGAATTTTCAAGAAACGGACTCAGGGAATTTCAGGATATTGATGACGGTAATATGATCAAATATATACAACCTACATCGTGGTATTTAGTTTCTATTGAGTCTCCGAATGGATATAAAATCGAATTTTCTTATGAACAGGAAACATATATCACGCAAGTCCGTTTTACCGATTATGTCATTAGTCGCTATACTATCTATAACGTACAAACAGGAGCAGTGGGAGCATCGAAGGATAGAAGTCCCAGCCTTAGCGTAAATACAGTTGATGGAACAAAGGCTACCCTAATCAATGGTTGCTATCTGAAAGAAGTAACTTTTCCGTCAGGCAAAGTAAAATTTAAAAATTCTATTGCATCCGAACAACTTATCTACGAAGATTATTCTCCATTCCATCCTATGAGTCCAACTCAGGGATCCAGAGCTTACATAGATTCTAAATATTTTCAATCAATGAATAATCATTATAATAGTTTTTACAATTATCCTGATGTGAAATTTGCAAATACAAAAAAACTGCTTAACGGTACAACAGATACTAACTGGGAAACTGCAAGAAACAGATTTCTTCCGCATAAGGTGGATGCTTTTGAGGTATACAACAATAATAGTGGCGAATGGATAAAAAAAGTTGATTTTTCTTATACTACCAATCGTTTACAAAGAATGAAACTGACTGATATTAAAATACGGGGAAAAGCTTATAGTGGATTACAAACCTATTCGTTCCAATACAATCCCTTATATACAGATTTTTATTTAAGTCAATCCACAGATTATTATGGTTTTCAAAACAATGGTTCTTTTTATTTACCAGATGATAATCCTAGTGGTGTTTTTTATCAAGAAATTCAGAATGATTGCACTCTCTTTTATCAGATGAAAAAGCCAAGTACGGCACATTACATGAATGATATGCTGGTAAAAGTGATATATCCCACAAAAGGATATACTCAACTTGAATATGAGCCTCATGATTATGGAGCGGAATACAAGACATGGCCATTTAGAGTAGAAAATAATCCGAATGGGAACATAAATACCGGAGGACCTCGCATAAAGAAATTATCAAATTATGATTTTAATGGAACTAAACTGACAGAAAAAATATATCATTACAAAAAAAACTATTTAAACGGAGGAACTGCCTCAAGTGGTATCTTGGCCTATACACCTAAATATCATGAAAAATATGAGGACGTGGCTATTATAAAAAGATATTTGAGTTCCGGCAGGGAATTAGTTTCAGATAGTGCATTTGTACATTATTTTTTACGATGCACTTCCAATCCTATATATCCGCTTATGTCTACTAGAGGGAATCATGTAACCTATAGCGAAGTGACAGTTGAAGAACCCGGCAATGGCTTTAAAGTATATAAATATAAAAATTACGATAACGGTTATCACGATAATGATCTCATTCATGCTGTATCCAGAGATTTAAGACAATTAGAAATCAGGGATACTCCACTAATAAAACTTTGGGAAGATGATGAAGGAATAAGTATGAAACTGGAAAGGGGGCAACCCTTATCGGAAGAAATATTTGATTCAAATAAAAATCCGAAAAGTAAAACTGAATATTTTTATAATGATGATCCCAATAGGTTTGAACAGAATGTGCGTTACATGAAGCTTAGCCGTAATAATATCGATCTGGCAGAAAGTTTAAGATCATACCGCATAGTTGCAGGATTGCATTATACATATTTTCCTTATCTCAAGAAAAAAAAAGAAACTCTTTATTTAGATAAAACAGTAGAGAAAACACAGGATTTTACTTATGATGAAGACTATCGGCTGATCCGGTCTGTAACTTCAACCGATAGTGAAAATAACAGTATTAAATCGACCGTTTCCTATCCACATGATTTGTCAAGTTCTAATGGCGCATATGAAATAATGAAAATTAACAATATGATTAATTATCCTGTTGAACAGAATTATTTCAGATCAAATGAATTTATATCTAAAGTAAATTACAGTTTTTCTGAAAATTTATTGATAGACGGCATGATAGCACCATTTCCTCATCAGAAAAAAGTTAAGTATGCAGGAACTGACGAATATACCGAATCAACCATTACTAAATATGACACATTTGGCAATCCGGTAAATATTATAGGGAAAGACAATAACTCAACCTGTATTCTTTGGGGATATAAGGGGCAATACCCTATAGCTGAAATAAAGAACATAAGCTATGAGCAATTGAAATCGGTCATCGGTGAATCTCTCATCAATTCCATTGCAGGAGAAGATGATCCTTATATGTGGTATCCATATAGTATTATGGAATTGAGAACCGATGCGAGGCTTAAAGATGCACTGATAAGCACTTATACTTACGAACCTTTAGTAGGGGTGAAAACAATGACAGACCCACGTGGAATAACCACCTACTACGATTATGACGGATTAGGTCGTCTCAAAGAAACTTACATTATGGAAGACGGTAAAAAAAAATCTGTTCAGTCTTATGAATATCATTATCAGAATCACTAAAAAAGAATAGCTATGAAAAAATATATATTATTTATTCTACTAATAATATGCAATTGCGGCATCGTTTTGTCGCAGGAAGTGTCCGAGCCCGAAGAGCCGGTGCCTGGAGGACCCGGAGGGCCGGTAGGGCCCGAACCATCCGAGCCGAATATGATAACTCATAATTGGGGTTTGCTTACCGCCTATTCTGCATTTCAACAGAGTTTATATACAGAATGTATGTTCATATATAATGATTATACTTCTTTCGAAGATGCAATAGATTTTGAAGTAGACGGTGTTATCGAACTGAATTTTACTTTTACCAACCAGTCGGAATATGACTGTTTATTAACATTATCTAAAATGACAGGCGATATTGGCAGTTCGGTTATAAAGAACTATTCACTGATAAAAGGGACCGAAAAAACTGAATATATAGTTTTAGATGCGGGAAAATATCAAATAAGACCTGCTACTCCCTGTGGATATAAAGGAATCGATATCGAAGAAGAAGTAACACCTTTATCCCTAACAACATTTAATGACGAAGAATACGTAGGGCCTGACAATCTCGGACGCAAAGGCCCGTATACTGTCAGAATTCAGACACAAAAAAATGTTACATTCAATTTTTCCGGTGGCCGGAATTATATCAATACCCGTACATATACCAATGAAACAGGAATTGATTTTATCGACCAGATACAATATTTCGATGGGCTTGGCCGCCTCTCGCAAACCGTGCAGAGAGGTATTACACCTAACAAAGGAGACCTGATAAGTTTGCAAGAATACGATTCCTATGGCAGGCAATCGAATACATGGCTGCCAGCACTATCGGCACAAAACGGAGCTTTTGTTGATGAACCGGAAGTGAAGAATGCAGCCATCCAGCTCAATAACGACCAGAAACCTTATGCAAAATCTATATACGAAAATTCGCCGCTGAACCGTGTTACTGCTCAGTTCGGTCCCGGGGCTGACTGGCACAATGCGGGAAATGCCGTAAGGACAGGATACCTGACCAACGACAACACAAAAGACAGCCTGAAATGCATCCTATATAAAGTAAACGGTACAGGAACAGTCACTTCGCTGGTAAATGCAGGGTATTACGCAAATTCAACTCTACTGGTAACAAGGGTAACAGACGAAGAAGGACATCTTGCATACGAATTTAAAGACAAACTGGGGCAAGTACTGCTTACCCGCACTGTAGCAGAAGAAGGCTATCTGGATACCTATTATGTATACGACAAAGCCGGGAACCTGTGTTATGTATTACCTCCGCTGGCAGCCGGCACAGCCCAGACGGGCGACAATTCAGATGCCTTATTGAGATATGCCTACCTCTACAAATATGATAATCTGCACCGTTGCATAGCCAAACGGATTCCCGGCAGCGAATGGATATATTATGTATACGACAGGGCCGATAACCTTATATTCACACAGGACGGCGAACAGCGCAAAGACGGCAAAAACGAATGGTCGTTTGCCATACCCGATGCACATGGACGGATCGCATTGACGGGTATCTGTAAAAATACGATTAACTATGCCGTTAATCCATTAGACAATGCGATTGTGAGAGCGTTGTGGGCAAATGCCACAAATACATACAAAGGATATAACATCACGGGTATAAGCCTTACCAATCCGCAGGTATTGACTGTGAATTATTATGATAATTACGAATTTCTGGGTAAAAATTCCATACCTGACAATAACGATAGCCGATTCACAGGGCAGGACGGATATGGTGACCGCTATACCGGCAGTAATAAAGGATTGCTCACAGGTACATTAACCGCCCAATTGGGCGGGCAGGCAAATAGTCCGCTACTCTATACGGTAATGTATTATGATAGCCGGGGACGTATGGTACAGGCCAAAGCAAACAATCACCTGAACGGGACTGATTGGGAGTATGTCGCCTATAATTTCACGAATCAACCACTCAAACGAATGAACGTACATAAAGCACAGGGCAAGCCCGACCAGACGGAAACGTATGAATATAACTACGACCATGCGGGCAGGCTGCTGTCGACACAGCACAGCCTGAACAACAATACCCCGGTAATACTGGCAAGAAACAGCTATAACGAACTGGGACAACTAAGCGGTATCAACAGGGGTGGATCTGGCTTAATAACAGGAGGAGATGATGGTGACATAGGGGTAGATGACGACGGTACAGCAATAGAAGGGCCTGAAGTACCTACAGAAACCGCGACCAATATTCCCACCAACTATGCCTATAACGTTCGCTCGTGGACTACTGCTATCACAGGAGAATACTTCTCACAAAACCTGCAACACAGTCCCGGAGGAAACATTACCCGTATGGATTGGACTACCGATGGGCAAAACCGCAGCTACGATTTTGAGTACGACCGCCTGTCGCGCCTGAAAAAAGCAAACTATACAGGTATAGGCAACGAACAGTATGGTACTCAATATACGTACGATAAGCATGGTAATATTATGACACTAAAACGTAGCGGGAAAACGGATTCCTCCTATGGGCTTGTAGATAATCTTAAAATGAATTATACAGGAAACCAACTGACGAAAGTAACCGATACGGGAGTAAATGTAAATCTTACCTCATCGGCCGACTTTAAAAATCATGCCGGAGTAAACGGTTTGTATACCTATAACAAAAACGGGGCAATGGACAAAGATACTCACAAAGGAATATTGGGAATCTCATATAATTCATTAAATTTACCACAGGAACTAACCGTAAAAACCGGCAGGACAAGCGGTAAAGTTTACTATACCTACTCGGCAGGAGGAATAAAGCTAAGGACAAAGCATCTGGCTGCAAGCAATCCGGCTTATACTCCTATGCATGGCACAACAGCGCAGGATGCCAGCCTTGACCTGCTGAAAGAAACCGACTATATCGGCAATAAGATATATGAAAATGGCTCTTTGAAAATGATTGTGATAGACGGAGGTTATATACAAGACGGGCAATATTATTTCTATCTGACCGATCACTTAGGTAATAACCGTGTGGTAGTAGACAAGAATGGTACAGTAATACAGAAAAACCATTATTATCCATTCGGGATGGCTTTTGCCGAAACACTGAAAGCAGAGCAAGGTTTACAGCCGTATAAATACAATGGAAAAGAACTCGACCAGATGCATGAACTGAACCTTATCGATTATTCGGCAAGGTATATGGAGCCTGCTACGGGCAGGTTTACCACTGTCGATCCGCTGGCGGAGAAGTATTATTCAATATCTCCTTATGCTTATGTGGCTAATAATCCGTTGAAATTTATTGATCCGACAGGGATGTGGATATATGTTTATCATGGTGGACAGTCCTATAAATATGAAGATGGTCAATTATATCAATATGAAAAAGGCAAATATAATGAATATACAGTATTACCTGGCAGTGTCTTAGAAGGGATATTAAATGGTTTGAATGATTTATTTTCCAATTCAAGAACAGGAGCATGGTTAGTTAATTACTTTTCTAATGATAAAAGAGATATTTCTATTAAGAGTTTATCACGTATAGAAGCCCAAAATATGAAATTGGATTATAAAAATCAGATTGATATGACAAATAATATTATTTATTTAAAGGATGATTTATCAGGAAGTGAGATCCCTACAGAAAATGGTATTCAAATGAGCCCTTTTTGGTTAGATATTGGTCACGAGTTAGGGCATGGCGTAGACTTATCAATAAGAGGGCTTTCTAAGGCTATGGAACCTTGGAAAATGATAGGGGATGATGGCCGACAAATACCTAATACAGAAACCATATCCACTCATTATGAGAATTTTATTCGAGCAGAAGCAAATTTGCCACTTAGAACTCACTATGATAAGACTAAAATTGGAGGTGGCTATATTATTGTACCATATGCTCCGTCTTGGATTCTCGACTCCTCTGGCAAAGGGCGTTATTCTGGGGTGCAATATCGGCAAAAATTAAATATTACAATACCAGAGTATATAAAACCTCGAGTTTCACCAATAAAACTAAAATAGATATTTTATGAAATATATCATATTTTTCTTTACCTGTATTCTGTTAATCAGTTGCTCTGATCAACAGAAAATTATTAATGACAATAATTTAAAAAGAAAATTACAGATTAAAACCTATTTTACAAATGAAGAACCAAATAATGATTTTGTAATTCGTTGTAGATTATTGCTTCTTGAGAATCTGGATTTATTAGATTTTAATGCTGATACATTAATTTTTTATGAAAGAGTTTTTATTTCAGAATCGTTAGGCTTTGATTGTAGTGTATATAATTCTCAAAGCAAGAAATATTATTGTTTTGAGAATGGTAGCGGTAATTTTGATAAGAATGACCGTATAAGTAATAGAGACAAATCTTTTTTAGATAAGCCTTTAATTATCAATAATCTTTATGAAGTTAATATTCCTTCCAGTTTTAAATGTTTAATTGATTATTCAAGAAAAGGAAATATTGAAAAATTGCAAGAAAAAGATGAATCGGGATTTACAACATCAAAAAGTATAAAACTTATCTTAGCCATTAAGAATAATAAAACATATTTTATAGAATCTTATAAAAATATTGGTATGCCTGATGAGTGTAGATCGAGTTAATTCTTTTTGATTTTTACCACAGGTACTGGTAATCAACAGCCCGGCCGTAAAGGCTAAAAATTACTATACCTACTCGGCTTCAGGCGTGAAGCTGAGAACCGAGCAACGCTACGACCCGACTATGCTGACCGCTCCCATTACAGAAACAACACCCTCTAACGATGGGTTAAGTGATTACAAGACCACCGACTATGTCGGTAACATTGTTTACGAAAAAATAAAAAGCGGCCTGAATGTAACCAATAAAACAAGGATATTTGTAGACGGAGGCTATATAGAGGATGGAGAATATTATTTCTATCTGGGAGATCATTTAGGTAATAATCGTGCTGTAGTTAAAAAAGACGGTACGATAATACAGACGAACCATTATTATCCGTTTGGAATGGCCTTTGCCGAAACACCGAAAGCGGAACAGGGAATACAGCCGTATAAGTACAATGCAAAGGAACTCGACCAGATGCATGGGCTGAACATGTATGATTACTTTGCCCGTTATACTATGCCTGAACTGGGTAATCGGTTTATTATGGTTGATCCGTTGGCGGAGAAGTATTATAGTTGGAGTCCGTATCATTATGGAGGGAATAATCCAATTGTAAATATCGATCCTTTCGGCATGGATTATTGGAGTACGAATAATAAGGATTTAATAACGGCTTTTCTGAATGCTGTAGGTAGTGGACAAGAGTTATTTGATTTTTCCGGTTGGGAGCATATGACCGATAATGAATTCTTATCGCGGCTGACTTACGATGATGAAAGTGGACAATTTTACATGACCAGCGTAGAGATAGTCAATGGAGTAGTGACTATGACAGCAGGAAGTATTTTCGATGCCAATATAAAACCGGCTATTGGGTTAAGTGGTTTAGGTTATCCGGGGGCGTTTGTGTATAGTTATAGTTCAGGAAAAGGGGGATTATACAACAAAGGTTATAATGCTTCTCAATTTGGCGAAATTTCTGCATTTGCAATTGAATTTATGGCTCCTTTTGATCCAAATCGTTATTATGACGGTGTTAATAATTGGAATGTGAATATTTCGGGACGACTTGTTGGTATAGATAATGTATCACTTGCGAAAAAAGGAGGTGGCGGTAAGGCGACAGCACGAGCATTCAAAAGTCTTATTCAGCAAGCTACAGATCTAAGCCATAGAATAAGAAAAAATTCAGTAAAAATGAAGACTTCGAATGTTATTTATCATTATGACCTTAGAGGACCTGCTCACAAAGGTGTGCCAACTCCACATGTTCAAAGGTCCCTTCCCAATGTAGACTCAAATGGCGTCCTTCATTGGAATAAAGACTCAAAATGGGTACGATCTATGACACAACAAGACATTAGAATGTTAAGAAAATACAATGGATTTTAAAATATAAAATATGAAACTTAAATGGTGTGATAAAGATTTTGAACAAATGGGATGGCATGATAGTGCACTTTATTCAATATCATTTCCTTTTGATGATTTATCGCTTAAATTTGATATAGATTACATTATGGAATGGAAATTAATGGAAGATCCTTTACTTTCTAAATTTTACATCTGTCCATGTTCTCTTGTTTTTAAAGATGTTTTGAATTTAAGGATTAATATGGATTTTGAAAATAATACGAGTATCTACATATCTGAAATTGAAAGAAAAAATCCAACTTTATCTCCGAATAAAAAAAGCACTATATGGAATTATATAATAATTACAGATCAAGGAGATATAAGCTTTACATCGACTGGGTTTGAGCAGAGAGCAATAAAAACTCCTATTTGGAATGATGGATATGCTCTCAAACGATAAAATGAGATATAATTTCTGAAGGGTTGCATCTACAGATACTGAAAAATCATCCTGTCACGTTGCATATTTGGCAGGATGGTGGTAATGTATCAGATTAGGGGATGGTTGTATAACTGACTTATAATCATTGAAATATTCAAAAATGAGTAATAATAAAGACGGCCTAAGAACCGTTTTTATTATTTGGGTATCATTAAAGTCGAAATAAACGAGCTAATATTCTGAAAGATTAACTCTCATGTGTCAAATTAGGGGTTAAATGATTTGTAGGTATGGTAAAACATAACAAGCAAAAAGGAGTATAAAAGCTGAAGTCAGGTTTGTCTATTTTTAGTTAAATTTACCTCTGGAGCTTGCCGTAAAATATTAATGTATGACTCTTCACGAAGTATATTATATATTATAATTTACTATATAAACCCACGGTAAAATATCGTTTCATTAAACCTCTTAGTCTATACAGGCTACTATTGAAGTAATAGTTAATTTAGTATCCCCGGTTTAATACGGGAAATAAGATGTAAAACTAAAAACCACTATTACATGAAGAAAATCCAAAATTTCAACAGGCTGATATCAGATGCAGCTCATTATCTTGAAACTAAATTATTATTATCCACAGGGACAATAGAAGTTTATCGAAGGCACTGGAGACGCTTAAGAGAATACATGCATTTATATAATGTTGACACTTTTGAGCAGGATATTTATGATAAACTGCTTATCCACTATTATGGTGCCCGCCATATGGATGAATTGACAAAAGGAGAACGAAGTTTCTTTAAGGCCTTACATGTAATACAGGAATTCCATGAAACGAATTGTATTACAAAACAAATACTGTTAAGACATCGGACTAAACGTGAATTATATGGTCCTCTTGGAGAACTAATACTTCAATATTTATTATATCAACAGAATGAAGCAAGGGTCTCATATGGTTATATCAGTAATCAAAAATGTTATCTTTATATATTCTTTCAATACTGCGAAGCTAATAATGTAACCTCTATAAAGGATATTGATTTAATATTCCTTCTCCAATTCATCAAAAAGCCTAATTCACATAAAAGGCATCAAACAGAGTGGCTTCTACAATCTCTTAGATGTTTCTGCAAATATCTATACACTCATCATTATATCAATACCGATATAGCATCTAAATTACCAAAATACAAACGTATTATCCAACCTAAATTACCGTCTATTTATTCAAGCCAGGAGATAGATACCCTTCTTTCTTCAATAAAGCGTAATACAGGTTTAGGTAAAAGGGATTATGCCATTATCCTGATATTGGTAAGATTAGGACTGCGTGCATCGGATATAGCAAATCTTAAGTTTGAAAATCTTCATTGGGACACATCCACAATAGAATTAGAACAATGTAAAACAGGGAGACATATTCAGTTACCATTATTACCAGATATTGGTAATGCCATTATTGATTACTTGCGTCATGGGCGTCCTGTATCAGATGAACCCTATGTTTTCCTGAAAGCAGTTCCCCCATTTGAGAGATTTGCCAATGGACATGCCATCTCACATATAGCGCAACATAACTTTCTAAGATCTGGAATCAATATAGGAAATAGAAAATATGGCTCTCATGCATTACGGCATAGTTTAAGTTCCAGACTGTTAGAGAGAAATACGGTTTTATCTGTTATTTCAGAAGTACTGGGACATAAAAATTCTGATTCTACACGCTATTATTTGCGGATTGATATTAAATCCATGCAAAACTGTATGCTGGATGTTCCTGCTATACCTTCAACATTCTATAACCAGAAAGGAGGAACGTTTTATGAGGCACTTTAATAGTATTTATGGGACTCACATTGTTGGCTTTATCTCAATGAAGCGAACCTTGGGCTTTAAATACGGTAAAGAAGAGATAATCCTTTCATTATTTGACAAATTAGCTTTCGATCGGAATGAATCGGAGCCCGGAATTACAAAAGCATTAACCGAGGCTTGGTGCAAAAAGAAAGAAAACGAAACAGAATCATACAGATATAGCCGGATTTGTCTGTTATGTCAATTCTCTTCTTATATGAATGATCTGGGGTATTCTTCATATGTGCCAAAACAAATACCATTTCCCCAAAACACATTCATCCCATACATATATTCACCTAAAGAGATACATGCGATTTTCGATGCGGCTGACCATTTGGCTCTAAGACTGACTTTTCTGAACTCAACCATATTCAGTATTCCTACATTATTGAGATTACTATATGGAACAGGGCTACGTATTAGCGAGGCTCTGGCTCTCAAAGAACAAGATGTTAATCTGGAGGGAAATTATCTATGCGTCAGAGATAGTAAAAACGGTAAAGAACGGGTTATTCCTTTTTCAGGCACATTGTCGCTGGTACTCAAGGACTACCTGTTCTATAAAAATCAACTTCCTGTTAAACCGAATCAATCAAATAGTTTTTTTGTCAAATTAAACGGAGAAGCCGTCAAATATACATCTTGTTTAGGACGTTGGTTTAATATGTGCCTTGACGAAGCAGGGATTACTTATACAGATAGATCTCGAAAACCACGCATACATGATCTCAGGCATACTTTTGCGTGCCATTCTCTAATGCAGATGGCTGATTCGGGAATAGATATTTATGTTTCACTTCCAATATTATCTACCTATCTGGGACATCAGTCTTTGAATGCTACGAACCATTATGTAAGACTGACATCTATGATTTATCCCGAACTACAGAAAGATATTGATATGACTTGTTTAAACGTATTTCCTCAATAGATATGCAACCAACAGATTTTGCTAAATATGTATCTGCATTTTTGACCAGATACTTACCCGATGAGAAAGGATCAGGTAAAAATACTATATCCTCTTACAGGGATACTTTTGTTTTATTATTAAATTTTCTACGGAATGAAAAACAGATGAGAATAGAAAAACTAACAATTAATAAAATCTCAAAAGAGGTTGTTGTTGAGTTTCTTGACTGGCTACAAGTGACTCGTAAGTGTAATAACTCAACAAGGAATAACCGGCTTGCTGCCATACACTCTTTCTATAAGTTCCTGCAATATGAAAATATTGATTCCATCTTTGAGTCACAGCGTATATTATCGATAAGATGTAAGAAAGAAGAACATAAGAGCATTAACTATTTATCCGTTGACGGTATCAAGCTATTATTACAGCAGCCTGATACAACTACGATCCAAGGTCGCAGAGATTTGGCTCTTTTATCACTTATGTATGATGCAGGAGCACGGGTTCAGGAGATAATAGATTTAACACCATCCATGCTCCAATTACATAATCCTCCTACTATAAGAATAGTCGGAAAAGGAAATAAAATGAGGATTGTACCTATGCTGGATGCTCAGATAAAACATTTGCGTATTTATATGAAAGAGTCGGGAATGGATTCTCCTGCAATAAGCATGTATCCTCTATTTCATAATGTATGGAGAGAAAAACTCACTCGTGCCGGAATAAATTACATCTTACAAAAATATGCAGCACAGGCAAGATTAATAGATGATAGATTGATACCTGAAAAGATCAGTTGTCACACAATGAGACATTCAAAAGCGATGCACTTACTCCAGGCCGGGGTTAATATTGTATATATCCGGGATATTTTAGGGCATGTATCTGTAAAGACTACGGAAGTTTACGCTAGAGCAGATTCAAAACAAAAACGAAGGGCTATAGAAAGTGCGTATGTTGATATTAGTCCGGCTGAGAAGCCCATCTGGGAAAGTAATACAGATATACTAAAGTGGCTTAAGGCATTTTGAAATAATTATTTATGTAAAGTTGACAGAGTGTATCTTGTTAATCTTCAACAAATAGTGCTAGTCAGCTTTACATAATAATTTACATTGCATAATGGGCAGGTATAATAATTGTTGTATTCTTGGATATATTACGTGCTGTCTTTTCTGCCCTTTCCTTAATAATAAAACTACCGAAACCTCTTAAATATACATTTTTACCTTTTTCTAAAGATAGTTTTACTTCTTCCATAAATGATTCAACAATTTTGAGGACAGATACTCTGTCTATCCCTGTGTTCTGGGCAATCTGTGCCACTAAATCTGCTTTAGTCATAGTCTGATTATAAATTATTTGTTACCTTGCAAAGGCATTTATTATTTCCTTACCTGATAAATAATGCACAGGCACAAATTATTAAAAGCACTTATAAATGGGACAAGACTTATACTATAGGGTACCGGCTGAACAGCGAGAGCAATCCATGGAAGAAGTAAGACGTACAAGAACTTTTCGTTATTTCATCGAGGAAAGGCCATATGAAGACCAGCAAAGTCTTTTTAAAGAAATAGACAATATTCTGGAAAACGGAATACCATTCGAAGAATATATTCTTACGGGAATGAAGTATAGCAGTATGGTCGGAGAAACCGATTACAGGAAAGTTGCGGTTTTTTGTTTTGCAGAGACAATGAATGAGGTCATCTTAAGAAACAGGGAAAGGACAAAAAGTTTGCAACAGAGTCCTCATTTTATAGAAACTTACAATGATGTATTCAGCCAGATAACGGATTATTTGGAAAATAGACGAACCGATTTTCCAAAAGAAGCCTTACGTTGCCTATTCCTACTGACAGACGAAGACTTAGACCCTCATAGGCAGGGATTAACGGCAACACGTTTGATTATCGAAAGTTATGCATTTTGTTCTTCAGAAGAACAAAGGGAAGAAATTGAAAGGTTGGTAAAAGAATGCATGATGGAGTAAGAAACATTTATACTAAAAATAGAACAATATATGGAATTACACTTTCATAATGATGAATATATAACTCCTCCGGGAACTTTAACTCAAAATTTATCGCATCCATTTTTGGAAGCAGGAAATGGAATAGAACTATCATTATTCTATGATCATAGATATGCTTTCTTCTTTTGGAATAAATGGACTAGGCGTATACTAACGAAAGAACCAAAATCAAACCCACCTTGTCTTGTATCAGTTGACTGGCATCAAGACTTAGCTTGGCCGACAAAAGGACAAAAGAAATGGCTTGATGTATTGGATATTTCTTCCAACAAAGATGTTTCTTTATATGCATGGGCTAATCTGTCTCATATAAATGATGAACAAATTGTAGCTGCTGCATACTTAAATTTAATTGGAAACATTTATGTTCATTGCAGACAAGGCTCTGATCATAGATGGGAAGATCAGTCATATATCGATAAATATGGTAATGAACACATAATAAAAAGGTTTAAGGATTACGATGAATTAGAAAACTATTTGTTAAAATCATCTGAAAGTAAAGTCTATTTTGACATCGACCTTGATTATTTTACAATAAACAATCCTCTAAATGCTGTAGGTAAGAATTTTAGCTATATGCCAAAAAAAGAGATAATTGAAATGCTAAAAATTGAGCGTCCTCTAATTTCTTGGATATTCCAGCGATTGCAAGGATTTACAATTGCTATAGAACCAGAACATACTGGAGGTCTGCTCAAGGCTAATAAAATATTGGAAATTATTGATAGACTATATTTTAAACCTTCTCTTTTTTCAAATTATGCTTGGCAATGGGAAAAACATACTAATTGGAAACATTCGAAAGGTTGAATCAATTAGTTCTTTATGTAAGAGCTAACGATATATTTTTCAAATGTATAGTCTTATCTTTAATCACTACATTTTCTCGTGTAATGTGTAAAAAATGGGACTCGATCTTACAGACACTCAAAATAAGTTTCAGCTAATCTGACAACATTTTTCTCTTTCAAACGCCCTCTAAGGGCTTTTGGGGAGGGGATTTGAAAGAAAAAAATGTATTTTGAGGTTGAATTTCATCTGACAGTAGAAATTGTATGATCGAGTATCAACTTTAGCATGTAATGCTATAATAATCTAATAATTTTTTAATATCGTCAGATATAGGCTCTTCTGTTTTGAAAATATTAGTTGATATAATTTCCTTAGCCAATTCTCTTTCTTCTATGGATAGATTGTAAAAAGCTTCTCTCCATTTCTCTGTAAATCCATTTTCTCTAAAGAATTTGCGATATAAAATAAATGGCTCAGGCATATATAATAATTCCGTAAAGACCTCCTCATTTTCGCCAAAAGCTTCGATAAAGAAGCTTTTACCTCTTCCAACCTTTCCTTTTGTTGCGTTTAATATCGTTTGAATTGCACGAATAAATTTTCTATTCCAATTCCTCCCCAGATAATTTCTATTAGCATAAAACAAATTATCGCTTATAGGGTGGTATTTCATAGGGAATGAATAAATATTAACATTCAATTCTTCACATAAATCGACATTTAGCTTCAATCTTTGATATAACTCTATTGGTGTATCTTTGAAATTGTATAGCAAATAATTTGAAAAATGTTTTATATCGTGCTTTGCGGCACAGTTTATGGCTGATAAATACTTGTTTTGGTCTTTAATACTATCAAATGCAATTCTCATTGGACGTATTGCTATTTGGCTTAACAGAGCCATATTTGTATCATTAATAAGCCTGGCATCTAACCCTTGATTAAAGTCAATAAATCTCTGCTTAGGTTTCTTCCTATTATGAAATTCGTCATAATAGCTATGAATATGAGGATATATTTCTAGTATTTTAGATTTTGTGATTATTGCTATATTCTCAACATCATATTTATTGAGAATAGTCATAAATTCATCTTTCTTTCGGCCTTGAAGTCTTTTAAATAATCCTGTCAATATCTCTTTCGATTTTTGAATATAAGCCTTGTCATTTATGGCAAGCCTTAAATTTCTAACAGCTAAATCCAACTGATTCGGTTCAAGATATTTCGCTCCTGAATAAAATCCTAGATTTTTAATTTCTTCAACTATATCAGTTAAGGAGTCTGAGGCTAGAACATTATTGTCTAAAAGTAATAGATTCTGCTGTCTTCCAAATAGGCGATTGGTGTGTTCTATTTTTTCTTTTAAGGATATATAATTATTAAAAGTTGGCTCTAAAGTAGGGACAGCGCAAAAAGGACATTTTCTTATACAGCCTCGCGTCATATATCCATAATATGCGCTACTTTTAGAGTATTTATAGTCAATTTCGTCAAGTATAGAATAGTCTAAAGACATTTCATCTATAATAAAATCATTATCCTTATCTAGAATATGTTTTTTATTCATCAATCCTTTCCAAGAATTAACTCCAGTCTCTTCTTTGATTTCATTATGCAAAATTGTAGACATAACTCCACCTATCCATAATTCAGAGGGAGTCTTAACTAAATCTTTGGCGAATTTTATTGTTTCAATTGTCACATCCCAATAGAATGTAAATAGCGTTGTTATACAAATTCTATCCCATATAGGATTCTTTATATACTCTTTTTTCCAATAGTAGTCTTTGTATTTGCAAAGAACACTTTTTTCATCTTTCTCAAGACCCTCTAAATGAGTTTTTCTTCTTGTTTTTATATAATTCCAAATTCTATCGTATTGAAAATTCCAATCTTTTTCGGGTCTTATCAATGATAAATCAGCAATACATAGTTGAGTAGCTTGCTTTATTATAAATTCTTTCATGCTTCCTTTATAAAAGGTTACATGGTCTCCAATCTGGCGATGATAAGTTGCGAGTTTCATCAATCCAATTGGAGGATATTTATTTTTATAGTTCGGTTCTAATAATAAGACATTTCTTTTTATTGCCATAACTGCGAATATGTTCTTGATTGACAAAAATGCTCTACAGGTTGAGTCTTGATATCTATATGTTCAATGTCTTCACAGGATATAATAGAAAATTCATCATTTTCGATTGTAATTCTTTTTTCAGCACAAAGATTAGCTACATCTTGATACCATATTGTTTCGCCTCCTGCACAGGATTCCGAAACAGTACCAATAACTGAGAAATGCAATAATCCTTGATCCCCTAATCCCTTATAGTAAATTGTAGGCAAAAAATGAGGCACTAGATTATAGACTCTAAAAAATGATTTTAAAGTATGTATAACAAACAACTGAACAATTTTTTGATTTTGCTCTTCTTTGGGTAATGCCTTGTATTTATTCAATAACTCCTTGATTTGAGCATCAGACTGCTTTGTTGGATTAATAAAATCATCTAATTCCCCACCTTTATAACTAGAATGAACAGTCAAAAAAAGTACAAATTTGCTAGATACAGGAGCTAGTTTATGTTGTATTTGCAATAATTCTTTGACTGCATTAAATTTATATGCTTTCTGAATATTCCCACCTTTGTCTAAAAATTCGATAGGAGAAGTTATATTGTTACAAAAGTCCAGATTATAAACAGTTACGATATCCTTTAATTCAAATGGAATAACCGTATCTGGAGAATTATCATATCCTCGAAGAACAACTTCTTCAATGTATCCATCATAGACAATAAAGTTTTCCAGTTGCATTTGCCGCTCATACGCTAAAAGCTTTTCATGTAAGCGCATAACATCTTCCCGTTCTTGCAGAACATCTGATTGTATCCCGTATTTTCTACACTGAAAAGCAATTACTATTTTCAAATGCTCAATCCAAGCTTCGATATCTTCGGCTTCTGGAGATGGTAACCCTAAGTAAACAAGCTTATTACCTGTTTTTCTTTCTAATAGATTGAGTAAAGGTTTATCCCACTTATTTCTAATTAAAACCTTAGCATCTGTGTTAAAGGACTTTGCCATAATATTAATCTTCTTGTCTTTGGTATTCTTTTAATAGATCATTTAGCAATTCATAATAATTTTGTTTATTTTCTGCCAATGCTTGAATAAACATTTCATCTATTATAGAAAATAGCCTCTCTTGATTATTGTCAATATTAAGCTCTAAATCGACAAGCAAATTAATTAGAGATTCATAATTTTTATTTTGAGGAAGAGGAGATAGCTCTATGTTAGATAAGTTTCGAGCAATATCAACCGTTGTGACTTTATTTGAAGTTTTTGCATTCTTTTTCCTCTTTCCTGTATTGGCAATCTTTATATTGTCTCTAATTATCTTATCAATATCTTCCGCTTGCTTTAATAATGCTTTTGCGGAGTCAAAAGTCCCTTCTTTTAATCTTTTTGTTTTTATTCTGTCGAATAAAGTTTTTATTACGCCTTTGATTTCAACATTATTCATCAATAATAAAGATGAATTTTGTTGGTTTTGGCTAACTTCAAGATTTAATTTTTTTATTTTTTCAGCCATCTCAGCTAATACCTCATCAGCCTTTTCATCATTTTGAAATTTTTCAGCTATTTCGTCATACTGTTTAGCAACTTCTGTCAAAGAATTATAAAATGATGTTCTCAGTGCTGAGTATTCAATATCATTTCTGGAAGCATTAGGTAAAATATCAGTATTAACAATTATAATTTCTCCTATATATCTATCAAAGAAAGTATTTGCTCTAGGGAAATAATTTACTATACTTTCCCTTTTTCCTATAGCAAATCCTTGTTTGCGTATCAGAAAGCCTCTTAAATCCTTATTAATTATTTTTT
Organism: Dysgonomonas sp. PF1-14; assembly: GCF_029892965.1. Classification (GTDB taxonomy): domain Bacteria; phylum Bacteroidota; class Bacteroidia; order Bacteroidales; family Dysgonomonadaceae; genus Dysgonomonas. Next base: position 132,102 of record NZ_JARXWN010000008.1, on the reverse strand, counting down.
TTCGGTCAGAACTCAAGCAGCCCCATGCTACACCAAAAAAAGCCGTACCCTGTTTTAATTCTCTAAATTCGGGAGATTGTGGATTTCCTGCTTTATCGAAGTCACTATTTTTATATGGTTTATAAAGAGATTCAAGTTGAGAATTGATTTGTAAATCAAGATCAATCAATTCAAATTTAGAGTTATGTTCCTCACAGATTTTTGTTATCTTATCCTCAATCAATTTACCCCATTTGAAATTAACATGGTCAAAGCGAAGAGGAACTACATCTCTAAGATATTGAGCGACTTCTTTAAATTCCGATATTTCATTATAAAAATACGGGCTAATACCAACCAATTCAACCCTAGTTCCCTGAACAGGAAAATCAGATGAACTTAAGTCTCCGTCCTCTGATAAAGATACAAAGTTTTGCAGCAATGTCTGTAAATCCATTAATTGCTCACTTGTTATTTCGCCTTTTAATCTAAGCTCTTTTTGCTTTAGTAAAACATCTTTCATCCCTTGAAAATCCATTTCAAGGCGATTTGGTATACCTAGACTTCCTCTACTAAAAATTACTAACCTTTCACACAAATGAAAAGCACTATATATACCAATTCCCATAAATCCAACATTCTTTGTCGGATTTTTATCTGAGACTCCAATCCGCACAGCTTTTCTTAATACATCATGATTCATCCCGATTCCATTATCCTGAATTGTAACAGAATCCTGACGGATTTTCAATATGATTTTTTTGGACTTTGCATCAACTCCATTTTGAATATATTCTCGGAGAGTATCCTTCGGGTCTGGATACATCCCTTTTGTTAAAATGGATATAACCTCAGCACCAATATCAAATTTACTCAGCTTCATATTGCTAAATATTATATTACTAATAACGTATCTATCTTATAACCAGTTTAACAAGATATATCTTGATTTGTTTTATCCTATAGATAAATTATTATTGAGCAAATATATTAAAAAACATCTACAAAAGGCTATTTATATTAAAGTTTAATGTTCCGATGATGAGGCTATATTGTAAATATAACTTCTTATTATCATGAAAATAATAGCATATTTCTTACCTGTTAAATATGTTTATTATCTCTGACCACTTATACAACACCTTCTCGCCGATTTTAATAAACGGTATCTTCCCCGTATTCCTCCATTCCTGAAGAGTACGGGGCGAAATACAGAGAAGTTTACAAACTTCTTTGCTTGTCAGCAGTCTATTATCGTTCGAAGCCTTATTTTTAAGAGCCAACTGAATGTTATCGAGCATTTTACCCAGAGCCGAGAAGAAAGATATAACCTCTTCTGATTTTCCGTTAAGTATATCCATTGCTGTTATTTCTTTATTTGTGATTGTTCTATCAGATTTTCGATATCCGATTGCTTGTAATAGCACTTATGCCCTATCTGTGAGTAAGATAAAGTCCCATTATCCCTGTAAGATTGGAGTGTCCGCTTCGATATATTGAGCATTTCACAGACTTGCCCATTACTGAGCCATTCCATTTTCTGATTGTTATTACAGAGTATTTCGACTTGCTTTACAAAATCCTCGAACCGGTTTTTCATCAACTCATATGTTTTCTTTTCAATCGCGATTATCTCCATATCTATTTCCATCTTTTCTTAAAAATGCCATTATCCATATCATCCATTCGTTGGTTTAGTCTGGCTTTCATCTCATCCAGATATAAAGTCCTGCTATCGGTACGCCTCCTGATAGCTCGGAATACATCGTAACAATCCTGAATGGGAATGGAGAATATCTCGCTAAGATGGCGGACAGCTTCCTGAATATCTATATCTCCGTCATTGAATCGTTTTGTTTCAAGTATTCCATATGCCAGTTCCACCAAATCACTTTTCGAGCCAGACCAATACAGGGGAGTATCAGGTTTATCCCCGGATATGGTTTTGAATATACGATTCAATTCTCCAACAAGCCTATTTATCTTTTCAAATTGAGCCTTGTCTATTGTTATTGTATTCTGTTTCATGTGCGTATAAATTTTGACAGGTTTCCTGTGTTGGAGCTGTTATTGTTATTATCCATTTCCGAATCTATTTCAGCCAACCTCAATATATTACCGGCTATTGCTTCCGCTCCATTAACCTGACTGATAAACTGTTCATACAGATTAGTCCCGTGTACTCTTTGTAGTATTTCAGGAATCTGTTTTTCTTCCTTTTCCGGCATGGGTTTTCCCTGCAAGGTTTTTGCCAACAATTCAAATTCATCCATCGTAAAAGACTGGTCTTTACTTTGAACAATATCAGTCTTATCATATTGTGTATCCAGTATAATTTCATCCTCCGAACTGATTGGTCCTGTATAACCGGAGAGAGGGTTTTCTTCCTTCTCCAAATCGATGCTGTGAATAGGAATATTATTCTCTTCTACATCGACTGTAATCTTTCTGGTTTGTTCAGCCTGCCTTTGTTTTTGTTTGAGTTCTTCTTCTTTTAAGTTGAATTTTGATTTACCGATAATATCCGGAATATTTTTCGTTTCATCTTTTCGGATATCCATTGACTGGTTATCCGGCTTACCTTGTTCTTTCCGCTGGTATTTTTTATCAAACCAGTCCTTAAACTCATTCCACAGATTCAATCCTGCCATAAATAGACAGGCTATGGTTAGTGCAATTATTCCTATCGTTTTCATAATTCTATAGTCTGAATTATCTCTTCGACCAATAAATCAAGATTACTCCCTTTCAAGAGAGGTCTATCCGGTGGGAATATGGTAGACAGGAACAGATAGTCGTTCCCTTCAATGGATTGCTCCCTGTCATAGCGCACGCTTTTGGGTATTTTGGTTTGCAGGATAGTGATGCCTAAGCTCAATATGGCGTTCTCATAGTAATCGAATAATTCCTGTTTTTCCCGTCCTGTAACCATATTCCAAAAGGGATATATGCCTTTCAGCTTCGTGTTTCCCTGATTGACGGTCAGCATCTCATTGGTAGATATCATGAAGGGCAGTGTACTCTCCATATTGATGCGGGAGGTGGTTATGGGAACAAACAGGTAATCCATTGCAAAGTAGGTCTGCACAACGCTTTCGTTATTTACTGTTCCCGGCAGGTCGAACAATACGATGTCGTATTTCTGTTCTTCCGCCGATAAAAATTCTATTGCCTGATGTAGTCCCGTTTCAGGCTGTGCGGGAACTATCGGGTAAGTCGGTTTACCTAATTTGGAAAAGAATACTTCCGCTTTATTCCCATAGAACGGATTACGCCCTATTTGTTCAGCTTCCCGGCCACGCATCTTGTAAATACTCCATTGCGGATAATCGCAATCGATAACCGCTACATCGTATCCTTTCACATAATGCAGGTAACCGGCGACAAGTGTCGTGAACACGGACTTGCCGGCTCCGCCTTTCTGGGTACAAATTGAAATGTACAAAGGCTGTTTGTTTGAATGTGTTGAATTCATAATCTTTTAATTTTTAATTTATTGTTACTGTATCTTGTTTTTTCATTTTTAGTTTTTCATTCTTCGTTTCACTTGATTGGTTTCCTAATATTTTCTTCAAAAATGCGGTTTATCTCATCACCATAAAGTTCGATATGATGTTTGACGATATTATCCACCAGACCGCTGACACTTAAGCGTTCGAAGCGTATAGAGCGAACAAGAGTTTGCAACACTTCGTAATTCTCTTTGTCGATATACAAGCCCTGACGGTTACTTAATTCGTTCCGGGCAAGGAATACCGTTTCATAATCGATAGTAGCCGTCTGCCCTTTCCTGCGTTTTATTGATTCTTTTGTTTTGGGCTCACTGGTATCAACCTTTGTTTCTGATTCGTTTGAATTTTCGTCTTCTTGTTCTGTGTCTTGCATGCTTATAGGCAGATGTGCAGGTAGGCTTGTAGTATTACCTGCAACAGCGATGTTGCGGATAAAGGCATTGGGGTTTATCTTCGCTTCCTCTTTTGAGCCTGCATCTATGGATATACCCTGTCCTTCACTTTTGCTCTTATTCTTTTCTTTATCCATATATGATTGGTTTTAATCGATTATTCGTATTGTCATTTATCCTTTTCTCAACATAAGCAAATCGGCTCATCCGAAGCATTGCCGTTTTGCAATTCTCCTGCAAATAAAAACAGAAAATCAATCCCTTTTTCGAAGTGTCATCACATGGCTTTTGCTGTCGTTAATCGTCTTTATTGACTTTGATTAATAGTGAGTTATTCCATGTAATTTTGTATAAGAGAATAGCAAAATAGCTATGGAATATCTAAAGAAAAGATATTCAATAACGAAAACACCCGAAGTGTTCCGGATACCGATTCCCGATTATTAATGAGTAACCGTTCCGGTTCCTGTCAATGTCCGCCCGTACAGGCGGATTTTATTAGCGTCAGCTAATAGCAAGAAGTGTTTTTGTCAGCAGAAAATTCCATTTTCCCTGCTTTCCAAAAACATTTCTTGCCCAAACCCGCTGTTTGGAGAAAGCTCTCCCAAGTCGAACTTTAGAGTAAACCAATAATAAAATGAATATGGAACATATTACAACCGGGGAGCAGGCTCCCAAAAGAAAAAGAGGAAGACCTAAGAAAGACGATATTCTGAAATATCGCTATATGATTCGCTTAACCGATAAAGAAAATGAGAGGTTTCTCTCCATGTTTCAGCAATCGGGGCAGAAAAGCAAGTCGAAATTTATTGCCGATTGTGTATTGAACCACAGGCTAAAAGTTATTGAAGTCAATAAATCAGCTATTGATTTTGTAATACAGCTGACACAATTCTTTGCCCAATTCCGCGTAATAAAGAATAATTATAACCAACTTTTTGTCGCTTTGATAAGGAATTCAGGAGAAGACAAGGCCCGATTTATGATGAAAATTTTGGATAAATCAACACTCGAATTTATACAAACCATGAAAGATTTTGAAAAAATGGCAACCAAACTCAGAGAACAAATATCCGATTTTTAATTTTTAGTTTTTAATTCTTCATTAGATCAGATGCTTGCTAAAATAAGTTCGGGTAAATCAATTTACGGAGTATTGGCATACAACAAAATCAAGATGGATGATAATACCGCCAAAGTATTATACCGCCAAAAGATGTTCGATTCGCTGGACGGGAGATTCTCTGTCCGGGATTGCATGGATTCGTTTGCGCCTTATCTGGCAATGAACAACAAAACCGAAAAGGTGGTCTTTCATGCATCGCTTAATCCCGACCCCAAGGATAAGCTCTCTGATGAGCAGCTATCAAAAATCGCCCAACGCTATATGGAGAAATTAGGATATGGTAATCAGCCTTATATAGTAATTAAACATTCCGATATCCAAAGGGAGCATTTGCATATTATTTCTTTGCGAATAGATGAAACTGGAAAAAAGATTAACGACAGTTACGAAGTGACTCGTTCCATGAAGATATGTAAAGAGCTGGAGCAGGAATTTAATCTTATCCCTCTAAAGAAAGGGCAACGGGAAAGTGAAGCTCCGACAAAGAAGATAGATTATAAAGCGGGAGATTTAAAACATCAGGTTGGGAATGTTACTAAATCCATTATGGCTAATTATCATTTCCAGTCGTTCGGGGAATACCGTACTTTGTTGGAACAGTTCAATGTAACGGCAGAAGAGGTTAAGGGAGAATACAGAGGTAAACCGTATAAGGGGTTGGTTTATTCGGTATTGGATGAGAATGGAGAAAAGGTATCTAAGCCTTTCAAATCTTCTTTATTCGGAAAGTCAGTAAATACTGAGGCTTTGCAAAAGCATTTTGACAAATCGAAAACGGTTATTGACAAATCCAATGTCAGAGAACGGCTGAAACCGATTATTGGCAAAGCCATGAAACAACCTAACATAGATATAAACAGCTTCAAACAATTTTTATTACAACAAGGTATCGGTTGCGTATTCAGACAGAATGAACAAGGGCGGATTTACGGAGCGACCTTCATCGACTATCAAAATCGAACGATACTGAACGGTTCGCGCTTAGGTAAAGAATTTTCGGCCAATGTTTTTAACGGCCTGCTGAATAATCCTTCTGAAAGGAACATTCAACCAACGGCAGTTGGAAAATCTTCAACAGAAACGAATCGCCCCGGCCGATTGTCGGAATCCTCCGGAGTTCCGTCATCCGCCGAAAGCGACAGCTTTAATGCAGGCCTCAGCCTGTTTGAACAACACGGTACAGACTACGAAGCGGAAAACTTTGTCCGTGAAAAAGAAAGGGAGGATTCGATCAGAAAAAAGAAAAATAAGAAAAGAGGAAGAGGAATGTAATTTCTTGCTGAAAGAAAATCTTTCCCCTCTACCAAAACCCTTCGTGGTTTTTGTGAAAGGGCATTTGTTAAAGGGGAAAAATTTTGTTGTTGATTGGGGTTGCTTATACTTCATCTTCCGATACGGGCTTGTCCCATCGGACAGACGAAGTGTTTCCGTATTTCCGGACAAACTCACGGATATCGCCGGCTTTATAGTATACACGTTCCTCTATTTTGAAGTAGGGTAGTATCTTTTTGTCCCGGTAACGTTGAAGTGTTCGCTTAGACACCTTGAAAAGAAAGCACAAGTCTTGATTATCCAATATTTTCTCATTATCATCCAAAATATCCGAAGTGTTCAACATGGTTCTCACATCCTGCCCGATTTCCGACAGCTTGGAGTTAAGTTTTTCCATCCATTTGATAAAGTCTTCATTGTCTAAATACATAACATTTACTTTTTTGAAATTAATGAATCTAATTAATTCCAATCGATTGGCAGAACAAAGGTCGGACAATGAAAGACAACAAAATAGGGGAGTAGCACACCTACTTCCCTATAAATAACTCATAATAAACTGATAATCATTGGGTAAATTAAGGGTTTAATTTTGAAAAATCAGTTTGTAAATTGTAGCCTTGTTCAATACTTTTTTGAATGATAGCTATTTTTAGACGATCTAGAAAATTGGTTATTTTTTGAGGTTTCCGTTTTATAACAGCTTCTTCTTTCTTATAGATATCCCCAAGAGTGATATTGAATGTTTTTTCAAATAGACGAGTAATATCAATCAAATGTAATTCCTTATTATCGACACGTAGGAGTCCATTTATAAGGTAATAAAATCCGCAAGCTAGTTCCATGATGTCGATAAGTTTTATTTCTTCAGAGTTAACATAAATTGGAGATTTCCATTCAGATTCAATATTGATGAAGAACTTTGGGTGTTCCATTTGTCGATAAAGTAGTTCTAACTCTTTTTCAACTAAGCTAATCAACTTATCAAGGAATACAATTTTAAGTTTATTGTTTTCAGTTGGAAGAGATTCTTCAAAAGCCTTGATTGTTGCAAATTCTATCTGAGCTGTATTTAATTTACGGATTATTTTCTTGTTATCATTACTCTCATTTAGATAAGTGAATAGTTCTTCTACAAATTCTAAATAGGCAGAGGTCATATCTTCTACAATAGCCTTGTTTATCTGATAAGGATGCTTTAAGAGCTTATAGATTTGCCTTTCTGTTAATTCCCATGTTGGCATGACTATAATGAATTAAAATTATTAATGCATAGTAGAGAATAATCTACATCTCTCATAAAATATTTTATGTGAAATTATGATTAATTACAACACAAATAGTTATAGGTTCGCAAATCACTTGTTTATATAGGACTTTAATGCCTCTACGTACTCTTCAAAAGCATCTATCCCTTTTTGTGTAATTTTACAGATTGTACGAGGTCTTTTATCTTTAAAAGTTTTGGTTACTTTGATATATCCAGCCTTATTAAGTTTGTCTACCTGTACACTCATGTTTCCTCCCGAAGCCTTTGTTTGTTCCATGATGTACATAAAATCAGCCTCTTGAATAGAAATTAAGAGTGACATAATTGCTAAACGCAATTCTGAATGTAATAGTGGATTTAGTCCTTTAAACATGAGAAGAAGTAGACTTTTTAAATATATGTCCGGGTATGATGATGGAAAGAATAAATGTAGCTGCAAAAATCGGTATTTGGCTAACCATATCAGGAATAAACAGCAAAATGTGTGCTGCAATAATTCCTGTTATTCCTCCCCATATAATAGGCTTATAGTTAATAAGAGCACCAACTATAACTATCATCATACTTATAAGTAACTGTTCTATAAATAAAATTGGGAAGTCTACAATTATTGTTGATAATGCAGTTGTAGTACAAACGAGAGCAAACAAAATTGTAATATTGAAAATGCTTTTATCTATATAGGACGTAATTTTAGTTTTATCTTTCGAGTGAAGATATAAAGTTGTAGGTATACAGATTAAAGGAATAAGTAACCATAATAAGGAAGACCAAGAGATATAACTATTTTTTTTTAGAAACCAAACAAGAAAAGATATTATTACAGTAGTATATCCCCAAATCAACAAGGTATTGCAATTAATTTTCGCCCTCAAATTAGTTCGAGCATTCTTTATCATCTCTGTAATTATTATAAGGCTCTCCTTTTCATCTAACTTCTTATCTTCCATAATTATTCTATTTGATTTACAAATATAACTATTTTATATTATAATATTTTTCATGTATGTAATATAAACTATTCTCCTAATTGAATCACTTCTTTTCCTGTCTGAATAACTTTCTCATCATGACTTGCAATAACAAAGCTTAAGCCTTCTTTCTCATTCAGGTCTTTCATCAAATGAACTATATTCCATGCGTTCTTTCTATCTAAATTAGCTGTTGGTTCATCTGCAAAAATAATTTTCGGATGACGAGCTATTGCACGAGCAATAGCTACTCGTTGCTGTTCCCCTCCTGACATTTCGTAAGGCCGCTTATTAATCTTATCTCTTAGTCCGACTAATGTAAGAGCCTCCTCTGCCATAGTATATCTCTCTTTTTCTCTGTATTTAAAAAGTGTGAGAGGTAGTTCTACATTTTCTAAAGCACTTAATACTGGGATAAGATTAAAAGATTGAAATATAAAACCAAAATTTTCTTTTCGAAGTCTGGTTAGTTCTTTCTTTTTTTCAAAGTTTATAATTTGTCCATCCAAAATATAAATTCCACTATCTGGCCGGTCTAATGTAGCTAATATATTCAGAAGAGAAGATTTACCTGAACCTGATGGACCGGCTAATACTGTAAAGCAGTTCCTTTCAAAGTTCCAAGAAAAATCAGTTAGCACCTGATTCTTAACCTTACCATTTGTATAACTTTTTTCAATGTTATTTAATTTTATAATTGAATCCATGTTAAAAAAAATTAAAAAAAACAACTTACTAGTAATGAGGTTTGAATATTATGTATTGATAAAGAGTTATTATAAAACATACTTGTCAGCTCAAACTGAAAATTATTTAGAGACAATATTCCCACAGGGGATATCGCCAACTGATTTGAAGTAATATCGTAGAATGATCTTAGATTAATTGACCATCTTGAATAAGTTTCTTTATATTCAACATTCCCAAACAAAGTATGTTTACCCACGCTTAAAGGGTCGAATAGTTCTATATTAGAAGGCAGGTGTTTTTTATAAAGCTTAACATCACTTTTACTCAAATAATCTTCACGAAAATGATATTCCCCACTAAATGACAGGTTCGAATTAAAAATTATTGATGTGCCCAGTACAAACTCACTCCTAAATCTTTTGCTTCTATTTTGAGGAGTGATAAGTGTTCCAATATCACTAAGTGCAAAACTTTTTGTATAGTTTCTCAAAACCCCTTCACAATAAGCTGTAAAAAGATTTCCTCCATATGATATATCATAACCAAATTGTTGATATTTGCCATATTCTACAAATGAAAGGCTTGCATCTACCCGTTCCTTCGAATACTCATATCGCAAGGCCGCTTTAAAATTCTTCCCTTCTTTCTCCGGAAAAAGATAAAAACTTAAAGTATTCCGTCCAAACAGGTATGAATAATTAAGCATAAATAATCCCTCTAAACGGCTTTGAGTTCTAATAGGATCTTTTTGAATAAAAAAGTTTGTCGGATTCCATATCATTCCTGTTCCCCAATCAAGTCTTTTTTTTCCAAAAATGAAAAAATGTTTTCCTTCAAGTTCAAATTGAGTGTACAATTCCTGAAATGAGAAGTCTGTTGAGTCTTTATCAAAATTGTAATTCTTAATATTTGCTTCAACTTGCAATTTAGTATCTAATTTACCCCATGTGTTTTTGAATCCTAATATTGGATATAATTGAGATAAAGAAGAAAACTCCTCTAAATTCATCCAATTATCAGAGTTTACCTCTGAGTTACTATCAATAGCATTGTACTCTCCTTTTGTTTCAAGAATAATTTGATAATTAAAAATCGATTCTTGAGTATGTAATAGCTCTATATTACATAATATAGTATTTTCCAAAATTTCAAATGTAAATCTTTATAATACCAAACGTTCACAAGCTATCCTAACATTTGGAATTATAGTTTACGTTTGGAATTATAACTAATTTTTCGCCTTGTGAAATTCAATAATCATATTATATATTTGTGGTAAATTGAGTATATTTTAAACTTTTTACTGCACTGTAGAGAGGGTATATTGTATTGTCTTTTGTATAGTAAAAGCCCCAGTTAAGGGGCTTTTTTCATTCCTTCAGGAATCTATACAACATCATATCTGTATATTTTGCATCCTTATTGAGTGTCACATTTTGAGTATTCAAAACCGATCGAGCAAAAGGATTACAAAACTTCTTATTATCATCCAGCCACTCACACAGTTCAACTAGGGAGCTCTTGTTAGATGTAAAGAAAATATAGTTCGTATCAACCAGAACATTCAGTACATCAAGATAGTCTCTAAGTTTCCAATATTTATCAGAGTTGTATGTACTAGTATCAGTGGAAAGATATGGGGGATCCACAACAAATACAACACCTGGAACATCTTTATATTGTCTATAAAGTTCTTTGTAGTCCATTCTTACCACATCCAATCCATCTAAATACTCATCAGGATCGAAATCATAGGCTGAAGCTTTTACCCGATTATAAAAATGCTCTTTGCTGAACTCCTCCAATGTAAGTGCATATTTAGCAGAAAATAACAAAGAGGCGGATAAGGTTATATAGTCAACATATCCTTGTTTGTCCTCAAGCTGCACACGATCTAATATCTTAGATTTTGCATTGCCATCTACCTTTATATCTTTCGGTTCATCAATTAGTATAGAACGAATATCAGCCAGTAATCGGTTTGTTTTATCAATATTATGCAATCGCTGGCTGTAATTGTCGTAATCATTATAAACAACCTTTGCTTCAGGTACAACACTTTTTGCAATATGCGCCAACAGACCTGAACCACCAAATAAGTCAACTATTACTTTTATTTCTTGTTTGGCATTCAGTTCTGACAATGCTAAAGCATAACCGCCTGCAAATCTTCTTTTTTGCCCCTGAAATGGAAGAGGGGCGGTTTTAAACATTTTCTTTAAATTCATTTTAAATACACTTTAAACTTTTAATTATTACTTTTGTAGCTCTCAGGCATAAAAAGAGGTGCATGCACACCAAGAGCAAGGACATAGTGAGTCCCTGTCGTGGTGTGTATGCACCTTTATCATTTAAGCCATGCCTGAGAAACTGGCTTTTGTGGAGGCGGGGATTTTTTATTTAAGAGATAATAGTGGAATTATTTTCTATCTCTCAATTTCATAAAAGGAATCTCGATATACTTATACATCAATATTGAGCAAAGTATAGTCAATATCCAAAATAACGAATAGTTTATCACAACCGATAATTTATAATCTCCAACATAACTTATTATATTCAACCTGTTTATAAAAGAGTAGGTGATGACAGAGAGATTTAATAAATACATTGAGTATGATATAAGACTAATTTTTGTTATAGCATTATTAAATAATTTACTCTTTGTTTCCTTCATATTTGAGAAAAAAGGAAGTGTAATAAATATTAGTAAAGAATTTAGAGCAAATGCAATATTGCAATTAAAATAGCTCCCTCTTTCTATAAATCCGAATAAGACTAAATACCTAATCACAAAAAAGGAAATTAACCCTATCATCATATATTTAAAATGATTTAATTTCAACCATTTATCTTTATAATAATAGTTCAAGTATGCACCTAATACCCCAAAGGAAATACTATCGAGCCTTGTGTTTACAGAATCTTTAAAATAATCAGCCCAATCCCTTATGTCTTGTGGATTGTATATAATATATTTAATATGCCTGATAACAAACATTCCTATAATAGTCAATCCTATATATAACAAAATAGATTTTTTAAAATTTAATCGAAATATAAAATGAATTGATAATGTTAAAATTGGCATTAATAAGTAAAACCATTCTTCAACCGTTAAACTCCATGATTCGCCAAAAAAGAATAGATGCTCTTTTGTATTTATATTTTGCAAAAAGAAAAAATAACGCCAAGTTTTTTCTATGGGGAAATTGGGATTTGAAAATTTACATATTACAATCAACAAGATCAGAGTAAACAAATAAGCAGGTAAAGTCCTTAACCACCTTCTTTTCCAAAAATTCAAAACTAAAGATTTAGAAAAATCATTATTATTAAACTGTTTTATAAAAATATTCCCAATAAGATAACCTGAAAGAACAAAAAAGATAAGTACGCCATCAAAATAGAACAATTTGCTTAAGTCTTGTAATATTTTAGGCAGTTGTAATTCAGCATGGCAAATTAAAACAAATAATATTGCCATAGCCCTTAACAAATCAAGTCCGAATATACGACTTTGATTAATTTCTATTTTAAAAGGGTTGTTCATTGTAAAATTTTCACAAAGATAATAAAAGATATATTTAGTAATTATATGTGATAGGTTTAATAATAGTCCCAGTAATGCCATCACTTGCATATACAGGCTGCACAAGCTCACTGACGCCAAGACCTTTGAACGCATTGTTTAGCTTATAGCCTACGATCATATTCCCGTCTTTGAAATTGGAAGCAAACCAAAAGCCCTCGCCCGCAGATACTACATTAATTTCTTTTACTATTTCCCAAGTATCGCCGTCATCTTTTGTTACCCATACAGAGCAATAGAGGTTAGATGTAGCGCTCGGATCAGTCTTGAATCCGGCATATATCCATCCGGTCAAATCTGAACGGCGCAAGAAGAATACATTGGAATAATAGCCTACATTAAGAGACACTTCAAGGGTATTATCATCAGAAGTTCTGTAAATTACACCGATCGGAGAATGATCTGTACCAAAAAATCTATATTTTCCAGATGATATAATTGCTGTCATCTGCCTACGCATAGAATCTATACAGGGTGAAAAAGTAGCACCCCTGTCAGTCGATTTAAAATTTTGCGAGACTGAATATGTATCACCCAAAGAAACATATAAAGTATCAGTCAGTTTATCCACATATAAAGCATGGATATGTTTCAAAGGAGACCAGCTCCTTAACTTTGTAAATGTGTTACCTCCATCGGTAGACTTGTATAAGTCTGTATTATTTACACCCAAAGAATAAACCCCTGCATATATATTACCCTTGCTATCTTCATCAATTCCCCATATACTTTGCCTGCTCGCTAACTGGATAACTTTAGTCACAGTAGTTCCATCATATCTGTACAGACCGTAATTAGATGCATCAGTATTTTCTGAATAACTATTCATCGGGCTAAAGAATACTGATCCTGATGAATGACACCATAAACAACGCCAGTCGGATACAGAGTTAATCTCTAATAAAATAGTTTCTATTCCGTCAAGTCCGTACTTCACAATCTTATTACCTATTGCTGCGATTATCATATTGTCAGGCAGTATAGCAGCATTAGTTATATCTTTTCTTAACTCGTAATTATATATTTTAGGGTTGTACGATAGATTTATCAAATAATCAGGTAAGTTTACACTTCCTATAAGAACCTTTTTTGCATCGACAAATACCTCTTTTTTTACATTATTTATAAATACGTCATTAATAGGTTTTCTGTTATATAAAATTTTAGATGCGGGAACACCTGAGTAAGAATTTCCCTCTATATCCTCATTTATATAACAATAAGCAGTATCAAGCCACTCATTCATAACAGTAAATCGCATATAGCTGTAATCTCCTGTAATATCTATTATACGATTATCTTGTGAGGGATTGTCATCCAATGCCGCCAAAAAAGTAATAAGTGTTTTATTACTATCATAAAAAGCCACTACTCTATCGCTATTAAAAAAGACTTTATCTCCTTTGGCTATTGGTATGTAATTTGATATTGAAGCAGACAGGTGATCTGCTTCCAAACCTGTTGCTCCATTAAGAGCTTTATTCGGAGTTATACCATTTTTATTAAATTGATTTTCACCACTTGGTTCTACATCATTATTATTTATTTCATTCAGATAGCAATAAGTAGAATCAAGCCACTCATTCATGATAGTAAATCGCATATAGCTGTAATCTCCTGTAATATCTATTATGCGATCATCTTGTGATGGAGTATCATCTAAAGCCTTTAAATAAGTTATGAGATTTTTATTAGCGTCATAAAATGCAATAACACGATCACTGTTAAAATATATTTTATCCCCTTTAGTAATAGGGATGTAATTTGATATTGATGTAGTATTTAGAGTTACTTCTAAACCACTACTTCCACTTAATGCCTTATTAGGTGTGATATTATCTATATCAAATTGATTGGTTGGACTAGGTACACCTGCTATTTCTTCTATATAGTCTAAATCGATTGTTGTTATTTCTCTAGCCCATTTTAACGGGTCATTCCATTGTGCTAATGATACTCCTAAATATGTATCAGTTACTTTTCTGCCGTCTTTTAGCTGATAAATAACTTTTTGCCCTAACCCTCGCAAATGAACCGGCACAGCATCACGGGCATCTTGTTCATCTTCGTAATTGTATTCATCTTTAAGTTGAGATACGTTTACTATTGTCTTAACTTTTACATAATCAGCCAAATCTATCTCCTGTTGTGTCGGGATCTCACCGGTATTCATCCATGCCCCGCCATTTGCGTACACTTTATATACGGTGCCCGGATATGGTGAACCTACCCATGCAAAGAAGTCTTTTTTGTTCTTGACTTGTGGATATGCAGCCAGTAACTCAGTAAGGCTTGAATGATAGCCTTTAAAATTAGTTGTAGCATTAGCCAGTTCCTCTTTACTAGCCTTATTATCTAGTGCATCATTCAGCCCCAAAACCTGTTGTATTGGTAAACGCTCCGATTTATGCCAGAAGGATTTCCATGTTTCCTGAAACTCTCTCTCACTGGGAGTATAATTCGTCCGGAATATTCTTAATATATCTATCAAACTAATCATAATCTATCTTACTTTTATTATATATGCTATTACAAAATAAGGAGGTCTAATATCTATAGGTTTCCCTTCACCGGTCTGTTCTGTAATAGAATTATCATCATAGTATACCGTATATGAGCCTGTAGGATCACCCGTTCCCCGCCAGTTATTCGCATCATACCGCGCCCCTCTGAATTTATGCCCATGAGGAGGTAATTGTTCTACAGATGGTGTTATTTCAACGGCACCACCTTTATTCCCGATACTTTTATAATCTTCATTTTGATTGTTATGGCCGACAACGAATCTATCTCTCATATCGGGTATCTTGAATCCTGTATTACCTTCAATTCCATATATCCCATCTAAAGCCTCATATAATTCAGGATATTCATTATTTAGAAGTACCCTTCCATCACAAAGTATATAATCAGCTGGTATTTTAGATTCTTTGCCAGCCCACATTTTTACCATACCCGGAGCGTCACCTGTTATGGCATCAAGTCTTTCTTCTAACTCCTGATTGGTTACGATCCTCTTCATACCTTCCCATTTAAGCTTACCATCATTCGCAAAGGTTGCATATCTACTGACATAAGCTTCAGGATATTCTATTATTTCGCCTGTTTCCTCTTCATCATGTATCGTCTCCCTTGTTTCGATAATCACAATATAATCTTGTTTCTGACCGCCTTTAAATTCTACTAATTCCCCACTTATGACCATCTGACCATCTGAGACAACGCCTCCGACTTCATTGCATCCCTCCAGTATATAATCACCTCCTCCAAGTCTGGCGAGCTTGTAGACCTGATGTATCATTTTCTGTATAAAGTCCATGCCATCGGAATCCATCGGGAAATCATCCTTCGCTATTATATTTACCTTATTCATAAGTAGTAATTTATTTTATTATATATCGTTTAGATGCTAATTTACTTTGATTAACTAGATTCATCATCTTATTCTCCTCCTCTTCAGATAGATTATATCCCGCTGGTAGAATAACCTCAAAATCTATATTATGAGAACGTAACAACCCGCGAACACTCCAGTAATAGGGCTTATATTGCTCAGAGCCTCTCTTTGATAATCGCACCGGTTTCTTTTTATTTCGTTTGTGAAGCAAGTAATAATCATAATTGATGGCAGCGTTCCGGATCCGGATCCTTCTTTCCAACGGATCGAAGTTATCATTCAATAAGCCTTGCATATAACACACCTGAGAGTAAGTATTGAAATCGATACCGGTTCTTAGCGTGTCGAACTGTGCATGGATCTCATTCAGTGGAGCTGTTATTGCCTTTATGATAGAGATTACCATATCTATCCGGTAATTATTCGTCAGTAGCTGCATCGCATACTGGGTATAATTGACATCATAATATTTACTATTCATAAGGCTTAAAATTTAGCTTCAGGTTTGTATCTTTTATAGTGTAATACCCAGCATGAGCCTTTTCCATTCCATCTATCTTCCTGAAGTCCGTATATACACCATACCGTGATGCCGCACTTTTCAATTCCGGAAATTTCACACCGGTGACAGCTTGCACCGAATCGATCAGGCTGGCATTGACATACATTCCATTGAATTGCAGATTATGTATATAATGTTTGGTTGCATTCTGGACTGGAGTATCATCGGATCCATCCAGCCGTTTACCATATTTATCAAGGATAAGCGGATCATAATATACATCCATCTCAATGGCGATCTCATCCGCCTGATCATTGATGATAATCAGATTTACGCCGGCATCGCTCACCTGAGTCATGTAGAAAGTAAAAGCTTCCAGCTGGGTAGCAGATAGAGGTTGCTTATTTTCGGTTGTCCCGGTGGCAATCTTCAGGTAAAGGATGCTTTTATTTCTTCCCGGTACAGCAGCAGCGAATTTTACAATTCGGGATTTCTCTATTTCTTCCTGAGTCAAACCTGAATTATCATAAGAATCACTATCTCCGTTCAACTGGTAGCCGAACTGAAAAAGCCCTGCCATAGTAGCATACCAGTTAGGAGTATGGGCTTTCTTTTCTCCCAGCAATTTATCCACATCGATCTTATGCTGGTTGAAATTCTGCATATTCAGAAGCATATTGGAAGCAATGTCGTAAAACAGGATCTGCTCCAGCGAAGCTTCTGAGAACTGCTCATTGAAGGTTTTACCCTCCTCAAGTCCATATTTGGCAATCACCACCGGATCGGAAATAAATCGTTCCGTTATTTTATTATATATATCTTCCAATGTCATTTTATTGTAAAATTTTGCCCGATTGTCATATATCCTATACCTGTCAATTGTACATCGATCACTTTTTTAGATGCTGATGCCGGTATCGCTTTTTGTACTGCCAGCTGATCCACAACCTTATTATTGATTATGCCGGATTTGTCTAATTCCTGCCCAGCCGTCAATATGCCCGTTACACTCTGATTGTTTTTCACGGCAATATCAAAGCTGGACTCAACCGACCCGCTAACCTGTACTGCAATATCAGCCAATGATTGATTATCGTTTACCTTAGTCTTCATAACCTCCCTGAATTATAAGTTTACCATTGTTATCAAAACCACATGAACGAACTTTTTGCCCATCCATGCGAAGATTAATGCGAACCTCACGAAGTAACTCTGAAGGCGATTCATCATCGAGATAAGAAGCGATTCCAACACCCAAAAGAGGCGAGTTCTTTATTTCTCCTTTTTCAGCCAGGAGGATTGTATTCTGATTCTGTGAAGTCACATCTCCGATAACCAAGCCGTCAGTTATTTTGCCCTGAGCATCCCGTGTAACTTCAATGAGCAGATTACCATCATCACCTATCAATATACCTTTATTCTTATTTGCCATCAGTGTTTTACTTTTTCGTTTTCGTAATCTTCACGTTTGAATTCCTGAGCTGTCTGGGCTGTCATGGTTGTAGCCGATGCCGTTCCCGTTTGAGCCACTGCTGATCCTGTTGTAGCAACCGGGTGTGTATGGCTGTTGTATTGCTGAATCAGGGTATTTACTGTTTTAACCAGGGCATTCAGTTTATTTATTTGCTCCTGTATCTTAATTAACCCTCCATATTCGCCCCCATCGATCACGACACGATCCACTGCTGAAAACATCGATATAAACAGTTCATCACTTTTCCCTATCCGAGTAACAATCACCGTGGATCCTGTCACCGGTGTAATGATAATCCCATCAGTTCCGGACTCAATGGCTGCACGTTTGCGAACCTCCAAATATTGAGTACCGGCTAAATCTTTCACATCCACATAATCCTTATCAGGATAGTTGTTCTCGACAACAGCTATGAAAGAACTGTCATCTTGTTTACCCAGTGCCCGGATGCCATTCAATATATCTTGTTCGTATTGGCTCATAACTTCAGTGTGAAATCAACAGTTCTACGACCGCCATTGCGATCTGCTTTTGTTTTGACCTTTGTGATGTAATAGGTTCCCTTTCGCTCATCGTATCGTGGATCCTGTAATTCTCCTTTCATGCCCGGCTTCACAAATGGTTGTAAAAATGTTGTAATTTTGCCTTCATACCCTGAGTACTTATACTTTTGTATTTCTTCTTTTGCCAGTTTCTCCAGTTCGCTTTTGCTGGATACATTGTAAAAGAATAGAGTTCTCAGGCTTCCTTTAGGATCACCCACTTCAGCTTCTATTTTGGTATTATCCGGTTTGATCCATACGGCTTTTATCTTCAGGCTTACATCTTCAGCATTCCGATATTTCAGATCATTATCCTTAATCGTATTCCAGCCCAGTCTATATTTTACAGTTCCCTTATCAGGTACATAAGCTAAACCGGCATAGAGCAAAGAGCCATCAAAAAAGATTGTCATTCCGTATTTATCCTTAACCATCTGCAAAGCCTCCAGCTTTGTCATATTCGCAGGAATCACAAACTTTGTGAAACTCACATCCGGAATCTCATCACTCAGCTCGATGGGCGTGTCCTTAATAATATACTGGATCACTTCCTTCATATTGGTTTGCTTCCAGGTTTTGGTTTCGCAGGGACTTCGCAAAAGGAACTCAAAGCCTTCGCATTCTATTTCGCAGGGGCTTGTGAAGTTCACACGGGATATATAACCGGTGAATTCTGTCTCCAACCGGTTGTCATATCCCAGCTTAACAATAATCTTATCTCCTCTATTGAACTGCTTTGCGGATTGAACCGATCCACCACTTTTTGTCCCTTTGGCTTGTAGTCGAGCTGAAGCCGGGATCCGGATCACACACGAAGAATTTATTTTGAACATATCCAGTTCAATCTCCACAGAGTTCCAACTTGTAAAAGTGATCTTTCGACCATCAGCCCTCACAATTTCAAAGTGTCCTGTCAATCGTACATACATATCACTCAATAATTAAGGAGAATGTATTATCGCTAATCAAGTCCATTTCAAAAGCCTGTATATGCTTCATTCCTTTGATTTCGGTAAATCGAAGGCGTTTGATCACCACCTTCTCATCATCTTCAATCAGGAGCGAAGTCCTGGCATTCTCAATACCCAAAGCAGTACCCATCTTTCGAAGTTGTCCCAGTTCGTACACCATCTCATCCGGATAATCCAAGTCCGTGGAAACAATCAAGCCTTTTACATTCATATCCCAGTCGCTCAATGATATCTCTTCTTTGAAACTTCCCTGGCGGTTAACCATTATCTCTTCTTTGATAATAGTAGTTCCTACCATGGACGAAACTGTATTTTGAAGTAAGAGCCGGCTTCCATCAGGACGAATCAACCAGATAGGCAAGAACATCTCATTGCCGTTTGCATTATTGGCATAGAAGGGAACGCTGTGCATGTTATATTCTCGGCGTTCCCCGGTTGTGTTGAATTCGTACTCTTCAGATGTCTTCGATTTTTTGAACAACGCATTCTCAACCTTATTCTGTAAGGAAAACAGGAACGGAGGAGCCGTATATCCAAAAACGCTTTTGAATATCTCCATTAAATCATGTTCCCTAAAGTGATACTGTTGTTCCATTATTCTAAAGCTATCCTGTTTGCACTATTCAATATTTTAGCCAATGCCTGCATGACTATTTCTGTTATCTCGTCTGTTCCTTCAGACATTGTTACCGGATTGATGGTTATAGAGCCTATCATTTCTTTGTTTACCTGAACATTGATATTGGTAGGTCTTGAACCACCACCGGCAATATTCTTTATGGTGTCTGTTGGAGTGGTACCACCGCCACCGGCTCCAGCGAGTCCGGGCGTTCCCGAACCTGATGATCCTAACGATCCGAAAAAGCTATCAGCATCGATACCACCTGAATTAAGACCTTTCTCGTAACCTTCTTTCCAAGCCCCGGCTACTTTAGGAGCATTGTTTTTGGCTACATCGATCATGCCGGTTGCTGTATTCTTGTAGGCGTTGATGGTTTGTGTAGCCCCTTCTTTGATACCATCCCAGTCAGCAGAAAATACAGCTTTGATGATTTTACCCAAACCGGAAAACATCTCAGTCAGTCCGTTGATATAGACCATTACGCCCTCTTTCACAAACTGAACCAACGCTTTGAAAGTTTCCCATACACCGTGTACAATACCTCTGAACCAATCGAACTTATTATAACAATACACAATAGCAGCTACTAAAGCAGCTATGCCGGCAATAACCAACCCGATAGGATTCAATGCCATAGTTCCATTCAAGATCGCCTGGGCAATCGTCCACAACTTAATCGCACCGACAATAAGCTTGAATGCGAGTACCGCCCCTAATCCAACAGCTGTGAGTTGCAGGATCATATCAGCATTGCGACCAAGCCAGTCAACCATCGGCATCAGGAAGTCGATCAGCTGATTTGCATAAGGCAATAATTTCAAACCGATCTCGGCTCCTGTTTGCTTCAGGGTTCCTGTCAGTGTTGCAAACTTCCCACTGGTAGTCTGGCTCATCTTTTCCATCATTCCAAAGAACTGTCCGCCCTCGCTAGTGGCGTGTATTAAAGCATCTTCTACCATCTTGATAGATATGTTACCTTTCGATAGCTGATCCTCAAAGTATGCCATGCTTTTGCCTGTCATTTTCACCATTTCAGCAAGTGGATTAAATCCGGCATTGATAAACTGGATCTTATCATTCCCTTGCATTTTTCCGAGGCTGGATACCTGGGACATTACCAAAGCCAGTGAATTCATCTTGTTTTGGTCTCCCATGGCTACATCACCCAGCATCTTGAGTCGAGGCAATATTTTTTCTGCTGAAGTACCAAAAGCAAGCATCATTTTGGCATTCTCTATCAATCCTTCAGATTCGAAAGGTGTTGCATTAGCGAACTTATTGATACCATCGAGCATAACCTTTGCTTTCTCCGAACTTCCAAGCAATACCTCAAAAGCAATAGTTGATTTTTCCAGGCTTGTAGCCAGTGACAAAATAGTTTGAACACCTTTGAATGCTCCGACTGTGGCAATAATCCCCTTAAATTGCCCCAGCAAGGAACTTGCACTGCCATTGGCTTCCTGCATCCGTTGCATAAAAGTAGCAGGAGGTAAATTATTCAATCGCTCCAGCTCCCTTTGCATATTCCGGATCGCTACATTATACCGACCGATATGCCTTTCATCGAATGCCCTGGATCTACGCTCTTGTAGATATCGCAAAGCGTTCTGCATGCGTTCGATGGTTCCGGTTGAGCGTTGCTGAGTATTATTGATCTGCTGGATCTGCCTGTTCACCGTATTAGCGTTCCTGCTCGCCTGAGCAAAAACGGGTGATAGCATATCCCTGGCTCTCAATAAATATTCTACAACGTTGTTCATTACTTACTTGCTTCTTGTTCCTTTTTCCGGACGTGCTCCAGCTGTTTTATTTTATATGCCCACTCCCTGTCTGATAGATGCGAAACAGAATATCCCAGGTAGTATTCCATTTGGGTGGTTAATAAGCCTACCCAGTTGCTTTCTACATTTCGTTCTGCTTCGCTTAGAAGTTTTTTAGTTCAGCCTCCTCATACTCTACCAGCTCACCGGCTTTCATACAGGCACCCGTCCAAAGTTTATTGTTTGAGCGAATCTCCTCCGAGCCACCAAGCCAGCAATGAACCAGTACGGCTTCACCCTGCTTGTACATTTTGCCCAGGCTCATTTCTATTTTAGCCTGCTCCAGTGAATCGTTGGAAGGAGTCATAGAGAACGACATCTGAGAAAGTGCATAGCTTACCACATTGCGATCCGGGCGTTTGACATAGGCAATATGCCCACCGACAATGATTCCTACTACTCCCAAACATTTGGGATCCTTTTTCCAAGTATCAATCTGAGCCTGTTCGACTTCTCCGATTAGTTTTGCTTTTTCTTCTGCCATAGCTTTTAATTATTAAAAGGGTTTGTTGTATCGTATTCGATTTTCTTTACAAAAAGAGGGGTTGTGATCTCCATAAAGGTTTTACCCTGCTCCATTGCTTTTTCTATCTCTTTGAAATAGATTCCGGAACATACATCTACGATGATACGTCCTTCTCCATGTATAGGGATATAAGAGTGTACAATGGTTATAGGCGGTAACCTGAACGGATCCTTTTTAGGCGATGATGAAATAATTGCCTCCAGCTCATTCTGAAGCATCGTTATTTCACTTTCATTGGCTTTGTTCCCAAAACCGACATCTACATACTCATCCCCTTCAGCATAGATGCCCTCAATCTCACGGGATTTTTTGTATTTGAATCCCCGTATCCCGGTAACGAACCGACCACCCATGTAGCATCTGTATTCAGACCAACTGTATGCCATCTGTTTTAATTTTATAGTTAATTACTCATTCTTGAAACCAAGAACCACACGAATAGCACTCAGATAACCTTTTGGCGTAATATCCAGGTATATCTTTTGTGCATTACCGGCAAGCACATCGATAGAGGTATCGATAGTAGCCACGAAATTGGATATTTCGCCGTCCATGGCATTGTTTACCTGATCCTCTATTTTTTTCTTGAGATAAGCGGCTACTGAAGGATGAAGTGTCCCGTCATCGTTCACTTCCACATCATCATCCAAGTCCTCTACATAAGTATTGTAAGCTATCTTTGTAGCTTTGTCAATGGTTCGGATCCGGGCGATGATATTCAAGTCATCAGTAGCTGATGTTGCTGTAAAATCCCCATTGAAAAAGAATCCGGACTTATTCGGAAACTTCCTGAAGATGATAAAGCGTTTGTCGTGGATCGTACCCAGATCTTCCCGGTCTTCATCAACCAGGATGCCATCGCTCAGATATCCGAAGTCGATAGGAAGAGCTCCATTTTTGACACGGGATATTTTGCGTTGCACCGGTATGGCTGCTATACGACCGAGAACCAAGCCCACTGATGCCGATCCATCCGTTTGTGTTGAGCATAGGGCAATAGCATTGCGGTATTTGCTTTCTGTCTTCAGGTCTCTCAGGGCATCGGCATCCCCTTCAAATTTGCGACCTTCAATAACTGTAACAAAAGGCATGATCTTTTTTTGAAAGGCATCTGCTAGTACCTGAGCCTTTGTCATAGCTAAATACACCTCGCTATCCAAGCCGTCTAACACTTCACCAGCATCGGTGCCGGTTGTCAGCCCCAGGGCGACAATCTCACCACCGGCTTTATTCAAAAGAACTTTAGCCGGGCAAATGGGTTTGTCTGTATTAACCAGGTCTGAAAGTTTTGCAGCCTGTTCAGCCATCAGTATCCAAAGTTTCTTCCCGGTACCGGCTACTGCATAAAACTCAGAGATGTGCCTGTATGCAGCAGCATTATCACCTTCAGGTTCGATGCCATATTTTTTAGCACCATCCGTACTGTATATGGCATAGGCTTTATTTAATTCAAGTTTATCCTGAACAGCAGCACCCGAAAGAACAATACCACATGTATTGTCGTTTGTCTCAGCAACCAGTCCTAAACCGTCCCGGACTAATTCTATTTCTATATCAGGTAATCCCATTTTATCTAAAAGTTTAATTTTGTACTATCTTTTATCATCATAACTATATATTGCAGTAATACTCAGATAGGTAATAGAAAGGTCTGAGACCTTATTTTTTATAGTGCTCCAGGGAACACTCATTTTCACGCTTGTAGTTTTCAGCATAGTCCTTTCGGCTAAACCAGTAACCCTTAACAGGGCATCGCCAGATTTCTTTCAGGCTTTGAGCTTTCATCAGCTCATCAGCCTTTTCTTTGAATTTGGCTTTATCACCTCCAGTTACTTCTTTGATAGCATCTACCAAATTTTTTGCCTGATCCAACTCTTGGTTTTTATCTTCAGGAGTTTCATCATCCGAATCTATATTGTCCTCCGAACCATCTGCGAAGATGAAATAAGGCTTAACGAGTTCCACTATCTCCTCATCTGTTTTACCGGCGAGAAGCTCGAACATTTCTTTTTCATCCATATCATCCTTGAATGATCCTTTGCCTTCGTAGGCAATTCGCAACACCTCAGTTATACGAATCATCTCAGCCTTTTGCTCAGCAGTGGGCTCTACAACCACTGGAACTTCAATGGCTCCACTTTGCGAACCTTCAGCCGGTTTTCCATCACCTGGAGTTACTTCTACTTTCTCAGGCTTTTTCTCTACTGGATCCTTTCCGGGTTTTACAGTAGTTTCTTTATTACTTTTATTATCAGTTGCCATATATTGAACTTTTTGAATGTTAATATTATCGCTATTGCTATCAGGAGGCGAAATCCCCATATTTGAAACAACTGCGAACGTGTGAGCCTGTTGACTTCAATCGTTTGTTGCTGATTCAGTTTTGTTACAAGTGCCGTGCTATCCGATTTATAGCGATACACCTCTTTTGTTAATTGTTCAATCAAGAGATTGAGACTGTCACAGTTCGCAGTAAATTCTATTCCTTTATCCGTTTTCTTGATGGTTCCTGTTGCATTTCCATCTTTGGCTTGGTAGCTGGCACCAACAGGCAGATCGATTATTTCTTTCTCACTGAGCGTTACTATCGCTGTCGTCTGAGGAGTCGTCACCACTTTCACTTCCTTCTCTATTCGTTGAATCTCTTGGTCGGTAAGCCGGCGGTCGGTTAGAGTTTCCTTTTCGATCACCTCCTTCTGACTTTTGCAACTCGATCCGAATAGGGCAAGCATCAAGAGTACGACACTTATACATTTTGTTAATTGCATTTTTTAGAACTTTTAATTGTTGACTAATAGAAGCATTTTCTTCCTGGAGCAATTCCATATTTTTGAGCAATGGCTGAACTACATTTTTATCCAGGACTTGCAGTGACTTCTCCAGTACATCGACCTCTATTTGCTTGGTATCGACCTTTTGTTTCTTTCGGTTAGGAAGCCACCCTAAAAAAGCCCCAAGGATAAGCATCACCGCTTCAGATATGTATTGCTCCATGATCATTTACTTTCCTGTTATCTTATTTTGAAGCTTGAATCCGGCTTCAACATCTACAAATTGAGCTCTTTGCCCATTTTCAACCCTTGACATCTCAGCAACAATCAACTTATATAGAACACCATCCTGAGCAGTCAATACATGATCCGGTGAAATGCCGGAATATTTTGATACTGCATTGATGTATGCAATTGTGTCGTTATTGTCTTCAGGAGGAGCCCAGGCTGTTATTATCTTTCTTATAGTATTTCTACCATATTTTGAGAGATAAGTACCCAGCGTTACAAAAGCTGCTCTATATCCATATGCCATGGATTCGAATTGTTTAAAAGCTTTATCCCTGGATGGGATAATCTCACCTTGAAACTTATCGCTATTAATCCTGATGTTTAATGGATTGTTATTTCTTAAACCTCTTGACATGTTGTTAAAATTTATATCCTTTTGAATTATTTGTTATTTCCGGTTCTGGCTTATCAATAATCGTATTGTTATTTACCTTACCACTATCTAGTGTGGTTGTAAAGTCAACCCGGAACATTATAAACCTGGCACCATATTGTGGCCGGTATTCTGTTTGGCGAACCAAAGGAGTGAGACCGGGAACCGCGAACCCTTCGAATGTTTGAAATACATCATCCATGTAATCCAGTAGTTCAATCGTTTCATTTTCCAGTTCAGCAGTATCGAAGCTGTCTGTTACCATATCCATGTATAGATACATGCTGATTATAACATCTCCTTTTTGCTGATGCTCCAGTAAATTACTGAAACGCACATCTCCAATCTCGATAAATAAAGCCGGCAAGGGTATGGGATAGTTCTCCCTGGGCTTACTCATTTGCCCTTTTTGCAAATCCCGGAACTGGAGGTAAGGCATTCCAACGATTGCCTGGTCTCTCAGTGGTTTATATATCTTGCTTCGCTTCATTTCCTTTGTCTAAATAAACCGGGGTGCTATGGCTCACCCCAGTCTAAAAACCAAACTAAAATCAATATTTATGCTTTACTCATATACAGCAGGGCTGAATAGCGTTGATCCTTCATTTGATGATCCGCTTTGAATCGATGTTGAAAACCGAATTCTTCAGCACGTCCTGATGTATTTTGATTCTTCACTTTTCTGAACATTTCAAACAAACCACCGGCATGGAAGACCATTTCTTTGACAAATACGAAACCGCATGGAACCACATCATCGGTGATAATAGTACCCTGAGCTGCTTTCTCTTTAGCGACCAAATCGTATCCTATACCGAGATTTTGCAGTGATTTATGTATTTTGAATCCGTAATACTCGACAATAAGAGGTTTGATGACACCGTTCAATGGCACACGCTCCAATTGACCACTAAGCACTTTATTGTTGTTGACCAAATCCCACCACATATCAGAAGGCAATACCAGGTTACGACCATCTTGAGGAAATTCTTCTTTGTCACAGGCACGAGCCAAAGCCACAATATCATCAAGCGTCAGGACTTTAAAGCCATCACGTGCAACAGCGGTTGTACTCGGAGCTGTTATTCCTGTTGTACCCATTACTATACATTTACGCTGAGCCTTGAGTGGTGAAAAAGCATAGGCAGCATCAGCGATTTCTTGTTTTATTATCGAATTCGCTGATTTACGGGTATAGAATTGTATTTTATCAAACGGCAAAGCATGTAGATAGATATTTCTAAGCTTGTAGTTCTGGCTGTCATACACATCCAAAGAAACCTTATGTGTATCTTCATTCGGTTCAACACTATCGATATCAGTCGTTCTGTTTTTATATACAGCAGGATCTTCTCCTCCTTCAGGAAATACCAGCGTCTGACCATCCACTACAAAGGAACTTAAATCTTCAGCCTCACTCAGCCAGGTATCAATTGCCTGATACTCTTCCTTGAGTGATCGCAGGAAAACGATTTGCTGAGTATCCAGCACAACAGGAGGTGCAGCTATCAACATACCAGCAGCTCCAGCAGGTTCCCCGAACATTGCCACAACACATGCCACCAAAAACACCAGGCATGCAAAAATTTTAAATAGTTGTTTCATTTTAATTCTTATTTGTTTTATTCTTTTTAATCGCTTCGCAAGGCTATTCGCAGGCTTCGCAAGCGTTTTTCTTCTTATTTCTTATATGAGTGTCCCTTCAGGTGTACATGATGCCTGAAAATCGGCTACAAGCTTTTTGTGTTTGTCCGGCTCATTCTTTTCCATGAGAGCCAAAGCTTGTGGATCTTTGGTAAAGTACTCATAGTATCCCCAGCCGGCACGTTCGCCCTGAGCTCCTGCATTTGCCGGATCACCTCCGTTTGTAAGTCCCTGCATAAAAGTCTGGAGTCCATCCTTACCGGCTTTTGCTTCGAGTACCTTCTTAGTTCCTTCGTAATCCGATGTTGCAGCACCCTTGAAAATTACCTTTTCGCCTTCTGTTATTGCACCACGGTCAAAATGAAGTTTTACCAAAGCTTCAGCAAGCGTTTCGGCACTATCACCGGTTGGTTCAGTTTTGGGAACCTGACGGGCATTCAACATTTCGCTGGTAGATTGATAGTCCACTAAAGCCAGTTTTTTGAGAGACTCGACTTCACCATCGGCAACCACGCCACGATTCTTATGGATCGTAACCAGGTTTTCAGCATTCAATTTGCGTTGAGCTTCCAGTTCCTGGTTCAATTGCTCAACAGTTTTTTCTTCTTTTGCCATTTCTCTGTTTTGAGTTAATAAATTCAACTTATATTCTTTGCCTTCAGGAGTGGAAAGCTTCACGGCGTTTGCTTGACCAGGAATGGTAACACAGCTGATCTCCAATAATTCACTTTTTACAAGTGTCGAAAATTTTTGTCCTGGTAATAAAAATTTAGGCTCATCGCTTTCTTCTACCGGGATAACATTGAGGCTCACAGCACTCATATACCCATCCTTATACTTCCAGTACAGTTTTACAGCCTCTTCATCGTTTTTGTCAAATTCTACTGTACCCTTTAACTCTTGACCTTCAACACGAAGGTTCTTCCATTTACCGACCGGGATCATACTGGTGAAGTGCTGTACACAACACACAGGATTCTTTAAAAACCCGGCTAGGTCTATACCGGCTACAAGCAAACGCCAGCCATAGCGGTTCACAGACTCATCGGTGATCGTAAAGTCGATCTCTAAAACTTCAGGTAATGTCCTTTTATTCTCAGCCATTTCGCACTTGTTTTTTGAGCAAAGTAAAGGGGCTGAAAGTTGTCTATCAAATCACTTTTTAATGATTAGGATAAACCGACTAATAATTAATAAATATCTATTAATCATTAAAATACAATTTGCTTGAGGCGTGTACAATTCAAACCTTTGCAGATATAAATAAGAGCAAATATGGCACGATGGACTAAAGAAATAAGGGAGCGTAAAATTTCGCATGCGAAGCAATTGTACTGTAAAGGTTTCGATTCTCAGACGATTGCCGATATCATAGAAGATGTACAACCATCGACTATCGATGAGTGGATCCGCGTCTATGAATTTGACAAAAGCAAACAGAGTCAGATGATAGCCCTGTCTGAAATCAGGGGTTCCATATTGGAAAGTTATGCAGCCTTATTAGATGGTCAGACACCAAAGATCACACCCGATCAGGCTGCAAAGTATGCAACTGCTTTTGAGAAGTTTTCGTCAAAAAAACAAGTCCTTACCTATATGCACGAAGCTTATGAGATGCTTTGCGAAGAGTATATGAAGGATATTCAGAAAGCAGAAAAGAAAAAAGACAAAGAAACATTACTGGGTAATCTGCGAGTTACACGCTCAGTAATGGAAAAGGTTTTAACTCGCTTAACTAATGAAGTAATAGGGCATGAGTAAACTGAAAAGAATTTTACAAGTATTCAGGATCCAGTTGATGAAACGCAAAGCCAATAAACTAGCAAAAAAATCAAAAGTTCAACACTTTATCATCATGTGGCGTGGTAAACCTGAAATACTAAGCAAAGATGGCTTTACTCTGATGAGACAAAAAGGAGTATTCCCATTGTCATTCACAGCCACTGAGCTAAAAAAGATTGCAATTTATCAAACCGGCAAATGACAAAGAAAGAGTATAAGGAATTGTTGGAAAGGTTTAAGGTTCGCTCAGAGTATATCAATAAAGCTACCATAGATAACATTATTGAAGAAACGCCTGAAGAGCAGGAAGAGCGTATTGAGATGCTTCTTAAACCTGAGAACTATGGACTCATGTTCAATCACTACTTTGGGACGGGTACACCTCTTCCCATGGCTGATAGTGATTGTGCCTGGTACCATAAGTCTATCTACAATGATTTATACCACAACGATTTTATTACGCTGTTCAATATCATTTTTAGAGGAGGAGCAAAATCGACTCATGCAAATATGGGTTATCCTTTTGCCCTGAAGCAATCCGAAATAGCGAAATTCTTCTTAACAGTCGGGGCAAATGAAGTCCGGGCTGCGATGTTATTGCAAGACCTTCAGGTACAATTTGAATGCAACAATCTTATTGTTAAAGATTTTGGTATGCAGAAAGGCTATGGAGGTTGGGCTGATGGTCAATTCGAGACCACCGACCGCTGTACATTTATGGCTTTGGGTATCGATCAGCCTTTCCGGGGATTGCGTTTAAACGGGGTTCGCCTGGAGTATGCTTCTATTGATGATATAGAAGACAAGAAAAAAGCAATGAACCCACGGCTGGTTCAGGAATACACGGAAAAAGTCACCGGCGATATTCAGGGAGCATTCTCCAAGCGTTCGGAACGCACGATCATTAACAATAACTACATGGTCGAAAAAGGCTTCATTCAGAGTTTGGCATTAAAAAAAGGCATCGATCTGCGAAAGATAGATACCAAACAAAATACAATCCGGAAAGATAAATTTACATCCCTGTACCTGGTCAACCTGACAGATAAATATTACGATCAGATCAATGACAAAAATACGGACACATGGGAACCATCCTGGAAAGAAAGATACACTCATGAAGATTGCCTGAGAAAAAAGGAGCAATACGAACATGACAAAGAAACACTGAGCGGTGAACACTACAATACTCCCATCAATGTCGGTAAGCGAATCAAGAAGCACATGATCCGGATGGTCGAGCCTAAAACGTTCGACAAATATGTAGTGATTATTGGTAACTGGGACTTTGCTTATTCCGATGCTGCCTGTTACAAGGCAATGGCAGTACTGGGTGTAAATGGTTTGCAAATGACTTGTATAGATATCTTTTGCCGGCAAACGGCTGATATAGACACGGCACTGGAGTATCATTATACCAGGGCAAACGAAATAGTAAAGACAAACAGTTCTACTATGTTCTACTATGATGCCAGTGTCGCTCAGGAGTCAATCTATGAACCGGTACTATACCGGGCTGCACGAAAGTATAAATCTTTTTGTGTACCCATGGCTCAAAAGAGCAGCGTGGATAAGTATATAAAAATCGATACGACACTGGTCAGTGTATTGATCACTGGGTTATTGACATTCAGCAAAGAGCTGGAGCAGAATCCGGATTGGGAGGAGGCAAAGGCTCAGATGCTCAACTTCGAAAAAGGAGGCAAATATCCGGTCGATTTCCCTGATGCTTTGGCTGATGCAATTCTCAAAGCTCAGGAATATTTAAATGGAGAAAGTGGAGAAGATGATTCTACATCATCAGCTCCAGTATTTGGTGAACGTAAAAGAGGAGGTTATTAAAATGGCATTTTTAACAAAAGAGGAACTAAAGACAGTTTCCGATATCAACATAGTCAATAAAATTACAGCCCTGGATGATGAAATAGTCAATGAGATCATAGAAGAGAGTATTGCAGTTATGCAAAGTTACCTGAGCCGGTTCTATGATGCCAATGCAATATTTTCGGCTGAAGGAGCTGAGCGAAATAAGCATATTGTAAAGAAGCTGAAGGATATCGTTATTTATGAGATATACGAACGCCACACTCGTGAAACGAATGCTGTAGCCGAGCGAAGATATAATATAGCCATGCACTGGCTGGAGAAAATCAACACCGGCGAACAGGGCGATGGCACACTACCAACAAAGCCGGACGAACCGGACGAAAACAATAATACCGGTACCACCGGTGACACACGCTATGGAGGAGGAACAAAGTATGGATCCATCTATTAACAAAGGGTATGAGCAGAAGAAAATATTATAACAGGACAAATACACCTACTCAAAGAAAATCACTGGTACTGGCTGGAGATAAGAGAAAATCAAATCGATTCGGCAAGCAACCTGATATTGTAGATACACGGGGCTCTTCTAAGATGGAAATCGATTATTTTCATTTTTATGAGTCTTTATATAGAAAGGAAGTAACCGACTGGCAAAAAGCCCGGATCATGCGTTACGATCCGTTCAACCCTATTACATATCCTATCCAGCAACTATATAAAGATTCGATGCTGGATAATCATTTACAGGGAGCCATAGAGAACCGTATATTACGTGTCACCAACAAAGAAGCAGTATTGAAGGATCCTGAAGGAGTAATCGATACAAAACGCTCTCTTTTTGTTCAGAAACGTTGGTTCAGGCACGTTACCCGTAAAGCCATGGAGTCTAAATTCTATGGGTATAGTATGTGCTTTATCAATAATTTCACAGCCGGATCCATTAACAAAATAATAGATATACCTCGTGAGAATGTTATCCCTGAAAAGGGGCTGATTCTCAAAGAGGCTCACAACCCTTCAGGAGAAGCTATTCCATACGTTGCTTTTCCTAATTTCTTGATATATATTCAGCTTCTCCCTGAAGCGGTTGGAATCTTGGAGCGTGTGGCTCCCATGACAATATATAAACGACATTCATGGGCTTCATGGGATGAGTTTGAACAAATATTCGGGGTGCCGATCCGGATTGCCCGGACAATGATTAACTCCGAAAAACATAAGAATGAATTACAAAGCTGGTTGGAAACAATGGGAACTGCCAGCTATGGTATATTTGATAAACAAGTGGATATTGAGATCAAAGAGAATCAGAAGTCCGATTCTTTCAATGTCTTTCTGCAAAAAATCAATGTGATCAACCGGGAAATGTCTAAAGGTATCGTAGGGCAAACTATGACGATGGACGATGGTAGTTCTCAATCACAGGCTGAAGTACACCAGCAAACCTACCAGGAGATAACGGATGCCGACATCATGGACTTTCAGGACTGGGCGACCGATGACTTTCTCCCGGTGATGCGTAACCTAGGATATGATATCCCGGACGGTTATTATCTGGAGCTTCAGGAAAAGGCAGTTATCAAACCGAAAGACAAAATTAAGATCGATGCTGAACTGCTTCGTGCCGGATATAATCTCAAACCAAAATATATTGAGGATACATATGATGTAGAACTGGACGAAGATAATCCAAAGAGCGAAGTTCGTCAGGATCCGGCAAACGAGTCACTCAGTTTTTTCGATTAAGCCCTGGCATCGATACCGGGGCTATTCCGTTTCATCAACAGATACACAAGCTGTATTATCAATCCGGTTGCTGTGATTTCGATCACTCTTATAAACTGGATGGGGATGCAGATATACCGGTAATAGATTTTAACCGGCTACTAAAGAAAGCTCTCAATAATATATATCACAAGCGTGGAGGCGTTGGTGATATCGATCCGTATTTGTTTGAACTGAATAATACACCCCTGCAAAAAGGTATAGATAAAACGTTCAGTAGTGCCGGCATTGAATTTGGCAAACGAAACAAGGTATTTATTGAGCAGTTCAAACACAATACAGCCATATTCGCAGCATTCAAAACCCACAAGCAGGGTGAAGAGCTCGCTCGGATGATGCTGGATGAGAATGGAAATCAACGCACTTTCAGCCAATTCAGGAAAGCAGTAAAACCCATCATCGGGGAATATAACCAGCGGTACCTGAAGACTGAGTACGATACCTTTGTCCGTTCGGCTCGCATGGCTACCAATTGGAAAAAATTCGAGGAAAGGAAGCATATATTTCCGAATCTCGAATTTATGCAAAGCCGTGCCAGGGATAAACGCCCGGAACACATGAAGTGGGTGGGGATCATATTACCCATGGATCATCCCTGGTGGCAAACTCATACACCTCCGATATCCTGGGGTTGTCAATGTTGGATCAGACAGACAAGAGCTGCTGTAAAATATCCGGACGGCTTGTTCGATGAGTCGGACGATACTCCTGAAGTATTCCAAAATAATCCGGGTGTTACAGCTGAGCCGGTTGCTATCGATAAGCATCCTTATTCTACTGAAAGCAATCTCACACGTAATCAGATACAGAACTTTGTGCAGCAACATGATACCAGTACGATGGAGTATGTTCGCCAGGAGTCTGTTGGGGCTCAGGGCGGTTATTTGGATATCCATACACTGGCTGATAAGAAGCCGGTAAATAAAACCATTGGTGAGACGCTGGCTAATTTAGGACATAAGGTAAGGCTCATTCCTGAAGTGGATCCTAAACAAAAAAAGCTTCGCGAGCTGCTTATACCTGATGGCGTGAAACCGAATAAGAATCCGGATGCGATGATCGGAGGTAAAATATTCGAGTTTAAAACGCTCGACAAGAATACTTATAATGCCGTTAGCCAGGAGTTAAGGAGTGCCGGAGCTCAGGCTGATCATGTACTGTTGAATATATCGGGTTATATGGACGACAATATTATCAACCGGGCAATTCGTGGGCGTGTGAAGATTAAGAAGAATATTCGCGAAGTGTGGGTTATAAAGGATGGTTATGTTGTAAAATATGACAGGGATTATATCCTGGGCAAAGACTTTGGTAAAAAGTCAAAAGCCCTGCGTTGAAACAACACAAGGCTTTTGAGGTGGTTCAAGTGTTACTGACGCAACCGAGAACCTGATACAAATATAAGTCCTTCTGATTGATTTACAAACTAAATAGAGTTAAAAATGGATGGAGAAGAATTTGCAGAACTATTGAACCGGAACGCTCAGGAGATTCAGGACTTCATCGACAATACTTTTCCTTACCTGGCTGGTGATATCGCTGTCAATCATTTTCTTGAAAACTTTGATAAGGAGGGTTTTGTGGATGATGGCTTACAGCCCTGGGATGATGTAAAACGCCGGGATGAAGACAGCCCATGGTACGGCTTTGCCCCTCAGAACAAAGACCGTTTCTCATCAACACGTGCCGAGGATCCTATCCTAAAAGATACCAATGAGCTGAGAGATGCAACCGACTATGAACCCCGTGGCAATGGTGAAGTAGCAATTATCAATGATAAGGAATATGCCCAGGTACATAATGAGGGTGGAACGGCTTATATTTTTGGTAAGACTCCTTTCGAGATGAAAAAACGACAATTTATAGGGCACTCAGCAGAACTGGACGAGAAAGAGCTGGAGATGCTTACCGATGAGCTGGATCAGATTATTGGAGAAAAATAGAGGGTGTGTCAAAAGTCCTTTCTTGTGGGCTTTGTCATCCTGAACGGATGTGAAGGATCTCTCACAGATACTTGTAGAGATGTTTCATTATCGTTCAACATGACAAAAGAGGGTAAGATCTTACTTTTGACACACCCTCATGTTGTTTATAATTTGAACTTACGAAGTGTTTTATGCTCAGGAACTGCAAATGGGCGTTCCCGATCTCTTATATGCTCAATTACACCATTTTCATCAGGCAACCCCCATTTACGCTTTTTATTTATTTCTAGTTTTATATAACAGCCTCGATATAAATCATAGGCTGACAATCCAAAATGAGAAGCACTATCAAGTAGAAGCATGAGACAATCTACATACTCCATTCTTACTTTATCCCAATTTTCATCACTAGGATCGCCATTGCCTACCTCTTCTAAAATATCAATAAGTTCTGAGACTTCCTTTGTTAAGTGGTGAGTAATAGGTAAAGCCCGCTGATGGTCAAATACGCCATCACTAAACTGTTTATCAGACCATTCTCTGATAGCATTCATTAAGCCTTGTATGTCTAAATTTCTCATAATTTTTATCTTTTATTTTTACCAACAGAACCCGGTCTCACCATCCCATACCAGATGCAGAATATATTTATATATTTCCTCCCAGCTGGGTAGCCCCCCGATTTGCCTGTCATCTATATATACATCCGCAAACACTTTGCGTGTGGAACCTCCATACTGAGCTTTATTTTTCGGCTCATGGTCATTTACTCTATCGAAAGGAATATCAAATTCTTTTAGCCAGTTTATTGCTTCAGTCAGATGGTCACCCTCTCTGCAAGTCCATAATATTAAATAATGCCCTTCCTGTTTTAGTTTTTGCATATACTCAACAGCTCCAGGTCTGACTTCTCCAATATTCGGATATTTTCCAGTGTGGAGGGTTCCATCAAAATCAACAGCAATAATCATAGTCCAATTAGTTTAGTTATCCAGGAAAGAAATCGAAGAGTCCCATATATCAGCAAAGTCCAAAACCCAAAGGCAAGGACAATGATACCTATCCAAGTAAAGAACACATCCCATTTGACAATCGACTCATTTGCTTTCATAGGGGTTAATCTTCAATATGTTTTTTATTCTTTAGCAACTCAGTCATTCTCCTGTCACGAGCTGCTTTTGTTTCAAATTCCTCGAATTTTCGCCAGGCATAAGGATGCTCCAATGTCAGGCACTTAATAATTGGTTTCGGCTCATTTTGCCTGCGAAAAATAGTAAAGCCGGTATCCAGCACTTTCTTTTGATCTGTTTGATTCATAATTATTCTTCTGTTAGATCAGTATCACAATCATCAACACCAAATATCTCATTGATAATAGGCTCCAATACATCGTTATTGCAATCACAATCAAGCATCAATGCAATACATTCATCATAAGAAAACCCCATTGCTTTAATTACACCAGGAAGTAATTGTTTGGCTTCGCCATAGAAAGCAAATTCTGTTATTGCTAGCCAAACTCCACTATCTAAAGACTTCTTTTTTTCTAACTCAAGTTCTTGTTTATGTTTTAGATTACTCCAATATACACCATGCTCAAAAGCATTATGCAAAACAAGTTCTAGCTTGGTTATATCTAAGTCTTTTTCGTTCGATTTATTATACAGCTCAGTCAATTGGTCGATACTTTTTGTACGAGCCTCTTCTTTAGCCATTGATAGTAAGGCTTTATCCTCTTCACGCAACATTATACCCTCCTTTCATTCTTTATCTTCGCATACCACGAAGTCGGTTGTCAACTTGGTACAGGTTATTTTCAATACAAGATCTTTGCGATCAAGCCCTGATACCTTTATATTTTTTCTTATGTAAGCATCACATTGTTTTTTTATCTTATCGATGCTACAATCATCCCCTTTAGGGATAAATACACCCTCCATATATCCTTTACTATTTGTCCCAGGATATGAGATAACTACTTTTACTTTATACATGGTCAAATAAGGTTGGTTGTTTCTTTGTCGATTGAGGAGTAAACAGTTGCTTTTCTACTGGTTTATCCAAATATCTACTGATAGAGTGTACACGTCCATCTTTGAAATACATTTTTACATCTGAAGCGTGAATAAGATCCTTACCACTAGCCGGGCTTCCTTTCGATGATCCAAAATCAACCATAACAATGGTCAATTGTCTTTTTGCGAAGCGTTCGCGAAGTTCCTTGAGCTGGGCAATAGTGAAGCTCATATACTTTACAGAATCGATTACAATCAGTTTGCAGTAGGTTCGCTGGATATGATCGCACATCTCCTCAAAGCTATAACAGTCAGCTATCCACAAACGCTTTGCATTAATATCGAAGTTATTCACTCGATCCTGGATAGTTTTATTTGCACCCTCCTCATGGGAGTTGTAGAAGCCTTTGCCAAAGACATTAGCAAAATATTCCGCAAACTTGAGAGCAAACACTGACTTCCCGGATCCACTTTCACCATACATGATAACCATCAGAATCCGCTCAGGTATCCCCATCAGTTCGGCATAGTATGGATCCAGCTCCAAAGACTGATACTTTTTCTTTTTCAAAGCATCAATACTGAAAATTCTCTTTTTTGCCATAGATTAATATTTAATTGATTTAGTTGGTTTTGTTCCTATGCCGGGAATCGAACCCGGCTGTGAACCATTATAGGATATCAGAATAGAGTTAATTGTCTATCATCCGGTGTATCTGACTTTTTGGTATATTTTCCGTAGCTTTCATTGATAATCATATTGATCGTGCTGGAACCAAGCCCCCACTTGAGAATTATTTTTTCTTCAATCACTTCGTACCGGTAACCTTCGTTATATAGTTTCTCGAAGTATTTGCGAATCTCATTATTGCGGTTTATCTTGCCTTGCCTAACACGATCATCTTTAATCTTTTTAGGCATACGGTTTACTTTTTATGTTAATCTTTCCATTTCAATACTATTGAGATTCTGTTGGATAGCTCGTTATAACCCATATCCTTAATCTCTTTGCCCCAGTGTCTCAAGCAGTACTCCTTTATTTTAGCATAGTGGGGATAAACTTTCCCTTTGTACACATGCTTAAACTGATCATACTTGCTATCTCTGAATGCGAACCACAACCGCCATCGCATCCGTGTCATTGCTTCGTTTTTTAGTTGTGCCGATCTTTCATTACTTATTGTTGCTCCCATAATTACAATACTTCAAATTCTTCAACTGTGATATTCGATAAATTGATCCCCATGCGTTCAGCACGTTTAAAGGCTTTGTCCGGCTCTTCGTAGTTCCACCAGCGTTCACATGCCAGTTTGATAACAGCTTTGTTTGTAATGCCCCTATCTACGCAGAAGCTGGCTATATCCTCCGTGCTGATATTGTCTATTCTGAAAATGGATATACGGCGAGCAAATGTGGTGTATTGGTTACTATTCTCTTTGGTAGGGTACCAACGATAAGCATAGCCACTAGCCGATTGGTATGTTTTAAACTCAAGCCCGGCAATTTTACCTATCTTATTGATCACATCAGTAATACCGGCTATAACGATACTCAAAAGTCCTTCAGTAGCGGTTCGCAGATTCTTAAACTCCTTATAAAATGAGTTCTTTGCTACTTCGCTCTCATCGATGATCACTTGAGGGTTCATATCTGCTTTTTCTTCTACCATCAGGATAATCTGATCGAGAAGGAACGAAGTAGAGAAGCGTTTGCGGTTCTTATCCAGTTTGATGCCCATTTCAGTAGCCATACGGAATAAAAAGCGGTTCCATGTCATTTCTTTGCGGTCAATCTTGATATACCAGCAGCATTCGTTCTCTTCTGCGAATTTGCGAAGCACTGTACTTTTGCCCACACCGGTGTTACCGACTATCAAACGCATATCGCTCATTGTTTTACCGGCTTGAGCAATGTTCCATATCTTATTCTTTTGGCGTGTAGATACCAGGTTATCTTCACCCATGTAGTCCTTTAGCGAATCATAGATCACATTCAGAAGCTTATCGCTGAATGCTTTCTTATCTCTCAATAGTTCCGAGATGGTTCCTTCAGAACGCCCAGTAATGCGAGCGATCTCCGATGACTTCAAATTCTTTTTATCCATGAGAGTTTTAAGGCGGTCTCTCAATCCGGATTGCTTTTCTGAAATAGTTACTTTTACCATAATATTTATTGATTTAGTTTGATTCTGATTATCTCACCAGTATCAGGATCCACAAGTTCCTTATAGATTTCTTCCTGATATGCCGGTATATCATTTGCTTTGGCTGATATCTCCTCCTCAAGCAGTTCAGATTTGTCATATCTACCTGTATATGGTCTGTGTTTGCCTGTTAGCATTTCTTCTCCCAGCTCTACAATAGCCTCATAGTCCGGATGCTTTTCGATATACTGGAGTATGCCGGTATTATGATCTTTGGCTGATTGTTCTACTCTGTATTGGAGTGCTATGTAGTTATCCAGCAATTCTTTTTCTTCTTTGGTCTCAGCTATATAAGCTGTACGTTCTTTCAAAGTCCATACTCCGAGATATCTGTTTTCATGGTCAAACACCGGTGCCGGTTCGCCTCCGTTCAGGATATATATGCTCAGGCGGTTTGTAGTTTGTGCATCCATGGGAACATGAGAGAATATCCTTTCTGCAACAGCTCTTTCTTCACTGGTTTTAATCGGAGGAAAGTAAGTATAGCTCTCATTGCTATGCTGTATATCCAAGCCGGCAATGGTCAATTTCTTTTTGTGTAGGGTTCCACATAGCTGGCAAAGCTGTATATAGCTCAATTTAGGCACATAGCTTTCTTTCTCTTCCCATAGTTCATACGGGGTTTTGTTGCATTCTTTGCCCTCCAGCTGCTCAATAACACGTTCATTCCATAGCTTGAGCCCTTTATCCTTTATCCAGTCCATAACAATGGATGCACTGCGAGCATTTTGTTTACCTTGATTCTCTCTTCTTTCCGATGCTCTTGAATTCAGGTGCAATGCTGTACGATTCATTCCACTAAACCCTTTCAGGAAGCGTGTAATATCATTGTCACACATATTAAATATGCTCTCAATAGTTTTTGCACGGGCATTACCCACGATGGAAGGATATAGTTTAATATCATTCTCACCACACCAGGCTTGCAGTTCCTGCCATGCCGGTCCCCGGTCACATTGTATCATTGCCGGTTTATATCCGGTTTCACGAATACCCATCAGGATCGCTTCTTTAAGTGCCACGAAGGGCTCACGAACTCCGATCAGGGAAGTAGCACCCACCATGCGAAGCGTACCGACATCTGCTATTTTTATAGCATATACATGCTGTCTGACTTTACTGCCATATTTCACATTCTCATTGTGAGCCGTACCATCGATCACCCATACATGGTTTTTCTTCTCAGGTAGCATACGTGAAATACTTGGTACCGACTCGGCACGATAAGTAATAGCATCGGTTTTGGCTTGTTTATGCTGGTTCTTCAGTGGTCTGAGTATTTGGTAGAGCCTTCCTTCTGTTGGAGGATCGAACGTTCCGTTCTCATTCAGCCACCAGCCGTTACGTTTGCCCCATGTGATCCATTTCTTATATACCTGAGCCACGCTCATATTGGTACCATTGATTTGGAAAAACTCAGCTATCTTTTGTTGCTCAGGAGTTATTTTTGCTCTGTTGCTGTTATTTTGTCGCTTGATCTGAATAATATCGACCGGTTCCATTTCGGATCGCATTTGCTTCAATATATCATCAAACCACTTATTAAAGCGGGTTTCTGATGTCGGTATCTTTATCTCCAGCTCTATATCTGTGATGGCTGTCAGTAGATTCATCCTAAAGCTTCGTATCAGTCGTTCACAACGCTTCGTATCGGCTTCGCTGGCTTCTATTTTATTCACAAAATCAGCAATCCATTGTACCAGGGCACACTGTTTGCTATATCCTTTCACACTATCGGAGTGCAACCCGGCATCGAGATAAGCCCAGGTATATACACTATAATGGGAATTCATATAGGTCTCAATGGCTGATCGGATAAACGGCTCATTGAT
This sequence comes from Dysgonomonas sp. PF1-14, assembly GCF_029892965.1. GTDB lineage: Bacteria > Bacteroidota > Bacteroidia > Bacteroidales > Dysgonomonadaceae > Dysgonomonas. The sequence goes on along the minus strand of NZ_JARXWN010000008.1, from coordinate 90,993 downwards.
TTGCAGGGTTTCTGCTGTGAATTCTATTGCAGTAGGAACACAATCCATCCCGGAATCATCCATCGACTGTAATAGTTGTGAATATTCTCCTGATAGTTTGGTGAATGTTCGTTTTACTTTCTCACGAGATACATCTGTTAAGCTATCTATATAGACCCACTTCGCTCCATCATTATCATATTCTTCAAACCGTCCTTTACTCTTCTGATTTCGATATGAAGCTTCAGTAAAAACCCTATTAAGCAACAAAGCATCTTTGTTGACTAATAAGCGTCCTGATGTATGTAATTGAAATGCTCCCATAATTGTATCTTTCTATTTTTGAACCCTATCGGGGTAACGATCCCCGATATGCTCCATGCTAGGGTATTAAGTCTAAACTTTTCAGTTTGATATTGGTGTAAGAGACACTCACACAGTTCTTAGTCACTGAAGGAGGCAAACAGGCAAATAGCATCTCGTTGATCTCGTCACTGTCATTCTCATCAATCTTATCGACATGGATGGTTCGCTCCTCATGGTTCACTTCAGTAGCTTTTGTTACCAGTTCGCTATATTCGTTAAAGTCCAGGCTGATCTCTTTGGATATAGGTACCTCAGTCTCCACTACAACATTGAATGTCAATTCGAATCTTTGCATCTATCAGAAGTTTGAGAGGTTAAGTGATATCGGTTCCCATTTGCCGGATGTCTCATTCCGTTGATATACCTCAATACGCATCTTTGAATCAACCGGGCGAAAGCTTTCTTTAAATAATCGGATCGCTTCTCTCCAGCGTGGATCATCGAACTCATTCTCCTGGCTGTATAGCGATTGTATGCGAGAATATTCCAGGTTACCTTCTTTGTTTCGTTCAAGAAGAGCAGAAACAACGTTATACATTTTGATATCTCTTTTTTTGACAAAATCTGTCAGGAACTCACGGAGCAAACCTTCTGCTTTCTCAGCACGTTCGTCCCAGGCACATATAGTGCTGTATCTGTACACGATTTTATGTTTACCATCTTTGCTAACCCGATGAAAGCCTCCTTTTGAAGTAGATTTGATTTCGCCATAAGTATTTAGCTTATCTCGCATATTTGATAGTTTGGTTGTGGTACTATCAAAAAACACTCTCATTAAGCCATTCAATTCTAAAGCGTCCTTAACGATATCCGATGTAGTATCATTGATATACTTCTCATACTCTTCACGTTCTTTGCGAGCCTGCTCTTTAGCTTCTTTTTGTTTGTGATACAGCATAGCCTGAAGCTCCTCTGCTGTGTATTGATCTAATGCTTTGTCCATAATACAGTTTTATTTATTGGTTATTTTTCTTGTAATAATTTATTAATATATGATCTCTCAGCTGTGCAATTCCTTTAGCCAAACTCCCTAGCTTATCCAAAGCTTCTTTAACCTCTTCAGGGTTACTCAGGTCATTATGTAACCTGATGGACTTATTACAGTCATGAATAGTAAGCTTCATTGCGTTGTCTTCTTCTATTTTTGCATGATAACAAGCCATGCTTCTATGACTATCAGGAAGAAGAAATTCTTTCTTATTGTAGCTCATTATATTGCTCGTATTAATTTGGTTACTTCTTTCTCTTCCAGCTTGCAAGGGCTTCCACAGAAATGCTTTTTTACCGGATGACATGGGATAAACATATATTTGTCCTCGCTCATTCCATAGTAGTACATATGAGCTGTCTTTTGACCATCCGAACAGAGATACACCTGTTCCATTCTTAAATCTTTTGCATTCATAGCCTTAATAGTTTTTTATAAATTCTTTACACTGTTCGATTGTCTGACATTCTATTTCTACATCTCTAAAACTCTTCGGTTGCTCTAGCTCAGAGGGGGTGTACAAATTGTATTGCTGATTTTCAGCATCCCATTCACAGAGCCAATTTTTGTATTTAAAATTTTTCATATCAGTACCGATTTTAGTTCGTCTTGTAGTAAATAGTATTTATCAACTATTCCTCTTACATATTCAGGCATGGTTCTCTTACCATCCAGCATAGCATTGATCATTCTTAAAGAATAAGGCTCTTTACCATTCTCAACCCGTATAGGATTGATTAACGCGGCGATTCTCCCGGCATCTCCATGTTGTTTTTTGTCTGAATAATCTCCTTTTTCCATATTAATTCCTATTTTTGTTCTTGATATGGTACAAATATATATTCAAAAATTGAATATCGCAAGATAAATATTCATTATTTGAATAATTAACATTCAAAAATTGAATAATGTTGTTATACGATAAATTAAAGCAAGCTAGATTGCTATTGAATCTTACACAAAAGGATATCCATGAATCAACTGGATTATCCCAAAGAGATATAAGTCAGCTTGAGAATGGAGAAAAGAAATTTATACACACAGCTTATATTCAATTTTTGAATAAGAGAAGTATTCCTTTAGATGCGTTATATGATGAAAGCGTTAGTGTTGATGAATTCATTTCATCATGTAGAGGATTATCGAATAGAGAAGTATTAGATATTTCTGAGAAAGGCAAAAGCAATATAATACCTATTGACTTTGCTGGGGATATTGATACAGTTGAAATACCTATTGTAGATATATATGCAGCAGCTGGACATGGAGCTGTAAACTCCGATCATATAGAGCAGCTTGGTGTAATTAAACTTCCTGCCAATATGGTAAAGCGGGGTACTAATTATTGTGTAAGGATTAAAGGATCTTCTATGGCTCCAACTATTCAGGATAGTGATTATGTAATAGTAAGGTTACTAGAGCCATCAGAATGGCAAAGTATGCCAGATCAGCATGTCTATTTGGTAGTGGACAGGGAGGGTACAGCATATTTAAAACGTGTAAAGAATAGATTTGAAAAGGGTTTTATTGTTTGCACATCCGATAGCATAGAAAAATCTCTTTATCCAAATTTCAACTTAGATACTGATGAAGTATTCAATATATTCCATGCAGAATGGCATTTCTCAGCTAAAATGCAAAACATCAATGAAACATATTACAGCCGGTTGCAGTTATTAGAAGATGATATGGCTGATATGAAAGAATACATAAAGCGAATAAAATAGATTTTTTCCATTTTTGATAATATATGCTATTATATTTGCATAATCATTTTTTAATATGCAATTATGAAAGTATTTGTTCTCATACAGCAAAAGCCTCTAAAAGTAAAAACTTATACCTCTCTCACGGCATTATATGAAGCTAATAAAGATGTACTAGAGGTAAGTAAATCAAAACTGGATAAGTACCCGTTTGACCAGTTCGATTATGTCAATCACAAAATTGTGATATCAAAAACAACAGCTTTAACCACTGGTGATGTAAGAAATATGCAAAAAGAGCAATAAATTAAAGATTTAACACTATATTTGCAGCGGTGTATTCGATATAGGATTTTGGTATCCGTAGCAATGGCGAAATGTTAAAGTTTCGCCATTTGAAATTTTTAACAATGTAACCACGGTTACAATATTGGTTACAAAAAGTGTAACCGATGCGGTTACATCTAATAGTAATTCGGTTACAATTCGCAAACACTTCACAACAAAAAGAGAGACCAGTTCTCACAAGCCTCTCTCATGCGTTCTCTATTCATTCAGTCATTACAGGTTACCAGCGAGCCGTTCTTCGCGTATTTCGCATCCTTTCCAGTCATTCCGAGTCATTCTCCAGTCATTCCAGTAATAAATTTGCGAGCCGATTATAGTCGTGTTCCAGGTTTATCGCTGTCAGTGTGTCTGTTAGCTGTTACCACTCACAATATTTTGCCGTCCTTTGGTACTATACCCCTTAATAGAGAGGAAAATGATATATATACTACGTATTTTCATTTACTATCTTCTTAGTGAACCAAGTGTAAAATATTCAGTAGGTTTTGCATTTCTTTTTTTTATATTAGTATAATATAATTTAGTTTCAGTATTCTTTTGAAGCTCCTCTTTTATTAAGATTGTTGAGGGGATGTAAGCACCATCTATCTTTATAATATTCTCATATATCATTGTTTTTATTAATTTGTTTGAAAGACTATACATTTCTTGACTAATTGGAACTTTTCTTTTTGTATCATATTGTAATATTACTTTATTATATGCAACCTCAAGATTTTTAGCTTTCAGTTCAAGTTGTACAATATCATTCTCTTTATCAATAGAATTTACGACTTCGTAGTCATTTTTAAAGCAGAGTCGCATTAAATCGGCATTTGAAGCATCACTCCCCATAAATGATTGTTTAAACGGTAGTTTTATTACTTTACTTGTGCGAGGAAGATACATCCAAAGGCTAGAATTATCATTAAGCATTCTTCTGCCTTTTTCCGAAGCAGGAGCTGTAAACTCCATACGCATTTTATTAGCAGATCGATAAAATTCCATATCATAGTACCTTATTACTCTATTATCTTTAATCATTTCCATCTTCATTGACGCATATTCCATATAGATTGATTCATCTAAGTCTGACAAATAGTCGGTAGTCAACATATTTGCTTTCGTTTGATTAGTTAATAAGCAAAGAAAAGCAGTGAGTAATATTAAAAATTTCGTGTTCATATTATTTTAATTATTAAGTAATTCAATTATTTTTTTCTTGTTAATTGTAAGTAATGACAGGATCGTTGCTAAAAGAGGATAAATTACAGCTACTGTAAATACTATATATATATGCTTAAATGTTAGTTCAGGATTGACTATTGTTGAGCCAAAGGCAAAGGAGGCAGACTCTCCTAAATAAATACCCTTATTTAGTTTTATAAGAAATACAGCAAGTAGTACAATAATAAGCCCCAAGAAAAAAAATATGCAACTAATATATATTGATTCATATAAAAATATTTGTTTTACTGATTTCTTTTTAAAACCAAAAGATAGCAATGATCCAATTTCTCGATAGCGTTCATTAATATTTTCTGTTTGCATTGACCATATACCAATAAATGAAATCAATATTAGAAAAAATACTATTGACAGCATTCCATATCTGTTAAAAGTGGATAATGCTTTTGCCATTCCCAGATGATCTAAGTAAGAAGAAATTTTTATCCCATTATATTCGACTTCATTATCTATCTCAAAATTTTGACAGCCCAATTGGTTTAGTAAATCAACTTTTATCTCTTTTACTTTATCTAAAGAATTGACATTAATAAATATTTTTGAAGGTAAATTGCAATTATATAGAAACTCAGCATCACTATAATTTGCATAAACAGAAAACTTATTTAGCTGAGAAGTATAATGAAAGATTCCTTTAATCATAAACTCGTCCAAATTTATTGATCCATCTATTGTTTGAACCATTAGATTACAGAAATCGCCAGTCTTAACTTCTAAAGTGTTCGCAATAGCATTACTAACTATTATACCTTTACTGTTTACAATATCAGTCTCTCCCTCAACTATTTCCAGCATCTCTCCAATGAGAGGTAATTCCTCCTCTGTCATACCTACTATTTGTATTGCTTGTGAGTTATCATTGAAATATATATTTGAGTTTGAAATATAGATGCGTGGAAAATAACTTACAATAAAATTATTATTATCGAGTGTTGTATAGATATTTACCAATAGTTCGTTTCCTTGAGATTCATTTTCATAGCTTGCAGTTTTTTTATCTATAGCAATAGATAATGCTCCGGTTTCAAACTTAATGTTTCGTGAAACAATTTGAGATTCAATTCCCTGTGATACAGACAAAACCAGTAACAGTACAAAAACGGATAACGTTATTCCTAATCCATTCAGCAAAGTTGATTTTATATTTCTACTTACATTACGTATAGCTAATTTTATAAATAATCCCATAATCGTTATCTTTTATTAATTAGTAAAATAGGATTCACTTTGTGGATACGAATAATGCTTATAAAAACAGCAAATAATGTCGTCATAACGAATAAAACTAATATATAGATAATGTCTTTTATATATATTATTGGTTTTAAGTATTCTGTCATTAGTGCAGATTGCATATCTTTAGAGCCAATGTATATGCCTGAATCAGCTATACTGCCAATCAGAAATTCGATAAAACTATATCCGACAAGAACAGATATGACAGTGATTAAAACATATTCGGCAGCTATCATAAGACCAATTTGTACCCATGTGAATCCAAATGCTAATAGTGTTCCGAATTCTTTCTTTCTTGAATTTATTATAAGAGTAGTCAAGTTGATAAGAATGAGTAAACTGAATACAATAAATATAACTTGAGTGAAGTATCCTCCACCTTTCCAAACTTGTACTATTTTATAAAATAAAGGTATTGTTTGCTCCCAACTTACTGCATGTATTTCTGATGACACATCGTTTACTTCTTTTTTTACTTTTTTAATAGTTTCTATTGGTATATCTTTATTATCAGTAGAATTAACTATTAGCTCAAGGTAAGTTTCATCTTCTAACTGGACAAGTTCTTTACCAAATGTATATGGAATAAAAGCATTATAGTTTAAAAATATAGCAATTCCGTTCTCTTCAAATATTCCTGAAACAATTGCAATTTCGTCACTCATATAATCATTTATATTATTTGCAAGTAACAAGATAGAATCGCCTACATTGCATTTTATCTCATCTGATGTAGTCTCACTTATTAATATACTTTTTCCATTATTAGGCATTGTGCCCTCTTTAAGTCTCAAAAGACTTTTGATTCGTTTGAAGTGATCGTCCTCGAGGGCATGGATATTCACATATGATGTTTCATCGAAATATGATACAAGTGAACCAAGTCGAATACGTTTATTTAGAACAAGACTCTCTTTGTTTCTTATATTATTCAAGACTTGATCTGACAATGTAAATGGATTTTGCTCTTTCATTTGAGACTCTAAAATATTTATTTTAGAATCCTTGGCACTATAAATTGTCAATTGTCCTGATATCGCCTGATTAATGCCTTCTTTTAATTTAGATTGCAAACCATTATTCATGGAAATATTACTCAAGATTATTGTAGAAGAAATGGCTATACATAAAATTGTAAAAATAGATTGTTTCTTCTTTCTTGTTATATTTCTTATAATATATTTAATATATTCTTTGTTCATATTCTGCTAATTATAACTTTTGAGATTGTGTTTTTAATAGGTTAATTAAATTGTATATTTACAAACATAATATATTTTATTTTATAAACTATATATTTATGTGAAATATTTTATATTATTTATGAATACATTGTTTTTTTGCAGTAATTATTGAGATGTAATAGTCTATTAACAAGTAAGATATAGCAGTCTATGAGAGTAATATATATTATTAAAATACGGTTCTAAAGGTCAAATGTAAATCTTTTAAGTCACATCCATCTATAAAAAAATGGAATGTACTAAAATATCACACATTTTTATGTATGTTTGTATTAGAGTTATTTGATACAATGGAAAAACAAAGCAGACCAAAGAGTTTCGCTCGTTTCTAAATCGTTACCCATTGTTTGTTTTCTTCTCTTTAATTATCTGTTATTCAACGGATAATTTTTAAATATTCTATTGCTACACTGGGCTTTCTTATGCGGAAATGACTCAGTTACGAAAAGACGACATTCAGGTTACATTCGATAATAGAAAATGGATTTTTATTAAGAGGAAAAAAACGAAGCAAATGTCGCATATTCCTCTTTTACCTATTCCTTTGGAACTTATTGAGAAGTATCAAAAAAACAGGCAGGATGCATTCCTATTTCCAATCCACACAAATCAAAAGACTAATGAATATCTGAAGGAGATCGATGAAATTTGCAATATAAATAAGCGAATAACATTCCATACAGCCCGGCATTCGTTCGCCACTTTAGCCTTGAGTCATGGGGTGAGCATCGAGTCTATTTCGGGAGTTTTAGGGCATACAAATATAAAAACGACACAAATTTACGCTCAGATTACTAAACAGAAAATAGGCCGAGAGATGACAGCCTTCGAGAATAGTCTGGATACTTCAAACAAACATGCAAACCGTATGAAAAAAGGATATACCATTTACATGCAGTTATTGGATACAGCCCGTAAAATGAGAGAAGATGATTTCTCAACAGAGCAAATTGTCTACTATACAGGACTATCTGCAGAAGAAGTAGCTATGTAAACAAAAAAGAGCTGCATAAACAATTTATACAGCTCTCTTCTCTAGTTTTAAGAATGGCAATTTACTCTTTCCAAGCTTTCTCATAATTTGAAGACAATAGATTTTCGATGTCAGACTCCTTGTATAAAACCTTGCCGCCAAATTGGATGAAGGGCAATAAACCTTCAGTCCTGTAAGTGTGTAAAGTCCGACGGCTGAGATTTAGTCTTTTAGATAACTGATCATCTGTCAGGTATCGTTCACCTTTAAAAAGTGGTCTGTTCCCTTCGAATGCTTTTTCGGCCCTCCCTTTCACATTTTCTATCTTAGAAAACAGATCAGCAATCCTCTTGTCACCTTTAGATACAATTTTCATTTTCTGCTATTTTTGTTCATTTTTCCTGCATTTAGAACCTTTTCCACATCACAGGGTTTATAAAAAATCTTATGATTAATCTGCGAGAAGCCAATCTTACCTTCGTCCCGGTAAGTTTGGAGGGTTCTGGGCTGAATGTTCAGGATATTGCACACATCCTTCCCATCTAACCATTGACTCATGCTTTTATCATCCAACCGGTCGCATAATGAATTAAACCGGTCTACTACACTCTCAATATAGCTTAGTAGCTCTTCGAATGTTTTTCTTTCAATGGGTATTATTTCCATGATAATGATATTTTAGTTTATAATTTATCACGAAAATATCTACTATTTTCATGAAAACAATAGATTACCAAGCAGTTGTCGTTGATTGTCGCGTTTTGTCGTAATTTGTCGTAGTTGGCCAAAGAAATAGGTTAGTTCAGCTTTAGAGCCGTAGCTATTTATGATCACTTATTTGTGGTGCAAATCGCAATGTGCTTAAGTATTTAATATACAGCGTTATATGATAAACAAATGTCTACTTGTGGTGCAAGTGTGTTTTTTTAACGAAAAAAGTCAGCACCGTAAAGTGCTGACTTCCAGGTAGCGAGACCGAGAATTGAACTCGGGACCTCATGATTATGAATCATGCGCTCTAACCATCTGAGCTATCTCGCCAAAGTATTTTTGACTTGTGGGGCAAATTTGTGGGGCAAGTAAATTTTCCCTAATTTTCACACATTGTAACAATCTGAATAAAAGAACGTTATGGCTATGGATTTCGCACAAAGCTCACGTTTATGAATCATGCGCTCTAACCATCTGAGCTATCCCGCCATCATTTTAGCGAGTGCAAAAATAGAAGATTATTTTTTATAAAACAAGCCTCTGCGGCGAAAATAATTAAAATATTTGTCCAAAATAGCGGAATAGCCTCATATACAATCCGAAAATCACTAATAAAATTTAAGATTGACATCTTTCCGTATAATAATGCCCTTAACATTTATCTTTTTACTACTTTTGTACTCAATTTCAGTAATAACCGATGCTACGAATAAAACGGCTATATACATTCATTATACAGACATTCCTCCCTGTCTTCGTAATGACATTTGCGATATGTTTATTTATCGTACTCATGCAGTTTATATGGCGTTATGTAGAAGACTTCGTAGGAAAAGGACTGGATAACCTCGTATTAGCAGAATTATTCCTGTATGCTGCACTATCCCTTGTGCCGATGGCTCTTCCATTATCCTTGCTGCTGGCATCCCTTATGGCATTTGGTAACTTGGGTGAACGTATGGAGCTGCTTGCTATCAAAGCAGCCGGAGTGTCGTTGCTCAAAGCAATGAGCCCGCTGATCATACTTGTAGCATGTATTGCCATCGGAGGATTCTTCTATCAGAACGAAGCAATGCCGCGTATACAGGTTAAGTTCAGATCGTTGCTGCTGTCTATCAAACAAAAATCCCCAGAACTCGATATCCCCGAAGGCTCTTTCTATAGCGGTATTCCCAACTATAGCCTCTATGTAAAAGAGAAAGATAAAAAGACCAAGATGCTCAGGGATGTTATGATATACGACACATCCAAAGGCTTCGACAATATGGCCGTTATTGTCTGCGACTCGGCAGCCATGACGGGGTCGGAAGACAAAACCTTCGTGTTGCTTAATCTCTATAACGGGCAGCAATTCTCAAACTTTCGTCAGGCTGACCTGAGCAATACCCGTTCGCGCAACAATACCAAGTTTGTACCATACAGTCGTGAGAACTTTAAGGAAAAAGAAGTAATCATATCTGTCAATACCGGCTTCGACCGCATGGACGAATCGAATCTGGAAGGAACCCAGATATCTAAAAATATTGCTCAGCTGAGCCGTTCTATAGACTCTATGTCTTACCGTCTCGACAGTATTAACATCAAAGACCGTCAGATAATAGGTAAGCATACCTATCTCACATACCGTTCTGCTCGGGAAAATCAGATTCCGGCAACAACGGGAGGACAGACACCACCGCCTGTAGAAGAAAAGAAAGCAGAAGCAAAAGCATCTGTAACCCCGATAGACTACGACTCATTGTTAAGCTCATTCAGCAGAGACGAAATGATGCAATACCTGAGCTCGGCTTCGAACGATGCAGAAAACAGTAAGTATAACATAATAGAACGGACACAAAAAAAGAACCTGCAAAAGAATATCCGTTTCCACATGATAGAACGGCATCAGAAATTCACACTGTCGTTTGCCTGCCTCATATTCTTCTTTATAGGTGCACCTTTGGGTGCCATTATCCGTAAAGGAGGACTGGGAATGCCCGTAGTAGTATCCGTTTGTTTGTTTATCATATATTATATAATAAACAATATAGGCTACAAGATGGCACGCGACGGAGTATGGGAAGTATGGCAGGGAATGTGGCTCAGTTCGGCAGTGCTGTTCCCGCTGGGCGTATTCCTTACCTATAAGGCAATGAACGATTCCACGCTGTTCAATCCGGAGGCATACTCTAAGTTTTTCAGAAAGATACTGTTTATCAAATCGCCGGCGAAGATCAGCGATGAAGATCGTAATGCTATTGTCAGCCGGATACCCGATGTTTCCACATTCGCTATAGAACCCGAAACAATGGCCGGATTACAGGCAATGGACAGCGATAAACTACGCGATATAATCCAAAACTATTCAAACTATGGTTACGGCAAAGACATACAACTTGCATCACTGAGCATACTCAAAAGTCGCGGAGCCGAAATCAACGATATAATAGACAAGCAGGACAAGCGGTATATCGATGCTGCCGAGTCTTACTACAATGCAAGCTCGCGACTGACCATTGCCGCATACATACTGTTTATTATCCTGTTTGCAACCAAGCTGATCGGTATAGCCGCCATACTTATATATATACCGTTCTACGTACGTTCGATGATGTATTACAGTACATTCTATAAAGATATAAAGAGCAAATCCAGATGGTATCACATTATTATAGGAATATTATCATTTACCATCTATCCGCTTGTGTACTTCTTTGTAAAGAAGGAGATGGCAAAAGACAAAAAAGAACTTGAAATTATAACATTCTCATAAATAGGAAGGAAATCTATTATGGACAAAATAAAGCTCGATTCAGTAGAAGAAGCTATAGAGGAAATCAGAAAGGGAAACTTTGTAATAGTTGTAGACGACGAAGACCGCGAAAATGAAGGCGACCTCATTATTGCAGCAGAAGCCATTACCCCCGAAAAGATAAACTTTATGGAGACACATGCCAGAGGACTGGTATGTGCACCGCTTACGGCCGAACGATGCGAAGAACTCGATCTGCCGATGATGGTTACCCACAATACCGCTACGCATTCCACGCCCTTTACAGTATCTATCGACCTGCTGAAGAACGGAGTTACCACAGGTATCTCGGCATACGATCGTGCGCAAACCATATTGGCACTAACCAAGAAAGATACCAAACCCGAAGACTTTGGCCGCCCCGGACACATCTTCCCGCTAAAGGCAAAAGATAAAGGAGTACTCAGCCGCGTAGGGCATACCGAAGCCGCCGTCGATCTGGCGCGTCTGGCAGGAATGTATCCGGCAGGAGTACTGATAGAGATAAAGAAAGAAGACGGAGAAATGGCACGCCTGCCCGAACTCAAAGAGATGGCCGACAAATTCGATCTGAAACTGATTTCAGTCGCAGACCTCATCCGTTATCGCTTAGAGCGTGAATCGCTTATCGAAAAAGGAGCAGAGGTAAAGATGCCGACAGCATACGGCGATTTTCGCCTGATCCCGTTTCGTCAGAAGTCGACAGGGCTCGACCATGTAGCGCTGATAAAAGGCACATGGGAAAAAGACGAACCGATATTGGTCAGGGTGCATTCATCGTGTGTCACAGGTGATATATTCGGGTCGTACCGATGCGAGTGTGGCGAACAGCTGCACAAGTCGATGCAGATGATACAGAAAGAAGGAAAAGGAGTTATCGTGTACCTCAATCAGGAAGGACGCGGTATTGGGCTGATGGCTAAAATGGAAGCCTACAAGCTACAGGAAGAAGGATTCGATACAGTAGATGCAAATCTGCATCTGGGCTATCGTGCCGACGAGCGCGACTATGGAGTGGGAGCCGCTATATTGCGCGATCTGCAAGTCTCTAAAATGCGCCTGTTGACAAACAATCCGGTGAAACGGAGAGGACTGGAATCGTTCGGACTGACTGTTGTAGATAATGTGCCGATCGAAATAACACCTAATAAATATAACGAGTTCTATATGCACACCAAGAAAGAGCGTATGGGACACGATTTGCATAATGTGGATTAATCTTCAGATGTTTAACTTATAACTATGAACTATGTCACAAGTATCAAAACGTATAGCAAGTCTTGCGGAATCAGAGACTCTGGCTATGTCGCAAAAGAGTAATGAGCTGAAAGCTCAGGGGATTGATGTGATCAATCTGAGTGTAGGAGAACCCGATTTCTTCACGCCCGATCACATAAAAGCCGCTGCACAAAAGGCCATTGACAGCAACTTTTCGTTCTATACCCCGGTGCCGGGTTATATGTCGTTGCGTCAGGCTATCAGCAGGAAGCTGAAAAACGAGAACGGACTCGACTACAAGCCGGAACAGATCATCTGTTCGGGAGGAGCCAAGCAATCGGTTTGCAATGCACTGTTGGCAGTAGTCGATAAGGACGATGAAGTCATTATTCCTGCGCCATGCTGGGTGAGCTATATAGAAATGGTGAAACTGGCAGAGGGTAGGAGTGTGGTTATACATACCGATATCGAGCAGGACTTTAAGATTACGCCCGCTCAGCTCGAAGCTGTCATTACACCTAAAACCAGAGCTATTATACTCTGTGCTCCGTCCAATCCTACCGGAAGCGTATATTCCAAAGCAGAACTTGAAGGCATAGCCAACGTATTGGCTAAGTATCCTAATATCATTATCATAGCCGATGAAATATACGAGCATATCAACTATATAGGAAAACATGAAAGTATAGCCCAGTTTGCAAACGTACACGACCGCGTTGTTATCATCAACGGCGTGTCTAAGGCGTATGCCATGACCGGTTGGCGTTTGGGATGGATGGCTGCACCGCAGTGGATAGCATCGGCCTGTAACAAGTTGCAGGGGCAATATACCTCAGCCGCATCTTCTATAGCACAGAAAGCTGCCGAAGCCGCCTATCTGGGCGATCAGCAATGTATAGAAGATATGCGTAAGGCTTTCCAGCGCCGCCGCGACCTGATCGTGAAATTGGCATCCGAAATAGAAGGATTCAAAGTAAACAAGCCCGAAGGAGCATTTTATCTGTTCCCCGAGTGCAGTTATTACTTTGGCAAATCATACAATGGCAGGACGATAAACTCGTCGGCCGACCTGGCAATGTTCTTGCTCGAAGAAGGGCACGTTGCCTGTGTAGGCGGTCTGGCTTTTGAAGCACCCGACTACATTCGCTTTTCTTATGCTACCTCCGACGAAAATATAGTAGAGGCAATGAGAAGAGTAAAAGAAACACTGGGTAAGTTGAAGTAAATACTTTTATCTTCCCCGACACAGGCTATATTGCGGGATAGCCGAGACATAACACTAACCGGCTATCCCTTATTATTTGCAGAAGACAAGACCGTAGAAGACAAGACATGCGGACACTATAGGACAAACTGCAGAAGACAAACGAAAAATCTAAAGCTGTAATAATAGCACCCCTTATTGAGCCCGGAACATAAGGTAGCGCTTATTTCATAGCGTATTGGTAATCCCTTTCAGGATAAGGATTTGTTATACAGATAAGACAGCTTTACAAAGACTATATTATGCCTATATCAGAATATCTGAGCAACAAGCTGCGCTTGTTATCATTTCTGTTAATAATTATGGTGATCGTGATCCATAATTATTTCGGGATATTATCCCCTCATGGCTCATGGCCATATATTATGAAAACCGTAATATCCAAAGGATTATGTTATGTAGCTAATCCCTTGTTCTTTATGATTTCGGGGTTCTTTTTCTTTCGCAAGAAAGAAGAGTTCAACCCTCAGGGATATAGTACGATGTTGCGGAAAAAGGTACGCACATTACTTATCCCTTATTTGTTAATATCGGCTTTGGTTATAACGGTCTATGCAGCCTTTAACATATCTCAATTTTCGAATGCGGGGGAAGTACTTTGGGTATGGCTTGCCGAACCCATTCCGTTCCATCTGTGGTTTCTCCGCTACCTGATGTTGCTGTGTCTGCTATCGCCATTGGTTTGCTACTTGGTAAAGAACGGGAAATTCCTGTATATTGCTGTTCTGCTACTGGCGTGGTTGCTGTTGTACCATAAGATAGACTGGCCGCTTATCAGTCTTACCTTCTTCTCTGTCGGTGCGTTTATTGCTATGCATGATATCCGTATACCATACTACAACGGCAACCGGATTCTACTTGCCGCATCCACCTTTCTGTGGGTATTTTTTGCCTATGTGGCATGTATCGTATTGGAAGAACACGAATTTGCCATGTCTGTTGTACGGAATCTGTCTATTGTTTGCGGGCTGGTGTCGGTGTGGTTGCTTTACGACTGCTTCTATAAATATATCGACTGGTTTGCGCGGTCGTCCATTATCACCTATTCATTCTTTATCTATCTTATGCACAAGCCGTTGATGCTTTATGTAAATAAGGCTGTAATGAGAACAATGGCTCTGTTTACCAAGGCTGAATACGCTGTGATCAACGGACAGGTTTCTTATCTGCTGACACCTCTTATTACGGTCGTAATCTGTGCTGTGACAGGTATATTCCTGAACCGCTATCTGACACCTGTTTACAAAGTGGTAACCGGAGGCAGGTAATTGTCTTAGACCTTACTATTGACTATTATCTCTCTTCTTTGCTGGTCTTTCGGGCGCCCAAACAGGTCGAGTATCCGTATCTGTTCCGCGATGGTAGGCACTTTGATCTGTAGTCCGTCGATGCCGAAACAGGTGTACTCCTGTACTTCTATTTTTTTCCATGCACCTTCGCTGCACAGGTAAAGGTCTCCCATTACCTCTATGTCCATCAGTGAAAAGCTGTAGCGGGCAAAGTCTGATCTGAAGAGGTGCGACTCTTTCATCTGCGGGTTGGTTACCATCTTTTCATCCCAGAGTTGTTTCAGTCTTTGTGCATCTGCTGTTGAGCTCAGTATGTCTATATCCCCTGTGTCGCCTATCTCTATTCCACTCAGGATGGCAGCCGAAGCCCCGATAATGAAGAAGTCGTCCTGCAAGGTGAGTAATGCAGGTATGGCTTCGGTAAGTGTGTCCTGTATTTTAGTCCTCCTCATCTGTTATATAAACAGCATTAGCAGTAGTTGCGTAAATACGATGCGGGTAAACATCGACACCGGATATACGGTCGCATAGGCCACAGACGGCTCGTCATCGTCTATTATAGAATCTACATAGTTCAGTGCCATAGGGTTTGCCATACTTCCGCAGAGCATACCCACATTTTTAGAATATTCCAGATGGAACACTTTCATAGCTATCAGCGCTACGATCAGCACAGGCACTACGGTGAGTATAAAGCCGAAAGCTATCCATATAAGTCCTTCGGTCTGGAACACCGTTTCGAAGAAATGCTCGCCGGCTCCTATACCCAGACATGCCAGATAGACCGTAAGGCCAAACTCGCGCATCAGCAGATTGGCACTCTGCGTAGTATATGTAGTGATGTGGAAGCGCGGGCCGAATGCGCCCATCAGTATTCCCACAATAATAGGCCCTCCGGCAATACCTAGTTTCACAGGAAAAGTCATTCCAGGAAAGGGTAGGGGCAACGCTCCCAATATCAGCCCCAGAGCGATACCGAGAAAGATGGCTATCAGGTTCGGTTTGTCGAGGCGTTTTATCTCATCACCTATTATCTTCGCTACGTTGTCTATCGACGCCTTTTCGCCCACAACGGTCAGGCGGTCGCCTATTTGCAACGACAGGTCAGGCGATGCCAGCAGGTCTATACCTGCACGATTTACACGCGTAATGTTTATGCCATAATTATTGCGCAGCTTCAGTGTTCCCAGCTTTACGCCGTTTACCTTACTGTTGGTCACTATCAGGCGGCGCGATACCAGTTGGCTGTTATCTATATGGTTCCAGTCTATGTCTTCCTTGTTCCAGTCTACATTTTCCTGCTCGCCGAACAATACCTTGATGTGCTCTACATCCGACTTTTTGGATATGATCAGCAAATGGTCGTTGTGGCGAAGGATGCTTTCCGAAGTGGGTATCGTCACTACCCCGTCGTGCCAGATGCGAGAGATAACGAAATGCTTCGATGTGAGCTGCATAATGTCGCGTATGCTTTTGCCTTCCACAGCCGGATTGGTGATGTGGAACTCGCCCACATGCATATTGTTGTCCTTCTTCTCGTGTGACTTGGTAAGGGTGTCTTTCGGTACAAAGAACTTCCTTAGAAATATGATAGCCAGTATAACGCCTATTACCCCCAGCGGATAAGCTACGGCAGTGGCAAGCGCCATATCGGCAACAGCTTTCATGTCTCCACCCGTTATCTGTTTCAGAGCCTGTTGTGCAGCACCCAGCGCAGGTGTATTGGTTGTAGCTCCGCACAATATACCGACCATGTTAGGCAGGGATATATTGCTCGCATAGCTTAGTATAACGGTGAGTATCAGTCCGATAAAGATAACGCCCAGTGCCATCATGTTCAGTTGCAATCCGCCTTTCTTTAGCGAAGAGAAGAAGCCCGGCCCTACCTGTAGCCCCAGTGCATATACAAAGAGTATCAGCCCGAAGTTCTGGGCGAAGGATAGCATGTCCCTGTTGATATCGAGGTTGATGTGCCCGAAGAGAATCCCTACGAAGAATACAAAGGTGATTCCGAGCGATATGTTAAACAGTTTCAGCTTACCCAGCAGTATCCCGATAGCTGAAACAATGGATATAATTATAATCGTCTGAACCGATGAGGGTTCGAGTATGGTTTCCGTTAACCAATCCATAATGCTTTTACCTTATAAACGGGGGACAAAGGTAAGACAATTATTACACTAAATACACATCAATATGTTTCATCATTTGGCTCTCTTAGTTATTTTAACTAAAACCTTACAAAGCTTACGCATTTTGCACTGTTTTCCGCTATTTTTTGTTGATTACAATCACCAATCGCTATTGGTTGCTGTATAGATAAAACTGTTTATAAAAAGTACGTCTTATTATTTTATATATATTTGCTATAGTATATACACAGAGAGGTATATAACACATACTTTATGGAATATAGATTATTGTTTTGGGCATATATTGAAAAAGAATTAATGATCTCTATACAGACGGAATCGAAAGAGAGTATCGATAATCTCGGGCTAATATTGAAGGATTTATTGTTGACGACAATTTACTATGGAACAGCAAGGTACGTTCGGGCAGATGAATATGAGTTTGAGATAATAAAACAATTTTAATAGAATGCGCGTCTTAGCGTAACCCTCGCTGGCGTGAACATCTTATAAAACAATCTGTCTTTTTGCTATGCGACACACAGACTGGAGGTCTGCGGGAGCAAGGTATTAATATTATTTGTTTTTATTTTGTATCTCAAAAACATGAGTGGAATTATATTCTTTTAAAGAGAAAGTAAATGTTTCGTTATTTAATGTTTTAAATTCTAAATATACGAATCCATAAAAATGGGAAAAAAACGTTTTCAAATAAGTTTTCCCGTATTTTGTTATTCCAATAGCCTCTATTTCAAAACATTCTATATTCTTTTGTTCTTGAGGTAAATAGTAATTTACAATTCTTGTTACTCGGTAATGATTTTTTACCGTAGTTGGGTATTTTTGCTTTCTCTTTATTGCTTTGTAATAGTGATTATTTGTATTTTGTCCTATTCCTTCTAATTCCCAGCTCCATTCTATTCCTATTTTTAATGGAAACTCGACGAGAGGGAAAGGACAAAATTCCAAAATTGTGTATTCTTGAAAACGTGGAGGATGTAGAAATATTTTTTCTGAATTTTCCTTTACACCTGTTTCTTGGGTAACTAAATTATTATTTTTGTATTCACCCCTTTTCCATTCAATAGCCCAAGAATCATTAATAATTGTCTTTTGCTTTGAATTACCTGTATATATATTCCATTGCTTACCAGAACTATTAAGGAACAGTTCACTTCTCGTAGTATCATTTCCATTGACATACAATATATTGAAAGCAATATTTATATTACCTCCTTTTCTATAATATATTTGAGATTTAACATTGTCACATATTAATATCAATATAATAAATATGATACAGGTCGTTATTTTAGAAATGGAAATACAATTATTGCTCATAAATATAGTGTCTTTCTATCTTCTCCACTTTTAAGTGAAGACAACTCAAATACAGATTATTACTTCCTCAATGTAAAGAAAAATTCCAATCCGCCACCGGCACGGTTTTTTACCTGTATTTCTCCTTTGTGGAACAGTACTGCATTTTTGACGATGGATAGCCCCAGTCCCGAACCGCCTGTGGTGCGTGTGCGTCCTTCGTTCACTCGGTAGAAGCGTTCGAACAGGCGTGGCAGGTATTGCTCGTCCACCCCTTTTCCGGTATCGCAGTACGAGAAGTACACATAGTCCTCATCTTCCATATAGTTGGTAATGTTCACATTGATGTGTTGCCCCCCGTAGCTGATGGAGTTATCGAGCATATTGCGGAAGATGGAGTATAGCAGCGTATAATTTCCGTCTATTGTTAGCTCTTCATCCACTTTCACATTCAGCTTTATGTCATTCTCTTGCAGCTTGTCCGTCAGGTCTATCCTCACATCGTTTATCAGCTGCCACAGGTTGACGCTCTCCTTTGTAAACTGCGACGGGGCTTCCTCTATTTTGCTTATCAGGCTCACATCTTCTATCAGTGTAGACAGTCTGATGGTCTGCTGATACGCTCTGTCGATAAATTGTGCCCGCTTGTCGTCAGGTAGTTCTTGTGTGTTCAGCGTTTCCAGATATCCGCGCAGGCTGGTAACAGGAGTGCGCAGTTCGTGCGCTATGTTGTTTGTCATTTCCTGTTTCAGCAGGCGGGTTTTTTCCGTTTTGGTTATGTCTTTTATTGTGATTTCAAAACTGCTGTCTTCGAATACGATAGTTTGTATGGAGAATGTTTTACCGTTCTTCTTTATCTGATAATTATGGTAATGCTCACCGCTCTTGCGATGGTTGATAAATTCTATCACCGGATCGAATACCTCTTCCTTGATGATAGCCTCGAGGTTGAAGACCGGCTGATCGACTATGAAGTTGAAATACTGGAAGAAATTGGTATTGGCATAAATCTTCCTTATATCTTTGTCGAAAATACAAATACCCTCCTGCGAATAGTGGAAATGCTGTATCAGTTTTTCGCGTTCCACTTCTATTTCGTGCTTGCTTTTCTCTTTCTGTTTCAGTATGTCTACAAGCTGGCTGCCTATCTCGCCCAGTTCGTCGTCGGGGAAATCTATTTTTTCGGTCAGCGGCTTATCGTCCTTTATCTTTGTCGTCAGGTTCTTCAACTGCGAAATAGAACTGCCGAACCGTCCCGCTACATAGTTGAGCAATAGTAATACGACTATAAACATGGCTATGACAATGTACACGAAGAAATTGTCGGCTTTCATCATACCCTTTGTCTGTATGTTGTAAGGCAGAGCTACACGTACAAAGTAGTCTTTATAGTTTTTGGCATAATAAAGGTATTCCTGCTGTGTGGATGCCGACATACGTATATTCGTACCCTTTCCCTGAAACGAAGCATTACGTATTTCGGGGCGTTCGAGGTGGTTGTCGAGCTTGCTGATGTCGTCCACATCTTTGTCGAACAGTACTTTACCCTGCTCGTCTATCATGGTGATGCGTATATCCATCGGCATGGCATTGGCAAGCACCATTATCTGCGACATGCTGCTGTCTGTCAGATGGTTCTGCCCGGCATAGGAATGTATCATCTCGGCGTAACTGTCGAGCCTGTCCTGCAAGGCAAGCGTACGCTGATTCTTTTCTTCTTTCTGCTCGAATATGATGATACATACCGCAAACAGGGCAAATATGATGAAGAAGTATGTGAATATCCGTTGTTTATAGGTCAGTTTCATAAAATATAATTTTAGATTGATGAACCTCTATTTTTTTTATTGTTATAATTGCCACGCCTTTTAAGGCGTGGGTACGAATATCTAAAAAAAGACTTTAGTCAAAAGCGGAGTTTGGCTAAAGCCATTCTTATATTGTTACTTGTATCCTCCACTTAAAAGTGGAGGCAATTTTTACTGAAAAACTCGATAAGCCTGTACTTAGTTTGCAGGACTATTAAATGTATATCCGTATCCGGTGCGATTGATAATATAGTCGCCATAGTCACCGATCTTTTTCCTTAGTCGGGCAATGTGCACATCTACAGTTCTTTCGAGTACAATGCCATCGTCTTTCCATGCTTTATCCAATATGTCGGAGCGCGAAAATATACGTCCTGCGTTCTGCACCAGCAGCACCAGTATGTTGAACTCCGTTTTGGTAAGCTCCACCGGTTTACCGTTTACCGTAACGGTTTTGGTATCGAAGTCGATAATAAGGTCTTTTATTGTGAGCTTGTTATCCGGTGCGGTCTTCGACTGCCCTCCGGTACGTTTGAGTATGCTCCTTACGCGTGCTACTACTTCCTTTATCGAAAACGGCTTGGATATATAATCGTCACCACCTATGGAAAAGCCTGTGAGCATATCGTTTTCGGTATCTTTGGCTGTGAGGAAAATAATAGGGATATTGTTGCCCTCTTTCCTTAGCTGATCGGCAAACTTAAAGCCCGAAATACCTGCCATCATCACATCCAGCAGTATCAGCCTGTGCTTCGGCTGCAATATCTTAGCTGCCTGTTCCGATGATTCGGCGAGGTCTATTTCGTACCCTTCGTTTTGCAGGTTGAACTGTAATATCTCGCGGATATCCGGTTCATCGTCCACTATCAGTATAGATACATCTTTATTGTTTGTTTCCATGTCTTATGTCTTTTCCTTCGGTTAGGTATATGGCTGCTTCGGCAATGTTAGTGGCACTGTCGCCAATACGTTCGAGGTTGTGCGAAATGGAGTTTACATTTATCATGTTCTGTATCTCCGTTTTGCTCAACTTGTTATCGGCAAATGTCTCCTGTAAAGATAAACTTATTTGATGATATAATTCGTCTACTTTGTCATCTTCTTTTATCACCTGATAGGCTGTATGGCTGTCTTCGTTAGAAAATGAGAAAATGCAGTTGCGCAGCATTTCACTCGTGTACTGTACCATCTTGTGTATCATTTTGTTTATCGTCTCAAAATGCGGTGCAGACAGATCGGTCTTTTTCAGGAAATGGATAATGTTGAGCAACATATCGCCTATACGCTCCAGATTGGTGGTAATGTCCTGATAGGTAATGATCTTACGCAGGTCGGCAGCTATGGGATTGAACTGAAAGATAGTGAATACCACTTCTTCGCGCACCTTTATCTCGAGCCTGTCCATGATTATCTCATTCGATTCGGCCTCTTCGTAGAGCGATTCGATTGTATTGTCGTCCAGCAGCTTGGTGGTTATCTGCATCTGTATCATTGCGGTTTTCGACAATAGTTCGAAATCGTGAAGCAGAAGTTCAAGCTGTTTGTTTTTTATATTTGAAGTCATGTTTTTTAATTATGAATTATGAATTATGAATTGTTTGTCCTTAGTCTCCCAAAGGGAGAATGAGCCTCCCCTATGGGGAGGTTGGAGGGGCCGTTAACTGAATACCCCTGTCAAATAATCCTCTGTACGCTTATCTTTCGGCTTGGTAAACATCTGTTTCGTTGTGCCGTATTCCACAAGTTCGCCCAGATACATGAACATCGAATTGTCCGAAAGTCGGGCAGCTTGCGACATATTGTGCGTAACGATTACTATCGTATAATCCTTTTTCAGTTCGAAGATCAGTTCTTCCACTCTGCCTGTCGATATAGGGTCGAGTGCCGAAGTAGGTTCGTCCATCAGCAGCAGTTCGGGTTTCAGTGCCAGTGCACGCGCGATGCACAGGCGTTGTTGTTGTCCTCCCGATAGGAATGTACCTTTCTTTGTCATCGAATCTTTTACCTCATCCCACAGGGCAACGCTACGGAGGCTGTTTTCCACTATTTCGTCCCTTTCCTGCCTGCTCAGCTTCACATTGTTGAGCTTATATCCGGCAATCACATTGTCGTAAATACTCATAGTAGGGAAGGGGTTTGGCCGTTGAAATACCATTCCTGCCAGCCGGCGTACCTTCATTGGGTTCATATCGAATATATTCTGCCCTTTCAGCAGTATTTCGCCTGTAGTCACTATGTCGGGATAGAGTTCGTGCATGCGGTTGATCGCCCGCAGCAGCGTACTCTTGCCACAACCCGAAGGTCCCATCACAGCAGTTACCGTATTGGGATTGATAATCGCGCTAACGTTGTTCACTGCGTTTTTACCCGGAGTGTACGATACCGAAACGTTTTTCAGTTCCAGAATATGCTGTTCGTTCAAATTTACTGTATTTTCCATTTTTTTGCTATACTTTTTGCGAAAAGATTGATACCCAATACGAATAGCAGAAGCAGTAGTGATGAAGACCACACCAGATCTGCGAGGTTAGGGTCGTTATAGAACTCCCATATCAGCAGCGAGATGGCGCTGGTAGGGTTGGTTGCATCCCAGTTTACCGTTGCTGCGCCCAGAGCCGTAACCAGTAGCGGGGCTGTTTCGCCCATCACACGCGATACGGCGAGCAACGATCCTGTAAACAATCCGCTGAAAGCCGATGGGAGCAATATTTTCAATACCACTGTAGTGTATGATCCGCCGAGTGCCAGACCTGCTTCTTTGAGCGAAGCGGGCAGCATCTTTATACTTTCTTCGGTAGAGCGTATAATCATCGGCAGCATCATTATCGCCAATGCCACACTACCTGCCAGTGCCGAATAGCCCGACATGGGTATTACCACCCAAATGTAGACTACTACCCCGATAACGATGGACGGTATGCCCTGCAACAGATCGCTGAGGCTGCGTACAAGGCTTGCTGTCTTTTTCTTCGGATTCTCGGCTAGATATATCCCTGTCATTATCCCCACTGGTATGGCTATAACGATGGCTATGGCCAGTATGAGCAGTGTTCCCGTAATACCGTTGAGTATACCACCGGGTATAGGGCTATCGCTGATGCGTGCCAGCATGGCTTCCATAGAGGTAGGTGCAACTTCGGTAAACAGGCTCAGATTGAATTGCTTGTAACCTTTTTTTACCAGTTCCCACAGTATGAGGAAAAGCGGTATCATGGTAACGGCAGATAAAGCGCATACTCCGAAGAAGAATATCCTGCTCTTGGCAAGGCGATATGCCACCCCCTCCGAACCTCTCCCAAAAGGGGAGACTGGGTTCTTCCTGCCGGAAGAAGTTGGAGAATTATTAATTATTTTCATTCTTTGTTTAGTAATAATCTCTTTGTCATTGTGGCTTTGCCGACTCCCCTCCATTTGGAGGGGGTGGGGGAGGTGAACATTTTCATAATGTACTTGGCTACAAAATTGATCCCCGCTGTAATAAGGAACAACAGCAACCCGATAGCCATCAGCGAGCTTAGCTTCAATCCGCTGGCTTCGCCAAACTGGTTGGCTATGATACTCGCCATAGAGTTTCCTGTGTCGGCAAGGCTTGTCGGTATGTTATTCGTGTTTCCTATCAGCATAGTTACAGCCATAGTTTCACCCAGTGCGCGCCCGAATGCAAGTACATAGGCTGCAAATATTCCCGATCCGGCCACAGGCAGATTTACGGAGGTGATTACTTCCAGCCGGGTAGCCCCCAGACTGTATGCTCCTTCCTTGAGGTCGTTGGGAACCATAGCGATGAACTCGGTACTGAGCGACGATGCGTATGGTATGATCATAATAGCCAATACGATAGACGACAGCAGTACGCCAAAACCCTGATCGCTGACACCCATGTCGATAAGAATCGGGCGCAGGGTATAAAACCCCCACAACCCGTAAACTATGGATGGTATGCCTGCCAGCAGGTCGACTACCGAACTTACTATGGTCGATATTTTCTTGTTTCGGAAATATTCACCGTTGAACAGTGCAACCGATAATGAGAATGGAATACAAAACAGCAGGGCGAGTATAGAAGTCAGCATTGTGCCCGCTATGAACGGCAATGCTCCGTATTCGTCGTTGCGCGAATCCCACTCGGTAGATGTTATAAAATTCAGTATTCCGAACTCTGAGAATGCCCCGATACTCTTGCTTACCAGCCCGTATATGATTCCTGCGGTGAGCAGGATGATAAGGCAGGCAGCGATGAATAATACCGATTTGAATATTTTATCCCGAAGCCCCTCCAAACCTCCCCGAGGGGAGGCTTTTGTAAGAGTATCTGTTTTTGTATTTATCATTTGTTTTTCTTGCTTCAAAAGTCCCCCTCCGGGGGATTAGGGGGCTACTATTGTTTGACTGTCATACGTCATGGATTCAATGATTGCTTTTGTTTTTTCTACAGCAACGGCAGGAAGTGGTGCATAATGTGTCTTGGTAGCAGTCTCCTGTCCTACATTGCTGATTATGAAGTTCAACAGGCCTTTCAGTGCCTGTGCCTGAGCTTCTGTACGGTTGTTATAATTTTGTTCCTTGTATGCAATGATCCATGTAAATGTGCTGATCGGGTAAGCTTCGGGGTTCGGCGAATTGGTGATTACCACGCGTGTATCAGCTGGTATGTCTACATTTGCCGAAGCAGAAATGCTGTTGGCGTCTGCTGCTACGAAGTTGCCTGCGCTGTTTTGCAATAGTGCCGATGACATATCCAGAGCAAGGGCGTACTCTGATCCGATGTATCCTATTGCACCTTCTGTTTCGGCAATGATGCCTGCTACTCCCGGATTACCTTTTGCTGCGATTCCCTCAGGGAATTTAAGTGACTTGCCTTCACCGATTTCCACTTTCCATACTTCATTTACTTTCGACATGTATTCCGAGAATACCGATGTAGTACCGCTACCGTCCGAACGGTAGACTGGAGTTATCTTTTTATCGGGGAATGTTATTGTCGGGTTCAGTTCTTTCAGGCGTGCATCGTTCCAGTTGGTTATTTTACCCCTGTATATGTCCGATATCAGTTCGGCGGTCAGTTTCAGGTCGTTTACGCCTGTCAGGTTGTACGATAGCACCACGCCGCCCAGTGCGGTAGGGATGTGTATTACATCTGCACCCATTTCCTGCAATTCTTTGTCTGATAGGAATACATCTGTTGCGCCGAAGTCTACCGTTTTGTCTTTCAGACTGCGGATGCCGCCGCCACTGCCGATGGCTCCGTAGGTAACGTTGCTGTTTGTCTTGGCATATTCTTTAAATACTATATTGTAGAACGGTGCGGGGAATGTGGCTCCTGCTCCCGAAAGTGACGCTTCTTTTTTTCCACACGAGCTTAATGCTACGATAAGTGCTGCTGCTGCGAATAATACTGTTTTCTTCATTTCCTTATGCTTTTTAATTTTGATGCAATATTATTGTGATATTATAACAAACAGACTAAGGATATGTTACGAAACGGTTAAGAATTAAAAGATAATTGTTTTCTTTGTACAGAAACAAACTCTAAAAACTATATCAGATGTATAAGTTGCTAATATTTATACTGTTAATCCCTCTCAACTCATTGTTTGGTCAGGACGGAAAAGAAATTCAATCCAAGTATCCGAAATATGTAGGGGATATCGAATTTGATGAAAAAACTGACAGGAAAGATTTTGAACTCAACTTGGAGAAACGCATTTATCAGTATTTTAATCACTTCGACAACGGCTTGGAGTATGAAGGGGAAAAACTGGCAATAGAAAAAGAATTTGCAGCTAAATACAAACCGGAAAAGATTGAGAACGAAACAGGGCTTATCAGAATCAATTTTGTAGTAAACTATAAAGGTGAAACCGACAGGTTTCGTTTAATTGCGATGGATGAAAATTATAACGAAAAAGTTTTTCCACAGTCGGTTACATCTCAGCTTATGGATATAACAAAAGGTCTGAAAGGTTGGAAAATACAACGAAGTAAAGATGCTGAGGTAGATTATTATCAATATTTGATCTTTAAAATACAGGATGGACAACTGATAGAGATACTGCCATGAAAAATATTATATACATACTTCTGATTTTCCCGTTTTGTCTGTCTGCACAGCCAAACTGTAATGCCTATCTGTTCGATGGCGATACCTTACAATACAAAGCCTGTATAGAAGCGGAAAAAGCAAATGGATATTATCAGTTTCAGCGAGAATTTCAAGAAATATTCGACAATGCGATCGACATCTGTCCGCATTTTGCCTATGCGTACAGAAGTAAATCGGTCGCATATCTCAAGAGCGGTGATTTCGTAACATGGAAGAAGTTGATAGACAAAGCAGTGGAGCACGATGCAGAGGAGAATCTGGGGTACAGGGGATGGTGTCGATTTCAGTTTTTTCGTGATTATAAGGGTGCAATTCAAGACATTGAAAAACTCGAAAGCTTAGTGAAATACGATATCGGTAGCTCCGTTAATGGACACTATCATTTGCATATAGCAAGAGGAATCTGTTACAGTGCAATCAACCAGAAGCAAAAGGCAATAGAAGTGTTTAATAATCAACTGAATGCAAAGGGTTATTCGGCAGGATTATATGACTATTATCAGTTGGGGGTAACTTATTACGAAGTGGGAGACTATGAAAATGCGTTGAAAGCGTTTGAAAAACAGAGCGAAGTAAATGAACTGGCAGATAATGCTTATTATAAGTGTAAGATTTACAAGATATCGGATAATAAGGATGAATACCGAAGATATAAAGAGCAGGCGTTGAAACTGCTTGCCGAGAACAAAAGAATGTTCGATCCTTATACGCATCATTACAATAATGTATATTCAGAGATGATTATTAATGAATAATTGTTTTATTATTATGAAACACAGGATTCTTATATTATTGCTTATTCTTTCCGGTATTGTTTCGCTGGCTATAAGCTGTGATGGAGTTGCGAAGGTTAATAGGACCGGATTCTATGTAGAAAACAGATTGGATAAGGATGTTTATCTGGTTCCCAGTTTTAATTATCCGGATACAACATTATTTTTCACAGCGAATAGAGATTCCATATTGGCAAACAATATAATAGTACCATTCTCTAAATCGGGGATGCAATACAAGATTTCACTGAAAGACAGTCCTCACGATTTCAAATTCGAAGATACTATCCTGATATTCATTTTCGATAAAGAGTTATTTATTGCTAATGATTTTCAGATGTATGTCGGTGGAAATAATTATCTGAGAAGGTATAAATATTCTGTATACGATGTTGTACAACGTGATTTTAAACTTATAATAGAATAATTTAGTATGAAATCTTATATTGTATATCTGATAATCTGTACTCTTCTGTCAGTTTTTTATTCCTGTCGGGACGAACGCAATCCCGAAGAAGAACGAACAAAATGGATTGGTTTCTATAATGATAATAAGGCGGACTATGCCCGGTTTGTTGATTTTCTGACAAAGAATGAAGACCGTTTTGAAAAGACAAATAGCATGACGATACTGTATTCTAATAGGGGAGAACATGATACTATTACAGATGCTTTGAAGTTGCAGTTACAGGAGTTTGATGATTTGAAGCTATTCCATCGGATTTATTACTTTGACAATTATATAGAGTTTACAGTAAATTTTCAATGCTTTTCGCATATAGATAAAGAATATAAAGATCTCTATATTTATTCATATAATGGCTTACTGCCAGCTTCGTATGCGAATTATCCCCATAAGGAGAAAATAGATAAGTATTGGTGGTATGTAGTATATCAAGGTGCTTTCTTTTGATAAGGGATATTCATTGTCTGTCTTTTAGTTGCCTCCACTTTTAAGTGGGGGGAGATAAAGGAAAATAAAGAAAAAGGCTTTAGCCAAATTGTTTTGGATTAAAGCCTTTCTATATATAGCAGTTGTTTTCTACAGGTTAAACTCCACATTAACAAACAAATACTGTTCCGACCGTCCTCTGTCGGGATTGATATTGCGGAAGTTCGGCGCTATCTTCAGCTGTTTTAGCGGAGTAAATTCCACGCCTAGCATCATCAGTTGCCCATCGCCACTGTTCCACGCAGATGTGAAACCGGCCGGAGCAGACGAATCGGTGAGGTCGTAGCGGGCAAATGTGCGCCACTTCTGAGCCAGCTTTGCCGATGTGTAGAACGAATACCCAAAATAATCTTTCTTCTCTATAAAGCCCTTGTTGTAGATGCGGTTGTACTCAGCACCCAGCGAAATCCTCTTATTCTGATAGCCTGCAAACACCGACAGAGTGTACTGGTCTTTGTATCCGGCTTCGGTAATACCTTCGGGCAGGGCATCGTACTGGTTTTCGTCCTTGTTGTATATGTCTGCATACACACGAAATGTAGTATTTTCGATAGGGTGCAGGCTTATCCCTGCCGCATAGCGCATATTGTTGTCCTTCCTTATTCTTTTATTGCCCTCACCATTGGTAATGCTGAGATCGGCAGACACATACCTGTTGAAATCGTATTGTGCCGTTACCCCCAGATCGACACTCGGTGCCATCTTGTTCAGGTCTTGAAACGATTTCATCACATAGCGGTGCATCCAGTAATCTTCCTGTGTGCTGAACTGCATCAGCCCCGTCAGCCCGGCATTGATAGTTAAACCCTTGTCACTCCATCGTACAAAAGCATTACGCAGATATACTTCCAGTCCGTCAGACGATGTTTTTCCCGCTGCACCGTCTATCACCAGTTGTGCCTGTAAGGTGCGGGTGATCTTATAGTTATAACCCAGTAAAGCTCTGGTAATATCGAATCCCGATTCGTTGTTGACGTGACCGAATCCGGCGCTGTAATCCATAAAACTGCGGGCGATGATTTTTCCCGATGGCTTGAAGGCGATGGAATCCTGAGCATAAGACGTTGATCCCATTAAGGTTACGATGCAGATAAAAGTGATAAGTCGTTTCATTCGGTGTTTTAAAAAATATACGGCAAAGTAAAGCTTAAAGATTTAAAAACAGAAACGTTGTATCGTTAAGTTTAGGTTAAGAAGCTGCTACGATGAATGTAATAAGTAAATTTATGCGCATTAGTTGCCACGACTTTTAAGTCGTGGATAATTAGTAGAATCGGTAGTGACTTTAGTCGAAGTTGTTTGGCTAAAGCCTTTCGTCAGCATTACTTTATCTCCTCCACTTAAAAGTGGAGGCAATTAATACGCAGGCAGCAAAACATATAATTTCAAATGCTGATTGGCATAATTTATATAAAATTAAAATGGTTTCTTAAACCGAAAGCGTATTTTTGCTAACTCATACTATTAGTCCGTACACATGAATGTTCTGAAAAACTATGCGTTCACCCTGCTATTGCTCTGTGGAATCCTCATCGGAGGCGTCTGCGGCATTGTATTCGGTGAAGAAGCATCAGTCGTAAAGCCTGTGGGCGACATCTTCCTCAATATGATGTTTGTCCTTATCGTACCCCTCGTATTCTTTAGCGTATCGTCATCGGTCTGCAACATGAAGCAGTCCAATATGGTGGGTCGGGTGATAGGCAACATTATATTCGCATTTCTGCTTATGGCAGTCGTAGCAGCAGTTGTAGCCTATCTGTTTACGTTGCTCTACAATCCGCTCGGAGACGTAGACCGTTCGCAGGTGATGCGCGAATTGCCTCAGCAACCTGTAAGGCTGCTCACTTCGGCAGAGATATTTGTTAATACATTCACTGTGTCCGATTTTCAGTTGCTGTTTACTAAATCAAACTTGCTGCCCCTTATCATATTTTCGGTATTCTTCGGACTGGCAACAGCTTTTTCGGGGGAGAAAGCTAAGCCTGTAGCCGATCTGCTGAATGCGGCTACCAATGTGATCATAAAAATGATGGGCATCATCATGATGGCTGCACCTATAGGACTTGGCTGTTACTTTGCCGATACGGTGGGTAAGCTGGGCGGGCAGATACTTAGCGGATACATGCACGTATTCATCCTTTATCTGCTGCTTACGGTCTTTAGCTTTGTGGTGCTCAATTCGCTGTATGTATTCTTGGCAGGAGGGAAAAAGGGTTTTATCGCCTTCTGGAAAAATATGGCTACCCCTTCGCTTATGGCTATTGCCACATCGTCGAGTGCAGCCTGTATTCCGGTTAATATAGAAGCATCTAAACGCATGGGCGTGCCTGCAAACATTGCCGAAACGGTAATCCCTCTGGGGACGAACATACACAAAGACGGTTCGGTAATGGCCGGTATCATCAAAGTTATATTCCTGTTTTCCATATTCGGGCACGAACTCACCGGCTCGTCCAATGTATTTATGATCATTGGCGTTGCCCTGTTGGTAGGTGCAGTGATGGGTGCTATTCCAAGTGGGGGGATGACGGGCGAATTGCTTATCTGCTCCGTTTTCGGATTCTCTCCGCAGTTAGCAGGTACGCTTATGATTATCAGCACCATTGTCGATATTCCGGCAACGTTGCTCAACTCTACGGGCAATGTAGTATCGGCGGTACTGGTTACACGATTGACGGAGGGTAAGGATTGGATACATAAACATCTGATATCGGATAAAACATGATTGTAGCGGTAACAATATTACAGATAATTATCTTTGCCGGATGGATCATAGGTACTATCTGGCTTTACTTCGATTGTCGTAAAAAAGTTGAATTGCTTACCGAGAAATATAATTTCAACTTCCCTTTCAGATGTAAAACCTGCTCAACAGAAAAAGAATATACCTTCAGGGAGTTTCTCAAAATAATAGCCAAACCCCGTAACGAAGTATCGGGCGGAGCGTCATTTTCCATTCCGTTGGGTTCTTTGTCGGCGAGCCGTACTATTTATAAAGAATACCGATTTCTTTGTCCGCAATGCAATCAGAAGCGGTGGCAGATAATGCTGCTCGACAAGATGGAAGCGGATAAGAAGAAGAGTGGAATGGACAAAGAGCATAAAAAGATTATGATTACTTTTATTGCTAAAGCATTTGCCTTAGGTATATTTGCAGTGATCGGAATGACAATACTGATGACAATAACAGATAAAATAACAGCATTATAAGGATCTGTTTATTGTAAGCGCATTAATTGCCACGACTTTTAAGTCGTGGGTAATTGGCAGGATAGGTGTTGACTTTAGTCGAAGCTGTTTTGGCTAAAGCCCCTTACTGATATCACTTAATCTCCTCCACTTTTAACTGGGGGCAATTAATTTGTAAATAATAAATAGAATATAATTCTATTAAATATAAACTCTAGTTTCTAATATAGATAATTTATAATGAAATCATTAACGAGCATTTTACTCACAATATTTCTTCTATTCACAAGCTATACCCATAGCCAGACATCATTAATAACCGACCTGAATAAATTATATGAAATGACCGACCGTCAGTTTACCGACTTGCGTCACCGCCCTGCACCCGTAATAGGTGTATCGGCTGCGCGCGGCAGCAATGGCGGAACTATCGTTTCGGGTACTTATATACAGGCTATACTCAAGGCAGGAGGTACTCCGGTGGTTATCCCCGTAATGACGGACGGAACGGTGCTTCGCGACATCGTAAAGAATATAGATGCACTGGTGATGGTGGGCGGCGATGATGTGAATCCCTCGTTCTATAAAGAGAAAGCGATACCGAAAGTAAATGAAATAGATTCGGTGCGTGACATTTACGACCTTGTGTTGCTCAAGCTGGCTACCGATCGCAACATACCCGTATTGGGCATTTGCAGGGGCGAACAGCTTATAAATGTAGCCTTTGGCGGTACGCTCTATCAGGATATTCCTTTGCAGGTGAAGACCAGTAACATCAAGCACAAGCAGACCGAATCGCGCGAGTTGGGAACGCATACCATCTCTATCGAAAAAGATTCGAAACTGGCTTCGATACTTGGTGTCAGCAAATACAAAATCAACTCGTACCATCATCAGACAGTAAGGAAAGTAGCTCCCGGATTTCGTGCGGTGGCAAAGTCGCCCGATGGCATCATCGAGGCGATAGAAGCTTACCCCGACCGTTCGATACTGGGCGTACAGTGGCATCCCGAAAGCCATGTGGCGGCAGGCGATACTACTATGCTGAAGCTCTTTAAGTTTATAGTAGGCGAAGCAGAAACTTTCCGTAAGGCAAAGGAATTGCACAAACAAATGCTTTCGGTCGATACCCATTGCGATACACCGCTGGAATTTAAAAAGTCAGGCTTTGATATCGGCAAACGTGAAAGCAACCAGGTAAATATTCCGAAAATGGAAGAAGGTATGCTCGATGCTATTTTCTTTGCGGCTTATACTGCGCAAGGCGCTCGCGATGCTGCTTCTTCACAGAAAACTGTGGACAAGATAGAAGGACTGATAAAAGGCATACATGCCCAAGTGGAGAATAATAAAGATATTTGCGGTATAGCCTATACTCCTGACGACCTCATCCGCCTGAAACAGGAAGGAAAGAAGGCCATCTTTATAGGTATAGAGAACGGATACGGCATAGGAAAAGACATTGCGAACATTGCCCGTTTCAAAAAAATGGGCGTGAACTATATCACATTGTGCCATACCAAAGACAACGACATTTGCGATACTTCGAGTGCCAACACACACGAATGGAACGGGTTGAGTCCTTATGGCAAAAAGGTAATTGCCGAAATGAACCGTCTCGGTGTAATGATAGATGTGTCGCACGCAGGTGAAAAGACATTCTGGGATGTGATAGAACTGTCTGCCCAACCGATCATTGCTTCGCATTCGTCGGTGCAGGCACTGTGTTATCACGACCGTAACCTCACCGACAAGCAGATGCAGGCAATAGCCAAAAACGGCGGTGTAGTGCAGATTTGCCTTGTAGACCTTTTCATCAATAAAAACCGCGCCAAGGCCAGCCTGACAGATGCCATTGGGCATATCGACCATGCTGTACGCGTGGCAGGTATCGACCATGTAGGTATCGCTTCCGATTTCGACGGGGGTGGGGGACTGATCGGTTGCACCGGCAGCAACGATATGATAAATATCACTATGAAACTTATCGAACGCGGATATTCGGACGAAGATATAACCAAACTGTGGGGAGGTAACTTTCTGCGGGTGATGGATACAGTGCAGAAAGCAGCGCAGGAATGATTATTTTAGGTGATAATTTCCCATAGTTCCGTATTTTGAGTATATTTACTCCATAATATGGACGGAAAAGACAGAGTTCTGTTCATCACAAACTATAAAGAGATTATGAGAAATATATTTATAATATCCTTAATTATCAGTGTGTTTATGTGCTGCTCGTCGCGGCCTAATTACTTTTCTAACTATTACACCGGACAATATACGGGGCTCGATACGCTTATAGATATACAAGGCTACTATGTGAGCCCTTTTTGCGATTCGTCGGCATATTATATGGTGATGTTTTACAACAACGGGCTGCTACTGAACGCGAGGACATCCGACCCCGACAATAAATATTTTGTGGAGTGTTTCAACGGGCAACATGAAGACGAAAACTTTGAATGGGGCTGTTACGAGATACACGGCGATACGATCAAAACACAGACCTGTCTCGACTATGGGCCTGTGTACGGCGCATATACCATCTTCCGCGATTATCTGATCGGAGCCGACAACAAGCTGCAACAGATATCGGACTATTTGCTCGATGATGTGAAAAAGCAATACCTCAACAAGTGGAAATACGGTAAATCGCAGTTCTGCCAGCCGAGCTCTTTCCATCCGTTAGCTTCCAAGCGCGATTCGTCAGACTGCGAGTTGTTGAAAAAGAAATGGTTTTATAAGAAAGATAAGATATAGGTTTAGATTTTAGATAATGCTGTATTCCAAACTCTCCATCGGCAAAGATTTCTAAAAACTTTGCTTGTGAATATAAGTAACTGTTTAAATTTGACCGAAAATATTTCATATAGCTGTTTCAGATTATTCTTTGGCTCTTATTTTTATTCTTTCTTCTCTATTTTCTACTTTCCACTCTTGGTTTAGCTTGCTAAACCTACGAATAAAAAGAAAAAAATATATTTGAAATAATACAAAATAAGAGTGCCAATCAAATTTAAACAGTTACTTAAACTTCGGGCGGAAAGTATAGTCTATATTTGTAAAGGGAACAGCCCCTCTTAATCTGCCCGAGGGGGAGAAACAGGGACAAAAAACTACGATTATGAATAGCATACTATCCTATATCCGTTCTAAATCCCCTGCAACAAAAAGATCAATTATATCCCTGACCAGCCATCTACCTGCGTCATTTCGTCCTGTACACGTAATATATCTGTTACAGCTACTTTCGGTTCTATTTTTATCGCTTTTATTGCATCCACTAACATTTCGTTATTTAGAGTTGATGGGCTAGTAATGGCAGGTAATTCGCCACCTGCCTCAAAGTGTTTTCTGAATGGCGGTTCATAGCTTTGCCACGGTTTGGAAAAGAAGCCGTTAAGGTCATTGGGCTTTAGCTCCCTGCGCTGTGAATTAATATAGCGTACTAGTCCCAGATTCTTGGATGTAGATTCGCGATTCACGACATACTCGCCCCCTTCTACTTCTATATTTGTTCCCTCTATACGCATACCACCCTGTGAGTGGCGTTTGCCATTGAGTAAACCTCCATCTTCGAGTTTTGCAAGCTGCTTACTCATTACCGCTACCTGAATGGCACCCGCAGCTCCTACCAAAGCTGCCATAATAGGCCCTATGATAGGTCCTAACGACCATGCTTTAGTCACTCCCAATGCTGTATTGGAAACGCCTTGAATAATCTGCTGGGAGATCTCAGATTTCTTCGTCTGTTTCTCTTTCTTGGCTACTTCTTTTTCTGACTTTTCTTTTTCTTTAGCCAGTTGTGATTCCTGCTGTGCCAGTTGCTTGTTCTTAGCCATCTCGTGATCTATCTGCTCCTGCAAGATCAGGGAACGGCCTCCGCGTGCATTTTTGGCTTGTTCTTCCAGTTCATTTAAGCGGCTGCTACTCTCTTCGCGCTGTTCTACTACTTCATCATACTTTTCGGTGATGGCATCATATTTTTCTTTGGCTTCTTCTAATTCGTTGGAAAGGATGGAATTCATTCCGCTAAAAATGGCGTTGACTCCTGTCATGATAGCATCTACGTGCTTTTGCAGGGTTTCGTGTATTCCTTTCCATTTATCCTCGAATGATACTGCTGTGTTGTCGGTGCTTTCTAAAATGGCTTCATTGGTCGATTGGGTGGCATTGGCAAAGGCTGCCATCGATTGTTGCGCCTCACTCAGAAGTTCGTCTTTACGGTCATTAAACGATTCGGTACTCAACAGGCTTTTTTGTTGAAAAAATTCTTGTTCGTTGAGTTCGAGGTTGCTTTGTTCTCTTTGCTGTCTGAGTTTTCGTTCTGCTTCAGCATTTCCCAATTCCTCCATTTGTTGTTGGAAGAGTTGCTCATTTTGGATACTATCATTTAGAAGATTATCATAATTGTTTTTTAGATCTTCTTTAAAATTTTCCGGACTATTATCTTTCTTTTTAGGCGTATTATTGATATCACGGAATTGACCTCCAATACGGGTTCCTCCTCTTTCTTTGTCGAAATAGAAAATTGGTAATTCTTGAACAGGTGACAAAGCAGGAGCTTCCTGATATTGTTTGTTTTTAGAAAAATCATTCACTTCAGAAACAACATCGTGAAATTTACTTGCATTATCTATTAATGTACTCCCCATTAATTCACTGTTTTTCACAGCGATGTCTAAAAGCATCTCATAACCACCTTTCAATAGTGTTTTTGTGTATTTTCTAAGTACAGTATCAAAGTATTCCAGTTTACTTGCATCCTTACTTTCAACTTCAAATTTATATTGAAGGTCTTTAACTAAGGCATTAAGAGCCGGATCAGAAGTATTCTCTTCAATATCTGCTAATATCTTCTTTAAATCAGCCAAACCCTGCTCTATATCTGTTCCATAAACGTCTGCTATTTTCTGTACACCTTCCATATACGCATTTTCACTTTCCTTTTGCCATCCACTATTTGTCATTATATTTTTTATCCAAAAAGTAAACTCAGATCTGGCATTAGCATAATTATCCTGATGTTCAAAGAATTCCGATCTGGCATCTGCTTTTAAATCCGATATATTTTTTTGTGCATCAAAGACAGCTTGTGTCAGTTCCCGATGTACACCGTCTAAAGAGGCAATATATTCTTCCATCTTCTTAATATATTCCTCATCCCCTTCTTTTCTTTTATCTTCCGAGTAATACATTTGCCCTGTCATAGAAGACGGAATTGTGGGTGTTCCTTTGCCTATTCCTTTAAAAGGCTCTACTATTGCAGCTTTAAGGACACCGGCTTCTCTTGCAGCAGCGTTTAGCACGAGGTTAACCAGTCCATCAACATCACCAAGAGCTTTCATTTTTTTATCTGCTTCGTAGAGACGTTTTTCTTTGCCTTCTTTTTTTTCTTCTATACTATATTCAAGAGTATTGTTCAGTTCTGATATGTCAGGAAGAACCTTCCTGATAAATTTGTCAGTATTAGTACAAGAAGCCTTTACTTGATCAGTATAAGCGTTGAAGTTTTTAATAGAATCTGCCAGTACTTTAGAATCTATTATTGGTAATTGATTAAAAACATTTTCCAGATTGGAAATATCATCTCTTAGTTTCTTCGGATTTGTCAGTATTTGAGTCTTATCGTTTACTTTGATATTGACCGTTAAATCTCTTTCTTTTCTCATAATTGTTTTATTATTATAATTTATAAAATATCTTTGTCTTTACTATCTAACTTTTTAGTTGAAAAAAGGTATGGAAAAACACTGGTTTACTCAGTTTGCTTTGAGGTGGCTTTATGGTTTAATATTTTGCTACCCCCCAGAAAAACCTCATAAAGCAATTATAGCCTTAGCATATATTTATACTATTTTTTGCATAGTTGGATTAATTTTTGTCGCTTATATTATGTGTACTTACGAGTAGTTTTATCATATAGATAAAGTTGTCTGAATTTCATCAAGGCTGGTTTTTTATTAACTTTGCTTTTTAATTGAAAAATAAATGAAAGCACTAAGATTCATAATTTATCTATCCTTGATTTTTGTATTCCTTAATTGTCAAAACATTAAAAAGGATGAAAATTTCCGATACGAATTTGAATATAACTCGTTAGTGAATGGCGATAATGTTGAAAATGTTCAGGTTGTTGATGTGATGGTAGCAAATAATATCAATCGTGCTTATACTTATGAGCTAAATATGTCGGACATTATTCAGATGAAGACCGAGATTTTTCCTGACAATTTTAATAAGTTTTACAATACAAGATATGAGAATGTTGATAACAAAATCATAATAACAAAACGATTGATAACCAGTCGGAAAAATGAGTCGGGAAAGACTGATATTGAAAATTCTATTATAATGTATGAGTCTGTTTCTGACTTTCAAGGAGATCGTTGGCTGGAAGTTACTTATTATGGGGAAGACCATTTTTATGATAATGATTCTACATATATCTATTACAAAAAAGATGAGATAAAAAAACATAAGAAGGGCAATGGGAGAACTGTAGATACAACAATACTTTTTGATGAAAGGGGTAACAAAATAAAAGAAGAGATAAACAGCAACAGAGATGGGCTGACTACCATCTCATATGAGTACGACAGTCTTAATCTTATGGTAAAGATGCACATCGTTAAGCCCAATAATAAGCCCACTACTTTTACTTATGTGTACGAATCAGATGAAAATAACAACTGGATAGAACAGAAAATGATGGACGAAACAGGCACTTATATATTGGGTTTTGTAAAGCGTATTATTACCTATAAAGATTAACTACTCTTCCAAGAATCCGTATTTTAAAGAATAATCCTCTGCCTGTGAAAAGATACGGTATGTAAAAACGGGAATCAGAATAACAGCCGGAATCAGAATAGCCGATGCACAAAAGACATACCCCAGTATGGCTACCCCCCCTATATAATCATGTTTCTTCATTACAATACATTGTATTCCCATAATAAACTGGAAGAAGAGACTGACGAAAATATATACAAGAACAATACTAGCTGCAAGGTCTGCATCTGCATCCGAAACAACACTTTCAACTAAGCCCATACTGTTGTAACTATCAACGTATGTTGCATTTATGAAAATATAGTATATAAAAGTAACGAAAGAAAGCAGTACGCATAATATGATACAAATCATACAAATACGAGACAATCTGAATTTACTAAAGTTTCTGATGTATACGTAAAAACAATACATATTAATTAAAAGGACTATTACAGTAGTTACAGACAGAACACGAAGAATGTATGTCAGTATGCCGGATGGAAAATAATAACTATATTTTGAAGACATAAAATAGGTGATACCAAAACCCAAAACGAGAAATAGGAATATAAGGGGAACTATCTTTGCTAATCGAAAATTCTGTTTTTTCAGTTTCGGCCTGATTATGTCAATGTCGAGATCGTAGCTTTCCATAAATTTTATTTCACCACCAAAGATATACAATTAATATATCCTGCCCATAAAAATCACAATTACAATTTTTCATCTGTCCTTCAGACACAAATCTCCGAAATGAAAGTTTGGAACTCATAGCTGCTTTCCCACTCCCCCAATCCAAATATTAAAATGTCACATAACATACAATAATTACGCTCTTGCACCGCTTTTTTAAGCTTTAAATTTCCTATATTTGATGTCGGTTAAAACAAAATAGAATGAAACATATATTTCTTTATCCGATACTCATCACCCTGTTTCTGTCATCATGTGCTAAACAACAATACGTTATATCGTCCATACAGGGCGAGTACATTACCGTAGGGCAGGCTGCGCATCCCGACCCGAAGATGGTGGCGCTGGTAGACAGCTACAAAAAGCAACTCGACGATAAGATGAACCGCGTGATCGGATATGCCGAACAATATATGGATAAAGACCGCCCCGAAGGACTTCTCAACAATTTTACATCGGACGTACTGCTGCACCTCGATAAGAAATATACACAAGGACAGGACATCGATCTCAGCTTTGTGAATATCGGCGGACTGCGCGCACCCATTGCCGACGGTGACATTACGGTAGGCGATGTGTTCAGTACCTATCCGTTCGAGAATGCACTGGTAGTTGTTCGCCTTAAAGGCAAGTACCTCAACGAAATATTCGAATCGTATGCACGCCTGCCCGGAGGCATTTCGTCAACCGGACGCCTGCTGATAAAGAATAAAAAGCTGATAGACGCCAAAGTGAACGGACAGCCTGTAGATGCGAATAAGATATATACCATCGTTACGCTCGACTATCTGGCCGAAGGAAACGATGGCATGGACGCGCTGAAAAAAGCCGAGTCGGTGACACAGACCGGAGCCACCCTCCGCGACTATATCTTAGACTATATCGCAGCCGAAACGGCCAAAGGCAACAAGATAAAAGCCCAACTGGACGGACGTATCGCCGAACAATAAAAATCAGATAAAAAACGAATAAGCAAATGAGCCGGAAATATATATATATCCTTTTACTCGCGGGGCTTTCTTCTACAGCCTTCGCACAGAAGAAACTGACCATATTGCATACCAACGATACCCACAGCCGCATAGAAGCCATGCCCATGTCGGACAAATACAATCCCGGACAGGGTGGCGTGGTCAACCGCAAGGCTATAATAGACAGCGTAAGGGCTGTGGATAAGAACGTGCTGCTGGTAGATATCGGCGACTTTGTGCAGGGTACGCCATACTTCAATGTGTTTAAGGGCAGGGCAGAGGCTGGTATGATGGACAAGATGAAGTACGATGTAGGCACTATCGGCAACCATGAGTTCGACTATGGACTGGACACTATGAAAATGATATTCAGCCTGCTCGATTATCCTATCGTGTGCTGCAACTACGATTTCTCAAAGACGGTGCTTGCCGGTAAGGTGAAACCATACGTCACACTGAAAAAGGGCGGAGTAAAAATCGGCATTATAGGCATAGGTGTGAAACCCGACGGACTGATACAAAAAGACAAATATGAAGGAATGGAATTTCTGCCCGTTGTGGAAACCGTAAACCAATATGCAGCCCATCTCCGCAAGAAAGAGAAGTGTGACATTGTTATCTGCCTGTCTCATATCGGCTACACTTCCGACAAGGAGCTTGCCGATAAATCGCACAATGTAGACGTGATACTCGGCGGACATTCGCATACATTCATGAAGCAACCCGAGATCCGTAAAAATCCGGAAGGAAAAGATGTCTATGTTTATCAGGCAGGCAGAAACGGAGTTGTGATAGGAAAAACAGAAATAGAGTTAACCAAAAAGAAGAAATAGAAATTAAGTAGTAAATTGCTTCCACTTTTAAGTGGAGGAACAAAGGGTACAAGGAAGCTTTATCCAAAAAGGATTTGACTAAAGTCTTTTAATTGAACAAATAGATAACCTCCAGCTAAAGCAGGAGGCAATTGAAAAAGGATAAATATAATATTTATGCCATATGTAAAAGTCTATATCCACTGTGTATGGAGTACAAAAAACAGGATTCAGATGCTCCAAACAGCAGATGTTAGGAATAAGCTATGGCAGCATATAATTGAGAATTCAAGGAATAAAGGTATTTTTATTGATACAGTCTCGGGCTATTCAGATCATTGTCATTGTATAATATCATTAAGTACAGATCAGTCTATTCAGAAGGTTATTCAATTAATAAAAGGAGAATCTTCATATTGGATAAATAAGAATAGATTGACAGAGCAAAAGTTCGAATGGCAAGATGAGTATTTTGCACTGTCTGTTTCGGAATCAATGATTGAAAAAGTGAGAGGATATATAATGAAGCAAGAAGAGCATCACAGGAAAAAAACATTCCAGGAAGAATTCGATGAGTTTATAGCAAAATATAAATTTTAGTTAATTGCCTCCACTTTTAAGTGGAGGAACAGAGAGTAAAATAGAAGGGCTTTAGCCAAATAAGAAATAGAAACATAAAAACTAATACTATGAATAGTTTGAAAATCCGGTTAATCGTTATGAACTTCTTCCAGTTCTTCGTTTGGGGAGCATGGATGATTACAATCGGCAATTATTGGTTCAGCACAAAGCACTGGCAGAGCGAAGATTTCGGTATCATATTCTCCACTATGGGTATCGCTTCCATCTTTATGCCTACGCTGTGCGGTATCATTGCCGACCGTTGGATAAATACCGAGCGCCTGTACGGAATACTGCATATACTGTGCGGACTCACCTTCCTGTCGTTGCCGATGGTAGACAATCCTACGACATTCTTCTGGGTGATACTGCTCGCCATGATTTTCTATATGCCTACACTGGCCTTGTCCAACTCTATAGCATATAGCGTACTCAACAGTAATAATCTGGATACAGTAAAGCACTTCCCGCCTATCAGGGTGTGGGGAACCGTCGGTTTCATTGCTGCCATGTGGCTCACCAATCTGACGGATAATAAAGCTTCCGAGAACCAATTCTATATAGCCGGTATCACAGCCATTGTGCTCGGACTGTATGCTTTCTCCCTACCTAAATCGCCACCTCAGAATACGGCGAGCAAAGGCAAGTCGCTTACACAGTTGCTCGGACTCGATGCTTTCAAGTTGTTCAAAGACTATAAGATGGCGCTGTTCTTCCTGTTCAGTATGTTGCTTGGGGCAGCTTTGCAGCTTACCAATGCCTATGGCGATACTTTCCTTGACGATTTCAAATACACTTATCCCGACTCATTTGTAGTTCGTTATTCTACTATCATATTGTCTATATCGCAGGTATCCGAAACCCTGTTCATTCTGGCAATACCGTTTTTCCTGCGCCGCTTTGGTATAAAGACAGTGATGTTGATAAGTATGCTGGCATGGGTGCTTCGTTTCGGGCTGTTTGCCTTTGGCAATCCGGAAGGCGGCTTGTGGATGATTATCCTGTCGTGTATCGTTTACGGCATGGCATTCGACTTCTTCAATATTTCCGGCTCGCTGTTTGTCGAAAAATCGACAGATTCGAAGATCCGCTCATCGGCACAGGGCTTGTTTATGATGATGACAAACGGTTTTGGTGCTGTATTGGGTAGTTGGACTAGCGGAATGCTTATCGGTCGTTTCTTTACCGCAGCCGATGGTATGAAAGACTGGCAGTCCATTTGGCTCTGCTTCGCGGCTTATGCGTTGGTAGTGGCTGTTTTGTTCGCTATCTTCTTCAAGTATAAGTATGTGCCTGAGGAGGAGAAGTGAAATTATTTATTAATCAAATGGAATAAACATATGGGTGAAGAAGTGGGAGTTATTCTTTTGGACAAACCTGACCTTTTTAAATGGTTGGAAATATTAGAAAAAGAGAGAGAGGCTCTAACTCAGAATCAAGGTTCATCGGAAGATTATTTTACAATAAAAATAGAAAACTTGAAAATATCCGATACTAAGCATTCTTTTATTGTCCTTATTGCATGTCTGGTTGAATATATCCATCAGTTAGGTTATAAGACTAAATTAGTTTTTGATGATTATGATTTTTATAAGTTAATAATTGATACTATA
The DNA here is from genome assembly GCF_029892965.1 of Dysgonomonas sp. PF1-14. Taxonomy (GTDB): domain Bacteria; phylum Bacteroidota; class Bacteroidia; order Bacteroidales; family Dysgonomonadaceae; genus Dysgonomonas. Next base: position 47,907 of record NZ_JARXWN010000008.1, on the reverse strand, counting down.
AAATTAGATCAATATTATAGGTTCGGAAATAAAAATTACATTGAGGCAGAGGACGATACAATCCTGAATTTGTGGAAAATAATAAAAGAAGAGAGTATCGAATATGTAAATAACGCTACTTCTTATCTCAATAGAGAATATTTTGAGGATTATGACCTGACAACGCTTAAAATAGTATTGGATGAATTGTTCTGTAATGTAGCTGATCATTCCAGATGTGAAGCAATTGCATTTATTTATTTAGAATATAGTCCAGATTCAAAAATAATAAGTTGTGCAGTATGTGATTTTGGTTTAGGTATTCCAAAAACTTTAAGGAATGCTTATCCGGGGAAATATACTACTGATGTAGATGCGTTGAATGATGCTATCAAGCTGGGTATTACAGCACGATCTACAGTTCAGAACAGAGGATTCGGATTAGATAATATTTTGTCGAATATAACAACTGATGATAAGTTAAGAATTATTAGTAATAGAGCAAGTTTAACATGCTGTGATAGTAAGGATAATATAAATTCAATACCTTTGCACTTTAATTTTACAGGATCATTAATTTATTTTGAAATTCATACAGATTCTTTCCCTTTAAGAGAATTTGATGAAGGAGATGTAACATTAGAATATTAGAAATAGTATGATTGTAATTAGTTTATACGGTTTATTATTAGATTCAGATTATAGAGAAAGTGGTAAAGCTGTCTTAAATAAGGCTGTTGAGGCTATTGATGAAAATGAACTTGTTGTAATAGATATGGATAAGGTGGATTCTGTTCCCACTATTTTTATGAATGCCAGCTTTGGACCTCTTATAGATAAATATGGTGTTGATAGAATTAAAAAGTCATTACGTTTCAGAAATGTACTGAAATCTCAGGTAGAAAGAATATCTAAATACTTTTCAGATTATCAAAAGATAATAGACTTAAGCAATATATAAAATCAAACTGAATTATATTTTTAGAATATAACTATCGAAAAGATTATCAGTAAGATATAAATAAGATCAGTATTTAGATAGTGTTAAAATATATGAAATAATACAATAAGGGGCTATGAATAGGATTAGCAAAATTTATAAAAAATATGTTTTATAATATGTTTTTTTATTTGGCGAGGTTCCATAATTGTAGTTCCTTTGTATCGATAACCAAACAATCTTTATTTACCTTAAAGCCTAATACCTAATTAACTCACACATAAGAGGAAGTTTCTGTTCAGAAGCTTCCTCTTATGTCGTTTATAGCTTTTGGAATTTCACAGCCGTCCAGTTATCTTTTTCGGTATTGTAACAGAACGATAATCCGTTCTGAGAGCACACTTCCGTTATGGCAGGTATGTCTTCTACATAGAAGCCGCTCATATACAGATACCCGCCCTTGTTGAGCACAGCCGTATATGCAGGTATATCGTTGAGCAATATATTGCGGTTTATATTAGCCAGTACAATATGGTATGTCTCATTTCCCAGCAATTCAGCCCCGCCAATCTTCACTTCTACATTGTTTATATTGTTTATCCTCAGGTTTTCCATCGCATTGTCGTAAGCCCACTGATCTATGTCGATAGCCATGATAGGATCGGCACCTCGCATCGATGCCAGTATAGCCAGTATGGCCGTTCCAGTACCCATGTCGAGTACCGATCTGCCATTAAAATCATCTTTCAGTATTTCCCTTATCATCAGCTCGGTAGTTTGGTGATGACCTGTGCCGAAAGCCATTTTCGGATCTATGAATATATTGTAGTCGTACGTTGCCGGTACTTTGTGAAATGTACTCTGTATAATGCACTTATCGTCTATAATCAGTGGCTGAAAATAGTTCTTTTCCCATTCCTCGTTCCAGTTCTGGTCTTCTATAACTTTGTATGTATAGATAATTTCGGCTTCGACAGGAAAATCGCTTAACAGGGCATCCAGTTTGGCAGCATCGAACAAACTGCTTTGAATATATGCCGTAGTACCGAACTCGTCTTCCACGAAGCTTTCGAATCCGATTTCGGCTATAGTTGCCGACAATACGCTGTTAACGATCTCATCGTTAGGAGTGCAGATAAATTTTACTTCAATATAGCTCATAATATATATAATGTTTTCTGCAAAAGTACATATTTATTTAGATATGCTATTTTAATATATCTAATATCTGTGCAATAAATATTTTAACATAAAGAGGCAGGATTGTTAACTTATTTTTACTTCATGGGCTGTGTTTTGTTAAAACATATAAGGTGATTAAAAGCGAATAAGGAAATCCGATTGCCGTACTTTTATATATCTTTGCCATATAATTGATATAGACTTTATGCAAGAGCAAAATCATAAGGATGGTGATAAGGCGGGTGTATTGAAGATCAACTTCATACTGCCGTTCAAGCCGCGCCGCCCTGCCGGAGGATTCAGGGTAATGTATGAGTATGCTAACCGGTTGGCTCAGAAAGGCTATAAAGTACACCTTACCTTTCCTATAGAAACTCCTTATATGAAATATCGCCTGCCATACGTGGTGAGGCTGATCTTGTCAAAACTGGAAGGATTCAAGCGCGATAAGTGGTTCGAATTCGAGCCGTCCATTACCATGTCGTATGTGCCGCAGGTGAAAGACAAATATGTGGTAGATGCCGATGTGGTGATTGCCACATGGTGGTCTACTGTACTGGAAATGGGAAAGCTAAGCAACAGTAAGGGCAAAAAGCTGAACCTGATACAGGGCTTTGAAAACTGGGAAGGCAATGAAGATCTCCTGTACGAATCGTACAATATGCAGAATACTGTAAATGTAGTGGTGGCCTCTTATCTGAAAAGTATAGTGAGGGAGCATACCGATAATCGTATCGAACTGATCGAAAACGGTATAGACAATACAGTGTATTATACAAAATACAGAATAGAAGACCGCAATCCGGCTACTGTGGGCATGACATATTCTATACAGGAGATAAAAGGATCGAAATACGGGCTTGAGGCATTGATGCTGGTAAAAGAAGAAGTGCCGGAACTACAGGTCGAGATTTTCGGCATATCGCCCAGCCCCGAAGGGCTGCCCGGCTGGATCAGATATTACCGCAGCCCCGAGAATCTCCGTAAGGTGTACAACCGTAATGCTATCTTTATTTCCAACAGTTTCACCGAAGGCTTCGGGTTGGTATCGGTAGAGTCTATGTTCTGTGGCTGTGCATTAGTGTGTACCGACATAGAGGGGCATCAGGAATATGCCTTCGACGGAAAGACCGCCTTGCTGGTAGATGTAAGAAACTCCCGCCAGATGGCTGATAAGATTATTTTCCTCATACGGAACAACGATTACAGAATAAATCTGGCACGTAGCGGAAACAAATATGTACAACGTTTCAGATGGGAAAATGCTATCGAGAAAATGGAGAAAGTGATAAGAAGTCTTTGACGAACAATCGGGTTATGTTTTATTAACAGAATAGTTCACTTTTGCGATGAACCATTTCTAAAATACAGTTGTTAATATTATGTGTTTTTCATAGTATTAGATTTTAAGGTTAACAATAAAGATTGGTTGTCGTGATGACAACCTTTTCTTTTAAACAGTTACTAAAGGTTACACGTAAGGAAATCAGACATATTATATCCTCTACAAATACTGCTATTTCTCTTGTTATCAATAATATCTATCTCTCATTGTGTAAAAAAAGTCATAATAGTTACACCTTTTCCCAAAACTTCCCCGTAAATTAGCCGTTAATAGTATCTATTTAATGCTCACTAAATTTTATTAACCATGAAGATACACGAATATCAAGCTAAAAATCTGTTCTCGTCTTATGGTATCCCTGTCGAAAAATATGTGCTGTGCAACGTTGCCGCTGAGGCAGCAAAAGCCTATGACGACATGGCGATGGAACGGGTAGTAGTAAAAGCACAGGTGCTTACCGGAGGTCGCGGTAAAGCCGGAGGAGTAAAACTAGCAAAGAATAGGGAAGACGTAGCCCGACATGCCGAAACCATTCTGGGCATGGCCATTAAAGAATTTCCCGTAACGAAAGTAATCGTCAGCGAAGCCGTCAATATTGGCTCAGAGTATTATGTGAGCTATGTAATAGACCGCAATACCAAATCGGTGATACTGATGATGAGTGCCGAAGGAGGTATGGATATAGAAGAAGTAGCCGAGAAGACACCCGAAAAGATCTTCAAATTTCCGATAGATCCGCTCATCGGGATACCCGACTATCTGGCGCGCAAGTTTGCCTTCGAACTCTTCAAAGACGCAGCACAGGTAAATCAGATGGCTGCCATTCTGCAAAAGCTCTACAAACTGTTTGTAGACAAAGATGCCTCGCTTGCCGAGATCAATCCGCTGGTACTGACCAACGAAGGTAACCTCATCGCCATAGATGCCAAGATGACCTTCGACGACAATGCCCTCTATCGCCAACCTCAGATACACGCATTGTTTGAACCCACCGAAGCCGAAAAAACAGAAGCTTATGCCAAAGAAAAAGGATTCAGCTTTGTACACCTCGATGGCGAGATAGGCTGCATGGTAAACGGCGCAGGGCTGGCAATGGCTACTATGGACATGATAAAATTATATGGTGGCACACCTGCCAATTTCCTCGATATAGGCGGTAGCTCTAACCCCAACAAGGTAATAGATGCTATGACGCTTTTGCTCAAAGACCCGAAAGTAAAAGTAGTGTTGATCAATATATTCGGCGGCATAACCCGTTGCGACGATGTGGCTTCGGGTTTGCTCACCGCCTTCGAACAACTGAAGACCGATATGCCTGTGGTGGTACGCCTTACAGGTACGAATGAAAAGGAAGGGCGTGAAATGCTGAAAGGAACACATTTTCGCGTAGCTGAGACTATGGGAGAAGCAGTGCGTATGGCAGTTACGGCCCCCTAATCCCCCAAGGGGGATTTTAGGTTTATCTTGTAATTTGTTTAACAATTAAAATACTCTCTCATACAAAACCTCCCCTTGGGGAGGCATGGAGGGGCTAAATATAATATCATGAGCATACTAATAAACGAATCCACACGACTTATAGTACAGGGAATCACCGGACGCGACGGCGGTTTCCATACACAGAAAATGAAAGCATACGGCACCAACGTAGTAGGTGGCACGTCACCCGGTAAGGGCGGCACCGAAGTGCTTGGCATACCCGTATTCAATACCGTTTACGAAGCCGTAGAAAAGACACAGGCAAATACCTCCATCATATTCGTTCCCGCACGCTTTGCCGCAGATGCTATCAAGGAAGCTGCCGATGCAGGTATCGGGCTGATTATCTGTATTTCGGAAGGGATGCCTACACTCGATGTGATCGACGCATACCGCTTCGTGCAGATGAAAGGCGCCATGCTGATAGGCCCTAACTGTCCCGGACTGATGTCGCCCGGAAAAAGCCTTGTTGGTATTCTGCCCGCACAGATATTCAAGCAGGGAAATATCGGCGTTATCAGCCGTAGCGGTACACTCACATACGAGGTGGTCTATCATCTGACTGCCAACGGAATGGGGCAATCATCCGCCATCGGCATGGGCGGCGATCCTGTAGTGGGGCTGTATTTCCGCGAATTGCTGGAAATGCTGCAAAACGATCCAGAGACAGAAGCCATCGTTATGATAGGCGAGATAGGGGGTAATGCCGAAGAACAGGCTGCCGAATATGTGAAGAATCATGTAACCAAGCCCGTTGTAGGATTTATTGCCGGACAGGCAGCGCCTCCCGGAAAGCAAATGGGACACGCAGGAGCTATTATTTCGGGTGGTGGAGGCACAGCTGCCGAGAAGATCGCCGCTATGGAAGCCGCAGGCATAAAAGTGGCGAAAGAGCCGTCTGAAATACCGGCAATGCTGAAAGCTGCAATGAAATAATGAAGTAGTTCGATTAAGATATATATTCGATTAGATACAACTACTGATCCATGCAATAACAAACAAGGGAGCGCAATAGCACTCCCTTGTTTGTTTTATGTTAGCTAATTTACATTATTGCAGTATGCAGATCTTTTGTTTTTTTCTTCTTGTTTTCATAAAACAGCTTACGCTCGCGCCGGATAAGTATTTCCATTATTGTTGCTGCCAGACAGTACAGCAGGAAGGGAACGACCAGAAAGTAAGGTGCATGTTCGCCTAAGTTGAAATTACCGATCGAGATAATAAGCAGATATGCTAAAAATGCAATATATGATATCCGGTATATAGTCCTATATTTTTTATATATTTCCATTGTGCCTGATATTAAAATGTTAGAAACTACAAGAATATAAATTCTTTCATTGTGGTCAGATGTGCAGTTCTTTCATACGCAAGCCTTTCTTTAGTAGTATTTGATTCATAAACATAATTCTTAAATTTATGATTTCCAAATTTTTACCAAATCTTAAGGATTGATTCTGCTCATCCCTGTCCTATTCCCGCTCTTCGTACACAAATTTCACCTCAGAGGGCTTCACTTTATAGGTGCGGGCACACTCGCGGCGAAAGGCTTCGATATCGGCTACCTCAATATTTACCTTCAGCTTGGAGATTCCTGTTATTCTGATCTCTTTTACAATATACATAAACCTGTTTTTTTTTAAGATACCTATCTTACTTCTTTATACTTATTCACCAGTTTCTGATTGCTGCGCAGGTCTTTCAGTATCTTAGATACAATGCGCTGTATGCTGTGTGCCTGTATGTGTGTTATCTCAGCCAGCGTATGGTAATTTACAGCGGGCTTGAGGCTGATGTACATCTTGAACAGTTCGAATTCGTGCCTGTCGTAGTAGCGGTGCACGTAATCGAATACTTCGTTTTCGAGCATCAACTGCTGGCGCTCGCGCTCGTGCGGATTGCCATGATGGGCTTCCAGATTGGCAAACGGCGGCATCGACACATAGCGGTCTTCAGCTATTTTGTTCTGTATGTAGTTTGTATAATACGATCGGTAGTAGTAAGCTTTATAATCTTTGATAGATAATCCTGCATACAGTATCTTTTCATATATTCGTATGTATGTCTCATTGAATACATCTTCGTTGTAGGCTTCCTTATATACCAGATAATTGATAATTTCCTGCATGCCCTCTTCAAACCAGTCGTTGAATTGCTGTGCCATTTTGCGATGAGCAGGCTTCGGTTCGGGCATATTGCCTTTTCCGCGTTTCAGATACTTTTTCCCTTTGTTGTTTCCATTGCTGTTTCCCAGTCTCATATTTTTTTTGTTTTTTTAAATGATTTATGTCAGCCCCTTAAATCCCCCAAGGGGGACTTTAAAGTAAACCGCGAAAATTACTTTTTTTTACTCTCTCTGAGTTCCTCCCCAAGGGGAGGTTAGGTGGGGCTATTATCCCCTCAGGCTTTCTCCCTCAAACAACACACGCTGTGTTGTCGATTTAATGCGGTCGAGCACCCGGTCGCCGTATCGTTTTCTGACTTCTCCCACTGTAAGGTTTGTAGATACTATCAGTAGTTTGTTTTGCTTTTCGGCGGCATCTATTACTTCGGCAAAGGCCTGACGGCGGTTGCCATACACATTGCTCACTTCCTCCGTACCGACATCGTCTATGCAGATAATGTGGCGGGTAAGCACATAGTCGATCCGGCTGTTCATCTCGTTGGTGTCGAATACCGACACTACCCTCTGGCAATAGCCGAGTAGTATGGCAGGCAGTACATAGCGGCAAAGAAGGCTTTTGCCACGCCCGCAGTTCCCGAAAAGGAACAAGCCCCTGCCTTTATTATCAGTCAGCCAGCCTGCAATGTGGGCATATTCGGGCAGCCACTTCATCTCACGTCCTTCCTGCGACAAGAAGTAGTTGAGACCCGCCTGTAAGACTGCCTCAGCATCGGGTATGGCTATCTTTATTTTAGGCTCGGGCAGCATAATTTTGTGGCTGCGCATATCAGCGGCTATAGATTCAAAAGTTTTCATACGATTTGCTGTTGTCGTGATCTGCCGAGTTATGTTTCGATGCCGGTTGCTTCTTTTCCCACACACGCACTGCCGCACGCCAGTCGCGCATTTTGTTGCGGCCTATCATCCAGCCTTTCGACTGGTAGAAATCGAAGAAAACTCCGGCATCTATACCGTTTTGCCTCTCGTTGCAGTAAATGGATATTTCTTCAACGGTAGGCGTATTCAAAATTTCTTTTTCCTTTTTTTCTTCCTTCTTGTCTTGTTTTGTATTGTCTTTAGTATAGGTACAGGGTAGCGTGTAGTCCAGTGTGTACGACACTGTATCGGTCAGTGTAGCACTATGTGTATCTTTTACTGTATCCTGCAAGATACACAACAAGGTGTATTGGGCAGGACGGGTCTTTGCCGTACCTTCTTTAAATTTGATAAGCCCCAGTTGCTGAAGCCTGTTGCGGCGGCTGGTAAAGGCATTTCGGTTTATACCCAAAATAGCGCATATTATCTCTGTGGATTGATTGAAAGGATTTTTCCAGTTGAGCCGGTTGCATCTGTGCACCAGATAGTTATACAAGTCGTGCTCGTGTACCGAAATAATGCCTTGTTCTCTCAATTCCCATGCGCTGTTTATAATATCTATATAGGTCATATTTGTTTTTGCTTTACAACACACAGACCGGAATTGAGTCGCATCTGCTCCTCGAATGTTGTTTCTGTGTGAGCGAGCTATAGTTGCGGACGAAAGATATTTCGCCCCTGCAATTATAACTCATAATTACAATTCATCCCATCTGTCGGCAAGTACATGATGCGCCTGACAACCCGATTCCTTGCCATTGCGGTTGTAGTCGTTGAGGATAGCCCGCAGGCGCGACGTAAATACGGCGGTATCTTCGTAAAGTAAGTCCCAGTCGCTGTCGAGCACTTCGGATATGCGGAGGTTGACTACATCCATGTATGTATCGAATTGTGCACAGATACGCATATCGTCTATCACATCATCGAAGTCTGCCACATCTCCTCTGTCCGAATCGTAAAGGTGTGCGGCAACCATGTCTATTATCTTTCCCATTTGTTTTTCGTTGCAATAGCAGTCAATCTTTAATGCGCCCATATTTTTCTGATTTTTAATAATTTAGTTACTGAATATTTCTTATGTTTACCTATAGATAATTTTCTTTGAAAATCATAAAAAATGATTTATATTTGTTATCACTGATTTAGTATCAGGAGAATTAATATAGTTCAAATTTAGACTATTTCGCTGAATAATAAAAATATTTGAACTATATAATTCATATTTGAACCATATTTAGAATGGATATAAATTAGATATTACCGCAAAGCAATACAGATAAGCGAATATGTATAAATATGCTTCACAAGCAATAAATAGTAAATATGTAATAAACTGTATTATAGCAATATAGCCTACGTAAAACAAAACATTTTATTTTTCTGTACCACTATTCTATTTCTATATTATTGCATTGTATTGAGTAATAAGGGGATTTGTTTTTTAAGAGGTATTATGAAATATTGCCCTTTTTTATGGTTCAATAATTAACCAATGAAAAAAGTGCGGTAAAGAATATTATATTATGAATATAGAAGATTTCAGAAATTATTGTCTCTCGATAAAAGGCGCAACCGAAAGCTGTCCGTTTCTGGACAAGAACATATTGGTGCTGAAAGTAATGGATAAGATGTTTACCTATATAAACCTCGTACCCAAAGACGGGCAATTCAGAGCCAGCATGAAATGCGATCCGGAGAAAGCTAACGAGTTGCGCGAACGTTATCAGGGTATTACGCATGGCGATCATACGAAGTCAAGCAATTGGAATGCTGTATATCTGAAGAGTGATGTACCCGACAGCCTTATCAAAGAACTGATATTGCATTCGCTGGAAGAGGTTATTAATAAACTGCCAAAAAAACGGCGTGAAGAGTACAAAAGTTTGCAGAAATAAAGAATAAGCCTTTCGATAATCAAAAACAGTTACTAAAACTTTAGATATACTGGCAGCAATTTGTAAGATCAACAAGAATAATATATAAATATTTAGTAATTTTAGACCTGAGATGTAAAACAATAAGGGATAAGAGGTATACCTTTAGAAACACAAGAATGAAACTAGCAAAAAATAAACTGAACAGAGATTTTATAGCGATTCTCTACCAACACTATCCTCAACTGAAGGATTTGGCAAATTTTCTTATTGACGTCCTCGATATGGGCAAGGAATCGGTTTACCGGAGGTTGAGAAACGAGGTCGCATTTTCTTTCGACGAAATAGCTGCCATCGCACTGGCGCTGAATGTATCGCTGGACAAGTTTATCGGCAGCAATACTAACAGGGTTTATCTGGAAATGCAGATGCATGAGATAAAAGAGCACGAAGAGCTATATGTCGAAATAATAAGCAGCAATATACGGTCGATACAAAAAATGTCTGACCAGAATGCATTAGGAGTATATTCTGCCCTCAACAGGCTTCCGTTCGGATACACGCTGGCAGGCAAGAAATATGCTAAGTTTTACTATTACAAGTGGCTGTATCACACCCTGAAGGGAGCGATGAAGACCAATTTCAGCGATTTTATACTTCCGGCATCGATACAAAATATTCAGGAAGAATTTATAAAAGTGAGCAACAGCACCAAGTGCGAGATGAGTATAATTTTCGATGAAAATATTTTCCTTTATTCGATCAGAGAATTTAACTATTTCCGCAAAAGAGGGCTGATAAACGATGAAGATACGCAACAAATACAGGCAGAGTTGAACCGGATAGTGGAAGCAATGGAATATTCTACACGAACAGGAGAAAACGGGCTCGGAGCAAATATACGCATATATCTGTCGCTTGTGGATGTAGAGCCTAACGTCTCATATGTCAGCTATCCCGAGCCGGAATTGTGCACGTTCAATATATGGTCGCCTGCGGGAGATATAGTGACAACGACAAATCCTGAGTTTTGCCGCCGCCAAAAGGAGTGGCTAGACTCGATGGCCCGATATACCACGCTGATTACCCAGTGCAACGAAAAGGAACAGATAGAATTTTTCAACAAGCAACGCGAGTATATCGCAAATATGACGAATAATTTATAAAGCAGGGTATGTCATTTGTCAGAGTATCAATTGCCACGACTTGAAAGTGGAGGCAATAAAATATACTGATAATAAGCCACACCTCAGCCGAAAGCGGCACATTAGTCCTTCAACCATTTTTTTACTACAGCCGGATTGCCTACTGCCACACAGTTGGCAGGGATATCTTTGGTGACTACGCTGCCTGCGCCTATCACCGTATTGTCACCGATGGTGACGCCGGGCATAATGTTTACTCCTGCACCTATCCACACATTGTTGCCGATGGTTATAGGATAGGCGTATTCGAGCCCTTTGATGCGCTGTTCTACATCGAGCGGATGACCGGCAGTGTATATGCCTACATTGGGTGCGATGAATGCGTTGTCGCCGATGCGTACTTTTGCCCCGTCGAGGATTACAAGGTTTACATTCGAATAGAAATTTTCTCCTATTTCTATATTATAACCATAGTCGCAATGGAAAGGCGGAGTGATGATATAATTTTCGCCTGTCTTGCCCAACAACGTTTTCAGCAGGCGGTTGCGATCATCTTTGCGGCGCGGGTGCAGGCGGTTGTATTCGTAGAGTATATCATCTGCTTTTGCACGGTCTTCGAGTATTTCCTCATCATAGTTGGCATCGTACAACAGCCCTTTGGCTGCTTTCTCTTTTTCGGTCATATTCTTTTTGTTTAGATTTCATTTGTGCTAAGATAAGGATATAATTATAAATTATGAGTTATGCGAAACACCGTTTCTATATACTCTTGTCTTCAAATACTGATTCACATGAGTTTGAATTATGAACTCGAAACAATGTGGGAGCGTAATGCTTTCGCCTACAGATTATAGAAACGGGCAGACACACAGGTCAGCTCCTACAGCAGGACTAATAACATTCGTAACTCATAATTTATAATTGGCTCTGCCGATTGCTTCGCAATTCATAATTATATCTATTATCTTTGACGTAAACTTCATAACTGACCGAAAAATGATTGAAATAGCACAAATAACCCACGTAGATGAAGATGTAACCGAAGCTTTTGCCCGCCTTATGCCTCAGCTGGCACCCGACGGCAAAGTACCGGACAGGGAATATCTGCAAAAAATAGCCGGTACGGAAAACACATATCTGTTTGCGGCTTACACGCCCGATATTGCGGGTACGTTGACGCTGATAGTCACTTACATACCTACAGGTGCAAAAGCATGGATAGAAGATGTAGTGGTAGACAGCAATGCACGCGGGCAGAATATAGGGGAAAGACTGGTGCGCCATGCCATAGCTTTTGCCGGAAGCATGGGCGTAACGAGCATAAACCTGACATCGAGCCCCGAGCGTGTGGCTGCCAACAGGCTTTATCAGAAGATAGGCTTTGTACGGCGCGAAACGAATGTGTACAGGCTAACAATCAGTTAACTTCCTTCACCAGCAGTTCTTCGTTAGCTATACGCGCTACAAAGTAAGGGTTCGTACGGTTTCGGTGCTTCATAATGATGATAAAGGGCTTGTCGAAGACGAGGTTTTTGGGTTTTTGTTCTTCAAAAGAGAGCACAGCAGATACTGATTTAACCTCAACAGATGCATAACTCTCCACAGCAGCACCCGATTCATTCAGCACAAACTTGGTAGTTTGACGGGCAGTTACAACATTGTACTCCTGTACTACTACTTTAAAATTCTGCCCTTCTATATTGCCGTAATTAGTCTCCAGATTGAAACTGATAACGGGTATAGACAGTTTGTCCATACTTGTTATAAAATGCTTCCAGATATTCACAGTGTCTTGCCTGCCTGTTTTTATCAGCAAATTTATCTGAGAATAAGCATCGGACAGAGATTGTATGCTGTCGATACCTTTGGCAAGGATTATTTCATGCCCTTCTTCCTTGGGGCGCAGCGATATCACAAAAAGGCTGTCACTCCGGTAATGAAGCATGCTGATGTTTTTTGCCACATCTTCCTGATAATCATACATACCGAAAGCCCTCACCTGTGAATCGCCGAATAGCAACGGCTTCTCCGCTTTTTGAAATTCTGTGCCGAAAAACAGGGACTTCTTGAAAGAGGCGCTAGTTGCTATCTTATCTTCTTCTACCTCCACTGTCGTCTTGTATTCTCCCTTGTCCAGTGCTTCCAGAAATGATGTGGAGGTATTCAGCACATCAAAGTCCGATAGCGAGTCGGCAGTGTATTCTATCGGTTGTCCCGTTACTTTCCGCACTTCGTCCCAAGCAAAAAGCAAGGTAGGTGTATATATAACATTCTCATTCGCACCAACAGGGCTTTCCAATGCAGGCACAAATACGGTCTGTTCCATATCGCCCAGATTGGTAAGCAGCGAGTAGTTTTCCATGCTGTTGCGATCGCTACAGGCAGCCAGTATACAGATAATAAAAAGCAGTGGTGATTTTTTCATCGTGTAGAGAGCTAAAGTTCAGGTATCAAATGTAAAGCAAAAATTTATCTTCCACAAATATGGTATTTTGATTAATTATGCGAATCAGTATTTGAGATTGTATTGAATAAACGTTCTATTAAATACAACAACAGACTTACTTATCCTATAAAACATTATCTTTACAGTTTGCTTAATATTAGAAACTATGCTGAAAAAAGATACTCTTGATTTCCTTGTAGCATTGCAGGGTAACAACAACCGCGAATGGTTTACCGAAAACAAAAAATGGTATGAACGTGCCCGTGCAGATTTCGAAATACTCGTGGGGCAACTCATTCAGTCCATCGCCATGTTCGATTCGGAAATAGGACTGCTCAATCCGAAGAAATGTATGTTCCGCATATACAGAGACACCCGCTTTGCTGCGGATAAAACACCTTACAAGACCAATTTTGGTGCCGTATTCCGCCCGCATATCGCAGGCAGGCTATCGGGCTACTACCTGCACCTGTCACCCGAAGAGATATTTATCTCATACGGACAATATATGCTAATGCCCGACCAGTTGAAGAAGATGCGGCGCGGTATCTACAATGATTTTGAGATGCTCGAAGAGATTATAAAAGAGAAAAAATTCAAGAAAGAAATAGGTGATCTCTACCGCGATGAGGATATGTTGCAACGTGTGCCCAATGGGTTCGACAAAAATCATCCTGCTGCCGAATACCTGAAATTAAAACACTTTTATGCACTGAAACCTGTCACCCAAGAGCAGCTGTTCAGCGACGATTTTGTTGCTTTCGCAACCGATATGTACAAGATAATGCAACCGTTGGGAAGGTTTCTCGATGATATATTGGAGGAAGATATATAAATTGAATGCTTTTCTGTAATAGATTTAGAGCCTGTTTAAATTTTATTCGTTTAGGTTTTCAGAACTATTTTTGGAATGATTTTTTCTTATCTGAAGCGCGAATAGCGAGCTATTCAAGCTGAAGAAAGAATAAAAAAATAAAGCACGAACTTCACAGCCCGTGCTTTGCAAACTAACACTTTAATAAAAACAACACATAGTATTATTCCAAGATTATCTTATTATTCTTTTACACAGCGCACAGAATTAGCTTGCGCTTTCAGCGCGCGCCTGTCTCTCAGGTTTATTTCGTGTACACCGAAAAACAGACAATAAGCATTCGTGGAATTGTCTGTTATTTCACTCGTCCAGTAATATCCTACTTTACCACTTATCTTAGAATTACCACTGGTTGCCTCCCTGAATCCGGCTGAAGGGTAAAAACCGTTGTCGTAGCCGTCTTTATCCCAGTTGAGGCCGCCTTCTTCCACTGCGCGGTACTTTAAGTCTTCCGACAGCCCGCTCCACACACTTCGGTTTTTTGGTACACGCCATCCTCTCGGGCAGGGGTCTACTATGCCCTTTTCTCCTCCTCTATCCCAGAAGTTGATATTACTGTTCGCCCAGTTACCGTTAGCAGTATAATAGGTCATCGGATTTTCAACAGAGTTTGGCCTGTTGTCCCCAGACGGAGCTGCTATTTTTTCAAGTGAGACTTCATTGTTTTCTATATCGTATAATTTTCGTTCCACATCGTTCACTTCTAGGCTGGAAGTTCCCGGGAACGGATCTTTACGCCCCCACTGGTAGTTCATCCCTCCGGTAAGTATATTGTTTTTTCCGGTGTATAAGGCACCCAAATTACGATCCATAAACGTAACGCCGTTGTGCTCTCTGTAAGCACCCTCTTCTTCCGGATCATAGTTTGTTATCCATATATGCCAGCTCCATTTTACAACACCATTTATGAGTATGCCTACTACGGCATTGCCATCCACATCGTAAGTCTCTATCTTCACCTTAGAGTCCTTCCCTTTGTCTCCGCCATATAGCTCTACGCTTTTTATCAGGTTTTGTTTACTCTGCCACAGCAATTTTGTCGTCAGTTTTCCTACCAGATCGCTTTCTTCCGGATCGAGCACCTGCTTCCATGTCGCATATCCCTTCATCACAGGTATAATCAGAGGGTGTCCCTGTTGCAGCAGATAAGAGTTAGGCAGTGTCAGGTTCAGAGGGTCGTCTATGTTTGAGTTGTACAACCCGTCATCGGGTGTCTGGGGGGGATCGGGTTCTGTCACATTGGTAGAGATAACGTTTACCCATCGTTCGCCGTCCCAGAAATAAATACCGGGAACTATATCGGGAGGTAGCACTACTACATTATATACCATCGTACCCACGCTTTCACGTTTGTAGTTCTGGTACTCATTATCGGCAGGATCGACAAAGGGTTCTAATGTATATATGTCTTTGAGAGCTACACGAGGCAGTATAAAGCCTCCGGTGGTACTGGTAATATTATCTTCATCGGATTCCTGATCTTTGAGTTGGAGCAGTCCGGTCTTGCTGGGAGCAGCTCCCATACCTATTGTGACCTGAGAGATGAGTGGAGTTGAGTAAAAAATCGCAATTAAAAAATATACCAGAACGAATAAGATTTTTCTTGTTAATGTTCTCATTTTGTTTGTCTTTGTTGTCTTGTGTAATTAACTGTTTACTCGCTTTTTTATTAAAAATTATTAGTTACGAGAGTGATTCATCGAATGAACTATGCAAAGTTAATACTGACTATGTAAAATTGTCTACATTGTGACAATTTATTTAGATTTATTACTATACGTATAAACTTTATAACATTTTAAAAGTGTTTTTCACATAGATATTCGCTATATATCAATTCTAAATAGTATATTTATGAGAAATTTTACAAACTGTACGAGTAATGTATAGCCACAAACTATACATGATGAATCAATACACAATAATAAATGGATAAAAAATTAACACAAAAAGATAGAATTTTAGAGTTTCTGGAAAGTCTGGCTATATCGAAAAACAAATTTTATACTCAAACCGGTATTGCCAACGGCACTTTGGATAAAAAAAGCGGGATAACCGGCGATACTATCGTGAAAATTCATAACGCATATCCCGACCTGAGCCTGGAATGGCTTATAACAGGTGAAGGAGAAATGTTAAAATCTTCGTCATTCAACATTTACAGCGATCTGGGATCGATACGCGACCAGTATGCAGCTGTGGCAAATGTAGATCCGGCAACAATCAACGACGATCGCCTGATCAGAATGGAATCTCCTCTCGAGTTTATTCCTATCTTCACCTATAAAGAGTTACATCACTGCGAGGGCTATCTGTCTATTCCGAAACTGAATACATGCGACGGATCGGGCTATGTGAAAACTGACAGTATGTACCCACTGATAAAGCCGGGAGATATTGTGTGCTACAAAACGGCAAATAATACAAAGCATATACATTGGGGCGAAATGTACATTTTGTATGTAATAATAGACGGGGAAGAGTACCTGACAATTAAAAATCTGGAACGGTCTCAGCTAGGTGATGACTATGTATGCCTCACAGGGCAGAATCCGAAATATCATCCGAAAGACATTCCTGCTGCAAACATACAGTGGAAAGCGCTGATTAAGGCACATGTAAGCTACAACTCGATTATGTGATTTTCATGCGATGAATCTACTCACACAGGCAGCGTTAGCGATATAAAATAGAATACGGGAGGCTAATCTTCATTAAAGCCTCCCGCATTATTATATTATTATCCGGATATTTTAGCTATTGAAATGGTACAGGAAGATAACTGTTTCTTCCAGTGCATTTTTAGGGCTGTCTTTTATCTCCAACACCACTTTCAGCTCAGCTTTGGCTATGCCTCTGAGATTAACGAGCGAAGCCAGTTTCACCCTCAGGCGTACTTCGCTGTCGACTACTACCGGCTGGTTGAATTTTAGCTTTTCGATACCGTAGTTTATCAGCATTTTTATATTATTCACTTCTATAATCTGATCCCAGAGGTATGGCAGTACCGATACCATCAGATAACCATGTGCAATGGTGTTTTTAAATGGGCTTTCTACCTTTGCACGCTCCGGGTCGGTATGTATCCATTGATAGTCGAGAGTGGCTTCTGCAAATAAATTGATACGTTCTTGTGTGATTTTCAGATAATCAGACGTTCCTAATTCCTGACCTACGCATTTTTCAAAATCTTCGTAGGAATTAATAATAAGCTTGCTCATAAAAAAGTTAATTAACAAATCCTAGTGTAAATATATTCATATTAGCTGATATAACAAAATAAACAAGTGAGTATTGGGATGCACAGCTAGTTTTTTCACGAAAAATTAACGGGAATGTGAATTATTATTAAAAATTTATTAAAAAACATTTATTCTATCTAGTTTACTCTTTTTTGAAGACATTAATTTTGTTTTATTAAGTACTTTTGTTCGCTGAAATTAAAAAGTCCAGATTTATAAACAATTAGGTTGATACAAACATTTATTTAATACTTGATTATGAATAAGAAAATCTTTTACTTAGTGCTGTCAATCATGTCTTTAGGCTTTTTTACAGCCTGTGACGACAAGCCACTAAACTCTGAAGCGGAGATGAAGTTTATAGCATTTGACACACCATCTGTGATAGGGCTTCCTAAGATGGAAGGTACAAATGTTACTTTCTATGTAGCTTATAGTACTACAGACGAAGAATTAAAGGAAATGGTTCCCACAATTATACTATCCACAGGAGCTACTGTATCTCCCGAATCGGGCAGTAAAGTAGATTTTACAGGAGGTACTGTGAAGTTTACTGTGACATCACAAGACTGGATGCACTCTACAGAATACAATGTAACGTACAAAAGAGCTGCAAACCCTGATGCAGAAATTCTGGGAATGAGTTTCTCCGACGAGGTCGTAGTAACACAGCCGGAAATAGATGGTACGGATATAACTTTCTATGTAGATTTCTATGCTACTGACGAGCAGCTGAAAGAACTTACACCTGATATTACCGTTTCGCCACAGGCTACAGTTACGCCTGCATCGGGCAGCAAAGTAGACTTCTCGGGTGGTGCTGTTAAATTTACAGTGAATGCGGGAGATGGAAAAGGCAAGACCGAATACAACGTTATATGTAAAAAGGCACCAAGCCCTGAAACTTCAATATCGAGCTTCAGCGTATCGGGGGCAGCTGTAGTAATAGATGCTGTAATGGACGGATCTAATATCTATTTCTATGTAGATCCGAATGCAACAGCAGCACAACTTAAAGATATAATCCCTATTATCACACTATCGGAAAATGCTACTGTATCTCCAGCATCGGGTACTAAGGTAGACTTTAGCGGCGGCACAGTTAAATTCACAGTTACAGCCGAAGATGGTGTTACTAAGACTGAGTATGATGTGACAGCAAGAAAAGCTACAATTGCAAAATATGGATTTGAAAACTGGTCACTGTCCGGAGATTCTCAAGCATTAAAATATCAAATAACTGAAGGATGGGCAAGCTCTAATGATGCTGTGAAGCTTATAAAATTGCTTTCAGGTATGACTGGTTATACAGGTGGCTATCCAATAAACCCTACAGAAGATAAGCGATCGGGAAATTATGCAGCAGAAATATATTCTTTAGACACTAAAGGGAAAATGCTTTTCGGAAATCAGATTCCTAAAGTTACTGCAGGGACAATGTTTCTTGGGAGCTTCATTACAAATTCGACAGATCATTTGGCCAGTACTAAATTCGGCATTTTGTTTGACAAGAAGCCTTTGAAAGTTAGAGGATATTATAAATACAAAGCCGGCACTGAATTTTATAACAATCTGGAACTTGATACTACAGGGAAAAAAGATGGAATGTCTGTCTCAGCTGTACTTTATGAAGTAGAGAATGATACAGATATACTTACAGGACATGATATCTATACCTCTGAAAAGATTGTAGCAAAAGCTATCATGACCAATGATGAAGAAAAAAATGAGTTTTCTCCTTTCGAAATAACACTTGATTATAGTGGAAAAACCTATGATTCTTCAAAGAAATACAAATTCACTGTTATTTTCTCATCCAGCAAAGATGGAATAAAATATGATGGAGCCATTGGAAGCAGACTCGTTATCGATGATGTAGAAATTATCTCCGAATAATAAACAGCACAATCCAACATACCAAAAAACCGCAGGCAATCCGCCTGCGGTTTTTTCTTTCTATAAACTTTTCTCTTTCATCGACTGTTAACTATAAAGAAACCGTTAATACAGTACACAATGGATAGACGCGAAGAACTGGAAAATGAAATAGAGCTTGTAAGAAAGCGGATAGAAGACGCTCCGGCAGATACTCCGAAAGAGATACTGGAGCTGTACGATAAAGAGCTTGACAGTTTATCTTTCGAACTCAACAATCTGTACGATGACGATGAGATTGAGTTTCCGAGCTAGTCTTGGTTGAAACAATCTTTTGCTTTTATACAAAAAAGGGAGAACCGTAAGTCCTCCCCTGTATCTTTATTCGTCGTCTAATACTTTTATCCATTTCAGGAATTTAGTGTTCTTCTCCTCATTATTCAGCAACCATGTTTCAGCCTCAGGCGAAAACTCTCCGCTTATATAATAGCAAAACGCCTCTACATTCCCCGAATCGTACAATCGGCTAAAGAAAGGTATGTAAAACTTCCACCACAAACTATTCTTAGTGTCGAGGCTCTTACCATCAGCTTTACGGTTTTCCAACGATTCTTTCAGTGAACTAAACAATGTTTCCGTATTTTTTACAAACAATTGCATTTCGGTCTTATCCTTATTTATCTCAGTAGTATTGGCAGCTATCATCAAAGGCAAAATCATCTCTGTAGTGGAAAATTCTGACTTAAAGCTGTTCGGATCGAGACTGATTGTAATCTTATTTTCCCCTGTTTTGGACACATTCCCGTTAAGCAATTGCTGCAAAAGGCCATAAACATCCATTGCCCTGCTGCCTCGTGGTTCGAGCATCAGAAAATAATAAAAACTCAACAAAGGCTGTATCTTGTTATTCATATTGGCTTCCGAATAGCCTGTATATAAATGACTGCTCCCGTGAAATGGATTCAGGCCGATCCCTTTCTCAAAAATCGGAACGGCTTTCGGATATTCTTTCATGCCATAGTACACAAGCGCCCAGTTGAAGTACAGGAGATAGTGCGGACTGAATTTTTTTTCAGCCTTTTCGAATACTTTCAGTGCATCCTTCGGCTTACCCAGATAGTTAAGGCACGAACCTTTGTTCATATAAGCCGCCATTGCCTTGTCACCGCCTACCTTTATGGCTTTGTCTGAGTATTTTATGGCATTGTTGTAATCTTTGGTATGCATATATGTCATTGCTATCTCATAATTGACAAGATATGAATCGGGAGCAATGTCCAACGCTTTCTTATACATACCTATCGCCCGCTCATAGTCGCCTGCATCGTGGTAGAGGATACCTTCTTTGATGAGGTCTGTAACTTCCTGTGAATCCTGAGCCTGTAAAGAAAATGCAGACAACAAGAATAATAAAAGGAATAACTGTTTCATAGTGTCAGAAGATTAAAGTTTACAATAGACAACACAAGGTACAAAATATATCTAAATATATTATATATGGTGAATCTGAAATTGAATTAGAGCCTGTTTAAATTTTATTCGTTTAGGTTTTCAGCACTATTTTTGGAATGATTTTTTCTTATCTGAAATGCGAATAGCGGGCTATTCAAGCTGAAGAAAGGGGAAAATCGGACAAAAAGAGACTGAAAATGAACGAAAAAAGAACGATAACAAAATGTTTTGGTAAAATTTAAACAGGCTCTTAAGTTATGTGTTCATCTGCCGGTGCGGGCGTCTTGATACGTATCTTATCCAAAGAGCAAGTCGTCCTTTTGCAGCACAACACACAGACCGGAATTGAGCTGTATCCGCTGAACGCTGCCAAATATTTCGCTCTTAATGTTTTGTAAATACGACTGCTTTTTGTAGTTTTGTACACGAATATTATACCTACTTCGATGTAATCAGCGACATTCTTTCCACATAGGGCTTTATTTTCAGCTTGCCGACATGCGCAGGCAGAGAGAAAATTATATACATTATTTTCCGATCCACAGCCCTGCAAATCAAACCTTAGTTTACTTACATCTTAATTTTTTTACTATTATGTCGATAATAGCAAAACAACTTGCATATATGCACCCTGATAAGGAGTCATTATTCTCAGATATAAGCTTTTCGGTCGCACAGGGAGAGAAAGTCGCATTAGTAGGCGACAATGGGGTTGGCAAATCTACACTGCTACAGATCACTGCTAATGTTCTTACGCCTTCGTCGGGTGAAATAGTTTTCCCGTCACCACCCTATTATATTCCACAGCATTTCGGTCAATACAGTCATTTTACAGTATCTCAGGCTTTGCAGATAGATGCTAAACTGAGTGCTTTGCGGGCTATACTGGCAGGCGATGCTGCGCCCGAAAACTTTACTGCACTAGACGATGACTGGACGATAGAAGAGCGTGCCACTGCTGCATTGTCTTCGTGGGGATTGGACTATATAACGCCCGATCACAGCCTGTCGACACTGAGTGGCGGAGAGAAGACACGCGTATTCCTTGCCGGAATAGCCATTCACGACCCTGACATCGTATTGATGGATGAGCCTACAAACCACCTCGATCACTTCAGCCGGAAAAAGCTGTACGACCTTATCCGTACATCGCGTGCCACAGTGATAGTTGTAAGCCACGACAGGACGTTGCTCAGTCAGCTATCGTCCATTTACGAAATGAGCCGCAGCGGTATGGCATATTATGCGGGCAATTACGAGTTTTACAAAGAGCAGAAGGAACTGGAAATAGAAGCTTTGCAGGGAAGGCTCGAAGATAAGGAAAAGGAGCTGCGACTGGCACGTAAGGTAGCACGCGAGACCGCCGAACGTAAACAGAAGCACGAAGCAAGAGGCAAGAAGCTGAATCAGAAGAAGGGAATCGGTAAAATGGCTATGGACACTAAGCAGGATATGGCCGAGAAAAGCGGCTCGAAACTGAAAGAAGTACATGCCGACAAGATGAAATCTATAGCCGACAATATAGCTGAATTACAAGCAACTCTGCCCGACCTGAAGTCTATGAAGACCGACTTTAATACATCGGGGCTGCATACAGGGAAGATACTGGTCACAGCGAAAGGAATTGATTATTCGTATGGCGAATCGCCATTATGGCAAACACCGTTAGATTTTCAGATAAAAAGCGGTGAGCGAATTGTGATAAGAGGGGGTAACGGATCGGGAAAAACCACTCTGCTACAACTGATTACAGGTAAGCTGAATCCTGTGCAGGGTGAATTGATAAGAAGTGAATTTTCGTATGTCTACCTCGATCAGGAATATTCGATGATAAACGACGAACTGACTGTGTTGCAACAGATGGAACAGTTTGCCGCAGGGATGCAGGATCACGGAATAAAGACGATACTCAACCGTTTCCTTTTTCCTTACGACACATGGGATAAGCCTTGCCGCGTACTTAGCGGCGGCGAAAAGATGAAGCTATCGCTATGCTGCCTGATGGTAAGTGCCAATACGCCCGACATGTTCATACTGGACGAACCGACCAATAATATCGACATACGAAACATAGAGATACTGACAGCTACAGTCCGCGATTATAAAGGTACGGTATTGGTTGTTTCGCACGATGAATATTTTATAGGGCAGATAGGAACGGATTATTCAATAGAGTTGTAGGGGGAGTTGCTGCTTCAGAGCTATATACATTTGCATTCAACGTATTGGTACCATTGCTATACACATCGTTACCAAAATACACACTTTGCGCAGCAGTCTCACAGTTGATAGCTGCTAAAGCCAAAATTGACATAAAAACAAATGAGATTCTTTTCATAATAGATTGTAATTTAGTTATTAATGCAAATCAGGGATTGAAATTATATATTTGTTTATTTTCTACTGTGCGCAATCACAGATTGCTTGCATTCCTTTTGGCCTAAGCCGCAAAAGGAATCAAAAAGTCTTTAGCGCCACGCTTTATAGGACGACCCGTTAAAGGGTTTAAAGGCTAAACCAAGAGTGGAAAGTAGAAAATAGAGAAGAAAGAATAAAAATAAGATCCGAAGAATAATCAGAAACAGTTATATGAAATATTTTCGGTCAAATTTAAACAGGCTCTAAATACTGATAGATCAAAAATCGAAAACAAGAGAGGCTGCAAAACTTGCAGCCTCTCTTCTCAGTAATATAACAGATATATAAATCTAATTATTTAGCTTGTTCCAACTGTAATGTTACAGTCGGTTGATCGCATACCTCTTTCGGCCCGAAATACTGGATAGGACCCGGATAGATAAACTCCGTACCGATAGCCCAAGCTTCGCGGTTTGCCTGTAGGTATTTGAATGGTGCACCATCGAGCTTAACCAAAGCTTTCTGTATCACCGGTTTCATTTCGCCATGACGGCGTTCCATGTTCATCATCATCGTTACCGGAACACCTCCTGCAATCCACTGGTCAGACGAAGCAGTAGTATTACGTACCGATGACATATACCCTGTCTTGCCTGCACCGATAAGCGCAGCAGCAGTGTAGCCCAACGAGTAGCAATAGTCTGCATCGTAGTTAGACGGAGCAGCACAACGTCCTTCATATCCGAAGAAGTGTACCTGCGATGCAAATTTTCCTTTATATTGTCCTGCTGCTTTCATTTCGTCAAGCTTGTTACCCACCATTTCAGCAAGCAGTTTTTCGGTTTCGATAAGTGACACCTGTACATTGCCGTGAGGGTCACGATCCAGTGTCAACTGACGAGCAACGCCCGAAGGAAGGCTGGCATATACTTTCGAGTTTTCAGCCGACAGATTTTTCTTTATATAATCCAATTGATCTTCTTTCGGTACAGCGTTGAATTCTTCCTGATGATGAGCCAGAAATTCGTTCAGTTCCGAAATCAGGACTTTCATTGCCGGAATAAATTCGATCAATCCTTCCGGAATAAGTACAGTACCATAATTATCACCATTGTCGGCACGTCTCGAAACAGCTTTTGCTATATCTGTTACAATATCGTCGAGCGATAGTTTTTTAGCTTCTACCTCTTCCGAGATGATACAGATATTCGGTTGTACCTGTAGGGCACACTCAAGGGCGATGTGAGAAGCCGAGCGTCCCATCAGTTTGATGAAGTGCCAGTATTTACGGGCTGAGTTACAGTCGCGTTGGATATTACCGATAACTTCGGCATATACCTTACACGCTGTATCGAACCCGAATGATGTCTCTATCATTTCGTTTTTCAGGTCACCGTCTATCGTTTTAGGGCAACCGATAACCTGTACACCTGCGTTTATAGACTGATAGTATTCAGCCAATACACACGCATTTGTATTAGAGTCGTCACCGCCGATAATTACAAGCGCTTTGATATCGAGCTGTTTCAATATCTGAAGCCCTTTGTCAAACTGTTCTTTAGTTTCCAGTTTTGTGCGTCCCGAGCCGATAATATCAAAACCGCCGGTATTGCGGTATTCATCTATAATATCGGATGTCAGTTCTTTATAATCGTGGTCGATCAGCCCGCCGGGTCCCATAAGGAAACCAAACAGACGGCTGTCTTTGTGCATGTCTTTTATTCCGTCGAAGAGGCCTGCTATTACATTGTGTCCGCCGGGAGCTTGTCCGCCCGATAAGATAACACCTACGTTTATAGCCGGATAGTCAGCTCTCTGCGAAGCTTCAACAAATTTCAGTGTCGGCATACCGTATGTATTCGGAAAAAGTTTCTTCACTTCTTCCTGATCGGCCACAGACTGTGTAGCGGCACCTTCTTCAACTTTCACAAAACCATACAATGCTTTAGGCATCTTAGGTTTATAAGCAGCTCTTGCAATTTGTAATGCGCTCTTTTTCATTTTATTTTCCTGATTTATATATAGTTATAATATTATTCCTCAAAAGGCATGCAAATTTCGTCATTTTTTTTGATATATAAAAAACTAACAGTATATATCTTCCTTTTTTTACACATTTTCTTCTCTTATTCAATCACAGTCATTTCACTTTCATGCTTTTACTTACGCTTTTCTTTTATATAATTTCTTATCCTTTCTTTTTGAACAATATAGGCGTAACTTAAAATATCATTTTGATACATAAATGGCAATCTTAAACCGAATAAAGGGTGGACACTATCCAATTTAAGGATAATTAACCTGAGATTGCTTACATTTTGTCATTAAAAATTTTAAAATCGCCATTTTCCATCGTACATTTGCAGTATCAAAAATAAAACTTAAAAAAATACGATCATGAAGGCTAAATTTTTCTTTTCTCTACTTGCTGTACTTTTCTTATCTACAGCCACTTATGCCAATACACCGGAAACGATAGTATTGAGCAATATCGAACAGACCGAAGAAGGCTGCGTAAAAGAGTTTTTGTATTGCGACAAAAACACAAATGCACCTCTGAACAAGACAACCTACCGCTACGATGCCGAAGGCCGCATAATGGACAAGGCCACATATAAATGGGATAGCGTAAAAGGCTGGACTGGCATTCAGAAATATGCATATGAATACGACGCGAACAATCTGCCTGTACCATCTATTGTAAAGTGGAATAAAAAGGCTAACAACTGGGATAATACAGGAAAATAAAGTATCCGAAGTATCCGATAAAAGCACAACTGAGAGGGAATGTTCCGAAAAGGAGCATTCCTTTCTTTTTTTTGCAAAAAACAGTTAAAATAACATTTATCTTGTACTTTAAAGAATAAAGATGCTTAATTAGTAACAATGTATTCCTTACATTTGCAGACATTTTAAGAATTGCCTATGAAATCCAGATTATTATTCATCATCAGCATCATTGTACTTGGAGCTACTTCGTGCATTAAGGATGAGCCTCTTAACAGAGAAACCGACATTGAGTCTTTCATTATAAAAGACAATAGTTATGTAGACACAGATATCAGAAACAAAGAAGTATTCGTGTACGTAACCGATGAGATCAACATGGCATCAGTCGCCCCCGAAATTGAAGTAACCGAAGGCGCAACCATATCACCCGAATCGGGAAGCACTCAGGACTTCTCTAAAGGATCGATAACATATACCGTAGTATCTCAGGACGGAAACTACTCTAAAGACTATGCTGTAACTGTCGTCAGACTGTCTTCTTTGAATCTTGTTTTCGATTTTGAAAACTGGAAAAAAACAGAAGAATATTACGACTTACAGGTAAAGACTGAAGAAGAAATCCTTGTAAAACTATGGGATTCGGGCAATCCGGGCATTGCATTCGTTAACAAAGGAAAAGACTTCCCGACTGCACCTACCACAGATTCGCACACAGGTACTTATGCCGCTAAACTGGAAACACTGAAGGGCAATGTAAGCATCGGTAATATAAAGATACCTATTTTCAGCGGATCATTGTTTTATGGCAGCTTCTCGCTGAAAGAAGGGATTGCCGAACCGCGCAAATGCCTCAGATTGGGGCGCATACACCCCGAAAAAGCAGGAATGCCTCTTACATTTACCGGATATTACAAATATAAGGTAGGTAAACCATACATCTACTTGGACGATAACAATAATGAGCAAAGCACAAACGATATTATTGACGAATTTTCTATCTATTCCGTATTGTACAAAGTTCCTAAAGGACAGGCATACAAGGTGTTTCTGGATGGGATAACCATCATGGATTCGGAAATGATAGTTGCACGTGCCGACTGGAAACCCGAGACTGCAAGCCAGACAGATACCCCAGCCGATAAGGGCTTTACCAAGTTTACCATCCCATTCAAATATAAACCGGGTGAAGAAGTATTAAATTATGCTGCTTTCGACTACAAACTGGTCATTATGTTTGCATCCAGTAAAGACGGTAACGAATACAAAGGCGGTGTAGGCAGTACGCTGATAGTAGACGATGTAGAAGTTATTTGCGATAAATAAGAATAATTAAAAAAGAAATATGAAAAATAAAATATTCATTATACTGGCAGCGTTCTTCGTACTGAGTACAGGCCTGAAAGCAGACGACAATCCCGAGAAGAAAAAAACGCTGGAATGGTACTTCAATCTGGGGCTCAGCATGGGAGGATCGATGCCTGTGCCACTGCCTGCCGAAGTAAGGAAAATAGACAGTTACAATCCTAAAATAAATCCGCGCATAGGGGTAAATACCATATACAACCTCAACAGTAAATGGGGAATATCGTCCGAACTATCATTGGGAATAAAAGGTATGCGTGTGACAGACCACGTCAAATATATGAAAACCAAAGTGCTGGTATCGGAAAAAGGCAGCCAGGAACAACGACAGGTAGATGGCTACTTTGTTGGTAAAAACATGACCAATGTAAACCTGCAATACCTTTCCCTATCGGTTTCGGGCGTGTACAACTTTAACGAAAAATGGGAAGTAAGAGCCGGTATATATGCAGCCAGTATTCTGAAATCGAAATTTACAGGAAATGTATCCGACGGTTACCTCAGAGACGGCGAGCCTAACGGACCTATCGTTACCATAGAGGCCGACAATCCGGCAACGTTCGACTTCAGCGACAATATGCGCGATTTCGATGCAGGATTTACCTTTATGGGTAAATACAAGATAAATGAACGTCTGGGTGTTTTTGTAGGATTCGACTGGGGACTGACCGATATTTTCTACAGAGACCAGAACCCGATACAATTTAAAATGCAGAACCTGTACGGATCGTTCGGCGTTTCTTACAGAATCAAATAATTCACTTTACATACAAACATGACACATATTACGACAGTTCTTTTCGATTTTGACGGTGTTGTTGCCAATACCGAACCTCAGTATGATGCTTTCTTCGACAAAGTAGGCGAAAAATATAATCTTGGTTTTAAAAGCTTTGCCGCTATGGTAAAGGGTGTTACTATGCCCAACATCATAGACAAATATTTGAAACATCTGCCAAAAGAAGAACTGGATACAATCATCAAAGATACCGAAGAATTTGAACGGAATATGCAATATCCTCCTGTAGATGGCGCTCTCGAATTTATACAATATCTGAAAGAGAACGGTTACAATATAGGCTTGGTTACCAGTTCGCAGGACTTCAAGATGAAGATAGCACTGGAGAAAATGAAACTTACAGGAGCTTTCGATACCGAAGTTACAGCCAACCGCATCACCGAAGGTAAGCCAAACCCGATGTGCTATCTGCTGGCAGCAAAAGACCTGAACGTATCGCCTGACGAATGTGCTGTATTCGAAGATTCGTTTTTCGGCATACAGGCAGGACTAGATGCAGGCATGCGTGTTATCGGATTATCGACAACCAACAGCGAAGCCGATCTGAAAAAAGTGATTGACAGGGTGATTCCCGACTTCGCCGATATGCGCAAAGTAGTGGGATTACTGAACTAAAGCTCTAATTGTCCGTTTCTGATCTTATACACAGCTATATGAGTATAAAATTGAAAGACAAACTATCTGTTCTGAAAATCAATCTGGTAATAGATTGTGCCGATGCAGGCATTCTGGCTGACTTCTACAACAAGCTTCTGGGCTGGGAATGGACACATCCGCGTGCTAACGGCTGGGCGGCTATCACTTCGCCGAACGGTACGGTAATTGCATTTCAGGAAATAGAAGACTATCAGCCACCCATATGGCCGCACCAAAAAGGGAAACAGGGGCAAATGCTTCATCTCGATATATATGTCGAAGATCTGGAAGAGGCTGTCCAATTTGCCGTAGAATGTGGGGCAAAGGTAGCCGATGAACAATATTTCAGAACATCGAGAACAATGATAGATCCTGCGGGACATCCGTTTTGCTTAGACACTGACGAATCGGAATAAATATTATAGATATCTGTAGGGGCGAATAAACATTCGCCCGATGTGTTTTATTTCGGGCGAAAGATATTTCGCCCCTACAGCATTGAACACGACAATAAATATTATGTATTACTTAGAGCCTGTTTAAATTTTACCAAAACATTTTGTTATCGTTCATTTTTCGTTCATTTTCAGTCTCTTTTTGTCCGATTTTCCCCTTTCTTCAGCTTGAATAGCCCGCTATTCGCGCTTCAGATAAGAAAAAATCATTCCAAAAATAGTTCTGAAAACCTAAACGAATAAAATTTAAACAGGCTCTAAGTTGCCTCCACTTTTAAGTGGAGGAGATAAAGAGAAATAAGAAAAAGGCTTTAGCCAAATTGATTTAGACTAAAGTCTTTTTTAAGATGGATACAATTCCACGCCTCAAAAGGCGTGGCAACTACCGAATCAACTATCGGTTCACACGATATATCAAAGAATGTAAGCCGGACGTAAAAACAAAAGCTTACATTTTTTGTTTAGTAAAGACATAGAAAGGACTAAGATAATGGCTGACAAAAAATTATATATAAAAAACATGGTGTGTAACCGTTGTATAATGGTTGTCAGGTCGGAACTCGAAAAACTGGGCATAGAACCCCTTTCGGTAGAACTGGGCGAAGTAACCCTTTCCGAAAATCTCACACCACAACAAAAAGAACAGCTTGGCGGAACATTGGAATCGCTTGGTTTCTCACTGATAGATGACAAAAAAGCGCGGCTGATAGAACAGGTTAAAAACCTGATCATAGAACTCGTACATTACAATAACAACAACCTCAAAATAAATCTGTCCGACTACATTAGCGAAAAGCTTCACCACGATTACAACTATATCAGCAACCTGTTTTCGGAAGTGGAAGGCACTACCATCGAGAAATATTTCATTGCCCAGAAAATAGAGAAGGTAAAAGAACTGCTTGTCTACGATGAGCTTACGCTCAATGAGATCGCATTCAACCTCAACTACTCGAGTGTGGCACACCTCAGCGCGCAGTTCAAGAAAGTGACCGGACTGACCCCGAGCCACTTCAAACAAATAAAAAGCAATAAACGCAAACCGCTCGACGAGGTGTAAATCTCATAAACTTTTCGGAAAATAATGTAACAAATCAGGGAACATTTGTTACGATCTTTGTATTATAAATATTACAATAATACAAATTATGAAAACCGATAATATAACAAAGAAAACATTTCCCGTACTGCAACTATCGTGTGCATCGTGCGCTATCAGTGCCGAAAGCATCGTCAAAGGGCTCAACGGTGTAGACAATGCGTCAGTCAATTTTGCCACAGCCACCCTTGCAGTAGAGTACGACCCGAAGGTGATCAGTCCCGAAGATATGCGCGCCGCCATTCAGGATGGTGGCTACGACCTGCTCATAGAAGAAGATAAAAATGTAGCGGGTGATATGCTTGAAGAAATACACGAAAAGAAATACAACAGCCTCAAGCAGAGAACCATCTGGGCGGTCGTACTATCCCTGCCTGTGGTTATTATCGGCATGTTCTTTATGGACATACCGTATGCCAACGAAATAATGTGGGCATTGTCTACCCCCGTCATTTTCTGGCTGGGTAAGGACTTTTTCGTCAATGCATGGAAACAGGCAAAGCACCGTTCGGCAAACATGGATACCCTTGTGGCGCTGAGTACGAGCACAGCATATTTGTTCAGCGTGTTCAATACCCTGTTTCCCGATTTCTGGATGCAGCGCGGAATCCATCCGCACGTATATTTTGAAGCTGCCAGCGTGATCATCGCCTTTATATTATTAGGTCGCCTGATGGAAGAGAAAGCCAAAGGTAATACCTCATCTGCCATAAAGAAGCTGATAGGCCTGCAACCTAAAACAGTGACAATCATAGACGCCGCCGGAGATTATAAGGAAATAGCGATAGAAAACGTAAACATAGGCGATACAATACTGGTAAAACCCGGTGAAAAAATCGCTGTGGACGGACGCGTTACCGAAGGCAATTCGTATGTAAATGAAAGCATGCTGAGCGGCGAACCCGTACCTGTGCTGAAAGAGGAGAATGAAAAGGTATTTGCCGGAACGATCAATCAGAAAGGCAGTTTCAGATTCAAGGCTGAGAAAGTGGGTTCGGATACAATGCTCGCACAGATCATAAAGACCGTACAAGATGCTCAGGGCAGCAAAGCTCCGGTGCAAAAACTGGTAGATAAGATCGCAGGGATATTTGTTCCTGTAGTCATTGCTATTGCTGTTATTTCATTTGTCGTATGGCTCATATTCGGCGGTAACAACGGGTTTACACAAGGGCTGCTGGCTCTGGTAACAGTGCTTATTATCGCCTGTCCTTGTGCTTTGGGACTTGCAACACCTACTGCCATCATGGTAGGTGTAGGTAAAGGCGCTGAAAAAGGAATACTGATAAAAGATGCTGAGAGCCTCGAACTGGCAAAGAAAGTGAACGCTGTGGTACTGGACAAGACAGGCACTATTACCGAAGGTAAACCGGTGGTTACAAACATTCTGTGGGCTGATGGTAACGATAGCCGGAAAGATATATTTTACAGTATCGAAAAACAATCGGAACACCCTTTGGCTGAGGCTGTAATACGCTATTTTGAGGGAGCATCTGCCTTACCTGTTTCTGCCTTCGAAAGCATAACAGGAAAAGGCGCAAGCGGTGTGGTAGACGGCGAAAAGTATTTTGCGGGCAATCGTAAGTTACTAAGCGAAAACAATATAGGCATAGACAATAAACTTTTACAAGAAGCTGAAAAACTTAGCGGTGAAGCTAAAACTGTAATCTGGTTTGCCGACAGCCGACAGGCGATAGCTGTAGTTGCCATTGCCGATGAAATAAAGGATACGTCCGTAACGGCAATCCGTCAATTGCAGAAAGCAGGTATAGAAGTGTATATGCTCACAGGCGACAATGAAGCCACTGCAAAAGAAATAGCGACCAAAACGGGCATCGGGCATTACAAAGCGGAAGTATTGCCTCAGCAGAAAGCCGAATTTGTAAAACAACTGCAAGCCGAAGGCAAAACCGTAGCAATGGTAGGTGACGGCATCAACGACAGTACGGCTCTGGCACAGGCAGACCTGAGCATAGCAATGGGAAAAGGCAGCGACATAGCGATGGATGTAGCCAAAATGACGATCATTTCTTCCGATCTGACAAAGATACCCGAAGCGATAAAGCTGTCGAAACAAACGGTAACGACCATCAGGCAAAATCTGTTCTGGGCATTTATATACAATCTCATAGGCATTCCTATTGCGGCAGGCATCCTTTATCCTGTCAGTGGCTTTCTGCTCAATCCGATGATTGCCGGGGCAGCAATGGCGCTGAGCAGTGTAAGTGTAGTCAGCAACAGCCTGAGGTTGAAATGGAAGAAGTGAAAGTGCCCCCTCAATCCCCCAAGGGGGACTTTAAAACAAAGACACGAAATTCATAATTATAATACTCTCTCTGTATCCCTCCCCATTGGGGAGGCTAGGAGGGGCAAAAAAAGAAGAATATGAAAACATTTACATTTAAAACAAATATCAATTGTGGTGGTTGCATAGCCAAAGTAACCCCGTTTATGGACGCTGTCGAAGGTATCTCCAGCTGGAATGTAGACACTACAAACAAGAACAAGATACTGACTGTGGTATCGGACGGCATTACCGAAAGCAAAATAATAGAAACTGTAAAAGAAGCAGGGTTCAATATAGAAAGTGTGAGTGAATAAATTTTGTTTTGGGGATATTAGAGCCTGTTTAAATTTGACCGAAAATATTTCATGGGACTGTTTCCGATTCTTCTTTAGTTCTTATTTTTCTTCTTTCTTCTCTATTTTCTACTTTCCACTCTTGGTTTAGCCCGCTTGCGGAGCTAATGCACAGAGTCGCATGCGCGACAAGGCGAATAATCGTCACTCAATCGTGCGTCCGCCCGCGCCGTTAGCTTTATGGACGGGGCACCCGTAGGGTGAGAAAGGCGTGAAACAAAAACGTGTTTGAGCTTAACTGTTGATTGGAACAATACAAAGTTGTGAGCGAGTTTTTTTGTTTAGCCTTTGAGCCCTCTAACGGGTCGTCCTATGAAGCGTGGCGCTAAAGACTTTTTGATTCCTTTTGGGGCTTAGGCCAAAAGTAATGCAAGCAATCTGTGATTGCGCGCAGTAGAAAATAATTGAACGTTTATTTGATATAACATCAAATACTGATTCGCATTACTTATTATCAAGTGTGTTAGTTGCCACGAATTTTAAGTGGATAATTGACAAATAGGAATCGACTTTAGTCAAAGCTATTTTGGATAAAGCCTTTTTGTTAGCCATCTCTTTATCCTCCAGCAAAAGCAGGAGGCAACTAAAATGCAGATATTGAACGATTATATTCCTATTTGGAACAAGCACTAATAAATATCGGCAACAACAGTAGGATTGATACAATTCTCACTATATTTACCGATTATTTCAACACGCAGAAATGTATTCGAACAAAACAAAGAAAATAGTAGCGATACACGACTTATCAGGAATAGGGCGCGTGTCGCTTTCTGTGGTAATGCCGATACTCACTACTATGGGCTTTCAGGTAAACCCGTTGCCGACAGCCATATTGTCGAACCATACCCAATATCCTTACTTTTCGTTTCTCGATCTGACAGACGAAATATCAAAGATCATAGCCGAATGGAAAAAACTCGGAATAGAATTCGATGCTTTTTATTCGGGTTATCTGGGTTCACCCAGACAGGTAAGCATTATAAAAAAATTTATACAGGATTTCCGCAAGGAAGACAATCTGGTAGTGATAGATCCCGTATTGGGCGACAATGGCAAGCTCTATTCCGGCTTCGATATGGAAATAGTAGAAGAAATGCGCCGCCTGATAACGGTTGCAGATGTTATCAGCCCAAATCTCACCGAATTGTTCTACATGCTGGATATACCATACAAAACGGAAAATACGGATGAGGAACTGAAAGAATATCTACTGCAATTATCGGCAAAAGGCCCGCAGATAGTTATTATTACCAATGTACCTGTATTGAACGACCCGCACAAGACATCCGTCTATGCTTACAACCGGTACGGGAACCGTTTCTGGAAGATTACCTGCCCCTACCTTCCGGCTCATTATCCGGGCATGGGTGACACCTTTACCAGTGTGGCTACCGGCGCACTCATGCAAGGCGATAGCCTGCCTATGGCACTAGACAGGGCTGCACAGTTCTGCTATCAGGGCATCAGGGCTACATTCGGATACGAATCTGATCCACGAGAAGGCATCCTGCTCGAAAAGGTATTGCAAAACCTCAACATCCCGATACAGGTGACAAGTTACGAATCGATATAACCGAGCAGGATTAATTATGCCTATCAGTAGTTGAGATCGTATTAAATAATTGTTCAATTTGTATAACCTCAATTGTAAAAAATGGGACTCGATCTTACAGACACTCAAAATAAGTTTCAGCTAATCTGACAACATTTTTCTCTTTCAAACGCCCTCTAAGGGCTTTTGGGGAGGGGATTTGAAAGAAAAAAATGTATTTTGAGGTTGAATTTCATCTGACAGTAGAAATTGTATGATCGAGTATCAACTTTAGCACCTCAATCTTAGTCTGGAGTTAATAGATTTAGCTCATGACTAACGCGCACTCCTGTGCTTGTTTTTACTTTTGCATCGCCCAAAAGTAAACAAAAGTCTAGTGCTTCGCTCCTCAGCGACCTGTCAACGGTTTGACGGCTGAAGGGGACAAACGGGCTATCGCCCCATCCCCTTCTACGCCACCTGCACCGGACAGGTGCCCGCTTGCGGAGCTAATGCACAGAGTCGCACGCGCCGACAAGGCAGGCTAATCGTCACTCAATCGAGCGTCAGCACGCGCCATTAGCTTTATGGACGGGGCACCCGTAGGGTGAGAAAGGCGTAAAACAAAAAACGTGTTTGAGCTTAACCGTTGATTGGAACAATACAAAGTTGTGAGCGAGTTTTTTTGTTTAGCCTTTAAGCCCTATAACGGGTCGTCCTATGAAGCGTGGCGCTAAAGACTTTTTGATTCCTTTTGCGGCTTCGGGCAAAAGGAATACAAGCAATCTGTGATTGCGCGTAGTAGAAAACTTTTGAGGTTGTGGATAATTGGCAGAATAGCTATCGACTTTTGTCGAAGCTGTTTTTACTAAAGTCTTTCGCCTACATCCCTTTCTCTCCTCCACTTAAAAGTGGAGGCAACTAATACACTAACAACAAAACGCTGACAACTCTATTGAATATAAACTCTATTGCGTGATAGAATATTTATTTTCGGCATAGAATATTGATTGTCTTATGATTTGCGCTGAGAATGCAAATTGCAAGTGTTTTTTTTTGCTTTAGAGCTTGTTATTATAATAAAAATATCTATATTTGCACCGCGATTGAAAACATGGTGATTGTAGCTCAGTTGGTTAGAGCGTCGGATTGTGGTTCCGAAGGTCGCGGGTTCGAGACCCGTCTTTCACCCAAAAGAAAAAGAAGCTGTTATTCAACAGCTTCTTTTTTTGTTTTATAACATATATAACTTTTACGATTCCAGATTTTTCTGTTTGGTCACATCGCGCATAAATACATTATATTCGTCGCTGCCCGATGATTCTTCGTATAGCTTAAGATCGAAGAACGGAACCACACTGATAAAGTGATTCACTACCTCTGAAAGTATGACTTCATATTCGGCCCACACAGTAGTAGTAGTAAACGTGTACAACTCGATAGGCAAGCCCTGAGATGTAGGTGAAAGTTGCCGCACCAACAGCGTAAGTTCGTTGCTGATTTTCGGATGCTGGCGCAAATAATAGGTACCATATTGCAGAAACAGGTCGCTATTCGTTATCCGGTGTACATTCAGCGGTATGGAGCTGTCCGTACCCTTGTTCAGCGTTGCATACTCCTGCTCTTTGGCTGTGATATATTCTCTCAGTCCGTCTACTTTCTTGTATTTTTCCAATTCCTCATCGCTAAGGAAACGCACTGTATCATATTTGATATTCAAGGCACGCTTGAAACGCCGTCCGCCGTACTCTTTCATTCCTCTCCAGTTTTGGAACGAGTCCGAAATAAGCGCGTAAGTCGGTATTGTTGTTATCGTTTTATCGAAATTACGGATTTTCACAGTCGTGAGGTTTATCTCTTCCACATCGCCGTCCGCTCCATACTTATTCATAGTTATCCAGTCCCCTATCTGCACCATATTGTTGGCACTGACCTGAATACTGCCCACAAAGCCTTTGATAGAATCCTGAAAGACGAGCATCATAATAGCTGAGGCCGCACCCATAGCTGCAAAGAATGCCGTAGCTGATTTACCTGTGAGTATAGAGTAAATAACAACCGCCCCGAATATAAAGAAGATAATATAGATTACCTGAATGTAACTCTTCATCGGCTTGTTGTGAAACGCTGGTCGTTCCTGCAACACATCGGCAAGCGATTTGATGAGAGACATTATAGTCCATATCACCATAAAGACCATATATATATCGGTCAGCTTTGTAAGCGGGCTTATCCATCCCTGAAAGTCGTGAAAGACAACCGGTATAGCACTCCTTACAAAAGAATATGGTACTACCAACGCCAGATAATAGGGTAGCTTATTATTGATGGCATACTTGAAAAAGGAAAGGTTCGTTACTTTGTTGACTTTTCTACATATAAATGTCAACAAATATTTTGTCAGCAATTGCAGTACATATACAATTACTACCACTAAAGCTATAAGGATAAACAGCTTGGTATATTCGATCAGATGCTCGGGAACACCCATTCCCGAAAGAAATTCCTGCATCCACTTCGATACCGTAGCCGTTATAGGGTCAATCTCGACCTGTGTTTTTTGTTCATTCATAATTTACTTTTCAATTTTATTAGTCGTTTTACATACGTTTCGCTCCTGTAATCGCCGGTTGGCGATATTCGGCATAACTTGAAATAAATTCAGTTCTGCTCTCGCTACTTAAAAATGTTCTTTAATTTCTCCTATTCTTAACAATGACTTGCTTTTGTCGAAAAAACAGTCTAATGTATCATTCATATTAAATACACGATAACTATTATCATAAGCCCATGTACCTTTCACGTAGACTTTGCATAAATATTCTTCATCGGGCTTCTCTCTTTTGTCTTCCGGTATTTTTTCATACGACAGTGCTTTGAGATACTCTATTTTGGTAACCGTACCGTTATCCTGATCGCGGTATCGGAAATGGCTTTTTACGGCATCCCCCATTCTTTCCAGATCGTAGCTTTGCGAAGTACAGGCTGAAAAAGTAATGCAGAAAACAGCGATTATTAATAAATAACACTTCTTCATACTCCTTTAGTAATTGTTTAAATTAGACCAAAAAATATTCATATAACTGTTTTTTGTTGTTCTTTGGCTCTTATTTTTATTCTTTCTTCTCTATTTTCTACTTTTCACTCTTGGTTTAGCCCGCTAAACCTGCGAATAAAAAGAAAAAAATATATTTGAAATAATACAAAATAAGAGTGCCAATCAGATTTAAACAGTTACTTAGTTTTTATTTTTTCAAAATTAACAAATATCGGATGCCTTTACAAATACTTATCTGTATTAAAGTAAAACAGTTCCTAAAAATAATTAAAGAAATACAGCCAATTATATGATAACAACAGCATATTTTTATACCTTAGCATTAGAGTTTATATTCGATAGAATTATATACACTTTATTGTCAGCGCATTAGTTGCCTCCACTTTTAAGTCGTGGCAACTAGCACGCCCTAAATACTGTTATTGTACATAAAATGTATTATGTATGCTACCAATAAATAATAGAAAGCATGAGCAGGAAAGGTACTGAAAAATTCTCATGGAAGACCCGTTCCAAATCAGCATTATATGCCCTCAACGGGATGAAAATACTCTTTAAGGAGGAGCACAATTCGCGCATCCACACCGGTATCACCATTGTGGTGATCATTGCCGGCTTTCTGCTGAATATATCGGCAACCGAATGGATGATAATAGCTATACTGGTAGCTCTTGTATTCGGATTGGAAATTATGAACTCGGCTGTTGAAAACCTCTGCGACCACGTAACACCCGAAAAAAACGAGATGATACGAAAGGTCAAAGACCTGGCTGCCGCAGCAGTTTTTTTTGCATCTGTAATATCTGTTATATGTGGAGCAATTATTTTTTTACCCAAATTGTGTGATTTATTTTAACGAATAGAGACTAATATATCAGATGCGGTACGAATTGCACGAAAATCGCCATCTGCAACATTGAATAAAAGCTCGGAAACTATAACGGCATCACTATCTGTAGATGCTTAAAAAACAATATATACCGGAAATTCTTACCGGAAAAAGAAACAAAGATGTATATGGGTTGTTTAACCTATACTGTTTAAACAATCACATAAAATCAAATTAAAACATGAAAAAGCTAATTTACTTACTTGTTCTTCCCTTATTAATTATTTCTTGTGGAACAGACAAACCACTGGAACTGAATGTAATGACATTCAATATCCGCCTCGACCATGCAGGCGACAGCCTCAACAACTGGCAATACCGCAAAGACATTGCGGCACAATTGGTAAAAGACAACAATATAGATGTACTAGGCACACAGGAAGTGCTCGTAAATCAGCTAAACGACCTGAAAGAACGCCTGCCCGAATATAACGCCATCGGTGTAGGCCGCGAAGACGGTAAAGACGGAGGAGAATTCAGTGCCCTGTTTTACAAAAAAGATAAATTTACGGAAGTAAAATCGGGAACTTTCTGGTTGAGCGAAACACCCGAAGTAGCCGGTTCGAAGGGCTGGGATGCTTCGTACATACGTGTAGCCACTTGGGCTATACTGAAAGAAAATACAACAGGCAAAGAAGTGTTTGCCATAAATACGCATCTGGACAATGACGGGCTCACCGCACGCAAAGAAGGCGGAAACCTGCTGATGAAAAGAGCGATGGAACTGGGCAAAGGAATGCCGATTGTGCTTACTGGCGACTTCAATGATACACCCGATTCGGAAACAATAAAGAATATAACCGATCAGTCGAAAGCTGATCATTTGTTCGACAGTAAAACCATTGCCACCAAAACAGGCGGTACAGACTGGACATTCCACGACTTCGGACGACTGCCCGAAAACGAACGTGTGCTGCTGGATTACATATTTGTGAGCAAACAGATAAAGGTAACTGATTATGAAGTATTGCCCGACTTGCTGAACGGAGTCTTCTTCTCCGATCATAAGGCTGTGATGGCAAAGGTTGTGATAGACTGATTATATCTTCTATACAAATAGGATGATAAGATATTATTTTTCAAGTATATTAGTTGCCACGACTTTTAAGTCGTGGATAATGTAACCGGATAGAAAGCGACTTGAGTCGAAACGGTTTTGGCTAAAGCCTTTCGCTATATCATGCTTCTATCCTCCAGCTAAAGCTGGAGGCAATTAAAACACAAATAATAAGATACATATATTTTTATATGCACTATACACCGAGAAGATTACATTTGACTATAGTTTTAACAAAACACTAAAAACATGAGGAAATCATTGACATTATTAGCTCTGATCGTCTTGGCCGGAATGGTTAAGGCTCAGATGCCACAGCCTCTTCCTGTAGACCCGCAGGTGAGGTTTGGCAAGTTGGAAAACGGCCTGACTTATTATATCAGGCACAATGCTTATCCCGAAAAGAGAGCCGATTTCTACATCGCCCAGAAGGTGGGTTCGATGCAGGAAGAAGACAGCCAGGCAGGATTAGCACACTTTCTTGAACACATGGCCTTTAACGGAACAAAGAATTTTCCGGGAAAGAAAACTATGCTCAACTACCTGGAATCTATCGGTGTTAAGTTCGGTGCGAATGTGAATGCATATACATCTTTTGACGAAACAGTGTACAATCTTTCCAATGTGCCTGTCGTACGCCAACCTATCATCGACTCGTGCCTGCTTGTATTGCATGACTGGTCAGGATTTATTGCCCTGAAAGATGAGCAGATAGACGAAGAACGCCTTGTGATAAAAGAAGAATGGCGTACCCGCAACGGAGCCAGCATACGCATCTGGGAAAAGCAGTTGCCTGTTATCTTCAAAGATAGCAAGTACGCCGATCGTATGCCTATCGGTAAGATGGAAGTAGTAGAAAACTTTTCTTATCAAACGCTGAAAGATTATTATCACAAATGGTACAGACCCGATCTGCAAGCCATAATAGTAGTGGGCGACATAGATGTGGATAAGGTAGAAGCACAAATAAAAACAATGTTTGCCGACATACCGAAACCTGTGAATGCAGCAGAAAGAGTCTATCACCCTGTGCCCGACAACGACGAGCCTATTGTATCTGTGGTTACCGATCCGGAAGAAGTGAATACCCGCGTCACTCTTTACCTGAAGCATGAAGTGTTGCCTGAACAACTGAAAAGCACACAGGCAGAGCTGATTACCGGTATAGTAAAAAATATGGCATCGACAATGCTTTCAGACCGTCTGAAAGAAATTTCGCAACAGGCTGATGCTCCGTTTGCCGCATCGCTGGCGTATGACGGTCATTTCTTCGTAGCCAAAACAAAGGATGCATGGACTACTATTGCCCTCAGCAAAGAAGGTAAGATAAACGAGACGCTAGCTGTTATCGCAAGAGAGAACGAACGTGTAAAAAAATTCGGTTTTACCGATGCGGAAGTGGAAAGAGTGAAAGCAAATATGTTGCAACAATACGAGAACATGTACAACAACCGCAACAAGGAACTTAACGGACGTTATGTACAGGAGTATGTACGCAGCTTTGCCGACAGCGAAGGAATACCGGGAATAGAATATGAATATAACTTCCTGAAACAGATGGCGCCGATGATTAGTGCCCAAATGGTAAATGGCATGGTGCAGCAGTTGATCAAAGACAAAAATGTGATAATCACCGTTACTGGCCCTGAAAAAGAGGGTATAAAATATCCGACTACCGATGAATTGCTGGCTACATTCAAGGCTGCCGCAAGCGAAGACATCACTGCCTATGTGGAAGAGGTATCGAACGAGCCGCTTATCACTCAACTGCCTAAGGCGGGAACTGTAGTAAAAACAGAAACCGATGCCAAACTGGGTACTACACTATGGACACTGTCTAACGGCATGAAAGTAGCTATAAAGAAAACAGACTATAAAGACGATGAAATAATGATGTCTGCGGTAGCATACGGCGGTACGTCTATCGTAGCCGACAACGACATTTACAATGCCTCTATGGCGAGCATGGTTCCATACGTTGGAGGAATCGGTAATTTCAGCTCTACCAACTTAAAGAAAGCACTTGCCGGCAAATCGGCAGGCGTGAATGCCAGTATATCCGATAATACACAAGGATTTAACGGAAGATCTAACATAAAAGACCTGGAAACGTTACTACAGCTTACATACCTCTATTTCACCGCTCCGCGCAAAGACGAAGGTGCATACACTACATTGATGGATCTGATTAAGAATCAGCTAAAAAATCTGAGTACAGAGCCGTCATTCATAATGAGTGTGAACACTACCAAAGCACAGTATGGCGACAATCCGCGCAAACAGGAAATGACATTGGAAGATGCCGAGAAGCTCAATTATGACCGCATATTAGAAATATACAAGGAAGTGTATGCTAATCCGGGAGCATTTACATTCACTTTTGTAGGAACTGTAGACGAAGCCACATTGAAACCACTGGTAGAGCAATATCTGGCTTCGCTGCCTGCGGGCAATAAGGACGCTACATACAAAAAAATGAGTGATGACCTTCGCAAAGGCAAGTTCGAAAACATTTTCGAGCAGGAAATGAAAACTCCTAAAACATCGGTATTCGAATTGTATAGCGGCACACTGAAACGCGATCAGAAGAATCAGATATGCCTGTCGGCTCTGAAACAGATACTCGACATCGTATATGTACGTACAGTACGCGAAGAAGCCGGTGGTACTTATGGTGTAGGCGTAGGATCGAGCATCAGCCGCATACCGGAAGGACAAACCAAGCTGTATATGAGCTTCGACACCGATCCTGAAAGGGTTAAAACCATCTCTCCTATCATCGACCGCGAAGTGAAAAAGATAGCTGAGAATGGCCCTGAGGACGAAGACTTCCTGAAAGTGAAAGAATATATGATGAAGAAATTCCAGGAGGACGAAAAGACTAACGGTTACTGGCTCAGCATCGTAGGTGCTAATTACTTCTACGGTGAAGACAATCACTCCAACTACATGTCGATAGTGAGCGCCCTTACCAAAGACGACATCAAAGCTGTTACCAAAGCATTGGTTTCTCAAGATAACTTTATCGAAGTTATTATGAATCCGAAGAAGTAACAGATAAGGAAATATATAGCGAAAAAGCCTCAGGATAGTGTATTTCTGAGGCTTTTTTTCTGTTTTTAAGGATACGCTTTGCTGTCCGCATATTAGTCGTTAGATTAAGTTATATGTTCAATTTGTATAACCTCAATCTTAGTCTGGAGTTAATAGATTTAGCTAATGACTAACGCGCACTCCCGTGCTTGTTTTTACTTTTTGACTCGCCTTCGCTTCGTCGATCGTTGATTCATTGCCAAAAAGTAAACAAAAGTCTAGTGCTTCGCTCCTCAGCGACCTGTCAACGGCTTGCCGACTGAAGGGGACAAACGGGCTATCGCCCCATCCCCTTCTACGCCGCCTGCACCGGACAGGTACCCGCTTGCGGAGCTAATGCACAGAGTCGCGACGCACTGTCAAGACAGGGTTATCGTCTCCCAATCGTGCTTCAGCCCGCGCCTTTGAGCCCTCTAACGGGTCGTCCTATGAAGCGGGGCGCTAAAGACTTTTTGATTCCTTTTGGGGCTTAGGCCAAAAGGAATACAAGCAATCTGTGATTGCGCGCAGAAAGAAATTGAACATATAATCTCAACTTCTGATTTGCATTGATAATATATAGTTGCTGATAGGGCCTAAATGAGCGAAATATACATAATGTAAACCATAAAAAACAATCGTATTCACAAAATTTAGGAGAAAAATGTTTTTCATTAACACGAAAAGCTTGTACTTTTGCAGTACCAAAACGTATATATTATATATGATATATGCGAACGAGCGAATAAATGGAGG
The DNA here is from genome assembly GCF_029892965.1 of Dysgonomonas sp. PF1-14. Classification (GTDB taxonomy): domain Bacteria; phylum Bacteroidota; class Bacteroidia; order Bacteroidales; family Dysgonomonadaceae; genus Dysgonomonas. The sequence goes on along the minus strand of NZ_JARXWN010000008.1, from coordinate 4,589 downwards.
GGGTATCCGAAGAAAGGGATATTCCTTTTTTTGTGCGCCTACTCCAAAGATTTTAATAGTTGGAATATGAATGAAAGAATCAAAGGAGGCTTATTAGTCTTTATCGGAGCAGCAAGCTTCGGATTATTATCTACAATCGTAAAATTTGCATACGCCGAAGGCTACACTCTGGGAGAGATCACCGGTACGCAGTCGTTCTCGGGAATGGCAATACTATGGTTACTCTACCTCATCACTTCAAAGTTCAGAAAAGAAAATAAAGAAGAACCTGAAAAAGCTGCAACAACCGGATCTCCTGTGAAAACCAAATGGTGGAAAGTATTACTTGCAGGTACATTTACCGGACTGGTGGGAATTTTCTACTATCAGTGTGTAAAGCTGCTGCCTGCTTCGGTCGCCATCATACTACTGATGCAATACCTGTGGATAAGCATGCTGATAGAAGCTATCGTATTCAAGAAGAAGCCAAGCCGCAAACAGTTGTTGCTGTTGGTGGTTGTACTTGCCGGTACATTACTGGCAGGCGGGCTGTTCAGTGATGTTATCGTCCTCAATCTGAAGGGTATCGTGTTCGGGTTGCTGGCTGCTGCCTGTTATGCCATCTTCCTGATGACAAGCGGACGCATAGGCAACGACCTGCCTGTACTGAAAAAGAGTGCGCTGATGATCACCGGTTCGTGTATGCTTACATGGATTATTTTCCCACCCCTCTTTTTCTTCAATGGGGTATATTTCGGTGGATTGTATGCGTGGGGGCTGATTCTGGCTCTGCTGGGTACTGTACTGCCTCCGTTCCTGTTCTCGGTGGGTATTCCGCGTGTGGGGGTTTCTATTGCGGCTATTCTGAGCGCTGCCGAGCTGCCAGTGGCTACACTTTCTTCGGCATTCGTACTGCACGAATCGGTAGATGCTATCCGCTGGGTGGGGGTGGTGCTTATCCTGCTGGCGATAGTGGCTACGAATGTGAAATCGAAAGAGGCGAAAGAGATAGCATAGAACAAATTGCATCAATAGTGCTTATATCCATAACCCCTAATCTTTATAATTAAGGATAGAAAGCAACTGTAATAAAAAACGAATGTCCGGACAAACGCTATTGTCCGGACATTTCTTGAAAAAAACGCGAGATGTATTCGGCATATTGAGGAACGCTTATGATTCGGGTTCTGTTTCTACTCCGTATGTCTCAGAAACTATTACTCTTGCGGTAGCTTCCTCGCCTTTGGCTACTTTGATATATCCGTTTTCTACCTTATCTCCTGCATCTATAATACCGTCAACGTTAATATCTATGATCATCAGTGAGCCCAGAGCTATGTTATCCAGAGCAGTTCCTGTTTTATATTCAGGAGCTTCATCTATTTGTTTCTGTGTTGTAAACAAACCTGAGATCAGATAATCGTCGCGCAACGGAGCTTTTCCTTCTTTGTCGATAGTGTAGAAAAGGCTGTCGGCATAATAGTGTTCAAGCATTGCTTTTCCTTCTTCGTCAGTGGTGACAGAACCAATCTGAACGAATTCTTCATTGTTGTATCTGAAGAAATTGATAACTGCACCTTTCGATACAGCCTTTTCGTCAGCACCTTCAGCCCATTTTTCATTGATTTCGTACACAAGGAAATTTGATGTCTGTTTTTCCATTTCTACTACAGGCAGTACATTGTCTACCAGATAGATGAGGTTGTCTCCGGCTTTTGTAGGCGTGCCTGTTTCCATCAATACATCATTGATGTACAATTTGCCGTCTTTGCTGGTTATAACCAGTGGCTTACCAGTAATATTCTCTATTACGAGCGAGTCGGCAGCAAAATCTGTAAGGTCGTAAGTTCCTTTTACAATGTGGCGGGTAATGTTGTCCTTGCTTATAGCCTCATCTTCCACTTCTTCAGCCGCTTTTTTCCCTTCGGCTGGTGTATCTTTCACTGCAAATACGGTAATATTACCTTCACCTACATTTATGCCTTCTACATTATCGGAAAGCACCTCTGTAAAGCCTGATACACCGTCCATTTTCCCGAGGGCTTCGGCAACAGCTTTCAGTTGGGTGTTGTCTGTTGGCGGCGGTGTAGGACCATCATCATCGCTACACGATAGTGTTGAGAAACCAAGTGCCAATGCTACAATACTTAGATAGAAAATCTTTTTCATAATTAAACATTTTATTAATAAAAATTCAACAATAAATATTATTATCTTGATTAATACTAAGATCGTTTACGGATATTTCTTCAGAAACTCCATTCCCCGCAATGCTTAATGTGTCTGGATGTCGCCATAGGTTAATAGGTTATGGCACTTTATTTCATTTTTGTGCAATGATAATTATAACGTGAAACGGGCATTATGCACAAAACATAGCCATTCTTGCTCTAAGTTGAATAAGTCTGACAGTATAATTGATGATTTCAGGGCTGAAAAAGCTGTATGATTAAATGGATTTTAACATATTATAATGTTTTTCACTGTGATAAATATTTTACATAGTAACTTTATTTACATTGTTTTGAATACAGATTTATCACCTGTGATGTTAAATGATTTAACTTCGTTGCGAATAAATTTGTTTTTTGATATTGAATTACATATATTTGTTTTGCCAGAGAGTTTATATTGTGCCTGGAATATATACAAAGACAAGAGTTCAACTACAAATAATTCAGAATAAACTACGGACAACAGCACTTCATGCTATTGATCTGCCTTTTATCTGTCAGTAATTTAGCTAATAGAGTGAAAGATATAATCGATTGATAATTTGTTTTCAACCGAACCACTCTTTATTAACTACACTGACCTCCGGAGTTTTCATTCCGGGGGTTTATTTTTCGATAAAGAAGAAAAAACTATCTCAAAAATAGTTCTAAAAATTTGAGCGAATCAAATTTAAACAGTTACTAAATAAAATAGCAAAAGAGACTGCCCTTCTTGTTTTTGGGACAGTCTCATTTTTGAATGTTACTTATTTATTAGTTTCTTCAGCCTGTTTAGAGCCAGCCAGCCTATAAGCATGAGCAAGAGTATCCTGCCACACCATATCTGAAATGCCTGAAATGAGGTAAGGCGATTTGTCTCCTTCTCTACCTCTACAGGGTAGGGCACTTGTATAGAATCGGTTCTGAAAATAGAATCTCGTATCAGCTTGTCGCGATACAGATACTTATACTTTTCGAGCCATATGGTATCTCCTTTCATCTTTATCAGCACCGAATCGTACAGATGTACCGAATCGCGCTGTATTTTATCTCTGTATTCAGTTTTTACACTTTCTACAGGGACATAAACCATAGTAGGTTTGCATCCGGCAAAGATGAACAGGAAAGTGACTACGGCAACAAAGAGGAGAGTGGTTATATGCTTTTTGTTCTGTCTGTTCATAGTCTGAATTCTTTTTTTACATCGAAGCAGGGACATGCCTTTGCTGCAAACTCATTGTGCCCATGCACAGTTGCTTTCGGGTATTTGATCTGTAGACCGGACACCAGTCGTGTCAATGCTTCATTTTGTTTATCGGTACGGGTATCTTTCGGACGTCCGTTTTCGTCGAGCCCTCCTATATAGCATATTCCTACCGATGTGGCATTGTGTCCCAAGCAGTGTGCACCGAGCAAAGATTCGTTTCTGCCCTTGTGTACACTGCCATCGAGATAAACGACATGGTGATAGCCAATTTTGGCAAAGCCTCTTGCTTTGTGCCATCGGTCGATATCCTCCACTGTAAAATGCTGCCCCTCTTTGGTGGCCGAACAGTGGATAATAATTTTATCTATTCGTCTCATCCTCTGTTTCTTTTTTATCGGTTAATTGATTCTTTAAGGTTTCTGCGATTCCTTTTATCAGGTCGTCCCGGTTATCCAGTATTGCCGACAGATCTTGTAGGCTTTTGTTCAGTTTCTTTTTGTCTTTATCATTTGCCTTCTCCAGTATTGATTTGGCTTCTATAAAGATCAGGAATCCGGCGGCAATAAAGGTTACATAGGGCTGCGGATAGAAAAACATACCGATGCAGTCGAACATAAAGGCAAAGAGCATCATGGCATAATACATGACTATCTTAGTCACTGTCCGGCGGAGTCCGTACGAGGTACGGGCTTCGTTGCGTTCTTTGGCTTTGCGGTATCCGCTTATGAGGTCGATAACGATAGCCACTGCCACAAACAGCCACATAATGGCTATTATGGCGAGTTTTATGCGCAGGTCGGCATAATCTCCTGTAAGCAATGAGTGTATAAATAGTGTCATAATAGTAATATTTTAATTGTTATAACTGCTGCAACAGACATGCCGCCTGCTATGGTGGCAGCAGCATCGTACCAGTCAAATCTTGTTTTCCTCACATATTTATCGTATAACTCCTTCCCGAATCCTGCAATAACAGGAAGGAATAACAGCCATATCCATATATACGCGAACTGAGCCAGCAGCAAGCCACTGCAAAAATGCAGCAGCTTGTCTTTAGGTATGGCATTGTCGATTTTTGTTTGTAAATCCATATTATTACGCTGTTAAACTTGCTTTTTCATTATCAGTCAGTATGCGGTCGAATACAGCGAGATATAAAATACCCTCGTTGTTCAAGTCCTGATCTATGT
>NZ_JARXWN010000007.1 GCF_029892965.1 Dysgonomonas sp. PF1-14 | reverse complement strand
CTATTTTATACGCGGCGTTCGACTATATCGGCCTAGTGAGGGAGCAAAGAATTATCTACAAAGTATTGCCGGACTTGCAGTAGATACTTATACACTATCAAATTTTGCAATGGCTTTAGATGGCAGCCCTGTTATAACGGGGGTAAGTAATAGTGCTAATGCACATTATTCTTACAATTCTAATGCACATACCGAGAAGTTAGTAAACAATGATGTTTACAGAACTAGTGCCACTTACGCCAATACAGGTGCTATTCGCTGGTTTGGTCCTTATAAATATCAGACAAATAATGCAGATGATGTAATAGTAAGTGGATTTCAAGTTGAGCTTGGAGACACTCCAACTTCTTACATCCCCACTTCCACTACAGCCGCAACCCGTGCCGCCGATCTGCTTAGCTACAATTTGCCTGTAGCCTGCTCGGTATATATGAAAACAACCAAACAAAATGTGGTACTCGATAAAACAGCAGGAACATGGAACATAGATCAGGACTTGAACAACGAGGGTATTTTATATCTCGCTGTATTCGACCGCATACTGACTGATAATGAAAAAGCAAGTTTAACAGCGTAAAAAAATAGCTATGCAAATATACAACCCGAATAACGAATTATTGCTTGACATTCCGGTAGACGATGCAAGCTACTGCCTTGTCGAAATTATGGGGGCTAACAGTTTAGAGCTTCGTTTCTCACTGCCCGAATTTGTGCCCATTATTGAGGGCTCATATTGTGACTTCAAAGCAGAGCGCTACTGGATGCCACGCGCTGTAGACTATGTAAAGGAGCACAGCCAAAAGTTTAGCTACACGCTGAGCCTTGAGGGCGCTATTTGTTTTCTCAAGTCTACCAAGTTCAAGTTTTTCGACTATGTGACAGACAACGGGCTGATAAAGCCTACAAGCCCTTTTACGCTAAAGTTCCCGTTAACGGCGACCCCGCGCATGGCTGCCGATCTGCTGGTAGCAAACTTGAAGCTCAAATACCCGCAATATGCTTGGACGGTGGGCGACTGCATCGACAGCGAACCCGTTGTCATGGATTTTAACCACGATTTTTGTTACGATGTGCTGCCTAAGCTTGCCGATGCCTTTAATACCGAATGGGAGCTTGACAAGTTTACGCTCAATATCGGCAAGGTCGAGAAAATGAAAGATTCGGCTATCGACCTGTCCTATGGTTACGACAACGGCATACTTGGCGGTATTCGCCGCTCGCAGTTCGACAGTTCTCGTATTATCAACCGCGTGTATATTGAGGGGGGCGACCGCAATATAGACCGATCTACATACGGCAACGGCACTTTGCTGTTACCCAAAAACGAGCTTATAACTTACGAGGGCATAGATTATAAAACGGATGCTTCGGGCTCATACTTGGAGCGCGCCGAGCCGCTGGCTGGCGAAGAGGACAGCCTCGACGTGTCGAAGTTCTACCCTAAGCGGGTGGGTACGGTTTCGGCAGTAGAAGAGATAAACGACCAGCAGGGCTTTTATAACATCATTGACAGCAGCATACCCGACGACCTCGATTATTCTAAAATGATTATCGCAGGCGAGACCATGACGCTGATATTTCAGACGGGGCAACTGGCAGGCAAGGAGTTTGATGTAAATTACATACATGCTACCCGAAAGTTCGAGCTTGTACCTATCGACGATAATGGGCTGATATACCCGCAGGGCAATATCATACCCGCCATAGGCGACACGTATGCCGTTTTTCATATGCGTATGCCTGATAACTATATCACCCTTGCCGAAACCGAAGCGCTACAGGAAACGGTTAAGTACCTGTGGGAAAACGAGCAACCGCAATATTCGTACCGCTGGCCGCTCGATGGCATATACGCTAAGAGGAACTGGGGCGAGATACGGGGCTTTCTCAATATCGGCTTCTTTGTACGGTTCTCAGACCCTCAGTTCCTGCCCGATGCGGTAGATGTGCGCATAGTAGCGGTAAAAGAACCCGTAAACGACCCGCAAAGTCCTGAGATCACCATAGCCAACAGCATAACAAGCCGCACACTGGGTGCAGTGATCAACGAGATACCGACACAGCAGCAGGCGGTAGACCGCAAGGACAGAGAGGTAAAGGAATATGCAAAACGGAATTTTAAGCAATCGAATGAGACTTTGCAAAAACTTGCTGATGCGATGCTCGATTTCGAGGGGTCTATTAAGCCGATAGCTATACAGACAATGATGCTGCTTATAGGTGACGAAAGCTTACAATTTCGTTATGTAGATAACAAGGACAATCCGGCTACTGTGCCAAGCGGCATATATTACGATCTGTCTGATAAACGGCTGATATGTCCTGTAGGCATTATACAGCATATGACGCTCGGCATTGTTTCGCTTTCTTCAAGCCACAAGCCAAATGAGTATAAGTTTTGGGACACGAAAGCCTATCAGTCAGATGTGCTGACAGATACGCATAAAAGCTATTTTTTATATCTAAAATGTTCCAAAACCGACTATTCCGATGCTGGCTACCTGATCAGCGAAGACGGCATAAAGATGGATGCTGTAAATGATTACTATCATTTTCTTGTTGGCATTCTCACCAGCGAAGACGAAGAGGGCAGCCGCTTGTTTACTGAGGTGTTTGGTTTTACAGAGATTTTGCCCGGCAGGATTACTACAGATAAGATTATAAGCAGTAACGGAAACAGCTATTTTGATCTGTTAAACAATCAACTCAAAATAGGAGACGACAACCGCTATTTAGCATGGAATGTTATTACTGGCTTACTCGAAATAATGAACGCTGATATTGTTGCAAATGGTAAGTTCTCGACAAAAGACCCTGCCAATAATTTTAGGTTAGATTTTGAGGGGGCAAATCTCGAAGTATTTAGCCTTAGTGAAACGAATAGTGTCGGAAGAGTAGAGGGGAGCGTTGTCCTATCAAAATATGATTCTTCGGGGGCTACTGTTGCCGCTCCAAGTGCAATATTTGCTTCAAAATGGGGGCAAAACACAAATTTGTTCTTAACGGGTATGAGCTTTTCAGGTAGTAGCAATAATGATACTCGGCGCATATTGATAGACTGGGGCGATGGGCGCTCACCAACATATAAAAACTTTCTGATTTTTGTACTAAAAGGATTACCTAAGATGGATAATCCGATAGGTGTACTAGAAGCAGGACAATTATATATAGATAGTAATAACTTTATAAAGATAGTGCCTTGAGTATTTATTCTGGCCAATCCGACACCTCTATACCTGATGTATTATTGTCAATTATTATTACATTTTTTTGATTCTTCGTAAGAATGTGTGGGTTTTTAGAACGCCACCACATTGTAGTATTTGTAAAGAAATATACCCTAGTCAATGTATCAATATCAACTCTGATTTCGGGAGAATAAACACCCTTTGTAAGTTCTCCCAAATCACCAAGTTTCTTACATTTTCCGTCTTTAGTATAATATCCGGCTACGCAGTTTTTTAGAACGTTTGAAGTTTCAACAGTAACGACAAAGCTTGTATAGTCCTGTTTTGGTTCAATGTCGTTGTCATCGTCTGAGCTACAGCTAACAAATAGGGTTGCAAGTAAGATAAGGGTAAATAGTTTTTTCATGTTGTAGTCAATTTTTATTTATCAGCGGTAAGCTCTTTATATTTATTGTCAATGTTTTCTATTATTTCAGCCGGATTGCTTAAATGTTCGCCGCCGGATATATCGAGGCTGTCTTTTGTATATAATACAAATTCTTTAGGGCTTCTTACTTTCATAGGCTTACCCGCTTTCATTAACCGTTCCTCTGTCATTTTTGAAGCATATATGCTTCTGAAAAATTTATCAACAGCGATACAGTAGGCAATAGAATCGTTTTCAGCCTCAAAAACATCTCCATCGGATATAGTTATTTTGGGTTGTTCAAATAGGTCGTAGTCGTCCAAAACCTCAATATACACATACTGATTGCTTCGATGGCAAGAAACAAGTGAGAAAACAAAAACAAATAAGACAAATATCTTTTTCATTACGATTAAAACTTAAAACTCTGTAAATATATGAAAATAATTTATAACAAATGGCTACCGCCTAAAAGGTTTGATGCTATCAATCTGTTCGGGTATCTCTTTGCACGTTATGGCATAAAGGTCTCAGGGCGTACCATACAGCACGAAAGCATACATAGCAGGCAAATGCGCGAAATGCTCTATCTTTTCTTTTATTTGTGGTATGGGGTAGAGTGGTTGATACGGCTGGCACAGTACCGCAATGCCATGACTGCATACTATAACATATCATTCGAGCGTGAAGCATACGCCAACGACCGCAGCGAAAACTATCTCACAGCTCGCAAAAGCTGGGCATGGTGTAGATATTTGAAAAAGGAAAGAATCATTACTTCATAAAACCACGTTTAAAGTATATTTAAACTGTAATTAAATGATAATTCTTGAGCGTAAAATGTAATATTCTCATAGACCTTTTACCTCTCATATATACTATAAAGGTACAAAAAACTATTGTAATACACAAGCATTTATAGCATAAAAAAGCGCTTTATTTCGTCATATTTCAACGATAATAGAGCGCTTGGAGTATTGCATCATTTTTATTATTTTCGTGCACATTTAGTTTTTAAAATGTGTACTTTTAGATTTTTCGATTATAAATATATTGATTTTTTGTAATCTTTGTAAGGTTTTAGTTAAAATTATCTCACGCGAAGACGCAAAGACACAAAGAAAAATACTCGTAACTTGTAACTGCCCATAGGGCGAGGAATTGAATTGAAAATAGACGGAGTCAAAATCGCTGAAGTGGATACGAGGCAAACTCGTAACTTTTGTAATCTTTGTAAGGTTTTAGTTAAAAACTAGTGTACTAGATTATAGAGTTATAGTATACTAGAAAAATAGAAATAAAAACTAGCAAGCTAGTAGACTAAAGACTACTAAACTCGTAATTTTTGTCAGGTTTTAGTCAAAATATTTTCATCGGTTTTGTCCTATTCTAAGATATTTGTATCTTTTGACTAAAAAAATAGACTAAAAAATATTTAGTCTAAAATAATAGACGTATATTTACCATATAATTTTGAATTAGAAAGTAAAACTTAAATAACATGCAACTAACCAAAGCCGAAGAACAGATAATGCAGATATTGTGGACTCTAGGGGAAGGAACGGTACAAGATATACTGAAAGAATTTACCGATAGTAAACCTGCACGTACAACGATAGCTACAATATTGACCATACTTGAAAATAAGGATTTTGCCACACACCGTAGTGAGGGACGCTCCAATATATACAGAGCAACTGTAGCCAAAGATGAGTATTCCAAGAAACAGCTTTTCGGTTTCGTAAAGAACTATTTCGATGGCTCGTTCTCGTCTATGGTGTCTTTCTTTGCCAAAGAGAGTAACCTGACTGTAGAAGATATGGACAAGATGCTTGAAGACACACGCAAAGCCCTTGAGGAAGAAAACAACAAAAAGGACTGATTATGGAAACATTCATCATTTACATAGCTAAAACAGGCATTTGTCTGGGGATATTTCTTGTAGTATATACGCTATTCCTGAGAAAGACTACCTTTTTCAAGTTCAATCGTGTTTTTCTGCTGGTCGGGTTTATTACATCACTTGTTATTCCGGCTATCAAATATACTTACGATGTAGTCGTAAGCCTGCCTGTCGCATTCGATACGGAAAGTACCGAAACTGTAGCTCCAATTGCCGAAAGTCAAGCAATCAGCATCTGGACTATACTATCCGCTTTTTATCTGATAGGAATATCGTTTCTGGTAATACGAAACATCTATACATACAAAAGTCTGTATGGACTCATCCGTAACGGACAAAGATCGCAGGGCAACGGTTATAAAATAATAGAGAATAAAGACATTAAGTCACCCTTTACCGTACTGGACTATATACTCATAAATACAAGTAACCTGAGCAACACAGAAAAAGAGCTTATTCTGAAACATGAAATAACGCATATAGATCAAAAGCACTGGATAGACCTCTTATGCAGCGAAAGCATGCTCCTGCTACAATGGTTCAACCCTCTGGTTTGGGTTTATGTCCATCTGCTGAAAGAAAATCATGAGTTTCTGGCTGATAAGGCAGTCATCGATTCGGGCATTTCTCCTGCATTGTATCAGGCTGTACTTATCAATCAGGAGTTCAGGGGTCCTGTATTCTCTTTCTCCAATTCATTCAGTTATTCAAAACCACTAAACCGCTTGAACATGATAAAGAAAGCAAAAAGCGCATCGTGGAAAAGAATCGCTACATTGATTGTCATTCCTGCATTCGGTGCTTTTATATGGGTTTCGGCAACACCACGCTACATCTTCGATCAACCTGATGTGTCTGAAATACTGAAAGATAGCGTAGATATGAATCTATCGATAATAACTGATAGCAAGGATAGTGTGAAGCAAAAGCAGTTCATAATTATCGGGCACAAAGATAGTGTTGTCAACAATACATTGAAAGTACAGGCAACATTCGAATCAGACGACAACAACCCCATAGTAATTGTAAACGGTAAGCTAGTGTCTGATGCACAGGAAGATAATAATGGTACAATTTCGATCTCTACAAAAAAAGATTCATTAAATCCGAAAGTTACTCACGACAAAATTAGATCTATCCAGTACGATTCTGATAATAAAGACAATAACGATGAAAGCATCACAAAAGGTAAACCTGTAAAGATCAGAATAAACGGAGTAGGCGCATCTTCGGAAGAATTGCCATTGATAATTGTAGATGGAAAAATCGTACCTAATAATAAAATGAGCAAGATATCTCCTGATGATATAGACCAAATGAATGTATTGAAGGGTAAGTCAGCTATAAAAACTTATGGAGAAGAAGCTAAAAACGGAGTAGTACTGATCTATACAAAAGAATATGCAAAAGACAATCCAAAAAGTGATAAGGCAAATAAAATGACAATAATACCCATTGGTTCGAGCAAGAAAAGCAGCATACATGTTACGGCAAGTCCCGATTTCAAAATCAATGATGCTCTGGTTATTATAGATGGCAAGGAAGCTTCTGAAGCTGAACTGCAATCAATAGATCCGGCTACTATCGAATCGGTAGAGGTATTTAAAGACTCAAGTGCAACAGAACAGTATGGCGAAAAAGGCAAGAATGGAGTAATAGTTATCAAGACAAAAGCTCCAAAGAACTGAGATAGTCAACCAAACACTATATACATAATTACAATTTCTTTCATTGAAAAAGGCTGCCAACTCAATAGTTGGCAACCTCTTTTCGTATCTCAGTTAGTATAATGAAAATCTTGTTATTTCAACAGGTTTTCAACTTTCTCTGCTAAAACAGCTTTCTGTGCTGCTCCAACTTGCTTGTCTACAACTTCTCCGTTTTTGATAAACAGGATTGTAGGTATATTGCGGATACCGTATTTAGAAGTGATCTCATCATTGTTGTCAACATCTACTTTCCCGATAGTAACCTTTCCCTCGTACTCTGTAGCCAGTTCTTCTACGATAGGACCTACCATGCGGCACGGGCCGCACCATTCTGCCCAAAAATCTAATACTATAGGCTTATCCGATTTCAACAAATCTTCAAATCCTGCATCTGTAACTTCTAAAGCCATAACTTTTGTCTATTTGTTTTTTATAATTATTTATTATTTCTATTTGCTTGTTTTGCCCTGCAAAGGTAATTAATCTATTTAAAATATGAAAATTTCAATTTACCTTAAATACAAAACTTTCATTTTCTATCAGATAATCAATTAGTTCCTGTTTCACATTTATTTTCATACTGCGTGAAAACAAATCTACTTTCATATTGCGTTCGCCATCGACTACCTGAAAATATAACAATGAATTACCCGGATTGTTTTTTGTTAAAGTAGATAATTCTTCTACCATCTGATTATTCATATCATGCAATGGTAAAGTAATTGTTATTTTCTCTATCAATCTGTCTTTCACATCAGGCAAAAGCTGGATAGAGTTTATCTTAAGCTCCAGCTTGTTTTCGTCATATCTTGTACCTTGCACACGGCCTTTTATAAACACATATAATCCGGGACGGCCGTATTTACCGAAATTGATATAATTATCGCCGAATAAAGGTATCTCTCCGCTACCTGTAAAGTCCTCAATCCGTAATATCATATATGGCTTGCCGTTTTTTGTCATCCCCTCGCGAATACCGGTTACAAGGCCACCTACAGATACCTCTTTATTCTTCAATGCGTCTTTATCCTCTATTTCAGACATGCCCACATTGCATACATAATTTAGTATAAGCTTATAGTCATCCAACGGGTGAGCCGATAAGTAAATACCAATCAGTTCACGTTCTTTATTTAGACGCTCCAGATCAGACCATTTCTCCACCTTCGGTATTTCGGGACGGGCAATATCGAAAGACCTATCGTCGCCGAACAATGAGTTTGCAGCCTGATCCTTATCTACCTGGTATTTATTCCCATAACGAATAAGCAAATCGATAAAAGTCTCACCTTTAGTACTGATACCAAAGAACTGCTCTCTGCTGACTTCCGGAAAGGCATCAAATGCTCCGGCTAATGCCAAAGATTCTATATTCTTCTTGTTGCATGAACTAAGGTTTACACGTTCTACAAAATCGAATACATCTTTGAAAGGGCCGTTTTTCTCCCGTTCTTCAATTATATTCATTACGGCACCTTCTCCGACTCCTTTCACTGCGGCCAGCCCGAAACGAATATCTCCGACTTTATTCACAGAGAATTTCAGAAATGATTCGTTCACATCAGGGCCAAGTACATTCATGCTCATGGCTTTGCACTCATCCATAAACTTGGTAATTTCCGTTATATTGGATAAGTTACGAGAAAGTACAGCAGCCATATATTCCGATGGATAGTTGGCTTTCAGCCATGCGGTCTGATAAGCGACCCACGAATAACAGGTAGCATGGGACTTGTTGAAAGCGTATGATGCAAACTTCTCCCAGTCGGCCCATATCTTTTCCAGTGTCTTTTTATCGTGTCCGTTTTTCATACCTCCGGCAAGGAATTTCTCCTTCAAGGCATTCATCTTATCTATCAGCTTCTTACCCATCGCCTTACGCAACTCATCCGACTGACCACGAGTAAAGTCGGCAAGCAAACGGGAAAGCAACATGACCTGTTCCTGATATACTGTAATACCATACGTATCGTTCAGATAACGTTCCATGACAGGGATATCATAAGTTATCTCTTCCTCTCCATGTTTACGGGCGATAAAGGAGGGTATATAATCCATTGGTCCCGGACGATACAGGGCATTCATGGCTATCAGGTCTTCAAATTTGGATGGTTGCAGCGCTTTCAGGTACTTCTGCATACCGGCAGACTCAAACTGGAACGTACCTGTAGTCTTACCCTGACTGTACAATTCATATGTCTTCGGATCTTCAAGGGATATGTTATCTATATCGACTTTTTCACCTGTCGTATGTTTTATATTATCAATGGCTTCCTTTATTATAGAAAGGGTTTTTAGCCCCAAGAAGTCCATTTTTATAAGTCCGGTTTCTTCAATCACCGTACCCTCATATTGGGTAACAAGAATGTTCTCACCTGTCTCCTTATCTTCTGCCGTACTCACAGGTACAATGTCCGAAATAGCCTGCTGCCCGATAATGATTCCACAGGCATGTACACCTGTATTTCGTACATTACCTTCGAGCATCTGCGCATATTTGAGCGTATCACGCATCACAGGGTCACTACTGCTCGCTGCCTCTTTTAGTTCGGGCACATATTCTATTGCATCCCTCAATGTCACCTTCTTTTTATCGGGAATACGGTCGGGAACAAACTTTGCCAGACGGTTCGATTCTGCCAGTGGAAGTTTTTGCACGCGCGCTACGTCTTTTATCGCCGACTTGGTAGCCATTGTACCGTATGTAATAATGTGCGCCACGCGCTCCTGTCCATACTTATCAGTCACCCATTTGAGTACCTTACCGCGTCCGTCGTCATCGAAGTCGATATCAATATCGGGCATCGATATACGGTCGGGGTTAAGGAAACGCTCAAACAGTAAGTCATATTTGATAGGGTCTATATCTGTGATTCCCAGACAGTAAGCAACAGCCGAGCCCGCAGCCGAACCACGTCCCGGACCTACGGCAACACCCATATCGCGGGCTGCTGCGATAAAGTCCTGAACGATAAGGAAGTATCCGGGAAAGCCCATCGTTTTCATTACATCTAGCTCAAAATCGAGACGCTCTACAACCTCAGCATTTCTGTCTTTCCCGTAACGCTTGTCGGCTCCGATCATGGTCAGATGGCGCAGATAATCCGCTTCCAGTTTTATTCTGATCACTTTGTCGTATCCGCCCAGACGCTTATATTCCTGTTCTCCGAATTCTTTTATCAAATCTTCTTCCGAATACATTATCTTGTATCCCTCTTCTGTACCGAAAGATGCATCTATGGTAAAGAACGGCATCAAAGCATCGGAGTCTATCGAATAAAATTCTACCTTGTCAGCTATTTCCTTTGTGTTTTCCAATACTTGTGGCACATCGGCAAATATCTGGCTCATCTCAGCTTTAGTTTTCAACCATTCCTGCTTCGTATAACGCATACGCTTCGGATCGTCAAAATCTTTACCGGTACTCAGACAGATGAGGCGGTCGTGAGCATCTGCATCGGTTTCATCTACAAAGTGCACATCGTTGGTTGCGATTACTTTCACGCCCATTTTTTCACCGATACGCAGCAGTTCGGCATTCACATTCTGTTGTAAAGGATAAGCTTCGCTATTGGCATCGGGGCGGTTTGTCTTATGGCGTTGCAGTTCAAGGTAAAAATCATCGCCGAACAAGTCTTTAAACCATTGTACCGATTTCTCAGCCTCTTCCATATCACCCGATTGAATCTTTTTGGGTACCTCGCCCCCCAGACAGGCGGTGGAGACAATAAGCCCTTCATGATATTTCTCCAACAATTCCTTATCGATACGGGGACGCATATAGAAACCTTCAGTCCAACCATGCGATACCATTTTGATCAGGTTCTTATATCCTTTCAGATTCTTCGCCAGTACCACGAGATGCCAGCCACTCATATCGGGTTTCCCTTCTTTATAATGTCTTCCCCTACGAGCCACATAACATTCGCACCCTATAATCGGCTTGAATCGCTTTGCTTCTTCTTCGTGTATTTTGTTTTTAAGTTCGCCTATCTTTTCTGAGTTTTCAGCAGATGATTCTTCTTTTTCCAGTTTTTTTATCTCCGCCTTCAACTCCTTTATAGTGCCATCATATTTTGAGTTCTTCTTTTTTACATAATTGAAAAACTCTTTAATACCGAACATTGCCCCATGATCCGTAAGCGCGATAGCTTTCATTCCATCGGCTATGGCCTTATCTACCAGATTAGGGATACTGGCCTGACCATCGAGTAACGAATATTGAGAGTGAACGTGTAGATGTACAAAATTATTCATATCGCATTTTCCTCTTTTTCTGAATACGTAAAGTTACGATAAATAGCTCCGACAAGAAAATAAAACAAATGGCAGTTTTCAACAAACAGTAGCTTTTAAACTTTTCATTCTAACAACCAGTATATTAAAGAATATTGCCTGCACATTTTAACTAAAACCTGACAAAAATTACGAGTTTAGTAGTCTTTAGGCTACTAGCTTGCTAGTTTTTATTTCTATTTTTCTAGTATACTGTAACTCTATAATCTAGTACACTAGTTTTTAACTAAAACCTGACAAAGATTACAAAAGTTACGAGTTTGCCTCGTATCCACTTCAGCGATTTTGACTCCGTCGATTTTCAATTCAATTCTTCGTCCTATGGGCAGTTACAAGTTACGAGTATTTTTCTTTGCGCCTTAGCGTCTTCGCGTGAGATAATTTTAACTAAAACCTTACAAAGATTACAAAAAATCAATATATTCAAAGACCGCTTTCATTGGCATATCAGCACATTACCAGATTAGCTCATTGATATCTTATAGATAAATCTTTTCATTCTTCATATTTCCTTCTATTTTTGAATCGTTAATTTTCTGTTGCTGCAAAACTGTTATATCTTTATAACTTTGAGTAACTGTTTAAATTTGATTGGCAATCTTATTTTGTGTTATTTCAAATATATTTTTTTCTTTTTATTCGCAGGTTTAGCGGGCTAAACCAAGAGTGAAAAGTAGAAAATAGAGAAGAAAGAAGAAAAATAAGAGCCAAAGAATAATAGGAAACAGTTATATGAAATATTTTCGCTCAAATTTAAACAGTTACTGAATATATACTTTGCATGAAATACTTACTGTTGCTGATTTTTGGAGGATCATTGTTTATAACAGGCTGCCACAAGCCTGAAAAACATCCTGTCGATTTTTATTATTGGAAAACAAACATATCATTAGGCGATACAGAGAAAGAATATTTTAAAAAGCTTAATAGTAAGAGATTATATCTGCGTTTCTTTGATGTAGACATCAATAACGATTGGATAGAGCCAAAAGCTAAAATACGGGCATTCGATTCAAATGAGCTTGATACTGAGTATGTACCCGTAGTATTTATTACTAACCGAACCTTTCTGGATATAAGCGAATATTCGATAAAATCAACAGCAAGGAATGTATCGGAATTGATAAACCGAATATGTGAAACGAATAACATATCTGATATCCATGAAATACAGATAGACTGTGACTGGACTGAAAGCACAAGAGTTGCTTATTTTACATTCCTGTCTTTGTTAAAAGAAAAAACAGGTAAAACAATATCGTGTACGCTTCGTCTGCATCAGGTGAAATACAGGGAGACTACTGGAGTACCGCCTGTAGAGAAAGTAGTGTTGATGTGTTATGCTACCTCCGACCCTACCGACGATTCCGATAAAAACTCAATACTGGATATATCCCTGTTGAAGGACTATACAAAGAATATAAATTCGTACCCTGTCGATTTCGATGTAGCCCTACCTTTATACTCTTGGGCTATAGTAACAAATCATTTGGGGAAAATAAAATTGTTGAATAATGTTACCCAAAATGATATGGACACTACATTTTTCCGGCAGGTAAACAATAATGAGTTTGAAGCGAAAGACGATTTCTTCTTTCAGGGAGTATATATGAATAAAGGTTTTATCGTAAAGACAGAAGGTATCTCGTCTGAATTGTTGAATGAAGCCAAACAATACCTTGACGAAAAAATAAATAAAGATTACAATATCATATACTATCACTTGGATAAGCCACTGTTGGAAAGGTTTACTATAGATGAACTCAAATAAGTCTGCAACTATGAAAAAGATACTTTTGTCATTCATATTTATCGTATTGCTTGTTAACAGAACATTTGCCTGCGGAGGAGGCGATGATTACTACGACGGAGGTTATTACAACCTGTTTATGCAGGAAATAATAGATGATCCGCAATATTATCCTTTCCTGCTTACACTGGCTTATGCCTATTATGAGCCTGATGCTCCGGGAAGTATCAGCAATGAAAATATAGAAGAATGGGCTAAATATTGGGGGACGGGCTATAGCGAAACCCGCTATCTGGTATTCAATGTATCAAAAGAGGCTTTAGATAAGATCATAGCAGGCAGAAAAACAGATGATGCCAAACTAGCCTTCCTTACACCGGCTTTTGCAAAAAAACACAAGGCAGCATTAGAATATCTGTCTTATGCAAAATACCTTGAACCATATATGTCTATCAAATCGTCCGGCTCTAGCTGGTACTACTATCCCGAAAACACGAATAGCGCCGATATGCTTAACTATAATGAAGTAACCCTGTATCTGCAAAAAAAATGGAAATCATTACCGGATAAAGAACTGAAATTGCGCTACGGGTATCAGCTTGTTCGTTTTGCCCACTATAGCGGGAGATACGAAGATGCTGTTAATTTCTTCAATACCTATGTAGAGCCTCTCAATCATAAGCCTGCTATGTATTACCATGCCCTATCGCAAAAAGCAGGAGCAGAAAGGGGATTAGGCAACATAATGGATGCCAATTATAACTTTTTCAGGGTATTTTCTAATTCGAAGAATCTGAAACAAATGGCAGTAACCTCACTGAAATTTACTGAAGGACTTTCTGTAAAAGAATTTCTGGATCAGGCTAAGACAGAAAACGAAAAGAATGATGCCTATCTGCTGCTCGGATATTTTGCATTCAGCAATCCATTGAATGAAATAGAAAAGATCGTGAAAACAAGCCCCGATGCTATTCAGGCAAAAGTATTGATGGCAAGAGCCGTAAATCTGATAGAACGGGAAATGATTCCTTCCTATTATTACAGAGTAGATCATAGCAATATGCAGGACAAGCGCTACCCTTTGCCTTCCGATAACAAAATGATCACATTTTTAAGAAATACAATGGCTCTGTCAAATAAGATGGTCGCATCCGAATCGGTAAAGGATAAGAATTTCTGGTATCTCACAACTGCTTATCTTCATTTTTTAAATAAGGATTTTACCTCGGCAAAAAATTATCTGGATAAGGTAAAAACGGTAGATGACAAATATAAGGTACAGACTCGAAATCTGAATATGTATATAGATATATGCGAACGTCCTGCTATCGGCATGGAAGATGAAATATATATATATTCCAGATACAAAGATGTGCTGAATCCCTCTGCCCAAGAAACGCTGGGAGAGAATGAGAGGTATATAAATTACAGTACATACAACTTTGTAACCGATATATTGGCTAACCGATATTATTTACAAGGCGATTATGCTAAGTCGTTCCTATTACATCACAATATAAAAGAGATGGAAGAAAATCCTGATCTGGGGCTATTAGATGCAATAGAGTCTTTTTATCGCAAATCAGGAAAGAATGATCTGGAAAAGCTTATTATAGAAAATATTACTCCGCCCGATGATAAAAATCTGAATATCATATCATATATAAACCATGTCAGAGGTATTGCATACCTTGCGAATGCCTATCTGGAAAAAGCACTGGATGCATTCAATAAAACCACACTTGCCGATAATCGGACTATATCAAGCAATATATTCGGATATAACAAGATAGAATGTTTCGAGTGCGAAGAAGATGAAGTGATGGTCTCGGATTACCTGAAGGACTTTCCGTACATAAATGATATGATGAGTATAAAAGAAATAACCGAAACGCTTATAAAACTGAGAAATGCGGGGCAGCAAAGCGGAGAATTGGCCGCTAAGGCAAACTACCTGCTTGGTAACTTCTATTACAATACTACCCGTACAGGATATTTCCGGCATGTATTGCGATTCGACCGAAATAATAGCAACTGCTGGAAATATAATTTACAAGAAAAGGAAGATATATACGGCACTCAGAATATATATTTTAAGTCGTATCGCACATATTACAATAATAATGTCGGAGAATCTTCAGGCTATCTGCAAAAAGCTTATGAACAAGCTCAAAACAGAGAGCTAAAAGCACGCATTGCCTTTGCTCTATCCAAATGTGAGCAGGAAGAATATTATGATAGGAATGATGTTGGCTATTATTACAAATACAATAATAATAAAGGCGATGACGGCATTCTCATCACGAAGAGGCAGTATTTTAAAGAACTGGCTAAATATAAAAACACGAAGTTCTATGACCAGACTGTCACATGGTGTAAATACTTCGACTATTATGTAACTAATTGTATGTAAATCGGATCGGTAATTGAAAGTATTATTTCAACCACAAATTCGCTTTATTAATAAACAATGCAGGCATTCTAAAATACCTGCATTGTTGTAAATAAAGATCAAATGCCCTTTTCTTCTTCACCTCATCTACGAGTTTTGAAAAGGATTTAACTGATTCATTGTCCTACCTTTTTAGCAATGAAAAACGTATAACCGTAGAATTCTTTATACTTGCTGTATAGTTCTCCTTCATAAGATTGCATAGCGTTGAATTCTTCGGCAACTTTATTTCCTGCATATTTAGCAAGGAAAATTTCCTGTGCCTTTACTTTCTTGGCAAAGTAATGCTCTGTCCAACAGTTTTCAGGCAGTATAAAGGTTGCTACAGGAAGATAACCGGCCTTGTGAATCTTGGCTATCTGATTAGGAATAGTATCTATTTCAGGATATGCGTCTACCCAGAAGTTATGAATTTCTGCCGGACGTTCATCCGTAAACCACGAACTCTCCGACACAGCAATATATCCTCCTGCTTTCAGATATCTACGCCACTCGTTCAGCCCCCTTTCGAAACCGATATTGTAAATGGCTCCTTCACTCCAGATGAGGTCTAGTTCTCCCTCCTGAAAAGGCAGATCGTCCATTGAGCCAACAATGCCTTTTACCCTGTCGTGCAAGCCAGACTGTTCGGCATTCCGATTGAAGATGTCAATAAAATCGGGGAACAAGTCCAGTCCGGTAATCTGTCCGGGTACGTGCTGTGCCAATGTCATTGTCTGTCCGCCTGTACCACAGCCGAGATCGGCAATAAGAGACTGGTCGGTGAGATTATCTATAAAACTCAGCGCTTTAATGGTTACCTCCGGGCTTCCGGGCCCTTGTCGTTCCATATTGGAGAAAAATTCACAGATTAAACTTAGGTCGAATTCATGAATTGTCCGATTAAGCGAGGACGAAGCAAATTCATTTGCTTGGTCGAGTGTGAAGTCATTGGAACTTGGTTCAATAGTTTTATTTTCGTTACTCATTATTTTAATGTATTGTGCATACAAGGAAAGCACAACAATGCTTTCTACAATGTACGCAGATTTTTAATAGAATTATAATAATACAAGAATCACTCCCGAAAAGAACTATTCGAGAGAGAACGAAAGGACAATCTGTATAAGAAACACAGATTGTTTACTAAACCAAATCCGACTTAAATGTTTTTGTCATCATGCAAAGGTACATAATATTTTGTTTGGCTGAAAACATTTGTATCACGAGAATCTACAAGGGAAGCACAATCATCTAATTATTAAAAACATAGGGAGAGAATTCCAGATCCTCTCCCTTTATTTATCGTTTTTAGTTATGTTTATTCTTTAACGATTCTCATCTGATAGAATGAGCGATACACAAATACCAGAGCTACAGCGAGAAATATAAGTCCTGCTATCCATTTGTAATATCCCGGTATCTCTATGGCTATTTCTACAGCCAGTAGTCCGAACAGGGTAGAGAACTTGATAATCGGATTCAGAGAAACAGACGATGTATCTTTATACGGATCGCCCACAGTGTCGCCTACAACTGTTGCAGCATGCAGGTCAGTATTTCGCTCTTTTAGCTCCACTTCTACAATCTTTTTTGCATTGTCCCATGCACCACCTGCATTAGCCATATATATAGCCTGAAACAGCCCGAATACGGCTATAGAGATCAGGTATGCCACAAAAAAGTTAGGGTCGATGAACGCAAAAGCCAATGTGATGAAAAGTAGTGCGAGGAAAATATTCCACATACCCACTTGGGCATATTTCGTACATATTTTCACCACGGCTTTCGAGTCTTCAATATCAGCTTCCTCCTTGTTCAGATTAATGTGTTTCTTTATATATTCAACAGCACGATAAGCGCCTGTAGTTACGGCTTGCATAGATGCACCGGAGAACCAATAAATGACCGATCCGCCACAAATGAACCCCAGCAGCACAGGGGCAGCTATGAGGTCTATGTTGAGTATGCCAAGTTTTTCCAGTACCAGAATGATGGAAAATATCATCGTGGTAGCTCCTATAACGGCAGTACCTATCAATACGGGTTTAGCTGTAGCTTTGAACGTATTTCCTGCCGAATCGTTTTCTTCCAGATATTCTTTCCCTTTTTCAAAGTCGGGTTCGAATCCGAATTCCTTTTCTATTTCGGCAGATATATTCGGTAAATGCTCGATACGTGAAAGCTCAAACACCGATTGCGCATTGTCTGTTACCGGCCCATAGCTATCTACAGCAATAGTTACCGGCCCCATACCCAATAGCCCGAATGCGACCAGCCCGAATGCGAAGATAGACGGATGCAACATTATATCGCCCAGTTCTTGCATAGAAATGAAATAAGCCACTGCCATCAGTAAAGCAATAGTAAGACCTTTCCAGAAGGCACTAAAATTACCGGCTACCATTCCCGACAAGATATTGAGAGAAGGGCCTCCTTCGCGAGATGCAGTCACCACTTCTTTCACATGGCGCGAAGATGAGCTTGTAAATGCCTTCGTCAGTTCCGGTATTACAGCTGCGGCAAGAGTTCCGCAACTGATAATAGATGCCAGTTTCCACCATAGCCCGCTAGGCATTTCTTTCAGCATGAAATAGCTCGCGATATACGTGGCTACAATAGAGATAACGGAAGTTATCCATATAAGGGCAGTCAGAGGTATCTCAAAGTTGAATTTCAACGAATTTCTGTATTTTGCGGTAGCAATACCCTGATTGATGTAGTAAGAGAGAATAGAGGTGAACAGCATCATCAGACGCATAACAAAAATCCATACAATAAATACAGCCTGATATTCTACGTTGAGTACCGCAAGTACGATGAATGATATCAGAGCCACACCTGTAACCCCGTATGTTTCGAATCCGTCGGCAGTAGGGCCTACACTGTCACCGGCATTGTCGCCCGTACAGTCAGCTATCACTCCCGGATTGCGCGGATCGTCTTCTTTTATATTGAAGACAATTTTCATCAGGTCGGCGCCTATATCGGCTATCTTAGTAAAAATACCACCTGCTATACGCAATGCCGATGCTCCCAGCGATTCACCTATGGCAAACCCGATAAGGCATGCACCCGCCATATCGCCCGGAACGAACAGGAGGATAACAAGCATCATTATCAACTCTACCGTAATAAGCATTACACCTACACTCATGCCGGCTTTCAGCGGAATACTCACCACATCCCAAGGGCGTTTGCGCAAAGAAGCAAAAGATGTACGCGAATTGGCCAGTGTGTTGATGCGAATACCATACCATGCTACACCGTAAGAGCCCAGTATCCCAAGTACCGTCCAGAATAGAACGAAGATGAGGAACGTTACCCGGCTCACTTCTCCTTTTGCTACGATTTCGGGGCTCGATAAGAATCCGAAATAGATAAGCATAACTACTGAAATAATGATCAGCAGATAAAAAAGAAACCTGCCTTGTTGCAAAAGATAGGTTTTACACGTTTCGTAGATTGTCTTTGAAACGTTCAGCATCGAGCTGTGCACAGGTAGTTTCTTGATGTGGAAATATTGAACTAAACCGAATGCTATTCCAAGCAACAGAATTAAAAGACCCCATAGGAGGATATTATAACCACTTCCCAGATCGGGAACTTTTAAGTCTGCTTCACTGGCCATAAGGCTTAGTGGAAACAAGAGCAGTGAGAGGGACAATAATTTCTTCATGCGTACTGATTTTTAATAGATTATAAAATAAGTACAATAAAATTATACAAAACAAACCAACTCTATCACTAGTTAAAACAGGCCTGCTTTTTATAGTTTTATTGTTCTTTTTCTCTTAGTTAACATAGCAAATATAATATAATTATTAACAAATATTATACCCGATGCTATTTTTTACTAAAAAAAACGAAAAGATGTATGATTTATCAAAACCATATCTTTTGATGTAGATACAACAGACAGGAAGGAATTATTGTTTTATTCGGTCAGAGTTTTTTATTCATCACATAGTCTTGCATCAGAAATCCGTTGCCTATATCTATGTCTTCGCTTCGAGCTATTTCAAAGCCCATACGATTATAGAAATTGATCGCTTTATTGAAGCGGTTTACATTCAGCGACAATTCTTTGTTGCCGTTTTCTTTGGCTTTCTCCGTTACTGCCTCTATGAATGAACGCCCCACGCCTTTTGTACCTTGCAGGGAAGGAAGGACGTATATTTTATGGATTTTGGTGGCATCTGTATCTTTGTAGTTCAATTCGTAGGAAACATATCCGAGATACTCGTCACCATCTTTTGCCAATAAGTAGTGATGCCCGTTGTCCATCTGGTTTTCGAGAGAATCAGCACTATACATCATTTCCATCATGTATGCCGTCTGTTCTTTTGTTAATATCTCCTGAAATGCCAGAGGCCAGATTTTGTCAGCCAGCAGACGGATAACGAATATGTGGTCTTTCGATGCTTCTACTATCTCCATTAGTCTTCCATTGTAAAGGATTTCATACCTATACGGTTTCCGTCGGCAAATATATCTATACGATAGGTACCCGGCATCAGGTATTCTTCTACATTCCAATACATAGTTACACCGACTTCTTCACCACCGTATTCTACTATTCTTTTTATGGAATAATTGATATCCCTGTTTTCGAAAGCAAATGTATTTGTGCGGCTTTTGGTGAGTACGTCATTGTCCGGTTTCATTATGCGTACGTAAATGGTACGTTCACCCGGTTCGGCTGTAATATTTTTAGTAATGGCAAAGTTTATAATTAGTTGCTCTACCTTGCTTATCTTCTTCTGCACCTTTCCTTTGCTGTTTGTTGCCTGCACACTGATATTTGTAGCATCCAGTTTAGCGGCCAGCGTTACCTTTTCTGTCAGGTTCTCCTTTTGCTGGGTCACCTCGTTCAGAGTTCGGGTAGTTTGTTGGTACTTATCGGTGATCTCTTTCTTCTCCTGTCTGAGCTGCTCATTTGCCCTGTTGAGGGAATCTATCTGTACGATGTATGATTTAAGTACCTGTCGCAAGGTAGAAAGTTCTTTATTGAGCCTGCTGATTTCCGCCTTATTTTCCGCTTTTACGGTTTTCAGTTCTTCCAGCAAGCGTTGTACTTTAGCCTGTTCGTTTGTTAGTTTTTGTAGTAACGAGTCGTTTTTGATATTCAGTTTAAACCCTTCATACTGCATGGAGAGATTCTCATATTCGTCTTCAAGTTGTTGCTTGTTCAGATTGCTCTCCTCCTGTAGTTCTTCTATCTGGGTTTTCTGGTTGAATATAAAATAGCCTGCAATTCCCATCCCAATAATCAGCAGAATGATTACAGCTACCAGTATTTTAGTATTATTGCTTTTCTGTTCTGTGCTCATAATAATGTTAAATTACAACGCGGATACAAATATAAAAGTTTTTAAGCATATCAAACAATAGCTCGGCAGGCTTTCGCTTTTTTTAATATATCACTGTATTTTTGACCGTTAAAATCTTTATTTTTTCAGAATAAGCATGTACATTTGCTAGCCTTTTTTTGAGATGCTGGATAGTATCCGTACCATCATGGTTTACATTATGCAAAGGCGTGAAACATACGTATAATTTATTAATCACAATTATAAAATAAAAATTATTATGTCTAAAGTAACAGTTGTAGGTGCCGGTAACGTGGGTGCTACATGTGCAAATGTGCTGGCTTTTAACGAAGTGGCCGATGAAGTAGTGATGCTCGATGTAAAAGAGGGTGTTTCGGAAGGAAAAGCAATGGATATGAACCAGACAGTTCAACTGCTTGGATTCGACACCCGTATCAAAGGTGTAACCAATGATTATGCAGCTACTGCAAATTCTGATGTCGTTGTTATCACATCAGGTATTCCGCGCAAACCGGGTATGACCCGCGAGGAACTGATCGGAGTAAATGCCGGTATTGTGAAAAGTGTAGCCGAGAGCATACTGAAATATTCACCGAATGCTGTTCTTGTTATTATCTCTAATCCGATGGATACGATGACATATCTGGCATCGAAAGTTACAGGACTTCCTAAGCATCGCGTTGTAGGTATGGGAGGAGCGTTGGACAGCTCACGTTTCAAATATTACCTGAGCCAGGCTTTGGGCTGCAACCCTAACGAAGTAGAAGGCATGGTGATCGGCGGACACGGAGATACCACAATGATTCCTGTTACACGTCTGGCTACATATAAAGGTATTCCTGTATCGGAATTCCTGTCGAAAGAAGTTCTCGACAAAGTAGTTGCCGACACAATGGTAGGTGGTGCTACGCTTACAGGACTACTCGGCACATCGGCATGGTATGCTCCGGGTGCTGCGGGTGCTTACGTAGTAGAGGCTATCCTACACGACCAGAAGAAAGTTGTACCTTGCTGTGTTACCCTTGAAGGAGAATACGGGCAAAACGATATTTGTATCGGAGTACCTGTAGTATTAGGCAAGAACGGTTGGGAAAAGATCATCGATATAAAACTGACTGCCGACGAAAAAGAAAAATTCGAAGCTTCGGCTGCTGCTGTTCACAAAACAAATGCTGTATTGAGAGAAACCAACGCTATCTAACTGATAGGTTCTGTGATAAAAAAGTAAGGAGGGTGTGTCTGATCACACCCTTTTTAGTACTTTTTTGTCTGTTACTTAGAGCCTGCTTTTGACACACCTCCAACAACATTGCCATTCATTTTAACTAAAACCTTACAAAAATTACGAGTTTAGTAGTCTTTAGTCTACTAGCTTGCTAGTTTTTATTTCTATTTTCGAGTATGCTATAACTCTATAATCTAGTACACTAGTTTTTAACTAAAACCTGACAGGAGTTACAAGTTACATCGCCCTACGGGCAGTTACAAGTTACGAGTATTTTTCTTTGCGCCTTCGCGTCTTTGCGTGAGATAATTTTAACTAAAACCTTACAATCTTTACAAAAAATCAATATATTCAAAGACCGCTCCATCGGCTTATTGGCACATTACCAATTTAGCACATTGATATACTATAGATAAACTTCGCCAATACTTATTACATATTTTATACCGAAAAGAAGAGTAGCAGGCATTATATCGGAATAAATAGTTTGTGCACCGAAAATATATCCATAAATTTGCACATTATACAAACTTCTATGACTAAAAGGAATCTATTATTTCTGTTCATACTCTTTTTATTATCGTCTTCCTTGTATTCACAACAAACAGGAAGAATAGCGGGTATCGTTACTGATACGAAAAACAAGCCTTTAGAGCATGTTTTGGTTTCGCAGGAGAAAACCCGCAATACAACTACAACAAACAACAAAGGAGAGTATTTCCTGACAGCAAGTACAGCTGGCGATTCCGTTAAAATATTATTTACCCTTATCGGCTATAAAAAGCATCTGTACATAATACCGAAGTTTACCGAAGGAATGGTAATAAACGTAACCTTGCAGGATGACGATAAAGAACTGAAAGCCGTTACCATAGAAGGAGAAAGACCCATAACGACTGTGATAGAGCGTGTAGACTATCTGGCAACACGACGTGCGGCAAACCCATGGAGCAGTATAGAATCGTTACTTGCAACAATGGGGGGAGTAAGTTCTACAAATGAACTGAGTTCTCAATACACTGTTCGCGGCGGTAACTTTGATGAGAATATCGTATATGTAAACGGTATAGAGATATACCGTCCCCTACTTGTACGATCGGCACAGCAGGAAGGACTTAGCTTCATCAATCCCAATATGGTACAATCCGTCGGATTCAGCGCCGGAGGGTATAGTGCCGAATATGGAGACAAAATGTCGTCGGTACTCGACATCACCTACAAAAAACCGAAAAGGTTTGAAGGTGCTGTTTCAGCCAGCTTGCTTGGTGGCGATGTTTATGTGGGAAGCTCATCCGGGCGTTTTACTCAGATATCAGGTGTAAGGTATAAAACCATCCGTTCGCTGATAAGTAAAACTGATACCAAAGCTGAATATGACCCGTCATTTCTCGATTTTCAGACATATATGACCTATGCCTTATCGTCGAAATGGGAGGCCAGTTTTCTTGGCAACTATTCACATAATACATATAAATTCACTCCTACTACTCGCGAAACTAAGTTCGGCACACTGATGACTCCGCGTACATTTATGGTACACTTCGACGGATGGGAAAAAGACCGTTTCCTTACCTATCAGGCTGCACTGACGATGAAAGGAAAGATAAACGACAAGTTGAACATCGGATTCACTGCGTCTACATTTGGCTCTGATGAGCAGGAACGATACGATATAAGCGGGAGCTACGAGCTGAAAGAAACAGACATCACAGGAGAAAACAACCCTGATTTGCAGCCTACGCTGGGAATAGGTAACTATCACGAGCATGCACGCAACAAACTGGAATCGAATGTCTATACATTTTCTCATTTTGGAAATCTCAGGCTCGACAAACATTTACTAAAATGGAGTTTGAGTTTTCAGAAAGAACGGATAGAAGACAAAATAAAGGAGTGGGAAATGCGCGACTCGGCGGGATATTCATTACCCAGTACCGGAACGGATGTCAACCTGTATTCTAACCTGAAAGCGGATAATAAAATCAATCCGTCACGTATATCCGGTTACGTACAAGACACCTATACATTCGACACCGACAAAGGGATGTTTATACTGAATGCAGGTGTACGCGCCAGCTACTGGACATTCAACGAAGAACTGATCGTCAGTCCGCGCGGAGCATTGGCTTTCGTGCCAAAAGCGATCCCCAATCTGTCGGTACGTGTTGCCGGAGGTGTGTATTATCAAGCCCCTTTCTATAAGGAATTTCAGCGTATTGTGAATATAGGTGGAAACAATGAGGTGGAACTGAATAAGGATATAAAATCGCAGAAATCATATCATATCGTTCTCGGTGCCGATTACTACTTCGGAGCTGATACAGAAACCAATACACCACCATTTAAATTATCGGGTGAATTGTATTACAAAAAACTGTCAGACCTGATTCCATATACTGTCAACAATGTAAAAATACGGTACACTGGCGAAAATACGTCCAGTGGTTATTCTATGGGTGCTGACTTCAAGCTCTATGGCGAATTTATTCCGGGCGCAGATAGTTGGATCAGCTTCGGACTGATGAAAACCCAACAGGATATCAATGGCGTGAAGGTTCCACTACCTACCGATCAACGATTTAATTTTGCAATGTTCTATCAGGATTACTTTCCGGGATACGAACGCCTGCGTATGAGCCTTCGCGGGCTATGGTCGGGAGGATTGCCTATCTCTGCACCCCATAAGGGATATGAGAGCGGATATTTCCGCACCCCGTCGTACAAACGTATCGACATCGGATTCTCATGGCTGGTACTGGGCGAAGACTTCGATATACGCAATAGGAATTCGTTCTGCAAGGCATTCAAAAACATCTGGTTGGGCTTCGATATTTTCAATCTGTTCGACATAAACAACACCAATACATACTACTGGGTGTCTGACATATACAACCAACAGTATGCCGTACCTAATTACTTGACGGGAAGGCAATTTAATGTAAAACTGGTAGCAGAATTTTAAGTCATGCGAATCAGAGGTTGAGATGATATGTTCGATACAATATCAACTACAGATTGGCATAGATCATAATTTACTCTGGATATTCATCCCTGCTTTTTTAACTTCTTTAATAAATAAAAGATCACTATATCTTTTAAAACGAATACCTTTGCTTCCACAATAAAAACATCAGATTAAATTATGGAGAACTTTTCATTCGTCAATCCCGTAAAGATCATATTCGGGAAAGGAACAATCAAAAAAATCGCAAACGAAATTCCTCCGGGAAGCAAAGTATTGATAACATACGGAGGCGGAAGCATTAAGAAAAACGGAGTTTACGAACAAGTAGTTGAGGCTCTGAAAGGCTTTGAGACATACGAATTCTCGGGCATTGAACCCAATCCGCACTACGAAACTTGTATGAAAGCTGTAGCACTGATAAAAGAAAAAGGAATTGACTTTTTGCTATCAGTTGGTGGAGGTTCGGTATTGGATGCAACCAAATTTATTGCAGCAGCAGTATGTTTCGAGGGTGGCGATCCGTGGAAGATATTATCAGAGGACAGTCCGGTAACTAAAGCGTTGCCTTTGGGCGATATCATCACATTGCCTGCTACCGGTTCGGAAATGAACAACGGAGGAGTTATCACCCGTGTAGAGACACAGGATAAGCTCTCATTTGCATCACCTCTCACCTACCCTAAGTTTTCGGTACTCGACCCTACCACTACGTACAGCATGCCTCCACGCCAGATAGGAAACGGTGTTGTAGATGCTTTTGTGCATGTAATGGAGCAATACCTTACCTATAATGAAGGTGACTCGCTGATTCAGGACAATATGGCCGAAGCCATTGTAAAAACATTGGTGGAAGAAGGCCCTAAAGCACTTGTAACACCAGAAGACTACGACGTACGCGCCAATCTGATGTGGGCTTCTACATGGGCGCTCAACGGATGGATAGGCTGCGGAGTACCTCAAGACTGGGCTACACATATGATAGGACACGAAATAACAGCATTTTACGGACTCGATCACGGACAAACACTTGCTGTCGTACTACCGGGTATAATGACTGTACTGAAAGAGCAAAAAGGCAAAAAAATTACCCGACTGGGCAAAAACGTGTTCGGCATAGAGGGTGATAACGCCATAGAACGAACAATCAAAGCCGTAGAGAACTTCTTTGAATCTGTAGGTGTGAAAACACATCTGGGAGATTACGGACTGGGAGACGAAGCCATAGACAAGGTTGTGAACCGTCTGGCAGAACGAGGATGGAAACTCGGCGAATGTCACAATATTACGGCTGATACAGTAAGGGAGATACTGATTCTGAGAAAATAATAGACAGAACATATATAATAAAGCAGGGTTGTCAAAAGAAAATTCAGGTTTCTTTATATCATCCCTACCGAAAAGAAGGATCTCTTTTGAGAAAAGAGATCCTTCACTAATATTCAGATCGTGCTATTTTACTTTTGACACATTCCGCCTCAGTCGGAAAGCCACACAAAGCACTGTAGGAACAAACCCATGTGTTCGCCCGAAATTAGATGAACCGATGCCCGCAAGAGATACGCTTATGGAAAAAAGTACTATGGTTATAATAACAAATTAAGAAGAACATGCCTAGCGGGTTTTTAGTAAAAAAACTTATTGTATTCCTATTACCTAAAATATTATAATATTTTGTACTCAAGGTGCACTTATAAGTGCTTTTATATCCGTTTTAAAGGTTAAAAAGCTATCTTTGTGTCGAAAAAAATAACTCTAAAATAATTTATATCTATGAAACCAACTTTGTATATCCTTGCAGCCGGAATGGGAAGCCGTTATGGTGGTCTGAAACAAATGGACGGACTGGGTCCGAACGGCGAAACTATCATGGACTATTCCATCTATGATGCCCTGAGAGCCGGATTCGGAAAGATTGTATTTGTAATCCGAAAATCATTCGACAAAGATTTTCGCGAAAAAATTATATCAAAATACGAAAAGCATGTTCCTGTAGAAGTTGTATATCAGGAACTGGACAACCTGCCAAAAGGATTTACATTAGACCCTGAAAGACAAAAACCATGGGGTACCAATCATGCTGTAATGATGGCAAAAGACGTAATACACGAACCTTTCGCTGTAATCAATGCTGATGATTTCTACGGACGCGAAAGCTATGAAATTCTGGCTAAACAATTAATACAGATGGAAGGCCAACAAAACCATTATTGTATGGTAGGTTACCGTCTGCACAATACATTGTCTGAAAGCGGTGCTGTGGCCAGAGGAGTTTGTGAAACCAATGCCGAGCATTTCCTTTCAAGTATTGTAGAACGTACCCACATCGAACGTAAAGATGGAAAGATTCAGTATAAAGATGGAGAAAACTACTGGTTCGAATTACCTGAAAACACTCCGGTATCTATGAATATGTGGGGGTTCACACCTGATTACTTCGAACACTCGGACAAATACTTCGTTAAGTTCCTCGAAGCTAACACAGGTAACCATAAAGCCGAGTATTTTATACCGCTGATGGTGGATCATCTTATCATCAACGGAACAGCCGATGTCAAAGTATTGGATACACCGTCTAAATGGTTCGGCGTTACCTATTCGGAAGACAGAGAAGGCGTAGTAGAAAAATTACAAAAACTGGTGGAAAAAGGAGAGTACCCTACCCCACTATGGAAATGATAACGAAAGGTTATTTTAAACTATTTTGAAACCTTTTATCATGATTTTTTGTTATTTTTGTATGGAAATCAGCGAGTAAGAGCGCAAATAAGTCACATTTGCACACTCAAGATGACAAAATGGTGTAAAACATCGAAAAATATTCACGTTATATAAATATAAATTCAAAAACAATGGTAAGTTACAAAGACTTAGGATTAGTAAACACTAAAGAAATGTTTGCAAAAGCAGTAAAGGGCGGATACGCTATACCTGCTTTCAATGTAAACAACATGGAACAACTACAAGCTATCGTGCAAGCTGCTGCTGAAACAAAATCTCCGGTAATTGTACAGGCATCTAAGGGTGCTCGTCAATATGCGAACCCTATCTTGTTGCGCTACATGCTGCAAGGTGCTGTTGAATATGCAAAAAGCCTCGGATGGGAAAAACCTCAAATCGTGCTTCACCTGGATCATGGTGATACTTTCGAAACTTGTAAAGACTGTATCGATTCTGGTTTCTCTTCTGTAATGATCGACGGTTCTCACCTACCATACGAAGAAAATATCGCCCTTACAAAGAAAGTTGTTGACTATGCTCACCAATTTGATGTAACAGTAGAAGGCGAGCTTGGCGTATTGGCTGGTGTAGAAGACGAAGTATCTGCTGAGCACCATACATACACACAACCCGAAGAAGTAGTAGACTTTGCTACACGTACCGGTTGCGACTCTCTGGCTATCTCTATCGGTACTTCTCACGGAGCTAACAAGTTTACTCCTGAGCAATGTACAAGAGACGAAAAAGGAAACCTTGTTCCTCCACCGCTACGTTTCGATATCCTCGAAGAAGTAGAAAAAGAACTTCCTGGATTCCCTATCGTACTTCACGGAGCATCTTCAGTTCCACAAGAAGAAGTAGCTACTATCAACAAATATGGCGGTGCATTGAAAGATGCTATCGGTATTCCTGAAGAGCAACTTCGCAAGGCTGCAAAATCTGCTGTATGTAAGATCAACATCGACTCAGACAGCCGTCTGGCTATGACTGCTGCTGTACGTGAAGTATTCGCAACTAAACCTGGTGAATTCGACCCACGTAAGTATCTTGGTCCTGCTCGCGACAATATGAAGAAACTGTACAAGCACAAGATCGAAGAAGTTCTTGGTAGCGCAGGAAAAGCTTAATCTGAACGAAAGATTATACTGACATATTTAAAGGATTGCCTGTACAGGCAATCCTTTATTTGTCTTATTTTCAACATTATAAACAAGTAACAACATAAGGATAAGGCTGATAAACAAGAGAGCCGGTAAGGATAACTCACCGGCTCTGATATATTTAGAATTTAAGTGTATTCTTTTTATTGCGCTGTTTCTATACGCCCTTTATCATTCTCCCTGCTTACGAATTTCCATTCTTTATTTCCTGTACATTGGAATGTATAAGTCCATGTAACGTTGGTATCTGCACCCGGTTCTGAGTATATGACGATATTATCGTATCTCGCAAATTGGTCTACACCACTTACCATAGGGGTAGCATCAGGATATTTGAGTGTAAGCAATATCGTAAGACCTTCGATAGTACGGTCATTCATAAACTTAACCTTTTCTTCCGTTGTTCCGCTCATCGGGTAAGTATTATCCTTATCACGATAATTAAGCTCCCGGTAAGTTATATTACCATAGTATTCGCTAAATCCAAAGTAATATTCAGCATTACCACGTGTATCCCAAACATCCACATTTCCGTCCATCAGATTATCTTTTACATAATCTACTATCATACGGTAATCAGATTTAGATATAGGGATAATAATCGTAGGATCGAATATCCATTTCTTGGTTTTATCTATCTGAGCACGCACAAATTGAGACGACTCTTCTGCCAGAGTAGTTTGTATAGACCACTGGCTGTTTTCATACTTCAACCTGTCGGCGTAGAAGACTCCTGCTGCTGTACGGTAAACGATTACCTTTTCAGTTCCAACAACATTCTGTACCATGTATTGAGGTAAAAGTGTTTGAGCCTGAGATGTACTCAGAATAGGAGAAGAAAGACTAAGTTTCTCCGTATAATCCTTTGGTTGCAATGTTAAAATACCACTACCTACAGTTTTCCAGTTGCTGCCATCATATGTATATGTCGCATATTGTGGAGCCTTATTAGGAACATCTATACCGATAACCATATCTGATACTTTTACATTATCGATCTGGAATGTGGTTGACTTCTGAGGTGTAGACATTCCATCTCCCTTATAATGGAAAGCAATATATACACTATTTTTCCCTGCATAATCGGAAATATCCCCCATTCCGGCAGGAGCCAACGTTCCAAAACCTGAAGTTGGACCCTTAGGCAATGTAAATTCGGCACTTATATCTTTCCATGTAGCTGTAGAGATACCGGCCTCTGTTCCGTTGAAGTTATCTGATATCTGGATGCTCAGGCAGTCGGCATTGTAATAGCCGGCAGTAACATCAAACAACAAGTGCGGTGTAGTAGCTTCTGATAAATCAATCTTCTTGGTTATCAACCACACATCATTCAGCTGACCTGAGTTATTAGAAGACATCTGGATATACATATTTCCGCTATAGCTTCTTACCTGCCATGATTTTGTTCCCGTAAGGTCTTTGTTTATCCAGTCTGTTATAACTGTAGCATTAGCTGCATACGATTCGAATGTTTCTTCCAGATAGTTTGTACCTTCTACAATAGAGGGTTCCGACATATCGGGTGAGTAATTGTATTCGAGAGTTTTATATGTACCTTCTACAGCATCCGGAAAGACTTCCTTTAATACCTTCGGTAAGTTAGTCTCAGGTGTTTGTTCCGGATTGAAAGAGTTGGTATAGAGTTTGTCACCCCATGCAATCTGATAGTCGTCCATTGTCAATACATGTCCTGCACCTGACAATCCGCTAAGAACTGCATCGCGAGCTGCATCGTACATATAGGAAACCATAGCCGAAGATTTTACATCGGCTGTAAAATACTTCTTCTCCAGCAAATAAGGGATCAACACAGAAGGATCGAGTTCCGGTGTGAACTTTTTGGCAGCATTCAACTTTGTTGCCAGTGCTTTGTTCTCTTCTGTACCGGTAGCATTGAGGGCACTTACAATAGTGCCATAGTCAGCTTCAGTCATTGTGTATTGGTAGCTTGCTACGTTTGTAGGCTTTTCGGCATCTTCGTACCAATCAAAGTTATCTTCATTGAAATCTTTACAGGAGAATGTAATGAAGACCATAAGTAATATATATACTATCTTTTTCATCTTATTATTCGTTTTTTAGGTTTAGAAATGAACTTTCAGTCCTACACTCCATGTACGTCCAAAGCCATAATACACTTGAGCTTTTTTGGCTTTCTCATCATTGTCATCAGACTTAACTCCTCCATCCTGAGCATCGGCAATCCATACTGCATCGAACAAGTTATCAATATTTGTATACAAAGACGTTTTGAGTCCCAAAATATCAAATCTATAACTGAAGTTCATATCCCATGTATGAGCATCCGGTATCTGCCATGGCTGATAGAAGTCATTCTGTCCGATCTTATTTATAGAAACTTTGAAGTCTGCAAAATTTCTACCATAATAGTTATAATCTAAACCTATACGCATACCTTTGAATATTTCATAATCGGCGCCAAGAGCGACAAAAGTCTGAGGAGAGTTACCCACATGGATACCTTTCAGATTCACAAGCACCTCTTGCGTAACACCATTTTTTTCTACAACCTGGCCTTTATCGTCTATGGCAAAACCAGAAGCATTACTATCCCATTTCCAGTTATTGAATGCAGCCATAGCTCTCAGATTAAGTTTTTCAATTGGACGCACATTCACCTCCAATTCAACACCCTGATGTAAAGCATTTACTCCGTTAAGGTTAACTGTACCATCCTGAGGCCTGTCTTTATCCAGCGTATATACCATTGTTTTGTCCATCCATTGTGTACGATAGATATTCAATTTGGCATTCATAAAGCGGTTTATAAATCCATAGCCGGCTTCCATCGAAAATATCTTCTCATTCTGTCCGTCAGGGTTTATTGCATTACTCTTTTGATTGTTAGTATAAATTCCGGCTGAATAGAATGGGGTACGTGAAAAATAACCTATGTTTACAAATGCGTTATGATTCTGGTTAAAGTTATAGTTAGCTCCTCCTTTTACACCGAACCCAGCCTTATTTGTAGTTTTCGATTTCTCATTATCAGCTGCGAATTTTTCCACACGCCAGTAATTCGACACATTGAATGATCCGGAAACAAATGCACTTAATTTGTCCTTCGAGTACTCAGCCTGTCCGAATACGCCTTCCTGCATCACAAAACCATCATAATTGCGATATACAATATCCCCAATAGTTAGTTTTTCGTTCACCCATTCAGGGTTGTCTTTGTATTTACCATCGATAGCTCTTTGCGGATCAATCAGAAAACTGCCACCAAGAAGGTCTTCAATCTTAGTTTTGTGTATTCCCTTATAGTAGCGGAAATCTATACCACCCTGCAATTCTATTTCTTTGGTTATCTTATTGCTATATGTAGAAAGTAATCCTACCCACACATGGTTGTTTATTGCATTCTGAATAGCTAGTAACGATCCGTTAGGATTATCAGCATTTTGCCTCATTAATTTTGCAAAGTCATATGTTCCGAATCCTGCAACTTTACCGTCATTCGCACGATAATCTTGATTTACCCTACCATTAGTTGAGCCATAAGCAAGATTTCGGTTAAATGTAGCTCCATTTTCATCTTTTCCGGCAAGCCCCGAATATCCTCCACCGGAACCGAGAGACAAATAAAGAGCTGTCGACAGGTTCGATTTCAAGTTAATATCCCACACATGGTTTAATGATATCTGCGGTTTATGATATTCGTTACGGTTAAAAGTTTTATACTGGCCGGAAGCATCATATCCATATCCGGCATTGTATTGGTAACGTTCACCTTCGGGCAGTTTTGCCCATTCTTCGATCAATAGTTGATCTTTACGTTGATTGTGCCATTGCGGCGCCCCGAAAGCTGTGAACGATAGAACTTGATTGTCTCCTAATTGTTTCGAAACGTTTAGAAAGTAGGAATAAGCCTCGAAATCGGTAGACTGAATGTATCCGTCGCTCCATGTCTTAGAACCTAGCAGGGTTACAGCCCATCCATTATCCATCAGACCGGTCGATACATTGAATGCCACTTTATTGTATCCGTTATTACCCATACCATAATATACAGATCCTCCCTTTTGGGCATCAGTTGTCTTTGTCACAATATTAATAGACCCACCTACCGATGGCGAAGAAATCTTAACGGCACCAAGACCACGCTGCACCTGATAGATACGTGTAACATCGCTAAGTCCGGCCCAGTTTGACCAGTACAGACCACCCCATTCCATATCATTCATTGGCACACCGTTTATCATAACGGCTACGTTAGGAGAATCGAATCCACGCACATTCACGCGGGAGTCACCATATCCACCTCCTACTTTTGTTGCATATACACTCGGTGTTGATTTAAGTAACTCCGGAAACTCTTTGGTACCAAGCTTCAGTGTTATTACCTCCGCATCTATTGTAGACATCGCTACCGGTGTTTTACGATCGACACCAATGGTAGAAGTGATAATAACATCACTCAGTCCGAAAGCATCCGGTTCCAACTCGATATTACCCATATTTGATGCAGCATCAAGGGTAACCGGTTTGTAACCGACATAAGTGAATTTCAATTTTCCTTTTAAGGAAGCCAGACTCAAGGTAAAACTCCCATCGAGTTCTGTTGCAGTACCTTTCTTTTCACTTTCCGAAAAGACTGTAACTCCGATCAGCGGCTCTTTAGTATCTTTGTCCACTACTATTCCTTTCACTACAGATTGAGCAAAAGCAGTAATGGAACAAAATAGAACACCTACCAATAGAAAAGACAACTTTTTTCTCATATTTTTTAAGATTAAGAAATGAAATTAAATTGATATGTAAGTTAAATTATATATAAATTCAAGACTATTCGCAACTTATTAATATATATCTGTAACAGTTCCGAACATTTGCAATACACACTCTATTATTTGGTTACAATTTGTAAATACAACAAACACATTTTGTACGATACCCTTCGTCTGATTTTTACATTTCTACACAAATATAGGCTATAATAATTAAAAAATATAAATAGAAAAAGTTATTTTTTTGTTACATTATGGAAAAGTTTTCAACATCAACTATATATAAAAAATAAGAAGACCCGCACCTTCTTATATTGAGATCCGGGCCTTTTATCATCAAAGTGAAATTTATCTCACTTCGTAACCGGCTTCTTTTGCATAATTCATCTGAGCTGTAGCTAACTCGTCAAACAGTTTGGAAGACTCCTCCATTTTACCTTCATATTCTTTATAGATCTTGTTGTAATCATCTTCTGATGATTCAGAATTCAAAGCAGAAAACTTCTTCCCTGTTTCTACCATGCTTCTAAGGCTCTCATAAGTCTTAACAGCAGCTTCTTTAAAGGCATCCCCACCTTTAGGCACTTCCAGTGCTTTCACAACAGCAAGCTCGGCATCGATCTTAGCCAGAGCACTATCTGTTTGTGCTACGATAGAAGAATAATCTTTATTTTCCATCGATTTGGCTATTGCATCCTGACATTCAGATTGTACATTCATAATCACTGAATTTGCGTTGGTTATAGCATCGTTAAATGCAACCGGACTCGGGCCACCGCAAGAAGCCAATACCAGAACTGAAGCCAATAAAGAAAATAGTACTTTTTTCATGTTAAGTTAATTTTTATAGTTTTATAATATGTTTAGATTGTCACAAATATATAAAAATCTTGGAGATAACAAAAATTCAAGAAGTTAATGCCCTTTTCTTAGCTAAGAACTCTTTTATACCACCAATGTGTTCGCGTACCTTCTTATCCGAGAACTCATATACCTTGGTCACCAGTCCGTCAAGGAAATCGCGGTCGTGTGATACCAGAATAACAGTACCGTCATAGTCGAGCAACGCATTCTTCAAAACTTCCTTAGTTTTCAGATCGAGGTGATTGGTAGGCTCATCGAGAATAAGCAGGTTGACAGGCTCGAGCAATAGTTTTATCATCGCCAAGCGGGTTCTTTCCCCTCCCGAAAGGACTTTCACCTTCTTTTCCGAATCGTCCCTGTTAAACATAAATGCGCCCAGTATATTCCGTATCTGAGTACGGATATCTCCTTCGGCAACACGATCGATAGTTTCGAATACGGTCAGCTCTTCATCGAGAAGGTCAGCCTGATTTTGCGCAAAATAACCTACCTCTACATTATGCCCGAGCATCATAGTGCCATCGTACGGGGTTTCGCCCATCACACATTTCACAAATGTAGACTTACCTTCCCCGTTCTTTCCGGCAAGGGCTATCTTTTCGCCCCGCTCTATCATCAGGTTGGCATGCTCGAAGACAAGATAATCGTCATACCTTTTAGTCACCATATCTACCGTCAGCGGATAGTTGCCAGAGCGAGTTGCCGGCTGAAAACGGATACGCACCTGAGACTTGTCTTCCTCATCTATTTCCACACGCTCCATTTTCTCAAGCTGCCGGATACGGCTCTGCACCAGTACGGCTTTGGCTGCCTGTGCCCTAAACCGCTCTATGAATTCCTCTATTTCGGCAATCTGCTTTTGCTGGGCTTCCCAAGCATGTATTTGTTGCTGACGGCGCTCCTGACGGAGTTCAACGTATTTAGTGTAATTGACTTTATAATCATATATACGCCCCATTGTCAATTCGATGGTACGTGTAGTAACTGCATCTATAAATGCACGGTCGTGCGATATAAGCACTACGGCTTTGGCTTGTGTATTGATAAAGTCTTCGAGCCAACCGATAGACTCTATATCGAGATGGTTGGTAGGCTCATCCAATAGCATGATATCGGGATTGCGAAGCAGAAGCTTTGCCAGCTCGACACGCATACGCCATCCTCCGCTGAATTCGCTTGTCATACG
The DNA here is from genome assembly GCF_029892965.1 of Dysgonomonas sp. PF1-14. Classification (GTDB taxonomy): domain Bacteria; phylum Bacteroidota; class Bacteroidia; order Bacteroidales; family Dysgonomonadaceae; genus Dysgonomonas. The sequence goes on along the minus strand of NZ_JARXWN010000007.1, from coordinate 194,069 downwards.
ATCGAGATCGGTACGTTTAAAACCCAATCCCATCAACGTCTTCTCTACTTCGCCTTCAAAGTTGATGCCTTCTACCATAGCCAGACGCTCGTGTGCATGGGTAAAGTCATCTATCAGCTTTGCATATTCGTCCGATTCGTAGTCGGTACGTGTTTCCAGCTGCTTGTTCATATCTTCTATCTTTGCTTCGAGTTCGAAGATATGTGAGAAGGCCAGTGACGCCTCTTCGCGCACCGTACGTCCGTCCTCTATTTTCATCACCTGCGGCAGATAGCCCACAGTGGAGCCATCAGGGCTGGTAACAGTACCTTTATAGTGTGTATTCACTCCTGCCAGTATTTTTAGCATGGTACTTTTTCCTGCTCCGTTCTTACCGACGAGGGCTATTTTATCTTTTTCGTTGATTATATAACTTATATTATCAAATAGTATCCTGTCCCCTAATTCTACTTTTAGACTGTCAATTATCAACATTTATGCTTTCGTTTATTTTTTGAAGGTGCAAAGATAGCACCCATTAAACGAATTTCTCCCATCATGCTTGAACAAATTTCCGAATACGGGATAAAATGAATAATGAATTACGAGTTTACTAGTCTTTAGTCTACTAGCTTGCTAGTTAAAATTTTCTTTCTTCTCCCGTAGGGGCAGATCTGTGTGTCTGCCCGCTTATCCGATCTTCGGGCGAACACACTACATTTTAACTAAAACCTTACAAAGCTCACATTTTTATAGTTATTTTTATTCATCCTTCTTATACGCGGTCTCGTCAACCTTTTCTTTATCAGACCAGATGCCGCCGGGAGCATATTTCTCGTCTATCATTTTCTGACGCTTGTCCCAGTAGTCAGGCTCGTCCATCGCACGCAGCATATCGGCTGTATGCTGGTCGGGTACATTGATGATCATCGGACGGCGTGAAGGGCTGTTGTCGGCTTCGCGGCGTTTGTCGTTGCGGTCGAGCACGTATTTGATGGCGCGCAGGTCGGGCGGGCATTGTTTCTTACGGACGGTACGGGTCTTGAGTATCTGATGGCTCGAATTGCTTTTGGCCGGTTCGTACACGCAGCGCTCTTCGGTGAGTACGCAGCCTTCGAGTTTTTGTTTCAGAGACCGGCGGGCAATAACTACCAGTGCATCGTCGCGGCGGTCGATGGCTTCGTCTACCTTACGGCGAAAGTCGGGTTTGGTGTTTCGCCACTCATAATAAGTATGGCGGCTAATTTTCAGGGCCTCGCATATTTCGGTGATGGTGTAGGTGTCTTCTTCTATCAGGCGGATCATCTTTTCAACTAAACGGTCTGAGTATTTCATAACTTCAAAAAATTATTGGTTTATACTTTTTAGGTATAGATAAAGTTTGGGGAAAGTGATAAAAAAGGAGTAAAGTTGTTGAACTCTATATCAGTTGGAAGTAACTTGAAAAAGGACTTTAGTCAAACAGTTTGGCTAAAGCCATCTAGTATAATCTTTTGATACCTCCACTTAAAAGTGGAGGCAATTCTTTTGCTTACACAGACTTCTTGTCCGTAGGCAAAGAAAATACAGACAAACTAGTCCGAAAGTGATGAAATACCCTTTATTTACAAGAGTTCTACTGATAAATTATTTTTATTTTCATCAAAAAGACTAACATATATTAAACTTGTTTATATTTGCCTTACTATAAAATTTTGGTATAACAGGAATGGGAACAAAAAGATATTGTCCGATACTATATAAAACTATACTTATTGCTTTATTATGTTTGGTTTCTCTGGGTATTTCTGCCCAAAGGCGAAGTTCGAAACAGAAGCAACCTGTAGTGACAAAAGTGGACTCCACGCAGATAGCCCTGAACCAGAGCCAAGGGGCGCCTGTAGCACCGTTCAGAGATACTTTGTTTCTGATACACGGTAGTATCGGATCATTTACTGTACAGCAAAGAGCTGCAGCCATCAATGAAAAAATTCAACAATTGGAGGAGTATGTATTATATTCTCCCGACTCGCTGCGTCTGGAAGAGTTTAACGACCAGATAAACATTGTGTATGAGGATGGTAGATATCAGCATCCCCGAATCATAGTGAGTATAGATACGTTGCAGGCTCAGATATACGGACGTTCTAAAACGGATCTCGCGCAATCGTATCTGCACCTCATCATCAGTGCAATAGATAAAGAACAATACGATAACAGTTGGAAAAGAAAAGGCATACAGGCACTTACAATTATATTGATCATAGTCGCCGAGTATTTCTTTATCCGTCTGATCCAGTATTTGTACAGACGACTCAGAATTGTAGTAAGGAAATTACAGCACAAAAAGATAAAAGGATTTCTGGGTATTATAGACGCGGAAAAAGAGGTACAGATTATTTTTGCACTGCTCAGGCTTATTCGTTTCCTTATTATAGCAACAGCTTTGGGAGCCGGGTTGCTACTTATATTCAAGCTGTTCCCTTATACTACGAGCCTTTCCGACCAATTGATAGATTATATTGTAGCTCCACTGAAAAAGATAGGGCTCAGTATAAAAAACTATATGCCCAATCTGTTTACGATACTTATTATTATAGTCATATTTAGATATATCAAGAAATTCCTGCGCTCTATTACCGATAAAATAACAGAGGGCAAGATTACTTTTAAGGGTTTTTATCCCGACTGGGCTAAACCTACTTATAATATTGTTACAGGAATATTACTTGTATTCACATTTATACTGATATTTCCTTATTTGCCCGAGTCCGATTCTCAGGTATTTCAGGGGGTTTCTGTTTTTGTCGGGCTCATTATATCGCTGGGGTCGACTAGTGTAATAGGCAACCTTATTGCAGGATTGGTTATTACATATATGAGGCCGTTCCGGATGGGAGACAGGGTAAAGATGGACGATACCACAGGTACAATTATTGAAAAAACGGCTCTTGTGACGCGTGTAAGAACGGCGAAGAATGAAATTATTACGATTCCCAATTCGAGTGTAATGAATACGAAAACAGTCAATTATACATTCTCAGCCAATCAATATGGACTAATTTTGTTCTCGACTGTAACTATAGGGTATGAAGTCCCATGGAGGCAGGTACACGAGCTATTGCTGAAAGTGGCATATAAAACCGAGAATCTGAACAGAAAACAAAAGCCTTTCATTATGCAGACTGCGTTAAACGACTTTTATGTAGAATACCAACTGAATGTCTACACTAAGGATGCCAATAAGATGAACGATATATATTCAGACCTCCGCAAAAATATACAGGATGTGTTTAATGAAGCGGGGATAGAAATCAGGTCTTCGCACTATAATGTGAATACAATATATAATATGCCGGAACCTTACGAAAGGCCTCCGTATGGTGCACACAAAGAGGATCAACATTCTTAGTCTCTTATATATTTGAACAAAACATTACAGTTGCCACGACTTTTAAGTCGTTTTATAAATATTTCCTTATCTCCTCCACTTAAAAGTGGAGGCAACTAATACTCATAACAATCTCATATACCCTTATTGTAACGAAGTAAGCAATCACTTTAATGAAGCAAACTTCAGGCACACAGGCATATCCAATCTGATATCTCTGAATGTATCTTCGAGTAGCCCTGTTTCCTGATTACGCAGGAAAATCTGAATTACATCGCTGTCGCGACTGGCAGCAAGCAGGTATTTGCCATTAGGCGTAATCACAAAGTTGCGCGGATGAACTCCTGTTTCCTGATAACCGACTTTGGTTAGTTTACCATCACCTTCGTTTACCGAAAATATTGCAAGCCCGTCACCTTTCAGGCGATTCGATGCATACAGGAATTTCCCGTCGGGCGAAACGTGTATATCTGCGCTTCCTTTGGCATTCAAGGTATCGGCCTGTATAGACTGCATCTCGGTCAGGTTTCCGGTTGCACTGTCGTATGCAAATCCGATGACTGCCCCCGAAAGTTCATTGATCAGGTAAGCATATTTCCCGTTCGGATGAAAGGTAAGATGACGTGGCCCCGAAGCATCGGCAACCTTAAATGCAGCAGGTGTACCTACTTTCAAGTAGCTGCCCGGCGCACCGTTATTCACATCAAATTTGTGCACTTTATCTGTTCCCAAATCATCTGCAAACAGGTATTTTCCGTCAGGAGAATATTTTACACAATGTAAATGCGGTTGTTTCTGGCGTTCTGTATCGACGCCTTTACCCTGAAAGGTTATAACCTGTGCAGCAGGATTGAGCGATCCGTCTTCTTTAGTATCGAACAGAGTTATACTTCCGCCGGAATAGTTAGCCGTAACAACATGTTTACCGGCATCATCGACAATAATATAACAAGGAGCATCGCCACCCGTCAGCTGACTGTTTATTAACTTCAGCGAACCATCCTTCTTGTCGAAAGCAAATGCACTGGCAGCACCGGCATTGTTTCCGTCCTCAGATACGGCATATACATACTTCTCATCCTTGCTCACAGCCAGAAATGAAGGATTGCTTATTTTTACCACACTTTTATATTGGGAATAGCCCGATACCGTATCGAACTGATATACATAGATACCCTCGCTCTCGCCTCCGGTATATGTGCCCACCAGAAGATACATACTGTTATTGTCTGATATAGATTCCATATTTACGTTTGTTGTATCTGCCATATCGATGGCTGTTTGCCCTGCATTTTTGTTTTTACCGTTACAAGAAAGCATTGCCAGCGCAATGAAAGCCGCTAAGAAAAAATAATTACGCATAGTTCCTTATTTTAATAATTGAATTTTCAGAAAACAAAAGAAAGCAAAATTTATCAGATTCCGCTTAGAATTTTTAATAACATGATTTTGGAAGATAAAATTCGAGTGAATATTTTGTTTTAATTGGATTAAAAAGCTATCTTTGTCGGCTGAAATAAGAAATAACTAAAAAACCACTATAAAAATGAAAAAAGATATACATCCAGAAAATTACCGTCCGGTTGCTTTCAAAGATATGTCTAATGATGAGGTTTTCATCTCACGTTCAACTATCAATGCAAAGGAAACTATCGAGATAGATGGTGTTACTTACCCTTTGGTAAAGCTTGAAATCACAAGTTCTTCACATCCATTCTATACAGGTAAACAAAAACTTGTGGATACTGCAGGACGTGTTGATAAATTTATGAGCCGTTACGCTAAGCGTACTCAGACTGAGAAATAAATTATAGCGATAAAGCTTTTATCGAGATAATAGAAATAGGAAAGTCCTGAATAATATTCAGGACTTTTTTATTGTGTGACATTTTGTGCATTATGTAGGGGCGTATCGCATACGCCTGTTTGTTGTATCTCTTCTTCGGGCGTATACAATACGCCCCTACATCTTGAAATGCTTATTCAATCGCCTTCTGCAATCGCTCTACCATAGAGTTACCCAGTTTGGTTTTGGTATCGATATGTTTGAGTACAACCTCTACAAAGGCATTCTCTTCAAACACCCCGCGTACCTGCTCAAAGTCGATCTGCTTCTGGTAGCGGTCTCCATCTACACCGAAACCAGTCTGAGACGATAAAGAGAACTCCTTACGGGCATCTTCGTAGATCATCTTGTCGAGACCGACAACAGCTTCCTGCCAGCGTTTCACAATATTGATCACATCGGCTGCCGTTATAGTATCGAGAGACAATCCGTAATATTGCTGGATTTTGTCCCATGCCCACGTCCATTCCAACGAGTAATAATCTTTATGAAGATTCTCGAACACAGCATTTATTTCATCTACTTTGGTTATTCTACCCGATTCTATATCATCTATCAGACGATCTATTTCCGAGCGTGGAGCCAGTAAGCCACCTATATCACTCCATACCGATAGTCCGACCGATGTATCGGGCTTCAGATATTGCCTTATTTCATCATCGCTCGTACACGAACAGTCTGTCAGACGCGAGATAATGGAGTTACCCAAAAACTTATTGATAGCTATATCGTACAGTTTCAGCCCTTTCTTCAGCGAAGAATTCTTTATACGACAACCTTTGTATGAATAAAAGTCACTGGCTTCGCCGCAGGTATCGAGCATATCTTTTAGTATATCTATCGCCTTAAACATTTTCTGCACTGTGTAAGGACTGAGCAAGTTGAAGTTTATCTGATCCAGCTTGTTCGGGTCTTTACGCTTGTCACGCTTCGGAAATTTCTGCGCATCGCGGATAGTACCCACACTGCGAAGGTTAACGCCCGGCACTAATACGGTTTCATTCTTATCCTCTATCAGGTACGAGAATGGCATATTAGAAGTATCGGTATTGTGATAGTGACGCCCCATGATCAGTGAAAATGCACCGATACGCGACGGCCACAGTATATACGAATCACTGGTGGTCTTACCTCCGCGCTCAACGATTCCCTGATGTATAGGCCCCAGCTTGTACATATGGTTGCTCTGATTGGAGCCCGAACCGGCATTCATAAACGAGAACATACCCGCAATAAGTAAAGTGGACTTGTGGTGCGTCACAGTATAAGGACCGGCAAACAGCGCACAGGCCTCTCCGTTCTCACCCTGACAGTTGCTAAAGAACAGCGAATCGCCTGCCGAGTAGGTATGTCCCAACTGACAGGATTGTCCCACAAAGCAGCGTGTAAGCATTGTCCCGTCCTCTACACGCGAGCCCGAGCAGATGATAAAATCGTTAGCCATCACGCTATATCCGATATGGACAGGATCGTGTTCGTTACTGTTGATGCTGCCGTTCTCTAAGTGGCGTGCCCCTTCGATAACGGTACAGTCTCCTATCTTTACATTCTTTATAGCTCCGGCATTTACAATAGTCACATCGTTGCCGATAGTACCTATAGAAGATGATTGTTCCTGTGCATATGCCTGCACCATATTCTGCAATTTCTTAGTCAGTTCGGGACGATGGCGATAGAAGGACAGTATATAAGCATAATGGGCGCTTAGTTTATCGTAGATCATCACTTCTCTCCCACCCGTTTCGTTCAATACGGCAACTTCGACACCGTTACCGAACGATGATTCACAATCGACATACAGGTGGTGTATATTTTGTATCCGCACATTGTTTCCTATACGGTAATTGGCTATATAGTTCTGGATGCTTTCTATAAGCACATTGTCGCCCAATTCACAGTTGTGTAAGCAGGCATGATTTATTCCCGTATGCTTTTTCAGACCGCCGGGTAATGTAAATTCTTTTTCGAAAACGCCCAGTTTTATCGTACCCGAGAAATTCACATGCTTGATATAATCAGGCTTGAAATCGGGATGCACCGTTATATTATTCCAATCGTCAGCAGTACAATTCTGCAATTTTAACACATCTATCTCCTGAGAAGTAAGGGATCTGTAATTCATCTTCTACATTTTATTGATTAAATCATATAAGGCATAAAAATGCTGCTACATTATTTCAATTAAGGTTGTATCTGTCATCAAAAGATGCAAGTCGTCGACAAAATTAAAAAAACCATTCAAAAAACTACCATTTTAAAAGATAAAAAATAGCCCCGCTCTTTTAGTTGAGAGCGGGGCTATCTATATATTTCAGTGTCTGATTACTGATTCAGTTCTTCATCAGTCACTTGCGAAGCTGCTTCAGAACCTGCATTTAACTGATCTTGCAGTTTGTGTTTTTTCACAAATGCTGCTACTTCCGGATCGAGCGGAGCACGGTATGCTTTCGACGGATCCAGCTCACAAGCTTTCAGCAAGTGTGTTATCGCCTTGTTATCGTCACCCGAACGGATAGCCAGTATCGCCAGCAGATATTCGGTATTACCTGTTTGTTTCAGACTCTCGAGCAAGTCAAGAGCTTTTGCATTGTATCCCATACATACAAGGCAAAGTGCCGTATTGTAGTCAGGGTAGTTAGACAATATATCCAAAGCTTTCCAGTACTCTCTGTCTTGCAGATATTGAAGTGCCTGTGCATATTCAGGGCGCTCTTCTTTATTCACTGTGATTTCGTCAGCCATGCCCGGACGAGTCATATTGAATATAACGTCGGCCTTGTTGAGCATAGGATAGATAGAGTCGCGGATGATCTTATAATCCTGTGGAAAATCTTTCTTAATGCTAGCCTCGCACTGGTCAGGGTTTACAGCCTGTGTAAGCATATCCAGTATCTGAGGCTTGTTAGGCATATCTGTACGTCTCACGATCAGTCTGGCCATTGTATTCCAGTCTTCGCCACTGTAACGTATTTTGAATATATCTTCTGTTACACCCAATGTTTTTACAAAGTATGCCTTAAGTGCTTCTGCACGTTTTTTAGACAGTTCGATATTCTTTTCGTACTCACCGTCGAGTGATGTAGAAACCCTCAGTACAACACTATCCATCAACAACTTACCTTCTCCGGTAAATGTACGGTATGTATCCAGAGCCTTATTAGTTTGAGCCTTATTATCGCTATATCCGGCATTGAACACAGCTTTTCCGGCAGCAAACTTAGGATATATAACCATACTGTTATATACATCGCGGTGTAGAGTTGTGGTTTTCACTATGAGAGAAGTATCGACCAACTGCGACAATGATGAGATGAAATATGACAATGTATCTGATTGTGGCTGGGCAAAACTGCTTCTGTCTACAGCGTCAACGCGGCTGCTCATTGTCAGGCGTAGCCTTTTCATACCCGGCGACACAGGATAATCCTGTTTGTAGTAGAATGTAAAGTCTCTGTCGGACTGTACAACACTATCAAGACGCGTATTCAACTCGTATGGGAAAACGATCATTTCCTCTTTTTTATCTTCACGTCTTTCCTGTTTCATTTCATTGAGGGCAATATCCTCAAACAGATAACGGTGTTGAGCTATTTCAATAGAGTCTTTGTCTGATAGCGACTGATTTGTTATTTCGTCCATCTTACGCCCCGATCTGTACAGGTCGCGGAATCTTTCAGGCACTTTACGCAGATCTTCGCCTTCCAGTACCATTGTCCTCATATTCTTGTCGAAACCTTTCATATAACGGTTATAGGCACCGATGGTATCTTTACCTTTAGCCCAGTCATCCATTACACGTTCTCTGGCTCTGCGTGAATATTCTTTATAAAAGTCGATACGATAATCGTCTTTTTGCTCTACTTTTATTTTACCTTTCTTCAGGTCTCCCGGCTTGGCTACACTTCTCATATATTTATTGAACAGTCCGGTAGTATCTTTGCCCTTAGCATGTTCTTTCATTATTCTCACTCTTGCTTTACGGGCATTTTCGTGATATGTCTTCTGGTCGTAACCTACCTGTTTGGCTGCAACCAAAGCTTCTGCATCATCTTTTTTCGATTTCCATTCTTCATAGTCTGACTGACGACTCCATTCCTTATGGTACTGACCATAGTAGAATTTCTGCTGGAAGTTGATATCTTCCCTTACTCCCTTATGATCAAGGAATATGCTGTCATAATCGGATTTACCTACTATCGATTTCACATACTCGTCGTAGTCGGCATAGTCCTGTTTTTGCTTGTTGTAGAAATCCTGTCCTTTGAGCACCACGCTCTTCAACGGCACTACCGAGTCGTTGTGCAACAGTATAGGATTCATTGTTACACGCCAGTTGGAAGATAGTATTTCTTTAGGGACTTTAACGACGAAGTCTACGTTTACACGTCCGTTTTGCTCTGGCGTAAAACGAGACTTAGCTGTAACCACCACCTCGTTAAGGTGCTGAACTTCGCTAAGGTTGGTTTCTTTACCGGTTTCTGTTCCTGAACGGGGTATAACCTCCGAATTGGTGAATGTCACCTCTTCCGATACAGTCCTAACACCTTTTATATCACCTCCTTCGATATAAGGCAATTCTATATTCGGACGTTTCGATTGCATGAAAAGCTCCTTGGTCATAGCATCAGCTGTAGTTTTAGAGACTTTTATTTTCACTTTTTCGGGTATATAATCAACCCCGTCACGAGCTGCCCTGATTTCCTTTACGGAGCGTTGAGTCTTACACGAAGACATAACCATCAGTATTATCACAATAGCTGATAATAAAGACATGATACGTATTGGTAAAGTTAGTTTGTTAATGCTCTTTTTCATAAAATAATTTTGTTCTATCGATGTTCGAATTGTAAAGTTCCTGCTTTAGTAAAAAACGGTGCAAAGATAGTTATTTATAAACATAATAAATAATAAATTTACATGTTTTTAACCCACATTGTACATGTATTATCTTATATATAACAAAAAAGCCGAACTTTTATTATGTTCGGCTTCTTAATTAACATTCTATCTATTTCATTTCTTCGGATTTGTTCTTTTTGATACGTCCTGCTTTACGTAATGCCTGATCGAGAATATACTGTATCTGCCCGTTGGTACTGCGAAATTCATCGGCAGCCCATTTCTCGATCGCATCCATCATTTCCTGATCGACACGCAGAACGAAACTTTTTACGGTAGATTCTTTCTTTGCCACGCTGTAAAGGTAATAATTTTAATGATGTAACGTTCCGGCATTCACAATAGGCTGTGCGGCTTCATCGGCGCAAAGCACTACCAGCAGATTGCTTACCATAGCGGCTTTACGCTCTTCATCCAGATCTACAATTTCATCTTTTTGCAATTTATCGAGAGCCAACTGCACCATGCTCACAGCACCTTCGACAATCTTCTCGCGCGCGGCAATAATCGCATCGGCCTGTTGGCGGCGAAGCATCACACTGGCTATCTCGGCTGCATAGGCCAGATAATTGATGCGGGCTTCTATCACTTCTATACCGGCTATAGCAAGGCGGTTGTTCAACTCGTCCTCAAGTTTCTGGCTCACCTCATCGCCATCCGAACGCAAGGTAATGGAATCAGTCTCATGGTTATTATTGTCATAGGCATACATCCCCGCCACCTGACGCAGTGCAGCATCGCTCTGTACTTTCACAAAGCTGGAAGCAGCCATCATAACACTGTGTCCTGCCGAATCGATATCGAAAGTAGCTTTGTATGTATCTTTCACTCGCCAGACAAGTACAGCACCTATCATAATAGGATTACCCACCTTGTCGTTCACCTTTACAGGTTCGATATCCAGATTGCGCGCGCGGATAGGAATACGGCGTGTAGAGTAGAAAGGATTTACCCAAAAGAATCCGTTGTCGGTAAGGGTTCCTTTATATTTTCCGAAAAAGATCATAACACGGGTTTCGTTAGGCTCCACCATCAAAAGTCCGTAGAATACAGCGGGTATAACGAGAATGATACCTACTATACCTAAACCGATAGACCATACCTGCTCCAGAGAGATGATAAAGACAAGGCATGCAATGATAACAACTCCGATAAAAATTGCCAGAAATCCTGACACCTTTGTTCCTTCAAATTTCTTTTCAAGTGTTTTCATATTTGATTTAATCATGATATTAAAATGATATCACAAATATGAAAATAAATTTTCATTAAAACAATATTTACAGCATATTTATTTCAAAAAAAAGAACGGATAATACACAAAGAATAAAATGATAATTGTCACGCCTTTTAAGGTGTGGGATAAGACACTTTTCAAAAAGACTTTAGTCAAAATAATTTTGGCTAAAGCCACTTGTACTCATACATTTTATCTCCTCCACTTAAAAGTGGAGGTAACTAAAAATATAAATAATGCGAATCAGGAGTTGAAATTATATGTTCAATTTCTTTCTGCGCGTAATCACAGATTACTTACATTCCTTTTGCCCAAAGCCGCAAAAGGAATCAAAAAGTCTTTAGCGCCCCGCTTCATAGGCCGACCCGTTAAAGGGTTCAAAGGCTAAACAAAAAACTCGCTCTAAGATTTGTATAATACGAACCGATAATTCAGCTCAAACACGTTTTTGTTTCACGCTTTTTTCGCCCGATGGATACCCCGCCCATAAAGCTAACGGCGCAGGCTGACGCACGATTGGGGGACGATAAATAAAGGGTTTTTACTTGTAACTTGTAACTGCCCAAAGGGCGAAGTAACTAGTAACTAATAAACAAACGTTTATTTAATGCAACCTCAAATACTATTAGCATAATTCACAATTCATCTATCATATCCCTGCTGTTCATTCCCTCTATACCATGCTTCAGAGCAGCTTTGTCTCCCGCTTGTCCATGCCTGTACACACCCAGTATAGCAGCATGAGGGGCGTTGTATCCGCGTGCGAGTAGTCCGGTGATATATCCGGTGAGTACATCGCCGCTTCCACCCTTTGCCATACCGCTATTCCCGGTAGAGTTGAAATAGCAATTGCCATCCGGCAGGCAGACCATAGTATGCGCACCTTTTACAATCACAACAGTTTGCAGTTTCGATGCCAGTTTTCTGACCAATCTTATTTTTTGCTCTTCGTCTTCCCATTTTCCGACAAGGCGTTGCAATTCACCCGGATGAGGGGTGAGAATAGAGCCTTCCGGAATATATTTCTTTAGTTCGGGATGCTCTGACAGGATATTCAAAGCATCGGCATCTATAACCATCGGCTTTGATGTTGCTTGTAGCAGTTGTCCGAAAGCTTCAACAGTCTGTGCTGCCTGCCCCAGTCCACAGCCAATACCGACAGATGTATATCTGGAAATATCGGAAGGTAATTCCGAGAAACACAAATCCTTGTCAAGGCTCAGCATTGCCGACGGATAAGTTGCTTGTACTGCCATACGCTCATCGGCAGGTATATGCAGGGTGACCAATCCACAGCCCGAACGTAACGCCGCGCCTGTAGACAAAATTGCCGCACCCGCCATACCCCTCGATCCGCAAATGAGCAGAGCGTGACCGTATGTTCCTTTGTGTGCGAACTTATCACGTTTCAGAACGATGCTTTTTATCAGATCTTCTGTCACATAGTGATATAAGGTAGGGGTGTTGTCTACATATTCTTGGCTCAAGCCGATGGGTAGGATTTCTATATTGCCACAGTATTCTCCGGCTTCGGGTAGAAGCATCGCCAGTTTGGGAAATTGCAGTGTAAGGGTTGTATCAGCTTTGACAATCAGTTGTTCAGCATTGCCGAACTCGCTGATCATCCCTGATGGCAGGTCGATGGAGATAACGCTGTTCGGTAAGCTGTTTATTGTATGTACAATACTTGCCAGAGGTTCTTGGATTTCACCTTTCACACCTGTGCCCAGCAGGGCATCGACGATAATGGTGTCACTGCTTATACTGTTTGTATTACCGGATATTACATTGTCGGGCAGGCGTTTCAGGTTAGTAAGGCATTCCTCCGATAGTTGCTCCTTTGCGTAGGCAAGGCAGACCGAACATTTGTAGCCCTTCTGTGATAATATGCGCGCAACAGCCAGCCCGTCACCACCATTATTCCCCTTTCCGACAAAGAACAGCAAGGAATATTCTTTATCTATATTACGGCATATCCATTGGGCAATGCTTTCTGATGCTCTTTCCATCAGGTCGATAGAGCTTATCGGTTCATTCGCGATAGTATATCGGTCAGCTTCTTTTATGTCTTTTCCCGTCAGTATTTTCATGTCATTTCCGCTGCATTATTTACCAATAAGGATTCATAATATGTGCCTATTTGCCTGTTAAGAAAAGGGCTGACAAAGAAACTCAAATTGCTTTCACATTTTTCAAGTTCTTCAAACTCTATTTCAATAGCAATAGATATATTGTAAAGCAGCTGATAGATGCGATCTTGCTCCTTCCTATTCATCTCGGAAGAAGGCTTTTCTCCTTTAGGAATTTCAAATTCTTCGAGTCTTATATAGAACATCTTTTCACCTGTCTGAGTTTTGGTTTCGATAAATGAACCGTTGTATATATATAAATCTGTGTGATCTATAAAAGATTTGATTCTTGCCGATTTAGGACGGATATAGTTATTCTCTATGCTCTCTCCGGTTAGCATTATATCAATGCCATGAGATGCTTCACCAAAGTTTGTAATAATCCATCTAACCTTATTTGTTGTATTTGACCGGAAATTCAAATCACCTTCTCTTGCGAGCATATTTAAAGATACAGGTATCGGTTTCCTTTCTGATGCTTCCTTTTTTTCTTTTATAAAATGTAGTATAGTTCCAGCTATCAGCTCGCTTTCTAAAAGATAATTGTATCCTTCACTTATATTCTGTTGTGATATATCGAATAGTTTAGCAAAACTGTTCAGAAACGATTCAACGAATATCTCCCTCTCTTCCCAAGCTTTTTTTAACTCATCAAAAGAAAAAGAATCCTCAAGTATAAGATTTTTCCATTCATCCGGTTGGTTATTGGAGAAATCTATATCCATATTCTCATTCAGGTTCGAAATAGTATCGACTGTCGCTCCATTTTTGTTTAAGCCGATGTAGACGTAGTCGCTATCGTTTACCAAAATACTCAGCGTTGTAGTATCTAGTTTTCTTGATAGAGACGTAGCTAATGAATTTAATGTTTCTAAACTCTGACATTCAACATCTTCGTCATATACAGCTATCCATGATGTATTATTGGCAGATGATATAATAACGGATTTATCAGCTTTTTCTGCAGAATCTACTGATTTGTAACCTTTCTCAATATTGATCTGCTTTACACATTCAATAACCTGTTCTCTAGATTCAGTACCACCTGATGATACCTTAATTTGGATATTCGTGAAAAATGCTCCCATATTATTGAAAATAAATTATTTGTCCGCCATCCGAATCTGCATATTCCCTTAATAAATTTTGCATATATTCTACAGCTTCCAGCAATCCGTCTTTTCCGCTATATCCGTTTATTATAGCCAGAAAGTTAGTCGTTTCTATTCCTATTTTGGTGCGTTCGTGGTCGCTGGTTGGGGTACCTATGCCGCCTGAGTCGTCTCTGTAGACAGGTAATCCTTCTATATTCAGTATTCCCCGTCCGATGGCATCGTATGGTTCATCTGCCATGCCTACACCCAGTGTAAGCGTATCGCCTTCTATCTTGTCGACATCGAATCCGCCAATAGAATAACCTGTGCGTATAGAAACCAGATTAATCATGTCAACCAGCGTATCTATTTGATATAGCGGTAATCCCCTGACAATGCGGCGGCAAAGCGCTTCCGATGAAGGGCGGTAGCGGTTGGGGTCTTTCCCCAGCCGTTTGTAGGCAGTGCGTGTGGCAGCGATCGCACGATTGTTTTTGATATCTTCTATTGCATGTCCGGCTTTATATTCTTTCACCAAAGCGTCTATCTGTTTCCACAAGCCTTCGTTGTACAGACTGTTTTTTACTTTTGCTAATATCGCTGCACCTGAAAATTCGGGGCAGGCTTTCTTTATTTCATCTGATACTATTACATTTAACATATTTATAATCAATTCAATATTTTTCGTTTTTAACAAAAACCTTACAAGAGTTACAAGTATTTTACTTTGCGCCTTCGCGTCTTTGCGTGAGATAATTTTGACTAAAACCTCACATTTTTTACATGTTTCATCGTTATACTTATTTTGGTTGTTAACTGTTAACTGAACATATCTTATAGATAAATAACTCTTCATTTTATACACTGCTTTCAAAGGTACAATATTATTTTTACCTTTGTTTTTATCCGAAATCAATATTTAATCAGATACCATACATGAAAATATATATAGTGCGCCATACGGCGGTAGGAGTAGAGGGGCTTTGTTACGGACAAACCGATGTGCCATTGAAACATACCTTTGAAGAAGAGGCGGAGGCAGTAAAACAAAAGCTGAAAGATATACCCTACGATGCCGTATTTTCCAGTCCTTTGAGCAGAAGTAAATGCCTCGCCGAGTATTGTGGTTATACCGATATCAGGCTGTACGACCGCCTGAAAGAAATGTATATGGGCGACTGGGAAATGAAGCAATGGGATAAAATGGACATCGCAGAATGGGAAAAAGATTGGGTGAATACACCTACACCTAATGGCGAATCGTTCAGACAGATGTACGACAGAGTAGCTTCTTTTCTCGATGAACTGAAAGAAGAGGATTATTCATCCGTTATTATTTTTGCACATGGTGGGGTAATTAATTGCTTCCGCGTATATTTTGGTAAAGCCGAGCTATCCGGTGCATTCGATAATATGGCGGAATATGGAGAGATTTTTGAATTTGATCTGGTGTAATCGCTATCTGATTAATCTGTAATCATAATTATTTATGCCAATCAGTATTTGTTATATAGATAAATTGAAAATGATACCATAACAGATATCATCTGCAAGTTATGAACTGTTAATGGTTTTGTCAAAATCATTAAAAACTTCTACTTTTGCAGCACTTTAATTAATCATACACAATCCAATGAAAAGAATATTCATATTTCTATTCCTTATATATACAACTGTTCTATCTGCTCAGGACAAATACAGGTCGCCTCTCGATATTCCGATTGTCCTTAGTGCCAATTTCGGAGAACTTCGTCCCAATCACTTTCATTCGGGGATAGATCTCAAGACACAGGCGGTAATAAACAAGCCTGTATATTCTATTGCCGATGGTTATATTTCACGTATATCTGTTTCTCCCTCGGGTTATGGTCTGGCTATTTATGTAAACCATCCGTCTGGGCAGACAAGCGTTTACGGACATCTGAATAGTTATGCGCCCCGATTTGTAGAATATATAAAGGAAAAGCAATATGAAAAAGAAAGCTACAGAGTTGATCTGTCTTTAGATGCTGCTCAGTTTCCGGTAAAGAGAGGAGAATTGATCGCTTACAGCGGCAATACCGGTTCTTCCGGTGGCCCACACGTACACTTCGAAATACGTAATACGGCCGATCAGGTTGCCCTCGATCCGTTAGAGTATTATAAAACACAAGTAGCCGATGGTGTAGCACCTCAGATGAAAGGTATAGGAATCTATCCTGTCAGAGGGGCGGGAGTAGTGAACGGAAGCAGCAGCCCTATGAGAGAGCCGGTGACTGTTCTTAAAAAAGGAGGCTATTCGGCAATAAAAGATACAATAAAGGTATGGGGACGAATCGGACTGGGGGTATATGCCAACGACCGTATGCCGGGCACTACCAATATATATGGGGTAAAGAAAGTGCGCTTGTTCTGCGATAATAAAGAGATATTTGCATCCGATATAGTTTCGGTAGACTTCGATAAAACCCGTATGATAAACAGTCTGATAGATTTTGACTTCTGGTCGGAAAAGAAAGCCTTTTATCAAAAATCTTTTATAGAACCGGGTAACGGTCTACCTATCTATAAGGCTGTGAATAACGGTTATATAGATATAGATCAGGAAAAAACATACGCTTTTCGCTACGAGTTGGAAGATATTTATGGTAATAAAACAACTTACTCATTCAGCCTGACTGGAAAAAAACAGGAGATACCACAATTGGATGGCTGTTCGGAAAAGATGGCATGGGACGAAGATAACCACTATGCCGCCGATCTGTTTTCGATAACTATACCTAAAGGAAATCTGTATGATGATCTGTGTTTTGTAATGAACCGCACGCAGACCCCTTCTTATCTTTCATCTATATATAAGGTGAATGATACGTATGTGCCGTTGCATGGCTCTGCTACAATGACTATCAAACTGACCAGAGACAGCTTGCCGAACAAGTCTCAGTATGGTATTGTGCGCATAAATAAGAATGGTAAAGAGTCGTGGGTGGGTGGTACATATGATAACGGAGCCGTTACTGTAAAGCTACGTGAACTCGGACATACATACGCTGTGAGTTCCGATACTAAAGCACCTGTAATCACCCCAGTGCTTCCGGCTAAATGGGTAGCGCAGAAAGAAATAAAGATTCGTTTGGTGGACGATAAAAGTGGTATAGCTTCATATCGGGGGACTATAGACGGAGGCTTTGCCCTGTTCGAGAACGACATGAAATCGCCTGTATATAGCTATAAGTTTGATCCATCGCGTCTGAAAAAAGGACAGAAGCATAAGCTGGTATTTACAGCAAAAGATGGCTGTGGTAATGAGAGCAGCTATGAGTACGAGTTCAGCTATTAGATATTCTTTTTGTAAACGGGCATACACGCGGGTCAGCCCCTATATTTATAACTCATATGAAGCAGTAGTTGGATTAATATGTTCTATTTCATATTACTGCGCGTAATCACAGATTACTTACATTCCTTTTGCCCAAAGCCGCAAAAGGAATCAAAAAGTCTTTAGCGCCCCGCTTCATAGGCCGACCCGTTAAAGGGCTCAAAGGCTAAACAAAAAAACTCGCTCTAAGATTTGTATAATACGAACCGATAGTTCAGCTCAAACACGTTTTTGTTTCACGCCTTTCTCTCCCTACGGGTACCCCGTCCATAAAGCTAACGGCGCAGGCTGACGCACGATTGGGGGACGATTACCCTGCCTTGTCGGCGCGTGCGACTCTGTTTAATCGCTCTAGGCTTTTTCATCAAACTATATGAGATAGTCGGGCTTGCTTTCTTTTTCTTTTCAAAAAATAAAATCAAGTTTAGTGCTTCGTTTATCTTTTGGTGTGCCGTTTTCTTTGTTTTACCAATGTTCTTCTCCTCATCCGAGTTTATTATACAGAGCTACGCCGATTGGTACGAATCACTAGTCCACAAAAACATTAATAATTCGGATTCCTTAATGCAGAATATCTCAGCTATAGGAATGATAAAAAAGATACTTGGCATGTACGACCTTTCCAATTTTGTATTCCTAGTGCCGGCCTTGTTCCTGTTTGGGCTACAATATATAAAAATAAACCTATACAACGATCTACGGTATCAACTAGGCATTCTGGCTTCAGCTCTTATCTTTATCGTACTTTTTAGCTCCGGTTCCGAATCATGTATATATATTATAGCAATGAGCGGTTTTGTAATATGGTTCATTCTGCAAGAAAAGCCATATAACAAATATGTAATAACACTCCTTGTTTTAGCTATTCTACTATCAGTACTGGGGTCTTCCGACCTTGCCCCGGCATATATAAAGAAAGAAATAGTAAGACCTTATGCTTTAAAAGCATTGCCATTTTTGATAACATGGCTCACATTGGTATGCCAATTACTGATTATGAAGAAGGCTCCGGTAACTGTTTTATCAAATCATTATTTAGAGGAAGAGGAAATGCCATCGAATCTGAATAAAAAAGACTGATTTTGTCATTAAAAAATAATATTGAAAATCAGCCATATAACAAGGTGGAGTAAAGAATTTCAAAAAAAATGTAATGAAATATTTGCACGTAATCAAAAATGAGTTACCTTTGCATCCGCAATCGCAAGGAGAATAAAGCTGTAAATACAGCAGAGCTCCACAGGATGGCCCATTCGTCTATCGGTTAGGACGCAAGATTTTCATTCTTGAAAGAGGGGTTCGACTCCCCTATGGGCTACAAAAAAAACAAAAATAAATAACAAAAATAAGGATTAGTCAATATGGCAAATCATAAGTCAGCAGAAAAAAGAATCAGACAAGCAGAAGTAAGACGCTTGAGAAACAGATATGTAGCTAAAACAACCCGTAACGCTGTTCGTAAATTCCGTTTACTAACAGATAAGGAAGAAGCTAGAAAGCAATATCCATCGGTATGTTCTATGCTTGACAGACTGGCTAAGAAAAACGTGATACATAAAAATAAAGCAGGCAACTTGAAATCGAAGTTAGCTGCTCACGTAAACGCTCTGTAAGAAATAGCGATACTAATATAAACATCTATATAACGCAGAAGGTTAAACTGATTTTGGTTTAACCTTCTTCTATTTTACAGATTATATCGAAAAGAAAAGGGAAATAGATATTGTATTTCAAAAACTTATCCCTATCTTTGCACCCGCTAATAACAATTATGTAATAATTAAAATTAACTAAAGAAAGAAAATGGCTACAAAGATCCGTTTACAAAGACGAGGACGCAAGGGTTACCCTTTCTACCACATCGTCATTGCAGATAGCAGAGCTCCACGGGATGGAAAATTTATTGAAAAGGTGGGTTCTTATAACCCGAACACAAATCCTGCTACAATAACTTTAAATTTCGACAGGGCTTTGTACTGGTTACAAGTTGGTGCTCAACCTACCGACACTACTCGTAACATACTTTCTGAAGAAGGTGTGCTATTGAAGAAACACCTTTTGGGTGGTGTTGCTAAAGGTGCTTTTGACGAAGCTACTGCTGACAAGAAATTTGAAGCATGGAAAGCTGAAAAAGAAAAAGGCAATCAGGCTGCCATCAATAAGAATGAAACAAAGGCTAAGGCTGATGCAAAAGCTCGCCTAGATGCTGAAAAAGCTGCCAACAAAGCGAAAGCTGAAGCTGTAGCTCAGAAGAAAGCTGAAGAAAATGCAGCACAGGCTGAAGCAGAAGCAGAAGCTGCTCCGGCAGAGGAAGCCGTAGAGACAGTTGCAGAGGTGGCTGAAGCAGTGGTTGACGAAGCTCCTGTTGCTGAAGCAGAAGCTCCGGCAGAAGAAGAAAAAAGTGCTGAATAATAAAATATAAACAGCATATACGAAAAGCCCTGATAGAAATCTATCAGGGCTTTTTTATTGGCACCAATAATTATCGTCATCTAAAAAGAACCGCACATAAAAAAGGATTGGCATCAGCCAATCCTTTCATTATACAATCTGCTTCTATTCGTCTTATATAGAAAGTATCTTCAATGTATCCAGCAAATTCTGTTGTAAAGGCTTATTTTTCTTTATAGCCTTAGAAAACGGCACATATACGATTTCATCGTTCTGTATTCCGATCATCACATTACGCTGATCGTCTAGCAAGGCATCGACTGCCGCAGCACCCATTCTGCTTGCCAGAATCCTGTCGTTTGCTGTAGGAGAACCTCCACGCTGCACATGTCCTAATATAGTCACACGCACATCATACTGAGGATATTCAGTCTTAACACGCTCTGCCATTGCCATTGCACCTCCGGTGATGTCACCTTCGGTAACAAGCACAAGGCTACTGTTCTTACTCTTGCGGAAGCCGTTGGAAATAAGATCACCCAACTGGTCTTGCTGTAACATCATTTCGGGAATGATGGCAGCTTCTGCGCCGGAAGCGATGGCTCCGTTCAATGCCAGGAAACCACATTCGCGCCCCATTACTTCGATGAAGAACAAGCGTTCGTGAGAACTGGCTGTATCGCGTATTTTATCCACAGCCTCCATAATGGTATTTAGTGCTGTATCGTAGCCAATGGTAAGATCTGTTCCCAAAAGGTCGTTGTCGATAGTACCCGGAAGTCCTACGATAGGATAGTTAAATTCCTGTGCAAATATGCGGGCACCTGTAAGAGAGCCGTCACCGCCTATAACTACCAGTGCATCAATACCTTCCCTTTGCAGTGCTTCGTATGCAATCTGTCTTCCTTCGGGAGTCTGAAATTCTTTACTGCGCGCTGTTTTAAGGATTGTTCCACCCTGTTGTATGATGTTACTCACACTATTGGTTTTAAATGGAACAATTTCATCGAATATCAATCCTTTATAACCACGCATGATACCTTTTACCTCCATACCGTTGAAAATAGCAGCACGGGTAACGGCACGTATCGCAGCATTCATACCGGGAGCATCACCTCCTGAGGTTAAAATCCCAATACACTTAACATTAGCCATAATTCTAGTTATTTTATTCTTTTACTTTGCTCTTTGTGAAATCCAGTGCAAAAGTACGAATAAAATTAAAGACTCTGTTAATTAATGTAAGCATTTTGGTTAATTTAACCCTAATCTTATCTCATTGATTTTTGCCTCTATCTCTTCCATCTGCCACTTAGGTGTAGAAGTAGCTCCACAGATACCTATTGTAGCGGTTTTGCTCACCACCGAAGGATCTATATCGGATGGGGTGGTTATAAAGTATGAATCGGGATTGTATTTCTTACATTCGGCATACAGCACCTTTCCGTTCGAGCTTTTCTCTCCGGCAACGAAAAAGATTATATCATGCTTCATCGCAAATTCCTTAATATTTGGTATGCGGTTCGATACCTGACGGCAAATAGTATCAAAGAACTCGAAACGTGCATCGCCGATCATCCTGCTCTGTATGATATCTATAATCTCCTGAAATCCGTCGAGTGGTTTTGTTGTCTGTGAGAAAAGACAAATATTACGGGAAAAGTCAAGTTTTTCGAGATCTTCTTTCTTCTCAATAACGATAGCACTGGAATCTGTCTGCCCCAAAAGGCCGTTTACTTCGGCATGGCCGTTCTTGCCGTAAATAACGATCTGAGTATTGTTATCCTTCTCATTGTCATACTTGTCGTGTATTTTCTTCTGCAAACGAAGTACCACAGGGCACGATGCATCGATAATTTCAATATTATTTTCTTTAGCTATCTGATATGTGGAAGGTGGTTCGCCATGCGCGCGCAACAGCACTCTGACATCTTTCAGGCGGGCAAACTCTTCATGATTTATAGTTTTCAGTCCGAGCTTTTCGAGTCTGTCTACTTCCAGATTGTTGTGAACAATATCGCCCAGACAGTACAGCACTCCGCCCTTTGCAAGTTCTTCTTCAGCTTTTTTTATGGCATTTACTACTCCAAAACAAAAGCCCGACTTAGCATCTATCTCTATATTACTCATTTAGTTTGTTGTTATTTGTTTAAACTTATCTAGTAGCCATTGCATCTGTTCGTCAATGGTCATATATGAATTATCCAGAAGAATCGCATCATCCGCTTTTTTCAGGGGACTTTCGGCCCGCGTCTGATCCAAATGGTCTCTGGTCTTTAAGTTTTCAAGCACTTCTTCGAATGTCGTTTTATCATCTCCCTTCGACCGTAATTCATCAAAACGCCTTTGCGCCCTTATTTCAGCATCGGCAGTAACGAATACTTTCAGTTCGGCATCAGGAAAAACAACAGTTCCTATATCGCGTCCATCCATGACTATTCCTTTGGCTTTTCCCATCTCTTGCTGCATAGCAACCATAGCATGGCGCACAAACGGAATAGCACTTACAATACTTACTTTTGAAGAAACTTCCATCGTACGAATTTGCTTTTCCACATTTTCTCCGTTAAGGTAAGTATCGGGCGTACCGGTATCTTTATTCAGGAAGAACTCTATCTTTATATCCTTTATATCGTCATGTAATCTGTCCTCATCCAGTTTATCTCCGTCGAATAACCGGTGCTCGATACAATATAGCGTTACCGCCCTGTACATTGCTCCGCTATCTATATAGATATAGCCTATCTGTTTTGCGAGGCTTTTTGCCATAGTACTCTTACCATTTGATGAAAAGCCATCGATTGCAATAACGATCTTCTTCATATTTACAGTTTAAACGTTCGATAATGATAAATGTTTATCCTATTAGTCATAGATAATATAAATAATGAGGACAGACAAAGATAATCTAAAACAACCGACCGATAACAGCCCGACCACAACATTTTGCAGATATTGACTTTTCAGTTAGCAGTGAACAGTTATCAGTTAACAAAATGCAAAAGGAAACAACCAACCGTCACAGGAGCGTAGCGCATGTAAAGTTGACATATATTCTCTTTTTGTCGTATGTATGGGAATCCCTTGCGTTCGCCCCTACAAGGCTGTACACTAGCTTTTAACTAAAACCTTACAAACCTGACTCTTTCCTTACTTCTTCAAAGACCGTTTTTCGAGTTAATTCATAATTTATAACTCATAATTTATAATTCACCTCATCCTATAGATAAACTTCTTCACTTTTCACACATTGTATAAACAATAATGGATATTAGGGTATGCTATTACAAAAAAATGCTTATTTTTGCAGCCTTAAACATTTTATTTAGGTAATGATAAACCGCGTTCTTATCCGTATCAGAGTTGTTCAGATATTATTCTCTTGTAGTCATAGCGAAACTACCGATTTGAGAAAAGCTGAAAACGAGCTTATTTTCAGTCTCCAAAAATCATACGATCTGTACTTCTATCTCCTGTCGCTCATGGTGGAGCTCACCGATGCTTATGCACAAAGAGTAGATGCCCGAAAGTCGAAGTTGCTGCCTACTGAGGAAGACAAAAAACCCAATACAAGACTACTGGACAACAAATTCATCAATCAACTACGGACAAACAGCACTCTTGCAAAATATCTCAAAGACAGGCCTTTCTCGTGGATGGAACACGATGCCTTTATCCGCAATCTGTTAGACAATATCCTCAATTCGGACATATATAAAGAATACATAGAACAGCCTCAGAGCTATGACAACGACCGCGAATTCTGGCGCAAGATATTTAAACATATTGTATGTGTCAACGAAGACCTGTACCAGATACTGGAAGACGAAAGCCTTTACTGGAACGACGACATCGAAATCATCGAATCTTTTGTACTGAAAACAATCAAACGCTTCGACGGCACAAATGGCTCTGCACAGGAAATGCTACCGATGTTTAAAGATGAAACAGACAGGGAATTTGCTGTTAAACTGCTAAGAGAATCGTTACTCAATGGTAAGGAATACAAGGAACTTATAGACAAATATACCAAAAACTGGGAGTCGGAGCGTATCGCCCTCATGGATATGGTAATCATGCAGATAGCGATTACCGAAATTATGACATTCCCATCTATTCCGATCAGTGTAACGCTGAATGAATATATCGACATAGCCAAATCATACAGTACGGCAAAAAGTGCTTCGTTTATAAACGGAATACTGGATGCCATTGTGAAAGAACTGAAAGAGGACAAAAAGATAATTAAGAAATAATAATATTTATCGCTTTTCGTCTTTAAGCCTATTTCAAAATATTAGCTTATATTTGTATCTCGTATTACGGGAAGGAAAACAAAAATAGTGTAAACCCAATATTAAATACTAATTATGACTTTATTAAATGTATTGTTACAGGCAGCTGATGGTGCAGCTCCGGGTGGATTTATGAACAGTAGTACTACTATGATCATAATGATGGTTCTGTTGTTTGCCATCATGTATTTCTTTATGATCAGACCACAGCAAAAGAAACAAAAACAATTACAGGAGCAACGCAATGCCATCAAGACCGGCGATAAAGTTGTTACTGCCGGAGGTATTCACGGAAAAGTAAAAGAAGTAGGCGATTCGTATTTCATTGTAGAGATTGCCGAAGGTACAAGAATTAAAATAGAAAAATCGTCTGTTTACGTTTCTGCCGCAGACAATCAGACAAACCAATAATTGCGGTCAATGAAAATAAGTAAGGTATAGCTTATGAGCGATACTAGAGATAAAATATTGCAGGAAGTCAGATCATTTTTCAAAAGAATTTCATGGAAAAAGATTCTGACTTTTTTGTTTTTCGTATTGCTTTCCTCAATCTTCTGGATGATGCAGGTCTATCGTCAGAAGTTTGAGTCAACCCTTACTATACCCGTTAAATATGTAAATGTGCCCGACAGCATTGTATTCGAGAACGAGTTGCCCGACGATGTTTATGTACGCATAAAAGATGATGGGGCAGCCCTGTTCAGATACTACTTTACCCGCCGGAAAGATTCCCTCGTGGTAGATGTGAGGGACATCGTAAAAGGCACACAGGAGAAAGTTATTCAGGGACGCAATTTCGAGCAGCTCATCAGAGGCAAACTATTTGTTACTTCCGAACTTATAAGCTACTCTCCTACCCGCGTATCGTATGCCTATGCCGTACTGCGTCAGAAAAAACTACCTGTGATATATGACGGTTATGTCAATCTTGCTCCGGGTTATCTGCTCGACGGGGAACTGACCGTTAAGCCCGATTCGGTCATAGTATATGGCAGTAAAGCCGCACTGGATACCCTATTCTATGCGCATACGGTAAATGATACATTGACAAACGTTACCAATGACAAAAAAATGCTGGTAGCCATACGCTCCATCAAAGGAGTTAAATTCATACCAAGTACTGTAGAATTATCTATTCCGGTAGATGAATTTAATGAAAAAGAGATAGAAGTCCCTGTCACATGTGTTAATCTACCTGAAAACCTCAATATCCGGATTTTCCCGTCTTCGGTGAAGATACCGATATTCGTAGGGTTAAAACGGTTTAACGAAATTACATCCGATGGCTTTCAGGTTACAATAGACTATAACGACATCAAGGAATTCAAAGATGCCTCCGTACCTGTACGGATCACAAAAAGTCCGGATTATATACAAACGAAAATACCGGTTCCTTCCGAAGTGGAATTCGTTCTGGAACAGAAATAGGATTTCGATTATCCGAACTGTACAATAACGGATTACAACTGTAAATAAATTCTTCAATATATACGGCATTATATGACAATATTAGGTATAACCGGAGGTATAGGTAGCGGTAAATCTACTGTATCACAGATTTTCTCTATGTGTGGAATACCTGTTTATATAGCTGATACCGAGAGTAAACGACTGGTAGCTACCTCTCCTGTAATAAGGGAAAAACTGATAAAGCTATTCGGTGAAGAACTATTTGCCGGAGAAGTTTTGAATAAGCCCCTGCTCGCCTCTCACATATTCAACGACAAAGAGAAACTGGAAACCGTAAATGCAATTATCCACCCTGAGGTTGAAAAAGACTTTAAAGAATGGGTTATAGCACACAAGGAATACAACATAGTGGCACACGAAGCAGCAATTCTGTTCGAATCAGGGTTCAACCGTTTTGTAGACAAAGTAGTGATGGTATATACCCCTCTGGAGATGAAAATAGAACGTACACAGAAAAGGGACAATGCCACACGCGATAAAGTAATGGAGCGCATCCAAAATCAGATGCCGGATGAGAAGAAAGCCGAACTTTCAGACTTTGTAATTGTTAATGATGGTACAAAATCATTAATAGAGCAAGTGCTAAACACACTGCAACAACTAAGTACGTAAATGGAAAATTCTTACAAAAAGATATTTGAAGCCAACAAAAAATGGGTAGAGAAGATGAACGGGGAAAATCCTGATTTCTTCGCCCATCTTGCCAAAGAGCAGAATCCCGACTACCTGTATATAGGCTGCTCGGACAGCCGCGTACATGCAAATGAAATAATGGGACTTCAACCCGGCGAAGTGTTTGTACACCGCAATATTGCCAATATGGTGGTAAACAATGACCTGAATGTATTGTCTGTCATAAACTATGCAGTAGAGCATCTCAATGTAAAGTTTATTATCGTATGCGGGCATTATAACTGCGGAGGGATAAAAGCCGCCATGCAACCCAAAGATCTGGGGATACTAAACCCCTGGTTGCGAAACGTACGCGATGTGTACCGTCTGCACGAAAAGGAACTGGACAACATAGCCTCCCCCGACGAAAGATACAACCGTCTGGTAGAGATCAATGTATATGAGCAATGCCTGAATGTGATAAAAACGGCAGAGGTACAAAAATCATATTATGAAAAAGGCTATCCTCGTGTAGCAGGCTGGGTATATGACCTGAACGAAGGTATATTGAAAGACCTGAATATAGACTTCGAAAAAGAACTGAACCGCATACGTAAGATTTACGACCTGACAAAAGAGAAATAGAGACTGAAAAGAATGAAATACAAACTATTTATATTTATTGTACTAGGATTCGCTGTACTCAATAGCTGCACTTCCCCCAAGAATGAGAAGCAAAAAACACTGGCTGTAACTATTGAACCTCAGAAATATTTTCTGGAAACAATAGTAGGCGATCATTACAAAGTAAACTGTATTGTCCCACCGGGCTCGAATCCCGAAAGTGCAGACTTTACCCCGTCGCAAATGATGAACCTCGATAAAAGTGAAGCCTACTTTAAAATAGGGTATCTGGGCATCGAGAACTCACTGATAGATAAAGCTACTAAAAACAACAGCAGTCTGAAAGTCATAAACTGCTCGGAAGGAATAACACCAGTGAAGGAGTCATGCGAACATCACGATCACGATGGAGACGAACATAGTCATGGACACATAGGTGGCGATCCTCATACATGGAGTTCGATAACATCTGCCAGAATAATTGCAGAGAACATGTATAAAGCAATGGTAGAGCTTGACAAAGCGAATGAAGCTGACTACACAGCTAATTACGACAAACTGGTTGCCGAATTTAATCAGACCGACAGCATTATAAAATCGTATCTGGACAAAGCACCGAGCAAGGCTTTTATTATTTACCATCCGGCTCTCAGCTACTTTGCAAAAGAATACGGCCTCACTCAATATTCTATTGAATATGAAGGCAAAAATCCTTCACCGTCGCAACTAAAGGCTTTGATAGACACTGCCAAAACTGAAGGGATAAGAGTTGTTTTTATACAACAGGAATTCGATACTAAAAATGCTGAAACAATAGCTGAGGCTATCGGCGGAAAAGCAGTACCTTTGAACCTGCTCTCCTTTGAGTGGAGCAAAGAAATGATAAAAATAGCCAAAGCTCTTGCTGTAGATAATGAGTAAGATTCTCGAAATAAAAGATTTGTCGGTAGGATACGAAGATAATCCCCATGTACTGAAAAACGTCAATCTGACTGTTTTCAAGAATGACTTTCTGGGTATTATCGGACCTAATGGTGGAGGTAAAACAACCCTATTAAAAACAATATTGGGCTTAGTTAAACCAACTCATGGGCACATTTCTTTTTTCAAGCATAATGTAGTGACCGATAAAATCAACATCGGCTATCTGCCACAGATAAACCAGATAGATAAAAAGTTTCCGATTTCGGTACACGATGTCATTTTGTCGGGGCTTACGATAAAACGGCATATCCTGTCGCCATACACAAAAGAACAGAAAGAGAAAGTTAAGAAAATAGCCCATCAAATGGGTTTGGACAAACTGATCGACAGACCGATAGGCGCTTTATCAGGCGGACAGCTGCAACGCACATTACTCGGAAGGGCTATTATAGATGATCCCGATCTGTTGGTACTAGATGAACCTAATTCATATGTCGACAAACGCTTCGAAAGTGATTTCTACAAAATACTGGAAGAAATAAACAAAGAAACTGCCATTATTCTGGTGTCTCACGATGTGGGGACTGTGGTCTCTCTGGTGAAAAACATAGCCTGCGTGAATGAAGGTCTACACTATCATTCGGGAACGAATATCACTACCGACTGGCTCGAAAAATCATATTCCTCCTGCCCTATCGAAATCATCGGTCATGGCGATTTTCCTCATCGTGTATTGGAAAAACACGAAGGATGCGACTGCTGCAAAGAAGGTGATTAAGAGTGACTTCAATAAAAAATCTGTATCTTCCCCGATTATTCTTTAATTCTATAAAACAATATGAAAAAACTAGGTGCAATTATTCTGTGTGCATTGTTGACATTCTCACTGGTTTCTTGCAACCAGCCGAAGAAGTCTGCTACGACCGATGGTCAACAATCTGATTCTATTTCTATTCCGACCGTTACACTTAACAATGGTGTAAAAATGCCTGTACTCGGCTTCGGTACACTTGAGTTAAAAGACTCTGTAGGTATCAACAGTGTCGCTAAAGCGATTGCTTCTGGTTACCGTCTGATAGATACAGCCCCTATTTATGGAAATGAAACGGAAGTAGGTGCAGGAATCAAAAGGAGCGGAATAGACCGCAAAGAACTCTTCATCACCACTAAGCTTTGGGTAGATGACATGGGATATGAGAGTGCAAAAAAAGCACTCGAATCTTCTTTGCAGAAACTGGGTGTCGACTATATAGACCTTTACCTTATCCATCGTCCGCGCGGAGATGTGAAAGGTTCGTGGCAAGCAATGGAAGAACTTTACGAAGCAGGTAAGATAAAAGCCATCGGAGTAAGTAATTTTGATTCTGTACAGCTTAACGATTTACTATCGTATGCAAAAATTAAACCGGCAGTCAATCAGATTGAGACTCATCCGTTCTTCCAACAATTTGAAGCTCAGGATATGTTGAAGAAGCTCGATATACAGATGGAAGCATGGTCTCCTTTTGCAGGAGGGCGAAACGCCATCTTCGACAATCCGGTACTTGCTGCTATCGGTAAAAAGTACAACAAGACAAATGCACAGGTAGCTTTGAGATGGATCGTACAAAGGGGAATAGTTACTATTCCACGTACAGACAATGAAAAGCATATGCTCGAAAATATAAGCATATTCGATTTCGAACTCAATGATGCGGATATGAAAGAGATAGCTGCACTGGACTTGAATACTACTCAGTTCCCTGAATGGGAGTAAAATAGGAATATATATTAAAACCGTAGTGTTTAAATACACTACGGTTTATCCTTTATAATTCTAGACTTTTGCACTTAATACGGCTTGTAGTTTTGTATTATTTGTATTATTTTTCTATGTTTTCCAGCATAATATACTGTGATGTGAGATGCTCGTACATTTTCACTGGAGTTTTGCTCTAAGTATATATTTATACTTTTATCGTAACTACCATCTACTCTAATAATTTCATTGGGTTTAGATATATCCTCACTGAAAGACCAATAATCCTCTCTAATTTCCTTTTTTATTAAATTCCAATCTTTTATTTCAGACTCAATATTTAAGGTTGTCATCGTTACATCATATTCCAGATATATATTTATAATTGGACTATATTTGTCCTCTTCAAACCCTTTAACTCTAAATTCACTACGATTTCCACATCCGGAAGACCCTATACATAAACAAAGAGCAAATAAAATATATAGAATTTTTCTCATAAATAGTTTGTTATTAATTATTAAGTTTCTATTCGTAATACCCTTGGGCAATACCGATCGGCACAGATGAAGATTTGTGCCGATTATTTTTGTACATGAAATAATCCTTCTAAGTAATCAGTTCTTTTTCTTTTCAATTCTATTATCTGATTATAAATCGTTCTCGTGTTATCTACTGACTCTATCATAGGAGGATAAGGCATACCCGGTAACCAGATGTAGCCTACTATATTTATCGAACGCCCTGTATATCTGGTTGAGTTATCAGCGCCTAAGGTTATATAACCACTGCCATCAGCACTTTCGGTCAATTTTATATCAGACATAGAATGCAGATCGTATGATTTAACTTCCTGACTAAAAATTCCCGATTTTATAATGACACGACTATCAGTTAGTCCATAGATTGTATTTCTCCGTCTTCTTATATCAAGTATGAAACGTCCAATAAAAATAAATAATCCCCAAAAAAAGAGAATTATCCCAAACACAGGAAAGAAAGTCGATCCGGCTATAAGGTATGCCAATATTATCCAGACAACAGCAAACCCACACCAAAAAATTCCAAAAATGACTATGAACCAATCTCCACCCTTTAAGTTAAAACCCTGTTTAGGTTGGCCTACCCAATATAATTTTTCATTAGTATCCAGATGTTTATTTAACTCATTCTCTATATCCTGTCGTGTGTTGTACATATTTACATAGTATTATATGGAAATCGGTTACCTGTCCCGCTTTGCCAAGTTAGTAATTCTTCTTATAAAGTCGGTCTTTGCTGCTGTATAAGCATCACGGTCGTGCTCAAATTCTGTTTTCAGTTTTAGTTTCAGTTCTCCGTATTCTCTGACAGTTTCGGGATGGGTAAGCAAGTAATCCCTGAAATATATTTCGTCCCAATTACCGGAATACCTCACATGTACGTGAAATACCTTTTCGGCAAAGCCTTGTGGTGTATAACCTTTCATAAACATCATGTGAGGCGAAGGCTTCTTCGGTTGGGACGAATAGATATATCCCTCCTTCTCCATTCGCTCTATAAGCTGCTGAGTATCCGTCTCATCCCTTATCTCTATCAATATATCTATCGTAGGCTTGGCGGGTAGGTTAGGTATAGCCGTACTCCCGATATGGTGTATGCGCAGCATATCTTTACCCAGTGCTTTTTTCAATGATGTTCTCTCAGACGCGTAATAATCTTTCCAATATGGCTTATATTCGCTGATCACTATGGGAAATAGTTTCCAGAGCTCCTCATTTGTCATATTTTTCAATGGTTTATCCGTCATTCCTGCTGTTTGTTTAATATTTCAGTTAAAGTTTCCTTGTACAGATTATTATATGTTATATGATTATGCCCTTCGCCACTGAGTGTAACAAAACGGTCTGTATCTTTCAGCAAATCGCTCAGCCGTACCGAGTTTTTATAAGGGATTGTCTTGTCCTCATCACCATGAAATATAACGATCGGCAGGGTACATTTCTCAATATATTTATACGTCTCCAGTTTATACTTTACAAGGAATTCCGGAACGACAGGGCAATAACCTTGAATAACATCTGTCAGACTGTAATAGGGTGCTTGCAGAATCAGCATCAATGGCTTATTCACAGAAGCTAGATAAGCGGCAGGCCCTGTACCAATAGAATAGCCGAGAACGATAATCTTATCCTCTTCATAATGTTTCTTTAGTTCGTTATATGCAGCCTGCACATCACCCAATAACTGGGCTTGACCATCAATCTCTCCCTCACTCTTCCCAAATCCCCTGTAATCGAGAAAGAAAACATCATATCCTAAATCTGTATATACCGGAGCCAATCGTCCCCACGAATCCAATGCACCGGCATTACCATGCAGATAGAAAATCAGCCCTTTCGGGTTTTCCACTTTAAACAGAAGCCCGTTCAATATACAATTATCCTGTGTTTTAATGTTTACCTCCTCGTACTTCTGCCCGAACGAGAAATTATAAGATGCTTCCAGTTTGGTAGGGTAAAAGATAAACCGCCTCTGCATGACATAAAAGAATACGCAGAAAAGGATATGAAGCGATAACAGAATTATCAATATACGAACTATGATCTTTTTCATACCAACTTAATATCTGTTTTTCCACAGCTTCTTCAACCATTCTACAATCTTCATTTCCGAGGCATTCTGCTGTGGTTTCCAGAATTGCCGTCCCTTTATCTCTTCGGGCACATAGTCCTGCACTACAAAGTTATTTTCGAAGCTGTGCGCGTATTTATATTCTTTTCCGTAATCAAGCTCTTTCATCAGTTTGGTCGGAGCATTACGCAGATGCAAAGGTACAGGAAGGTTTCCTGTTTCATTTACAAGACCTATTGCTTCATCTATCGACATATAGGCGGAGTTGCTCTTCGGTGACGTTGCCAGATAGATAGTAGCTTCTGCCAGTACAATTCGTCCTTCTGGCCAGCCAATTTTTTGCAACGTATCGAAACAGGCATTTGCAAGCAATAGTGCATTCGGGTTTGCAAGACCAATATCTTCGGCTGCCGAAATTACAAGGCGGCGGGCTATAAATTTCGGATCTTCCCCTCCGGCAACCATACGTGCAAGCCAGTATATCGCCGCATCGGGATCACTTCCCCGTATAGATTTGATAAAAGCAGAAATAATGTCATAGTGCATCTCTCCGCCCTTATCGTATGCAGCAGGGTTTTCCTGCAACCGTTCGGTAACAAGCTGATCGGTTATCTCTATCTTATCTTCAGCATCAGCATTTATTACCAAATCCAATATATTCAATAGTTTACGGGCATCCCCTCCCGAGAAGCGCAACAAAGCATTGGTTTCCTTGAGTGTAATGCCTTTTTCTTTGAGAATAACATCTTCTGTAATAGCTCTGTTTGCCAATTCTATAAGATCCTCTTTACCCAGTGATTGCAGCACATACACCTGACAACGCGACAGTAACGGGCGTATGACCTCAAATGAAGGATTCTCTGTAGTAGCACCAATCAGTGTGATAACTCCCGTCTCGACCGCCCCAAGAAGCGAATCCTGCTGCGACTTAGAAAAACGGTGTATTTCATCTATGAACAAAATAGGGCTGCGTGTATCGAAAAAACGGCTCTTTTTGGCTTGTTCAATAACCTCACGTACATCTTTTACTCCCGAATTGATAGCACTTAATGTATAAAAGGGGGTATCGAGCGTATTGGCTATAATCTGAGCCAATGTTGTCTTACCCACTCCCGGTGGCCCCCAAAGTAGAAAAGACGGCACCCTGCCCGACTCTATCATCTTGCGAAGTACAGCACCTTCTCCCACGAGGTGCTTTTGTCCTATATATTCGTCTAATGTGCGCGGGCGCAATCGTTCTGCTAATGGCTGGCTCATATAAATAGTATTGTGAAAATATTATATTTCAAATTTACAAAAAGTTTCCGTCGTATAAAATAGCTATGACTACGATCTCTGACAATTGTGCAAATCAGTAGCTGAATCTTTGTGCCCTTTGCTGTTAAATCTTTTGTATGTCTCTTTCTGATTATGAATCGAAGTTATTCTGCCAAATCGTCATATTTTATTTTTTTTGGGAGAAACGATCATTTTGGCACAGCATTTGAATAATGGATAGTGTCGCTGAAAAGCGAAAAAATATAAGTAATCAGAAATAATAACAAATAAATATACAAACTAAAATGGGAAAAATTATAGGAATTGACTTAGGTACAACCAACTCTTGCGTGGCTGTACTTGAAGGTAACGAACCTATCGTTATCGCAAACAACGAAGGAAAAAGAACTACTCCATCTGTAGTTGCTTTCATTGAAGGAAACGAGCGTAAAGTAGGTGATCCTGCAAAACGCCAGGCTATCACAAATCCTGAAAAAACAATATATTCGATCAAACGTTTTATGGGCGAAACATGGGATCAGGCTCAACCTGAAGTACCACGCGTACCTTATAAAGTAGTAAAAGGAGATAACAATACGCCTCGAGTAGACATCGACGGACGTCTTTACACTCCGCAAGAAATATCAGCTATGATACTTCAGAAAATGAAGAAAACAGCTGAAGATTATCTGGGACAGGAAGTTACCGATGCTGTCATTACAGTTCCTGCATACTTCAACGATGCTCAGCGTCAGGCTACAAAAGAAGCAGGCGAAATCGCAGGTCTGAAAGTTCAACGTATAGTGAACGAACCTACTGCTGCTGCTCTTGCTTACGGTCTTGACAAGACAAACAAAGACATGAAAATCGCAGTATTCGACCTTGGTGGCGGTACATTCGATATTTCTATCCTTGAGTTGGGTGACGGCGTATTTGAGGTAAAATCTACAAATGGTGATACTCACCTTGGTGGTGACGACTTTGATAACGTGATTATCAACTGGCTAGCCGAAGAGTTCCAGAAAGAAGAAGGACTTGACCTTCGCAAAGACCCGATGGCTCTTCAGCGCCTGAAAGAAGCTGCAGAAAAAGCTAAAATAGAACTTTCGAGCACAACTTCTACTGAGATCAACCTGCCATATATAATGCCGGTTAACGGAATTCCAAAACACTTGGTAAAAACGCTTACCCGCGCTAAATTTGAACAACTGGCAGACGACCTGATCCGCAAATGTATCGAACCTTGCCGTCAGTCGTTGAAAGATGCTAATTATTCACCAAGCGATATTGACGAAGTTATTCTCGTTGGTGGTTCGACACGTATACCTGCTGTACAGGCTGAAGTAGAAAAATTCTTCGGAAAAGCTCCTTCAAAAGGTGTTAACCCGGACGAAGTAGTTGCCGTAGGTGCTGCTATACAGGGAGGTGTATTGACAGGTGAAGTAAAAGATGTATTGTTACTCGATGTTACTCCGCTTTCACTTGGTATAGAGACTATGGGAGGTGTGATGACCAGACTGATAGAGTCTAACACAACTATCCCAACTAAGAAAAGTGAAACATTTTCTACTGCTGCCGACAATCAGCCATCTGTACAAATCAATGTATTACAGGGTGAGCGTCCGATGGCAAGGGATAACAAACAGATCGGAGTGTTCAATCTTGATGGCATACCTGCTGCTCCGCGTGGAGTACCTCAGATCGAAGTAACATTCGACATTGATGCTAACGGTATCCTTAGCGTATCGGCTAAAGATAAAGCAACAGGAAAAGAACAATCAATCCGTATCGAAGCTTCTTCGGGACTGAGCGATGCTGAAATACAACGCATGAAAGACGAAGCTGCCGCTAATGCTGAATCGGATCAGAAAGAAAAAGAGAGAATCGACAAGTTGAATCAGGCCGACTCTATGATCTTCCAGACCGAAAAACAGTTAAGCGAGCTTGGAGACAAAGTTCCGGCAGAACAGAAAGCTCCTATCGAAGCAGCTCTGACAAAACTGAAAGATGCTCATAAGGCTCAGGATATTGCTGCTATAGATGCTGCAATGGAAGAAATGAACAAACTGTTGCACGAAATGAGTCAAAACATGTACAACCAACAACAAGCCGGCGCAAACCCGAACGAACAACAAGGAGGAAGCCAGTCTAATAGTGGTGACAATGATGTGACTGATGTAGACTTTGAAGAAGTGAAGTAATATTTACATACTTTTATATAAGCAGAGAGGCTGTCCCATAAGGCAGCCTCTTGTATTTTCAATTAGAAGTGTTTTTTAAGTGTTTAGATACGAAGTCGCCGATTCTCTGGAGGACGGGAGCACACTAAAGTATGTGACCTACGACAGATGAGGCTGGCAATGAAGTAGATGAACTCTTTAAGAACATCTTCTTTTTTATTTCCTATCGGGAACGTTTACCGTCTGCATCTCCGTTCCTTTTTCCAGAATGATCTTTGTGGAAGACAGCTGATCGGGAATAGAAACATAATTGGTCAGTGTCAACGGCTGATAACCGTCTTTGGCTACGACAATCGTATAAACTCCTTTTTCGAGCCAGAAACCAAATATGCCGATCTCGTTGGTTTGCGTAGTCCTTTTTATCTGTTCTATTTCAACAGTAGCATCAGACAAGGGTTGTAATTTACCATCCTCTCCTACTTCGTACACTTCTCCCGATATATGGGCATAGATAGTATCTGTATAACCTCCATACTCGAAATATGTCATACGACTTTTAGTCTGTTTAGACTCTCCTTCTCCGCCCGTTTTGTTTGGATTACAGGACAAAGTAACGAACATAATAATTAATGGTAGGAAGAATAATATCTTTTTCATAAAGCGGGATAATATAGTTTGCAGCTACAATATTATCTTAAATTTTGGAAATAAGGGTACTTTTCCGCTATTTATTTTATAACAAAACAGCTGCCTGAAAATATAATCAGACAGCTGTTCTTGCTTTATTATAAGGATTACCTTACTTAACCACTTTCAGTTCATCTATCAATCTTGGACATTTCATTACCTTATCTATCATATAAAGTACATAGCGAATGTCAACACTGATACAACGTTGAAGTTCCGGCTCAAACAGGATGTCCCCACTCAACGATTCCCAGTTGCCATCGAAAGCCAGACCTATCAGTTGAGCTTTACCATCGAATACAGGGCTACCCGAGTTACCTCCTGTGATATCATTATTAGAAAGGAATGCTACGGACATTTCACCGTTCTCGTTGGCATATTGTCCGAAGTCGCCTTTAGCCAGATCATCAAGGATATATTGCTGTACTCCGAACTCAGGATCTCCGGGAACTTGTTTAGCCAACACTCCTTGCGAAGTTGTATAGTAGTTATAGATCACAGCATCGGCAGGCTTGTATCCTCCGATAGAACCGTAGCTGAGGCGTTGTGTGAAATTGGCATCGGGATAGAATGTCTTACCCGGTTCCATCTCCATCAGTCCGGCCATGAACAGGCGCTCTCCTTTTTCTATCTGTGGATAGTAAGGAGCTGTTCCGGCTTGTAGCAATTTCAGACAAGGCTCCAATGATCTTGAAAGCTCGATAGCAGGATCTTTTTCCAAATCTTTCTCTTTGCCGCTTGTGATAAGCGATACAAGATCATCAAGACTGGTGAACTTAGTATTAGCATAGAACCAATCGGCATATTTGTCGTAGTCGCCTTTAAACTTCTTATTGATTGTCTCATAAACAGACGGAAGATATTCGGCAGGAACACGTTCTGCATATAGCTTCAGCAATACCGGCATCACCTGACGATCGAGTGAAGGCTCATAATCTTTATAAGCATTTATCATTCTGCCTCTGAGTTCATCCTCTTTATTGCCTTCTTCCATCTTGTTTACAAACAATGCTGTATTGGCAAAGCGGGTGATCTCTATACCATTGTAGAATGTCTCATACAGATAAGTCTGTATTTTGGCTGCATCCATAGTAGAGGTATAGCCCTCTTTCAGATCGGATAATACATTTCCGTACTTCGATGTATTATTAGATGACGAAACCCATTTAGAGAACTTATTCTCAAGCTCTTCTTTGTCGTTTATTACACCCAGTTTGGCAATGGCTTCATTCATCCCCATCGCATTCTTCCAGTAGTTAGAGCTACCTGCATATTTAGAAGCATACTTGATACGTACAGCATCACTGGCATTCATTGCTTTTTTCCAGATGTCCTGCTTTGCTCCACGCACCTCGATACGTGGTTTGTGTTCCGATTCTACCATTTGGTTGATTCCCCATGAAGACATATAACGCTCAGTACTACCCGGATAACCGATAGTCATTGCATAATCTTTATCCTTGAATCCCTGAATGGAAACAGGAACCGAATATTTAGGCTTGTAAGGGACATTGTCATCGCTATAGCGGGCAGCTTTGTTATCCTTATTGGCATACACGCGGAAAACAGAGAAGTCTCCTGTATGGCGCGGCCACATCCAGTTATCGGTTTCTCCGCCAAATTTACCAACCGATGATGGTGGGGTGAATACAAGCCTTACGTCTCTGAATACTTCATATATTACAGCATAATATTTGTTGTGAGAATAGAAAGGCACTACCTGTGCACGTATAAAATCGTTACCCTTATATTGCTCCAGATATTTCTGCGATAGCGAATCTATCTTCTGATCGCGCATGTCTTCTGTATCATCCGGAGAAAGCGCTACTGTAACATAACTGGTGATATCCTCAGTCTTTTGCAGGAAAGCCACCATCAGCCCTTCGGCAGGTAATTCTTCACTGAATGTCTGACTCACAAAACCGTCTTTCAGGTAGTCATGTTCAACTGAGCTAAGCTTTTGTATATTACCATATCCACAGTGATGGTTGGTGAAGATCAATCCCTGATCTGATACAGCCACACCTGTACAGCCGCCACCAAATATGACAACCGCATCTTTCAGCGACGGATTCGTCTCGCTGTAAACACTATCTATTGGGAATGTAAATCCCAGTTCTTTCATCCGGGCAGCACTCTGCCGGTTCAGTTCTTTAAGCAACCACATCCCTTCGTCTGCATTTGCCAGCAGCACTGCTAGGAACAGAGTTGATAATAATAATAGTCTTTTCATTCTTTCAATTTTTATAGTATATAGTATTAATAATATTATTTACCTGATAAACAGCGTTGTATAAGATATGTCATAGATGCTGTATAAGATTTAGCATACTTCATATCGTCCTCCAATTGTTTTATATCGCCAGACGCCGGTTGCAACTGTGTTTTTTCTCCATCTTTCCATGTATAGTAGACCGGTTTGTTATCGAAGAACACACATCCCTCACCGGTCATCAGCAGCTTATAGCCCGTAATGGCAAAATTGGATGCAAGCTTATCCTTATCGAACAGATTAATACCTGATTTCACATAAATGGCATCTGACAAAGACAGATGATATATAGTAGGAAAGATATCTTTATGAGATGTGAATCCGTTCACATCAGGCATATCGACCAACGCCCTGTATTTTTCGGGAATATATATAATCAGTGGAACAGCATACTTTTGCAGCATCTCGGAATCGTTATAATCGAATATGCGACGCGCCGTATGATCGCCTGTAGCCACAATGATTGTATTTTCACCTAACGGAGATTCTTTCACTTTCTTTATAAAGCGTCCCAGACAGTCGTTCGCATACTGATAGGTAGAAAAGTGTGTCTGTGCATAGGCCTCACCCGATGAGAACTTCGGCTTGATAGCATCCGGTATATTTACCGGATAAGGCTTGTAAGTCTTTGGTAACGAATACGGAGTATGGTTGGTAATAGACATACCGAATATGAATTGTGGCTGACCATTGCCGCTCTGTAATATATCGTACATACGGTCGAACATAAACTCATCATAACACCCCCACTCATTGGAAAGCGTATGAGGGATATTCTTTTCTATGTGCGCCGAACCTTCCGTTGTATCGAAATACTGATGAGGAATGAATTTATCGAGATTGCGCCATCCCAACTTACTTCCGGTAACGAACGCAGTATGATAACCTTGTCCCTTGAATGGTTTGGCGACAGATGTCTCCAGTGTCTTATTCATATATATCGACTGCGAAACAGGAGTCATCGGGCTATTCAGCATGATTCCTTCCAGTGTATGTATCGTTGCATCAGTAGCTGAAAGGCAATGTGTGAAATGAATGCAATCGGGTAATACATCTTCGAGCGCACCAAGTAGATTGAAGTTTTCCCTGTCGTGCATAGAAATAAAATGTTCGCTCATACTCTCCATCTGTACAAACACCACATTCGGTTTATTCTGAGCTAAGAAATCGTTGACAGGAGTGCGATCCATCAATGCCATTTTCAATGAATCGGCGTTATCGGGTATCTGCCTCCCTGTATATAATGATATAGCCTCATCCGCAGAGGCGAATCCCCATTTTTTTATTGTCTTTTCTGTGTTTACATTCACATCCTGTTCTTTCCGGTCTTTAAAGGCTGTTTTCAGGGCAAATACACCGTTTGGAACCAGATTATTGATAAATACATATTGCGAAACAATAGCATCGTTTATCTTCAACGGATAGAAAGCAAACGTACCGCGTATGCCGAATACAAAGAAGAACCCGACTACAACAAGCAATATCAGGTTGACGGCTACAGATGTGTTCAACTTATCCAAACTTACTTTCTGTATAAATCCAACTAACTTGTATGCACACCATCCGGCAACAATCAAGCCTATTAATATCGGAATTACAGGATAGTCGACCCAGATAGCTTTTAATACAGCCAAAGTATCGTCTTCTACAAAACCGAAGATCAATACGCTGATACGTGTCATAAAGAAGTTATAAAAGTAAAGGTCGATAACAGATATAATAAGCATCAGCATTATCAGTACTGTGTAATATACATGGTAAATACCCGTCAAGCGGGCATAATACTTTTCTCCTTTTGATGAGGTAAAGACTCCGATAAGGTTCAGCACCATCACTGGCAACAGTCCATAGAAAATAACCATCGTATCGAACCGAAAGCCTGTAAAGAATGCTTTTAGCAGATCTGATGTCTCATTGTATATCTCCGGCGAATTGTTGAAAAACAACAATATAACAATTCGGAAGGCAGCAAACAGCAATAACAGGAACAGATAGACAATAACAGCCTGTACTGTGCTGCTGAGAAATAATTTAAGGTTATGGGAAAAATGAAGCTTCATTTCTTCTTTACATATTTGCTAATAATAGGAATCTCAGATAGTGGCAGATCCTTCCTCACTATAACAACAACATAGGCAATAATGAACAATGTACGATATGCCAGACGTAATACCTCGTTATCTATCTGCGGATACATTGCTGCAACGTAAAAGACAGCAGCCAGAACGAAATAAAGGAAAATACTCTTCAATTCATACTTTATAGGGAAATACTTCTGTCCTATAAAATAAGAGATGGTCATTATCAGCAGATTGCAGATCAGTGTAGCCCATGCACTGGCGATGTAGCCATAGATAGGGACAAATATTATATTTATCGCTATCTGTATCAGACAGCCGAATACCGAGAAGTATGCCCCGTATTTTGTCTGATCGGTCAGCTTATACCATACCGACAGATTAAAATAGATACCAAAACATATTTCACCCAGCATGGCAATAGGCACTATACCAAGCCCTACCGTATAATTCTCACTTATGATATACTTTATAATATCGAGATAAAACATTACCCCCAGAAAAACAAGCAGGGCAAATATTATAAAGAACTTCATCGCATCGGCATAGGGTTTTGTGCTGCCACCATCTTTCCCTTTTCCGAAGAAGAAAGGCTCATATGCATACCTGAATGCCTGAGTAAACATGGTTATGATTACCGTAATCTTCAGGCAGGCACTATAGATACCCAGTTCGGTGAAAGCCCTGTCCGAATCAGGAGCAAAAATAAAAGGGTAAGTCAACGGCGCTATAGCCTGATTGATAACACCGGCAAGCCCCAGTATCAATAACGGATATGAATATTTCAGTATCCGCTTCAACAAAGCCCCGTCAAAGTCAAACTTCAAGTGCTTCATTGTTGTCGGCACCAGCAGTAATAATATTGTTATAGTCGCTATAAGGTTAGCAAGGAAGATGTAGCCGATACCTATACCCGGATGATAAAACTTTATCAACGGAAAATCCGGATAGTTCTCATAAATCCAAGGACACAATAGCAGGAAGATAAGGTTCAGTATTATATAAATGAATATAAATGCCAGCTTCAATGTCACAAATCGTATAGGTCTTTTCTGATACCTCAGATAGGCGAAAGGTATTGCTATAAATGCGTCTATAGCTACTACAATAGCCATCATCAGTATATGCTCCTTATTCGGGTAATTCATCAATTCCGAAATAGGGTTTATAAAGCATATACATAACAAGATAAACAAGAGCGAAGTAGTACCCAGCGATATCAGAGATGTAGAATACACCTTATCGGGATTCTCTTCCTGCTTGTTCATGAAACGGAAGAACCCCGTTTCCATACCGTAAGTAAGCAAAATAAGCAGAACAGCGACAATCCCCTGTATATAACTAACCTGACCGTACTCCGACGGATTGGTGAAAACATATACATGCAGCGGAACAAGGCAATAGTTTAGTATGCGTCCTACGATACTGCTCAATCCGTAGATTGCAGTATCTTTCGCTAAACTTTTCATTCCACTACCGGCCATATAAATCGATTAGACTACAAAAGTAGCAAAATAAGTTCTGAGTTATAAGATAAGCCACATGTTTTTATCCATTGTCAAAAGGTGTACACACCACATTATGTCTAATTAACACAAAAGTTGTATATAGAATTTTTTAACTAAAACCTGACAAAGATACCAAGTTATATATTACCTTTTCTTCTGTAGGAGCATCCCTTGTGGGTACCCACCCTGATAATAAACGGGCATAGACAAGCTACTGCCCCTACTACAAAGCTATATATTTTCTTTGCGCCTCCGCGTCTTTGCGTGAGAAATCTTTTAACTAAATCTCGCTGGTGCGCACATCCTGCCCGTTTATCCGATCTTCGGGCGAACACATGGGTTCGCCCCTACAAGGCTGCACACTGCATTTTAACTAAAACCTTACAAAGCTTACTCAAAAACATCAGTTTTTAATTACACATGTTTGGATTCTAGAATCTTAGAGCCTGTTTAAATTTTACCAAAACATTTTGTTATCGTTCTTTTTTCGTTCATTTTCAGTCTCTTTTTATCCGATTTTCCCCTTTCTTCAGCTTGAATAGCCCGCTATTCGCGCTTCAGATAAGAAAAAATCATTCCAAAAATAGTGCTGAAAACCTAAACGAATAAAATTTAAACAAGCTCTTAATTCTTCAAAGAACGCTTTTCCATATAGATAAAATTTTGACAACTCCACACTCCCTTCTTAATTACCACGACAATAGATGTTCCTGCAACCATAAAAAACTCCATTTGATGGCACTATATCATATTAAAAAGTTAACTTTGTGCCAATAACTGAATCAAAAAGAAATTCCCATGAATTATTATCATCTGTCAATACTGGTACACCGCCAAGCTATCAGATACGGAAAAAAGACTGCCCTCAAATACAGAAATCCTTACGAGAAAAAATGGAAAAGCATTTCGTGGCGAAAGTTCTCGGACTATGTCATGAAAACAGCTTGGGCAATGGCAGAAATCGGTATCAACGAAGGTGATAAAATAGCTGTATATTCACAGAATATGCCGCAGTATATATATACCGACTTTGCATCGTATGCCAACAGGTGTGTATCTATACCCATATACGCTACATCATCGCCTACACAGGTAGAATACATCGTCAACGATGCCAATGTGGAGGTGCTTTTTGCCGGTGAGCAATTCCAGTATAACAATGCCTATAAAGTACAGCAAAAA
This sequence comes from Dysgonomonas sp. PF1-14, assembly GCF_029892965.1. Taxonomy (GTDB): domain Bacteria; phylum Bacteroidota; class Bacteroidia; order Bacteroidales; family Dysgonomonadaceae; genus Dysgonomonas. The sequence goes on along the minus strand of NZ_JARXWN010000007.1, from coordinate 150,326 downwards.
GAATCATCCCCTCTGAAAAAAATCATCGTATTCGATCCTAATATCAAATTTCATCCCGAAGATAAAACGTCCGTTTATTTTGATGACTTTATCGCTTCGGGTGAGAATTCAAATGCAGAGGTTATCGTGCGTGTACGCATGAAATCGAGACAAGATGACGATATTGCATGTATCATATACACTTCGGGAACTACCGGAGAGCCCAAAGGTGTTGTGCTGCCACACACCTGTTTCTTACAGGTATTCCGTATCCACGATATGCGGCTTACCATGACTTCCAACAAAGATGTATCCATGAATTTCCTGCCGTTGGCACATATTTTTGAAAGAGCATGGACATACTATGCCCTCCATAAGGGTATGACGATAGCCATCAATCAGGATGCCAAAGAGATACAGAAATCGATAAAACAAATACGCCCCACTATTATGTGTAGTGTTCCCCGTTTCTGGGAAAAGGTATATGCAGGTGTTAACGAAAAAATAGCGGATTCGAAAGGTATCATGAAGTGGATATATACCGACTCGATGAAAACGGGGCGGAAATATAATCTGGACTACAAAAATAACGGCATACGCCCACCACTCGGAACACGTATTAAGTTCTCTTTTTATAACAATACCGTATTCCGCGTCCTCAAAATGGTTGTAGGTATAGAAAGGGGAAATATATTTCCTTGTGCCGGAGCACCGCTCTCTGACGCTATCATAGAATTTCTGTTATCAGTAAATATTCCGATTATTGTCGGATATGGTCTGACCGAAACGTCTGCAACAGTCAGTTTCTATCCCGAAAAAAACTTTACAATTGGTTCTATCGGAACATTAATGCCCGAAGTGGATGTTAGAATAGACGAAAGCAACAATGAAATACTGGTAAAAGGCAAAACTGTGATGCGGGAATATTATAACAAACCTGAAGAAACTGCCAAATCCTTTACCGAGGACGGTTTTTTCCGTACAGGAGACGCCGGAAGATTGGAAGGCAACGTGCTGTATCTGACAGAACGTATCAAAGACCTCTTCAAAACAGCTAATGGCAAATATATCGCACCACAAGCTATCGAGACCAGAGTTGCAGAAGATAAATTCATCGACATGATTGCTATTATAGCCGATGAGCGCAAATTTGTGAGTGCACTGATCGTACCCGATTACAAGGCGCTTATAGAATATGCCGAAGCCCACAATATCTCTTATAACCAAATTGACGACCTGCTATCGAATGTAGATATCCTGCGTATGCTGGACGGACGGATCGAGTTGCTTCAGGCTAATTTTGCCCCATACGAGAAGATCAAGAAATACTGGCTTATGCGTGAACCTTTCTCGATGGAAACAGGCGAGTTGACCAATACATTGAAGGTCAAGCGTAAATTTGTAGCCGAGAAATACAAAGATATTATCGACAACATGTACAAAGAATAAGCAAGCCCGAACAATACACATCCCGCATGGCAGGCATTTATATTCATGTTCCCTTTTGCAAGACACGGTGTATCTATTGTGATTTCTACACCCGTACCGATATATCGCCCAAAAAGGCGTATGTATCTGCTGTATGCAAAGAGATAGAGTTGCGGAAAGCTTATCTGTCGGGAGAGGAAATAAAAACCATATACTTTGGCGGAGGTACACCATCGCAGCTTACTTACGACGATTTCAACGCTATATTTGAAGCTATCGCTAATAACTTCGACATAGTTGGGGATGCTGAGATAACAATGGAAGCCAATCCTGACGATCTGAGTCCCAAATATCTCGAAACCCTCCAAAAACTACCTTTCAACCGTTTGAGTATAGGCATCCAGAGCTTTAACGATGAGGAACTTCAATTCCTGAAACGGAGGCATTCTGCCCAAAAGGCAAAAGAAGCCGTTATGCTTTGTAAAGCGTCCGGCTATGATAATATCAGTATCGACCTGATGTACGGGCTACCCAATCAGACAATGGAGATATGGCGGCAAAACCTCGAAGAAGCCATTGCACTCGACATACAGCATATCTCATCCTATCACCTCATCTATGAACAGGGAACACGTCTCTTCCGCCTATTTAAACAGGGTGACGTGATGCCTGTGGACGAAGATACCAGTGTAGATATGTTTTCAGAAATGATAGACAGGCTTTCTGCTGCTGGGTTTAGCCAATACGAAATATCCAATTTTGCCCGTAACGAGCTATATTCCAAGCACAACAGTTCTTACTGGCTGGGAGCAAAGTATCTTGGATTGGGGCCTGCCGCACATTCATACGACGGCAAAAACAGGGGATGGAACATTGCATCTATCTCAAAATATATCGAAGCTATTGATAAATCTGTACCAAGTACCGAAGTGGAATACCTTGATGAAAACACGCGGTACAATGATTTTATCCTTACCGGAATGCGCACTATGTGGGGAGTGAACATCTATGAACTGGAAAAACAGTTTGGACAGAAGATGAAAGCCTATGCACTCAGCAACGTGCAGAAATATATAGACGAAGGCTTTGTTAGTAACAACGACAATGTATTGAAACTCACCAGAGAAGGTATATTTATTTCAGACGGCATCATGAGCGATATGATGTATATAGATTAAATTTCCAACTCTTTTCCTTCTATATTATGATTATTAATAGCCTCCACTTTCAAGTGGAGGATTATGGACTATGGGCAGCTGCTGCTTTAGCCAAAATGGTTAGACTAAAGTCTCTTTTATTATAATCTTTTATCCACTACTTAAAAGGCGTGGTAACTTAATGCACTTAACAATTCTATCCGATAACGGTAGCTACAATACTACGCTTCCCGCCATAATCGCGAAACTCACATAAATAGATTCCCTGCCATATTCCCATATTCAACTTGCCATTGGTGATTGGTATTGTCAGACTGACTCCGGCAATAGTCGATTTGGCATGGGCAGGCATATCGTCATCACCTTCCGAAGTATGTGTATAATACGGCTCACGTTCGCGAACCAATCTGTTGAAAATAGCTTCCATGTCATCGCGCACATCGGGATCGGCATTTTCATTGATAGTAAGCGCTGCTGATGTATGCTTTATGAACAAGTTCAGCAGCCCTTTCTGCGGTAATGCAGGCAGATTTTGCAACACTTCGTTTGTAACAAGATGAAAGCCCCTTTTACGGGGCTGTAACGAAAATTCTATCTGTTCGATCATTATATTTCTGAAAGATTACAAACAATTCTCAGCATGGTAAGAAGAGCGTACTAACGGTCCGCTTTCTACATAGCTAAACCCTTTATTCATCGCAACATCTTTCAGCCTTTTAAATTCATCAGGATGAACATACCGCATTACCGGAAGGTGTTTGCGCGATGGTTGCAGATATTGTCCGATAGTAAGAACAGAGCAGTTTACAGCAAGCAGGTCGTCCATCAGCTGTTCTATCTCTTCGGTAGTCTCGCCTAAGCCCAGCATTATACCCGACTTAGCTTTCAGTCCGTTAGCGGCAATACGCCCCAATACTGACAGGCTGACATCATACTTAGCTGCACTACGCACTTTAGGCGTAAGGCTTCTTACTGTCTCCATATTGTGAGAGATTACATTCGGTGCAGCATTGCAAACCAGATCTACAAGCTCCATCTTTCCCTGAAAGTCAGGGATAAGCACCTCTATAGTAGTGGTCGGATTCACATCACGTACTTTGTTGATGGTATCTACCCAGTGCTGCGCTCCCTGATCGGGCAAATCGTCCCTGTCCACCGATGTTATTACCGCATGTTTTAGCCCCATCAGCTGAATGGATTTTGCCACATTCGACGGTTCGTTCCTGTTCAATGGCATCGGACGCCCTGTTTTTGTATTACAGAACTTGCATGAGCGCGTACATATATCGCCCCCGATCATAAAAGTGGCTGTTCCCCTGCCCCAACACTCACCCATATTCGGACAGCGTCCACTCGAACAAATAGTGTGCAATCCATGAGATTCTACTATATTTTGGGTTTCGGAGAAGTGATCGCTTCCTCCTAATCTGATCTTTAACCATTCAGGTTTTTTTACGTGCTCCATGACTATTATAATCTATTCTATTGATTTATATAACTTGTGAAATAAGAAATAAGAACAAAGATAACCTATAGAAAGTTTTGAAAAAAACGAGAGGGGTTAAAATGTCATTTAATTAAATTATAACTGATAGATGAACAATTCTGAGGCTAATTAATCCCGCTCGAGGAAAAGATTTTATAAGATTTACGTTCGGATATGAAATCGAAAAGCCTTCCAATATCAAACTGAAAGGCTTTGCTATAATAATATCTGCATTTCTACATATTCGTTTTCAAAAACTTGATCACCTTTTCGTACAGATAAGCCCTGTTAGCAGCACCGCGTATAGAATGGTCTTTATCGGTGAATACGAACATATCGAACTGCTTATTAGCTTGTACAAGGGCAGCGGCATAATCCATCGTATTCTGAAAATGGACATTATCATCAGCCGAACCATGTATCAACAGCAGATTACCTTCAAGCTTATTTGCTAATTTGATAGCTGATCCGGCTTCATATCCCGAAGCATTTTGCTGAGGTGTACGCATAAACCGTTCTGCATATACCGAATCGTAGAATTTCCAATCGGTAACAGGGGCTATAGCCACTCCTGCCTTGAATACGCCGTTTCCTCGACTCATACTCATCAGCACATTGTACCCGCCATAGCTCCATCCCCAAATAGCTATCTTGCTACCATCTATATAAGGCAGTGTTGCAAAATGCTTAGCGGCAGCTACCTGATCTTCCGATTCGTAAATCCCCAGATTCATATAGGTACATTTGCGGAATTCTTCGCCTTTCGCTCCCGTACCTCGTCCGTCTACACAGGCAACTATGAATCCCTGCGTAGTCAGATAATCTGTCCAGTCCATGCCATAGCTATCTTTTACTTGTTGCGAATTAGGACCGCTATACTGAATCATTACCAATGGATATTTGCGCGACGCGTTAAAATCTGCCGGTTTCATTATATAAGCATTCATATCTCTGCCATCGGCGGATTTCACCGTGATAAACTCTTTCGTTGGCAGTTTCATTCCGGCAAGGGTACGTGTCAGAGCTGCATTGTCTTCCAACACACGAAGTTCTTTACCTGTAGCGTCATGTACGGTCACTATGCGCGGAGTAGTAGCATTGCTATAGTTGTTGATATAATACTTACCGTTCTCGCTGAATGTAGCACTGTTTACACCTTGTTTTGCCGACAATTTTGTCTTTACGCCTTTCACCATGTCTATTTTATAAATGGCACGTCGCATAGAACTTTCTTCTGCCGATTCATAAAATACTGTTTTAGACACAGGGTCTACAGCAAGTAGTTCCGTCACGTCATAGTCACCTGTTGTAAGCTGTTTCTGCTGAACTCCGGTATTGTCGTACAGATAGATATGTGCATAACCACTCTTCTCGCTGACATAGGTAAACTGATTGTCGAAGAAATGAACAGTATTGAATAGTTCCGAATCTATGTACCGGTCATTTTCTTCATGTATAACCGAACGTGCAACAGCCGAACGTGCATTGGCAAAGTACAGATCAAACTTATTTTGCTCACGGTTCAGCGTAAATATAGCCAATTCATCGCCACTCGGAAGAAATTCTATACGAGGGATATATTCCGTATTGGCAGGAATATTCATTTTGCGTATTGTCTTGGAATCTATATCGAATACATTACATGTTACCTTTGAGTTCGGTTCTCCTGCTTTCGGATATTTGAATGAAAACAGCGATGGATACAGTTGATTTTCATATATCTGCATAGAATATTGTGGTACATTGGTTTCGTCGAAACGGACAAAAGCCAGTAACTGACCATCGGCAGAGAAGTCCATCAAGGTTGTTGTACCGAATTCCTCTTCATATACCCAGTCGGTACCACCATTGATAATTTTACCGAATGCACCATCTTTTGTTACCTGCGATTCGGTATCGTAATCGAACTTGGCAAGCCATATATTATTATCTATCATATATGCCAGCATACGCCCATCGCGCGAGAACACAGGGATCGACTGCTTTTCTTTGTTCTCGGTCAGTTTACGCACAAGATTGCGGCGTACATCGTAATAGTAATAATTAGCTTTGAATGAGTGACGGTAGATAGATTCAGCATCGTTATACACCACCAGGCGTTTTTCATCGGGACTGATAAGAAATCCCTGAAACGAATCGAATGTACAATCACGAGCTTTCTTCACATTAAATATCGTATCTGTCGGTAAGCCCGTTTTGTATGAATACTTAATGATCATTTTATATTCGCCGTCTGCCTGATAATACGATTCTCCATCTGCTGACGAAGTCACCGGCGACACACCGCGTGCATAATATTTACCGGAAGTTATATCTCTCAGGTCTAAACGCTGTGCGTTTACTGTAGTAAATAAGAGGGCAACAGCCAACAATCCTAAAATACGCTTCATATCTTGTTTCGTTTTTGTTTCTTGCAAATATACCTATTTTTCAGAAGTTGAGAAAAGCTATTTGCATCGCTTTAAGAAAAAAGCATTAATTGAGAGCATCCCGAAGATGTTCCAAGATATATAAATTGAGTTCTAAAGGTTTACCTTTATATTCATCAGATATATACACATCCTTTATGCCTTGAAAAGCTTTTTCCCATATAGAATAGCTCAATTGAAGATCATTGTCGTCATAGAATATTTCTGCCCAATCGTCATTCGGTTCCAACTGTATCCCATTACTTGCGAAAAACAAAGGAACATTTCTTAGTATTTTTAAGCTTATAGAATTTTTCTTCTGTCCGGAGATATATTCTTGATTGTATTTAAGATATGATAAGGTAAAGTCTAGTGCTCCCCGAACCCGATCTCTTATTTGTGCCTCACTTTCCGGTTGGCTTGCTTTGATACGCCATCGATTTTTATCGATATTGCCATAATTGCTAAAAGATGACTTAAAGAAATCCGGATCTTGTTTCCTGTATTCAAAATAGTTATAAATATACAAGTAATTGTCTGAAAGAGGTTTTTCTGCAAAATCAAGTCTGGACTTCATCTTGTCCGATCCTATTTCATCTATTATAAATATTAATTTATCCTGACTTGGATCTGTTGGTTTTAATATTATTTGATCATTATTAAAGCTCCATTTTCCAAATGATATATTTTGCAGTTTACTTAACACAAGAAAGTATGTACTATCAGCATTCAATATAATCTGGTTATCCGGCAATACCTCTTTTCTGTTTTTAGCATTCGGTGTTTTGTCTGAATTCAAGTCTAATACTGATTTAAGGTCGGCAAACTCCAGATCCCATTTTCCAATAATTTGAGTTTGCTTCTTCTCATTGCTGCAAGCTGTAATAACAATAATAATAAGCAGTAGTGTGAAGTAATGTGTTTTCATTATGTTAAATATTAATCCGACGAAGATAATGCTTTTTTATAACGTATGATGAGAGTATCATAAAAAAAGCCGTATAAAAAAATTATACGGCTACCTTGTGTGTAGTATTGTCTTCGCTTAATTCAGAACACCGCGTATGCGGTCTTCGAATGCCGAAAGTGAGGCTTTTGCACCCTCTCCCATAGCGATTATTATTTGCTTATACGGAACAGTAGATACGTCTCCTGCCGCATAGATTCCTGCTTCGGATGTACGGCAATGACTGTCTACTTCTATTTCACCAAAGCGGTTCATATTTACCAGACCTTTAAAGGCTGCACTGTTCGGCGCAAGCCCGATCTGCACAAAGATACCATCCAGATCGTACACTTTTTCCTGTTCTGTTTTACGGTCTTTTATACGGATGCCTGTAACTTTCTCACCGTTTCCTACTACTTCTGTAGTCTGTGCGCTGACTATTATTTCCACATTCGGAAGGCTTGCAGCTTTCTCTTGTAATACTTTATCAGCTTTCAGTTCGTCAAGAAACTCAAAAACAGTCACTTTGGAACAAATTCCAGCCAAGTCGATAGCAGCTTCTATACCAGAGTTACCCCCTCCTACTACAGCCACATGCTTACCCTTGTAGAAAGGTCCGTCACAGTGCGGACAGAATGCCACGCCTTTTCCGATATATTCGGACTCGCCCTGTACATTAAGTTTTCTCCAACTGGCGCCGGTAGCAATGATCAATGCCGGAGCAATAATTTTTTCGCCTCCGCTCAGATAAATTACTTTACCCGAATTTTCGATCTCAACCTTTTCCACAGAGCGGTGTTCCATGATGTCTACCGGATAATCCTGTATATGAAGTTTTATATTGTTGGCAAGCTGCTCTCCTGTTGTTTTAGGTACGGAAATCAGGTTTTCTATACCAACTGTTTCTTTCACCTGTCCGCCGATACGCTCCGCCAGTAAAGCCACCTTTAGTCCTTTACGTGCCGAATAGATTGCTGCTGCCGATCCGGCAGGACCTCCACCTACAACGGCTACATCATATTCTTTTGGTGCAGATGAATCTACTGCCTGACGATCGGAACCGTATTGATTCTCGAGCTTTGTAAGCAGTTCGCCGAAATCGCCCCGACCAACGTGTAATAGCTGTCCGTCAGCAAATACAGCTGGTACTCCCTGCAATTTAAGGGCATCTACTTCCTGTTGATTGATAGCACCGTCAACCATCTCGTGTGATATTTCGGGATTGAGAACGGCCATCACATTCAATGCCTGCACTATATCAGGGCAGTTGGTACATGTAAGCGATACATAGGTAGTAAGGCGGATGGGGCCTTTAAGCACTTTTACCCTGCCTGCGATAAAATCGTCAGGAATATTCTTTCCCTTGCCATCACTATTGAGTATAGCCAGTAGCAGTGAGGTAAATTCGTGTCCGTTGGGTACTCCTCTGAACTTTATTCCTGTCGGTTGTCCGTTTTTCAGCAATGAAAACTCTAAAGCATCTCCGCTCTTCTCCTGCAATGATATATTATTGCCCGAACAGGCAGCAACATCGCTCAGGAGCTCTACTAGTTCGCTGCGGCTATCGTGTGCGGCCGATACCGATACATCGAATGTATATTGATTTTTCAGATCAGCAAAGAGTCCTTTCAATTGATCTTTCAACGATGAGTCTAGCATATTTTAGCTTTGAATTAAAGTAATGAAAAAATAAGACCGGCGTTTGTCAGCCGGTCTCACTATATTTGTTTGATTAGATCTTACCAACCAGGTCGATGCTTGGTTTCAGTGTTTCCTCTCCTTTTTTCCATTTTGCAGGACAAACTTCACCATCGTGAGTAGCAACAAACTGAGCTGCTTCTACTTTGCGTAACAGTTCATCAGCATTACGTCCGATTCCGTTATCATGGATTTCCGCAATTTTGATTTGTCCTTCCGGATTAACAAGGAAAGTTCCTCTGTAAGCCATTCCTTCTTCTTCGATCATTACACCGAATGAACGGCTCAATACACCTGTAGGGTCTGCCAACATCGGGTATTTGATTTTACGGATGCTTTCTGATGCATCGTGCCATGCTTTGTGTACGAAGTGTGAATCTGTGCTTACAGAATATACTTCTACACCCATTGCCTGAAGCTGATCGTATTTATCGGCAACGTCTACCAGTTCGGTAGGACATACGAATGTAAAATCGGCAGGATAGAAAAAGAAAATAGCCCATTTTCCTTTTACATCTTCGCTTGAAACTGTTTTGAATGCACCATTGTGATAAGCTTGGACTTTAAATTCCGGTAGTTTGGAGTTGATAATTGGTTCCATAATAATTTCGAGTTTTTAGATAAATAAAATTTATAATTATGACGCAAATATATATAGTTTTTATTTATATAAAAATTATTATTGATAGATTATACCTATATCGTCTTAGAGAAAAATAATTGTGACAGGCAAGTAATTCAGCCTCAAATATCCATGAAAAAAGGGTTGCACATATCGTACAACCCTTCTCTTATCTTTTATTTGTCTGAATTATTCTTTTTCTTTATACCATTTGTAAAGATGTCCGTCTACAAACTGGAAATACCATTGATTTTTAAATTTGTCTACATACATCAGTGTCTGATTATTGTAGTCTCTTTGCTCTACTACAGTATATTTTTCACCCATCAGATTTACAATCTGGTCAGGAGTCATACCCAACTGCACTTGCTTTAACTGTGTATTATAAGCTGTACCACAAGCTGTAAGCGCCAAAGCCATAAATAGTGTGAAAAGTAATTTTTTCATAATATAATTATTTTTATTAATTAGTAAACAACACACCTCTATAGAAAGTTCGTTCTATAAACTTATTATCACAAAAATACAGCAAAAAATAATGGAAAGATCAGAATTGAGTTCTTTTATTTTTGTGCAGCTTTGTAATTGTTCTCATCTATATTAATAATAAAACGGATTCTCGGGCTAAATATTGTTGCTTTGACAATTATTTCTTTCTGTTTGTACTATAAAAATTACCCCGAAGGTTGATTCGGGGTAACTAAGTAAAACCATGATCGTAGTATGTAGGGAATACCAGATTATTTACTTATATATAATCTGTATTCTCCCTGTTGTAATTCTATCGTTTGTTTTCCGGTTGGGAAATCTGTTGTTGTATTCGTAAAATATTCCTGCCACTGGCCTGCCTTACCCAAATCGACCTCAGCCGACAAAGGTTCTAAATCAAAATTGGCTATAGCACAAACATAATCATTGCCCGATTTGAGTAATATCTGCTTATATTGCCCTGCCAGATCTATTGTGTAATCGGCAGTAGAGAACGCACTATTTGCATTGCGAAGCTTATTCATTTTGACATATACATCATACAAGGCTTTTCTCTCCGGCACATCATAATAGTCCCAGCGTACAGGCTTTTTCCCCAGACGGTCATTATTCAATTCGAAGTCGTAACCTACTTCACCGAATTGCCATATCATCTTAGGACCGGGCAATGTCATTAGTATTACTGCTGCCGCCTCAGTGCGCTGTAGTCCGGTTGCTAATTCCTGAACATTGTATGGTGGATGCTCATCGTTTCCGTATGAGTTATTTTTGAACATAATCCGCTCTTCATCGTGGCTCTCCATATAGGCCACAAGATTGGGTTTAGTCCACCCTCTCTCCTTATAGGATGCCCATTTCACATCTCCTTTAGGACCATACTCTCCCTGACCGGCACCCCACCCCATAGTGGCTTCGTTAAAGTTGTAATTTATGTTGCCCCACAATTTTATACCATATTCGGCAAGCTCTTTTTCTTCGTCATTATCTGATAAATGTTCGAAAATAACGATGGCGTCAGAATTTCTCTTCTTTATTTCGTCATAGATACGTTTCAGATTCTTTATGCGGGCTGCATCGTAAGGGCTGCCCCACGAATCGGCAGGATATGGCGTATTTGAGAAACCTTTAGTAAAATCGAGACGGAAGCCGTCTATCTTATACTCTTTCATCCAGTATGAAAAAACACTGTCGACAAATACTTTGGTGTACTGGCTTTCGTGATTGAAATCGCATCCCCATTGTGCATCGGGATTGGCAAAGTTTGATTTCTGATTGTACCAAGGATTATCTGCCGTAGGATTGTATTTGCCATCGTGATACATCCGCACCATAGGGCTTTGTCCGTAGCTATGATTAAGTACAATATCCATAATAACGGCTATACCTCTCTGATGGCAGGCATCGATGAATGCTTTATAATCGTTGGATGTACCATAAGCCTTATCGGGTGCAAAGTAAAAAGACGGATTGTAGCCCCAGCTGTTATTTGCTTCAAACTCGTTAAAAGGCATCAGTTCGATGGCATTTACTCCCAGATTTTGCAAATAGTCGAGTTTTCCCTGAACACCTTTAATACTACCCTCTTCGGTAAAGTCGCGGATAAGTATTTCATAGATAACCATATTATCGGGGTTCGACACCTTGAAATTAGATACTTTCCACGAATAGCTATCAGGAGATGTATTCACTACCATTGCTATCTCTTCGGTTTTACCTGTAGGGTAAGCTATCAGATTAGGGTAAATAGTACTCAATATTTTAGAATCGTTCCAAGGATCGGATATCTTGTTGGCATAAGGGTCTGCTACCCTTATTGCATTATCTATAAGATATTGGCAAATGTATTCTTTATCCTTTTGCAGATCGCCGATACGTATCCAGAAACGGTTAGTCTCACTGTCCTTCTTCATCTTGTATTTCTCGGAAACTTCCCAATTATTGAAGTCGCCTATCAGATAAACGGATTCTTTACCCGGAGCAAAAAGAACAAATCCCAATGAATCATCGCTTATGAGATTTATCCCATCACGCATACCTACAACGACAGGGGTAGCAGGGACTTCGGGATCGACTGGCACAGGATTGGAATCGTCATCGCTACACGACAGCCAAATAATAGTAAGAAAGAACAGGAATAAATGTTTAATTTTCATGGTAATGATTTGTTCTGTTAGACTACAGACTAATTAACAGCAAAATTAAATCACTTACTATTAACAATTTATAGCTCATTGTATAAATCTGCTAAAATTACTCCGCAAACGTTTGCTTACAGGAAAGCTGAGCAGCACTTCACATTATTTCTTATTTAAAAAATTCCAGAATTAAACTTATTGTCATAAAATCAGTCTATATTATATAAATATGACAGTGGTTGTATTTTGGAAAAGAAACATCTTATTCGCGGGATTTTCAACACACTGCGGATAGAAGAAAGCACTATAATATAAACGACTAATACTTATTGCTATGAAACGGATTTTGGTTTTTATATGGATAATTAGTCTGACGCTGCTACAACAAAGTTGTAACGACGGTAAGAATACCGAAAAGGACAATAATGAGAACAATACGGAACGTATTGAAGTAACTAACAGCCAAACCGATGCAATATCCGATACGACCTTCTATACAGAAGATATTTGGAATGAAAATATCAGCACTTCATATTTGAATGATGAGCCAACTTATAACAAACAACCTCAGGCAAAGTATAGTGGGAATAGCGAAGCCTACAAGAATAATTACAGCTCCGGCTTCTATATTCTGGCAACACCTACCGACGCCATAAGCGCGGAGAATGTAATTCCGTCCATACCGTATAATAATGAACCGTATTATGATTATAATAGTCAACCGATAGACAATTATTATTATCAGGATTATACTCCGTATTATGACAACAATAATAATTACTATGGAGGTTATTATTATCCTCTGCCCGATAATAACTATTATTCAGACTATTATTATTACGACAATAGTTCGAGCTACTATTACAATGATTATTATTACGATGACTATTATGATTATACATATCCGTCTTATACAAAACCGGTAAGCCCCAATAGGCCAAACAGACCTCATCTGCCAAACAGGCCTAAACCAATTCAGCCTAAACCGGAATACCCGTCTGTACCTTCCGTTAGACCTATACCTCCGACTAGTATCAGACCGATAGAAAGACCGAATCCGGATATATCTAAAAGACCGACTTCCAGACCAAACAGGCCTGAGAATACAAGACCTACCGAAAACGACAGGCCAACTGTAAGACCTGTACCTCCAACAAGTACAAGGCCTACAGATAATGACAGACCAAGTGTAAGACCAGTGCCTACACCTGAGGGTTCAACAGGATTAAGACCTGACAGAAGGCCTATTATCGAAAATCCGAGCAAACCTGAAACTCCGGCACAACGACCAACATATATTGTACCTAATCAGGACAGACAAGAACGAGAGAGACAAGAAACTGAAAGCCGCCGCCAGCAGGAAGCCCAAGAGAAACAAACGACTGAAAGAAGAGAAGCCGAGAACAGAAGACAACGCGAAGAACAGGAAAAACAAGCAAGGGAAAAGCAGGAAGCGGAAAGTCGTCGTCAAAGAGAAACTCAACAAAGGCAAGAAGCTGAAAGAAGAGAAGCCGAGAGCAAAAGGCAACGAGAGGAACAAGAAAAACAAGCAAGGGAAAAGCAGGAAGCAGAAAGCCGCCGTCAGCGGGAAGCTCAAGAGAGACAAGCTACTGAAAGACGCGAAACCGAGAGTAGAAGACAGCGTGAGGAACAGGAAAAACAAGCCCGCGAAAGACAGGAAGCAGAAAGCCGCCGACAAAGAGAAACTCAACAAAGACAAGAAGCTGAAAGAAGAGAAACCGAGAACAGAAGGCAACGAGAGGGACAAGAAAAACAAGCAAGGGAAAAGCAGGAAGCAGAAAGCCGCCGACAGCGGGAAGCTCAAGAGAGACAAGCTACTGAAAGACGCGAAGCCGAGAGCAGAAGACAGCGTGAGGAGCAGGAAAAACAGGAACGTAGCCGTAGAGAAGCAACCGAACGTAGCGGATCAGGTAGAAGCAGATAAGTTTCCTACATTCGTTTTGTGTTCAATATTAATTTATTACAGCAACAGGTGTCCGTATACGGACACCTGTTATTTATACAATCATTCTATTTTGTGTCGTCAAAGATAATATATACAGAAGTATGAAAAATAGAAAAGTTTATCTATATAGAAAAGCGTTCTTTTAAGAATTAAGATTCTAGAATCGAAACACGTGTAATTAAAAACTAATATTTTCGAGTAAGCTTTGTAAGGTTTTAGTTAAAATGCAGTGTGCTGCCTTGTAGGGCGGGATCCATGTGTTCGTCCGAAGATCGGATAAACGGGCAGGGTGTGCGCACCAGCGAGATTTAGTTAAAAGATTTCTCACGCAAAGACGCGGAGGCGCAAAAGAATAACACTTGTAACTAGCGTTAGTTTTGTCAGGTTTTAGTTAAAATTTTTCTTCTTACCCATGCAAAAATAACGTTCGAGGAGCGGATGCGCCCCAATTCCAGTCTGTGTGCTGTGTAGTAAAAAGATAGATTAATATTTGAACAGTAGATCTTAACACCAGCGAGATGTTATAATGCTTTAGACCCTCAAAGATTACGAAAGAAAGGAGGAGATGTTGGTGGAGATTTGCCTATATTTGATAAAAACTAATACATATATAAATATGGATATAGAAACAGCAAGGTATATAACTACATATTATTATCATCTGTTTTCTGACGAGGAAAAGTTAGCATTAAGGCATCAACATTCTACGATCAAATTATCAGACAGAGAAGAGGATAATCATATTAAAGTGACAGAATTATATAAAGAGAAGGGATGGTTATCAGATTGGCAACCGGCTTTAGACCTTCTAAAAGACGGAGAGGATGTCTTTTATATAAATGTAGCAAAAAGAATTATGGCTGAATCTCCCCACAAAGTTTTTCTAAACTATTGCTCTAAATGCAATGGTCTGGCAAGAACGCCACAGGCAAAGCAATGCCGATTCTGTGGCTACGATTGGCATTAAATCTAATCAAAACAATCATGAATATATGGAATTAGAGATACTAAACAAAAAATTTGCAGTATGTAAACTGCAAGGAACCGAAAACATCAATCTAAAGGATGAATATTTTTTTATAGGGAAAACAAATGAGGAAATCTCGTTAGTATGTGAAGAATCATCTATACCGTCGGATCGTATAGAATGTGAAAAGGGATGGAAAGCCTTTAAGATTAAAGGAACCCTTGATTTCTCTCTGGTCGGTATTCTGGCTAAAATAGCAACGCTACTGGCTGAAAATAATATCAGCATTTTTGCCATCTCTACTTATAACACTGATTATATACTAGTGAAAAAAGAGAACTTTCAAAATGCAATTACTGCTCTGAAGAAGAATTATAAAATCATTAATTATGATGAAGGATTTGACAATAAGACCTGCAAATGACTCGGATATAGAAGAAATTGCACAATTATTTTATGATACGGTTCAGAACATCAGTAATGATGATTATTCTAAAGAGCAAATAAATGATTGGTCTTCATCTTATAATAATACGGATAAATGGAAAGAACGAATCGATTCACAATACTTTATTGTAGCCGAATATAAAGAACAAATTGTAGGCTTTAGTTCTTTAGCTCCTGATGGTTATCTGGATTTCATGTATGTGCATAAGGATTGCCAGAGGCTAGGGATCGCAAGACGATTATTAGAAGCGATTGAAAAAAAGGCAGTTTTGCAGAACAATCATTTTATATATTCGGATGTAAGTATTACTGCACGCCCGTTTTTTGAATTATGTGGGTACAGAGTAAAGAAACAACAATCAAGGAAGAGTAACAATTCATATCTCACAAATTTCAGAATGGTTAAACTCTTACAAACAATTTAATCGAAGATCGAAAAAGTATACTTACATTGTAAGCAAAAATAGAACAATGATAGGAAAACATTCTAATACTGTTTTAAAAGAGAATATTGATGCTGTATTACAATACAGAAACACCATACCAATGGAGTTTATCTCCTTTTGGAATGGTGGAGAAGCATGGACAGGACATCTCCTTATAATGCAGAAAGAAGATATACCGATAGAGAAAGTGTTTGCTCTTTTTGCATTCCGTACCCTCTGCCTGTTCGAAGAATGGGATATTGATGATACATTCCCTGAAGAACAATTAAGATCTAATTATGGTATCGCTATTGGCTATTATGGTGATGAAGATATTATAAAACAGACCTCTGTTGATTATTTTATGAGATGGTCTAATTACCCTCTTCTCATCGATTCTTCAAGAGAACATGTCCAAAGCGGTAAAAGTTACTGTCAAGTGTCCGTAAATAATCATATAATGGAAGCTTCTGAGCTAAACGGATTTGACCCTCTCAAAAACTACAAAATAAGGGAATGCTTTCTGGCAAAAGATAAATGGAATTCTCAACATTATATCTTGGCAACAGATAATGAGTATATATATTATGAAGGCTGGACAAATGTTTAGGTACCAGATAGATTTGCTACAGAATTGGGTGAGGAATTATTACTTTTTATAAAAAATCTTATGGAAAATCTTAAAGAAAGGATATTCTCTAATCCTCAAAATGAAAGAATTTTATCATTTTTATCTTTAGAAAAAAGCGATAGATTACAATTATGGGATGATTTCGGATTTGACGAGGGAGCAAGGGTATTCTTTGATAAATATGGTCAAAATATACCTAACGATTGTAAATACTCGTTCTCAATACATAACTTATATCTAAATAGTGAAAATGGTCTTATTTTTGCATTCCAAATCGGACGTTTTACATTCGCATTCAGATATCCATTTAGAGACAATAAAAATAGGCAAAAAAGCTACACTTTAGATGACTGGATCAATATTGAACAATTAGGAAATGATTGGGCATTGCTAGATTATTTTTACAAAGAGGAGCAAATATATCTCGAGAAATCATATAGCATATATGGAGGATAATTTCCTTGACTACTGCCCCGTATCTGCCCCGACAAGTATGTATAAAAACAACGGAAACTGTTTGTAATAAACAGTTTCCGTCTCTTTCAGTTGCGGAGACCGGATTCGAACCGATGACCTCCAGGTTATGAGCCTGGCGAGCTACCACTGCTCCACCCCGCGATATTGTGAGTGCAAAAGTATGCAAATAAACCTAATGCTCCAAATAAAAATGGCATTAATAAATAATTTTATTCTATGAGTCGGCTTAAGTTATAAATAACGAAGAGGTTACCTGCAAAACTTTTTTACCATGTATAGGTAAGACCAAAGCGGAGCATTTCGTTATAATTAAAAAATTTAAATTTCGGGTCTCTATTCTCAGGTGCAAGGGAGTCGTCATACTTCACATACAAATACAACGTGGTAGACAAATACCTGTTCAGAGCAAAATTCAATGAGTTCTCGAACTCTACATATACCTTCTCATAGTTGGTAAAATATTTCAGACGTGAAGTAAAACTTGTATATCTGTTACGGCTATAAGAGAGATTCACATTGAATGTAGAACCATATTCTGTTTTCGACTTATTACCTTCTTCGATACCAAACTGCTTTTCATCCACCCTGTTGTCTCCTACAAACTTATAATTGAGTGAGAGCACAGAAAGGTCTGCTGCGACATTAAATTTACGGTACTTATCCTGTTTCGACACTGTCTCAGTCTTATAACGCATACCGAGACCCAGATTAAGTTCGAAAGGAGATAGTATAGCACGTTGAACAACAGTACGGTCACCAACCTTTTTCTTTTCAAATAGTGGAGTTTTCATTTCAAGATTAGTAGAATAAGACCATTTCTTGAAAGCCTCAATACTAAAAGTACTGTATGTTCTGAGATAATCATCTATAATATTTATACCATCGTTGTCGTCTTTTTTCGATCCCGTTATTTGCTGAAGATTCAGACGCCACTCAAACAGATTATTGAATGCTATTTTCTTTTTCTTGTAATTTGCATTTACAACCTGATTACTATATAGGTTAAAGTTATTATCACTGCCCCATTTCTCCGAGAAACTATTTTGAGAAGCCTGTAATTCATGCTTTCCATTGATGATCCAATATACAGGCTTTATCTTTATCTTTTCTATTTCAGGTGTACTGAATTCGAATGGATTCTCGGCTGTTATTAAATCCTTAAACGGATTCCTTTGCTCCACTACAGTTTCTTTAATCACAGGACTTCCTTTAAATGCTAAAGCATTCAGCTGTATTTTCTGAGGATTACTTGTATAATACAGTTTTCTCATATCTTCTATATGGTTTACACGCTCTAATAGTGGTGCAAATGTACTATCAGGAGATATAAGATGAAAAGGTTCTACGCCTGACGTAGTAGTATCTTTCGACCTGAAATCAATATTACGCGGCAATATCTTACCTTCAAATATGACAGGCAAGTACGCCGGCTCAAAAATTACAGTATCGCGAAACGACACATTGTTAGAAAACGGAACCCAGTCGGGAATCATCACAATCAGTCCGTTCTTATCCCTTGCCGGTTGCAGACTAGCCTCCTGTATCTGATTGGCATAAGCTGTATCTATCTTCAATGGCGCTGAAAATCCCCGCATTGTATCTTTGGTAGAAACTTCACGAACCCTCGATTCAATATCTGTTATCTTATTCAACAAACTATCTTTCTTTACCCCACTGTTTCGATCTGTCTGGGCATATACAGATAAACTAATAAATAAAAATATAATAAGGCTGAAATAGATTTTACTTACCCTCATTTCACTTATTCTTTTCAATGTCAGAATTTTCGTAGTAATAATAATCTGCAAATTTAGCAATTAAATCTTAATTTATTCGTTTAATTTATATTAAAAGCCTTTCCATCGTCACATTACGGATGAATCTGAGCCTATTTTTATCCTTTTGTGTGCCATTTGAATATTTTGGTGTAAATTTGTAAATCATATTTCAGAAAAACTTCAGATGAATACATTCGGAACCATTTTCAGGCTTACATCATACGGCGAATCGCACGGTGCTGCTATTGGTGGCGTCATAGACGGCTGCCCCGCAGGAATCACTATTGATATGGACTTTATACAAAGTGAGCTCAACCGCCGCCGACCGGGACAATCGAAGATAACCACACCCCGCAAGGAAGCCGATGAGGTCGAATTCCTTTCGGGAATATATGAAAACCGCACCACAGGCACTCCTATCGGATTCATTATACGGAATAACAATCAGCATTCATCGGACTACGACAATATGAAAGACATCTATCGTCCGTCTCATGCCGATTATACCTATAGCCAAAAATACCGTATCCGCGACCACAGAGGGGGAGGACGCTCTTCGGCAAGGGAAACCATAGCCCGATGTGTAGGCGGTGCTATTGCAAAACTGGCATTGAAACAACTGTCTATAGAAGTTACAGCCTTTACATCGCAGGTAGCAAATATCAGACTGGAGAAACCATATACAGAGTACAATCTTTCTCTGATAGAATCTACGCCTGTGCGTTGCCCCGACCCCGAAAAGGCTGCCGAAATGATAAGCCTGATAGAAGAAGTGAAAGCAAAAGGCGATACCATCGGAGGAGTTATCACATGCGTAATAAAAGGTACTCCTGTCGGTCTGGGTGAGCCCGTATTCGGCAAATTGCATGCCTCTCTTGGCAGTGCTATGCTAAGCATTAATGCAGTAAAAGGATTCGAATATGGCGATGGATTCGATGTTAGCCATCGTGGATCGGAAGCAAACGATGTATTCTATAACGACAATGGCAAAATAAATACCCGCACCAATCACTCGGGCGGAATACAAGGCGGAATATCCAACGGACAAGACATATACTTCCGGGTAGCATTCAAACCTGTAGCAACAATCCTTATACACCAGGACACCGTGAATAAAGACGGTGAAAACACCGATTTAAAGGCTCGCGGACGCCACGATGCCTGTGTATTACCACGTGCAGTACCTATCGTGGAAGCAATGGCAGCCATGACTATCTTAGACTATTATCTACTTAGTAAGATAAACAAGGCTTTCATCTGACAAGGATTATAAGTACTAACAAGTATTTGAAAATAATTTTAACTAAAAACTGACAAAACTAACGCTAGTTACAAGTGTTATTCCTTTGCGTCTTTGCGTGAGAAATCTCTTAACTAAACCTCGCTGGTGCGCACATCCTGCTCGTTTATCCGATCTTCGGGCAAACACATGGGTCCCCCCTACAAGGCTGTATACTACATTTTAACTAAAAGCTGACAAAGATTACAGTTTTTACATTATTATTTCAAAGACCATTTTCTGTTTTTTTAGACAACATAATTTACAGTCAGCCACCCTCAGCTAACTGTACAATCTATTGATAAAACTTCTGATTATTCGTTACGACCTGAAGTTCTTCCACAAATGGTGCAATGCCATCAACGGACTTCGAAACAGCATTCGAGGCCCCGAAAAACGCATCACCTCCTGTATTCGGGCTTTCATATCAGGCTTGTAGCAGTGAATAGGGCATTTCTGACAACTAGGCTTATCTTCGCCATAAGTACAACGCTCGAGTCGTTTTTCTGCATACTCGTTCAAAGCCGTACACTCGAGGCATAAACCGTCCTTTCCTCCATGTTTAGCAGCACAGTATATGCGAATCATCTTCGCGACTGTCTTTTTCTCGGCATTATTCATTACTCTTCGACAAAGCCCCCGTCCACCATTCTTTGAGGATTGGTGAAGAAAGCCATCCCAGTCTTCATTTTTTTAAATCCCAGCCGCTTATAAAAGCCCTCTTTACCGGGTGATGCGTACAAGATACAATTACAACCGGAAGTAGCTGTAAGCAACCGACTCACTATCTCCTGCCCTATCCGGTGCCCCTGATATGCAGGGTCTACTGCTATATCGTACATAGCAGACTGGCGTACACCGTCAGAGATAACACGTCCAATGCCAATTAAATTATCTCCATCGAAAACAAACACAACAGCATGACTTACCTCAAAAGATATTTTATGCTTTTCGGGATCAGTATATGACATACCTACTTGTTTCAGTATTTCCACAACCCTTTCCCACGATATATTATTACAATTATCCTGATATCTGAGATTCATAAGAAGAGATTTTGTTTATTCAAAGTTGAATATAAGCGAGATCATACGCGATTTGCCGGAAGCGATTGCCTGACTATATTTGAGCAATTCCTGTTCATCCAGTCCCGAACGGTCTTTATTCACCAGATCGGCAAGACCGAACGAAAATCGCAATTCGGGACAAAGCTTAAATAATGGCAAATATATGTTACAACCTACCCCGAACTCCAGACCATAATCCATTTTCTTGAAATACAGGGCATCATTTTTCTTCGTCCCAAGATCCATAGCTGCATAGACTCCGCCTATGACATAAGGGCGATAGTTTTGCATACGTGGCACACTGAATTTGAGATGCAGTGGTATTGTCAGATAATTAGCCCGTAGTGAGCGCTCATATTCTTTTCCTGAAGTTTGTTCTTTAAACACAAAGCGTCTCTCTCCCAAATGCAGGCTGGGCGACAAACGAAGATTAAAGTATTGGTTGAGATAACGGTCACCAATGATCCCAACACTGAACCCTACCGAGTAGGAAGGTATCTCGGCAAACCATGCTTCGCCATTTTCACCAACATATCCGGTATGGTTAAACAGCATATCCTGTCCGTTGATCCCTATCGAAAAACCGAGATGATACAATTTCTGATCGCCAAACGGCTGATTGAGTGGCTTACGGTACTGAACCTGACCGTACACCACCGATACAAAGCTGCACATAAGCAGCAGTATAGATAATCTGATATATCCTGATTTGTGTTTCATTTACATTATAAACGATTATCCTTTCCTGTTATTATACCTGAATCGGAACATAATAACTTAGAAAGATTAAAAATAAGCGTTAATTATTTATTTCACCCCAAATTGCAAACTCAACATAACAAACTAATGTATAAATAATTAGAAAATTTTCTCAAATAAATTATAGATATAACCAATAACTATATTTATAATATCTAATAGCCTGAATTTTGGATGAATAAAAAAACTAACTATATTTGTGCATCAAAGTTAGTAATAATATTAAAAAACGAAAATCATGGCTTACGTAATTAATGAAGATTGCATTGCTTGTGGTACTTGTATAGACGAGTGTCCTGTAAACGCAATTTCGGAAGGAGATATCTATGTTATAGATCCTGACACTTGCACAGATTGTGGTACTTGCGCTGATGCATGTCCAACTGAAGCAATTCACCCTGCATAATTTATCAGGGCTACAAAATATAAAGGGAGCAGAATGATCTGTTCCCTTTTTGTTTTAAGTAACTGTTTAAGAAAAAAAGCAGGAAGGCTCTTCAGCCTTCCTGCTTTCATATTATTATAGATATATTAATAAACGTGCCCGTCGTCTTTCAGGTCTTTCACATCGAAATGTTTCTTTTCCAGAGAGTTCCAAGCATATACTATATATGCAAGAACAAAAGGAATAAGAAGAGACACAACAGACATCACTGTCAGTGTAAATTCACTGGACGAAGAGTTCTCGATAGTCAGTGAGCTTTGCAGGTCTGTAGCAGACGGATAGTAAGCTGTGTTGTTGAATCCTGTGATAAGCAACAACATACATACTGTAAGTACCGTACCTACACCTGTAAACCATATTCCCGAACGATATTCCTTAGATAGCAGCGACTTACCAATACCAAACAGTACCAGAAGCACCCCTACTACAAATACGGCAAATACAATCGGCATTTCCACCAGATTGAGGAAATATTTATACTCAACAAGGCTTACCACTTTCGATACCGGATCTACAGCATAACCTTTAGCCAGACAAGTCCAGATAACGAATGCAAGGAAAAATACCACAAAAGGTAGAGCATTATAAAGTAAGAATTTACGTGAACGGCTTACCAATGTCTCATCCTGCAAACGGTTGATAAAGAACAAGCAGGCAAGTGTACGCGCAAGGAAGAAAACAGTAAGGCCAAGAAGCCAGCAACGTGGCTCGGCCAACGCTTCCAAACCATGCCACTCAGACCCCCAACGGCTGATAACAGGGCTTAATACATCTGTCATGTTACCTTTGTTCACTGTAAAATCAGAACCGGTGAAGAATGTAGCTAACGCCGCACCTACAAGGAATGTACCCAGCAAACCGTTAACAAACAGGAACCATCTGTATGTATTGCGTCCGAAAAGGTTACCCGGTTTCGACTGGAACTCATAAGATACTGCCTGCAATACGAAACAGAATAATATAGCCATCCATACCCAGTATGCACCACCGAAGCTGGTAGAATAGAATAATGGGAAGGAAGCAAAAAATGCACCACCAAATGTTACAAGAGTAGTAAATGTATATTCCCATTTACGTCCTAACGCGTTAACAAGGATCATGCGCTCCTTCTCATCTTTCGCTAACGAAAATAGCATCGATTGTCCGCCCTGAACAAACAGAAGGAATGCAAAAATCCCCCCGATCAGGCACATAAGGAACCACCAATAATGTTGTAAAAATGAATAATCCATAGTTATATCTTTTTTTAGATTTCTAGTATAAAGATTTCTAGAATTCTAGTTGTTAATATGAAAATTTAATAGACTAGTAAACTAGTGTCTAGTATACTTGACAAATTAGTGAGAGTCCTCCGGACCTTTCTTTATCTGATTCAGCATGATACGGATCTCTGCAATAAGCAATCCTGTAAATAATGCAAGGAATAAACAGAAAGTTATAATCACAGATTTTGCCGAAAGAGCCGACACCGCCGCCTGCAATGGCAATACATCCTGAATAGCCCAAGGCTGACGTCCGATCTCTGCAACCATCCATCCTGCCTGTCCGGCAACATATGCCAATGGAATAGTCCATACACATGCCCACAACAGCCATTTCTTATTTTCAATATCCTTGTTGCGATACACCAAGAAAGATAAAACTATAAATAACAGGATAAAATATCCGCCAAGATACACCATAATGTGGAACGGCCAGAATACCAACGGAATGTTTGGTATCAGCTGATCAGGTGTTTCAAGATAACCGTAACCGAAATAAGCATAATTTGCTTTCAACACATTTTTATATTCGGTAGCAGCAGCTTCATTTCCGTCTTTTTTAGCTTTCTTATAGTCTGCCAGTGCCTGAATAGCCAGCTTTCCTTTCGATTGCTTTTCGACGAAAGACAGGGCTGTAGAACCATCCGGCTCTTTATAGCCTCCATCTATAATATCTTTTATACCCGGCACATAGGCATCCAGTTCACCAAAGCTAAGCCATGAAAGGCCTTTCGGGATATTTATATTTAGGATATAAGGATCTACATTGTCGTTGTATGATTCTTTTGCAGGATTAGGGATGGCAAAAGCGATAAGCCCCACTCCTTCTCCTCCTTCATACAAGCCTTCCATAACAGCCAGTTTCATCGGTTGTTTTTCAGCTACCTGCTGAGCCGAACCGTGACCTGTCCACAGGATAAGCAAAGATGATACAAGACCGAACATAGCAGCTACTTTCATACTCTGGCGGGCAAACTCGGCATTCTTTTTCTTCAGCATATACCATGCAGCAATACCGGCGACAAATACAGCTCCCAATACCCATCCGGCAAGAACGGTGTGGAAGAATTTGTTGATTGCCACAGGCGATAATGCTACAGCCCAGAAGTCGATCATCTCGTTACGTGTAGTATCCGGATTAAACTCCATGCCTACAGGATATTGCATCCATGCGTTGGCAACAAGAATCCACAAAGCCGAAAGGGTTGCCCCTGTGATAGTCAGCCATGTAGATGCAAGGTGAAATCCTTTGCTCACACGTTTCCATCCGAAGAACATGATGGAGATAAACGTAGCTTCCATAAAGAAGGCAACAGTAGCCTCGATAGCCAGCGGAGCACCGAATATATCTCCTACAAACCAGCTATAATTTGACCAGTTGGTACCAAACTGGAACTCGAGGATAAGTCCTGTAGCAACCCCGATAGCAAAGTTGATACCAAAGATATTCATCCAAAATTTCGCAGTTTTTTTCCACTGCTCGTTACCTGTACGCACATACATTGTTTCCATGATTGCCATAATGATCCCTAACCCCAGAGTGAGAGGGACAAACAACCAGTGATACATTGCTGTCATAGCAAACTGGGCTCTTGACCAGTCTATTAACGATGTACTTAGTAGTTCCATAAATAATAGTTTTATATTAGTAATTATATGAGGATTCCAATTATTCGTTTACCGTAGAATTATTAATCAACTCTTCAGTTACATAATCTGACTTACTCTCGGCATCATCAAATTTCGAGTTCAGAAAATTTGGGAAAAAGAAAGGCCGTAAAATCAAGAACATGATAATTAGCTTGATAATTACGATAGTCCATAGCGTTTTACCCAAAGTCATACTTTTAAATCCATCTCTAAACATTGTAAAGAAATTGAATCGGGGCATCGTTTCATTCATAATTATTGCGTTTTTGTAATTTTAATATTCCTTATACTCGAGACCGAATGTGTGAGCTACAGCTTTGTACACAACATCTCCTTTTATTATATTCAGTCCTTTTCTCAGATCCTTATATTGGCGGCAGGCTTCTTCCCAGCCCAGATTGGCAAGCTCCAAGGCATACGGCAATGTTGCATTGGTCAGTGCCAGCGTAGAAGTCATAGGTACGGCACCCGGTATGTTTGCCACACAATAATGCACTACCTCATCTATAACGAATACCGGATCGAGGTGTGTAGTCGGACGCGAAGTTTCAAAGCATCCGCCCTGATCTATAGCCACATCTACCAATACGGTTCCGGGCTGCATCAGCTTCAACATATCGCGTGTCACCACCTGTGGTGCTTTATCTCCTGCTATGAGTACAGCTCCGACTATCAGGTCTACATCTTTGCAAAGCTCGGTAATGGTATGTGTATCCGAATAGCGGGTAGTAACATTTGCCGGCATCACATCGCTAAGGTAGCGTAGACGCGGCAGGCTCTTATCCAACACTGTTACCCTTGCTCCCATTCCGGCTGCTATCCATGCCGACTGTGCTCCAACGACACCGCCGCCTATAACAACCACATGAGCAGGCTTTACTCCGGGAACACCTCCCAGCAAAACACCTTTACCCAAATGAGGTTTCTCCAGAAAGCGTGCGCCTTCCTGTATTGCCATACGCCCCGCCACCTCGCTCATAGGCACAAGCAACGGTAACGAACGATCGGGTAACTCCACAGTTTCGTACGCTATACATACAGCCTTACTTTTTATCATAGCCTTAGTCAGTTCGAGACTGGAGGCAAAATGAAAATATGTGAATACAATTTGATTTTCGCGAATAAGACTATATTCTTCCTGTATCGGTTCCTTTACTTTTACTATCATGTCGGCAATAGCGTAGGTCTCTTCGATTGTCGGCAATATCCTGGCTCCCGAATCTGTATAATCCACATCCGAGAAACCGCTGCCAACCCCTGCGCCCGTCTGGACATATACGTCATGTCCTCCGGCTACCAATTCATGAACTCCCGCAGGCGTAACAGCCACACGGTTTTCAAAAGCTTTCAATTCTTTAGGGATTCCGATTCTCATATATTATTTTTCTTATTTAATTTATGATTAAATAATAATTAAGCTTCACCTATCGATCCGTTTATCGGAGGAAGAAAACCCGGAGAATTGTCTGCTGATACCTGTCCGTACTGAGCCTCATATCTGTTGATATTTTCATTTAACGCAAACAAAAGGCGTTTAGCATGTTCCGGTGTAAGTATAATACGCGATTTAACTTTCGCCTTAGGCAATCCGGGTAAGATACGAACAAAGTCAATAACAAATTCAGACGATGAATGGGCTATTATTGCCAGATTGGAATATGTACCTTGTGCCACATCTTCAGGCAATTCGATCTGAATCTGACCCTCTTGTTCATTATTGTTTTCCATACTTCTTTTTGATCAATTATAGATTAAACCTCTCCTAACAGTCCCCATTCTTACAAAGAAACAGAAATATCATAGAATTTCAAAGTTTTTTTTATATATTCTATAACACAAATATACATTTTTTCAACATTCACGAAATTTTCATTTCCTCTTCATCTGCCATAGTATCGTCTTGCTGCAATGGCACAACAACCGCTTTCCGCTTTTTTCTCAATACTATTATCTGAGCGATAGTACCTATTGCTCCTAAACCGAGCATCACAAACCGCATAGTGCCATAGTCGAATACAACAAATGCAGTGAAAGAAACCATACACCACATAAGGCCAATAGATATAAGTAACCCCTTTATACTGAATCCTTCATTTACCCGACGGATATACCTGCCTGTCAGCTTATTATCTAATAATTTCTGATGCAGGCGAGGAGAGCTTTTCGCAAACAGCACCCCTGTAAGCAGTATAAGTGGCGTTGTCGGCAATCCGGGCGTAACAATCCCCAACAACCCGAGACTCAGAGTAATCAACCCCAACGTTATGTATAAATACTTGATCATTGCATGCTTCGTGTTTGATTCCTTTCCTATACAGGATGATAAGGCAAAGAAAGAAAAAAAGTCTGAGATTCCGCACTAATAAACCGATTTTAATATAGATAAAACTGATAAAAACACACATACCCATAAAGAGCACCTATTTAAAGACTAAGAGTCTGTTTAAATTTGAACGAAAATTTCCATTACAAGTACAGATAAATAATTCTTAGCAACTTTTTTACGATTTCAGCTCTGCCTATTTTTCCATTTAAAGACCGCTTTCACCGGCATATCGGCACATCACCGAAACTCCGTTCGGCTATTAGCCGATTAGCATATCGACAGATTATAGATAAGCATTTTCATTTCTCATACATTCAATTTACCGATCTTCTTTGCAGACAAGAGTTTTCGAATAAACAGAAAAACAAAAGAAATATATTAACAAAAATCTCACCTTAAAGAAACACCCCAAAACCCGCACAAACAAACAGTTACAACACTTATTAAGTAAAAAAATATTCGTTTCATCTATGAATTAACGAAATTGTATTACCTTTGAGCCCGAAATACAGAAATGGGAAATTCTAAGCGTAGTCTTTTCGTTCTGTTCCCAAAAGTTGGGAGAGCCATATTCTTTTCTGTGAGGCATTGGAATAGGCTTTAGTGGTAACCTAATGATTATTTTATGAATTATTTGAAGTATCTCTTGATATTTGGAATAGCTTTTATCAGCTTATCATCCAACACATCAAGCACTTCTAGTCTTTCGGAGGGTATTTATCCGGGAAACCAGTTTCCTGATATTAAAAATCTAGAAAACGTATCGGGGACTAAAATTAATTTATCTGATCTGAAAGGTCAAAAAGTATTGGTAAATTTCTGGGCGGCTTACGACGCATATTCGCGTAAGGACAATGTTCTATTCTCCCATTTGATCGAGAATAAAAAATACCCGGTAAAAATGGTATCTGTATCTTTTGACAAGAATGAATCGGTTTATGCGAAAACATTGACTATGGACAAGATTGACACTGAATATCAGTTCATCGCCAGCAATGACGTTTCAAAAGACCTGTTCGATCGTTTTCGCTTAGACAGAGGGTTCAAGAATTACTTAATCGATGAAAACGGAGTAATTGTGGCAATGAATCTAACAGCTAACGATTTAGATCAGCTTATGAATGAGAATTAAATTTTTATTTATTATTTAAAGCGTTTCATTTCTTGTAAATGGGACGCTTTATTCTTTTTTAGCTATATTGGCATAATTATTGTCGCTAAACTAAATATATTTGTACTTAACATACTGAATAGCATGGCAGACAAAAAACAAAATACACAAGTAAGTAAAGGGTTGATAGCTAAAACGCTGGATTGGGCTTACAGCAAAGCAATAGGTGGATTTACAGGTGTAGATTCGGCATACAGTTTGGGAGACAGTTACCTGAACCAAAACGGCACATTGGAGGAACAGGTCGATTCCCTTATCAAATGGCAGGTGGCTAAAGCTGCTACCAGTGGGTTTGTCACCGGACTGGGTGGTATTGCTGTGATGCCATTGACTGTGCCTGCGAATATAGCCAGTGTAATTTATGTTCAGATACGCATGATAGCCGCCATTGCTTATATGGGCGGGCACGACATCAACGACGACAGGGTAAAATCGATGGTGTACATCTCTATGGCCGGAAACGGAGCCAAAGAATTACTGAAAGATATGAGTGTAAAAGCCGGAGAAAAGCTGCTTACCAAAATATTGGAAAAAGTCAGCGCGAAACTGGCAACCAAAATGGGAACAAAAGGTGCTACATCTTTGGGCAAAGCCGTTCCTGTACTTGGTGGAGTAGTCGGAGGTTCATACGATGCCATTACCACACGCGTTGTGGGAAAGGTAGCCAAGAAAATCTTTATAGAGAAGGATAAAAAGACCGGAAAACCTTATGCCGACAATGTAGAATATACAGAATACAGCGATTATACCGAATAATCGCCGGAAAGCATAAACCGCACGCCCTGTTTCGCCGCCTTATCAAAGATTTCCTTTGCTCTGTCGTTATCTGTATTTATCCACGACATACAATCGGTAAGCACTACCGTTTTCTTAGCCAGACTGTCACATTCATCCAGAATATCGTTTAACGAATTGGCTACACAGTAGTCTGCGGCTTCTCCTACCAGTAATACTTCATCAAATTCGTTCAGTTTGGATAGCAACTCTGTATTGAGGTGAGTTGCAGGTTCACTCTCCCACTCTACAGCCGCCCTGAAAATACTGTAATGCTCGGTAGATTGGGAATATCCTTTATAAAACAATTCGTATGACTTATCGTTATTTATAGCCCAATCGGACAAGCTGTCGGTAACAGCCTTATTTATAGCCCATCCGTCTGTACCCAATATACAGTGCATTGGCCAGATGGTGCAAATATCACCTTTGGCTTCCAGCTGTTCCATATAGGTCGATGCCAACTCCCGATTATACTGAGGAATCCACTTACCACTCCTTACATCATCTGCCGTAACGACAGAAAACAAAGGCGGATGATTTCCGTCCGCGTCTTTCCAATATATCTGATGAGCGATGTGGATCGGCTGATGCGAATCGAGCGTGAGAGCCACATAGTCAATTTTATCCTGATATTTTCGTATAAAATCATCGATACGTACTGTGTCCACATCTGCGCCATTTACATACAACGAACCCGATGGCAGAGTAAAATCATTTTGCAGGTCGATACCCAGTATAGCTACTTTCTTCATATCTTATAAATTACTGATATTACAAAGTTAAAATAAAAAAGCGACCTGTAAAAGGCCGCTTTCATATCTAAATCATTAACTATTTTATTAGTAACGAGCACTAACAGCATTCCAGTCGATTATCTTCCACAGTTCAGCCAAGTGATCTGCTCTGCGGTTTTGATAATCGAGATAATAAGCATGTTCCCAAACGTCGAATCCCAGAAGCGGAGTGTTTCCTTTAGTGATAGGGTTACCGGCATTCGGTTCTTTTGTTATATATAGTTTACCTGCATTGTCTTTAGACAACCAAACCCATCCCGAACCGAATACTCCTACTCCGGCTGCAACGAACTCTTTCTTAAAATTCTCGAAAGAACCCCACTCTGCATTAATTGCGTCAGCTAGCTTACCTTTAGGTTCGCCGCCTCCATTAGGGCTGAAAGATAGGAAATATATATTGTGATTCAATGTCTGACCGGCATTGTTAAAAATAGCGCCATCACTCTCTTTAACGATAGTCTCCAAATCTACATTCTCAAATTTAGTACCTACAATCAGATTGTTCAGATTAGTGATATATGTTTGCAGGTGTTTTCCGTAATGTAACTCTATTGTCTGCTGACCGATAACCGGCTCTAAAGCGTTAGTTGCATATGGCAACTTTGGTAATTCAAATTTCATAGCTTTTGTTTTTTGATTGTTATTGTTATTGTTATTATTGTTACTTATATTTTCTGCGCTTACGGTACTACTTATTAATAGTACAGAAAACGTTAAACATGTAAAAAGCATCTTTTTCATAAATGAGTGTCTTTTAGTGTTGTTACAAATTTAACAATCTTAATTCGATATTTGTTTAACAATATCCGTATTATTACCATAAATTGTTTTTAACGCACTATTGTTAAAATCTATAAGCTGAGAAATAAAAATAAAAAATAGACTATAACTACCTACATCTCAAAAAGATTACTACATTTGAACGATTAACACAAACCACGATGAATAATTATATTCTAAAAATACTATTGCTATCTGCTCTGTTTATACAATCAATCTTTTTATTAGGTCAGGAAACCAAAACCGATTTATCGGTATATCCTGATACTATCTTTTTTCGGATAAACAAATATGTAATAGATTCTACCGAGATAAAGAAAATGGAAATGGTTGCAAACTATATGGAGAAACTTCCTCATGTGAGTGTTGAAGTTATCGGTTACAGTGGCATGAACAGAAATAAGAAAGGTGCCAGTCGAATAAGCCTGCGCTTGTCACAAGCTCGGGCTGAACAGGTAGCAAAGATATTACATTTGAAGTATAACATAGATAAAGACAGGATTAAGGCAATAGACGGTGATAGAGTTAATGCACAGGACAGTGTTCGCCAAAGCATTAGTGGAAGGTATGTTATTTTCAAGATAAAGACCGAAAGAAACTAGGCAAATAAAAAAGATTACGTATTTTTGTCTTCTGTATTTCCCTAAAAACGATAGACATATATGCTTTTTCTAGACACCTCATCTATATTATCGGAAGTAGTAGAAGAGAATCATCAACTGATACCCGTTATCAACCGCTTCGGTATTAAGCTGGGGCTGGGTGATAAAACTATCGGCGAAATCTGCAAGCCTAACAATATCAATACAGAATTCTTTCTGGCTATACTCAATACTTTTCTTAATGAAGACTATTTCCCCGAAAAGAAGCTCCAGAAGTTCGATATAGAACTCGTTGTAAAATACATTAAGCAGACAGACGCTTATCTGATACACGGACAGTTGCACAATCTCGAAAAGCATCTGAACGCCTTCCTGTCGATGAGCGATGCGAATAATGCACAACTAAAGCTTATCAGCAGGCTGTTCCGCGAATTTAAACAAGAACTGATAGATCAGATAGAACAGGGTATGGTGAAAGGCGATACGCCACTGGCTTTGCTTACAGACCTCAAAAGTATTATAATCAAACATATATCGGGAAACTTCAATGAGAATATGTGCTATGCTGTCATCTTTACGATCGATAGTTTTCAGAAAGATCTCGAAAAGCATAACCGCATACGCGAAAAGATACTGAAACCAATGCTCGAAGAGCTTTCCGAATCGGGAATGGAAGACTTGCAGGAACTGATAGCTGCAAGCCATTCCATCAAGACGAATAAGACTCAGGCTCTGTCGCAGCGCGAACTGGATGTACTGCGCCTTGTATCACTGGGATTGCTGAACAAAGAGGTTGCCGATAAGCTCAACATCAGCCTGAACACCGTTCTGTCGCACCGAAAGAACATTACAGCCAAACTGGGTATAAAAACTGTATCGGGACTGATATTCTACTGCATTACACATGGTTATATATCTGCCGATGAAATCGAATTATAATGGAAAAAGTTAACAGATATATCTCCTTCGAGCTGCTCTTTGCTCTTTTGTTTATTATCGCTTTTTTCCTGCCATGGCTCGATATGGGTGCATGGAAGGTTGTAGGCTGGGATATTCCGGGTTTACAGAAGAACATGACAAAGGTGACTAATTTTTTCAAGTTTTTCTCCAAAAATAAAGAATCCGTCTATACTACCTATGTTGTTTACCTTGTACCATTATTCAGCATCATAGCAATGTGTTTGTGGATACTACTCAAAACCAAGGCTGCACGCTTTATTCTAATGGTAACCAGTATATTTGCTTTCATCGTATCGCTCAACCTGTTCTATAAACTACCTAAAATAGGAAGTGGCGTATATCTTCTTTGTGGAACTTCTATACTATCTGTCATATATCTGCTATACATATTACGCCGGAATAAGAGGAGACAAAAGGAACTGATAGATACACCTCCTGAAGGAGCTGTGATAGAAGATATACAAGAAATTGAATGAACCCTATAAAGCTATAATAAATAAGAAATCCCCGATTATGTCATGCACAATCGGGGATTTTTATATTATCGAGATATATCTTTATTTTGTTATTCTCTCAAGCCATTTCAGCATGAATAGCATAATCGTCATTGAAATTAGACATGCTCCTACAAAGATCGCCCATGTAGCTGATAAGGAAATTGACTCGTAAAATATTGCTCCTATAAATAATAAGGAATTACCAATAGCCGTAGCACCTAACCAACAACCTTGCATTACTCCCTGAAGATGAGGTGGTGCAACCTTAGACACAAATGATAATCCAAGAGGACTTATAAACAATTCGGCAATGGTAAGTATCAGATATGTGCCAATGAGAAGCGTAGGGGTTACACGTTCTATATTACCACCCATAGCTATTCTTTCCGCATCCGAAGGTAGACCTAATGAACCAATTGTCATTACAAGGTATGCTACAGCAGCGATCCCCATACCTATTGCTATTTTCTTTGGTGCGGATGGTTCTTTTCCTCTTGCACGTAACCATCCAAACAAACCAAGAACTACAGGCGTCAGACACACAACAAAAAGAGGATTAAATATTTGGAATAATTCAGCACCTTTAAGTGTGACAATATTGAAGAAATTAATCTCAAATGCACTCAGATCCGTAAAGTCTTTAGCAAACGAAGTAAGGGTTAATCCGTTTTGGTGAAATGAAAACCAGAAGAAGATAACTACACCGAATACAGCAAATAAAGCATACAAGCGTTTTTTTACTTCATTAGCATCCATAACCACCGTCTGACTTGCTTCCTGTGTTTTATTCACTTTTTGAGCAGGATCTGGAAAACCTTTTTTGTTAACAAGGAAAATGACCAATGAGATAAGCATTGCCACGATAGCAATTCCAAATGCATAATGGAATCCTGTAGTAAATACGTTAAGATATTCGTTTGCAAAAGTAGTCATATCTACGGGAGTGCCATTGAGAGAAACTTCAGTGGCTAATTTTGACAAATTCTCTGCTCCTTCCGCATTAATAGTACCTCCAAGATGTTGGTGACAAAGAGCAGGGAGTGTTGAATCGTATAAAAAACCATTCACTTTCAACCAAAGATTTCTTATCAATACTGCTATAACAGGCGCAAAAATAGCCCCCACGTTGATGAACATATAGAAAAGAGAAAAACCCTCATCACGCTTGTTTGCATATTCTGGATTTTGATCATATAATTGACCCACCAATGCTTGTAAGTTTCCTTTAAATAACCCATTACCAAACGCAATAACAAATAAGCCAAAACAAGTAAGCCCTAACATCAAAGGAAAATTTGTTACTGGTGTGTCTGTTGGTATGGCTATAATAAGGTATCCAACAGCCATAAGTACAATTCCTATAGCGATTGTATTCTTATATTGCTTGGTTTTATCTGCAATAATCCCCCCGGCAAGAGCTAATGCATATATTGCAAAATAGAATCCTGAATAGATTCCTCCGGCTGTCTTAAGATCTAAACCGTACTTACCCATCAGAAATAAAACTAATATAGCCATCATGATATAGAAACCGAAGCGTTCCCCCATGTTCGATAATGAAGCGGCTAACAGACCTTTTGGATGATTTTTAAACATAAAATTACATTTAAGATTAATATTATAATTTTTTCTTTTGAAACTTTAATCCAATGCTATAAAGAGTAAGTTCTTCTTAGCTTTACAAAAGTAAGAAAACATCGTATAAAATTACCCTTTTCAGACATATTAAACAACATATAAACCAGGAATATCTGTATTTTATGAAAATAAGATAGTTTTATTCTTATACACCAATACTCTACGATTGAGATGATAGTCTATTGCATGCGACAGTACTATCTTTTCCAAATCCTGTCCCTTGCACACCAGATTTTCTACACTATCGCGATGTGTTATACGCGTAATATCCTGCTCTATGATAGGGCCGGCATCGAGTTCGGTAGTCACATAGTGGCTCGTTGCACCTATTATTTTCACCCCTCGTTCGTATGCTGCATGATAAGGTTTTGCACCGACGAATGCAGGCAGAAATGAGTGATGAATATTAATAATCTTATTGGGGTACGATTCTATAAACCTGTCTGTCAATATTTGCATGTAGCGCGCCAAAACGATAAAGTCTATCTTGTTCTCCTTTAACAATGCCAGTTGCTTTGCCTCTATTTCGTCTTTGTTATCCTTATCTATTTTCAATACATGATAGGCTATCCCGAAACGGTCTGCCACCCATCGCAAATCTTCGTGATTGCTTATGATCAGTGGTATTTCTACATTCCATTCACCTGCTGTATAACGGGCAAGTATATCGAACAGGCAATGTGACATTTTAGAAACAAAAACGGCCATACGTGGCGTATAGTCGTTAAAGTAAAGACGGAATGTCATATCGTATTTGTTAGCATACATCGTCTCAAAATAATCGCTTATCTTCTCTCTGGGGATAATGAAGTTAGTCAGATCCCATTCTATACGCATAAAGAAGCTATTCTGCTGTTTATCTACATGTTGTTCGAGATTGATGATATTACCGCCATTCACATTAATGAAATCAGTGACAGCTGCAACCAATCCGGGAAGGTCGGGTGACGATATGAGTATAATTGCGTGAGCGTTGTTCATTATGATTTAGATTAGTTACAAGTTTGCCTCGCCTTCGCTTCGGCGATTTTGACTCTGTCGATTTTCAATTCAATTCTGTGCCCTATAGGCAGTTACAAGTCACGAGGCATTTACTTTCAACTTATAACTTATAATTCATAACTCATAATTTAAAATTCACACCTCATCCTCTTCTACTACCAGATTATCGATAATAAATTCCTGACGTTCGGGTGTATTTTTACCCATATAGAAATTAAGCATATTACCCACAAGGTCTTCCTTCTTCATCGTCACACGATCGAGACGTATATCTTTACCAATGAAGTGTACAAATTCGTCAGGAGAGATCTCTCCTAACCCTTTGAATCGGGTGATCTCAGGATTAGGCTTCAACTTTTCTATTGCTGCAATCCTTTCTTCTTCTGTGTAGCAGTAGAATGTTTCTTTCTTATTACGGACACGAAAAAGTGGTGTCTGCAATATATATACATGATTTTTCTTTATTAGGTCGGGGAAGAACTGCAGGAAGAAAGTCAATATCAACAAGCGTATGTGCATACCATCGGTATCAGCATCAGTAGCTATTATTATCTTATTGTAGCGCAGTCCGTCTATACCGTCTTCTATGTTGAGAGCAGCCTGCAACAAGTTAAATTCTTCATTCTCGTATACAATCTTTTTCGTCAGGCCGAAACTATTCAACGGTTTTCCACGAAGGCTGAATACAGCTTGCAAGTTAGGATTACGGCTCTTGGTAATGGAACCACTCGCCGAGTCTCCCTCTGTGATGAATATACTGGTTTCATCGAGATTATCGCCTTTGTTATCATTGTAGTGAATACGACAGTCACGAAGTTTCTTGTTATGAAGATTTGCTTTTTTTGCACGTTCGCGGGCAAGTTTGGTAACGCCGGCAATGGCCTTACGCTCTTTCTCCGATTCGAGAATCTTTTTCAACAAAGCTTCGGAAGTTTCAGTGTGCTTGTGCAGGTAGTTATCGAGCTCCTTTTTCAGAAAGTCACCGATAAACTTCTGTACAGATGGTCCTTCGGGTCCCATATCTTTCGATCCGAGCTTTGTCTTTGTCTGCGACTCGAAAACAGGCTCTTCTACCTTAATGCTGATAGCTGCAACGATACCACTACGGATATCGGCATAGTCGAAGTTCTTATTATAAAACTCTTTTATGACACGTGACAACGATTCGCGAAATGCGGATTGGTGTGTCCCGCCTTGTGTGGTATGTTGTCCGTTGACAAACGAGTAATATTCTTCTCCGTACTGGTCGGTATGCGTAATTACAACCTCAATATCCGTATCTTTGAGATGAACGATCGGATAAAGTGCTTCGGAAGTCATGTTCTCGTTCAACAGGTCTACCAAACCGTTCTTAGAAAAGAATTTCTTCCCATTGTATACGATAGTCAGCCCTGTATTGAGAAAAACATAGTTTTTGAGCAGGCTTTCTACATATTCGTCACGAAACGAATAGTTTAAGAAGATAGTCTCATCGGGAATAAATTCTATCAGCGTACCATTTTCTTCGTTCGTCTTCTGTATTTTATCTTCTTTGACCTCGATAGCCTTACTGAACTCCACAGCCACAGTTTGCCCGTCGCGGAAACTCTGTATCATAAAGTATGAAGACAGGGCGTTTACAGCCTTGATCCCTACCCCATTCAACCCTACGGATTTTTTAAATGCTTTGGAGTCGTATTTAGCTCCGGTATTCATTTTGGAAGAGACATCCTTCACTTTACCCAACGGCACTCCTCGCCCATGGTCACGTACAGTGACTTTCCCTTCGGCAATAGTAACATCTATCACCTTCCCGAAACCCATCATATATTCATCGATGGAGTTGTCCAGTACTTCTTTCAGCAGCACATAGACTCCATCATCGGCAGATGAGCCATCGCCCAGCTTACCAATATACATACCCGGACGGCGGCGGATATGCTCCTGCCAGTCAAGGGTTTTTATATCATCGTCGGAATAGTTTATTTCGGGTAGTTTGATCTCTTCTTCTTCCATAAATCTTTTAAAAATCTCTATATATTGAATTTGCGTTGTAAAAATATAAAAAAAAATCTGGAAGTAAAAGCCGGAATGGATAGGAATTATAAATTAAGAATTATGAATTGCAAAGCAATCGACGAATAAAAACTCATAATTCTTAATTCTTAATTTATAATTATAACTCCTTCTTATACGCTCTGCGCATCTTATGGTTCTCGGCACTGAAACCGTCCCATAATGAGGCTACTTTGTTGTTCATTTCCAGTTCAGGATTGGATTCTGCCCATTGGAAACCACACTTATATGCGGAAGGGATAAAATCGTTAAATATAATTGCGTTCACTCCTTTACCCTGATATTCGGGAGAAATACCGATCAACAGAAGGTCTATTACCGGATTCTTCTTGCTTTTCAGATCTTTTATCAGATGAAACCAGCCGAACGGAAATAATTTTCCACGCGATTTGATCAATCCGCGCGACAAGCTAGGCATACCTATACCGAAACCTACGACTTCGTCCGTTTCTTCTTTTATGATAATCGATACAATGTCCCAACGTAAAAGCGGAACATACATTTTCACATAATGGTCGATCTGCTTCTGTGTCAGCGGTGCAAAACCATATAGTGGTTTATAGGCCTCGTTCAACAACTTGAACAAGCGTTCGACATATGGTGATATTTGTTTCAGATTTTTAAATTTCAGCACTTTAAGACCATAACGCTGCGATACCATATTGGCTATACGCTGATGACGCTCCGGTACCGAATCGGGCACCGGAATACGATATTCGTTCCAGTCGGCATCTTTTTCGTAACCAAGCCGTTCTATCTGCGTTTCGTAGTATGGGTAACTATATTTTGCAGCCATTGTAGATACCTTGTCGAATCCTTTGATAAGTAACCCTTCGGGATCGAGATCGGTAAAGCCCATCGGCCCTATAATGGAATTCATACCTTTGCCTGTAGCCCACTTCTGTGCAGCATCGAAGAGAGCATCCACAACCTCATCATCGTCGATGAAATCGACAAAACTGAAACGTGCCTCTTTCTTATCCCACACTTTATTGGCATTATGATTGATTATAGCAGCTATGCGCCCTACAATCTTGTCATTTCTGTATGCAAGGAACAACTGCATCTCGCAAAAATCGAATGCAGGATTCTTTTTCGTGTTCAATGTATCAAGTTCGTCCAACACCAATGAAGGTACATAATACGGACTATCTTTATACAGATCGTTTATCGGGAATTTGACAAAAGCCTTTTTCAGCTTTTTGTCATTCACATCTATTTCTTTTATGACTACAGACATATTTCAAATCCTAAAATCTTTCGTAATTCAATATTATTGCACAAAGATATAATTTTTTAATTGGGGAAAACAAGTGATACGAACACCTGTTTATATGATTAAAAGATAAGTTATCAATCCTTAACGCCGAACGTTACCAAATCAGGTCATTTTCGGATACAATATAGTCCATCTTTACATCATTACCATCGGACGGTATCTGATCGAACAACTGAAAATCAAAGCATATACCCATTTTAGGCGCAGATATAGCAGGTAAGAAGCGATCATAAAAGCCCCGCCCTCTACCCAAACGGTTCATTTTGCGATCGAAAGCCATTCCGGGAATGATGATCAGGTCTACTTTCCGGTAATCGGTAAAATTCTCTCCTTCGGGTTCCATTATACCCAGTGCCGATTGATTGAAACCACTATCGGGTGTACACTTTCTGAAAAGGAGATCATCGCCGTTCATTACAGGCAGATAAAAATCTTTCTTCTGCCCCCACTTACGGATAAAATCGATGGTTTGTACTTCGTCGCTGAGTGCATTGTAAAAAAAGATTGTCTTAGCATCCTGAAACACACCTGTTATTTCGACCACTGAAAGAACTTCTTCCGACTTGCTATACAATTCATCTTCCGAATATTCTTTTTTCTGTGAACGGATTTCTTTCCGCAATTTATCTTTAGCTTGTTGTATGTTCTTCATGACACTAAAAACAATTATGACGCTATCCTTATCAACGGACAGCGTCATATTATATTATTTATATTTTTCTTCTCTGATGGCCTGCGGGGTTGCTTTATTGGCCTTTATGAGCTTAACGGCTTCCAGCACCATGTTATCGTCGCGCTGGAATATAGCATACGAGCCTTCTTCTCCGTAGGTATTTCTTATAATATATGCTTCGAGCTGGGTTTGCAGCAGTTTTCTCGATTCTTCGATCATATAAGGCCGACGGCGCATACCTTTGCTGTAAGCATATTCTGCCAGATTATCAACAAGTGGCTGGGTAGACAGGTATTTTTCGGCTTCCTGCCATGTTTTATATTTCTTAAGCGTATCCCTGTTTTTTTCTGTATAATTGAAGGCATACTCACGTACCATACCGCTGTTAGACACTCTCAGATAATAAGAATTGATACCTGTGGTGTCGCGCGGCACAAATACGTCTGACATGATACCATCGTCGCCATATACCGGACGGCCTGCCAATGTTTTAAATACAGGTAGGTTCTCGGTTTTTATGCTATCCTTACTGTAAAATTCTCCTCTGTTGTATCTGTTCAGCAAGTCCATATCATAATCGGTACGATTGCCTTTAGTATAGGCTTTCTGAATACATCTTCCCGAAGGGGTATGGTAGCGGGCAATAGTAAGCTGTAAGGCGGAACCATCTTTAAACACGAATCTATTCTGCACCAATCCTTTACCGAACGAACGGCGACCGACTATCAGTCCTCTGTCGTTGTCCTGCATGGCTCCTGCAAATATTTCACTGGCCGAAGCGCTGCCTTCATCCACAAGTACGACCAGAGGGTTGTCCTTACAGGTTCCGGTACCATCGGCAAATACGTTCTCTCGGGGATAAGTGCGCCCTTCGGTATATACGATCATATTGCGATTGGTAAGGAATTCGTTCACCATCCTTATAGCTGCTCCCATATATCCGCCCGTATTTTGTTGCAGGTCGATAATAAAAGATTCGCAGCCCTGACTTTTGAGCTTGGCAATACCTGAGATAAACTCATCATACGTTGTGCTGCCAAATTTAGTTACCCTGATATATCCAATTTTATCATCTATCATATAAGCAACCGGCACTGTTTTTACAGGCACATCGGCACGGGTAACTTCAAATGTAATAAGGTCTTCGCTCGTTCCCCGTTTCATGGAGAGCTTTACTTTCGTATCTTTCTTTCCTCTGAGGTTGCGGAAAACTTTTTCTTCACTTATCGATTTTCCTACAAAAAGGCTGTCGTCGACATATACAATGCGGTCGCCGGGTATGATACCAACTGCTTCGGAAGGCCCTCCCGAAATCACATTGACGATAACCACCGTATCGCTCTGAATCATAAACTCTACTCCTACTCCGCTGAAATGCCCCTCGAGCTCGTCTCCGGTCAATGCCATATTTTCAGCCGAAATATATGTAGAATGCGGATCGAGTCCGGCTATAATCGTAGGTATGGCTTCTTCTACCAGATCGTTTACATTCACAGTATCTACATACGCCTTGTTGATATAATCGAAGATTGTACCGATCTTGTCATTTCCTCTGGATGCACCTCCAAGCCATCCTCCCCCTACAGGGTTAAGTCCGGAGAATCTGTTTCCTATAAATATTCCGGCTGCTATACTCAGGGCAATACACAGTGGCAACCATACATAGATTGCCTTACTTTTACCTGGTTTTTTATCTGGTTTTCTATCGGGTGTATTTTGTAAATTTGTATTTACATCGTCCGATTTATTATAATATCCGTTATCAATTTCCATCTATTTCTCCCGATTCTTCCGTTTTTATTTCGATATATACTATTTCTATTCCTGCACGCTCTAGCAATGAAGCACCATCGGAACGTCTGTATTTCTGACTGTAGACAACGCGCTTGATCCCTGCCTGTATAATCAGTTTGGCACACTCTATACAGGGGGATGTAGTCACATACATGGTAGCGCCCATACTGCTGTTGTGCGAACGGGCTACTTTGGTTATCGCATTGGCTTCGGCATGTAGAACGTATGGTTTAGTCTCATTGTTCTCGTCTTCACAGATA
Organism: Dysgonomonas sp. PF1-14; assembly: GCF_029892965.1. Taxonomy (GTDB): domain Bacteria; phylum Bacteroidota; class Bacteroidia; order Bacteroidales; family Dysgonomonadaceae; genus Dysgonomonas. The sequence goes on along the minus strand of NZ_JARXWN010000007.1, from coordinate 108,217 downwards.
TTTTCAAATCCGGCAGGAGTGCCATTATACCCGTCAGATATAATCATTTTATCTTTGACGATAAGTGCTCCTACTTTTCTGCGCACACAATACGAATTTTCGGCCCAAATGGTAGCCATACGCATATAACGTTCATCCAGCAGGCGTTGTTTTTCGTTATCCATATTATCGTTTTTTTCGCAACGCAAAGATAATGAAAAGTTCACGATATCTAGCTTTTAGCTGCTTTTTTGTGGGAATATCTTTTAACATAAGAAATATTACAAATCAAGAGCTAATCCGTAATCAAATATCACCCTAAAAGTGGTATTACAAACTCCAAAAATCCGAATTATTTACCTTGCTGTTTACCAGAAAGAGCAAAAGACAATCTCACTACATCTATCGGACAGCTTACTTCATACAAGACTGACAAAGAATATATTTGCCAAATATTTTCATCATAAAACTAATTCTCAATCAGGTTAAAAATATCAATTATAGCGAGTAAAGATAAAAAGATTCGATTTAATGATGTAAATTTGTACTTCCTTTTCACTAATGCAAAAGGCATACACACAAAAATAAGATTTAGATAAAAATGATAAACGAACATCCATTCAAGGCTCACCCATGGCACGGGATATCAGCCGGAGACAATGTGCCGGAGATAGTAACCTGCTTCATCGAAATAGTACCTACCGATACCGTAAAGTATGAGGTAGACAAAGAAACGGGCTATCTGAGTATAGACCGCCCCCAGAAATATTCCAACATTATCCCCGCATTGTACGGTTTCATACCGCAGACCTACAGTGCCGACCGCGTAGCCGAAGTTACAAATATTGCCCTGCACCGTACCGACATAGAGGGAGACAATGACCCTGTGGATATCTGTGTGTTGACAGAAAAGGATATTACACATGGCGACATCATAGTAAAAGCAAGACCGATAGGCGGATTCAGGCTACTCGATCACAACAAGGCCGATGATAAACTGATAGCCGTACTGGAAAACGATGCCGTATACGGAGAGTTTAAAGATATCAGCGAAGTGCCGCCAATGGTTATAGACCGCCTGAAACATTATTTCACAACATACAAAGACCTGCCGGGCGACAGATCGCCACGTTGTATTCTCACCGATATATATGATGTCAAAACGGCTCACGAAATCATACGCCGTTCGATAGAAGATTACGACAACGAATACCGTAATGGCTAAACGGAAAAAATATATCATTGTTGCTGTTATCCTGTTCCTGCTGAGTCCCGGATTGTGCCTTTTATACGGCTATATGGAGGCTCGCCATATCAAGGTAAGGAACCTTACTTATTCGGACAGAGACATACCCGAAGCGTTCGACGGCAAAAAGATTGTATTTATTTCTGACATTCATACCAACCGGTATTTTACCCCCGACGATGTAGCCGAATTGGTCAAAAAGGTTAACAGCTTATCGCCGGACTTTATCTTTCTGGGAGGTGACAATACAGAAAAAGACGAAGCATACTCCAAACCTTTCTTTGAAGAGATAGGCAAACTAGAAAGTACATACGGTGTATTCTCGGTGCTCGGTAACCACGATCACTGGGAAGATGCCAAGCTTATACAACAGGGACTTACCGATTGTGGTTTTCATATTTGCGACAATCGCTCATACTGGATAAAGGAAGGTAATGACAGTATCAAAATAGGTGGTGTAGGCGACTTTTGGGAAGACCTGCAACTGACTGACAGTACTATAAACGATGTACAGAAGAAAGATTTCTGCATTCTATTATCGCACAACCCCGACTATTTAGAAAAAATAGATACCGATCGCATAGACCTTATGTTCTCGGGGCATACACATGCCGGACAAATCACCTTTCTCGGGCTGTGGGCTCCGGTTTTGCCGAGTACCAACGGCAGACGCAAAGGAGAGTATATCAACACCGGACAAAAGTACAGATACGGCTGGAAAGAAAAAGGAGGTATCAGCCTGTACGTAACTTCCGGTATCGGGATGGGAGGCGTTCCGTTCCGCTTCTTTGCTCCACCCGAAATAGTGGAGATCACACTACAGCGTGATCCTGATTAACGTGAGTTCGAAATAATAGTATCTAAATATCAGCTAGTTATATGTTTTCTTTGTGAGCCTTGTGTAAAACCTTGTGCTCTTTGTGGTTAAATCTTATTTCTTTTACCACAAAGGACACAAAGAAAAACCACAAAGGGCACGAAATTTGCACCATATATTTTGGAAAACAATTGATTACATACTATTTTTATATCGAACTCACGTTGATTAAACAAAAGTAATCCAGCCTTTTGATAAAAAAATCCGCACATTACTGTCCGGATTTATATCTCTTATTACATTCACCTACTCATTATATCTCTACTCAGCATTACCTGTGATATCGTAAATATCCTTGATTTTATTAAGTTCATATTCCAAATCGAAATTCAAATCGTGAAGACGCGCATCTTCGATATCAAATATCCACCCTGCAACTTTAGGGAATCCTGTTTCATAATACGATTTTTGAATCTCACCCATTTTAATAATATTTCTACATTGTTCATAGGTGTTCAATTCAACAAGCCTCCGATGCCTAGCCTCTGTGTCCTCAATAGCATTTAATTCCTTTCTGTACATGTGATATACATCCCGTATACTTCGTAGCCAGGGATTAAGTATGCCATAGTCTGATTTTTCCATCGCTGCATGTATCCCACCACATCCATAATGGCCACAGACTATAATATATTTTACCTTAAGATACTCTACACCATAATTTATAACAGAGAGGGCACTCAGATCGGTAGATATAACCATATTGGCTATATTACGGTGAATAAAAACTTCTCCCGGCTTCAAGCCCATTACCTGATTAGGATGAACCCGGCTATCGGAACAACCGATATAAAGAAAGTCGGGATTCTGATCTGCTGCTAATAATTTAAACAGTCCCGGATTATCAACTTTATTTTTCTCAATCCAACTATTATTGGCTTCAAATATCTGCTTATATTTATCTTGCTCTGACATAATTTTCTTTTTTTGAATCGATAAAGATAATATTATTCAGTTTATTTTCAATCAATCTAATCATTCTGTTATAAATATTATACTTAAGCATATAAAAGAAAGAAGCGCATAAATCAATGATTTACACGCTTCTTTCTTGTTTTTGTGACCACGGCAGGATTCAAACCTGCAACCTTCTGATCCGTAGTCAGATGCTCTATTCAGTTGAGCTACGTAGCCATTTCTTAAATGCGAATGCAAAGGTAAAATAGTTTTACATACAATCCAAATTTATTTCCCTGTTTTTTATCTTAAAATGATTATAGATACCACTAACAAACTATTCGACTGATTATTTGGTATTTACATAAATACCAAATAGGGAAACAACAATTATTTATTGTTTTTCAATAAATAATTTGCTTTTATCAGATAATATTTATTCTTTTGCATCAACACTTTTATCAATTATATACAAATAATAAATATTATGATTCTACTTATCATTTCTTTCATCATTTTAGCTATTTCACTTTTCCAAACCTGTTAAACAATATATTATGAATACACGAATCAAAATCTACTGCATCATTCTATCGATAATTTATATATTGATTATATTGGGTTCTATGCCCGGAAGTATTGAAGGTTTTATCAAAGGTAGTTCCGATGCCGAACGGCAAAATAACTTAGGCAAATCTATAGACGTTCTATATATTACAGTAGAACCCAAAGACGGCTACTATGCATATCCTGAAAAAATGAAAAGTAAAACAGGCAGTTCCGATCTCTCATTATCGGCAACAACTTATCATGTCGAATCGGAAGGTGGAAACAAAGAACTTTCTGTAGGTCTTATCATATTCAAGTATTTCTCATACATTCTTTTGTTCTTTGCAGGAATGGCCATGATAGCCTCGCCCTTCATATTTTATAAGATTTTACGCTCTGTGACCAAAAACAAGATAATAGATGACGGTGTAATCTCCAACATCAGACTATTAGGATATTTTCTCGTTTATATATTTGTAACATCAACACTCTTTCAGATAGTAAATTATTTATCGGCAAAACAATTGATCGAATTTACCGACTATAAGATTACATTTGAATTGCAGGATATAGGGATTTTAATCCTCGCTTTTGTAACCCTTCTATTAGCTGAAATACTTAAAGTATCTCTGAATCTGAAAGAAGAGCAAGACCTCACTATCTAATATCGAAAAAGATTATGGCAATAATAGTAAATCTGGATGTAATGATGGCCAAACGCAAGATATCGCTTAACGAGCTTTCGGAAAAGGTGGATATCACTCCGGCCAATCTGTCGATATTGAAAACGGGGAAAGCGAAAGCAATACGCTTCAGCACGCTGGAGGCTATCTGTAAGGAACTGGATTGCCAACCCGGCGATATACTGGAATTTAAGGATGATGAATAAGGACTATTAGCACTTAATATTCAACTCGATAAGGACATTACGAATCTGTTCGTATGTAGTAATGCGCGTCGGCACAAGTGGCAGGCGCAATTTATTTTCTATATAACCCATCATGTTCAACATACACTTCACCCCTGCCGGATTGCCGTCGACAAACAACAGGTTGAACAGTTCATTAAAGCTATGATGTATAGTAAGGGCACTTCTGTAATCACCTTCGAGTGCCAGACGCGTCATACGGCTAAATTCGCGGGGAAAGGCATTACCGATAACAGATATAACACCTACAGCTCCTAAAGTGATAAGAGGAAAAGTAACACCATCGTCGCCCGATATCACATCGAAATTCTCAGGCTTACGCTTGATTATCTCATCCATCTGTGTCATATTGCCCGAAGCTTCCTTTACGGCAACGATATTCGGAAAATCGTTTGCAATGCGCAGAATGGTATCGGCAGCCATATTCACACCTGTGCGTCCGGGTACATTATAAGCGATAATGGGTAGCGACGAGGCTTCCGATATTGCCTTATAATGTTGATAGATACCTTCCTGAGAGGGTTTATTATAGTAAGGTACAACGGATAAAATACCGTCTACACCTGCATAGTCGTTCTTTTTCAGCTTGTCTACGATAGCGCGTGTATTGTTGCCGCCTTCGCCCAGAATGATCGGGATTTGTCCGTTTACCCTGCTTACTACAAGGTCTACGATCTGCTTCTTCTCGTCTTCGGTCAGTGTAGGGGTTTCGGCTGTAGTTCCCAGCACGACAAGATAATCAGTTCCATTCTGCAACTGATAGTCAACGAGTCTGAGGAGAGCATCGTAATCGACACTTTCGTCTTCCTTAAATGGAGTTATCAATGCAACTCCCATTCCTCTGAGATTTATTCTAGGCATAAAAATCGTTCTAGCTAGTCTTTTTCTTAAGGGAAAAAGCACCTGTTCCAAGTTTGTGCAAAATTAAGAATTAATTTGCTGCTCAACGCACATTGTTCAGGTAAAATTTTATCTGTTCGTATGTTTCTAACAGATTCATGTCATCTTCTTTAAGAAGGGTAAAGTCATACATTTTATATTCCTGCTCCCTGATACCGATGCAAAATTCGGCTGTAGTTCCCGCCAACAGGTACAGTAACGACTTATCGTCATGGGTAGTGAGATCTATCAACGTATCATACGACAATCTCCTGAACTCTTCTGCTATTGCAGGAGGCAGCCCATGTATTATTGACATCTCCTTCTGAGTAATTATCCGTACATTAGCAGGGAATATAATATCTTTAGTGTCCAGTTTTTTAGGCTCCATCGTCCACAAAAAAACGGTCTTCTTCTTATTCTCCAAGTCGTGGACAATCTGGCTTATCTCCGGCCAATCGCCATAAGTAAAGAAAATTAATATCCGCTCCATATTTTCCAGATTATGGAAAATACGGTTACGTGTATTACGTTTAAGAGCAGAACTTATACTTCTTTTTATTTTAAGACCGAATATATTTATCATCTTATCTTTGATCTATTTTCTATTTCGAGTAATACAAAAATAGAAAGTTCTACTGATATATGGGGTGTAAAAGAACCAAATTATCACCTGAGGTTAATTAATTACTCTTCCAATTCATAGCATCCAGAATATATTGGATATTTTCGGGACGTATATATTCATAGTCTTTAGTCTCCGGTTGTCTTGCTTCCGGCAGAAATTTTATTATTTGACGAACTGCAGCATCAAAGCTTTTATTGTCCGTAGTTCTGTAATTAATCTTGTCTCCAACTTTAACAACATCGGGTACTTTTATTTCCAGTCGTATAAAATCATTTGCATGAGATTGGAGAAATGCGAAGAGAAATGCAATGAAAAGGAGGATTGCTTTCATTCTTTATAGTTTATATTGGTTGTGTGTAATGCTCAGGTTGTCAAAGATAGTTATATCTTAACAAATAAAAATATAGGGACGTAAATTATACGCCCCTACATCCGGAAATATTGTAATAAAGAATCTTTATTATCAATTATAATTTACGTGCTCCGTCTTTGATTACAACATCATACACTTTAGGTTTGATCTTGAATTTCTGTTCGTAGCTTTCTGTTGCACGTTTAATGAAGCCGTCGTACAATTCGTTCTTCACAAGATTGATTGTACAACCACCAAAGCCTCCACCCATTACGCGCGAACCGGCAACGCCACATTCACGGGCAATATCGTTAAGGAAGTCCAGCTCCTCGCAGCTTACTTCGTATTTGCGGCTCAGACCAATATGCGTTTCATACATTTTCTTACCTACAGTTTCGTAGTCGTCGGCCTTCAATGCGTCACAGGCCTCATCCATTCGTTTGATTTCTTCGATAACAAACTCGGCACGGATATAGTCTTCGGCACTTACCTCATTAGCCACTTCGCGAAGCATGGCAAGATTGGCATCACGAAGCAATTCTACTTCCGGATGATATTTTTTGATGGTAGCGGCAACTCTTTCGCATGACTGACGACGTTTGTTGTAAGCACCTTCTGCCAGATTGTGTGACACACAGGTATTTACCAACACTAGGCGATATCCTGCCGGATGGAATGGTATATATTCATATTCCAGTGAACGGCAATCCAAACGGATCAATGAGCCTTCTTTACCGAAACATGAAGCGAACTGATCCATAATACCACACATCACACCTACATAGTTATGTTCAGTAGCCTGCCCTATCAATGCCAGTTCGAAACGATCGAATCCTAAATTAAATTGGTCGTTGATGGCAAAACCAAAGCAGCTTTCCAATGCTGCCGACGAAGACATACCTGCTCCTAACGGCACATCACCCGAAAATACAGTATCAAATCCGGGCACAGTTTTCCCTTTCTTTATCATTTCGCGGCAAACGCCATAGATATATTTTGCCCACTGTTTTGAAGGAAGGTCGTTTTCACCTAGTCCGAATTCAGCCGATTCTTCAAGGTCAAGAGCAAATGCTCTTACTTTATCTGTACCATTCGGTTTTATTTCACAATACATACCTTTGTCTATAGCTCCGGGCAATACGAATCCTCCATTGTAGTCGGTATGCTCACCAATAAGGTTGATACGTCCGGGAGATGTGTACAGTGTACCTTCTGTTCCGTAAAGTGCTTTGAATTTTTCTTTAATAAGGTTTAATTCCATGGTTTCTTTTAATGTTTTAGGTTTATAAAAAGGTTTATTCTTAGTTATAAGTCTGTCACGCCCTCCCACCTCATCAAAAAGGGGAGGCTGAGTCCCTCCTTTTGGAGGGGTTGGGGAGGTGTTTATTCTACCATCTCCAAAAAATCGTCTTCATTGATAATCTTCACACCCAGACTTTCGGCTTTTTCCAGTTTGGCAGGCCCCATATTGTCTCCGGCCAGTACATAACTGGTTTTGGCTGAGATAGAACCACTGTTCTTTCCTCCGTTCTGCTCTATCATTGCTTTATACTCGTCGCGTGAATGTTTCTCAAATGTGCCACTGATAACGATAGTCAGACCACTCAACTTATCGGTACGCTGTGAAATGATATCTTCACTCAGCTCGAACTGTAAACCAAAGTTTTTCAGTTTATTTACTACTTCGACATTATTGCTATCGCTAAAATACTTGACAATACTCTGAGCTATACGGTCACCTATTTCGTCTACCTGAACCAGTTCCTCTACAGTAGCAGTCATCAGTTTGTCGATACTGGTAAATGCCATCGCCAGCTTCTTAGCAACGGTCTCTCCTACATAACGAATACCGAGTGCAAAAAGTACTCGCTGATAGGGCACTTTTTTCGATGCGTCTATACTTTCTACCAGATTTTTCGCACTTTTCTCAGCCCAACGCTCCAGACGGGAAACATCTTGCCAGCGAAGAGTGTACAGATCGGCAATATTTTTTACCAGACCGGCATTAAATAAATGCTCTACCGTCTCCGATCCACTGGCTATATTCATAGCCTTGCGGGTACAGAAATGCTCTATACGCCCTTTTATCTGTGGGGGGCATAATGAATCATTCGGACAGTAATAGATAGCCTCACCTTCATCTTTCACCAGAGGTGTACCGCATTCGGGGCAGGTCTTAGCAAATACTACCTTTTCATCGAAAATACCACGCTTTGAGGTATCCACACCTGTTATTTTCGGTATAATCTCCCCACCCTTTTCTACATATACCTGATCATTGATATGCAAATCGAGTAAGTTAATATTATCTTCGTTATATAATGAGGCACGTTTTACCGTAGTACCCGACAATTTAACGGGTTTCAGGTTTGCCACAGGAGTTATTGCACCTGTACGCCCCACCTGATAAGATACGGATTCAAGCGTTGTCACAGCTTTTTCGGCCTGAAACTTAAAGGCTATCGCCCAACGCGGGAATTTTGACGTATATCCGAGATTTCGTTGCTGTGTAAGTGAATTTACTTTCAGCACGATACCATCAGTAGCCACCGGCAGATTTTTACGTTCTACATCCCAATAGGCGATGTAATCGAAGATTTCGTCCAGTGTCTTACATTTCTTTGTGGCATCGGATATTTTAAAGCCCCATTCTTTGGCTTTCATCAGGTTCTCGTAATGCCCGTCGGTCGGAAGATTTTCTCCCAACATATAATACAGATAAGAATCTAGCTTACGTGCTGCTACGATCTTAGGGTCTTGTTGCTTCAATGTACCCGATCCGGCATTGCGCGGATTGGCAAAGAGGGCTTCTTCCTGTTCTTCACGTTCCTTGTTTAGCGCATCAAATACCGCCCAGGGCATCAGTATCTCACCGCGTATCTCGAATTCGGCAGGATAGTCATTTCCCCTCAATTTTAAAGGAATGCTGCGTATTGTGCGTACATTAGCTGTTACATCATCGCCCTGCACACCATCGCCACGCGTTACGGCCTGCGTAAACTCTCCATTTACGTATGTAAGGGATATGGATGTACCATCGTATTTGAGTTCACAAACAATTTCAAACTCATCGTTCAGCCCTTTTTGCACCCGGTTGTAAAAATCGGTCACCTCTTCTTTCGTATAGGTATTACCTAACGACAACATCGGGTACTTGTGCTGCACCTGCCTAAATGATTTATTGATATCGCTGCCTACACGCTGGGTTGGTGAGTTAGCATCGAAATACTCCGGATAACGGGTTTCGAGATCGGATAATTCCCTTAGTTTTTTATCAAATTCAAAATCTGAAATTGTCGGAGTAGAGAGTACATAATAGTCGTAATTATGCTTATTCAGCTCTTCGCGAAGAGTTTCAATCGTCTGTTTTATCTGATCCATCTTTATGTTAATAGCTATGATACAAATATAACAAGAAATAGGTTGTAAAGGTGCGAAATTAGATATTTTTCAGAATTAGAATTATATCTGAATAAAAATAATCATTATTGTGTTAAAAATGAGACAAATGCCATTCTCAGTCTTTTCTTGGAATCAGCAATATGTCTCTTAGCATACTTTCTTCTCCTATCATGCTTGACATCTCCATTGGTAAAAATTCCTGGTCCAAAGACCAATCATAAATAAGCGAGACATTACAGAACAAACTATCTACTTGCATTTTTTAGTCTCGTAGCGTAGAAGTCAAACATATATTCTTCATGTACTGTTACGATTTATTCTTTAGCTCTAAATATCCAATAAGCGACACATTTCTTTCACCCGCTCTTTTAGTATATCATAATCTCCGGTCGGGACAACTATGACATTTTCCTGCGGGCTTATGCCACAAGCATCTGAAATGATGACAGGAATACCCTGCGAAATAGCTTTTAATATTAATTGAGGACGGTTTTCTACATAAGCCGGTAAGATGACCAATCCGACATTATCGAATACATCCCCTTGCGTATGTTCACAACTGAGAAAATCCGGATATTCCACTGCTCTGCCATGTACAACAAATTTTATATTTAATTCTTCGGCCAGTCTGCGTATTTCATAAGCACCTTTCCGCGCTAGCAGAGAAGCCGGGAAAAGTATCTTTTTTCCTCCGGTTTTTGCCTGAATCGGATGAAGAACCCAATCAAGCTTTACCGCACCATCAAATTCACCTGCGACTTTCTTATGAGCTGTAATTATTTTCGACACGCCTGCCAATGCCTTATCTTCAAGCAGCATAATTCTTTCGGGCGCCCTGAAATCGCACAATGTAGGACTATCTTTGTATCTATTATAAGCAACATCCAGATGAGCCTGCAACTTTCGAATGGAAGAGCGTGTCATAAGCACATCATACGTGCGTCCGCCAAGTGCAAAATACTTATACAAAAACGGAAGCATATTGTGGGCAACTACAAGATGGGTAGTCTCTACAGGTATTTTACGAATAATAGATCTGACTAACGGCTCATCTGCACCCAACTGCCACGAGAATAAATTACCACCCTTGTTTTTATGAAAACTATACAAACGCTTTAAGGCTTCCTTCTGATAATAAATTTTACGTCCTTTCTCTATTTTCCACTTTTGCGACTCCTTCCCCAACAGTTTCAATGCAGAATCGGACAAAGGTGCCAATACATAATCCCGATCCTTTACATTATCATTCACATATCGTTCATACTCAGGCCATCTGTCATCGAGAATATAGGAGGTGACACCTGTATTCGATATTTTATCTTTTGTATTACAGATATAACAATCGGTATTCCAACAAGAATAACAGTCATTCAAGGGTGATGGCGGTATTTCAGGTACATACTGTACATTAAGTAACGGATTGTCTTTTTGTTTACTCCTGATGCGGACATATAAATAATCGACATCCATTTCTATTTCGATACGGAATGCCTCATCGGAGCAAAAGCGCAAATCCAGATAATTCCATTTTATCGTTGCATCCCTGTCCTGTTCGGCCAATGATCCTTTTACCACCTGCGAATGTTTGTGTCTCTCTACGATCTGAAAACCGGCCTTGACCGCAGCATCATACAAGGCATTAGACAACTGACACAAGCCTCCTCCTATAGAAGGGACGATGCAGCCTTCACGTATTTCGCGACCTATAATATATCCGTTTTTTTTCGATGGTTTCCCTACATATTTCCAAAAACTGAATAATTCTCCGGCGGGAATTTCCACCCCGTTTATCCGGCTGGCTGCAAGACGCAGATTCTGAATTTTTCCTGCTGTCATAATCCAGTTCTCGGCATTATCATCTTTATTCCAAAGTTCGCTTTTAGATGTCGACACAATGGGATATGACAACAGATTGCCCGCATCTTCGAACCGTTTTATTCCCGAATTCCGGTTCCGGATAACGTGTTGTACGGTCAGTCCATACACTTTCAGATGAAATATTGATTCTTTCAGAAATGAGTGTTTCTCCGCTAATTCTTTACGTGTAGCCATATTTGTTAAATTTTTCAGGTATAAGTAATTGTTAGGATTTTTCACGAATTAATTTTTCACTTGATGATTGTCATTTTCTTTGTTCATTTTTAGTCTCTCTTTGGCTATTTCTCCCTTTCCCTCAGTTCTGATAGCCCACTATCATCACTTCGTGAAAGAAAGAACTATCTCAAAAATAGATTTAAAAACCTGAACAATAAAAATCCTAACAGTTACTAAGAAAAATATAATGTGGCTAAATGTAATAATTACTTTTTATATTTCCGCTCTCTGAAAAAATATGCTCCCCCCATCACCAATAGCATGAAGATCAACGGAAAGGCAATATTCAGTATGGCATACCTGTCTCTACTTTCGTATGCTGCTGCTTTATTCAATATATACATCTGTTGTTGCTTAGTACGTAAAACCATCAATCGGTCGTCGCCTGTGAGCCAGTTTACGGCATTGACTATAAAATCACGATTTCCGAACTGCGTCTGCGATACTCTGTCGTAGCCCATCGGTATAAGCTGAGAATCGGCACCTTGCCCCTGTATGCCGTTAGATATGATATCAGACGAAGATACCACTATCATTTTCGTGTTTTCACTGCTGAGAGTAGTCTCTTTTCCATTAGACATGACACTATCAGGCATCATGCGGTTAGCGAATACGGAACTAAATTGTCCTTCCATACTCACTGCTACAGGCACGAACGGCTGATCAAAATAACCGGGCATGTTCTGTATCCGCTCCACATCGAAATTTATAGGTTCGGGCACATGTGCTAAATGTGCATTGGCTGAGGAGGTAAGCAATACAGCTTTCTTTATGTCAGGAGAATTATTTACAACATCAATGGAACTGGCAAAACCACCCTTTATATCGCGTATATTCTTTGTCACCGGATGATCGGGCGACGGGATAAGCAACGGCTGATAGAAGCTCGGTATAAGCACTGCCTTATCGACAGCGTCATTTCCGGCCATCACATAAGTAGAAACACATTGCCTGTCCTGTATCAGATCGGCATTTATGCGCACCCCGTAGCTGAAAAGCATATCGTCGAGATTCACATCATTTTTCATACTTGCTGAATATCCTTTTTGTTCCAGTTCCTGATGCGAGTAATAAGCGCCATCGACAAGCCACAGCACTTTCCCGCCATTCATTATATATTGATCGATTACATACTTCTCAGATTCACTATATCGCTTCAATGGACCAGCTATAATTACGGCATCGAATCCGTCCAGTATTCCCTGCTCGTTACCTATCTGCCCACGATTAACTGAATAGTATTTCGACAATAATTCTTCAGCATCGTACACATAGGCTCGTGAAATTTCGTCATGTCCTTCGATGAAAGCTACGTTTTTCGGTTCCTGCTGTCTTAGCAGACGAATAGCGTCTATAAATCCGAATTCGAGATTTTCGATAGAAGCATTCAGATTTTCTTCAGCTGTATTTCCCATTACATTCTTCAATAGGGAAACTATTATCGTATCTTTTCCATTATCGATGCTGGCATACGGATAAATAACCTTGCTACTGGCCTTACCCTCTCTATCCATCTCGTTAAGAACAATGCCTTCCATTCCGGCACTAGCCATTATCTGAGATACATGTTCGGGTGATTTACCCAATATATAAGGAGAAATAAAGCTGACCGACAATTTATTGTCCGCATAGCGATTAAAGTCTGTCAACAGATTGTCTGTCGCATTACGCAAACGCTGAAAACCATAGTTTAGATCACCGGCAAGGTAGACTTCTACTTTTAATTCTGGCTCTTCTTTCACTTGTTCGAGCAACTCGATAGAATAGTCGCTCAGTGTATAACGTTTGTCGGCTGTAAAATCGAATCTGTAATCGGGAATAATAAGTCCTGCAATGTTGATAATTACTAATATAGAGACAAAAATAAGTAATACTTTTTTCCAGTTTCTATCAAGAAAAAAGAATGTCAGCATCCCAAATACAAGGAGATAGTTAACAATAGTAACCAGATCGCTAACCTGTATCACCCCTCGCCCCATTTGTTTGTAATGATAGAGCAGTCCGAATGACGACAGTGAAGTATTTGTTGTACCGAAAAGCAGTTCAAAACCGAAATATGTAAACAGACAAAGCGCTACAGACAGAATAAGTGCAATAATCTGATTACGTGTAACCGATGAGCCGAACAGTCCGATGGAAACGAATACCAAAGTTACTAACAACAAAGAGATATAAGAGGTAAAAACACTTTCGAGGTCGATACTACCCACCGGATTGGCCAACTGATACAACGAATAGACATAAATAAGTGTGGGTAGTAATGTTATGGTTACAAAAGCTAGAGTAGCCAGCATCTTACTGAAATAGACTGCAAACATACTTACCGGACGAGTCAGCAGCACATCGAAAGTCTTCGTCCGTTTTTCTTCCGAGAACAGACGCATGGTAAGAGCAGGAACCAGCATAGATAATGTAATGGGTGCCAATGTGAAAAAACGTCCCATATCAGCATAGCCGCCATCGATAAAATTATAACTCCCTTGAAAAAACCACAACATAGCCCCCATAACCAGTAAGAATGCAAAAGCAAAAAAAGCACCGGTAGCAGAACAAAAAACAGATTTAAATTCTCTGAATATCAAAGCTTTCATATATCTTTGTGGTATTGGCTTTATATAATTATTATATTCTTGTCAATAAGTAATTGAAATATGTTTAATGTAAATGTTCTATTTCATTAGTCGTTTTCCCGCAATGCGATGACTAGGCCTAGTCTGGCGTCAGCCAGCGCCATTAGCTTTATGAGCGGGGCACCCGTAGGGTGAAAAAGGCGTGAAACGAAAACATGTTTGAGCTTGACTGTCAATTCGGGTTATACGAATCAATGAGCGAGTTTTTTCGTTTAGCCTTTAAGCCCTGTAACGGGTCGACCTATAAAGCGTGGCGCAAAAGACTTTTTGATTCCTTTTGCGGCTTTGGGCAAAAGGAATGCAAGCAATTTTAATTGCACGCAGTAAAATAGAACATATAATTTAAATAACCCATATAACAAATCACATCCGGCATCATCCTGAAACAATGACCAAACGAGCGATAAAGATAGTTATTTTATTTGTTCTGATAATCACAATTCTTATCGGTGGATGGTTTATGTACAAAAGGCTGGAATATAACAAGGAATCGTACACAACTAATATATATGACTATATATCGCCACAGTTTTCTGAAGTTATAAATATCAATAAAGAATACAATCTGAGCGAATTATACACCTACGATTCTACACTCGTGGAGCTCACACGCATCCCTGACAGGGAAATATCTTATCCTCTCGTAATCTGTAAACGCAATAATGGTGAGAGGCTCTTAATATCGAAAGCCAAAAGAGGAGAAGCCGGAAATATAATAAAGCATATCGAGGGACATATCGCACAGCCTTTTGCTCCCAAATCGAAAATATACAGGGATGCCAAAATATTGATCTATACCCTGAGTGACAACCGCTTTCTGGCATGCACATTCCATAAAGGTCTGTTTGCGGCAAGCGGGAATTATAAATTGATAGAAGACCTGGTTGGTACTACAGCCGATAATTCTTTTTTCACAGATAGGGAAAATACAGAAATTATAGAAAAAAAACTGGCTTCTGCCCCTGTTTCCATCGCTGTTGGTAATGAAAAGAATCTGCTTATAATGGATTACAAAGCCGATAATGATACAATCAGCCTGAATGGAATTATACTGAAGAAAAACTCATCAGACTCCCTGACCACAGAAAAAGTGCTGACACCATATTTTAATAAACTACCGGATAATCTGTGTATCGACAGATACGATATCTCAGATGAAAATAATCTGCCGGCCTTTCGTGTTATATTAAACAAAATGTATTAATTTGCGTTCTTAATAATATATAAACAGAAAAATACAGATAAAAATGGCGGTTTTAAAAGAATTAAAAGATTTCATGATGCGCGGCAACGTTGTCGATATGGCAGTCGGTGTTATTGTAGGCGGGGCTTTCGGCAAAATAGTATCATCACTGGTAAGCGATATTATCATGCCTCCTATCGGAGTAATGCTGGGCGGAATGAATTTCTCGGAACTGAAAGTAACATTAAAACACGCTGTGGGTGATGCCGCTGCGGTTACAATCAACTATGGTACATTTATTCAGACCATACTCGACTTTCTGATTATAGCTACTGCAATATTCTTTGCCATCAAGGGAATAAACGCCCTGCAAAAGAAGAAAGAAGAAGCTCCGGCCGAACCTGCTGCTCCGAGCAAAGAAGAAACGCTACTGACCGAAATCAGAGACTTACTAAAAGAACAGAACAAACAATAATTAGAATTGGCTGAACATCACAAACTAATCCAACTTTAACATAATTGAGCTATGAAAAAAATTTATCTATCACTTTTATTAGTGGCAACACTAATGCTTTTTGCGGGATGCAGCAGCGTACCCGTAACAGGACGTAAACAATTGTCTCTGGTATCTAATCAGGAGGTGCTAACCCTGAGCTTGCAACAGTATGATGAGTTTATAAAATCGGCACCGATATCTACCGATAAAACAAATACGGCAATGGTGCAAAGAGTAGGAAGAGCTATAGCCAGTGCTGTGGAAAATTATCTTACCAACAATGGTTATGCTAATGAAGTAGCTTCATACGCATGGGAATTTAATCTGGTAAAGAGCACTGATGTAAATGCTTTCTGTATGCCGGGCGGTAAAATCGTAGTGTATGAAGGAATCCTGCCATACACGCAAAACGAAACAGGTTTGGCCGTTGTAATGGGACACGAGGTAGCCCATGCCGTAGCTAAACACGCTAACGAACGCATGAGTAACCAAATGGCTACACAATATGGAACAAGTGCAATAGGGGCAGCTTTGGGCGGAACATCTGCCGCTACGCAACAAATTGCAGCAGCAGCTTTAGGTCTGGGAGCGCAGTACGGTATATTATTACCTTATTCTCGTAAACAAGAATTGGAAGCTGATAAGCTAGGTCTTATCTTTATGGCAATGGCCGGATACGACCCAAGCCAGGCGGCTGCATTCTGGCAACGCATGTCGCAACAGGGAGGCAGCACTCCGGAGTTTATGAGCACTCACCCTTCAGATAATACACGTATTCAACAAATACAAAAAGACCTGCCTGAGGCTCTGAAATACTACAAGGGAGCAGGCGTAGGCACTACTAATTCTGCCAAGACATCAAATCAGTGGAAGTTCTGATTTTTAGCTATAAAGAGGAGAGCCTGAAAGATTTTTCTTTCAGGCTCTCCTCTTTATAGTTCAGTTATTTATTTTTTGTTCTTTACATATTTTTCGAGCCACTGATCTTGTTCCCATAGCAGGTGAAGCACTGACTCTTTAGCAGCATATCCATGACTCTCTTTAGGCAGGATAACCAGACGAACCGGCGCTCCAAAACCTTTCAACGCATTGAAATAACGTTCACTCTGCATAGTGTGTGTGCCCGAATTGTTGTCGTCTCCACCATGCACCAGCAGCATCGGGGTCTTCATTTTGTCGACGTGCATAAACGGCGACATCGCATTATACACATCGGGAGCTTCCCAATAATTACGTTCCTCAGCCTGAAAACCGAAAGGTGTAAGCGTTCTGTTATAAGCTCCACTACGTGCTATTCCGGCAGCAAACAGGTCTGAGTGTGTCAACAGGTTAGCTGTCATGAATGCTCCGTATGAGTGACCTCCTACTGCTACGCGTGTACGATCGACATACCCCATAGAATCGACAGCATCGATGGCTGCTTTTGCATTAGCTACCAACTGCGATATAAATGTATCGTTAGGTTCGGCATCTCCCTCCCCCACAATAGGGAAAGCAGCATCGTCGAGAATAGCATACCCGCGCATCACCCAATAGATAGGCGAGCCATAATACGGATATACAAATTCATTCGGATTTGTTGTATTTTGTCCGGCACTGCTCTTGTCCTTGTATTCGGTAGGATAAGCCCACATTACCAATGGCAGCTTCTCTTTCTTCTGCATGTCGTATCCGGCAGGCAAATATAATGTACCTGTTAGCTCTACACCGTCGGGACGTTTATATTTAATAACTTCCTTATATACATTGGCTATGCTCTTGAACGGATTATCGAAATGGGTAATCGCCACAGGAGCTATCCGTTTCATTGTGTTCAGTATATAATAGTTCGGATATTCGGTTGCAGACTGCATACGTACCAGATACTCGCCACGCTTAGCATCTATGATAGATATTATATCAAGCTTCTTATCGGTATAGTTAGACTGGTAAAGACGTTTCGAAAGCTTCGTCTTCAGGTCGAGTTCGTCCACAAACGGGAATTGCCCTTTTTCGGTATAGCCCTCTCCTATCAGATAAGCCTTGTTTCCGTCCAGATTGAGCACATACCGTCCGTATTCGTTCCTTTTGGTATCGAATGAGCCCGGATCACTATATACATCCTGATAATTGCGGTCAGATAATATTGCCGGCTGCTGCTTAGGGTCTGACGGATTGAACAGATAGGTCTTCACATTTCGTGTATTCCACCAGTTATCATACAAGATAGCTATGGTTTCGTTACCCCACACAATACCGCCATAGCGATTGATTGTTTTTGCCAGACTTACTGGTTGTGCGGTAAAAGGTGCTGAGAGTTCAAACAGCTCATCGCGGTAATCAACTTTTGTTTCAGGGTCTCCGCCATCCAATGCTTCTACCCAATACAATGTAGACGGTTTATCTGCCCGCCACGATATACCACGCTTGCCTGTGCTGGTAGCCATAAAGCCTTTCGGAAGCACCTCCCTCAAGGGACTATCGTTAAACTTGCTGACCAGTTTTCCTTCGGTATCATATATATTAGTCATTACCGGAAACCGGTTGATAGGTACAATATAAGAATATGGCCGATGTATAGTGTTTATGAGTATATAAGTACCATCAGGTGAAAATGTCTCTCCCGAATACATATCTTTCCCCTTCCACAATGTCTTGTTTCCGGACAAATCTACTTTATACAATTCTGATGTCACCAAAGCTTCAAAATTGGCCTCATCGGTAGCATTCTGCAATAAATCCTGATAAGTACGATTTTGGGCTTTAGCACCTTTTTCACTTACCGAAACTGTTGGGCCTGTAGGAATAGCAGCTTTTGCATCTACCAGAGCAGGCTTATCAGCCGGTAAAACTCTTACAAGAAAAGAGCCATTGTCTCTGAACCATGTATAAGGATTACCCAAATTAGCATTCAGATTGGCATCGGTCAATCGCACAGCCTTTCCTGTAGCAAATTCCATATACCATAGTTCGACGCCTGTTGCCGTCGTATTGGTAAAGGCTATCTTGGTTTCGTCGGGCGACCACGACACATTCGATATTTTCGCATCGGCAGGTAAGCCTTCCACCTGTTTAGCGTCCGGTTCGTTTATCAGTTTATACTTAAGATTATTCACATAAGTAATAGTACTCGATATGTTTGTAACAGAATTGATACGCAGTCCGGCCAGACGCATTTCTTTCTCGGAAAGGTCAGCCAGTGTTTTATACGTATTCCTGTACTGGAATATCATCTTAGTTCGTTTACTGTCCATCAACAATGTTGGTGCCCGTTCGAAGTCGGCAAGATCGAGTATTTCTTTCGGCGGTTTTTGATATACAAGTTCTTCTTGTGCAACCAGATTTAAGGTTATAGTAAGAATAGAAACCAGAAGTAATAATTTTTTCATAATAAGACGTATTATATTAATTTCCCTTTATCTATATAATGAATTATCAAAAATACACATTATTTTTATTAACGGTTGTTATCAAGTTCGAAATTATGGATTGGCCGGATTGAAAAATAGCTCTTTAAAGTGGTGGGGAAATGTGTCAGAGATGTCGGGTTTTAGTTAAAATTATCTCACACCAACCCTCTCAGAAGGGAGAGAGTTGCAAAACACTGAAAAAGGAATGCTGCAGGGGCGAACCCCATGTGTTCGCCCGAATATCGGATAAATGGGCAGCCACACAGGTCTGCCCCTACGAGAGAAAAAAGAAAATTTCAAACTAGCAGGCTAGTAGACTAAAGACTCGTAAACTTGTACAACTTTGTAAGCTTTTAGTTAAAATTACTCCTATCACTAATTCAGGTATCAGTATTGTTTTTATACAAAATAAGAGTGCCAATCAAATTAAACCAGTTACTTACATATGACCGGATCATACAATAAATTTGTATTAAGCTCAAAAAAAGATTTATATTTACATATTGAATAATATACTACACTAAAAAAAATATATGAAAAAAGTTTTCGTCAGCGGGTGTTACGATATGCTTCATAGCGGACATGTAGCCTTTTTCGAAGAGGCAGCAACATACGGCGACTTGTACGTAGGCATCGGTTCGGATAAAACGGTAAATGAACTGAAAGCCCGCAAGACTTTCAACAATGAGCAGGAACGCCTTTATATGATAAAGGCTCTGAAATCGGTAAAGGATGCATGGGTGAATACAGGAAGTGGACTTATTGATTTTCTGGAGGAACTGAAAACCTTAAAGCCTGACATCTTTTTTGTAAATAGTGATGGACATAGCGCACTCAAAGAAGAACTTTGCAGGGAACTCGGCATACAATATGTTGTAAGCAAACGCATACCTCACGAAAATCTCCCATCGAGGTCGACGACAGCCCTACGCGAAGAATGCAGAATCCCTTACCGGATCGATCTGGCAGGAGGATGGCTCGACCAACCCTCTGTGAGTACCTTGTACGCGGGGCCTGTGCTCACTATTTCGGTAGAGCCCGATTATGAATTTAACGATCGGAGCGGGATGTCTACCAGTTCGCGTAAGAAAGCAATAGAGCTCTGGCAGATAGATATTCCGGCAGGGAATAAGGAAAAGCTGGCTAAAACACTTTTTTGTTACGAAAATCCTCCGGGAACGAAATATGTAAGCGGTTCGCAAGATTCGCTGGGTATAGTGATGCCGGGACTCAACAGGCTGCATTATAACGGAGATTTCTGGCCTACGGAAATTGAGAATGTATTGGATGACGACCTGCTAAACTGGATTGAAAAACATTTGTGGCTTGTACCGTTGTATCCCCGCCATTGCGATTACGATGTATTGTCGGATACAAATATAACTCCGGATAATGCAAAAAAACTCAGTGATGCGGCTATTGCATGCTGGGAAGCGTTGAAACAGAAAGACCTGAAACTTTTCGGCACTGCGGTACGCAACAGTTTTGAAGCGCAAATAACGATGTATCCGCATATGGTCAACAAAGATGTCTTCGATATCATAGACAAGTATAAGGATAAAGCTATGGGGTGGAAACTGAGCGGAGCAGGTGGCGGCGGCTATTTTATTATTGTGAATGATAAACCTATCGACAATGCAATACAGATACGCATACGCAGAGGTGAATAACATAAAACACTGAAATAAAGCGCAATAAACAGCAAGGATATCCATCAAGGATATCCATCAAGGATATTCATATATATATATTATGATATTTATATAAATAATTAACTATTTCTATCAAACATTTTATGCTCAATATCCGTTATAACGGAGTGTAGTTTTGTAAAGTTTGTGTTAAGGTTAAGGAAGTCTGCGATGTGATGTTGCGGGCTTCTTCTTTTTATCAGGGTTTTGCCATTGCTTTACTCCGCATGTCGGGAGGCATCTTCTCTATAGCATAGCGAAGGGATGTTCGCGACATCATGGATTTCTTAGACATTACGTATTCAAATACTTCATCGCGATAGCGTTCACTGGCAGCTTTCAGCATCCATCCATATCCTTTCTGCACCAGATCGTCCTTATCCGTCAGCAAAGTATCGGCAATGTCGAATATATCGGACAGAAACATGCCTTTGCGTGCAGGAATGATCAATGTTACCGCAGCTGAACGTTTTACCCAACGGTTTTCTGATAAAGCCCAGCGTTTCAGTTCCGGTATATAATCGGGATACATTTCTATAAATGTGCCAACAGTATGATTGCAAAGGGTATCGCATGACGCCCAGTTGCTTACATAATGATTTACCCAGTCATCGAAAATCTTAAAATCAGCAGGTTCATATAACTTGTTGATATAGTATGACAGATTGCAGGCAATAAAAGATTCTTCCAGATATCCGGACTTCCACAGGGTAGTACACAAAGTAAAGATATCTTTCTTACTTCCAGTCTTTATTACAGCAAATACTTCTTTACTGATCTTATTCACCTGCGGAACTCTGACACCATAGAATTTTATCTCCTCTCTGAAATAATTTTGCGAGGTTGCTTTTGTTTTATCATCGGCACTATCGATCAATGCCTGACGAATATCCGATAAAATATTCTCCATATACTCAGTAAATTTTTGCATTAAAATAAAGAATATTTATCTATATATAAAAATGAAGAATGAAAAATAGAGAAAAAATTAAAAAAGAAAAATCCTTCCGCAAAAACGGAAGGATTATATATTGTTTGACAAACAAGAATAAAGAAATTATCTGTAATCTTTCAGTATTTCCTGTAATCTTTTACGGGCAAAAAAGATACGGCTCTTTACTGTACCTAATGGAAGTTTTAGTTTTTCTGCTATTTCTTCGTACTTATATCCGGAAACGTGCATTGAGAAAGGAACGCGATATTCGTCAGCAAAACTATCCAATACCTTGTTTATTTCGGCGTAAGCAATGGAGCCTTCGGGAGTATCGAATCCTGAATCCTGAGGTAAATTCAGATGATAAAGATTATCTGTTTGGTCTACGATTGTCTGATTGCGTACTGCACGTCGATAATTATTTACAAATAGATTGTGCATAATAGTGAATACCCATCCTTTGAAGTTTACATTATCATAATATTTCTCTATATTGTTTAATGCTTTCAGAGTTGTCTCCTGAGTCAGGTCTTGCGCCTCATCCATGTTAGCAGTAAGCTTTAGTGCAAAATTCAACATGTTACCTTGTAATTGCACCAAATTTGATTCCAGTACTCTTTTAGTTGCTTTTGTCATCATACTTTTTATCTTTTTCTTACAACTCACGTCGTAAATATTAACAGCACAAAGATATTAACAATTGTCGAATTAATTGCAATAACAACTGGATATCGTTAAACACAATTTCCGAAAACGTTTGCAATAAAACACAAACAACTGAATAACAAACAATTAATTAAAAATAAAATTAACAACATAACCCATAAAGATTGTCTATATATTAATTTAACAACTATCAATAATTGTATATATGAGAAAATCCACCTATTTTTATTTCACACTATATACCCGGCGAAGATCTTTGATAAATTCGTCCACTACCCGCTCAGGAGTTGCCCACGATGTAATCAGCCGGACAGCAGAACGATCCTCGTCCACAACGCTCCATATAAGAAAGCCATAATCTTTCTGCAAGAGAGTAATCATAGCATTGGACAAGACCGGAAACAGTTGGTTAGTATCCGAATCTATCAACAACGGGCACCCGAGTTGCTTAAAGGCACAGGCTAACCGGGAAGCCATTTTATTCGCATGATCGGCCAATTCAAATATAAGGTTATCCTGCAACAGTTGTTCAAACTGTATTCCGATAGTGCGCCCTTTGGCGGAGAGCGCTCCGCGTTGCTTAAGGTGGTATTTGAAGTCTTGCTTCAGGTCTGGATTAGAAATCACAATCGCTTCACCCAACATAGCTCCGCACTTTGTTCCCCCGATATAAAATACATCTGTATATCGCGCTATATCAGCCAGAGTCAGATCGTTGGAAGGTGCGGTTAACGCCATTGGCAATCGGGCTCCATCCATAAACAGAATCAGATTGTTTGCTTTGCTGAACTCATACAGGTCTATCAGTTCCTGCTTGGTATATACAGTACCTAACTCTGTAGAATTGGATATATATACGGCCCGTGTACGCACCAAATGATGTCCCCGTGCCTTATTCAGGAAAGGAACAATATCAGCCGGACGTAGCTTACCATCGACAGTAGGAGCTGCTTCTACTTTATGTCCGGTAGCCTCTATCGCCCCTGCCTCGTTGGTATAGATATGTCCTGTAGTTGCAGCCACAACCGACTCGAAAGGACGGAGAACTGAGGCCAGCACAACAAGATTGGCCATCGTGCCTCCTGCCACCATATGGACATCAATATCTGTATTACCTGCCAACCGGCGGATAGTATCACTTGCATTACAGGTATGGCTATCATCGCCATATCCGGCCTGCTGAATAAGATTTGTATGGGCTAACGCCTCCAGAATACGAGGATGACAACCTTCGCTGTAATCGTTTGCAAAACTATACTTCATTGTTTTATACTATTACTGTAGTGCAAAAGTAATAGCTTCTGTCATAAAAAATGAGTTAAAAGCAAAATAATCAATAGGTATTATTATCTACTCCGATTGAGTAAGTATTCATACCATCATCCTATACCCCGATACGATACCTCTATTGACCAATGCCTGCAATACAGTATAATCATGGTCTCTTTTGGCTTTTTTACCATGAGCCAAAGCACAGACCCGGAGTACTCCACAACCATTTTGGGTTGCTATTTCTGAATACGCCTTCTTATTATTACTAAACAGGTAAGTAATTAAGTTTTTCATAGGCTTAACTTATTAATATACTACTTCAAGACTTCCTGCTACAAAGATAGGATTAAATGACCTGTTATAACAAAAATATTAAGATGAAAAATGTAATAAAGCCTACGTTTATTCGCACTTTTGACATATTCAGGCACTGTTTGCTTTTTTTATGACAAAACAAGGCCACTCCTGTTAGAGTAGCCCCATTATAACAATATCAGAATAACCTGTATTATCTCTTTATGCCATTTCGTTTCAGCAGAGCATCTACCGTAGGTTCCTGTCCTCTGAATTTTACATACAGGCTCATTGGTTCCTCTGTATTCCCTCTTTCCAGAATATTTTTGCGGAACGACTTAGCTGTTTCCTTATTGAAGATACCTGTTTCTTTAAATAATGCGTATGCATCGGCATCCAATACTTCTGCCCACTTGTACCCATAATATCCGGCAGCATAACCACCCGAAAATATATGACCGAATGATGTAGACATAGCCGTACCATCAATTACCGGAAGCAGTGCCGTTTTACTCATCGCATTTCGCTCGAATGCAATCACATCTCCGTCATAAGCTGAATTGAGTGTGTGCCACGCCATATCCAGATAACCGAACGAAAGCTGGCGATAGCACAGGTAACCGGCATTGTAATTAGCGGCATCAACCAGTTTTTGAACAAGCTCGGCAGGTATTTTCTCACCTGTCTTGTAATGCACTGCAAATTTATCCAGATATTCTTTCTCAGTCAACCAGTTCTCCATTATCTGGGAAGGCAACTCCACAAAATCGTGTAGTACATTTGTACCCGACAGCGTTTCATACGTACATTTGGTAAGTATGCCATGAAGGGCATGACCAAATTCGTGAAGGAATGTCTCTACTTCATCAAATGTAAGCAATGCCGGTTCTGTTTCTGTTGGGCGGGTAAAATTCATCACAATGGCAACAAACGGACGCGAGTCTACACCTTTTTCTACATATTGACCTTTAAACTCGGTCATCCATGCTCCCTGTCTTTTACCTTCGCGCGGGTGAAAATCGGTGTATAATACTGCCAGATATTTTCCATTCTCATCTAACACATCAAAAGCCTCCACTTCGGAATGGTAAACCGGAATTTCTGTATTTTTCTTAAATGTAATGCCATACAAGTCTGTAGCCAAACCGAAAACGCCTTTCTTTACATTCTCCAGTTCAAAATAAGGACGCACCAATTCATCACTGACGCTATATTTGGCATCTTTCAGTTTCTCTGAATAATATGACCAGTCCCAAGGCTTAATATCTATACTCTTGCCTTCCATATCTAGAGCAAACTGCTGCACCATCTGTACATCCTGACGGGCGGCACTGCCATAAGCATCGAACAGATCGTTAAGCAAGCCATATACATGCTCTTTATCTTTAGCCATCTTATTGCGCAGCACATAGGTTGCATAATCCGGATAGCCGAGCAAATTTGCTATCTCCATACGGGTCTTCGCTATCTCTCTTACATTATTCTGATTATCAAACTCACCTCCGGCCACACATTGTGTAGTATAGGCCAGATATAGCTTCTCGCGCAGATCGCGACGCGACGAATATTTCATAAAAGCAATATAGCTAGGCGCTGACAGATCAAACATCCAACCTTCTTTGTCTTTCGCCTTAGCCTTTGCTGCGGCAGCATCTTTTACCATTTGAGGCAACCCTGCCAGATCAGCCTCGTCTGTAAGCAGCATTTCATATTTATTATTTTCTTTCAAGGCATTCTGTCCAAAGGTCAGAGTCAGCTGGCTTAGTCTTGTCGATAATTCTTTGTATTTATCCCTGTCATTCCCCGTAAGGGTAGCACCACTGTTTTCAAACCCGATGTATATTTTTTCCACAAGGCGGATTTGTTCCGGATTCAGATTCGATTCGTTCCGTTTATCATACACTGCCTTAACTTTCTGAAACAAGCCCTCGTTCAGGTTAATCTCATTTGAGTGAGCCGAAAGTTTTGGCTGAATACGTTGTGCTATTTCCAGCATTTCGTCATCGCTCTCGGCACTCAACAGGTTAAAGAATACAGAAGCGACACGCGACAGAAGTTTCCCTGACTCTTCAAAGCGCACTATTGTATTCTCGAAAGTAGGCACTGAACGGACCAGTACAATACTGTTGATCTCGGCCTGATGCTCTGCAATCGCTTTATCTATGGCCGGTTCGTAATGCTCATTCTTTATCTCATTGAATGGCGGAGTTTCATAAGGGGTTTTATAAGCCGAGAAAAACGGGTTTTGAGCTTCTATTGTTGTCATTATCATTATTAATATTAAACATGAAATAATTATTCTCTTCATAATCATAGATATTTATATATAGGGTTAAACAACTTATTATATAGTAGTTAATTGATTATATGAATATACCGGCACACAAAATTTTAACTAAAATGTAACGAATGTAACGTCTTTTGCTACTTTTTTATAATCACTACTTTTTTGTTGTACCAATTTTGTCAACCATTGACTAAACATATACTATTGATAAACTTTTATCATTTACTTTACATTATCTCCATTGCGTAACTTCATCAGCAGAAAAGCGTATCGAATCTTTTCCTTTTTCGTCCGCTTTCCCTATCGATAAGAGTAACACAGGAATATAACGTTTGGCATCCAACCCCAGCGCTTCGGTCAGTTCCTTTCGCATAAACCCACCGATAGGATTGGTGTCATAGCCGTAGCCTTTAGCCGCCAACATCATCTGCATACCCACAAATCCACAATCGAGAAGGATCGAATTACGCAGACGCTCTTCTGTGTATTGTGCACCGTATGAATGGATCATCTCCAACATCTTCACTTTATATTCTTCGGGCACGAGCTTATGCTCCACCGCTGCTCCATATATATCGTCAGCATAAGAAAAATTCTCCATGTCTCCGTAGATAGCTATTATGGCAGATGAAGTTTCCCACTGTTGCATGTTAAACATCATAAAAGGTTTTATCAATTCCTTTCCTTCAGGAGTATCGAATACCCAGAAACGCCATGGCTGCAGGTTTAATGAAGATGGAGCTGTCATTGCATCCTGCAAGATATCGGCTATCTCTTTTCTGCTTATTTTTACCGATTTGTCATACTTTCTGACCGATGTACGGGCTGTAAACAGACCATTCTCATCATTATTAACTTTCTTTAATTGCATAAATTTTGTTTTGTCAATACTACAATAGAAACAAACAAAGTTATAAAACTAATCTAAAAGTTTTATCTTTGCCGATTAAATAATGATTATACAATAAACAGGCCTTACAAAAGTTTACACTCTCGAATATACTTTTTTTAATGATTTTTCGTTATTTATTAACTAAGATAATTAGAACGCGGTTATGATCGATTATATAAAAGGAGAAATCACCGAGTTGACTCCAACATCAGTTAGTCTGGAAACATATGGCATCGGATATTTTATAAATATATCCCTCAATACATACACAAGCCTTTCAGGCAAAAAAGACGCAAAGCTTTATATATACGAAGCTATAAGGGAAGACGCACATGTACTGTTCGGCTTTGTCGACAAGCAGGAACGCGAAATGTTCTTGCTGCTCATCAGTGTTTCCGGCATAGGTGCAGGCACAGCACGCATGATGCTGTCGTCGCTGAATACACAGGAGCTTGCCAATGTAATTGCTTCGGGCAATGCCGATATGCTGAAAACAGTAAAAGGCATAGGCATGAAAACTGCACAGCGTGTGATTATCGACCTCAAGGACAAGATAAAGACTACAGGAATAGAACACGCTGAGCTGACCACTTTCTCTAGTCAGGCCGGAGAAGAAGCTGTAGCCGCTCTTGTAATGCTAGGTTTCCCTCAGCAGGCATCGCAGAAAGCCGTTTCAAAGATATTGAAAGATAAACCCGACTCCGTAGTCGAACAAATCATCAAGGCAGCATTAAAAATGCTCTAACGAGAACATCAGATTGAGAAGGTTCATAAAATACATATTCGCCCTTGTACTTTTGATAAGTTCAGTAAGCTTGTTTTCCGGTATATCCGGCAAAACAGATTCCATATTCTTTATCGAAAGCGAAAATGAATTTTACACTCAACCTAACGATACAGCACCACGTTATCCGGTAAAGAAAACCCAGATAACCAATTACAAGGATCTGAAAGACAATCCTCCGGCAGACCTGAAAGACCCGTCGAATATAAAAAACTCGATAGAATACGATCCTAAAACAAATCTCTATATCTTCCGCACTAAGATGGGAGATGAAGAAATAGCAACTCCGTTTTCCCTTACACCCGAAGAATACATGGATTACACATTGAAACAATCCATGTCGAACTATTTTAAGGCGAAGAATGCCGAAACATTCGATAAGAAAGACGAGAAAGAAGAATTTTCACTGAAAGACATAAAGCTGGACATCGGGCCGGCCGAAAAATTATTCGGTCCGGGAGGTGTGCAGGTAAAGACACAGGGATATGTAGAAGCCAAAATCGGCGTTAAGCATTTCAGTTCAAAGAACCCTACCCTATCGGAACGTAACCGGAGCAGGACAGCTTTCGAATTTGACGAAGACATACAGTTGAATGTAACTGCCACAGTAGGTGATAAGATCAATTTCGGAATGAATTACGACACCAAAGCACTCTTCGATTTCGATTCTAAAAAGATAAAACTGGGCTATGAAGGCAAAGAGGACGAAATAATAAAACGAATAGAAGCCGGAAATGTGAGTATGTCTACTACCAATTCGCTCATCAATGGCGGATCGGCTCTGTTTGGGATCAACACCGAACTACAATTCGGGAAGCTACGCATCAACACTGTGATATCGCAACAGGAATCGCAGGCACAGACTACCAGTTCGCAGGGAGGAATACAAACAAACGAATTTGAACTGAAAGCAGACCAATACGATGCCAACAGGCACTTTTTCCTGAGCCATTATTTCAGGGACAACTATGATAAGGCTATGAGCAAATACCCTTACATCCAATCGCCTGTAAATATTACCAAATTGGAAGTATGGGTTACCAACAAGCGCGGAGATTACACCCAGTCGAGAAACATCGTTGCCTTTTCGGACATAGCAGAATACAGCACTATTAAAAACCCGCTGTGGTCTCCGAGCGGTTCGTCAAACCTGCCTAACAACAATGCCAACAACCTTTACAGAACAGTAACCACAGACCCGATAAGATATCCCGGATCACGCGATATTTCACAGATAACGGCCTTGTTTGACGATTATCTGGAGACCGGGCTCGATTATGAAAAAATAGAGAGCGCCCGCCTGCTGACCTCATCGGAATATACATACAACCCCCAATTGGGCTATATATCTCTTACTTCGGCATTACAGGCCGACGAAGTACTGGCCGTTGCATACGAATATAGTATAAACAACGTTCCGTACAAAGTGGGTGAGTTTTCTACAGACATTGTAGATAAATATGATGTAAGTAATAGCAAATCGGGAGCATTATTTGTAAAACTGTTGAAGCCTATATCATTATCGCCCCGTTCTTATACATGGAACCTGATGATGAAAAACATCTATCGTATCAGTGACAACTCTATACAACAAGACCGTTTCCGCCTGAATATATCATATCAGTCCGACACTGTAGGTACATATATAAGCTATCTGCCCGAAGGAAATATTAAGAATCAGATGTTACTGAAGGTAATGAATCTCGACAGGCTCGATTCGCGTAACAACGTAGTAGAAAATGCGGATAAGTCGGTTCAGGGAGACGGGATATTCGACTTTGTGGAAGGCTACACCGTCAATTCCCAAAACGGGCGTATTATTTTCCCTGTGGTAGAACCGTTCGGTTCGCATCTGGCTACAAGAATCGGCAATCCGGCTATTGCCAAGAAGTACGTTTATCAGGAACTGTACGATTCTACACTGACCATCGCCCAGCAAATTGCAGAAAAGAACAAGTTTAAGATATCCGGATCGTATCGCGGATCGGGAACCAACAATGCTGAGATCAACCTGAATGCGACAAACATACCGCAAGGCTCCGTTCAGCTTACAGCCGGTGGCAGGGTACTTACCGAAGGTACAGATTATATTGTAGATTACATATCGGGTATTGTAACCATTATAGACCAGAATCTACTCGACTCTAACGTACCCATACAGGTATCGAGTGAAGGGCACTCTATCAGCATGCAGCGGAAAACATTACTCGGTCTTAATCTGAGTTACGATATAACCAAGAATTTCAATATCGGCGGTACTATCATGCACTATTATGAAAAACCGCTGACCACGAAGACCGAGATAGGCAACGAGTCGGTAAAGAATACTTTGTGGGGACTCAATACATCTTTCCGTACCGAATCGATGTGGCTTACAAACCTTGTGGATAAATTACCGTTCGTAGATGCTACGCAACCGTCACAGATCACATTCAACGCCGAATTTGCCCACATGATACCGGGCCATTACCAAAATAAAGAAACAGGAGGCTATTCTTATCTGGACGACTTCGAATCGTCGCAGACAAAAATAGATATCAAAAGCCCTTATTCGTGGAATCTGGCTGCTACGCCATACAGAAAAGACGGAGGATTGTTCCCCGAAGCCGGACTGAGCGACAACATAGATTATGGAAAAAACAGGGCTATGCTTGCATGGTTCTCCATCGATCCGTTGTTCACACGCAAAGGTTCGTCACTGACACCGCAGCATATCAAAAACAGCCCGCAGTTGTCCAACCATTTTGTACGTGAAGTAAATCTGCGCGAAATATATCCGAACAAAGATGTAGCCTACAACGAATCAGCTGTTATCTCCACACTCAACCTGTCTTTCTACCCTAACGAAAGGGGCCCGTACAATCTGGATGCTACGTATATCAACAGCGATGGTACACTGATGAACCCGGAGAAACGCTGGGGAGGTATTACCCGCAAAATGGACGTACGCGACTTCGAAGCATCTAATGTAGAATATCTCGAATTCTGGCTGATGGATCCGTTTGTAAGCAATGAGGACGATAATACAATACGAACAGGCGGAAATCTTTATATCAATTTAGGTGAAATATCGGAAGATGTACTCAAGGATGGAAAAAAATTCTTTGAGAACGGGTTACCTGTAAACGATGATCCGGATGCTGTAGAAACTACAGTATGGGGAAAAGTACCTAAACGCCAGTCTACTGTATATGCCTTCGACAACAATGCAGGAACCGAAGCCCGTGCAAAACAGGACGTAGGGCTGAACGGACTAAGCACCGCCGAAGAATTTACTTTTACTACCTATGCTGACTATCTGGCAGCATACAGTAGTAAGGTTACCGATCAGGAAGCCAGAAGGCGACTGGAAAACGACCCGTTTTCACCATTTAATGACCCCGCCGGAGACACATACCATTTTTATAGAGGTAGTGACTTCGATCAAGAGGAAAGAAGTATACTCGACCGCTACAAATACTACAATAATACAGAAGGTAATTCGCCGGCAACAGACCAGACCAACGAAAGCTACTCCACTGCGGCAAAAACCGTACCCGATGTAGAAGATATAGATCAGGACAATACACTGAACGAAACCGAAGCCTATTTCCAGTACAAGGTAGAACTCAGACCTGACAAAATGGTGGTAGGTGGCGACAACTATATCGTAGACAGCCGCAAAGTAACACTGAACCTGCGCAATGGCCAGAAAGGCGAGGTAACATGGTATCAGTTCAAAATTCCTATCCGTAACAAGGATGTGTACGACAGAGTAGGTAATATACAGGATTTCAAGAGTATCCGTTTCATGCGTATGTTCCTTCACGATTTCAAAGAAACTACATTCCTCCGCTTCGGTACATTGGAACTGGTTCGTGGCGACTGGCGCCTCTATGAACAGACGCTGAATAAGAACAATGAAGCTTCGGGTAAGGGAACTCTCGACCTGACAACAGTGAACATAGAGGAAAACTCGGAACGTACACCGGTCAACTATGTTCTTCCTCCCGGCCTGAGCCGTCAGGTAGACCCCGAGCAGGTACAAATGATAAAAGACAATGAACAGTCGCTTTCGATGCGTGTTTTGAATCTGGATGCAGGAGATGCAAGAGCCATATACAAAAATACCGGCTACGACATGAGAAGATACAAGCGCATACAGCTCTATACACATGCCGAAGAGGTATTGAATGAAGAAAAACTATCGAAAGGTGATCTTACTGTATTCATGCGGCTGGGCTCAGACTATAAGAACAACTACTACGAATACGAAATCCCACTAACTATAACGCCGGAAGGAACATACAGCACCAATAGTTCTACCGACCGTAACATAGTATGGCCAACCGACAATATGTTCGATTTTCCTCTCAAACTTTTTACCAATGTAAAACTTAACCGTAATAAGGAAAAGCGGAAAGCCGGTTCCACAGTGTCATATACAACTCCTTACTATGAATACGACCCGGATAAACCAAACAATAAGGTAACTGTTATCGGAAACCCTTCCCTATCGGAAGTAAACGTCATTATGATAGGTGTGCGTAACAATACACGTACAGCCAAATCGGGTGAAGTATGGATCAATGAACTCCGGTTGACGGACTTCGACGAAGAAGGCGGATGGGCTGCACAAGGTAACCTCAATGTGACTCTTTCCGATCTGGGTTCCGTCAATGTATCGGGAAGAAAAGAAACGGTCGGATTTGGTGCTTTAGACCAAAGCCTGATGGAGAGAAGGATGGACGACTACACATCTTACAGTATAGCTGCCAACATAGAGTTAGGGAAATTCTTCCCCGAAAAAGCGCAGGTCAGCCTACCGCTATATTACTCATACTCGAAACAAACAAATACGCCAAAATACGATCCGTTCGATCAGGATATAACATTGAAAGAATCGCTCAACGTTGTAGAAACCAAAGCAGAGAAAGATTCGATAAAGAGCCTGGCGCAGGATGTGACTACAACTAAAAGCGTCAGCCTGAATAACATTAAGGTGAATATACAAAGTAAGGAACCGATGCCATACGATCCGGCTAACTTCAATCTTAGCTACTCATACAGCCAGAGTGAAACAAAAAATCCGACAACGGTATATGACCTGACAAAGAGCTACAAAGCGACACTCAGTTATATCTACGCACCTATGGCTAAATCGTGGGAACCGTTCAAAAAAATGAAAAGTAAATCGGGTGCTGCCCGTTTTGCCAAATCACTCGGATTTAACTATCTGCCGAGCAGTGTTGCCTTCAACTCCAATATAACGCGTTACTACACCGAAACGATGACGCGCGATATCGACAGCTATACACTGGGCGGATCGAACGAAAACAATCAATTCCTGTCGTGGAGCCAGTCCTTCCTTTGGGACAGAGATTTCAGTCTGAACTGGGATTTTACCAAGAACCTGAAATTTGCCTTCCAATCGGGAACAAGAGCTGAAATAGAAGAGCCTTATCTGCAAGTAAACAAGAAACAGAACAGAGATGACTACGATGAATGGAAAGACGCTATAGTAAGAAGTCTGAAAAGTCTCGGTGATCCACTATCGTACAGGCAAAGCGTACGCCTGACCTATCAGTTACCATTCCGCAATATACCGGCACTGGACTGGATAACATCAAATGCCAGCTATGCCAGCAACTATCAGTGGGATCGTGGAGCAACTCTGGCAGCAGAAGATTCTATAGAGATAGGTAATACTATCAGCAACAACATGACGCTGGAATTGACTAACAGATTAAATCTTACCAGCCTGTATAACAAATCGGGATTTCTGAGAAAGGTAAATGAGCGTTTCGATGGCAGAAGAAGAACTCAATCACCCAATCAGAGAGAGAGAGCCGAGTCTCAAAGGCAACCTC
The DNA here is from genome assembly GCF_029892965.1 of Dysgonomonas sp. PF1-14. Classification (GTDB taxonomy): domain Bacteria; phylum Bacteroidota; class Bacteroidia; order Bacteroidales; family Dysgonomonadaceae; genus Dysgonomonas. Next base: position 74,019 of record NZ_JARXWN010000007.1, on the reverse strand, counting down.
AAAGAAGGAGATTTAATACAACCGTTACCCTGCTGAAAGACTCTGCTATCACTGTCAGTCATGGACTCGACACCAAAAATATCGAGGTCACAGCAAGAAAAAATGGCAAAACCTACGCCCTTAAGTTTAAGAAAAAAGATAACAACAACATCATAGTCAACAATAAGGATTCAGGCAATGTACAGATAAGTATAGAAGGACGTTACAAAGAAGCCGGATCATCATCTGGTGTACTACAGGATATAGCAGAATATTCGGCGAGGGCACTTATGTCGGTGCGAACTATCAGTTTCAACTATTCGAAACGTGATGAAACCCATATATCGGGATTCAGACCGGGCATCGGAGATATTTTCGGACAAAAAGGCTCTGAATTCGGTATGACTCCGGGACTTGGATTTGCGTTTGGTCTCGATGGCGGAGAAGACTTTATACAAAAGTCACTTGACAGGGACTGGCTCGTAAAAAACGAACTAAGTATAACGCCTGCCGTATATAGTAATGCTGAGAAATTTGAGATGAGAGCCCAAGTAGAGCCGTTCAAGGATTTCAAAATAGAACTGAATGCCAACTATGAGCAAAACAAGCGTACGGAAGTACAATATATGTACGATGGTGCTCCGAAGACACGTGGCGGAAGCTTCTCTATGACTACCATCGCTTTATCTTCGGCACTGCGTGGAAGCAATTCTAAGAATAATTATTATTCCGAAGCTTTCGAAAAGTTCCTGAACAACAGGCACGCTATAAAAAACAGGCTGGAAGCCCAATATACAGGAATGCGATACCCAAATGGTGGATTTATGACCGAAAACGGTATGGGCGGACAGGTATATAATCCGTCAAATGGTGAGGTAAACCTCAATTCGGCAGATGTGCTTATTCCGGCTTTCATATCTGCATATACAGGTAAAAATGCAAACAAGATATCACTTACAGCCTTCCCTTCCCTGTTGTCAATACTTCCAAACTGGACACTTTCATACGATGGATTAGCCAATATTCCATTTATAAAATCGAAAGTGAAATCACTTCGGCTTACTCACGCCTATTCCTGTTTCTATCAGGTAAGTAATTATGACTCATATTCGGGCTGGCTCGAGACAGGTGACGACTTAGGTTTTATCAGAGACGTCCTCAACGGCAATCCGGTGCCTTCGTCGCCATACAATATATCTTCGGTAGGAATATCGGAAGTATTCAACCCGCTGTTCGGCGTAGACGGAGTACTCAATAATAATATGTCCATCAATTCGCGTTACAACAATGCACGTACTCTCACACTGAATATGACTTCGTATCAGATAATAGAATCGATACAGAAAGAATTCGTATTCGGGCTGGGATACCGCATCAATGAATTCAACCGTATTATAGGGCTGAATCCTAAAACCGCGAAACAGTTCAATAACGACCTCAATATCAAACTCGACCTATCGTATAAGACAAATGAGGCCTTACTGCGTAAAATAGAGGAAAGTTTCACTCAGGCTACAAGTGGCACAACTATTGTAACATTGAAGTTCTCTGCCGACTATACAATGAGCAGAGCTCTGACCCTGAGGGCATACTACGACCGCATCCTGAACAAGCCGCTGATATCCTCTTCGGCCTATCCTACTACAGACAGCAACTTTGGAATTAGCCTAAAATTCACATTGATTCAATAAAACACATCCATAAGTTTGGATAGAAAAAAAATTTACTTTAAGTTTATTTTTTCAAATGTTAAACAATATCTTTGCTATATTTGTTAAATAATAAAATAAAGATGGGTAATTCATTATATTCAATATTTATAACATATTTTAATCAGGCGAGAGAGGCTGAACGAAGATGAAAAAATCGACAATATGGATATTAGCCGCAATTATGGCTTTTGCTTTCTTTGGCCTGTTATACTTACAGATAGGATATCTTCGCGAATCGATAGGCTGGAGAGAAGACCAGTTTGATGAAACCATCAACCGGAGTCTGGATAAAGTCTCTACCGATTTGCAGAAAGAACAGACAAAGAGGTATCTTAATGAACGCTTTACCGAATATCAGAAAAAGCAGACTGCTGCTTATAACAGATCGCTGACATTAAGAAACCAACAGTTACAGGAAGAGACCGTAACTCACCAGCAAAGAATGAAAATGGTTGCACCAGACGGTTCGGAAGTGATGAGTATCGAATATAACGCTTCGACCACTGTGCAGACCAAGCCTAAAAATCAGGTTTTCAGCCCGCCAAGCAAAGATGGCACAAATGCCATATCGAAAACAATATTCGATATGCAGGACGAGCAGAAACAACGGCTTATATTTGAGGGAGACCTGCTCAACGATGTATTGAACCAGATAGTAAATACTGCCAGCAGTGTACCTATCGAAGAAAGGGTAAATCTCAAAGAACTGGGAACGAGTATAAGAAACGAGATAAAAGTAAATGGTATAGAGTTGCCTTTTCAGTACGAAGTAGTAGACAAAAACAATAAGCCGATCTATCAGCAACCCCTGTTTTCGCCACAGAGTGCCAAACCTTACACTAAGGTTTTGTTTGCTAACGACCCGCAGGACAAGTTGGCTTATCTGAAGGTTTATTTCCCCGACAAATCGAGGTATATATTCAGGGAAATCTCCTTTTTATATCCGGCTATAGGTTTTTCGCTCATACTGTTGGTTACATTTATTATTACCATTTACATTACATTCCGGCAAAAGCGTTTATCGGAAATGAAAAGTGATTTTATGAACAATATGACTCACGAACTAAAGACTCCGGTATCGACCATTTCGTTGGCAGCACAAATGCTGAAAGATGGGTCGATAACCAAATCACCGGAAGTCTTCAAACACATTTCGGGCGTGATCAACGATGAAACGGAACGACTGAGTTTCCAGGTTGAAAAAGTATTGCAGATGTCACTGTTCGAAAAACAGAAAGCTACTCTGAAAATGAAGGAACTGGATGCAAATGACATAGTGGTGAACGTGGCGAACACATTCCAGCTGAAAGTTGAAAAATTCGGAGGAAACCTTGATATAGACCTGGAAGCTACGGATTCCACTATAGATGCTGATAAAATGCATTTTACCAATGTACTGTTCAATTTGTTGGACAATGCGGTAAAATACAGACGTGAAGATGTGCCGTTAGAACTGATGATACGGACATGGAACAATAATAATAAACTCTATATATCTGTCGAAGACAATGGTATAGGTATCAAAAAAGAGTTTGTTAAGAAGATTTTTGAGCGGTTCTATCGCGTATCTACCGGAAACAGGCACGACGTAAAAGGCTTCGGATTAGGGCTGGCATATGTCAGGAAGATAGTGGAAGACCATAAGGGAACGATAAAAGCTGAAAGTGAAATGGGAAAAGGCACCAAATTTATAATTTGCCTGCCTCTGATGAAAAACAACGACAAATAATAAAAACTGTAAATAAGTTAAAATAAGCAAGTTATGGAAGAAAGATTGAAATTATTTTTATGTGAGGATGACGAAAATCTTGGTATGTTACTAAGAGAATATCTTCAGGCCAAAGGGTACGACACAGACCTCTACATCGACGGTGAAGTCGGCTACAAAGGTTTTGTAAAAGAAAAGTACGACCTGTGTATATTAGATGTTATGATGCCTAAAAAAGACGGTATCACGTTAGTTAAAGAAATCAGGGCTATCAATACAGAAATACCTATTATATTTCTGACAGCCAAGAATATGAAAGATGATATCCTTGAAGGGTTCAAAGCCGGAGCGGATGACTATATCACTAAACCATTCAGCATGGAAGAACTGGTACTTCGTATCGAAGCTATCTTCCGCCGCGTGAAAGGCAAAAGAAGCAAAGAGCAACAGGTTTACCAGTTTGGCAATATGCACTTTGATACTCAGAAACAAATTCTGACTATCAACGGGGATAGTACAAAATTGACCACTAAGGAAGCTGAACTTCTGGCATTGCTGTGCGCCCATGCAAATGATATTCTGGAAAGAAATCATGCCCTGAAACAAATATGGGTAGACGACAACTACTTCAATGCCCGTAGTATGGACGTTTACATCACTAAACTGCGTAAGTTGCTGAAACCAGATCCAAGCATCGAGATCATCAACATACATGGTAAAGGATATAAACTGATTGCACCTGTAAACGAAGAAGCTGAAGGAGCTGAATAAAATTGCCCGAACGATAATTATAATGAAAGCCATGCTAAAAAAAGTATGGCTTTCTTTTTTTTTGTAACTTTGGTTTCCAAAACAGAAGAATAACAACATGAAACAATATCACGACCTGCTGAAACGTGTCTTGGAAGAAGGAACATTCAAGGAAGACAGGACGGGAACAGGTACAATCAGCGTATTCGGACATCAGAGCCGATACAATCTGGCTGACGGATTCCCTGTTCTGACTACCAAAAAACTGCATCTGAAATCTATTATATACGAACTTCTCTGGTTTTTGGCAGGAGATACCAATGCAAAGTATTTGCAGGATAACGGAGTACGCATCTGGAACGAATGGGCTGACGAAAATGGCGATCTGGGGCATATATACGGATATCAGTGGCGGTCGTGGCCAGATTACAATGGCGGTTTTATCGACCAGATAAGCAATGTGGTGGACACGATAAAAAACAATCCCGATTCGCGGCGCATCATTGTCAGTGCGTGGAATGTGGCCGACTTGCCGAATATGAACCTCCCACCCTGCCATGCGTTCTTTCAGTTCTATGTAGCTGACGGAAAACTCAGCCTTCAACTCTATCAGCGCAGTGCCGATATATTCTTAGGTGTACCCTTCAATATAGCATCGTACGCCCTGTTGCTGAAAATGATGGCTCAGGTCACTGGCTTGCAGGAAGGAGATTTTGTACATACTTTGGGCGATGCACATATATATACCAATCACCTCGATCAGGTAAAATTACAATTAACGCGCGATTTCCGTCCTTTACCACAGATGGTATTGAATCCGGATGTAAAAAGCATCTTTGATTTCAAGTATGAAGATTTCAGCCTCGAAGGGTATGATCCTCATCCACATATCAAAGGCGAAGTAGCAGTATAAACAGAATTATAAATTATGAATTATGAGTTATAAATGCTTATATCGGAATAATTGGCTTTGCCGATTATTCGAATTCATAATTTTTAATTCATAATTCATAATTTCAAAAGTGCTTGTAAACATTATATCGTGGGGTATCATAGTCTATATTCTCTTCACATTCGGGGATATACTACTCTCATTGTATAATAAGGTATGCAAACAAAACGAACAATACAATGTATTAGACAAGCTCTTATTAGGTCTGTGTAGCCTGATTATACCTTTGTCTGTATGGTCGCTGTGGTTACCCTCCAATCAAGCCTTTCTGTTTTTTGCATTGATAACTTCTATCTTATATTGGGGCATAAACTACCGGAAAGTTATTAGGATATGTGAGAATATTATGGACGGGATTAAGCCGCTTACTCTATCGCAGACCATATTCCTTTCACTTTTCATACTGGCTTCGCTCTTCTTTTTCACATGGCAACAAGAAGTCTACGACTCAGCGTTTTACCACTACCAAAACATACGTTGGAATGAAGAATATCCTGTTGTTCCCGGTATAGCAAATATCGACGACCGGTTCGGCTTCAATTCCAATTACTTTCTGCTGAGTGCTATTTTTACGTTCCGTTTTGTATTGGGAGAAGCAGTATATCCATTACAGGGAGTGCTTGTTGCTGCTATCGGCTATTGGATATTGTATAAATTATTCATATCGCGATACGAAGTTAAGCGTGTTGTTATCCTTGTCGCTTATATTCTTTTATGCTGGATATCTGTTCATTTTCTGGGTAATACATCGACAGACATACTACCCAACTTTATTGCATTCTACATATTGGCTCGCCTTATATTATCTCCCGAAAAGCTGAAATCAGGCTATCTGATGGGCATTGCATTACCGGTTTTTCTGCTTACGTGTAAACTTTCATTCTTTCCCATTGGGATCATTAGTCTTTATCTGATCTATAGGCTGATAAAGGAGAAGAAATACGGGATCATTTCCTTTGGCTGTATTGTCGGGCTTTTCATTATCGTACCTTGGCTCATCAGAAATGTTATTGTATCGGGTTACCTTATTTTCCCACTGTATCAGATAGACCTGTTTAACTTTGACTGGAAAGTACCACAGGAGATAGCCATCAGAGAAAAGGGTTACATTTTCGATATCGGTTACTACTTCTTCCGCATAGCTCTCTGCTACCCAGGTGAAAGCATCAGAGACCCGTTGGTAATAAACATACTGACCGATATCATCTATCTGCTTACTTTGACTTCTTTTGTAATCGCAGCATATATCTGCCGAAAAGGAAATAAAACGGGGCAGCACATCTATCTGTTTTATGCCATATTCGTTGTTACCATCATTGTGTGGGCTACAGGCGGCCCCGATATACGATTTGTTTCGGGAGTTCTGTGTGCTGTTATCTTCACAGGCGCAATATTATTGATAAAAGACAAAAAAATATACCTGCCGAAAACCGGAAACATTCTCATCTGCTTATTTATTACAGGGGCGCTATTATGGACAGGTTCGCGCTATTATCCATTCTATCCGGAAATCGAAAATACAGGAACATCATTGGCATTACATATTATCACAAAGCCTTTTTCCGTAAAAGATCAACAAATGGAACGAGGTATAGATATCTACGAAGATGTCGACTTTTACCCTGTCAACAATGAAATAATGATTTGGGTTAGCCACGACCTGCCATACGATATGCCTCCTCCGGCAAGTATCCGCAGCCACTATGCCAAATTTTTACCACTGGAATGCATCGAGGCCAGAGGATCGCTGATAAAAGATGGATTCAGAGCGAAGGAAGGGTGCAGATAATATTTGTTATTCATGCCAATCAGCATTTGAGATTGTATTGAGTAAATGTTCTATTATTCTCTGCGCGCAATCACAGATTGCTTGCATTCCTTTTGGCCTAAGCCCCAAAAGGAATCAAAAAGTCTTTTGCGCCCCGCTTCATAGGACGACCCGTTAGAGGGCTCAAAGGCTAAACAAAAAAACTCGCTCATGGCTTTTGTATAATACGAACCGACAACTAAGCTCAAACACGTTTTTGTTTTACGCCTTTCTCACCCTACGGGTACCCCGTCCATAAAGCTAACGGCGCGGGCTAACGCACGATCTGGAGACGATAAATAAAGGATTTACTTGTAACTGCCCTAAAGGCGAAGTAACTAGTAACTAATAAACGAACATATAATTTCAACCACTGATTCGCATTATTCACAATTGTCTATATCAATAAATTACTCTATTTTTATGCCGACTAAAATTTGGCAGGCAGTAATGAAAACACAAACACTTCTATTATATTCCATTTTTATAATTATTATTCTAACATTGTCAGGATGCAATGGCAAAAGCCTTTACCAACTCGAAAAGGAATCGTTGGCTAAGAGTAGCGTGAGCGACAGTATTGTCAATGGCCTATGCTTCGGCATGAATAAACTGGAAACTCACAAAACAATAGGATGGAAAACACCCAAAGACAATGTGAGTCCAGATATAGACGGTCTGCGAAATTGCTATGCTAATATGCACACTGCCTTTTACAACGACAGCCTGTCGTATATCGCTTTCACCATCCACAAGATGCCGGAATATGTTGACATACGCAAAAAAGATATAATTAACACATATACATCCCTATATGGAAAAAGATGTTACGAAGAAAGCGAAGAGTATATAAAGAAGTATATTTGGCTAAAAGGTAATCTGAAAATATGCTTCATGGAAATCAAAACACCGGGACCCGACTTATATGTAATAGAATATCGCGATCTGCGAAGGAGTAAAGACTTTATAAATGTACCCCCTAATCAGTTGGTCAGCGAAAGCATCATTCCTGATGGAGAAACCAGAGATTATTATCCGGATGACAATATATATACAAAAAGTTATCTGGAAAAACAGCAACAACGAGCTCCAGATGATTTTCTCTCCAAATTGGAGCAAGAATCTCTGGCAACAAACAAACGACATAAAAATATAATAGGAGAAGTAATATTCGACATGAAAGAAGCAGAAGTATGGAAAGCACTGGGTATAAAGGAGAAAGACACCTATACTTTTAAAATGAAAGACCTCGATAAATGTAAATTTGCTGCTACTCCCTATTTCCTGAACGATAGCCTTATCAGCCTCGTATTTTATGCTTATGCAGGTGGGGAACTGGGCTATTACATGAATGATCCCTTTCATTTTGATATATCCTATGCTATCAAATCTTTTACAGCAGAATATGGAAAACCAGCTATCGTCACAAAAGATAGAACGATATGGCTCGATGGCAACCTGAAAATTGAAATAACAGGAGGATATGATTTTGAAAACGATCTGAAAACTTTACGAATAGAATATAGCAATCTCCTCCGCAAAGTCACCGAAGTGGATATATTAAGCGGTAAAATAGAAAAGATAAGAAATAACTACTTTACCTCTCTATACATATACGACAGCAGACCAATGATTATATGACCTGCAATTACAAATAAGACAGGGATGAAGCTGAACCATCTCTATGTATTATCAAAATTTCTCTATCTTTACACTAACTTAAAATTATCAGATAATAATGAAAGCACAAACTCATTCACTTTATTTACTTTCTATTTTGCTTTCCTCTTTTGTTTATACACAAGCTCAAAACAGCGATTCCATTCCCGATCCGCAGACCGGACTGACAACACACCGAAAAGCAATCTCTATAATCGGCGGCTATAATGTATGGAAATATCATTTTCTCGAAATCGGCCTTGCCGCAAATGAGCTTAATCAGGTCGGGCATACTCCGGTTGGCTTCACTTACTATGCTTCTAGTGAAATAAAGATAGATAAAGACATCATTATAGGCCCTAAAGTAGGATTTTGGTTTGGGGGCGGATTAGCTTTCGGAGGCAGCCTTATATATTACACTGATTTTCATAATTCATCTCTTCGCATAAGACCCGAAATAGGCATAGGCTTAGATCGAATGAAAGTCACATATGGTTACAATATAGCCCTGACAAACAAAAACTTCAATGGTATAAATAAACATAATATCAACTTTGCTTTTCTGATAGGAATAAAGAACAGGAAAAAGTAATGTTTTATACACAGATAAAAAAATTAGAATCATACGATTAAGAGCCTGTTTAAATTTTATTCGTTTAGGTTTTCAGCACTATTTTTGGAATGATTTTTTCTTATCTGAAGCGCGAATAGCGGGCTATTCAAGCTGAAGAAAGGGGAAAATCGGACAAAAAGAGACTGAAAATGAACGAAAAAAGAACGATAACAAAATGTTTTGGTAAAATTTAAACAGGCTCTAAAAATATTCTACAAAACGGCTGATTACAGACAGAATAATATAGCCGAAACAAGCTATCGACTGTTTACCTATCAAAAATCCACTATTATTTTTTGCTAATTCACTGATTATTTGTAATTTTGCGAGCCGATTATTACGAAATAAAACGTAAAAAGTTGACAAACAAACAATTATCGCTTATCATATCTTAGCTCGGTAAGCGGATAAAAGTTGTGTGAGTCGAAAAAAGTAATTAACCAAATTAATTTTTAAGTAAGTGGATACTTTAAGCTATAAGACCATTTCTGCGAACAAAGCAACTGTACAAAAAGAATGGGTTGTGATTGACGCAACAGGGCAAACACTTGGACGCATGGCATCCAAAGTGGCAAAACTTCTGAGAGGGAAGTACAAACCAAGTTTTACTCCGCATGTAGACTGTGGCGACAACGTTATCATCATCAACGCTGATAAAGTTGTACTTACAGGAAACAAATGGAACGACCGCGTATATCTGAGATATACAGGCTATCCCGGAGGCCAGAGAGAAGCAACTCCTGCCGTATTGATGGAAAAAGGAGCCGACCGCTTGGTACTAAAGGTAGTAAAAGGTATGTTGCCTAAGAACCGTCTGGGCGCTGCTCTTTTGAAAAACCTTCATGTATATGCAGGTACTGAGCACAAACATGAGGCTCAACAACCAAAAACAATAGATATTAACTCTCTTAAATAATAATTAATGGAAGTAGTAAATGCACTAGGAAGACGTAAAGCTGCTATAGCTCGCGTATTCGTAAGCGAAGGAACCGGAAAGATTGTGATCAACAAACGTGAACTCGACAATTACTTCCCTTCAACTATTCTTCAATATGTCGTAAAGCAACCGCTAAACAAATTGGAAGTTGCTGAAAAATATGACATAAAGATCAACCTTAACGGAGGTGGATACAAAGGACAGGCAGAAGCTGCTCGTCTGGGTATCGCACGCGCTCTGGTAAAGATCAATCCAGAAGATAAAGCTGCTCTAAGAGCTGAAGGATTTATGACTCGTGACCCTCGCGTTGTAGAACGTAAAAAACCGGGGCAACCAAAAGCAAGAAAAAGATTTCAATTCTCAAAACGTTAATTTGGATATTATTTTACCCAATTACACTTTCACGGCTGTTGCCGCTTAAAAGTTACAGGTTGGTTAATATATGATGAGTCGGCCTCATCACTCTGAAATTACGTTTAGTATCTAAATTGCCGGGACTTCACAAATGAGCTACCCGACAATTCGCTAACAGAAAAAGAAAGTAAACGAAACAAAAAACTAAAAATGGCAAAATTAGAATTCGACCAATTATTAGAAGCCGGTGTACACTTCGGACACTTGAAAAGAAAATGGAATCCGGCAATGGCTCCTTATATATTTATGGAGCGCAATGGTATCCACATCATTGACCTTTATAAGACTATAGCTAAGACCGAAGAAGCTGCTGCTGCTTTGAAGCAAATAGCCAAATCGGGCAAAAAAATACTGTTTGTTGCTACAAAGAAACAAGCAAAACAAGTAGTTGCAGACCTGGCTACAGCTGTAAATATGCCATACGTGGTAGAACGCTGGCCGGGCGGTATGTTGACAAACTTCCCTACAATCCGTAAGGCTGTGAAGAAGATGTCGACTATCGATAAAATGATGAAAGACGGTACATTCGAAACTTTATCGAAAAGAGAAAGACTTCAGGTTACCCGTCAACGTGCTAAACTGGAAAAGACACTGGGTTCTATACAAGACCTGACACGTCTGCCATCAGCACTTTTTGTTGTCGATGTAATGAAAGAACATATTGCAGTAAGAGAAGCTAGCCGTCTTGGAATATCTGTATTTGCTATGGTAGATACAAATTCCAATCCGGAAGATATTGATTTTGTAATCCCTGCTAATGACGATGCAGGAAAATCAATCGAACTTATTCTGGCTAGCCTCTGTGAAGGAATCAAAGAAGGCTTGGAAGAAAGAAAGATAGAAAAAGCTGACACTGCTGCTGCCGAAGCACAGGACGAAGAAGGAGCTCCTAAAAGAGAGCGCAAAGCTAAAACCGGTGCTAAAAAGGCTGTAACAAAAGAAGATCAGGATGCAATCAATGCTGCTGTAGCAAGCAAGTTTGCAAAAGAGGACGAAGAATAAGTCACAAAATAACAGACTAAGAATTAGCCTCGGAGAATACTCGGAGACTATTTCTTAGTCTTTTTTGAGTTTTAGAGTCTTAAAGATTTCTAGTTTACTAGTTTTCTTTAAAATATAAAAAAATAAAACTAGTACACTTGTAGACTAGTACACTTATAACTAAATAAAAAGGAGAAAGAGACTATGGCAATATCTATGGCTGATATCCAACACCTGCGCAAAATGACAGGAGCAGGTATGATGGACTGTAAAAATGCTTTGACAGAAGCAGAAGGTGATTTTGACAAGGCAATCGAAATAATTCGTAAAAAAGGACAAGCTTTTGCTGCAAAACGCGAAGACCGCGATGCAACCGAAGGCTGTGTATTAGCTGCAACTAATGGCGATTTTGCTGCAATCGTTGCTGTAAACTGCGAAACTGACTTTGTGGCTATGAATGCAGACTTCGTAGGCATGACAAAATCTATACTAGATACAGCACTGGCTAACAAGCCTGCCGATCTGGATACATTAAAAACGCTACAGGCTGGTGACCGCACAGTAGCCGATCTGGTAACAGACCGTATGGGCGTTACAGGTGAAAAAATGGAACTCAACATATACAAAACAGTTACTGCCCCTACAGTAGTAGCTTATGTACATCCGGGAAACAAACTGGCTGCAATCGTTGGTTTCAACAAAGCAAATGTAGATGAGCAAGTAGCAAGAGACGTAGCTATGCAGATCGCAGCTATGAATCCTGTTGCCCTTCTTGCCGAGCATGTATCGGAAGAAATCAGAGAAAGAGAGCTTAATATTGCAAGAGAAAAAGCACGCGAAGCAGGTAAACCTGAAAACCTGATCGAAAAAATAGCAGAAGGAGCTTTAACTAAGTTCTACAAAGAATTTACACTTCTTCAACAAGAGTTTATCAAGAATCCTAAGCAAACAGTTGCCCAGTATCTTGATGCTCACGATAAAGAACTGGCTGTAACAGGCTTCCAACGCTTCACGCTGAACGCTGAATAAATAAAGCCTAAGTATAAAACTAAAGGGTGTATCTTAGGATACATCCTTTCTTTTTGCTTTCAGACGTGATAGACAATTTCATTAATTAAAAACCCAAGACTCATCATAAAAAGTCCCAATATATATCTTCTTTATTCCATGATATTAACTATTGCAATATGGCATTCCATTATATATGTGTTAAAATGACACTATCATGAATTATATTTTACACACACAACTACATACCTTATAATCAATATTATATAATTTACATACGCAAATATAAAGACTTATTGACACATGTAGTTAACATTTAGAATCATCCTCCGGATAAAAAAACTATTATTATTGGTTTGAAACTTCATAAATATTATTACCTTTGTTAAACTTTTAGACAAATGGACATAAACTAGCGAAGTTGCGTAATATACATTATGGATATAATGCTATTAAAATCCTTATTTTTTACAACTAATATTTCCTTTTTTTCTTCTGAAAATTTGGAGGTTAGCTCTATTTTGAGAGAGAGAGAGAGAGAGAGAGAGAGAGAGTAAATAACACCCAATCACAAAGACAAACATCTCTTTTTCCAAGTTTAGCATTTCCCAAACCGGGAAGTGCCAATACTTCGTGTATTTATCTCAACATACACCGACTATACGGCACGTACACGTGCAGAATAATATCACTTTATAAAGACATAAGCAAATTTGGAAATACTTTTTTCAGCAAAAAAATTTCCATTTTTAACTATACGGATAATTTCTCTAAATATCCGCCAGATTCATACTATACAAAAACTTCAATACCTCATCAGGAGGTTTTACTTATTATCATAATTTATTTGTCTTCATCTCTTCTGTCTATCAGCAACTTGGGAAAGCAACTGAATAGAATATTTGGGGTATTGAAGTTTTTATATAGTACACCAAATACAGTAAATGAAGATAAAGATAACCAATTAATAATCAAATTTTAATTTAAGCTACATGGAACAGACAAACATTAAACAAAAACAGCACAACCTGATAGCATTGAAAGTAATGTTATCTATAGTTGCAATACTAGGTTTTTCGCTGACTACACAAGCACAGGTAACCGTTGGTTCGGGAGATGCTCCTCAGCAATTCTCCATCTTGGAAGTTACTACTACCAAAGAGGTAAAAGGAGGGCTTCGCATGCCTCACCTGACCACACACGAACGTGATTCGATAACAGCAACAGACATTTTCCAGGCCGAAAAAATGGGTAAAGCTAAAGGTCTGACAATCTTCAATGAGGATGAACTTGTACGTGAAATCCAATATTGGGACGGTATAGAATGGGTAGGACTCAAAGGAAGCGCCTTCAAGTTGCCGATCAAAACCATAACAGAAGACTATACCCTTACAACAGGAGACTATAAGATTCTGGCAGACGGAACTGAAGACCTCACTATCACACTCCCCGACCCTACTACTTGCGAAGGACGCATCTATATTATCCAGAATATGAATTCGGAAGGTAAAGGACTGAAATTCTCACTGCCTGTAAACGTAGGATTGGGACAGAATATGGAAGCAGGTGCATTGGCATGTCTTCCAATAGCCTTTGGCGGATATGGTTCTTTTGCATTGGGAGGTACTCTTTTGATACAAAGCGACGGGACTAAATGGACTGGAATTACCCAGTAATACGATTCAATATTTGAAGGCTCTCACTTTATTATTTTTTCAGGTTCTATAAACAACTTTCTGACCAAACAACACAAACTTTTCAGATATATAGAATTTGTAGAATAAAGATAAAGAGAGTAGAAACAACTGTAAAACATATTATATGAATAAAATTTTCAACCTACTGTTGTTGCTGTTCATTTCGTCTTTATCCTTTGCACAAGTAGGGATAGGCACGAATGTTCCGGCAAACAGCGGTTTAGAAGACTATACTGTGAAAAAGCCCAAAGGGGCTTTACATTTGCAGGGAGTACATTTCCTGAACGATTCGGTGAATAGGAATCTGGGTTTTAACCTCCCCGTGATAGATACAATAATGGGAGGCGACATCCGCATCATCAATCCACAAGGAGGTGATGTGGTACCGGGAACTATTGTTTTCGACAAATCCCAGCAAGGTATCAGGCTAAGGGGAACAGACTACTGGGAAAATGCACTGGTAGATAATTCCTCCATTTCTAACTACTTCGATTTCGATATCTTCGGAGGGCTGAATATACGCACCAAAAAAGTATCGGCAGGATATGAATTTTCACTGGTCATTGGACAAGACGACAATGCCGTATACGCTACGGGGTTGGGCTCTTATGGCCGCTTGGGTACAGGAAGTGCCACTAATGCAACCACATTTACCCTTATATTTGCCGCACCTACTAAGGACATATCTGCCGGCTACTTACACGGTCTATTAGCTACCGAATCCGGAGAATTGTGGTCGTGGGGAAATGGCGGTGTATATAGAACCGGACTGGGAGTAACCCAGAACAGAGTATTCCCCCAAAAAGTACGTACATGGGCAGCGGGTAAAGTAAAAGCTGTGCGGGTAGAAGCCGGATGGGTAAACTCGTTAGTACTGGGAGACGATGGGAAGGTATATTCCTTTGGTGGCAACACACAGGCTCTGAATGGAAATGGAACAATTACCGGAAATATCACTACCCCTACTGTAATAGCATCGCTAGCAGGTGTTAAAGACATTTCTCTGTCGCAATATAGTGCAGCAGCACTAACTGAAGACGGCAAGATGTATGTGTGGGGAAATACACAGTATGGACGCTTAGGTACAGGTGTTTTAACGGCTTCTTATATAACACCTCAACAAATACTGTCGAGCGAAACGGTAGAAATGATTGCTATGGGATGTAATCATGGGCTTGCTGTTACTTCGAGTGGAAAAAAACTATTTGCATGGGGTGCTACTCCGGCTTATGGAATCCTCACCACACCGGCATCGCCAATGGCAACGCCTCAGGATGTGACAATTCAACTAAATGGCGGAAAAGGTTTGGAAGACGATGAATATATCATCTCCATTGCTGCCTCACGTTTCGATGGGACAAGTAATATAATAGGTTCATCCATTGTGATAACCAATAAAAATATATATGCAGCCGGCAATACGACACAAGCTCAACGAATGGGGCTTGGCTACTTCAAAGCAAGTACTGTAGTGAAATTTTCTCCGGGAAGCAATGGTGCTGCTACCAGCCCTATCTATGAGGCTTTCTCCGGATTTCAGCCCTTATACGATAAAGCCATTTATTCGGGCACTCTGTTCGATGCGGCTTCTATCGGATACAGACATTCATTACTCAGGCAGACTGTAGACCCCGAAGACAATAGTGGCGGATATGGCTATGGAATGGGATATATCAACTACAACCAACTAGGAGCAATGGATTCGGGTATAGGTATTATCGCTTTCCCTGTGTTGCTGAAAAAATAAAATTATGCTAAAAGTAAAAGAAATGAAAAAATATATATATTTATTACTGGCTCTTCTGTTATCATTTCCGGTCTTTTCGCAGGTGGGTATGTGGAATCCTAAGCCACAGGGTGCACTCGACATCAACCGCAAAGACACAAAAAATGATAAAGGTCTGGTACTTCCCTTAATAGGGAATGTAGACCCCGATAGTATAAATGGAGCCTTTTACCCTTCTGTGACTACGCCTACGGGAAAATTTAAAATAGTAACAGAAACAGTAACAGAAGAAGGAGAAACAACCGTAACCAACTATGAGGTACCGGAAGAAGATGTTCCTGCGGGGACGGTCGTTTTCGATATGGGAATGAAATGTATCCGTGTAAAACAAACGGAAGAAGTAAATAGTTGGTCTGGATGCCTTGTCGACAAGTCGCTGACCGAAGAAGAAATAGAATATAATCTCTATGGAGGGGTTAATTTCAAACTGAAAAAAGCCTCGGCAGGATATAACTTTACTATTGCCATAGGGGCTGAAGATGAAGCTGTGTACTCTACAGGGCTCGGAAGTTATTACAGAACCGGAAAAGGAAATACTGGTATAGCCCGGTGGGGAATGATTCTCGATGGTCCGGCGGTAGATGTATCTGCCGGTTATCTGCACGGTGCAGCGTTGCTTGCCGATGGTTCTGTATGGACGTGGGGGTACAATTACAACGGACGAAACGGCCAAGGCATACGCACAGGTTATACGATGAGCCCTACCAAGGTATTGTTTCCTGACGATGTAAAAATAGTACAGGTAGTGGCCGGACGTGAAAATTCATGGTTTGTGACTGAAAACGGAGAAATATATTCTTGCGGGAATAACGCCTATGGACTGAATGGAAATGGTGTTACTGCCGGATATATACTGACACCTACCAAGATGGCGACTATTCCGTCAGATGTGAAAATAAAAAAAGTAGTTTCGGGTTATCTTGCCACAGCAGCACTTACTACCGATGGGAATGTGTACGTATGGGGCTATAATGGCTATGGAGCAACGGGTTTGGGTCTGACAGGGGGATATACAACACAACCAACGCTACTTACAGGTCTTTCGAGCCATGTAATCACAGACATCGCTATGGGGATGAGCTGCATAGCTTTGACCGACAAAAACGAAGTATATGGATGGGGCTATTACAATGGAATAGGAAGACCTGCAGGAAGTACTGTCTATACATCACTCCCTAAACTGATTACGAACCCTACTCTCAATCTGGAGGAAGACGAAACCATTCTCAGTGTTGCTTCTGTCAGAATTGCGGCTTCGCCCGGCACAATGATAGTAACAGACCGCAGCATCTATTCTGCCGGTTACAATGCGTTCTATAGTAGACTAGGAATAGCGAATCCCGAAACCGGAGGCAACATGGTATCCAGCTACACCGGTTATACTCAAATACAGGATAATACAGTTTTTTCGGGTACTACCTATACTGAAGCTTCTATGGGCTACTATCATACTATTGTGACAACAACGAATACGAATGACGCTATGGATAATCTTGCGTACGGAGCCGGCTATAATTATTATTATCCTTTAGGTAACGGAATCAGGGGCTATCAACGAATATTCACAACAGTAAAAAAATAATGACAAAGATGAAATATAGTAATATAATAAAGCTTACATTTCTGCTTATCCTTGTCGGCTTTGCGGTATCCGGTTATGCCCAGATAGGTATGGGTATCGGCACAAAAAAACCGCTCGGCATACTCGATGTAAGACCGATGACCAATCCTGCTGACTCATCTTCCTATGGAGTGGTTCTGCCTAGAGTAGATACTATCACCGATGTTATCAACCCACAAGGGGGAGACCCTATTGCAGGAACTATAGCATACGATATAGCAGCCGGATGTATAAAATTCAGAAGAGATACAGCTTGGTCTGATTGTGTGTTGAACAACGAAGGACTAAGAAGCATTATCAGTGAAAAACTAAGTCTGGGTACCGACTTTAAGATTAAAGAAACTTCTAACGGATACAACTATACCCTAGCTATCGGGCAAGACGACAATGCCATATGGGTAGCAGGAACCAATGCTGACTGTAGAACAGGACTGGGACGCACTGCCGGCCGTACCGGAGTATTTACTCTGATGTTTGCCCGGCCAGTGGTCGATGTTTCGGCCGGTTATCAACATGGCATTGCAGCTGCAATGGATGGCGAAGTATGGATATGGGGCAGCAATGCAGGTTACCGCACAGGACTTGGCATCGCTACCGCAACAACCAACGTACCTTCGCGCGTACCAGGTTTTGGACCCGGCCTGGTAGACGACCCTTATGGTAAAGCCATAAAAGTAGAAGCCGGTGAAGTAGCGTCATACATTCTTACCGAAAGTGGTAAAGTATATAGCGCAGGGGCGGCAAACCGCACAGGGACAAATGCAATACATCAGACATTTACCTGGATACCGACTCTATCCGATATTGTTGATATTTCGGCATCTCACAGCAATGCTGCCGCACTGAACAAAGATGGAGAAGTGTTCGTATGGGGTACTTCCACTACAGGCAGCCTGGGAGTAGGTGCAGCAACAGGAGTAACGGCAACACCTACGAAAATCAATTTTCCGTCGGGCGCCAAAATTTCTCAAATAGCGATGGGGCACCATACAGGGATAGCATTAGACAAAGAAGCAAGAAAAGTATATCGCTGGGGTAATGGCAACGGAGTAGCCAACCCAAGCGGCAATCTACTGGTGCCTACCGAATTAACTTTGATACTCGAAGACGATGAGGAGATAATCTCTATAGCTTCACAAAGATTTATCTACGGAACCGGTTCTATAGTAATTGTTACTACCAAAGATGTATATGTTACCGGACAAAATAACGTCGGACAGTTGGGTATAGGAAATGTAGCCAACCAGCGTGGGCTTATGACCATCAGCCGTCAGGGCGTTTATAGAGGTACAAAATTCACAGGAGCATCTATAGGCTTCAATCATACTATACTTACTACAGGTGTCAACAATATCAATACATCTACCAGCTATGTCGGATTCGGTATGGGTTCTATCGCCTATCGCCAACTCGGCTCTATTGTTGTACAACAAAGGGTACCTACTGTATTGACAAGATAAACACTTAATACAAAGCTATATAAACAACACTTTGTAACAAAGGCTGACTAATTCTTTTTTAGTCAGCCTTCATTATATTATGTATAGCATAACCGGAAATAATCACACTTTCCTTATCTTTGTCGTTATACTATTAGCAAATATACAAAGCTTTACCTCATATGTCATACACCATTCTCACTCTCATCGCATTCAGTATATGGATGACTACCAGAATAAATAAAAGACTGGAAAGAAAGTCGGGGTGTATCGGTTTTGGTTATGTATCTCTTGTAATTTTCTGCATCAGTGGTTTTGCTATAGCAATCACTCTCATATTATTTACATATGTGGGGGAAAACTTGAATACATTTATCAACGGAGATAAATATATAGCAACAATTACAAACTACACCAGCACAGAAAAGGAAGATAGTGAAGGGGATATGCGAACTTATTATACTCTTATTTTTAGTTTTACGACAAACGAAGGAGTAGAAATAACAAAGAGTTCCGGAAATTCATCAACAGGAGTTCCTCAGATAGGAGAAAAGATAGAAGTATACTATGACGTAAAGAATGATAAAGTCTTTCAACCGGGGGCAATGGTTATCATCGGTACGGTGGGAATGCTGATAATGTGTGTTGTTCTATTATTTTCTTTCGTAGGTATTATCCGTTTTGCATTTGGATATGATATGTCCGGATTCTGGAAGATATGCCAGAAATTCGGGACAATATTCTTCATTCCGTTTATCATGATTGCCTTTGACGCGTTACTTATTTATGCGTTATTTCATAAAAAACAACCGTTTTGGGTAGAAATATTACTGGGATTCTTTATTCTGATGCTCACTCTTGGATGCTGGGGATATATAAAATCGATAGTAGAGAAGGGACCACCCAAATGGAAACGAACATCAGAGACATCGTGGTCGGCTGATTGGGAAGATGAGGATGAAGATGAAGATGAGGATAATTGGGATAAAGAAGAAAACAATGACACTGGTGAATCTGTTAATAATACACATAGAGACTATAATAAAGGAGAAACCGATAATTATAATAAAAAATACTAACAAATGATCATAATTATGTCTCCTGCCAAATTGCAGGACTTTGAAACACCGGCACCTATAAAAGAGGCCACTACCCCACTCTACGCCAAAGAGGCAAAAGAGCTATATAAATCGATGGAAGGCATAACTGCTGGGGAGATAGCTACTCTGATGAATATCAATCCGCAAATGGCACACGACGTATATCAATATATACATGCCTTCCCGTTGAGCAAAACTCCTCAGAAACAGGCTGCTTTTGCTTATAACGGCATAGCCTATAAAGGACTGGATGCCGAAACCTTCTCAAAGAAAGATATGGATTTTGCACAAAAGCATCTGGTGCATATATCGGGACTTTATGGCATATTACGCCCTTTAGACCATATAAAACCCTATCGCCTCGAAATGCAGATACCTATTGTCAACAATAAGGGGAAAGACCTTTATGCTTTCTGGACTGACACTATCAGTAAATATCTGGCTAAGGAAATGAAAGCAGACGATAATATCCTTATCAATCTGGCGTCAAAAGAATATGCCAAAGCTGTAAATAAAAAACTGCTGCCAAAAGACCACCGGATAATCACTCCCATATTTAAGCAACATACCGACAAGGGCTACAAGCAGATAGTAGTATATGCAAAAAAAGCAAGAGGAATGATGGCACGCTTCATTATACAGAATCAGATCACTGATGCAGAATACCTGAAAGGTTTCGATACGGAAGGCTATGCTTTTTCGGAACAGCTATCGAATGATAAGGAATGGATATTCGTCAGATAAATTTCAGAAATTAGACATGCTCTAAATATTCAGAGATTCAACGATCCGAAATCTTATAACCTGTAACTTGTAATTTACCACTATTTTGAATATCTTTGTCACACAAGAAATGTCACAAATTAAAACAGTAAAACAAAGATGAAAAAGGTCGTATTAATTCGCCACGGAGAAAGCGTTTGGAACAAAGAAAACCGCTTTACAGGATGGACAAACGTAGACTTGTCGGAACAAGGATTACAAGAAGCTATTAAAGCAGGACAACTTCTTAAAAAAGAAGGATTCAAATTTACCCTTGCTTACACGTCTTACCTGAAAAGAGCTGTAAAAACGCTGAACAACATATTAGATCAAATGGACTTGGACTGGATCCCTGTTGAAAAAACATGGCGTCTGAACGAAAAGCATTATGGTATGCTTCAAGGACTAAACAAAGCCGAAACGGCTGAAAAATACGGCGACGAGCAAGTGCTTGTGTGGAGACGCAGCTATGACGTACCACCTGCTCCACTAGATTCAAAAGACCCGCGTTCAGCTTCGCAAGACCCGCGTTATGCCGATGTGCCTAAAGCATATATACCTCAAACAGAAGCATTGAAAGAGACTGTTGAGCGTATATTACCTTACTGGCAGGAAGTAATCTATCCATCGCTGATGTGCCATGATGAAATTGTCGTTGCAGCTCACGGTAACAGTTTACGCGGTATCATCAAATACCTGAAAGGAATATCCGATGAAGATATCGTAAGCCTGAACCTGCCTACAGCAGTACCTTATGTTTTCGAATTCGATGATGATCTGAATCTCGTAAAAGATTATTTCTTGGGTGATCCTGAAGAAATCAAAAAACTGATGGAAGCCGTTGCTAATCAGGGAAAAAAGAAATAAGATATACCTTATTATATATAAATGGTTGCTCTGGGCAGAGCAACCATTTTATTTTCAACCGTTTACTAAAGACGCACTTTTTCATTCTTATTTTTTCATTTTTCATTTAAATAACCTATCTTTGCAC
Organism: Dysgonomonas sp. PF1-14; assembly: GCF_029892965.1. Lineage (GTDB taxonomy): Bacteria > Bacteroidota > Bacteroidia > Bacteroidales > Dysgonomonadaceae > Dysgonomonas. Next base: position 52,100 of record NZ_JARXWN010000007.1, on the reverse strand, counting down.
CGCTTTTATAAGCCCGTACGTGTGATGGGAATGAGGAAGCAATCCTTAATTTGAGTAACACAATTTAAAAAAGAAAAAATGAAAACATTCGAACTGAAAGGCGAAGCAAGAGAAGTAGTAGGCAAAAAAGCTACAAAAGCTTTCCGCAAAGAAGACAAAATCCCTGCTGTAATCTACGGTGGTGAAAAAGCAGAGAAGGCTATCCATTTCTCTGTAACAAACAGCGATGTAAGAAAACTTATCTATACTCCTGAAATTTTCCTGGTAGACCTTACTATAGGAAAAGACAACTATAAAGCAATATTAAAAGATATTCAGGTTCACCCTGTTACAGATGCCATACTGCACCTGGACTTCCTTCATGTATTCGAAAACAAACCGATAACAATCGATGTACCGGTTGTTCTTGACGGGCTTGCAGAAGGTGTGAAAGCCGGAGGTAAATTATCTCTCGACCTTCGCAAACTGAAAGTAAAAGCTCCTTACGACAAAATTCCTGAAAAAGTACATGTAGATGTTACAAACCTTGCTCTTGGAAAATCTATCCAGGTGGGAGATCTTAGCTTCGAAGGTTTGGAACTGCTTAATGCGAAAAACGGTGTTGTATGCCGCGTTCAATTGACCCGTGCCGCAAGAGGTCTTGCTGCGAAAAACGGTTAATAGCGCATAACCACATAGAATAACAAATGAAATATTTGATTGTCGGTTTGGGCAATATCGGAAGAGAATACGAATATACCCGCCACAACATAGGATTCAGAGTATTGGACGCTTTAGCAGAAGCGTCCAATATTGTTTTTACAGACAGGCGCTACGGATTTGTTGCCGAGCTTAAGGTAAAAGGCCGCACACTGATTCTGTTGAAACCATCTACATATATGAATCTGAGTGGAAATGCAGTCCGCTACTGGCTCAATCAGGAAAAGATTCCAACAGAAAACATGCTCGTCATTGTCGACGATTTGGCTCTCCCATTCGGCACATTGCGACTGAAAGGCAAAGGCAGTGATGCGGGACACAATGGGCTGAAGCATATACAATCCCTGATCGGACAAGAGTATGCCCGTCTCCGTTTTGGAATCGGCAGCGATTTCCCCAGAGGAAGACAAGTTGATTATGTGCTGGATAGCTTTTCGGATGAAGAAGAAAAAGCCCTTCCTGCCAAACTGGAAACCTGTGGAGACATTATTAAAAGCTTTTGTCTTGCAGGTATTCAAAATACAATGAACCAGTATAACAATAAATAAAATTATGGCTAAAGAACCAAAAAATGAGGTACGTATAGACAAATGGCTATGGGCTGTTCGTCTGTTCAAAACCCGTTCAATAGCAATAGAAGCGTGTAAAAAAGGTCGGATATCTATAAAAGGGGTAACAATAAAACCTGCACGCATGATAAAGGTGGGTGACATAATAGAGGTACGACGTGCACCTATCACATATTCGTTCGAAGTGCTGAACCTTACAGAAAACAGGATGGGTGCAAAACTTGTGCCTGATTTTATGAAGGATGTGACACCACCATCTCAACTGGAAATACTAGAATTATCTAAAATGAGTGGCTTTGTAGACCGCGCTCGCGGCACCGGACGCCCTACCAAAAAAGACCGCCGCGAACTGGAAGAGTTCCGGGAAGATTATTCTTTCTTTGACGACTGGGACTTCGACAACGAAGACTGAGCATTGCCAATACGTTATAGGCAAAAGGCTATCCTGACAGGATGGCCTTTTTACGTATTAGACTAATCAGCATTTGAGATTGTGTTGAATAAACGTTCTATTCCCAGTTGTGTGCAATCACATATTGCTTGCATTCCTTTTTTTGCAAAGACGCATACAATAACTCCTACATTATCTTGGACAGGTCACGACTGCTTATAACACAGAAAAAGCCGCATTAATGCGGCTTTTTCTGTGTAGTTTAGTGAAACTTGTCCGTTCTATTGTTTCAACTTGAATACGATTGGTAGTGTGAAATATACCTGAACCGGTTCCCCGTTATTTTTACCCGGAATCCATCTCGGCATGCTTTTGATCACTCTCATTGCTTCCTTATCGCAAGATATGCTGATACCTTTCAATAATTGTATATCAGATATTTCTCCTGTTTTGGTTACAACAAAGCGTACTGTCACCCTGCCCTGTGTTCCCATCTCCTGATCTACTACCGGATATTTCAGGTTTTCGCTGATAAATCTATACATTTCAGCTTCTCCACCCGGAAACTGAGGCATGAATTGTGCACTTACAAATACTTTTTCCGGCTCGGCTTTTCCTGTTCCGGTACCGTCTCCTACCACGTCAGCAGCAAATTCTTTACGTATTGCATCAGCATCTTTAGATCCGTTTTCCACCTCAAATGCACCAATAACTACAGATTTGTCTTTTACAAGATCTTCCATGCCGGTCATAACTTCCTCCACCTCTTCATCGTTTGCTATAGTTGGCGGAACGAATTTTTTCATTTCCACAAATTTAGGAGGTTCCGGTATTTCAGGCTTAGCTACATCGGCAATAGGTTCCGGCATTTTGGGGTCTACTAGTATGACAGTACGAGTTTCATCCATACCTCCGGTATATATGTTTGCAGCTTTTACAGAACTTATAATCATTGGAAGACAGGCAACGAATGCAACAGCTACCAATACAATACCAAAAGCCCAAATGTATCTTTTCGATGCCGACTGACGTAATTCAAATGCACCATATGATTTATTTTTACCTTCGAAAATAATATCACACCATTCTGAGGAATTCAAGTTTACTGAGTTTTTCATAACTGTAAGTTTTAAATTGTTATTAAAAGTTCCCCTTTTTTACCTTATAGATAGTTTAATCATAAAAATTCCATAAACGAGTGTGAAATATTTTTAATAAATATGAGAAAGTGCAATTATAGGACATGCTTAGCGTTCTGTTTTTAATATTTTTAGACAATATTTTGTAGTTATCACTACTTTAAATATTACATTTGTGGCTTAATTAAAACTAACGCATTATCTATGTCAGATTCAGTAGTCATAATTCCTACTTACAACGAGAAGGAAAATATTGAGGCTATAATCAGGACTGTATTCAATCTGCCTAAATCATTTCATATTTTGGTCATTGATGATGGTTCTCCTGATGGCACTGCTGCAATTGTAAAAAATCTGCAAACAGAATTTCCCGATCAGTTATATTTGATAGAACGTTCTGGTAAACTGGGTTTAGGTACAGCTTATATTGCCGGATTCAAATGGGTACTCGATCGCGATTACGAATATGTATTTGAAATGGATGCCGACTTTTCGCACAATCCGAATGATCTGATAAAGCTATATGCTGCCTGTGTTAGCGACGGCGCCGATCTGGCAGTCGGTTCGCGTTACTATAGCGGGGTTAATGTTGTCAACTGGCCTATGGGCAGGGTGCTGATGTCGTATTTTGCATCCAAGTATGTACGCATTATCACCGGTATGAAGGTAAAAGATGCTACAGCCGGATTTGTCTGTTACAAGCGTCAAGTGTTGGAGACAATCGATCTGGACAATATCCGCTTCAAAGGATATGCATTTCAGGTAGAAATGAAATATACAGCCTACTGTCTGGGCTTCGATATAAAAGAAGTATCCATTGTTTTTGTCAACAGAATGTTGGGAACGTCAAAAATGAACTCAGGTATTTTTGCCGAAGGTGTATTCGGCGTTTTGACAATGAGATTCAGACAACTGTTCGGAGGCATCAAGAAAAAGCAATAAAAGCCTATATTTTTTATTTTTCGCTTATCATTCTTCATTTTATATGTATCTTTGCTGCGTATTATGATTTTTATTATTTCAATAGATGAAAATTATTTGCGTAGGGCTTAATTACCAATCACATAATAAAGAGATGAACAGGGCATTATCCAGTAAAGATGATGATCCCGTACTTTTTATGAAACCCGACACAGCTTTACTCAATGCTGACAAGCATGAGTTTTATATTCCCGATTTTTCTTCCGATATACATTACGAGACAGAACTGGTTGTGCGTATCGATAAAATGGGAAAAAATATAGCTGAACGCTTTGCGCACCGGTATTATAAAGAGATCACTCTGGGTATAGACTTTACTGCCCGAGACATACAGGCAGGGCTTAAAGCTAAAAGCCTGCCTTGGGAAATATCTAAAGCTTTCGACAACTCTGCCGCCATTGGTACATTCGTAGACAAAGACAAATTCGGAAAGGGGATAAACGACCTCAATTTTCAGTTGAAAATCGATAATAATATAGTCCAGTCGGGTAATACATCCGAAATGATACATCCGGTGGATAAAATCATAGCCTATGCCAGCCGTTTTTTTACACTGAAAACAGGTGATCTCATATTCACAGGAACCCCTGCCGGAGTAGGAAAAGTAGCAATAGGCAACCAGTTGTCGGGTACATTGGAAGACGAAGAATTATTAAGCTTGAATATTTGTTGAATTTTAAATGTTAAATTCTGAAATAAAAACAATAAATATTATAATACTGAGTTATCTTATTATACTTAAAGAATCGAACTATATAAAATACCTTAACCAAAAGGATTAATTACTAAAACAAACTAGAAAAATAGATGAAAAATGTGTTGAAAAAAGCCTTGCTTATAAATATTTTTGCTTTGGCTGTATTGAGTGCTTCGGCACAAACTACGGAATTGAATCCGATACCTACAGCAATGCCGTCACTAGCCATTGCGCCCGATGCAAGAGGGGGAGGTATGGGTGATGCAGGTGTTGCTACAGCTCCAGATGTATATTCTCAGCATTGGAACCCTGCAAAATATGCTTTCTCTCCGAGCAAATCAGGATTCGGTTTGTCATATACGCCATGGTTGAGAAAAATCGTAAACGATGTAGCTCTGGTATATGGTGTCGGTTACTACAAACTGGGTAAAGAAAACAATCAGGCATTGAGTGCATCTATCCGTTATTTTTCTATCGGTGATGTAGCGATAACAGATGCACATGGTGTGTTTCAGAATAATGTAGCTCCTCACGAAATGGCTGTCGATTTGGGCTATTCCCGTAAGTTGACAGAGACATTCTCCGGTTCGGTAGCTATACGCTATATCCGTTCCGATTATTCGGGAGCCGATGATGGTATCTCTTCCGGAAGTGCATTTGCTGCAGATATCTCCGGTTATAACGAATTCTATATAGGACAAGATACTGAGAGTCTTATAAGCCTTGGTTTCAATATCTCAAATATAGGTACCAAAATATCTACAACAGGTGGTGACCGTAAAGACTTCCTGCCTACCAACCTGCGCTTAGGGGGATCTATTATGTATCCGCTTAGCCAGTCGGGGACTCTCTCTCTAAGTGTAGACTTGAATAAATTATTAGTACCAACACGTCCGATCATGAATGAAGGAGAAACAGCAGATGAATTTAGGAACCGTCTTGATAACGAATATTTCAATATGAGCCCGATAAAAGGTATCTTCAAATCATTTGGTGATGCTCCCGGCGGATTCTCAGAAGAGTTGAAAGAAATCATGTGGTCGGTAGGTGCTGAATATGACTATGCCGATAGCAAACGTAACCGTTTCCGTTTGCGTACAGGTTACTTCCACGAAAACAAAATGAAAGGTAACCGTCAGTATGTTTCATTCGGTGCAGGTTTCAAGTTGACAGCATTCCAGCTGGATGTAGCTTATATGCTCGCAACAGCTCAGCAAAATCCGTTAGACCAGACACTTCGTTTCTCATTGGCATTCGATATAGATGCAATGAAGAATTTGTGGAAATAATAAACAGAAAAAGATATAATGAAAATACGTGTAGGCTTTGGGTATGACGTACACCGACTGGCAAACGACCGCGAGTTGTGGCTGGGTGGTATAAAAATAGATCATACCCAGGGCCTTTATGGACACTCCGATGCCGATGTACTTATACATGCCGTTTGCGATGCTATACTCGGAGCGGCAAACATGCGCGATATAGGATTTCATTTTCCCGATACAGCTGGTGAGTACAAAGACATCGACAGTAAGATATTGCTGAAGAAAACATTGGAGGTTATCTCGGAAAAAGGGTATAGTGTAGGTAATATAGATGCTACCATCTGTGCCGAACGCCCGAAGCTGAATCCACATATTCCTCAGATGCAAAAAACAATGGCTGAGATACTCGGCATTTCGATAGACGATATATCTATCAAAGCTACAACATCCGAAAAAATGGGTTTTGTAGGCCGTGAGGAAGGTTTTGCCGCATATGCTGTCGCTTTGATAGAAAAAAGTGATAATTAAACACAGTGCTTGAATGAGTGTGAGTCCCGAGATTATATTAACCGCAGACGGGTCTCACACTCTTTTCGTTCCCGAACTTGATGAACATTACCATTCTGTAAACGGGGCGATACAGGAATCTACACATATCTTTATAAATATCGGATTACACCAAGTACAAAAAGAGACAATCCGTATATTCGAAGTCGGTTTTGGTACAGGGCTGAATGCTTTTTTGACGTTAACCGATGAATACACCAAAGAAAAGACAATCCATTATACAGCTATAGAAGCTTATCCATTGCCCTTAGAAATCATAACAAAGCTAAATTATGCAGAACAATATCCGACATCTGGTCAGCTATTGTTTCAAGGCCTGCATAAAGCCGAATGGGATAAGGTAGTGAAAATAACTCCTTATTTCCGTCTGAAAAAACTGACGGGTGATCTTACCTCCTTCGATTATAACCTTATCGAAGAGTCTGTAGACATTATATATTTCGATGCCTTTGCACCGGATAAACAACCTGATATGTGGACGCAGGATATTTTCGACCGTATGTATGCTATTACTGCACCGCAAGGTGTACTCGTCACCTACTGTGCAAAAGGATCGGTGCGCCGCATGATGCAACAGGCAGGCTATAAAGTAGAACGATTACCCGGCCCTCCCGGAAAAAGGGAAATGCTGAGAGCAACGAAGTAATGGCTTCAAGATATCAGGTATCAAAATTTCAAAATTACTTTTTATTTATCAATCCCGATTTCCTTATCTTTGTCCCTTGATTTTATTTATTAACAGAGTTGTAAGTTCAACGTATTTCACTTTGTAACTTATAACTTGTAACTTGTAACTAAATTGAAAATAGGCAATATAAATTTTTCTGAAAACCCTGTCTTCCTTGCACCGATGGAAGATGTGACAGATATGGGATTCCGTCTCGAATGTAAACGTTTTGGTGTGGATATGGTATATACCGAATTTGTGTCAAGTGACGCCCTTATCCGCCATGTGAATAAGACGCAGGCCAAGCTGACAATAAGTGAAGAGGAACGCCCTGTAGCCATTCAGATATATGGCAGGGAAGTAGAAGCGATGGTCGAAGCCGCACAGATATGTGAAGAAGCCAATCCCGATATATTGGATATAAACTTTGGTTGTCCGGTAAAGAAAGTAGCAGGTAAAGGTGCAGGTTCGGGTATGATGAAAACACCAGACCTGATGGTGGAGATTACAGCTGCCGTAGTAAAAGCTGTAAACATTCCCGTAACAGTAAAAACCCGCTTAGGCTGGGATAACGAGTCTAAAATAATAGTGGAACTGGCAGAGCAGTTGCAGGATGCAGGTATACAGGCTTTGACGTTGCACGGACGCACACGCGCCCAGATGTACACAGGTGAAGCCGACTGGTCGCTTATAGGAGCTGTAAAAAATAATCCCAGAATGCACATTCCTATTGTCGGCAACGGAGATGTAACTACTCCCGAAATGTGTAAAAAACGGTTTGATGAAACAGGTGTGGATGCTGTGATGATAGGTCGGGGAAGCATAGGTAGTCCCTGGATATTTGAAGAAGTGAAGCATTATCTGAAAACGGGAGAGAAACTACCCAAAAAAGAATTTCGTTGGTATCTGGAGGTGTTGAAAGATATGATTAATAAGAATGTGGCTCATTCCGGTGAGCGTGGCGGTATTATCCATAGCCGCAGACATCTGGCAGCCAGTTCTTTATTTAAGGGGATTCCCGATTTTAAGAAAACGCGTGTGGCCATGCTTCGTGCAGAGTCGATAGAGGAATTATTTGGTATTATGGATAATATACCGGAACAATTTGAGGTGAACTGATATATTGTGAATCATGCTGAAACGGTTATCTAAAATACTTCCTTATATGGTGCTGGCTCCGCTATTTAGTATAGCAGCATTCCTGCTCTCTATACTTGTATTTGGCGTGATTTATTCTGCTACTAATGCAGATTATGTGAACTATTATTACATAATCCGGATTTTATTTGGTGTGAGCTTTTTTTGTATGCCTGCATTTATTGTTTTGGCTGTAATCTGTATGAGGAGGGCGACTGTAAATAATGAGAAATATGCAGTATGGGGAATAGTGATCGCAATTTTTCCGGCTCTTTATGCCGGATTTGTATATGTCCTTTTTGTACCTCATCTAATAAATGTTCTTTTTTATTGGTCGTAGAAGAATAGTACAGACACTTGCTCTTCTTCAACTGTTTATTTTGCCAAACAATTTTACTACTTTTGTACTTCTAAAAAATATAAGCGGATCATGGAACAAAAGCTATCAATTTATAATACCCTGACACGTCAGAAGGAAGTCTTCGAACCCTTGCACACACCTCATGTGGGTATGTATGTGTGTGGGCCTACCGTATATGGTGACGGGCATCTCGGACATGCACGTCCGGCAATAACATTTGACCTGTTGTTCAGATATCTTACACATATAGGCTATAAGGTACGCTATGTACGTAATATAACAGATGTAGGCCATCTGGAAAATGATGCCGATACAGGGGAAGATAAAATAGCGAAGAAAGCCCGTTTGGAAGAACTGGAACCGATGGAAGTGGTGCAATACTATATGAACCGCTACCACAAGGCTATGGATGCGCTGAATGTATTGCCACCGTCTATCGAACCGCACGCCTCTGGGCATATTATAGAACAGATTGAAGCCATCAAGGAGATACTGAACAGCGGCTATGCTTACGAAAGCAATGGTTCCGTATATTTCGATGTGGAAAAGTATAACAAAGACTATGATTATGGCATACTTTCGCACCGCAATATAGAAGAGATGCTGAATACTACCCGCGATCTGGACGGACAGGAAGAAAAGCGAAGCAAGGTAGATTTTGCCCTGTGGAAAAAAGCCTCACCAGAACATATTATGCGTTGGCCGTCTCCATGGAGCGATGGTTTTCCCGGCTGGCACATCGAATGTTCTACTATGAGCATTAAATATCTGGGAAAAGAATTCGATATACATGGCGGAGGGCTCGACCTGATGTTTCCTCACCATGAATGCGAAATTGCACAAAATACGGCTATGGAAAAGCATCAGGTGGTAAAATACTGGATGCACAACAATATGATCACTGTTGCCGGACAAAAGATGGGTAAGTCGTTAGGTAATTTTATTACACTCGACGAATTCTTTACCGGTTCGCATAGTATGCTGTCACAGGCATATTCGCCTATGACGATCCGTTTCTTTATCCTACAAGCACACTATCGCAGTACTGTTGACTTTAGCAATGAAGCTTTACAGGCATCCGAGAAAGGGTTGTGCCGTTTGTTGGAAGCATACGGCAGAATAGAAAAGGCTCCATTGTCAGACATATCGTGTGTTGCATTGATCGGACTTCGACAGAAATGCTATGACGCACTGAATGATGACCTCAATTCGGCTATGGTCATTGCACACCTGAGTGAAGCTGCTACAGCTATTAACTCAGCCTGTGCCGGAAATATAACACTGACAGAAGACGATAAGAAAGAATTGAAAGACATATTCGATACATTTCTGTTTGGTATATTGGGTATTTGCAACAATTCTGCAGGAGGTAGCAATACCAATACCGAAGCATTTGGCAAAGCCATTGACCTATTGCTGGATATCCGCCAAAAGGCCAAAGAAAATAAAGACTGGGCAACCTCCGATCAGATCCGTAACGAACTGGCAAAGGCCGGATTTGAAATAAAAGACGGGAAAGACGGAGCCGAATGGAAGCTTAAATAGACTGAGGAATATCAATAATATAGATAAGAGCCATCATAGCAGGGTATCCTCTGTAATGATGGCTTTCGTTTATTTTTAACATACAGATACCTCTAACAATACTTTCATCTAGCTGGTTTTTATTAAATATTTACTATTTTTGTGACGAAATTAACTGTTGAAAAAGCAAACACTCTTTACGCTCCATTCACAATGAAATACCTATTAAGACTCTTATGTGCTATTGCTATAACTACCTTCGCATTAGCTTCTTGCAAGAAAGGGCCTTCAACAGTCGGCGACTCGGATAAAAAAGAAGTAGCCTCATCTAAATTTGCACAAAACTATCCCGATTTCAATCCAGAGGTGCTGAATGACTTGCTAAAGTCTCAGACTATAAACGATTCCCTGTTGCAGCCATTCTATGCCAGCGAAGAATACAAACCTGTATGGGTGCATGACACACTGGATACCAAGAGTCTGTATGAGTTTTTTGAGATACTGGAAGATGTCGGAGCACATGGCTTACCTTCCCACATGTTTTCGTATGCACATATAAAGTCTGTTACCGATTCAGTAGATTCGGGTCTGTATCAGAACCCGGATACGCTATATTCAAAGATATGCTTTATCGAAGAAGCATCAACAAAGGCTGCTTTGCAATACATCACAGGAATGAAATATGGTTTTCTCAATCCCAGAAGCCTATATGCAAAAGACTATGATATTGTAATTTCTAAACCAGATTCAGCCTTTTATAAAGATATGTACAACAGTATAAAAGAAGATGCTCTGGCTGCAATTATAAGCTCGCAACCGACCGATAGTGTTTATCTGAATCTGCAAAAGGAATACCGTCTGTTTGCGAAGGCAGATACATCTGCATACAAGAAGATAACGGCTGGCAATGCTACATATAAGCTGGGAGACCGTAATAAACATATATCCGAGATAGCCGAAAGGCTTATATATACGGGGGAATATGCTCCCGATTCATTATCTGCCGATACCCTACATAGTCGTTTGAACGACAAGCTGCTGGCTGCTATAAATACTTTCCGAAAGAGAAACTCATATCCGGAAGAAAAAGAAGTAGGGAAAACAACGATAGATGCTCTGAACAGACCTGTAAGCTATTATAGAAATAAGATACGGGCAAATATGGAACGCTATCGCTGGCAGCAGCCAAAAGCCAGGCACAAGAAACATATAGAAGTAAATGTAGCTCCGGCTATGCTTGTTGCTACACAGGCTGATAGCCAGCCTTTGATGATGCGTGTATGTGTGGGTACGAAAACGAATAAGACACCGCTTTTGCAAAGCAATATAAGTTATCTGAATCTGAATCCGGTATGGAATATACCTAAAAGTATAGCACAAAATGAAGTAGCGGTATTACAGAAAAAAGATTCGACTTATATGCGACGCCGCAATATGCGATTGTATAAGGGTGGAAAAGAAGTGGATGCTTCTACTATCAACTGGAGCACTGTGAACCCTAGCAGCTTCTCATATACCATCCGTCAGGATCCGGGGTATGGAAATTCGTTGGGACTGATAAAGTTCATGTTCAAGAACTCACATTCGGTTTATCTGCACGATACTCCGAGCAAATCAGCCTTTAACCGTAAGAACAGGGCTGTGAGTCATGGGTGTGTGAGAGTACAAAAACCTTTCGATCTGGCTTTCTTCTGTGTATCTCCAAGCTCTGATCTGTATAAAGACCAACTGCTGTATACGGCAAATCAGAACCCTGTAACAGAGAAGGGTAAGAAGATGATGAAGGAAAATTCCCTGAAAAAGATAGCTGATATAATAAATTTGGCAGAAGACAATAAGATATCACTATCTATAGACTACTATACAGCCTATATGTATCCGAATGATGATCTGTTGTACTATGCCGATGATATATACGGCTACGATGATATCATACTACAGGCATTGGATACACAGCAGAAAGTACAAAATAAGGAAGATAAATAAACCTTCCTTATTTCTATTATCTTTCGTCAAAAAAATCTGCGGCTTTCTGGCTCAGGTCATGTGCCCCTTTTCTGGCTTTGTCGGCAAAATCATCAACCTTGTCTACCAGTTTGTCTGTATAGCTCTGTGTCTGCTTCGATACATTGCTGAACAATCCTCTTGCCTTATCAAGAAAGTCCTCTGATTTTCCTTTGAAGAACTTTTCCCAGTCTATATCCAAGCCTTCCTTATCCATATAGTCTTTCACTACAGATACGCTCTTTATAGCCTGATCTTGTGTAAGTCCGGCTTCATCCTGAAGTTTTTTTATCAAGTCTTCCATAATCTAGGTGTTTATAGTAATCATTACCAATATAGAACAAATAGCTTGCCGAAAAGTTTGTAATCTAAAAAAGAGAGCCTATCTGACTCTCTTTCTGGATATTATCAAATATCTTCCTTAGAAACGAAATCCCAGAGCTACTGCCAGATTACGATTCTTCATAATACTTCCTTCGTTCGAAACATTATGTAAGCCGTACTCATAGGTGAGGTTGATAGTAAATATATCGTAGATAGCTCCCACTCTGGCATAAGCCCCATAGTCGAGACGTTTCCACATCCTTTTGGAGAATGTATCTATTTCTGTTTCAACGATGGCACTAGTATAGGGTGTACCATTCAGTGTGATTACTGTATATTCTTCAATCTTGTGATCACCTTTAAATCCGTATGCTGCATATCCCCCTGCATTTATATTGAGGGCAAAACTACGTGTGAGGTAGACCTCGTATCCGATACCTAAAGGAACTTGTATATAATTTGCAACTGTATTGCGCATTGTATATTCTGTAGTTGTCTGGCCGGCAGCCTTATCCTCTTCGTAAACCTCAATATCCTGCCTTAGCCCTTTCTTTGCTACAAAGAAACCTGTTTGCACCTGAAAGTTACTGATTAACTTAAAGTTAACGTTAGTTCCTATAAGAAAACCTATTTTGGGCTTCTTATACATATTGGCGCCTTCTATATCCATTTCGGCAAAGTTGAGACCGAATACAAAGTCGGACGTAATTCTTCTCTTCTGGGCTTTTAGTTCAGATCCGGATGAAATAACGATCAGGACGCAAGTGGAAATAAGTATTTTTAATAATGTATTCATAAAGCTGGTATAGTAGTGCAAAGTTATAATAATTAATGATATTTTAAGCTAAACATACGGTTTTCCTCGAAAATTTCGTTCGCTACATCCATTATCTGTTCCGATGTAACGGACTCTATTCTGCCGAAAGTTTCCTCAAGCGTATTGAAATGGTTATAGTGTAGAAAGCTTTTACCTAGCGATAAAGCAACATTTTCATGATGATCATTCATTACGCCGATCTGTCCGATAAGCTGTTTCTTTGCCATCGACAGTTGGGTAGTAGTAAGCTTTTCGTTCTTCAGTCTCCTTAGTTCTTTATGTACCAGTTCTATACACTTGTCGGCATTCTTTTTATCGCAGCCGAAGTAAATGGTAAATATACCTGAGTCTGTATATAACGTAAAAGAAGAATCGACATTATACACATAGCCTCTCTTTTCGCGCAAAGACACATTCAGCCTGCTATTCATACCCGGCCCTCCCAATATATTATTCAGCAGATGCAGTATGTTCCGGTCAGGTTGGTGCAGAGAGTAAGAGCGGCAGCCTATCACTGCATGCGACTGCGTGGTATTCCTGTTATCCGTCCTGCTCACCGGAGTTATTATTTCCGGAGCTTTTCGTTCTTGTATTGTTCTTCCCGATTGTATTGTCTGGAGATATTTTTCGGCATAATACACTATCTTCTTAAAGTCTGTATTGCCCATAGAAAAAAAGACCATATTGGATGGTATATAATACCGCTTTACAAACTCTTTTGCCTTCTGTGTATCGAAAGCAGACAGCATATCCGGTTCACCCAATATATTGTGTCCTATCTGCGAATTGTGAAATACAAGATTTTCAAACTCATCGAATATCAGTTCCGATGGACTGTCTTCGTACGAGTGTATTTCATCTATTATCACTTCTATCTCTTTCTCTATCTCAGTCTGAGGAAAAGAAGAATGAAATACCAGATCGGATAAAAGCTCGAAAGCTCGCTCGAAATGTTGTTCGAGGAATACAGAATAAATTACAGTCTCTTCCTTGTTAGTATAGGCATTCAGTTCTCCACCCACATTCTCCATCCTGTTGATAATGTGATGCGAACGGCGTTTCTGTGTACCTTTAAAGAGCATGTGCTCAATAAAATGAGCCATTCCAAATTCGCCTGCTGCCTCATCCCTTGTACCGGCATTGACAATGAATCCGCAATAAGACACATTTCCCTGCATGGGTTTGTGTACAATACGAAGCCCGTTACCTAATGTATGTGAGTAGTAATTTATCATTTCTTCATATAATGTGCCCGCTCATCGGCACTCAGTTTCTCTATCGAATAACGCAGCATGGTGCGAGGCATCACTTTGTGATATTTGTCGAGAAATCCGGTCAGGGCTTCCATGTCCTTTTTCCCGGTTTCCCTGAGCATCCAGCCAATAGCTTTGTGCATCAGGTCGTGCTTGTGATTCAGCAACTTTTCTGACAATGCCAGTATGTCTTTATGATCGTTTCTCCGTATAAAGGCAAACGTTGCAATGACTGCTATACGCTGATCCCACAGCAGAGAACTTTCGGCCAGTCGGTAAAGATCAGAACGCTCTTTATCTACAAGGTATTCGCCGACAATGTCTTTCGCACTGAGGTCGACCAGATCCCAATTATTGATACGGTCTGTTTTCGAGAGATAAAAGTCATATATATCTTTCCGTTCATCCTCTTTTGCTTTCTTGAACCGTTCGACTAATATCAGCAAAGCACATAGGCGGCATTCATGGTACTCATTATCCAGTAATTTGGTTAATTCGTCGAACGAAATGCTTTTGTGCTTTTTTGCAACCTTTCGGGTATCAGGTACTACCACTCCCAGAAATTTGTCGCCTTCGCCATATTGCCCTTTTCCCGTCTTGAAGAAATAAGGCAGGTATTCTTTCTTTTCGGGTGTGGAATATGTTTCCAGCTCCTTTTGTATGTCCTTTGCTGTTATCATATTTCGGTGCCAATGATTAAATTAATCCGTTCGGAAAAGGTGACAATCAACAATTGCCGAAACGAAAGCGAGGCAAAAGTAACACATTTGCAGTAAACGGTCAACAGTTAGTAGTTAACAATAAATGCAAAAGGTAACAAAGGTAACACAATTGTATATTTTTATACCTGCTACATTTTAACTAAAACCTGACAAACTTGACTTAAAAGTGACTTCGCCTCTTATGTTTTTTTATCTACTCTTATATATGACTATTTATTCTTTATTGATATAGCTTTTGTGTTCATTCTGATCCGGTTCTTTCTGTGAAACCGCTGTTTTCTACTCTATCGATAAATCAGATTTTGCTTTATGCTTTTATTTGAACTCTATATTTGATAATCTTTTGTACTTTTGTCGTATAAACATCTAAAGCAAAAACATCATTCAATGCATAAATCAGGATTTGTAAATATTGTAGGCAATCCGAACGTCGGAAAATCAACACTGATGAACTTATTGGTGGGCGAAAAAGTATCGATCATCACATCGAAGGCTCAGACTACCCGCCACCGTATATTGGGTATTGTAAATACCGAAGATTATCAGATCGTGTATTCGGATACACCGGGTGTATTGCGTCCTAATTATAAATTGCAGGAGTCGATGTTGAATTTCTCCGAATCGGCGCTGAGCGATGCCGATGTATTGCTTTATATGACGGATGTGGTAGAGAAGACTGCCAAGAATGAAGAATTTCTGAGTAAGGTGCAACGTGTGGATGTTCCTGTATTGCTGCTTATCAACAAGATAGACCAGACGAACCAGCAGGATTTGGAAACCCTTGTAGCACAATGGAAAGAACTGCTGCCTAAAGCAGAGATATATCCTATTTCGGCATTGAACAAGTTTAATGTAGATGTAGTAAAGCGGCGTATAATCGACCTTATACCCGAATCACCTCCTTATTTTGAAAAAGATGCTTTGACTGACCGTCCTGCCCGTTTTTTCGTAACCGAAATTATCCGCGAAAAAATACTTCTCTATTATCAGAAAGAAGTACCTTATGCAGTAGAGGTTGTGGTCGAAGAATTTAAGGAAGAAGAAAAAATTATAAATATCAGAGCGCTTATCATAGTCGAACGCGATACACAGAAAGGAATTATTATCGGACATCAGGGGGCTGCCCTGAAAAAACTGGGCACAATGGCTCGTAAAGACATTGAACGCTTTTTCAATAAAAAGATATTCCTCCAGATATTCGTTAAAGTAGAAAAAGACTGGCGCAGCCGCGATAATATACTTCGCCAGTTCGGGTATCGTCTGGATTGACAGCGTGAAGTAATGCTATCATATTTTTATAAAAAAGCGAATATTATCAGTATAACCAATAATATTCGCCCTTTATGATCTTTCAGAAGATAATTATTTCTCTTCTATATTGAATCCTACAGATTTCAGGTCGTCCCAATAGCGCGGGTAAGACTTAGTCACTACTTTCGGGTGAGCTATGTTTATATCTTTCAGTTTTATGGCAGCCGGAGCAAAGGCCATAGCCATACGATGATCTTCGTAGGTTTTTATGACAGGATTGGCTTCCGGTTCACATCTTTCACCATCCCATTCCAGTATGCTGTTTTCGCTATCTCTGATCACGTAACCCAGTTTTTTCATTTCAGCCTTTAGCGCTTCTATTCTGTCAGTTTCTTTTATTTTCAGCGTTTGCAGTCCTGTAAACAGGAAAGGTATATTCATCAGGCAGCAGGTAACAACAAATGTCTGCGCCAGATCGGGCTCATTCACAAAGTTATGGAACAGCTTTTTAGTCCTGTTGTTTGTTTTGGTGATAATCACACCGTCCTGAGTATATTCTGTAGACACCCCCAGATCGACAAACAGTTCTGCTGTTTTTGAATCACCTTGCATACTGTTTTTAAACAATCCTTTCAGTTCTATATGCGCTTCATCAGCCAATGCAGCCATTTCGTACCAGTATGAAGCTGCCGACCAGTCCGATTCTACCTTATAGTGTGTCGGTTTATACTCTTCAGGATGTATCTTTATAACATTGCCATCCCAGTGTGTTTTTACTCCATACTGAGCCATCATGCCCAGAGTAAGTTTGATGTATGGTATAGAAATCACATTACCTTCGAGGTGGATTGTAAGTCCTTTGCTCATGGTAGGAGCTATCATCAGCAATGCCGATATGAACTGCGAACTGACATCACCCGATAAGTAGATATCGCCTCCTGTAATCGAAGTACCTTTTATCCTCAATGGCGGATAGCCTACTTTTCCCAGATATTCGATACGTGCGCCGAGCGATATCAGTGCATCTACCAGTATATGTATGGGGCGTTCCTTCATGCGTTCGGTTCCGGTAATGATCCATTCGCCGGGTGTAATGGACAGGAATGCCGTCAGAAAACGCATCGAAGTACCGGCTGCCTTTACATCTATCATACTGTTACCCGACTCGAAGGCATCTACCATGACATTGGTATCGTCGCAATCGGAAAGATTTTCTATATCGAAAGATGTAAAGCTGAGAGCATTCAGTATAAGAGCCCTGTTGCTGATGCTCTTAGAAGCAGGGAGCTGTATAATAGATTTTATGGTTTGAGGTGCTGTTACTTTATATTGCATAAAATTAAAATTAAGAATGAATAATGAAAAATTAAGAACAGAGAGGAATGAGTTACAAGCCTCATATTCTTAATTCTTCATTCATAATTTATAACTTATAATTCCCTTATCACCCTGTATTACGCATTCCTGCGGCAATGCCGGATATAGTGATCATCAGTGCCAGTTCCAGTTCCGACGAGTGTTCCCCCTCCTGTCTTGTCCTGTGCAGCAATTCTACCTGCAACAGGTTCAACGGATTGGTATAAATATTACGCATGGCAATATTTTCAGCCACATCGGGTAACCCTTCCATCAGATATTCGTCTTGCGAAATCTGCAATATCGTTTTAATATCATTTCCCAACTGATCTCTTAGCTTTTTGCCCAAAGGAAGCAGCTTATCATCTACCAGACGGTCGTCATAATATTGAGCCATGCGCGAATCGGCTTTGGCAAATACCATTTCGAGCATACTGATGCGTGTGCCGAAGAATGGCCAGTTCTGGTACATCTCTTTCAGTACGTCCATCTTATCATTGTTGATAGCCTCTTGTAGCGCCTGTCCCGCACCCAGCCATGCAGGGAGCATCAGACGATTCTGAGTCCACCCGAAAATCCAAGGAATAGCGCGTAGACTCTCCACACCTCCATTCGGACGGCGTTTTGCCGGGCGTGAGCCTAATGGCAGACGGGCAAGTTCAGCCTCCGGCGTTGCCTGATAAAAATATGGTATGAAATCAGGATCGTGACGTACAATTCCCTGATAGATATTACACGAAACGTCGGACAACTTATCCATGAGGTCTCTCCATTCCTGTTTTGGTGCAGGAGGAGGCAGCAGGTTTGCTTCCAGTATGGCATCGGTGTACAGCGATAATGTTTTGATAGCCAGATCGGGTAATCCGAGTTTGAAGCGTATCATTTCCCCTTGTTCGGTAACACGCAGCCCACTCTTGAGTGAGCCCGGAGGTTGTGAGAACAAAGCTACTTTAGCAGGGCCGCCGCCGCGTCCTACAGTTCCGCCACGACCATGAAACAGTGTAAGGGCAATTCCTGCATCCTGACAGGTCTTGATCAGAGCTTCCTGCGCAGTGTACTGAGCCCATCCGGCAGCTAGGGAACCGGCGTCTTTTGCAGAGTCGGAATACCCTATCATTATCATTTGTTTATTCTTTATAATACCTTTGTACCAGCTTATATTGAACAGTTCCTGCATAATACCATTGGAATTATTAAGGTCGTTCAGTGTTTCAAACAAAGGCGTTACAGGTAGTGTATAAGGACATTCAGCCTCTTTCAGCAGCAGATATACAGCCAGAATATCCGACGGTGTACGTGTCATCGAGATCACATAGGTAGGAATAGCACCTTCTTGTGTTTCTGCTATTACCCTGCATGTATCCAGTACCTCTTTAGTCTGAGGGCTTGGCTCCCAGTTGTGAGGAACGAGCGGACGCTTCGAATTCAATTCTTTGATAAGGAACGCTTGTTTCTCGTCTTCCGACCAGGCCTCATAGTCTCCTAACCCCAGATAGCGTGTGATTTCAGATATAGCTTCGGTATGAATAGTACTTTCCTGACGGATATCTATTTGCACCAGATTGAGCCCGAAGCAACGCACCCTACGCATGGTATCGAGCAGTTTATCGTCTGCTATTATGCCCATATTGCAGGCTACAAGCGACTTGTAAGCCTCGTGTAGTGGTTCCCAAAGCTGGTCGTTGTGCGTAAGTATATCTTCGGTCAGTTCCGGATTTTTTCCATCTATGCGGGCATCCAGATAGACTTGTGTCTTACGGAGCTTTTCGCGTAGCCTTTTCATCAATTCGCGATAAGGCTCTTGTATGTCGAAGTCGTTTATATAATTTCTGAATTCGCTGGTACATGCAGCCATCGACAATTCCTTTACAAGTATTTCAATGTCAGCAAGGAACAGTTTTACAGCCCTTTTGCGACTGTCGAGTAATACATTGTGCGTTACTTTCGATGTCACATTCGGGTTGCCATCCCTATCGCCACCCATCCACGACGAAAAGTGTATAGGACGTGCATCTATCGGCAGCCTGTATGGTATGGTGTTGCGTATCTGTTCATCCAGTTCGCGTAAATAAGCCGGAACTGCCAGCCACAGGCTGTTCTCAATAGCATCGTAGCCCCATTTTGCCTCTTCGTTCGGAGTAGGACGGTTCTGACGGATTTCATCGGTGTACCAGTATTGAGCAATGAGCTGTTTCAGTCTTTGCAGTATCTGTACTTTCTGATATTCGGCCAAATCATCGTGATCTAATAGGCCCAGACAATGGTCTACCTGATTCAGATTGTTGATCAGCGATCGTCTGTTGATCTCGGTAGGGTGTGCAGTGAGTACCAGATCGATAGATATTTTTTCTATCTCTTTAATGATGACTTTATCACTGAGGTTTGCAGCTTTCAGCTTGCTGTATATTTCGGGAAAATTTACAGGGTTTTCTGCGCCTTGCGCATGAGGAGAAACACTGTTGTACTGTTCTGCCGTATTTGTCAGATTCAGAAACTGATTGAAAGACCTTGCCACCGGCAAAAACTCTTCGTCTTTCAGGTTCTTCATCTTTTCTACAAGTTGTTTGTGAGCCTCTATATCTCCTGTGTGCGAGGCTTTAGAAAGCCTGCGGATTGTTTCTATGAGGTCGACCATATCCTGCCCTTTAGCTTCACTTATGGTTTTACCCAACAGGTCGCCAAGCAGCTTGATATTGTTGTGCATCAAAGATTGTTGCAAATTATTCATATATAGATAGTTCTTTTTACAGGATAGATGCAACCCGCACGTCTTCCGATCGGCAGGTTGCATTCTCCGTTATTATTTATGAAATGTATTTAGTGTTTTATGTTGAACGTTAAAAAACAACTAAATGTTCATCTGTAAAAAAGTTTGTCACTCATTGATAAGCGTGAACAGCTCTTCTGCTGCCAGACGCGGGCCGTCTTTGCTTTGTCCGTCTATAGCCAGCGAAGTGTGTACTTCGCCAATCTTTACTCCGTTCTTTTCCATATCAGTGAAATACTCTCTGATCAGTCTTCCGGCTACTTCCGGTTCCTGTACAGGCCCGAACGGATTTGCGAAATAAGATGTAACAAGGCCTTTTTCGGTAGTAGTACCTTTTGCTTTGCGGGCTCCGGCTTCAAATACAGTGATGGCTTCGTCCAGATTGTCGAAGAATTTGATCTTCTGGTCTGTTTCCGTATAGTTATTTGCATAAAGGAAATAATCTACTTTATAGCCTTTCATGATAACGTCGTAAGTAGCCGCAGGAATGGTTATACGTGCATTAATCTTATCAGGGTTGGTATAAATTCCTCTTTCGAGCTGCTGGAAGGCATACATAGGGTCGAGGTCGTCGATGCGGACAAATGCACCGATTTCTGTTCCATAGCCTTTTATTGAGCCGTCTTCTTCTTTTTTGAGGTACCCCATATCGTCGAAGATGATACGCATATGACGGATATATTTTTCATTCAGCGTACGGAAGGCTTCGAGACTCTCAGACTTACCGGCTCCACTGTCACCCATGATGATGATATTGGCTTCTTTTCCGTTCTTCAGCAATATGTTTACCATTGCACCGTGTATAGGCAGGCGGTCGTACTCCATTTGCTTAACATTGTGAAGTGTAAGCAACATTTTCTTCATGTAGCCGAAGTAGTCTATATCGTCACAATGGTTTGCATATCCGATAAGGATGTTGTTTACCTTGTCCTTGTAGTAGAATGTGCGTTTTTCTTCATGTCCGTCAGGATATCCGAATATATAGATGATATCGGGTTTTTTGCCGATATACTCGCTTTCTTTCGCTAATTCGAACAGATTGGAAAGGGCGAAGCCATGTACCATAAAGTCTTTGTGGAAATATACGAATGTGAGCATATTGCCTACCTTAGCAGGGAACAGGAACCAGTCGTCTTCGCTCAGTACAATATTTTCTATCGGATTTGTAGTATGCTCCTGAAATATGCCATCGCGTGTATTTCTTTTTGTGTATGAAATAAACGGCGGTTTGAACATAACAGCGGTAATGAACGGAATCGTAGTAAGCCCGTTGTACTCTACCGGACAATTCCAGTTGATATCGCTAAGGGTAAGAGCAGCATTGGCTCCGGCGGTAAGTTGGCGATATACTCTGTGCTGGTAACCTATCACAGTTTCTTCTACACGACGGTAGATCGACAACACCAATTCGTTAAACAACTCATTGGCTTGCATAAAACGTACGTTCTGCAAACCATTTCCGATAGAACTGTTGTGTACAATGGCATAACGTTCCAGCCTGCGCCAGAAGCTATATAATAATTCTATAAGTTCGATAAAGAGGTCTTTGTCGTTGAAGAATATCGAGTATTTGTTGTGAACATTCTGTACTTCGTCCGGATTCAATACAGTGAGTAGCTTGAATGCTTCTATCAGTGTTTTTTCAAACTCTTCATCGGTTTTGAATTCCTTGATATAATATTCATAAATGATAATCTCATTTTTCTTCAGTTTCTGAACGAAGACTTCAATTACACGACGGAAGCCGTAACTATCCAATATTTTCTGACGGGTATCGCAAAATTTTAGTGTGAAGTTAATTATTGCTTTTCCTTCGCTTAGCGTAAATTCTTGTAGCATTTCCGATTTTTTTTATTATTTATTAAATTTATTTCTTTCCAAATCCTCATAAAAAATCAACTCATAACATGTTTTTTGATAATAAATATCTCAAAAGCTATGAATTGAAACAACTTATCCAAACACACTTCGGATGTAGATAAAATCTACCTCCAAATTTACTGAATCTTGGCTATACATTTAAATGAATTGAGAACTAAATTTATAATAAATTGTAAATTAAAAGTAAGTTTTTGCTATTTAGTTGTTTCGCAGATGCTAAATATCTATTTATTTTTGATTTTATTCACATATACGGAATTCACATCTGCTGTGTAGAAATCTGTTTTGTTTGCAGGTAGCCCTGTAATACAAAAAGGCTGCACATCGCGTGCAACCTTTTCAGAATAGTGTTTAATTAAATATGGCTAGCTTTTGATATATTAACCCGTAGGCTGGTACTAGCCGCACCAGAGAGTTGTTATCGTAGCGGGTTTGTCAATTGATGATTCAGATTGTTTTACAGTTGATAAAAAGCAATATATATGCCATTGATAGCAATTGCTTTGCAGATAGTAATGCATTAACAATTTTATTGATCTGTAAATATTCATAAATATTTATATACTATAAGGATGGGGTTGATTATGTATTTTAACTGTCATATTGACGTGTATTCTTTATAGCTGTTAATCATGCGAGTCATTAAGTCTCGCTACTTAAATCATTCAATTTAATTAGTCACTTTAAGTATCGTTTTTTTTACTTACTACTTTTTTTCGATTAATTTAAGGGCAAAAGCACACATTAAATAGCTATAAATAAACTATTTAATATAAAACATGCTGAAAAACATATTCAAAAAATCATTAAATTGTAAAGTAGACATAGCAATTATTGCTATCTTTGCTGAGCAAAACAGCACATTTTGTCTGTTTTAATTATTATTTACATAAAAGAAAAATAGCCATGAGCCAGCACGAAGAACTAATCAACGACATTTATTTAGCGAGAAAACGCTTTGAAGATTCTCCTAAAGACACTCCGGTGGAAGAAATGAACAGGTTGTTGGATGAACTGGAAATAATGTCTATTAAGCTACGGGCATTGCATAACGAACATCGCAGGTTGTCCAATTAAAAGCATCATTTCCACACTTCCAAGAAAACATCAATCTAAAAAATAGCCTATGAAATAGCAGCAGGAATATTCCTGCTGCTATTTTATTTTACACTTTTAGACTATAATCGTTCTGCCTAAAGGTTACAGACAAAAATATTCGGCAAACTGCGTAGGGGCGTAATATCTTACGCCCGGAATAGTGAACCACATTTATTTTAAATTATAAAAAGCTTATTCCAGTGAAGTATTTGTGGTATATAAATGATATATACTAGCATCGGGCAAATGATAATTGGCTACCGCCGAACGTTGTTTCGCCCCTACAACACAAATACTACAATAAACAGTATTCATTACTTTAAATCCATAAAAATAAAATGTCACCTGTTTGTGGAATTTCTATCATTCTGACATCTATAGGGTAAAAAGGGGAATATTTTCGTTAAGCAGGCAAGCAGAAGCAAAATTTATTTTGATTATGCTGCTGCAAGAAAATAACTGACGAAGTCGAATATTAATAACAATTAAAAACTAACAGTCATGAAAAACTCAGTAAACTTAAATTCCTCAGAATGGTGTGATATTATTTTCGAAGGTAAAAATAAATCATATGGTGCATTTGAATTGCGTCAGTCGTCGTGGAAAAGACATCTTTGGGCATTTGGTATCGTACTTATAATTGTTGCATTCGTTGCCAGCCTTCCGGCTATTATCAGTACAGTAGCAGCAAATACAGGAGGTTACGATATCGACCGAAACGAGATATATAGCGTAATGGACGTGATCGACAACAGGGAAGAACAGGTAATAGAGCAACCCGAAATACCGGAGCCTCCGGTAGTGTACCGAAAAATGGAAAAATTCGTTGTTCCTACAATAGTAGATAAGAATGAGGTTACAAATGAAAACGAGATGGCGAGCATGACCGAATTACTCGAAAACAAAGAAGCTGTAATAGGTGCATTCACAGTTAAAGAAGGCTCTACAGATCCTGCTGCTGAACGCAAGATATTTGAACGCGAAGTAGTAGAAGGCAACGGTACAGGTGGTGCAGGCAAAACTGAAGACCCTCCGATCATATTTGCCGAACAAATGCCTCAATTTCCGGGTGGGGAAGCCGAAATGTACAGATATATAAAAGACAACCTGAAATATCCGATATCCGATCAGGAAATAGGTATAGAAGGAAAAGTTACTATACGCTTCGTTGTAAGCAAGACCGGCGAGATAGGCGACCTGCAATTGCTGAAAGGCGTGAGTGTAAACTGCGACAGGGAAGCAATGCGTGTGATAAAGAATATGCCGAAATGGATACCGGGCAGAAACAACGGAGAACCTGTAAAAGTTTACTTCACATTACCGATTGTATTCAAACTGAGTAAATAAACTGTAGAAAACACTAATCTGCTATCAGATCTCCAATCACACACACTAACGAGGAAGCCGCTCCAAAGAGCGGCTTTCCTTATTTTTTCATCGACAACTGTACCCTCTTGCGTGCCAGATCGACAGATAATACTTTTACCTCTACATGCTGATGAAGCGAAACTACTTCGGTAGGATCGGAGACAAAACGGTCTGCAAGTTCAGATATATGCACCAGTCCGTTCTCTTTGATGCCGACATCAACAAAGCAACCGAAGTTGGTTATATTGGTTACTATACCGGGTAGAATCATACCTTCGCGCAAGTCTTCGATGGTACGGATATTCGGATCGAACTCAAACATCTTGATACCTTTACGCGGGTCGCGCCCCGGTTTGTCCAGCTCTTCCATAATATCGTTCAATGTGGGCAGTCCGACAGTATCGGTCACATATTTTTGCAGATCGAGCGACTTTTTCAACTCTTTATTGGTTATCAGGTCTTTTACCGTACATTTAAGGTCTTTCGCCATCTTTTCTACTACATGATAACTCTCTGGGTGTACAGCCGAGTTATCAAGCGGATTGTCTGCATCGGCTATACGAAGGAATCCTGCACTTTGCTCGAATGCCTTTTCGCCCATACGAGCCACTTTCATCAGCTCCTTACGCGACTTGAAAGCACCATGCTCGGCTCGGTAATTTACTATATTCTGTGCTAACACAGGCCCTAAGCCCGAAACATAAGTCAACAAGTGTTTACTGGCTGTATTTACATTCACTCCTACAAGGTTTACACAACTTTCGACTGTCAGGTCAAGCGAATTTTTCAACTTATTCTGGTCTACATCGTGCTGGTACTGCCCTACCCCGATGGATTTAGGATCTATCTTTACCAACTCGGCCAACGGATCCATCAGACGGCGACCGATAGAGACTGCCCCTCTTACCGTCACATCATAATCGGGAAACTCTTCGCGTGCAATTTTTGATGCTGAGTAAATAGATGCTCCGTTTTCGCTCACTACAAATACTTTTACTTCTTTCTCGTAGCGCAGATTAGTAATGAACCGTTCTGTTTCGCGGCTTGCCGTACCATTACCTATTGCTATGGCATCTATATTGTAAGTAGATACAAGTTTTACAACTTTGTTTCCGGCTTTTGATGTCTCATTTTGTGGTGGATGCGGATAGATAGTCTCGTTATGTAACAGGTTCCCTTCAGCATCGAGGCATACAAGTTTACAGCCTGTACGGTAGCCGGGATCGATTCCCAATACCCGCTTTTGCCCTAGTGGTGCAGCAAGCAACAATTGGCGTAAATTCTCGATAAACACACGTATGGCTTCTTCATCGGCTTTTTCTTTCGATAAAGCGGCGAACTCCGTTTCGATAGATGGTTTTAACAGTCGTTTGTATGAATCTTCTATGGCATCCGCTACATAGTTAGTAGCTATGTTGTCATTGTCTCCTTTAAGGAAACGTTTGTCGAGTCGTTCCAAAGCCATGTCTTCATCGGGTGCGATATTTACCCTGAGTATTCCTTCCGATTCGCCCCTGCGTATAGCCAGAATACGATGTGACGAAGATTTACTCAGTTTTTCGGAAAAGTCAAAGTAATCGCGGTATTTATCGCCCTCTTCTTCTTTTCCTTTCACTACTTTAGCTGTAATGACAGCCTCTCTCTGAAATATATTACGGATAGAATTACGGGCATATTCGTCTTCATTGACCCATTCGGCAATAATGTCGCACGCTCCGGAAATGGCATCTTTTATATCTTTTACGTCCCCTTTGACATAGGCTTCTGCCTTGCCGTCTACATCACCCGGATGCTGTGCCATAATGAATTTTGCCAGTGGCTCCAATCCTTTCTTACGGGCTATCTCGGCACGAGTCTGCCGTTTCGGTTTGTAAGGCAGATAGATATCTTCGAGTTCGGAACTGTTCCAGCAGTTTTCGATACGTGTCTTTAGTTCGGGAGTCAGTTTCTCCTGTTCTTCTATCGATTTCAGAATGGTTTCCCTGCGTTTTACCAGTTCGTTAAGTTTGTCATTCTGTTCTTTGATAGCGCCGATCTGCACTTCATCTAATCCACCTGTCACTTCTTTACGGTAACGACTGATAAAGGGGATAGTTGCACCCGAATCGAGCAGCTCTATTGTTTTCTCTATTTGTGATGCTTTAATGTTTAAAGCAGATGATATAAGATTAATTATTGCCATTTCATTTTTCATTTATTTTTTCTCGCAAAGACGCAAAGGCGCAAAGAATAAATACCTATAATTT
This sequence comes from Dysgonomonas sp. PF1-14, assembly GCF_029892965.1. Taxonomy (GTDB): domain Bacteria; phylum Bacteroidota; class Bacteroidia; order Bacteroidales; family Dysgonomonadaceae; genus Dysgonomonas. The sequence goes on along the minus strand of NZ_JARXWN010000007.1, from coordinate 25,016 downwards.
GACCTATGTGAATTCTTTATTATAAATTATTTACAATTCTCTTTATTCCATCTTTAATCAGGTTTTCATTAAAATTTATGAGTAAACCTAATTTCATTTCTGTAATTTTCAAATATGTTTGTAACTGCTTATAATGTACGGGAGAAACTTTCTCAATGGATTTCAATTCTACAATAACTTTATCTTCAACGATCAGATCGGTACGGAAACCTAAATCCATTTTTAATCCATCCCATACTACGGGCAATTCTTTTTGTCTTTCTACTTTCATATCTTGTATTGTTAATTCATAATACATGATTTCTTCATAAACGGACTCCAATAATCCAGGTCCTAATTCTGAATGTATACAATAAGCTGCATCCACAATGTATTTTGAAATCTCATTTTCTGTCATAACACATTTATTATAGTTCACGCAAAGACGCAAAGAAATGTTTTTTTATAAATCTAAAGAAATAATGATACAAAAATGTTAATATAAAGTAGACTAAAAAAGATTATTCTTTGTCTTTGCGTCTTTGCGTCTTTGCGTGAGGCTCTTCTGTCGATTGAAATGCTTTCCACAAATTATCTTCCGGTACAGGCGCAGTTACTTCTACCCGTTCTTTCGATACAGGATGAATGAACGACACTTTACGCGCATGCAGGCTGATTCCCCCATCGGGATTGGAACGCTCTGCTCCATATTTAAGGTCGCCTTTTATCGGGCAACCTATTTTTGCCAGTTGGCAACGTATCTGATGATGTCGTCCGGTCTCCAAATCTATTTCGAGCAGATTGTAATTATCCGAACGGGCTATAGTCTTATAATGCAGTATTGCTAGTTTGGAATTCGGTTTCTCCGTATCGTAAGCATAAGACTTGTTCTGCTTCTCGTTCCTCACCAGATAGTGCTTTAATGTGCCTTCGGTTTGTTTTGGCGCGTTTTTCACTATTGCCCAGTAGGTCTTGCTTACCTCTTTATTCTTGAACATATCGTTAAGGCGGGGCAGAGCTTTACTCGTTTTGGCAAAGATCACAATCCCGCTTGTAGGACGATCGAGACGATGGGTGACACCGATAAACACATTTCCCGGCTTGTTATATTTCTCTTTCAGATACTCTTTTACGATTTCCGAAAGGGGTTTATCGCCCGTCTTGTCTCCCTGCACGATTTCCGATACAGTCTTGTTGACAATGATGATATGGTTGTCTTCGTAGAGAACAGTCATTTAATCAATTATGAATTATAAGTTATAAATTATGAGTTATAACTAAACCGATTTAACTCTTAATCCGATTTACAAAGAAAAGCCTTTCGATTGGAAAACCGAAAGGCTGATCTTATTTATTCTCAGAAATCTTATGATTATGCCTTATTCGGCTTTCTCCATTTCACATTTTTCATATCACCTGTTTCAGCAAATGCTTCGTGAAAACCAAAAGCGTTATACATATCGAAACGGGTGTGCCCTTTAGGTGCATTTTTGATATATTCCTGCAACAACGGGCGATAATCAGGGTGAGCACATTTGTTGATAATCTCCTGAGCACGATCTTCCGGACATTTTCCGCGAAGGTCTGCCACTCCGTATTCTGATATGATAATTTTCACAGAGTGTTCGCTGTGATCTTCGTGAGATACTAACGGTACTATACAGCTTATCTTTCCGTCTTTCGCTACAGAAGGGGTTACAAATATCGACAGATATGCACTGCGCGTGAAATCACCCGATCCACCAATACCATTCATCATTTTTGTTCCCATCACATGAGTTGAATTGATATTACCGTAAATATCAGCTTCAATAGCAGTATTGATAGCGATAATACCGAGACGGCGAACAACTTCAGGGTTATTTGAATATTCGGACGGACGAAGCACTATTCTTTCCTTGAAGAAGTCCAGATTTTTGTATATATGTTCGATACAAGGATTACTTACAGTCAAAGAACATCCGCTTGCAAACTTAACGCGCCCCGACTCCATCAGACCGATAACGGCATCCTGAATAACCTCAGTGTAGACCTCAAAATCAGGAATTTCTTTACTATCGCCCATTGCTGCTAATACAGCATTGGCAATATTACCTACTCCCGACTGGATAGGGAGGAATGTTTTAGGCATACGGCCTTCCGCCATTTCTTTAATGAAGAATTCGGCTACATTAGCACCGATCTTAGCAGTAACCTCATCCACAGGAGCGAAACCGCTACCTTCGTTTTCTTCGTGAGTTTTTACTACAATTATTTTTTCAGGGTCTATTTTAATGAAATTCTTACCCACTCTGTCGCGAACCGCATAAACAGGGATATCTCCGCGTTTTGGCGGATCAAGAGGCTCAGGTATATCGTGCATACCGCGCATTTCTTTCGGGTTCCATGTATTCAGCTCTACTATCACTTTTTTAGCTAAACGGCTTACTGTAGGTGATATACCAACACCGCATGTAGGAACGATTTCACCATCTTCGGTAACATCGCAGGCTTCGATGATAGCATAATCCATCTGGCCATAGAAACCGTAGCGTATATCCTGAGCCAGTGTCGATAGATGTAGATCTGCAAATTTTACTTCTCCATTGTTGATAGCTTCACGCATACTTTTGTTTGTCTGGTATGGTGCGCGAAAATTAATAGCATTTGCCCGCGTTAAAACTCCATCCAACTTGTCACCGGTAGATGCACCTGTGAAAACATTAATTTTGAAAGGGTTTCCCTTTGCATGTTCTTCTTCCGCACGTTTAGCAATAAATCCGGGAACTACCTTAGGACATCCCGCGTGTGTGAATCCGCTAAATCCGACATTGTCGTTGTTGTTAATGAGTGATGCTGCCTCTTCAGCAGTCATAAATTTTAAAGCCATTGTTTTTCTTTTAAAATGTATGATTTATATTGTTCTTTATTGTTCTCTTAAGGCTCTTTGCTTTCGCGCTGCGAAATTACAAAATAATCAATGAACAAACTATTTTAAATCATTAAAATTTAGATTGTTTTATGGTATCAATCAAAAGGGAAACTTTATCAATTAATACTATTTGTACAAACTAAAAATAGCGCCTGTAAAAAGACGCTATTGCTATTTTTTTATTGGGTTTTATTTAAATATGCGGTCGAGAATAACGGCCAAACGCAGCCCTCCTTTCTGTAACTGCTCTTCCATTACATATTTGTATCGGTAACTGTATGCGTAAGACAACTCCGCACCGTTGGATATATTGGCATATACATCGTTTGCCAATATGTAAGTATCATACATCCAGTCTTCGAGTGTACCGGCCTGTAAGGCTCGTTTCTTATCTTTGCTTATCGAGTTGAGGATATTTGCATATTCTGTATAACTGTAGTTTTCGTTATCTACAATTCGGGAATCCCACACACTATGTATATTGGTAGGATTGCGAAACCATGTAACAGAAATTTTATTACCACCCAGATCTTCTTCGCGTCCCATGTGCATCGGCTGATGTGCATCACCTACCAAATGAACAAGGAAGTAAAGTGCTATGCGCTTCTCATCGTCGGATGAATTTTTATTCTGTATAATAGCTTCCAATTTAGGAATTTCGCTATACACATTCTGCTGTGGTGTATTTTTGATAAAGTCGATATAACCTTGCCTGTCCAATCCTCCGGGAGCATTCACAAAATGCCAGATATGTGTATGCTTCCACCGACCCGTAGTATCAGATTTGATAAAGTCAGCCCAATTAGCCCAATATGCCATCGGGTAATTATCCAGAAGCTTATCTATTTTTCTCTTTGTCGACGATTTTATATTTTTCTCTGCTATCTGGGCTATCACCCTGTGCCCTGTGGTTCCCCATGCCTGAACCTCTCTCGGCAGCAATATTGCTGTGAGCAAGACTATTACAATCAGAATCTTTTTCATATTACTTATTTTGTACTTTATTATTCGATTTTTTCACCTCGTAAATGTACAAAAATAATTCGTAGTGAAACGGAAATAGCCTTAATTCGGAGTTATATCTTATCTAAAAACTCACATAGCTTTTTTACTGCCAAAGCACGATGACTGATCTCATTCTTTACATCCATACCCAGCTCAGCGAATGTGTACTTATAGCCAATGGGACGAAATACAGGATCGTAACCGAAACCTGCTGTACCATGTTCTTCGGTGAGGATGTCTCCGTCTATACGTCCTTCGAATAAATATTCCTTTCCATCTGAGATAAGAGCTATTACCGAACGGAAACAAGCCCTGCGATTTTCGACACCATTTAGTTCATGGAGCAATTTCTTCATATTGGCTTTAGCATCGTGTCCGTCTCCGGCATAGCGTGCCGAATAAACGCCGGGTGCGCCATTCAGAGCTTCTACTTCGAGACCTGTATCGTCACCAAAGCAGTCATAGCCGTATTTTTCTTTTACATATCTCACTTTAATAAGGGCGTTCTCTTCAAGGGTTTCGCCTGTTTCGGCTATATCTTCATGGCAACCGATGTCCTGCAAGCTGAGTATATTGAATTTATCGCCGACAACTTCTCTTACTTCTTCGAGTTTGTGAGCGTTATTGGTGGCAAATACAAGTTTTTGTTTCATTTTATATTTTGCAGTATATGATCAAGTAATTGAATAAAAACAGATTTTTCAAACAGATTATTAAATTTATAAGAGATTAGTACAGAATGATGACTTCTTGATATTTCTTCTTTCAAACATTCTATTTGTTTCTTTAATTCCAGTTTGTCAACGCATAGCAATGCTTTTTGTATATTCCGGAGATCAAAATAAAAAGCATCAATTCCACAGCATTCAGCAACACATTCAGTTTCCATTGATTTCCAAAATTCCCATGTTGGCTCAAGTAATATATCAATATTGAATGGTTTTATTGTAAGATCAGGATCAATCCACTCAATCCATTCATTCTGCCCTATATTAATATCTTTATTCACTTATTTTAGTGAATTATATGTTTCCAATGCCTTTTCCAAAACTGTCAACGCATTAGCCAAATCTTCCTTATTGAGCACATAGGCTATACGCACCTCATTCCTGCCTAAACCGGGAGTGGTATAAAAACCGGATGCAGGCGCCATAAACACCGTCTGTCCTTCGTACTCGAAATCGGAAAGGCACCAAGCACAAAATTCATCTGCATCGTCTACCGGAAGTCGTGCTACCGTATAAAACGCTCCCATCGGGATAGGTGAATATACACCGGGAATACGATTGAGCCTGTCGATAAGGAATTTACGCCGTTCGACGTATTCATCATACGTATCGCGCAGATAGTCGGGACTGGCATCCAGTGATGCTTCTGCTGCAATCTGTCCTATAAGCGGCGGACTAAGGCGTGCCTGACAGAATTTCATCAGTGTTTTGCGAAGCTCTTTATTCTTTGTTATCAGTGCACCGATACGAATACCACACTCACTGTATCGTTTGGAAACCGAATCGATAAGCACTACATTTTCTTCGATGCCTACCAGATGGCAAGCCGAAATATAAGGCGAGTTGGTATAGATAAATTCACGATATACTTCGTCAGAGAAAAGGTATAAGTCATATTTCTGTACCAGATGTTTTATCTGGTTCATTTCAGCGCGGGAATACAAATAACCTGTCGGATTATTCGGATTACAGATCATAATTCCTTTTGTCCGTTCATTGATCAGTTCTTCAAACTTCTCCACCGGAGGCAGTGCAAACCCCTCCTCTATAGTAGACGAAACAGGGCGTATAACGGCTCCTGCTGATACCGCAAACGCCATATAGTTAGCATAAGCCGGCTCAGGCACAATTATTTCATCGCCCGGATTGAGGCATGCAAGAAAAGCGAACAGAACGGCTTCCGATCCGCCTGTGGTAATGATAATATCATCGGCCGATACATTTATATTGTATTTCGCATAGTAACCGACTAGTTTCTCTCTGTATGAACGATAACCGTCGCTGGGACTATATTCCAGTATTTTGCGGTCGATATTGCGTATCGCATCAAGCGCTTCATCGGGTGTCGGCAGATCGGGCTGACCGATATTAAGGTGATACACTTTCAGTCCCCTAGCTTTTGCTGAGTCGGACAAAGGAGCCAGTTTTCTGATGGGAGAGTTTGGCATCTCTACACCCCGTTGCGAAATATGTGGCATAATGCAATTATATAATGTATTTCTTTAACAATAAGACGCAAAGATAGGAATAATAGTTATGAATTATAAATTATGAATTATGAATTTAGGACAAACGCATGAAAATAAACATAATTGCTTTAACCGTTTGTAGGGGCGGAATATCTTCCGCCCGAAACAGAAAAAGTCTGCGGGCGGAAGATATTCCGCCCCTATAAGCATCCAAATACAATCCAATAATTTTGATACGTTTGCCTTAAAAATCACAACTATTATTCCTATCTTTGCAGTGCTTTGTTCCAAGACGTTAAGTCAGAACGGATGAAAAGGGAATCAGGTGTAAGTCCTGAACAGACCCGCTGCTGTAAGCTCTTTTCAGTGAACAGTTAACAGTCATCAGTTAACATAAATACTGAAAAAAGTCCTTGAGCAAAACCAGTTCCACTGATTGACAGTAATCAGTCGTCAGTTATAGTTATCATTTTTGTTAACTGTTAACTGCTCGCTGTTAACTGAATATTGGGAAGGATGCTCAAAGATGGAGTAAGTCAGAAGACCTGCAAAGTATATATTCGGACAGCTTTCGAGGAATAAGGCTTAAGAAACTCTGTAAAGGAATCACTTCTTTTCTTTGTTCTTACCGCAAGCAATGTCCACTGAAACAATTGCTTTGATATGGTGATAAGAACTAAATTACTTCCCGCTTTACTTTTTACAGGTTGCCTGTCGTTACAGGCACAGATCAACGATAGCATACATACGCAAAAGCTGTCGGATGTGGAAATATCTGCCAACGCCAAGCCATCAGTATCATTATCGACTTCGCCATTGCAGGTAATCACGAATGAGGAATTGCTGCAAGAGGGGATACAATCGGTGTCTGATGCTGTACGTCGATTCAACGGAATAGTCCTTAAAGACTACGGGGGAATAGGCGGACTGAAAACAGTTGCCATACGCGGTATGGGTGCCGAGCATACAGCGATCAGTTATGATGGAATAATGGTAAGCAATACACAATCAGGACAGGTGGATATAGGGCGGTATGCCCTCGACAATATTTCGATGGTGTCGCTCAACATCGGACAATCAGATGTTATATTCCAAACGGCAAAAGCCTTTGCTTCGGCGGGAACGCTGAATCTGGAAACAGCAATGCCCGACTTTACAAATTACAATTATAAAGGACACGCACGTATTACAGGCGGATCATTCGGACTATTTAATCCAATGCTGGACTATGCTCATAAACTAAGCAATACATTTTCACTATCGGCAAACGGTAGCTGGCAACGTGCCGATGGTAATTATCCATTCAAACAGGAAGATGATAAAATACTGACTGACCGCAAGCGAAATAACAGCGATGTAGACATATTCCGTACGGAAGTGAACCTATACAGTGACTTCGGTAAAGCGGGACAACTGAAAGCCAAAGTATATTATTTCGACTCGGAGCGCGGATTACCGGGTGCTGTGGTAAAAGGTAACGACTATGCTGCCGAACGCCTGTGGGACAGAAATTTCTTTACACAGGTGACATATAATAAATCATTCAACAGCAAATTCAGCCTGAAATCGCAGGCAAAATACGATTATACTTACACCCGATACGAGGACGATCAGGCCAGTATGCAGACAAGAAATACGTACCGCGAGCAGGAAGCTTATCTGTCGAATGCACTGCTATATTCATTGAACCCGAATATCTCATTTTCTTTTTCAGAGGACTTATTCTACAACAAACTGAAAAACAAATTCAGCGGATATCAGCAAACAGGTGATAACCTACCCTACCCTCAACGGTATAATTCGTTGTCGGCTTTAGCTTTTCAATACAAAAACAGGTATCTGACCGTTACTTCGAGCCTGTTGGGCACCTATATTTCAGAAGAGGTAAAGAACAATAAAGAAAATAATACATACAAAAAACTTAGTCCGGCTGTAGCATTGTCATACCGTCCGTTCGAAGCTACTAATCTGCGCGTGAGAGCTTCGTACAAGCATACTTATCGTGTACCTACTTTCACCGAACTGTATTATTCGTCAGTAGAAAAAATACTGAAACCCGAATCATCCCAACAGTTCAATCTGGGACTGACATGGGTAGGTGAAATAAAGGATAGTCCGTTAAATTTTATCAGCCTTTCGGCAGATGGCTATTACAATAAGGTGGATGATAAGATCGTGATTATCCCGAAAACATTTATCGCCACTACGATGAATCTGGGCAATGTAGATATAAAAGGAATAGATTTGCGGGCTGCACTCAATTTTGCCGTTGCTTCGCGAATGGATATAAACCTGTCTGTTACCTATAGCTTTATGCAGGCGCAAGATGTGACGGATAAGGATGCCGACAACTATAAAGACCAGATTCCTTATACCCCAGAACATTCGGGTGCAGCTACGCTTTCGTTCAACAATCCTTATGTGAACTTCTCATATTCGGTAATAGCAGCAACGAAGCGATACAGGCTACCGCTCAACGACAAGATAAATAAGGTGGACGGATATACGGATCACAATATTTCGCTGTTTCGTGAATTTGAGATAAAGAACAATACCATATATGTACAGGGAAATATACTGAATATATGGAACAAAAGATATGATGTGATAGCCAACTATCCGATGCCCGGACGTTCGTTCAAGGCTTCGGTAGGTATGAAGTTTTGATTTGTGATGAGATCGGGAAATAATTATCTATAGAGATATCGGCTAATGCTGATTGGCAAACGGTTTACAACAAAAAAGGTAATGAAAGTAAAAAGAAGCGAAATTCGTTACATTCGTTACATTTTAGTTAAAATTAGAGTTGCCTCCTGCTTTAGCTGGAGGATAAAATCAGGACAATAAATGAAAGGCTTTAGCCGAATACTTTGACTAAAGTCGTTTTCCTTACGACTCCTACCCACGCCTTAAAAGGCGTGGCAACTGATATAACCAGATATCCTGTACTACAAGGAAAAGTAACAAAGAGTAGAAACAACGCGGAAGCATTACTTTTACATACGCTTCGCTCCTGTGACCGTTGGTTGTTACATTTTAGTTAAAATAAACATTTAAAAATAATATAGAAATGAAAAAGTATTTATTAAAAGTCTTGTTATTAAGCATTATAGCTGCTCCGTTTATATCGTGTTCGGACGATGATGATGAACCGTGGGTTGAACCCGAAGTAAACCTTACCGGAGCATATATTTTGAATTCGGGGATGATGAAAACTGTGGATGGGAATCTGGCATATTATGATATAGATAATAAGAAGGTAACGACTGACATCTTCTCTAAGATGAATGACGGACTGTCTCTGGGCGATGCTGTACAAGATATGAAAGTATATGGTTCCAAGATGTATATAACGGTAACCAATTCAAACAAGATATATGTCACCAACCGTAGAGCTAAATTAGTAAAAGACGGCATTATATCTCCGGAGAATGAATCAAAGCAGCCATTGCGTCCCCGATCGATAGTTACCAACAATGGTAAGGTATATGTTAGTACCGAAGCCGGATACGTATTACGGATAGACACTACATCTATGGCTATGGATAAGGTGAAAGTAGGAACATTCACAGAAGAGATGACAATAGTAGGCAATAAGCTCTATGTAACCAATTCCCGTGTGGGAAGCAACATTGTCTCTGTACTAAACCTAAATAATTTTACAGCACAAAAGAAAGACATTGTTGTTGATGACAATCCGGCAGTTATCACCCGCGATGCTCAGGGTAATGTATATGTTATCTGTTGGGGTGATTTTAATGCAGCAACAACTACATCCAGCTTCAACAAAATAGACTCAAACGATAAGGTTACGCAAATAGCTACCAATGCAGCTACCCTGATGGCTGTAGACGGAGATAGAATATTATTGATACTACTGGATTATATAAATAGCATCATTAACTTCTCTTATTATGACATCAATACCGGTAAAATAGAAGACAAGTCGTTCATTACTGACGGCACAGAAGTAGCAGATGTAAACAGCCTCACTGTAGACCCTGTAACCCGAAACATATATATAGGTATAAACCGCAACAACAGTATGGGTGAAATGTATATCTTCTCCTCCGAAGGTAAGCTCATTTCAAAATTCGGTACAGGAGGCTACTATCCGATGGGAGCTTATTTCTTGAAGGGAATAAAGTAAATACCAAATAATGAAACAATTATATTTAACACTGTTTTCAATCTTTCTTACTCTCTTTCTGGCAGGCTGCGGCAATAGCAAACCTGCCGGAGAGGGGGTACTTTCCGGAGAAGAGTATCAAGTGCATTATGCAAAAGGATTCAAGGTGAAGAAATATACCGGTTACACCGAAGTTGCCGTTATCAATCCCTGGGATACGACGAAGCTGTTGCAAAAGTATATTCTTGTTGACAGGGAAAAAGATATCCCTGCCGATCTTCCTGCCGGAACAGTGGTAAAAGTTCCTGTAAAAGGCGTAGCAGCTTACAACACACTACAATGTGCCACACTGAAAGAACTGGATAATGCTTCCATCATAAAGGGTGTTTTCGAACCTCAGTACGTAAAGCTCGAGGATATAGTCAAAGGCATACAAAATGGCTCTATCACAGATTTGGGAGACGCATCGAAACCGGACATCGAAAAACTGATAATGCTGGCTCCCGAAGCCATACTTGCATCACCCATATCGGGTATGAGCTATGGCAACATAGATAAGACAAAGATACCGGTAATAGAAATCCCCGATTATACTGAGCCCGATCCGCTGGGACGTGCCGAGTGGATTCGCTTCTATTCCCTGTTTATAGGAAAAGAGCAGCAAGCTGACTCACTGTTCGACGTTACGGTTAAGAATTACAATGAGATAAAACAGGCTGTACAAAACGCTGCTACTAAGCCTTCGGCATTTACCGATACCAAATACCAGAACAACTGGAATATGCCGGGCGGAAAAAGCTATATGGCAAATATGCTTGCCGATGCAGGCGCTGCTTACATTTGGGCTGATGACAATTCCACTACATTCCTGCCCCTGTCGTTCGAGGCTGTACTCGATAAGGCCGGAGAGGCCGATGTATGGATCATTAAGTACAATTCGCCGGAAGATCTGACCTATGCTAGTCTGGAGAAAGAGTTCAAGCAATACTCATACTTCAAAGCATTCAAGCAAAAGAGCATATACGGATGTAATACCAGCTATTCGGCTTACTTCGAAGATATGGCTATTCATCCCGATTACATACTGAAAGACTTTGCTGCAATATTCCATCCGGAACTATTCACCGGATATGAATTAAGGTATCATAAAAGGCTAAGGTGATAATAAGGCAGGCATAACTCCTGCCTTATTCTTTCCTCTATATATGTCTACCTGAAAGTATAACTGATACCACCCATCAGCCAGAAACCCGACTGAGGTATATTACCCTTATCGAAGTAATGGGTATCGTAGAGGTTATTCAGATTCAGATTGAACGATAAGTCCCGATACTGGTAATTCAGTTTCAGGTCGAGCGTAGAGAAAGCCGGATAATGGCTGTACCCCGCACTCTCCAGATTCTCGAACCGTTCGTACACTCCCATCCGCTTCTGATAGCGGAAGTACCAACCGGCAGAAAGGCCTTTGTATATCTGGTGATTGAATGCCACAGTGAACTTATCACGCAGATAGTTAAGGCTATATAGAGACACAAGGTCTTTGGTATCATTTGACTGATGCATACGGGCATAATCAAGGGATAATGATGATTGCTCACCAAATGCCGGGAGTACACTTCCCAAGCGGAACTTCACTCCTGCTTCTACCCCTTGCGTATTGACTTCGGTAAGGTTCCACGAAGCCCATTTGTCGTTCACCCGCACCCAGTCTATCATATCTCTGCCCCATAGCAGGAAGCCAGTGATGTAAGCATTCACAAAAGCGTTCTTATACTTAACACCAAGTTCCAGCGATTCGGACTTCTCCGGTTTCAGGCCACTGTTGCCGTCATGCGTATCTGTCGTATAATACAGATCGGTGAAAGTGGGCAGGCGGGTCGATTTACCCCATGAAGTAGAGATATTAAGCCCATCCATAGGGCGGTAACTCAGACTGACCGACGGATAGAAGTTATATTCCCCATCGAGCAATGTATTGTGGTTCATCAGCACTCCTGCCGATAGTACGACTCGCTCAAGGTTGAGTGTATGCTCCAGCGATACACTGGTATTTGTGCGGTCGTCATATACTTTATATTTACGGTGAGGCTTAGCCATTGGCTTACCTAGCACCGTACTCATCATGTCTTCTTTTCGCAACTCACCACCAAGACTGGTAACCCCGAGCTTAGATGTGTACATGAAGATAAGGTTGGCGCCATACGTATCATTACGATGATAGTTGCGGCCTTTGTCGGTATCCTTTATCAAGTCGAACTGGTCGTGATGCCTGTCCCAATAGACAATCGGGATAACCTTTAATGTTGAGCCGAACTCTCCTTTCAGCGATCCCATATATGTACTCGTACGCTCGTACTGATTGGGGAACTTAGCTGAATAGAAGGTATTAGCTCCGTATTGCTTGTCATTATACCCGAGCTGCAAATCGAGCTTAGATGTGCCCTGCATCTTCAATCGGGTTTGCCATAGCACATTATAGATATCATAATCACTATTGGCGATATAGCCATCAGAAGCGTTATAGCCTACCGAAAGGCTATGTGTTGCCTGTCCCTTTTGGGCTGCGCCACGTACTTCCATGCCCCGAAGCTTGTGCATACCGACTTCTACACTGGCATAGGCTTTATAGTCCGCATCCTTCTTTGTTATAATGTTGATTCCTCCCGAAAATGCACCGACTCCGTATATAAGGGCAGAAGAGCCATGAATGATTTCAATACGTTCGATATCGGAAAGGTTGACTGGTAGGTCGAAGCTGTAGTGTCCTGTTTGAGCATTAGATAGGTTGACTCCGTTGAGTAAGATCACATTTTGGTCGAATGTTCCTCCTCGTATGGAGATATCGGCTTGAACGCCGTGTCCGCCTCTTTGTATTACGTCTATGTTAGCGGCGTAGACTAACAGATCCTGAATACTTCGGACGGGCGCCTGCTCTATCTCCTGACGGGTGATCACTGTAACGAGCTTCGCTACCTGATTGATAGGAGCCTCCACCCGCGATGCTGTGACCATCACTTCATCGAGCTCTTTCTCCATCACTTTCTGCTGTTGTTCACTATCGGCTGTTTTCTGGGCTGAGACCGTACCTGTCGGTAAAAAAGCGATCGCGCAACCCGAAACAACTCCGATGTTTACCAGCCTGTGCATACTGTTGAATGCACTGTAAGCCTTTCGTACAAATCGTTTGAAACGATAGGCTTGTTGTTGGTTCAAATGTTTTTGTTTCATTTTGATAAATTAATTTTATAAAAAATGTCGCTGCAAAAGTATAAATTATCGTTAATCTAGACTAATACTACAACTATAAATTGAAACAAAAACATCTCCCCCATCACTCCTGTGGGATTTCTTCTACAGGCTTCTGACGAGCTGCTAATATAGTAGCTCTTCGTAAAATAGTTACCGAATGAAGAATAGAGTCGCTCTTTTTCCCTGCTTTATCCATGCATAAAATCGATAATTTGTATTCTCCTTCCTGAAGTCCTCCTCTATGCGATACTCCGTCTATTGTCCTATCCAGCGAATCGGGAATCTGTATTAGTTTGTTCTTGTAAACCAATGTATCTTTTTTATTAAAAATACTTTGTCCCAAACGCATTATCGTATCTTTTATCTCCAGTCCTGCTTTGGTCTTGTAGGTAAGTATTCCGCCCACTTTGAAAGAAGATAAATCGTTACTGCCTGAAAAATGAGCTGTTATATATAGCCATCGGCTTACTATCGCAGTATCCATCGTACGGTTCATCACCGAGCTGTCATTTATTAATATGACTGTCTTTTCTGCAGCAGAAGGCCCGTACATAAGCGTATCGCTCTCATTAAACCTGATATCCGATATTACAGGACGTTCTTCAGACCAATCATCGCCTTTTTCACATGATGAAAAATAAATGAGGGGTAATAAAATAAACAATATTATTGCAAAACAGAATTTTCTCATATTCCAACTTATAAATTACAGACACGAAAATACGATAAAAAGACGAATTACTGATTATGTACTAAACGGTATTCTCAAAAACAGCTGAAAATTACGCCCTTGCTCCGGTATATTGATCCGGCGATACAAGCTCATATGATTCAGGTAACGCTTATCGAATATATTCAATACCTGCATATTCACATCTATAGATAATTTGGAATTTATTTTATACACTATTCCGGCACTCAGGTCGAACAGGTTCGCACCTGTTGTCTTTTCCTCTCCTGCCCCTACCCTGTTCTGATCGGCGAACAAACGGTGTGTAGCACTAATTTGGTAATAACTTATTTTTTTCCGGCTTATATTATTATTCAGAAACATTACCCCGTTGGTCATTGTAAACGGAGGCGTAAATGGTAAAGGTTCGTGATCGTCGAGATTCTTGTTCAAAACAAGGCTGCCATTTGTCGATAGCTCCAGTTTTTCTATCATACGCCATTTTACCTGGTATTCACCTCCTCCGTATATTGCTTTCGCTTGCGAATATTTATAAGGCTGTTGTTCGTAAAGCTGAACAGATGAGTTATCCACTGCTTGCAGAAAAATATAATTGGAATAATAATATACAAAGGGATAAAGAGATACCTGCAATGGATGATAGCGCCCATCCAAACCTGTTATATCCCTACTCAGATCGATATCCAGATTCATTGTATAGCCATGTTCGGAGGCAAGATCTGGATTTCCTATTTCATATCTGAATGCAGCATGATGCAAGCCATTAGCACCCAACTCATTTGCAGATGGCATCCGGTAGCTTTTACCCAGATTCAACTTTACTGTTAAATCATTTATCGGCCTATACCTGACTCCAACACTCCCCGAAACACCACCAAAATTACGGTTTACATTATAGGCCCTCTGCGCATAATCCTGTATCAATTGAGCTCCATAACCTTCTTCCTTGAGATGAGAAGCCAGTGCCTCATCATAGAAACCTGTTATATCCATATGCCCCGCATCGTATCTGACGCCTCCAAGCAGAAGCCATTTATCGGAAATTTCGTAGCCGGAAGTATAGGCAATACCACCCGATACCTGATTGTAACGTGGCAGAAAGTATTCGAATCCGCCAATCCTGTTCTGTTGATATTCAACATTGGTACTAAAATTATTTTTCCATTTATTCTGCATACCTAAAGAAAGGCGTATATTGGTTGAATATGTCCTTAACCTGAAATCTACTGCCAGATCGTCATCTGTAGCCGGTACAGCCTGCCCTTCGTAATGCTCGTGGAAATGCTCAAACTCGCGACGGTGATTGCTCTGAAATGCCGTACTTGCCTCCAATTTTGTATTTTTATCCTTTTTCCATTCTGTATTATTGGTTATTACAAAATGATTCGATGTAGAATACGGCAATCCTATATTACGATGAGATGTATCAGTCTCGCTATCATGGTCATGATCTGCGTCTTCTCCTTCATGGTCGTGATCGTCATGATCATGTGATAACTCAAACAATCCGTTTTTCTGATAGTTATTGCTGATATTCAGGTATGTCGTAATATTATTTTTTCTAAAGCCTAAAGTACCGGATACACTTTGTTCGCGTCCTGCTGTGTTCGGCACACGTTTATCCGGCAATGGCATCTTTTCTTCTTCATAAATAAAATAATCGGCAGGAACTCTGTAATCTGCATAATCCCTATAGCTATATGAACCCCTTGCATACCAATTTCCCTTCTGCCATTCGGCAATCAATGCACCGCCGAGCATATCGTTATTGGACGCACCCATCAATACGGCTTCTCCACCAAAATACTTACTTTTATCTTTGAAGCCATATGGCTCTATTTCTATAGCTGTAGTAGCCGATGAGCCTGATAATAAAGCATCGGGGCCTTTATGAATTGTAGCTTCATATACATCGAACTGACCGATTTCCATGCCATGATCGGCTCCCCATTGCTGGTTTTGTTGTATTATACCACGATTGATAACGGCTACACGATTGAACCCAAGCCCTCTGACAACAGGCTTTGCCGTTCCTGCCCCTATACTCATAGCCGTAGCTCCGGGCACAATATTCAGTGTCTGAGCAAAAGAAGTAACAGGCTTATCCAGAAGCGGCCCCCGATATATTACAGTTCTTGCAACGCTTGAGGTATTAACATCCACAAACACCTCATTAAGAGCTATATCGGCAGGTATTAAGCGAATATCGACATGTGTTATATCTTTAGACAGATCAACCTTAACACTGTCTTTTTTATAACCTATAAAATCTATGTACAATACATACTCCTTTTCTTCAAGATGGCAAAAACTAAAAAAGCCAAGACTGTCGGTTATTTCTCCGACTGTTGTATTTTGAACTGAGACGGATGCTCCTGCTATCGCTTTCCCATTCTCGGCATCTTTTACCGTACCCGACAAACTGCAAGATGACTGGGCTGATAGCTTTGCAACGGAGAATAATAATAAAACAATTACAATACCTAACAATCTATTCTTAAACATCTTAATTTATATATTTTAATTTTCAATATTTATTTTAACTAAAAAGTAATGAAAGTAATGCTTTCGCGTTGTTTCTACTCTTTGTTACTTTCACCCTGTAGTACAGGATATCTGGTTATATTAGTTGCCACGCCTTTTAAGGCGTGGGTAGGAGTCGTAAGGAAAACGACTTTAGTCAAAGTATTCGGCTAAAGCCTTTCATTTATTGTCCTGATTTTATCCTCCAGCTAAAGCAGGAGGCAACTCTAATTTTAACTAAAATGTAACGAAACAACGTTCGACAGTAGCCAATTATCATTCGCCTCTACAGACTAGTATTCTCTTTTTTTGCGTCTTTGCGTCTTTGCGTGAGACGATTTTTAACTAAAAAGGTAACGAAACAACGTTTGACAGAGCAAGCGGAGTCAATATAACGTTTTTCATCACTTTTTCATTTCATTACTTTTCTTTGATTCGAACAACTGCTAACCAAGTACACAAACGCTTTCCGCTCATCATACTGATAAAGTTTCCGAAAAATAATTCATTTATTTCTGCTTACATTCGGGGCATGTACCTTCTAGCAATACATCGACCGAATCGACCGTAAATCCGGCAGGTAACCCCGATGGAGCAGGCATAGCCGTTTCAAGGCAAGTTACACTATCACACTTCAAACAATGAAAATGAGCATGATCGTCCTGAAGCAACGCTTCGCGGTTGATAGCATACTTCACCGTCGAATCGTGTAATATAATGCGATGTATAATACTTTTTTCCTCCAGCGTTTTCAGTGAACGATAGAAAGTAACCCTATCGAACAAATCGGGCAAGGCTTGTTTAATCTCATGCTCGGACAGAGCCGACTCATTATTCAATAACTCGCTGATTATAAACTTACGGCAACCCGTATTTTTCAGGTTATGATGTTTTAATATTTGTTCTGCATCCATTTTGCAACAATACTGTAAATGAAACAATGTTGCAAATATAACACAGTTTCAATAAAAAAGTTCACTCATATTCAAGTTTTTCATTCTTCATTCTTCATTTTTGTGTATCTTTGCCCCCGCATTTCGCAAACGGAGCGATTGACGTTGACGATAATATCACTTTCTCCGTTACGACCGGAATGCCAGTTCATCCCAAAAACGCTTAGATGTAAGCTATTTTTGTATTGTTGCACTTTATTAATATTCGTATGGATGAAGGAGAATATCGAACTACTGACAGCAGAAACAAAGCTTCTGCTTGAGACCGGAGACATCAGTATGCTCCGTATGTTCCTTGACGATCAGAACATCTCCGATGTAGAAGATCTGATAGACGAACTACCTGATTACGCCCCACTGTTTATCGACACGATGAGTATCAAGAGGGCAATAAATGTATTCAGGATTCTGGATGCGCCCACACAAGAGCGTATAGCAAAAAAACTTACAGGAAACAAGATTGCGGAAATAGTCAACGGACTGCCTCCCGACGACCGGACGTCCTTCTTGGGCGAACTGCGGGATCAGGAATTACAACACCGCCTCATTTCACTGCTGACTCCCGAAGACCGCAAAGAAGTCTTCATGCTGCTTTCGTACCCCGAAGACAGTATCGGGCGCATGATGACACCCGACTTTCTGGCCATATCGAAAGATTATACGGTAGAGGAAGCATTAAAGTATATCCGCCACAACGGTAAAAATTCGGAAACGATAGACGTCATTTACATTCTCGACGAAAAAGGAGCATTGATAGACGACCTCAGGATAAGGGAACTATTAATTAACGATCCACAGAAAAAAATATCGGAACTGATAGACGGACGGCTTATCTATCTGAACGCGCAAGACCCACTCGAAGAAGGTATAAAGACATTTAAGATGAACAACAGAGTAGCCCTTCCTGTAATCGATTCGGCTGGGTTGTTACTTGGTATTGTTACCATCGACGATATATTGTGGGCGGCAGATGAAGAATATGCCGAAGACATGCAACGGATGGGGGGTACGGCCGCTCTGGACGAGCCATACCTCGATCTGCCTGTTTACAAACTGATATGGAAACGTGCGGGATGGCTGATAGTACTGTTTGTGGGAGAGTTGCTGACTGCTTCCGTCATGCAGCATTACGAAGAGCAGTTGGCACAAGTAATTGTTTTGGCCTTATTCCTTCCACTGATGATTTCCAGTGGAGGTAACAGTGGCTCACAAGCTTCTACCCTCGTTATACAGGCTATGGCTACAGGTGAGGTGAAACTCAAAGACTGGTGGCGCGTTTTCCGCCGCGAGGTAATTTCGGGACTGAGTTTGGGCATTATTCTGGGTGTAATCGGATTTTTCCGTATTTATATATGGCATCTTATATTTCCCAGCCTCTATGGTGAACACTGGACCATGGTAGGTTCTACCGTATCGCTGGCTCTTGTAGGCATTGTCTTGTGGGGATCGCTCATTGGTTCCATGCTGCCGTTTATACTCCGCAGATTGGGTGCAGACCCTGCAACATCGTCGGCTCCGTTTGTAGCCACTATTGTCGATGTCACCGGACTGATCATATACCTGACTATCGCAAGCTGGATATTCGGCCCGTTGATGAACGGATAAGCAAAAGATATTTATGCGAATCAGTATTTGATGTTATATCAAATAAACCTTCAATTTGTATAACCTCAATCTTAGTCTGGAGTTAATAGATTTAGCTCATGACTAACGCGCACTCCTGTGCTTGTTTTTACTTTTGCATCGCCCAAAAGTAAACAAAAGTCTAGTGCTTCGCTCCTCTGCGACCTGTCAACGGCTTGACGGCTAAAAGGGACAAACGGGCTATCGCCCCATCCCTTTTTACGCCGACTGCACCGGACAGGTGCCCGCTTGCGGAGCTAATGCACAGAGTCGCACGCGCCGACAAGGCAGAATAATCGTCACTCAATCGAGCGTCAGCACGCGCCATTAGCTTTATGGACGGGGTACCCGTAGGGTGAGAAAGGCGTAAAACAAAAACGTGTTTGAGCTTAGCTGCTGGTTCGTATTATGTAAAAACCATGAGCGAGTTTTTTTGTTTAGCCTTTAAGCCCTCTAACGGGTCGTCCTATGAAGCGGGGCGCTAAAGACTTTTTGATTCCTTTTGCGGCTTTGGGCAAAAGGAATGCAAGCAATCTGTGATTGCGCGCAGTAGAAAATAATAGAACAATTAATCTCAACTACTGATTCGTATTATTTATAATAAATCAGAGGAGGGTAATATCTACTCTCCTTTCATTTTTGATGCCAGAGCTTCAGCACATCGCTCCCCATCCATCGCCGCAGAAACAATACCTCCGGCATAACCCGCTCCTTCACCACAAGGATAAAGTCCTTTTATTTCGGCATGCTGCATGGTTTCTCTGTCGCGCACAATCCGTACAGGTGAAGATGTGCGGCTCTCTACTGCGAGCAGTATAGCATCGTTGGTCAGATACCCTTTATAGCTCTGCCCCACCTTTCGGAATGCCTCCTGTAAACGGACAGCTACAAACTTAGGCATCCATTCGTGCATCGGGGACGAAACTACACCGGGAGTATATGATGTATCGGGCAGTGAGTTACTCTTCTTTCCGTTCACAAAGTCGTAGAGACGCTGTGCAGGTGCTACCTGAGTTTTTCCGCCTTGTATCCATGCTTGTTCTTCTATATCTTCTACAAATTTAAGCAAAGCCAGATCTCCGTATTTAGCATATTCGGGAAAGTCTTCGGGATGAATCTCAACTACAACCCCCGAATTCGACCAGCGTGAGCCACGATTCGATGGCGACATACCATTTACAACCACCTGCTTTGGCCCGCTTGCCGATGGCACTATTGTACCACCCGGACACATACAAAACGAATAAACACCACGTCCTCCGGCCTGTACCACATAGCTGTATTCAGCAGCAGGGAGATATTTGCCACGTCCTTCTTCGCAATGATATTGTATCTGGTCTATCAGGTGTGATGGATGCTCTACGCGAAAACCCACTGCCAGGCCTTTGGCTTCTATCTTTATCTGCTGCTCGTGAAGCATATAATACACATCGCGTGCCGAATGCCCTGTTGCCAGAATCACCGCACCCAAAAAGGTTTTGCCTGTATTGGTTTCAATCCCCACTACTTCATCCCGTTCTATTATCAACTTATCCATCCGCGTTTCAAAATGAACTTCTCCTCCCGAAAGGATGATCTGTACACGCATTTTTTCTATAATACCGGGTAGTCTGTCTGTTCCTATATGTGGATGCGCATCGACAAGTATAGATGTATCTGCTCCATGCTGGCAAAAGACATTAAGTATCTTATCCACATTTCCGCGTTTCTTGCTACGTGTATATAGTTTTCCATCAGAATAAGCTCCTGCCCCCCCCTCTCCGAAACAGTAATTCGATTCGGGATTTACTACATGTTCACGATTCATAAGGGCGGTATCCCGTTTCCGGTCACGCACATTCTTACCCCTTTCTACTACTATGGGGCGAACACCCAATTCAATTAATCTCAAGGCGGCGAAAAGTCCGGCAGGACCTGCTCCCACTACTATTGCCTGCGGACAATCTTTTACATTCGGATAGTATGTACTGATAAACGCAGGATCGTTTTCCTCCTCTCCTACATATCCGCGTACACGCAGATTCACATATATATTGCGTTGGCGAGCATCTATGGAACGACGAAGAATACGTACCGAATTGATTTCGTTAAAGGGGATGCCCGACTGGGTGGAAAAAATACGCTTAACTTTTTCTATATCAGACGCCTGTTCGGGCGTAATGCGTAAGTCTATATCTTTTTGCATGAAAATACGGATAAATAAAACACAAAGGTATGAACAATTTAGGGAAAAGATAGTTTAATAAAGTAACATTCTCAAATGTGTTAAAACTATAGATAGAAAAAGGACTCAAACCGAATATGGCCCGAGTCCTTTTTTTATTTTCAGATCAGATATCCGCTTATTTTACAGGAATATCTTTATTTACATTCTTACTTCCGATCAGTGCATAATATAGCAGGAATGCAAGACCCAAAATTACTACCCAGTAACTTGTCATATATGTTGACATATCTGCTACCTTATTTTGGATAAGCGGAAGAACTCCACCACCTACTACCATCATCATAAAGATGCCGGATGCTCTTGCTGTATATTTACCAAGACCTTCTACTGCAAGGTTGAAAATACCACCCCACATAATAGATGTACAGAAACCACACAACACTAACAATAAAGCGCTTAAAGGAACCTGAGTCATAGCAAAAGACGAACCTGTAAATACAGGCATGGCTGTCATTACGGTCTTAGGTAAAAACATTGCAGCTAAAACCAATACGATACCCAGACCTGATGCACCTGTTAGCATAGCTTTACTGGAAACCTTAGCACCGATAGAAGCACCGATAAAACGACCGATAAGCATGAGGAACCAATAAGTTCCGGCTACGAAACCTCCAATAGAAGCTGCACTCGCAGCATCAAGGCCTGCACCTTTATCTGTCACATCAGACAAGAAGAAGTTAAGTGTTCCCGGTATCCCTATTTCAATACCTACATATACAAAAATACCAATGGCACCTAATACAAAATGACGGAAAGCCCAAGGAGAATGCTCAAATACAACAGCTCCCTGTGTTTTGTCTGCATCCGGGTCTTCAATCTTCACAAAAAGTAATGCTATAAATGCAAAAGCAAATACTCCCATTGCAATGAATAATACAGGATTTACATCCGTAATAGCAGTACCTGCTGTTACCTGACCGATCAAAGCACCAACAAACATTGGAGTCAAAGTTCCGGCCAAAGAGTTAAATGTACCTCCGGTTTGAATTAGCTGATTTCCTTTGTTACCACCGCCACCTAAAAGGTTAAGCATCGGGTTAACAACTGTATTTAGCATACATACAGAAAAACCTGCAACGAATGCACCCAACAGATAAACATAGAAATTAAGTGGCAAGCTAAATAATTCGGCTCCGACACCTACAATTCCTGACAAGAACTGTATAAAAACACCTAAGAATCCGACTGCGATAGCCACCAAAGCTGTTTTCTTATAACCTATATTGGTTAACAGTTTACCGGCTGGTATTCCCATAAAGAGATATGCAAGGAAATTCATCATATTACCTAGCATTCCCAAGAAGTTAGAACCTCCTAATGCGGGCTGATTTTTCCAAATTACTCCAATCGGTGCGGCAAGATTCGTCACAAATGAGATCATCCCAAACAAAAGAATCATTGTCACAATGGGTACGATCGGTAAACTTTTTTTCGTTGTACTACTCATAATAAATTTTTACTTAGTTAGATTGTTCTTTATTTTATGTATTATTCAATTCTTTATCTTATCTGCACTTTCTTCAGTTCTGTTCAAGGACTCAGGGAGTAATTAAATTTCATGCACTCAATTACCCCCTGACTTCCTCCGGGATATGGGGTTAACATATCCAATTCATGGTCTTATTAGGTCAAGTGAAGATTGTTTCCACAAAAAACAACGTAAAAATAACTATCTCTTTTTAGCTCTCAACTAAAAAAAACCTGTTGTACAACATATATTTTAGTGAGTACAATATATTTATTTTTATAGCACTCAAATATTTATTTTCCCTTTTCCTGTAAGCGTTTGAAGCTGTTTACACAATACATGAAAAACATTTAGTCAGATTATCAACTGCTTATCTATCAAAACATCCCGCTTTGCATCTAGAACAAAGTAAAATTCTAAATTATTTACACTTCTTTATTGCCACAAAAAAGAATATAAAGTCCAAAAATTCTTAATTAACAATTCAACATGTTTAACAATATTTAATATTACTAATTTTGTATTCATATCTAATACTAAACCCTATTGATAAAAGAATGTTATATTCGTAAAAAAACGCAAAGTATAATGGAATCTATTCGCAATTTGTACAAAATCGGGCATGGCCCTTCTAGCAGCCATACTATGGCGCCTCAGAAAGCAGCGCAGAAGTTTAAAGACGAAAATCCTGAATCGACAGCCTTCAGGGTAACACTGTTCGGAAGCCTTGCCGCAACAGGCAAAGGACACATGACAGATATCGCTATCATAAATACCCTAGCTCCTACTCCGACCGAAATCGTATGGAAGCCTGAAATCGTGCTTCCCTTCCATACTAACGGAATGCAATACGAAGCATTGGTAAACGGACATCTTGTGAAGGAATGGACTGTTTACAGTATAGGCGGCGGAGACCTGTCGGACGGTACACAGAAAATAGATAAGGAAACCGTATATGATATGAATACCATGAAACAGATACTGGAATGGTGCCTGAAAACAGGTAAAACATTCTGGGAATATGTAGAAGACATGGAAGGAAAAGAGATATACGACTACCTTGCATCCGTATGGAAAACAATGGAAGCTGCCATACACAGAGGCATGGATGCCGAAGGACTGCTACCCGGAGGATTGGGACTGCAACGCAAATCATCCATGTACAGTATCAAGGCTAAAGGCTATAAAGGTTCGATGCGCAGCCGTGCCCTCATATACTCTTATGCCCTTGCCGTATCAGAGGAAAACGCCAGTGGGAATATCATTGTGACAGCTCCTACCTGCGGATCGAGCGGGGTACTGCCATCCGTACTTTATCATCTGAAAATGAATCACGATTTCAGCGACCAAAAGATAGTAAGAGCATTGGCCACAGCCGGGCTGATAGGCAATATAGTAAAGAAAAACGCCTCTGTATCGGGTGCCGAAGTCGGTTGTCAGGGAGAAGTGGGCGTTGCCTGTGCAATGGCTGCCGGAGCTGCTTGCCAATTATTCGGAGGATCGCCCCAGCAAATAGAATATGCTGCCGAAATGGGACTGGAACACCATCTAGGCTTAACCTGCGATCCGGTATGCGGACTAGTACAAGTACCTTGTATTGAACGTAATGCCTTTGCTGCCGCACGAGCACTGGACTCCTGTTCATTCGCCATGTTGTCTGACGGGAAGCATCTTATCAACTTTGATAAGGTAGTACGTACCATGCAGCAAACAGGTCACGACTTACCTAGTCTCTACAAAGAAACTTCGATGGGTGGACTTGCTGTAAATCTCGATAGCAAGGATGAATAATATCGCTCATAGCATGAATCGGGTAAAGTCTGATTATTAATATTTTATTCAATATCAGCTATCGACAGGCCCCATCACTTATTGTAAATATACAATAACATAAACCTTTGTATTTCTTATACATAGACAATATTTATTTAATATAAGTTTTAATATACCAGCTTATTTCCTACTTTTGTATAAAAATTAAAATCATATAACAAGATAACCAAAATGACCACAACAGACTTATTAACCAAGGGTGCTGACAACCTCCGCATTCTATCTGCC